>NZ_CP109009.1:7551376-8833314 GCF_036226685.1 Streptomyces sp. NBC_00690
GGGGGCGCAGGCCGACCAGTTGCGCGAGCTGGGCTGTGACACCGCTCAGGGCTGGTACTACGCGAGACCGGGCCCGCCCGAGAAGCTGCACGCCCTGACCCTGGCGGACGCCGTCTGATCCGGACGCAGATCCTGGGGTGTGGTCACCGTGCACGGTAGCCACACCCCGGGGCCCTGTCCCACACCGGACGCCGGCACCCCTCGTACCGCCCACGGTGCACCCGGTGGGCTCTGGGCGTCGTCCACCGACACAAGGCAGGGTCCCCGCGAGAAACGCGCGACCGGAGTTCAGTCGGTGGCCGCTGACGCCAGGAGCACCCGTTGGAGCTCACGGGCCGCCCTCGGCGGAGCCACGTCGCTGCGGTGCGCGAGGGCGATCGTCCGTCGCAGGCCCGGCCGGGCCAAGGGGGTCACCCGCAACCCCGGCCCCGCCCGCCCCGCCACCATGCTCGGCACCACCGCCATACCGAGCCCGGCGCGCACGAACCCCAGCACGGCGTCCATCTCCCCGCCCTCCACGGTGAAGCCGGGTTCGAACCCGGCCGCCCTACAGGCGGCAACGGTCAGCTCCCGCAGGTCGTACCCGTGCCGGAACATCACCAGCGGCTGATCGCGCAGGTCCGCGATCCGTACCGGTCTGCGGGGTGCCTTCGCCGATGCGGACGACACCACCACCAGGTCTTCCCGAAGCAACTCCACCGTGGTCAGCGCGGGCGATCCCGGGGGCAGCGGCAGCACGACCAACGCCAGATCGAGGGCGCCCCGCGCCAACTGGCGCACCAGATCGTGCGAGCCGCCCTCCTCGATCAGCAGCCTGATCCCCGGGTGCCGATCGTGATAGACGCGCAGGACGTCGGGCAGCAGCCCGGTGCACAGGCTCGGCGTCGCCCCGAGCCGCACCCTGCCCCGGCGCAGCTGCACCAGCTCCTGCACCTCGTGCCGTGCCGTGTCGGCGTCCGCGAGGATACGCCGGGCGAGCGGCAGCAGGGTCTCACCGGCCTCGGTGAGCGAAATATTGCCACGGGCCCTACTGAACAGTTCCGCGCCCAGTTCTGTCTCCAGGGCTCGGATCTGCTGTGACAGCGAGGGCTGTGCGACATGGACACGTTCAGCGGCCTGAGTGAAGTGATGTGTCTCGGCCACGGCCACAAAGTAGAGGAGCTGTTGCAGCTGCATGCTCCTACGATAGGGGATGTCTATTGAGATGACCCGGATCATGTCTTGGACCTCTTGACTCCGCTGGCCCTACCTTTCCCCCATGGCTCTGGCAACACGGACGGACAACGGGAACGCGGTGCGCAAGCCGCCACCCAAGCGCTCCTTCTGGGGATCGACGATCGGCAAGAAAGTGGTCATGGCCGTCAGCGGCCTGATCATGCTCGGCTACCTCGTCGCCCATGTGATGGGCAACCTCAAGGTCTTCTTCGGCCCCGCGGAGTTCAACGAGTACGGCCACTGGCTGCGCACCATGGGCGCCCCGATCCTCCACGAGGAATGGGCCCTGTGGATCGTCCGCGTCGTGCTGCTCGCCGCAGTCGTGGCCCATGCGGTCTCCGCGTACCAGCTCAGCAAGCGCGACATCAAGGCCCGGCCCAACAAGTACGCCCACCAGCGCAAGCGCGCCAGCTACGCCACCCGAACGATGCGCTGGGGCGGTGTCATCGTCGCCCTCTTCATCGTCTGGCACATCCTCGACCTCACCACCCTCACGGTGAACGAGAACGCACAGCCCGGACGTCCGTACGAGAACGTGGTCGCCACCTTCTCCACCTGGTACGGCAACGTCATCTACATCACGGCGATGCTCGCCATCGGCCTCCACGTCCGCCACGGCTTCTGGAGCGCCGCCCAGACCCTCGGTGTCGGCAGCGCCTCCCGCGACCGCATCCTCAAGATCGTCGCCAATGGCCTCGCACTGGTGCTGACCGCCGGCTTCATCGCCGTACCCGTCGCCGTCATGACCGGAGTGGTGAGCTAGGTGAGCAACATGAACGATCTGGACTACACCGAGTACACAACCGGTGAGCCGCTCTTCGACAGCAAGGCTCCCGACGGGCCGATCGCCGAGCGCTGGGACCGCCGCCGTTTCGAAGCGAAGCTCGTCAACCCCGCCAACCGCCGCAAGCACACCGTCATCGTCGTCGGTACCGGGCTCGCCGGCGGCGCCGCGGGGGCGACCCTCGGTGAGCAGGGCTACCACGTGGAACAGTTCTGCTACCAGGACTCCCCACGCCGAGCCCACTCCATCGCCGCCCAGGGCGGCATCAACGCGGCCAAGAACTACCGCAACGACGGCGACTCGATCCACCGACTCTTCTACGACACCGTCAAGGGCGGCGACTTCCGGGCCCGCGAGTCCAATGTGCACCGGCTCGCGCAGATCTCCGTGGAGATCATCGACCAGTGCGTGGCCCAGGGCGTGCCCTTCGCCCGTGAGTACGGCGGACTCCTCGACACCCGCTCCTTCGGCGGGGTCCAGGTCTCCCGCACCTTCTACGCCCGCGGCCAGACGGGACAGCAACTGCTCCTCGGCGCGTACCAGGCGCTGTCCCGCCAGATAGCCGCGGGCAACGTCAACATCCACCCGCGCACCGAGATGCTGGATCTGATCGTCATCGACGGACGGGCCCGCGGCATCGTCGCCCGCGACCTCGTCACCGGCGAGATCTCCAGCCACTTCGCCGACGCCGTGGTGCTGGCCAGCGGCGGGTACGGCAATGTCTTCTATCTGTCGACCAACGCCATGAACTCCAACGCCACCGCCATCTGGCGCGCCCACCGCCGCGGGGCGTACTTCGCCAACCCCTGCTTCACCCAGATCCACCCCACCTGCATCCCGCGCACCGGCGAACACCAGTCCAAACTGACCCTGATGAGCGAGTCCCTCCGCAACGACGGACGGATCTGGGTGCCCAAGGCACACGGCGACCAGCGGCCCGCCAACGAGATCCCCGAGGAGGAGCGCGACTACTACCTGGAGCGCATCTACCCCTCCTTCGGCAATCTGGTGCCGCGGGACATCGCCTCCCGTGCGGCGAAGAACGTCTGTGACGAAGGCCGGGGCGTCGGCCCCGGCGGACAGGGCGTCTACCTCGACTTCGCCGACGCCATCCGCCGCATGGGCCGGGCCAAGGTCGAGGAGAAGTACGGCAACCTCTTCGACATGTACGAGCGGATCACCGCGGAGAACCCCTACGAAGTGCCCATGCGGATCTACCCCGCCGTGCACTACACCATGGGCGGCCTCTGGGTCGACTACGACCTCCAGACCACCGTGCCGGGCCTCTTCGCCATCGGCGAAGCCAACTTCTCCGACCACGGCGCCAACCGCCTCGGAGCCTCCGCGCTGATGCAGGGCCTGGGGGACGGCTACTTCGTCCTGCCGTCCACCATCAACGACTACCTCGCCCGCGCCCCCCTGGGCGACAGCCCCGACGCCTCCCACCCCGAGGCGGCCGAGGTCATCGCCGAGACCGAGGACCGCATCAGGCTGCTGCTCGCCGTCGACGGCGACCGCACCCCGGACTCCTTCCACCGCGAGTTGGGCGAAGTGATGTGGGAGTTCTGCGGCATGGCCCGCACCGAGCAGGGGCTGCGCAAGGCCCTGGCACGCATCCCGCAGATCCGCGAGGAGTTCTGGCGGCGCATCAAGGTCCCCGGCGTCGGCGAGGAGTTCAACCAGTCGCTGGAGAAGGCCAACCGGGTCGTCGACTACCTGGAGCTCGCCGAGCTGATGTGCCTCGACGCCCTCCACCGCAGCGAGTCCTGCGGCGGCCACTTCCGCGAGGAGTCGCAGACCCCCGACGGTGAGGCGGCCCGCAGGGACGAGGAGTTCGGCTACGCAGCCGCCTGGGAGTTCAACGGCACCGCGGGCCCGCCCGTCCTGCACAAGGAAGACCTGGTCTTCGAGTATGTCCACCCCACCCAGCGGAGCTACGCATGAAGCTCAACCTGCGCGTCTGGCGCCAGCGCGGCGCCGACACCCCCGGCGCCATGGCCACGTACGAGGTCGACAACATCTCCGAGGACATGTCCTTCCTGGAGATGCTCGACACCCTCAACGAAGAACTCATCCTGCGCGGTGAGGACCCGGTCGCCTTCGACCACGACTGCCGCGAAGGCATCTGCGGTGCGTGCAGCCTGGTCATCAACGGTGATGCGCACGGCCCGGAACGCACCACCACCTGCCAGCTCCACATGCGTTCCTTCGCGGACGGCGACACCATCGACGTGGAGCCCTGGCGAGCGTCGGCCTTCCCGGTGATCAAGGACCTGGTGGTGGACCGGTCCGCCTTCGACCGGATCATCCAGGCCGGTGGCTACATCAGCGTGCCGACCGGTGCCGCACCGGACGCCCACGCCACACCGGTCCCCAAGGCCGACGCCGACTTCGCCTTCGAGCACGCGGAGTGCATCGGATGCGGGGCCTGTGTCGCGGCCTGCCCCAACGGCTCGGCGATGCTCTTCACCTCGGCCAAGGTGAACCACCTCAACATCCTGCCGCAGGGTGCACCCGAACGGGAGACGCGCGTCCTCGACATGGTGGCCACCATGGACGCGGAGGGCTTCGGTGGCTGCACCCTCACCGGAGAGTGCGCCACGGCGTGTCCCAAGGGCATTCCGCTGCCGTCGATCGCCGCCATGAACAAGGAGTGGCTGCGCGCCAACCGCAAGACCAGTCGCCGCTCATAGCCCCGAACGCCCGTGGCCGCTGTCCCTGGCTGCTCTCCCGTCGCCGTACGGGAAGCACGGTCAGCGATCCGCGGCGGCCCGGGTGCCGCGGTGGGCGTCGGACCGAGCAGGGTGTCAGGGGCGCAGCCGGGCCGCGAGATGGGGCGCGGTCCGGCTGTCGGCGGACGCCACCTGCTCCGGCGTTCCCGCGGCGACGATCCGACCGCCGACGTCACCTCCGCCAGGCCCCAGATCGATCACCCAGTCCGCGCCGGCGACCACATCCATGTTGTGCTCCACCACCACGACCGAATGCCCCGCATCGACCAGCCCGTTCAGCTGGTGCATCAGGACCAGGACGTCCGCCGGATGCAGTCCGGTGGTCGGTTCGTCCAGCACGTACAGCGTGTGCTCACCGCGCAGCCGTTGGAGCTCCGTGGCCAGCTTGATCCGCTGTGCCTCACCGCCCGAGAGCTCGGTGGCCGGCTGCCCCAACCGCAGATGGCCAAGTCCCACGTCCAACAGCGTGGTCAGGGCACGGGCGGCCGGGGGCACCTCACCGAAGAACTCCGCAGCCTCCTCCACGGAGAGGTCCAGCACATCCGCGATGCTCAACCCCCGGTAGTGGACCTCCAGCGTCTGCGGGTTGTAGCGAGCTCCCCGGCAATCGGGGCATGGAGCGTAGGTACTGGGCAGGAAGAGCAGCTCGACGGAGATGAAACCCTCGCCCTGACACGTCTCACAGCGCCCGCCCGACACATTGAACGAGAAGCGCCCCGCCCGATAGCCCCTTCTACGTGCCTCGTCCGTCTGGGCGAAGAGCTTGCGCACCACGTCGAACAGGCCGGTGTACGTCGCCAGGTTGGAGCGCGGGGTCCGCCCGATGGGTTTCTGGTCCACGAAGACCAACCGGCCGACACCGGGCAGGTCCGGAGTGATCGCCGACACCAGCGTGGACTTCCCCGAACCGGAAACGCCGGTGATCGCCGTCAGTGCGCCCAGGGGCAGTCTGGTCGTGACCGCACGCAGATTGTGCCGGGTCACCGGTCCGACGCGAAGCCACCCGGACGGCGTGCGCACGGTCGCACCCGGGGAAGCCGCGGCCGGATCCTCGAACTCGAAGAGGAAACGCCGGGTCACCGAATCGGCCACGGTCGCCAACTGCTGGGGCGGCCCGCTGTACACCACCCGTCCACCGTGCTCACCGGCTCCCGGGCCCACATCGACGAGCCAGTCCGCGCCGCGCATCACATCCAGATGGTGTTCCACCACGAACACCGAATTGCCCGCAGCCTTCAATCGCTCCAGAACCGTCAGCAGTGCTTCGGTGTCCGCGGGGTGCAGTCCCGCGGACGGCTCGTCCAGTACGTACACCACCCCGAACAGTCCCGAACGCAACTGTGTCGCGAGCCGCAGCCGTTGGAGCTCGCCGTTGGAGAGGGTGGGCGCGGCCCGGTCCAGGCTCAGATAGTCGAGGCCCAGTTCGACCACCGGGCCGATCCGCGACAGCAGGTCAGAGGTGAGCACCCGGACGGCCGCGCCGTCGGCCGTGGCCCTGAGCACCTCTGCCAGTTCGGTGAGGGGCAGCGTGGCCAGTTCGGTGATGGTCCGCCCTGACACGGTCACCGCGAGGGATTCGGGACGCAACCGCGCACCCCCGCAGGAAGGACACGGTGAACTGCTCAGGAACCGCTCGGCGCGCGCCCGCAGGGCCGTGCTCCGCGAATCCGCGAAGGTGTGCAGCACATGACGACGGGCGCTCGTGTACGTGCCCTGGTACGGGCGCTGGATCCGGCCGGCGTCCCGCACCGGGTGCACGGTCACCACG
This sequence comes from Streptomyces sp. NBC_00690, assembly GCF_036226685.1. NCBI lineage: Bacteria > Bacillati > Actinomycetota > Actinomycetes > Kitasatosporales > Streptomycetaceae > Streptomyces > Streptomyces sp. NBC_00690. The sequence goes on from NZ_CP109009.1 coordinate 7,557,876, forward strand.
GGCTGCTCCGAGGTGAAGAGGATCCAGTCCCGGTCCTTCTGGTCCAATCGGTGCCAGGGCCGGTCGACGTCGTACCCCAACGCATCCAACACATCGCGCAGGTTCTTGCCCTGCCACGCCCCGGGCCAGGCGGCGATGGCACCTTCCCGGATGGAGAGGGCGGGGTCGGGGACCAACAACTCCTCACTGGTGTCGTGGACCACTCCCAGGCCGTGGCATTCGGGGCAGGCACCGGCAGCCGTGTTGGGGGAGAACGCATCCGAGTCCAGTCGCTCGGCGCCCGGCGGATAGTCGCCCGCGCGGGAGAACAACATCCGCAGGGAGTTGGAGAGGGTGGTGACCGTGCCCACCGACGAACGGGACGTGGGGGAGGAGCGGCGCTGCTCCAGGGAGACCGCGGGGGGAAGCCCGGAGATCTCACCGACCGCAGGCGCGCCCACCTGGTGGATCAGCCGACGTGCATAGGGCGCCACGGACTCGAAGTAGCGGCGCTGGGCCTCCGCGTACACCGTGCCGAAGGCGAGCGAGGACTTTCCCGACCCGGAGACGCCGGTGAAGACGACCAGGGCATTGCGGGGGATGTCCACATCGACATTGCGCAGGTTGTGCTCCCGTGCGCCGCGAACCCGGACGTACGGGTCCAGGGGCTCGGGCGCGCCGAAAGGGCTGTGCATATCGCCCTATTCTAGCTGTCGTCGCTGGTCAGGTCGGATCGGGGTCTTGCAGGGGTCTTGTAGAGGAGTGCGATTCACAGGGGGACGTCCCTTGCGAAGCCACCCACGAGGGCGCGTGATCGCAGCCGCTCGTACCGATGCGCCGGTACGTGCGGCATGGGCAGCAGAAGAATCCGAGTGCTTAGGCTGTCGGTGTGACACACGACGGCAGACCCCTGGCCATCTTCGACCTCGACGGCACCCTTGCCGACACGGCGCACCGTCAGCACTTCCTGGAACGCACCCCTCGTGACTGGGGTGCGTTCTTCGCCGCCGCATCCGAGGATCCACCGCTCGCCGAGGGTGTTCGGATCTGCCTCACCGCATCCGAGGACTGCGAGGTGGTGTATCTCACGGGCAGGCCCGAGCGGTGTCGCAAGGACACCGTGGCCTGGCTCTCCGCTCAGGGCCTTCCAGCGGGTGCGATCCATATGCGCCGCAACGGCGACCGCAGACCCGCCCGGACGGCCAAACTGGAGGTCCTCACCCGGCTGGGCCGCCAGCGCGAAGTGCGGATGCTGGTGGACGACGATGTGTTGGTGTGCCTCGATGCCCGGCGCGCGGGCTTTCGCGTCATCCCCGTCACCTGGGCCGTCGAGGCCACCGGTGAAGCCATGCGGCAGGCCCAGGGGGAGGGGCGCACCTGACTGCTCCGTCGGGCAACTTCCGGCTGTGCGTTGCGAGGAGACGCTCCGCGGGGGATTGCGGTTCGGATGCCGCGGGCCCAAGACCCTTGCCTTCCGAGGCGAGGTCGGGGGACCCGCACGGCCGTATGCCAACGGCATACGGCCATCGTCCGACTATTGTGCGCGACGGCTTCGGCTGCCCCGCCGTCAGGGCGACACCCTTCGGGCGGTGATGCCCAGCGGGGGCGCTCCTAGGAGTCGTCCTCCAGGCGGAAGCCGACCTTCAGACCCACTTGGTAATGCTCGATCTGACCGTCGACGATGTGACCTCTGACCTGTGTGACCTCAAACCAGTCAAGGCCGCGAACTGTCTGGTTCGCCCGACTGATCCCGTTGCGGATGGCCTGATCGACCCCTTCATGGGAGGTGCCGACAATCTCTGTTACCCGATAGATGTGATCCGACATAGACGTTCACTCTCCTCTCGCTACACTCTCTCCACACGCTCTCCACCGTGCCCCACCTGGAGGGTGTGCGCGAGATGTCAAAAGCTCGGGGCTTGACCGGCACTTTGGTGGACGATCAAAATCCAGCCACACCCGTGCGAGCCTGGAGCACGCTTCCCCCACCGGGTACAGATTCCATGCCCTTCGTTAGGTGAACGCTGTGAAAATCCGCCCACTCCAATCGTCCGTCGCACTGCTGTGCGCCGCTGCGCTCACTGGCTGCGGGCTCATACCGGGCACGGGATCTGAAACGCGCACCGTCCGGGTCTGGCTGATGAAAGACAGCGTCACGACGGAGTTCCTGGACCGCTTCACCAAGCAGTACAAGAAGGATCACCCGTCGGTGAAGTTGGAGATCACCTTCCAGGGTTGGAACGGCATCGGTGAGAAGGTCAACGCAGCGCTCAGGAGCAAGGACGCTCCCGAGATCATCGAGGTCGGCAACACGCAGGTCGCCCAGTACGCGGAGAGCAAGGCGCTCACCGACCTCACGCTGGAGTCCGTCCGTGACCTCGGTAGCGAGGACTGGTTGGACGGTCTCGCCCAGCCGGGGAGCATCAACGGCTCGCAGTACGGCATTCCGTGGTACGCGGCCAATCGCGTGGTGATCTACAACAAGGACATCTTCGCGGAGGCGGGCGTCAAGAAGCTGCCCAAGACCCGAGCGGAGTGGCTGGAGCTCTCCGAAGACCTCAACCGCGACGGCAACCAGGGGATCTATCTCTCCGGTCAGGACTGGTACACCCTGGCCGGCTTTATCTGGGAGAACGGCGGGGAACTCGCCGAGGAGAGCGCCGGCTCATGGGAGGGCACGCTCGACACCCCCCAGGCGCTCAAGGCCATGGACTTCTACCAGAAGCTCCAGTCCCACGGCGACGGACCGAAGGCGTCCGACGAGCGCACGCCGGCGCAAGAGGGCGTCTTCGCCACGGGCAAGGTCGCCCAGATGATCTCGACGCCGAGTTCGACGGCCATCATCGAGAAGACCAACCCTCAGTTGAAGGGCAAGCTCGGCTACTTCTCCGTGCCTGGCATCGCCGCCAACAAGCCCGGCGCCGTCTTCATCGGCGGTTCCGACCTCATCATTCCGGAGCGGGCGAAGCAGCGCGGTGCGGCCATCGACGTGGTCTCCGCACTGGCCAGCGAGCACTGGCAGAAGGACCTCGCCCGCACGATGAACTACGTGCCCAACAAGAAGTCGCTCGCCGGGCTCGTCGCGAACGGCCCGGAAAGCGCCGCTGCCATGGCGGCCGGAGCACGTGCCAAGGGCAGCAAGGCCACCCCCAACTCCGCGCAGTGGGCCGATGTCGAGGCCAACAACCCGATCAAGGCGTACATGACAGCCGTACTCACGGGCACCGATCCCAAGAAGGCGGCCACCGCCGCCTCCCGGACCATCACCTCGCTGCTGACGCCCGGCTAATCGTCCCGGACGAGTCATCGCCCCCGTAGGGGCGTCCGAAGCGGAGACGGGGAGGGTGGGCCCGGCACGGCACACCCTCCCCGGCAGCCCCCGTCAGGTCGCTGCGGTGGCCAGTGAGAGGGCGAACCTGCCCGCGGAGTCGGTCCACCACTCGGTGAGCTCCAGACCAGCCGCCGCCAGTTCCCGACCCACCCCCTCCCTTCGGAACTTCGCCGACACTTCGGTGCGCAACTCCTCGCCCTGCTCGAAGGAGACCGCGAGATTCAGCTCCGGGATCTTCACCGTCAGGTCGGAGCGCGCCCGAAGACGCATTTCGATCCACTCCTCCTCGCGGTCCCACAGCGCCACATGGTCGAAGTCATCGGGATCGACATCCGCGCCCAGCTCACGCGCCAGAACCCGCAGCACGTTCTTGTTGAAGTCGGCGGTCACCCCGGCAGCGTCGTCGTACGCACGCACCAGCACGTCCTCGTCCTTGACCAGGTCCGTGCCGAGCAGCAGTGCGTCACCCGGGTCGAGGAGAGCCCGCACCGAGCGGAGGAAGCGGGCCCGCTCAGCCGGGAGGAGGTTCCCGATCGTGCCGCCGAGGAAGACGACCAGCCGGGGCCCGGGCGTACCGGGCAGCGCCAGCCCCCGGGTGAAGTCCGCGATCAGCGCATGCACCTGGAGCTCCGGACGCTCGGCCAGCAGCGACTTCGCCGCGCCGGTCAGTGCGCTCTCGCTCACGTCGACCGGGACATAGCTCTGGAGGTCGGGCAGCGCGTCCAGGAGGTGGCGCGTCTTCTCGGACGAGCCCGACCCCAGCTCCACGAGGGTCCTCGCCCCGGTCGCCGAGGCGATCGCGGGCGCCCGTTCGATGAGGATCTCCCGTTCGGCACGCGTGGGGTAGTACTCGGGCAACCGGGTGATCTCCTCGAACAGCTCGCTGCCGCGGGCGTCGTAGAACCACTTCGGCGGCAGCTCCTTGGGTGTTCGAGTCAGACCGTGGAGCACATCGGCGCGCAGGGCGGCGTCCGTGGCGTCCTCGGGCAGGGTTCGGGTCAGCAGGAACGGGCTCACGAAGGGCGCTCCTTGAGGGGGGAGAGGAGAACTTCGGCACGGGTGGCGACCAGCAGGGTGCGGTCGGGGACCTCGTGCCAGTGAGGATCGTCGTCGTACGGCTCCGAGGCCACCACCGTGCCCCGCTGCCGCCCGGTTCGGTACCAGAGTGAGTCACCCCAGGCCGTCGCCGCGATGGCCGTGCCGTCGGTGAGGAGGAAGTTCAGCCGGGACGAGGGGGCGGCCTCCGCCACTTCGGTGACGGTGTCGGCCAGTGCCTGGCCCAACTCGTCGCCGTCCCGCAGCCGGTGCAGCACCAGCGCCCACAGCAGGGCGGCGTCGCAGCGTGCCTCCAACTGGAGCAGTTCCCGTGGGGCGAGCGCAGCTGCGAGCGGGACGAGGGAGTCGGGCCACCCCCGGGCCACGCCGTTGTGGCTGAACAGCCAGGGGCCGTGGGCGTAGGGGGCCGCAGCCGCCTCGCCGTCGGCACCGGCTTCGGTCGCATCGCGCACTGCTGCGAGCAGCGCTTCGGAGCGGACCACCCGGGCGAGGTCGATGAAGGAGACATCGGCCCAGATCGGGCCGGGGCGCCGATAGCGCGCGGGCGTCGGATCGCCGGCCGCGTACCAGCCGACACCGAATCCGTCTGCGTTGACCGTTCCATTGCGCTGCCGGCGCGGGGCCCAGGACTGTCGCAGCAGTCCATGGGGCGGCCGGATCAGGAGTTCCTCCCAGGCGAGCGGCGGCCCGAGGTAGGCGATGTGCCGACACATCAGGCGCCCGCCTCCCCGTGTCCCGCATCCCGTGCGGTGCGGAATCCGGCGAAGATCTGCCGCCTGGCCGGTAGGTCCCAATTGCGAAAGGTGCCCCGACATGCGACCGAGCCGACCGCGAAGGACCCTCCGCGCAGCACCTTGTGCTCACCGCCGAAGAACACCTCGGAGTACTCACGGTAGGGAAATGCGACGAAACCGGGATAGGGGAGGAAATCGCTCGCCGTCCACTCCCACACATCGCCCATCAACTGTCGGACGCCGAGCGGCGAAGCCCCGCCCGGATAGCTGCCGATGGATGCCGGCCGCAAATGCCGCTGTCCTAGATTGGCATGGAGGGGAGTGGGGTCCTCGTCGCCCCACGGGAAGCGGCGGGAGCGACCCGCCGCCTCGTCATGACGGGCCGACTTCTCCCACTCCGCCTCGGTGGGCAGTCGGCGACCGGCCCAACGGGCATAGGCGTCGGCCTCGTACCAACTCACATGCAGTACGGGCTCGTCCCGTGGCACCGGCTCGGTCACACCGAAACGACGGCGCAACCACTGCCCGCCCTCCCGGTGCCAGAACAGTGGTGCGGCGATGTGGTGCCGTTGGATCTGCTCGAATCCTTCGGCCGCCCACCAACGAGGGTCACCGTATCCGCCGTCCGCCATGAAGGCGAGATAGTCACCGCAGCTCACAGGCGTGGTGTCCAGCCAGAAGGCCGGCAGGTCACGCAGGTGCGCCGGGCGCTCGTTGTCCAGCGCCCAAGGCTCGGTGGAGGTGCCCATCGTGAACGGCCCCGCGGGCACCAACACCTCGCTCGGCAGCCCGTGGGTGCTCCCGTGCGGTGGGGCGGGAGCCACCAGGGCGGCGGGTCCGGTGCGCAGTTGGTGGGTGATCAGCATGGTCTCGTCGTGCTGTTGCTCATGCTGGGCGATCATTCCGAATGCAAAGCCCGCCTCGGTCAGCGGAGCGCCCTCCATGGGGATGTGCTCCAGGACGTCCAACACCCTGCCGCGTACGTCCGCGGCGTATCCACGAGCCTCCGAAGGAGGCAGTAGCGGGAGGCTCGGACGGGAGGCACGGGGATGCTCGAAGGCGTCGTAGACGGAGTCGATCTCGGGGCGCAGCGCTTCCCGCCCGCCCACCGTGCGCAGCAACCACTGCTCCTCCTGGTTGCCGATGTGGGCCAGATCCCAGACCAGGGGGGACATCAGCGGCGAGTGCTGGGCGGTCAACTCGCCGTCGTCGACACAGTCCACCAGGGTCGCGGTGCGCGCCCTGGCGTCGGTCAGCGCTGCGAGTGCGCGCTGCCGCAGTTCGTCGGTCATCGGCCCGGCTCCTTTCCGCAGACCCCTGCGGCGGGCCGCACCGAGGGAATGCGCAGGTCGTCCGCTGGACATCGCCCTCGCAGGACGTAGCGCTCGTGGAAGGCGGCGACCGCGTCGCACACTGCGGTGGAAGCGCCGATGCGCGGCAGTGCTTCCAGGGCGGTGTTGAAACAGCTCACGGCGGTCGCCCGCAACTCGGGATCGGCCAGGCCCAAGCGCGCGGCGTTCAGCCACAACGGATTGGTCGGCGCCGGTTGCGTCCCCGCGTACTCCGCCAGCGGCTTGACCGTGCGGTAGACGGTCTCGGCCGCTTCGGGGTCGTCGAAGAGCGCCGTGACCACGGCGAGGGGCACCACCCAGCCGTCGGGGCCCGACTGGGCGTCGATCATCCGCAGTTCGAGATGGCCGCGGGGCCGAACAGGTGGGAAGAGGGTGGTCAGGTGGTAGTCGAGGTCCTTCCGGGTCGGTGGTCGGTGCACGCCGGTGCGTATCCAGTCGCGGAAGCTGAGCGCCGTGGGACGGTGCCAGGGCACCGCTTCCTCCCGTACGCACATCACCGGTGCGTCCAGGACGTGGGAAGCCCAGGCCGCCCGCGGTTCCCGATGCAGTGGCGGGGAGACGGGACGTATCGCATCGAGTTCGGCCCAGATGGCCTGACGGGTGGAGCGCCAGCCGGTCCAGCGGCCCTCCCGGGCGGGAGAGTTGGCGAAGGCCGCCGTGAGGACCGCACCGAGGAGATGGGCCAACTGCCAGCGTCTGCCGTGTCCCAACGGTCCCGGCTCCTCCTCACCCGAGTCCAGACACACCTGGATCGAGGCGGAGGTGCACATCATGGCCCGTCCGGACGGCCCCGTACGGTCCAGATACGCTTCCATGGCGTCATAGCGCGGATCCCGCAGCACCCTGCGCGGGGTGTGCCACGGGTCGAGGCCCAGTCCGGTGAGGGTGAGTCCGGCCCGTCGCAGAGTGTTGCGCACGGTGTGCAGATCGGCGGCGACGGAGTCCACACACTCCATCAGCGAGCCGGCGGGCGGGGAGCTGAGCTCCAACTGGCCACCCGGCTCGAAGGTGAGTGCCGAGTTCAGTGCGAGGGACCGCACTCGATCGTGGGCTGCGGTGAGACGGTCCGCCGCAACGGGGTGCCGAGGGTTGCGCTGATCATGAATAAGCCATTCCAGTTCCACTCCTACCGTGCGGGGTGGACCGTTCTTGAAGCAGATGCACCGCAGGAGGTCTTCTGCTTCCTGTTCCTCGATCGGCCGGCCGTATCCGCTGGCATCAGGTGGTTGCATGATCGGCTCCTCTTTCGAAGGCTCTCTCAACCTAAAGCCACGGTCGCCGCTTCGCACAAGAGTGCTTTTGTGACCCCTGGGGCTGCTGTGGCGCTCTGACTCTTCTTGGGAAAATGATTGCTCCCCATTTCGGAGGTCGTCCACGATGGGTGCCACGCCCGCACTGTTGTGGGCCATCGCCCGCGGAACGGGACGATTGACAAGACAAGTCGCGATTCCATCAGTGGCCATCGAGAAGTGGCGATTTCGACCGAGGTCGCCTGTGCCGAGCCCACGGCCCCCGGTCCTTGTGGCCGCGGACAGCGACCGCACCTGCCCGGCCGTCAGTGCCAGCCGTAGCGCTCGCGCAGTGCGCCCACCACTCGATCGAACCGCGACCGGTCCAACGCGCACGCCTCCCGACGCATGCCGTCCGGATGCACCCTGAGCACCCGCTCCAGACCGACCCAGGACGGTCGCCCGGCACCGTCCCACCGTCCTGCCCCGATCGGCACCCAGTCGCGGTCCCGGTCGTGCGGTTTGCTCGACAGCTGTACGGCCAGGAGGGTGCCGGCCGACTCCCGCGCCACGATCAGGACCGGACGGTCCTTGCCCCGCCCGTCGCCCTCCGCGTAGGGAACCCAGGTCCACACCACCTCGCCAGGGTCGGGATCACCGTCGCGATCGGGTGCGTACGAGGTGCGCACCCGGCCGACGGAAGCCGGATCGGCCTCCGTGGTGGTGGAGCGGCCCGTTCGACCCGGCACCGATGGGGGTGCGGTGGCAACGGGAGGCACCGGCCGTGAGGCGGTGGACGAACGAAACCAACGGACGAGACGCGGTAGAAGATTCACCCCGCCACGGTAGGCCCGCCCGGGCCCGGCAGCCGACACCGCCCACACCAGGGTTCAGAACCGCCGTCGAGCGGCCACCGCACAGGGCCCACGTGCCCTGCCCCGCGTACGACCCACGACCCCACCGAAGGGGCGATCGCCCGCTGCCGAGCCCGATCAACTCTCCACGGGTCGCCCAGCCCTGCCGTCGTCACACCTCCCCCCACCACGGCCCGCTGCACCCCCCGACCACGGTCCGTAGGGAGTTTGAATCCAGCCATCCGCCGTCACATCTGAAAGGATGTTCTGGAAAGATGCCCAGGGCGATGAGCCAGACACCCAAGCAGTCCGCAGAGCACTCCGTTCCCACCAGCGCCGATGTCGCCCGGTTAGCCGGAGTCTCCCGGGCCACCGTCTCCTACGTCCTCAACAACGCCTCGGCCGTGCGCATCAGCGATGCGACCCGCCGTCGGGTTCGCGCGGCAGCGGAGGAGTTGGGCTACGTTCCCCATGCCGCCGCCCGCAGTCTGCGGGCCGGACACACCCGCATGGTGCTGCTCCCCACGGCCGCCTTCCCATCAGGCCCGCTGCACAGTCGGTTCCTCCAGGAACTGCAAGGCGCATTGCGACAGCTGGACTACACCGTCGTCCAATACGACAGCCTCGGCCTCGACGGCGGCGAAGCGGTGCGCTCCTGGGCCGAATTGCGACCCGTGGCGGTGGTGGCCCTCGGCGAGGCCGGACTCACCCCACAAGGCGTCGGGCTCCTACGACGTTCGGGTGCCAAAGCGGTCATCACGCTTGCGCCCGCAACCATCGAAGGCGCGCACTCCCTCGTCATCGACCAGAGCGGCATCGGTCGTTGCGCAGCCACCCATCTCCTTCAGCGTGGGCGGCGCGCTCTCGGCATCGTCCTCCCGAGCGAACCCGGGCTCGACATCCTCGGCCAACACCGGATCGACGGCGCGCGCCAAGCGATCGCGGGCACCGGGGCACGCATCGAGCCGTTGCCCCTGTCGTACGACGAGGAATCCGCGAGCGCGCTCGCCGTCCGTTGGCGCACCCTCGGCCTTGATGCGGTCTACGCGTACAACGACGACTACGCCATGCTGCTGATGAGGGCCCTGCAGGACCAGGGCATCGACATCCCCCGCGAAACCGCCGTGATCGGCGCGGACGACCTCCTGCTCGGCAGACTCCTCAGACCCCGGCTGAGCACGGTGCACCTGGACATGATCGCCGGAAACCAATTGGCCGAACTCGTCGACCGGGCCGTCCGCGAGCCGGACTCGCAGCCGGGGACCCACTGGGTGATGGAGGCGCGGGCCGTGCATCGGGAATCGAGCTAGCCGGGGGCCTCACCAGACCAGTGCAACGCCGGCCCTGCAGTCCCACGGTCCGCGACGGATGCGATGGACTCTTCTGGCGACGATGTGCACATCCAGACCGGAGTGCCTAGCGTCGCCTCCATGAACGCGGCCGAAAGCGGACCACATCCGCAACGCTTTGAGATCCTGATCGTGCCGGAACACGTCAACGGACTGGCCAACGCCGACCTGGCCACGGCCGCCATCCGTGCGACGGTCGTCACCGCCACCGGCGAACGCGGAGCCTCCGGCTATCCGCGCTACGCGGGCAATGGCGTCGTCGCCGACATCGACCCCGCCACCCAAACGGTGGAGGCCCTCCTCGTGGACGGTGCGGAGTTGGACTACGGCCTCTCCGCGCGTGCGGTTCCCCACGACCCCCACCACACGCCACTGAACTGAGCCGGAGTCGGCCGCGGGCACAGAAGCCCGCAGCCGCCCTCCGCCCGCCGGGTACTGCGGGACAAACCCTTAGGAGCCCTCGCCCGCCGCTGCGGCCTTCGCCTGAGCGTCCTCCACGGACTTGCGCACCTCATCCATGTCCAGCCCACGGGCCTGACCGATCACGTCCTCCAGCGCGGCCTCGGGCAGCGCGCCCGGCTGGGCGAAGACGGCGATGTTCTCGCGCACGATCATCAGGGTCGGGATCGAACGGATGTCGAAGGCCGCGGCCAGCTCCTGCTGTGCCTCGGTGTCGACCTTGGCGAAGACGAGGTCGGGGTGACGCTCGGCCGCACCCTCGTACACGGGCGCGAACTGTCGGCAAGGGCCGCACCACGAAGCCCAGAAATCGATCAGGACGAAGTCGTTCTCCGACACCACCTGGTCGAAGTTCTCCTTGGTGAGCTCGACAGTGCTCATGATTTCTTACCTCTCGGATGGATACGGTGGGCTCGCCCCGGACAACCGATCCCGGGGGCGCGCTATTCCACCCCCTGCCCGTGTGGCCAGGAGCCACACCCGGCACCAGACTGTCCCTATGACGACCGAACCTGTGGAGTACGACGTCGTGGTGCTGGGCGCAGGGCCCACCGGGGAGAACGTGGCGGACCGGCTGCGCGCCGGGGGCCTGAGCACGGCGGTCGTGGAGAGCGAGCTGGTCGGGGGCGAATGCTCGTACTGGGCGTGCATGCCCAGCAAGGCGCTGCTACGACCGGTGATCGCCCGGGCGGAGGCCCGCCGGGTACCCGGGCTGAGGCAGTCCGTGCAAGGGCCGCTCGACGTGGCTGCTGTCCTTGCACACCGTGACCAGGAGGTGTCCCACTGGAAGGACGACGGCCAGGTGTCCTGGCTGGAATCCACCGGCGCCCACCTCTATCGCGGACGCGGTCGGCTGGAGGGCCCGAAACGAGTCGTGGTCGAAGGGCCCGACTCGGAGCGCCGTGTGCTCACCGCACGACACGCCGTGGCGGTGTGCACGGGCAGCCGGGCCCTGCTGCCGGATCTGCCCGGTCTGGTGGGTGCGAAGCCCTGGACTAGCCGCGAGGCGACGAGCGCCACCGAGGTGCCCGCTCGGTTGACCGTCGTGGGCGGCGGGGTCGTGGGTGTCGAGATGGCGACCGCCTGGCAGGCGCTCGGCTCACAGGTCACCCTGGTTGCCCGTGGTGACCTGCTGCTTCCCCGGATGGAACCCTTCGTGGGACAGCACATCGCCGATGCACTGAGCGAGGCCGGCGTCCGGGTGCTGATGAACACCGGGGTGACCGCCGTGGAACGCGAAGGCGGCTCCGGCCCGGTGACCGTGGTGGTCGAGGGCGGAGAACGGATCGAGGCCGACGAGGTCCTCTTCGCCACGGGCCGGGCGCCGCGCACCGAGGACGTGGGGCTGGACACCGTGGATCTGCAGCCGGGGTCCTGGCTCTCGGTGGACGACAGTTGTCGAGTCGAGGGCAGTGACTGGCTGTACGCGGTGGGCGATGTCAACCATCGTGCACTCCTCACGCACCAGGGCAAGTACCAGGCCCGGATCGCGGGAGCGGCGATCGTCGCGCGGGCCCAGGGCGTACCCCTGTTGGAAACCGACCGTTGGGGCGCCCACAGTGCGTCGGCCGACCGCTTCGCCGTACCGCAGGTGGTCTTCACGGACCCGGAGGCAGCCGCCGTGGGCCTTTCCCTCGCGGAGGCGGAAGCGGCAGGTCACCGAGTGCGCGCGGTCGACTACGAAATCGGCTCCGTGGCCGGCGCGGCCCTCTATGCGGACGGCTACCGCGGTCGGGCCCGGATGATCGTGGACCTGGACCGACAGATCCTGCTCGGTGTCACGTTCGTCGGCCCCGGTGTGGGCGAACTCCTCCACTCGGCGACGGTGGCCGTCGTCGCGGAAGTGCCCATCGACCGACTCTGGCACGCTGTTCCCGCCTACCCCACGATCAGCGAGGTCTGGTTGCGACTGTTGGAGACATACAGGGAGGGGTAACCCCCGCTGGGTTTGGATCGGCAGCTCGGCGAGGTCGTCCGACAGCGTCGACCGGCGCTGGTGGCGGGCTTGGGGTGCGTCGGGCGCAGTGTGAGCGGGCGGGGCGCCCATAGAGGCCGGTGCTCCGCCGGACGGTAGGGCGACCAGGCCATGTGCCTGTCACAGACACGAGAACGGCTATGGCCATCGCCGTTCTCGTGTCTGTTGTCTGTGTTCGGGGCGCGCCCGTGCCCGGTGCTGGTCTGCGTGCGGATGGGCCCTCTTCGTATGGACAACAAGCCTCCGCTCCCTGCTCGTTGATCTCGGAGCGGTATCGATCCCTTCGTCCGCCTCATGCGGTAGACGACGATCTGATTATCTTGTCCATTCTTGAACAATCACGTTCCCCGGAGTCCGTTTTGGCCATGCCCGCATACCCGCCGCCCGTCGGCCCACCCCCGCCCTCCAACCAGCTCAACGGGAAGCAGAAGGCCACGCTCGGTTGCGGCGGGTTGCTCTTCTTGGCCCTGGCTATCGGGCTTATCGGAGCTGCGATCTCCCCCACCCCACGGACGGTCACCAAGTCGGTGGCAGGGCCCGCGGTCACGAAGTCGGTGACGGTGACTGTCACTCCGGAGGTCAAGGCACCTGCGACGCCGACTCCGTCGAAGAAGCCGACACCGGTCGCGACCACGAAGGTCGCCGCGACACCGGCCGCGAAGGCGGTCGCGAAACCCGCGGCGATAGCGAACCCGAAGACGACCCCGGCAAGCCCGACGCCGAAGAAGCCCCCGGCGCCGACTGCTGCTGCGAATGTGGAGACCAGAGCCCTGCCCAACTTTGTGGGGCAGCAACTCCAGGCGGCTCAGGACGCGGCTCAGGCCGCGGGCTTCTACCTGCTCACCTCGCACGACGCGACCGGTGCGGGCCGTATGCAACTGCTGGACCGCAACTGGAAGGTCTGCTCCCAGAGCCCCGCTCCTGGATCGGTCGATCCCTTCGAGACGGTCGACTTCGGAACCGTCAAGATCGAGGAGTCCTGCCCGTGAGCAATCCTCCCCAACCGTACGCACCGACTCCGCCGCCTGCTGCGGGAGGTGGCACCTCGCTCGACGGGAAGCGGAAGACCCTGTACGGCTGTGGCGGCATGGTGGCCATCGCCTTTGTGCTCGCCTTGATCGCCGCGGCGTGTGCACCCGACGAAGTAGTGAAGACCAAGGCCGTCCCCGGCCCCACGATCACGGTTACGCGCACCGTCACCGCCCCTCCGCCGGCGCCCCCGGCCACGACTCCGGCAACGGAATCGTCTCCGGCAACCGCAACAACGGCACCGTCTCCCGAACGCGAGGAGGCCAAGCCGAACAAACCCAAACCCAAGCCAAAGCCCAAACCGAAGTCCAAGTCGACGCCGAAGACCACCGGTTCCGGTGGGTCCACCAGCACGGGCGGGGGCGGTGGGAACGTCTACTACAAGAACTGCACGGCGGTTCGCGCCGCGGGTGCCGACCCCATCCGCACGGGCGATCCCGGGTACGGCTTCCACCTCGACCGGGACCGCGACGGTATTGCCTGCGAGTAGGGCCTAGCCGGGCGGCATCACACGGTGGGTGACCGGTACGGGGGCCAGTCCGCATCCTCGTACCGGTCAGTCGTCCGTGGTCCCCTCGGGGCCATGCGCTACCAAGCCCGCGTCACCCGTGCACTGTTGTGGGTCGCGAGATGGTCGGTGTGCGGCATCTGCCGGGGTCGCATCAGACCTGTCGCCCCAGGAAGTTGAGCAACCGCGTCTGAGGGACCGCATCGGCAGCGGAAGAGTACTTGGCACCGAATGCGCCCGGTACTCGAATGTCGTCGTCCTCGGGGACCAGTGTCGCCATCGCGACCGATACCCCTTCGGCATCCAGGGTTTCGCCCTGCCCGGTCGCCCGGGCGAGATCCCAGGTGTGAATCAAGGTGTCGGCGCACGCCATGCGTTTCACGAATTCCTCGAACGGAATGCATCCGAACTCTGCACCCAGCAGGGTGTTCGCCCTCCTCTGATCGTACAGAGAGGCTTTGACAACACCAGAAGCCGACTGCCACGCCCGGAGCAGGTCTTCGTCAGGGCCGGGCGGGCCGTAGGCCGAATCGTCGAGTCCTGCAACGGCTCTCCGATGGTTGGAGATGACGTGCGCGGCGACGTCCCAGGCGGTCCAACCGGGACAGGGGGAGGGCTGATCCCATTTCTCGGGCGGGCAGTTCTCGATGAGATGTCCGAAGCGGTAGGCGATTCGCCCGTACAGGTCTTGGATGCTGGATTCCATTGCTCTCCCCTGCTTTCCCAGATTGCTGACGCTGGTGCTGGAGCGAATGCTCTTTCGGAAGGAACAGGGCGCTGATCGAAGGGGCCTGGTGCCCCGCGTCGAGCGGGGACGGACCGGGGGAGCGGATCACGGGGTATCGCCTGTCCGGACGGCCACAGTTGTTCTGAACGGTGATCGCCCAGTCGTGCGGGAGATCACGGTACCGTCCCCTGGTCCGCTGATCAGGGCCTTCAGGGAAGCAGGCAGGACCGAGGCGATAGCGCAGTGGTTGTGAGGGGTGATGGATCGGGCGGCTTCGAGCGGGAGGCGTCAGCGCGTCCGGGGACTTTCGGTGCTCTGCTCATGTGCCGAGAGGGACGTCGACCCGAGGCCACCACTGGCGGCTCGGCGACCGCCGCAGACACCAAGTCGTTGTTGAACGGGGGCCATCGTGGTCGATCGTGGTCGATCGGGCAGCCGCGATCCGATCGATCGGATCGCGGCCGAAGACGATCCCTAGGCGTCGGGCAGCGATGCCGCCAGGTGCTCCCACGCCGTGTGCACGTGCTCCCCGACCATGCCCAACTGGGTGATCACCGCGACGCAGCGCCCGGCCTCGTCATCGAGTTCGATCGCCGAGGTCGCGCCGTGCGCCGCCGTGGAGCGGACGAGATGGCAGGCACGGACACCCGCGAGATCGATCTGCACCGAACTCTCCGCGAACGCGGCGAACACCCTTCCACCGACGGTCTGGTCGGTGACGTGCACCCGACCGCTGTACGCCTGCATGGCTGCCGGGGCGAACACCGCTACGCCGATCGGCAACCCAGCGGAGCAGACGTGCTCCAGCACCGCGGGCAGGACGCCGACATCGATGACGCGGTGCTCGCCCCGGTACCGGTCGAAGCTCGCGCGCCGGGCTGTGCCACCGTCCACGAGGATCGTGTCGAGTTGCGCGAGTTGGTCGCCGTTCTCCCACGCAGGCGACTCGGGGACCGTGGACCCCTTCGGGAACAGCGCGCCGATGTCGGGCGCACCGACGAGCGAGACCAACAGCCGGTCCCCCTCGGAGAGCAGCTTCCCCTGGTGCACGGTCCGGCCGCTCGCGTCGAGCAGTCGCAGAGCGACCGCGCCGGAGCTCTTGTCCCGTACGACCAGGGCCGATGCGACCCCTTCGCCATCGACGCGCAGGGCGATCGAGCCCGGTTGGACGGTGAACGCTTCGCCGCGCAGGCTCGGCACCGCGTAGTTGCCGGCCTGCTCGATCCGTGCGACCGGCCCGCCCGTCACCGCCTGGACGTACTGGAGCAGCGTCAGACAGCGCGCGAGCTCCGGCATCCGCGGGTCGATCAGCCGTACGGTGCTGTTGCGTCTGCCGCAGAGTTCCTCGAACGCGCACTGGCCTTCGCCGTTCCCGTGCTCGGGATGGTGGTTCGTCATGCTCAGTACACATCCCGTACGTAGCGTTTCGCCCGGCGCAGATCCGCCAGGTATTGTGCCGCATCCTCGTCGCCACGTCCGCGCTGTTCGGCGATCACACCCAGCAGCGCCGCCTCGACGTCCTTCGCCATCCGGGAGGCGTCCCCGCAGACGTACACGTACGCACCGTCCTCCAGCCATACGTACAGTTCGCGCGACTGCTCGCGCATCCGGGTCTGCACATAGACCTTCTCGGCCTGGTCGCGCGAGAACGCGAGGTCGAGCCGGCTGAGCACGCCCTGCTCACCGAGTCGGGTGAGCTCGTCCTCGTACACGAAGTCGGTGCCGCGGTGCTGGTCGCCGAAGAACAACCAGTTGCGTCCGGTCGCACCCCGCGCGGCGCGCTCGTGGAGGAAGCCGCGGAACGGCGCGATCCCGGTACCGGGGCCAATCATGATCATTGGGGCGTCGTCGTCCGTCGGGACGCTGAAGGAGGTGTTGGCCTGGAGGTAGATGCCCACCATCCCCTCCGTGTCGCTGGGGGTCGTGACGTTCGTGGCATGCGTAGTGTTCATGGCAGCCTCCCCGATCCGGTCCGCGAGATAGGTGGAGGCGACTCCTTCGTAGCGACGGTCCGGGCTGCCGTACCGCACCGACGCGACCGTGAGGTGGATGCGATTCGGGTGGGCCAGCGGACTCGACGAGATCGAGTACTGCCGTGCCTGGAGCGGCCTGAGGAACGGCAGCAGTTCATCGAGTCCCGGTGCGGCGGACCCGGCGTCATGGAGCAGGTCGAGCAGGTCCCGGCCCCAGAGCCAGGAGTCGAGGTCGGACCGGTCGCCGTGTGCGACGACCGAGGCAAGGTCACTCGACGGGGCACGCTCGACGAGGTCGGCGATGAGGTCCTTCGAAGGAGTGCGGATCTCGCGTTCGGTGCGCAGCACATCGGCGAGCGGTCGACCGTCGACGTCCTCCTCACCGCTCGCACCGAGCTGCGCCAGGAGCGCACCGACGAGCGCGTCGTCGTTGACCGGCATCACGGCGAGCGCGTCCCCCGCCGCATAGGTGATGCCGCTGTCGCCGAGGTCGAACTCGTAGTGGCGGATCTCCTTCGCACTGCCCGGCGCCGACAGCAATTCGTTCACCACGAGCCGGGAGCGGTACGGGTTGCGCTTGTTCCAGGGGGAGCGGGTCTTGGGGGCGGCGCCTGTCGCACCGGCCGTGCCCCCGCCGCCCACCGCTGCGGGCGTACTCGTCGCCGTCGCGCCGGTCTCCGCGGCGAGCAGGTCGAGTACCCCGGTCGTCCAAGCCGCGGCGGGCTCTTCGAAGTCGACATCGCAGTCGACGCGTCCGTGCAGACGGACGGCGCCGAGCTGCTCCAGACGGGTGTCGATGAGCTTCGCGGCCCCGCAGAAGTCGTCGTACCCCCGGTCGCCGAGCCCGAGGACCGCGTACCGCAGACCCTCCAGCCGGGGTGCTCCATCGGCCTGGAGCGCTTCCCAGAACAGTCCGGCGTTGTCGGGCATCTCGCCCTCGCCGTATGTGGAGGTGACGATGAGCAGGTGGGACATGGCGGTGAGTTGCTCGGGCGTGATCTCGTCGAGCGCGGTGGCGATCCCACCGAGACCACGGGCACGGGCACCGGCGACGATCTCGCCGGCGAGGAACTCGGCGGTCCCGGTCTGGGTGCCGAACAGGACGTCGATCGTCGCCACGGGAGCGTCGCCGGCCGTGGCGTCCTGCCGACCGGCCGCTGCGATGCCGGCGATGAACCCGGCGAGCCACGCCTCCTGTTCGGCGGAGAACGGGGCGTCGGCCGGGATGAGGGACCCGGTCGGGGACATGAGCGTCACGTGGTCACCGCTTCGGTCGGGGCGGGCGGGGTGCGACGGCCCGCGCTGGCGGCGATGTCGGCGAGTGCCGCGGTCGCGAGCAGTTCGTCGAACCGGGCGGCGCGGACACGGCCGGCGTTCTTGTTGTTCTGGTGGATGATCCAGCCGTAGGTACCGGGGGCGTCCACACTGAGGTTGTTCCGCTGCCTCAGCGCACACTTGTAGTCGTCCAGGCGCTTGATCGCGATGAGCGTGGCGAGCTCGTCGTCGTTGAACCGCTCAAGGGTGCCGCGCAGATACTTCACGACGCGCTGCTTGACGAAGAAGTCCTCGGTGAGCACGAGGTTGCGGACGGCATCGGCGACCCGCGGGTCGTCCGGGCCGAGCGCGCCGGGCACCCGTTTGAGAGCGAGGTCCTGGGCGACGCCGAGCACCGTGTACGACGACAGGAGCGAGAACATGTCGTCGCCGCCCTGGTCGCCGAGCGCGGGGGCACGGCCGCCGAGCACGGTGCGGCGGTCGCGGTAGTCGACCTTGAACGCCCGGAGCTTGTCCGTCGCGATCGAGTTCGCGAGTTCGTCGAGGAGCTCGGTCCTGGTCGCCGCTGCGAGGATCTCGGACGCGTCTTGGTACAGCAGCAGCGCCCGGGGCATCCCGCAGTAGACATGGCGCCGCTCTCTCGCCCAGTCGTTAAGCAGCCGGGCCGCGAGCTGGGAGCCGGTGGCGGCCAGGTGCCATTCCAGGAGCAGCCGAACCGCTTCCTCGTGGAAGGTGCCGTGTTCGGTGTCCGTCACCGGGAACACGAGCAGGGAATCTGCGCTCACCTTGCCGGGGAGCTCGCCCGTCGGGTCGTATTGGTACAGGAACCCGCCGCTCATGCCGTTGCCGAGGCCCTTGCCGAAGCCACCGAGGTTGAGCACGGTACCGCCGGTCATGTACTCGCAGCCGAAGTCGCCGACGCCCTCGACGACCGCGGTCGCCCCCGAGTTCCGTACGGCGAACCGGTCACCGGCCTCCCCCTGTACGAACGTCCGGCCGCCGGTCGCACCGAACAGTGCGAAGTTCCCGATGAGCACATTGCCGCCGCGTTCGGTGTCGCCGCCTCCCGGGGCGCGGACGACGATCCGGCCGCCGCTTTGGCTCTTGCCGACGCCGTCGTTCGCGGTGCCGGTGTGTTCGAGCGTGATGCCGTCGTTGCAGAACACCCCGTACGACTGGCCGGCGGACCCGGTGGTGCGGATCCGGACGGCGCCGTCCACGAGGCGACGGCGACCGCGGTCGTCGGCCGTGACCGCCGGTGCGCCGGCGAGGTCGTCGGCGTCCAGTTCATGGTTGAGGAGCCGTTCGACGTCGATGCCGAGCTGCCCGCCGACCGACTTGTCGCTGTTGCCGAGGTGGATGCCTTCGATGAGTGCGGTCGTCTCGCGCCGGTCGACGAGGGCGGCACGGACGTGCTCGATGAGGGCGTCGTCGGTGGTGAAGTCCTTCTCCAGGTACTCCGGGTCCTCGACGACCTTCTCGGGCACGTGCGCGAGAAGGTGGCGAACATCGAGGCGCCCGATGCTCGCGGGGTGGTCAAGCAACTGGAGCAGATCGGTGCGTCCCCGAGCTTCCCGCAGGGACCGCAGCCCCAGCCGGGCGAGGATCTGCCGGACGTCGTGCGCGATGTTCAGCAGGTACTGCGCCAGTGCACGCGGATCGCCCTCGAACGCCTCGGCGTTCGTGGTGAGGCCGGCCGGACACTTCACATTGCAGTTCTTCGCCATGACGCAGCCGAGCATCATCAGCGCGGTCGTGCCGAACTCGAAGCTGTCGGCCCCCAGCAGTGCCGAGGTGACGACGTCGCCGCCGGTCTGGTGCGCGCCGGAACAGCGCAGGACGACCTTCTGCCGCAGTCCGTTCGCAACGAGCGACTGGTGCACTTCGGCGACACCGATCTCGGCCGAACGCCCCGCGTACTTGAGGCTGGTGACCGCCGCGGCGCCCGTGCCACCGGTGTTCCCGGCGACGTTGATCACATCCGCGCCCGCCTTGGCGACGCCGACCGCGATGGTGCCGATGCCCTCCGACGAGACGAGCTTCACGATCACCCGCACCCGCGCGGCCTTGCAGTCGTGGATGAGCTGCGCGAGGTCCTCGATCGAGTACGTGTCGTGGTGCGGCGGAGGGGAGATGAGTTCGATGCCCGGGGTGCCGCCGCGCGCCGCCGCGATGTCGACGGTGACCTTCGGCGCGGGCAACTGGCCGCCCTCGCCCGGCTTCGCACCTTGCCCGATCTTGATCTCCAGCTCCTGGAGCATCGGGTCGGCGAGATAGCCCGCCCAGATCCCGAACCGGCCGGACGCGAACTGCTTGATCCGGGAGCCGCGGATGGTGCCGTACCGGGAGTGGTGCTCACCGCCCTCCCCGCTGTTCGACATGCCGCCGACCATGTTCGTGCCGTGGGCGACGGCCTCGTGCGCGGTCGCCACGAGCGCGCCGTGGCTCATCGCGCCGGAGGCGAGCGCACGGGTGATCCGGTGCGCGGGCTGCACCTCGTCGAGCGGGACGCTGTCGGGTGCGCTCGCGAAGAGCGCGAGGAGCCGTGCGGCGGTGCCGATGGCCGTGACGAGGACCCCGTCGGCAGCCACGTCGAGCGTCTCGACCTCGCCGGGGTGCGCGAGCGCCAGCCCGGCGGCGAGTGCGGTGTGCCGCTCGGCGCGGTCGGGGCCCGGGGCGGCCAGGCACAGCCGGACGGTCATCGCGCCGCCCTGCCCTTCGTCGCCCGTGGGCGGCTCTGCCACGGATGCGTTCACACCGCGGACCGTGACGCTCGCATTGCCGGTGGTGGAGAACCGGCCGAGCTCTCGGGCGAAGTCCTCGGGGGTGCGCAGCGCCGTGACGTCCGCGGGCAGGGCGAGCACATCACGGAGCGCGGAGGGACGCCGAAGGCGCTCCTCGTGTGTCGTCCGCAGGAAGGCGCGGTACCCGGGCGTGATCCGGAACGCGTCGATCTCGGTGTCGTCGAGGGCGGCGTACCCGGTGTTGCGGTACGCGGCGTCGGTGATGCCGAACGCGTCGTCGAGCTGGCCGAGCGTCAGGAGGCGCAGTGCGTCCGAGTCGTCCGGCCTGCCGAACTCCGGCCGCTCCTCGGTCATGCCGCCGAAGCCGCGCACGGCCGTGACACCGAATGAGTGCCCGGCGCCGTCCGACCGCTCCTTGAACAGGCCGAGCAGCGGAATCTGTTGCTCGGTCTCCACCGTACGGGCCTGCTCGTGCCAGTCCGTTGCGGTCTGTGCGATCCGGGCGAACCCGACACCGCCGACCGGGGCCTCCATGTGCGGGAAGGTCCGCGCGAACACATCGTCACGGGTGTCGAGGTAGTTCGGTTCGAAGAACTCGCCGCCGATGTAGCTCTCCGCGGTGCACAGCCCGACGCGTCCCATCGTCTTGGCGAGGGACTTCTCGGCCGCCTTGCGGAACCGCGCCAGCGCCCGGTCGGTCTCGGTGATCTCACCCGCGGGTGCCGGGGCGCTCGGGTGCTTCTCCTCGGCGCGCAGTCGTGCGCTGAGGCTGTAGACGGCCGATGCGCCGAAGCCGAGCGCGGTCGCGACGTGGTGTGAGGAGGCCAGTTGACCGCTCTCGGCGACGATCGACACGCGCAGGCGCAGCCCGGTCTCGATGAGGCGCTGGTTCACCGCGGCGACCGCGAGGATCACCGGCAGCGGCGCACGTGTCGATGAGATCGCCCGGTCGCTGAGGAGCGCGATGCCGCCCTGCGCGGCGGCGAACCGCTCGACGTCGTCGCAGAGCCGTCCGAGCGCGGAGCGAAGGGCGTCCGCGTTCGCGGTCACATCGCCGGCCACGGGCTCGTACAGCATGTCGAACCGTGCCAGCGGCACGATCGGCTGGTCGCGCAGCCGGACCATGTCGAGGTGACCGAGCACGGGCGAGTTCACCACGAGCTGCCGGCCGTTCGTGTTCCCGGTGCCGTCGGGCTTCGGGCCGAGTGCGACCCGCATGCTCATTCCGTCGGCCTCGCGGATGCTGTCCAGCGGGGGGTTGGTGACCTGGGCGAAGCGTTGGGAGAAGTACTTCGCCATGCCGCCCTCGGTGTCGCTGAGCGCGTTGATGGCGTTGCCGTAGCCCATGGCCGAGATCCGCTCCGACCCATGGGCGAGCATCGGGTCGAGCATGAACCTGAAGCTCTCCTGGTTCAGCGAGTACGCCACGTACCGGCCGGCGAGGGTCAGATCGCCGTCGTACCCGAGCGTCTTCGTACCGCGCACGTAGTCGGGTGTCGGCAGATCGTCGAGGTTCACCCGGGCCGCGGTGAGCAGTTCGGAGTACGGCCGGCGTGCGGCGAGGGCGTCGAGCACCTCGCCGGTACGCATCCGTCGGCCGGCGCGGTGGTCGACGACGAGCATGCCGCCCGCCTCGATGCGGCCCCGGTGCACGACCTCGTCGTCGGGGAACGCGACCTGCCCGGCCTCCGATGCCACCATGAGGTACTCGGCGGTCTCCACGGTGCGCAGCGGGCGCAGGCCGAGCCGGTCGAGTCGGGCGCCGATGACGTCCCCGTCGCTGAAGATCACGGCCGCCGGGCCGTCGTTCTTCTCCTCGTACAGCGAGAAGTACTCCAGCATGTCCCGGACGGCGACGGGCAGCGTCCGGTCGTTCTCCCACGCGGGCGGCATGAGCGACACGACGGCCTCGACGATGTCCAGACCGTCGTCGAACACCCGGCTCTGCAGGGTCTGGTCGAGCCGGCTGGAGTCCGACTGCCCCGGCGGACGCACGATGCTCCGGGTGCGGGCGCGGGCGAGTGCCTCGTCGGACAGCCGGTTCTTGCGGTCGGTGTTGAGCTCCCCGTTGTGTGCCATCAGCCGGAAGGGCTGCGCCATGGTGGGGTGCGGCTCGGTGTTCGTGGAGAACCGGGTGTGGAAGTAGAGCGATCGGACGGAGTGCCGTAGATCGCCGAGGTCGCGGAAGTACCCGATGACCTCACCGGAGTTGAGCCGCCCCTTGAGTACCTGGGTCCGCGCGCTCAGGGACAGCGGGTACAGACCGGCGAAGGCGTTCTCGGCATAGGCGACGGCTTCCACGGAGAGCAGGGCGCGGTTGGCGGCCGTGTCGACGTCGGGGCGCCGCCAGCTGTCGGGTGCCCGGAACACCCACTGCACGATGGGCAGTTGGTACTGCTCGGCCACGGGTCGGGCGACGGTGTGGTCCACCGGGACATCGCGGACCAGCAGGACATCGAACCCCTGCTCGGTGATGCTCCGGCCGACGAGGTCCAACGCGCCTTCGCGGCGGACGGGGTCGGTCGGAACGAAGCAGTTCGCGACGCCGAAGTGTCCGGCCCGCAGTTCCTCGCCGGCAATCGCGCTGAAGAACTCCACCGACAGGTCGACGCTGACGCCGGCGCCGTCGCCGACCCCCTCGGCGGACTTGCCGCCGCGGTGCGGGATCGCGCGGAGTGCTTCGTCGCCCCTGCGGATGACGTCGTGGCACGGCACCCCGTCGAGGCGGGTGATGAAGCCGACGCCGCAGGCGCTGTGTTCGCGGGCAGGGCTGTGCAGCCCAAAGGCGGAGTGATTCACGTGGGTCCTGTCGGCGAGGTTCCGGCAGCGGACGGCCAGGCTGCGTCGGTGAAGCGCTCGCCGCGGGCGGACCGATGTGACGGTCGAGCCCTGAGTGGTGGGAGTGGATACGGTAAGGCTTACCTAAGCCTCGCCGCAAGTATTTGCCTGCCGCAGGTCAGGACGGGATCGTCAGCAGCGGAGGCGACCCGGCTTCCCCGGGCGTCGGGGGAATGGCTTGCCGGGCCTGTTGATGGTTACGGCGATCGTTGCAGCCGGCCCTGCACTTGAGGGAGGACGGATGCATGGGAAGGCGGTCCAAGGCGTACGGGGTCTTCTCGACGGATCAGGCTCGGGGCTTCAGGGTCGCTGTGCAGAAGCAGTACGAGCCCCGTCCGACTGATCGCCCGCCCGTGCTGCCGTGCTCGTCACAACCATCCGTTGCGTTGTGCCTGCAAGGCCATCTGGAAGCGGTTGGCAGCGCCCAGTTGAGCCATCAGGATCTGAAGGCGTCGAAACAGTGTGCGGCGGCTGATCCCCAGCTCGCGGGCGATGACATCATCACCCGCACCGCCCGCGAGGAGCCACAACAGACGTCGGTCGGCCGGTGGGAGACCGCCCGGGCGGGTGGTGCGGCCCTGAAACGGCAGCGCGCTCTGCCAGGACAGTTCGAACAGCGCCATGAGCCCCGAGAGCAGCCCACACGGCTGCACCACCAGCATGGTGTTGTGCACATCGGCTTCCTTGATCGACAACGACACCAGGGCGTACGCCTCGTCGATGATCACGAGTTTGACCGGTACCGAAGGCAGTACCCTCGCCTGCTCGCCCGCGCGGACACACGGTTCGATGACGTCCTTCAGATGGCCCGGTTCCTCCAGCGACGCACGCGAATACACGACGCGCTGTGTCACACCACGGGCGAGCGTGGCCAGTGCGTCGTCCGTGGCGCCCGGCAGGGGAAAGTAGGGCGGCGACTCGAACTGTCGGATCTGCTCCCGGGCGCTCGCCCAGGCCCGACGCATCCTCGGGCCGATCGCATCGCCCGTGACGACCTCCACGAGATCGTCGTTGTACGCGGCCAACCGCTGTCGCCGGAACGACTCGAACGCGCCCCCGACGGCGATGCGCGACTCCTCCACCTCGGCCGCCCGGTGCCGGGCCAGGATCTCCAGACCTGCGGTGGGCGGTACCGGCGCGACCACGTCCTCGTCCGCGTGGGCAGCACTGGCCAGACCGGCATCGACCAGTGCGTCGTAGGCCGTGGCGAGCTCCGCGGCGTCCATGCCGGCCGCCTCCGCGATCGTGATCAGCGGGGCGGGGGCCGTTTCCAGGAGCGTCAGATAGACCCGGGCCGCCGCCTGGTCGAGCCCCAGCAGCCGAAGGGCCTCGCCGAGCTTCGCGTTGTTCATACGTCCCATTATCGATGTATCCACTCTCCGCTTTGGCCGATCTGTGCCAGTGGCACTCCTGGGCACCGAGTGGGTGGGTTGCGAGGTACCTTCCGAAGGCCGCCGACGACCGGGGGCAGCGAGGGCGCGCCCCAGCCGTACCGAGGGCGAGCCGGTCCGTAGGGCTCCCACGGTCCCTCGCCGGCGACGAACCAACCCAGGGGAAGGTGTACGACATGGCGAAGGGCCGAAAGAACGGTCTCTACTCGGAGATCTCCGAGGAACTGTCCGCGCTGATGCGGACGGGGTGGGCGGACACCGAGCGGCACGATCTGCAACTCGACGAGCAGGCCCCGTACGCGGCCCACCGCCGTGCCGCGCTCTCCGCGCGTTTCCCCGGCGAACGCCTCGTGATCCCCTCGGGCAATCTGAAGGTCCGCTCGAACGACGACAGCTACCCCTTCCGGCCGTACACGGGCTATGTGCACATGACCGGAGACCAGGCCCGGGACTGCGCCCTCGTGCTCGAACCCCGCACGGACGGTGGCCATGACGCCTACTGCTACCAACTCCCCCGGGACGGCAGGGACGACAACGAGTTCTGGACCGGCGTCACGGCGGAGCTCTGGATGGGCCGACGGCGCTCGCTCGCCGAGTCGGGGCTCGTGCTCGGACTGCCCTGTCGCGACGTCCGCGCGGCGGCCGACGACCTCGCCGCCGACTCCGCCGTGCCGACCCGGATCGTCCGTGGCATCGATCCGATTCTGGAAGCTGCCGTCACCACGGACGAGGAGCGCGACGAGGAACTGGAAGAGGCGCTCAGCGATCTCCGTCTCGTCAAGGACGACTGGGAGATCGCGGAGCTCCGCAAGGCCGTGGACTCCACCGTGCGCGGATTCACCGATGTGATGGGTGAGCTCTCCGTGGCGATCGCATCGTCCGAGCGGTGGATCGAGGGCACCTTCTTCCGCCGAGCGCGTCTGGAGGGCAACTCCGTCGGCTACGGCTCGATCTGCGCCGCCGGTGACCACGCCACGATCATGCACTGGACGGACAACGACGGCCCCGTGCGTCCGGGCGATCTGCTCCTGCTCGACGCCGGAGTGGAGACCCGCACCCTCTACACGGCCGACGTCACGCGCACCCTTCCGATCAGCGGAACCTTCACGCCCCTCCAGCGCAAGGTCTACGACGCGGTGTACGAGGCCCAGGAAGCCGGCATGGCCGCGGTCAAGCCGGGCGTCGCGTACCGCGACTTCCACGAAGCGTCCCAGCGCCACCTGGCGGCCACACTCGTCGAGTGGGGCTTCATCGAGGGCCCGGCCGAGCGCGCATACGAACTCGGTCTCCAGCGTCGCTTCACCATGGCCGGCACCGGTCATATGCTCGGTCTGGACGTCCACGACTGTGCGCAGGCCCGGAACGAGGAGTACGTCGACGGCGTCCTGGAGCCCGGCATGGTGCTCACGGTGGAGCCCGGCCTCTACTTCCAGCCGGACGACCTCACCGTGCCCGAGGAGTGGCGCGGCATCGGCGTCCGGATCGAGGACGACCTCGTCGTCACCGAGGACGGCCACGACAACCTGTCGGCGGGGCTGCCCCGGTCGGCGGACGACATCGAGGCGTGGATGGCCCGAGTCGCCGGCTGAGTCTCGCGAACGGTCCGTCCGAAAGGGATGGAGCAGCCCTTTCGACGCTCAGTGGAGGTCGCCCCGAAGCGCCGGCGCTTCGGGGCGACCTCTGCATTGCTGCGTACCGGGTCAGCGGTGCCGGGGCACGGTCATCGGCGGAGCGTGAGGGAGGCCGTCACGCGGCGGGCTTGCCGGGCTGGTCGTGGGTGGCGCAGTGGATGCCACCGCCGCCCGAGGCGATCGTGTCGATCTCGATCGGCACGACGTCCCGCTCGGGGAAGTGCTCCCGGAGGATGCCGCGGGCGCGGTCATCCGCCTTGCGGTCGCCGAACCTGGGCATGAAGACGGCGTCGTTGGCGATGTAGAAGTTGGCGTACGTCGAGACGAAATCGTCGCCCTCGCCGGTGATCCTGTTCAGATCCGGCTGGGGCAGATCGATGACCTCGAAGCGCCGGCCGCGGGCGTCCGTCGCCCGTGACAGGACGGACTTCGCCTGGTCGGCGGAGCGCGACCAGGAGTCCGGCGGGGTGCTCGGGTGCGCTCGGTCCAGCAGGACCACGCCGGGTGCCGTGAAGCGCACGAGGCTGTCCACATGGGCGTCCGTGATGTCCTGTCCGCGCACACCCGCGAGCCAGATCACCTTCTCGACGCCCAGCGTCTGCTTGAGCTCCGCTTCGATTGTGTCCCGGCTCTTGCCCCGGTTCCGGTTGTCGTTGACGATCGAACTCTCGGTGATCAGCAGGGTGCCCTCGCCGTCGGGCTCGAAGGAGCCGCCTTCCGAGATGAGCGGTGCCTGCACCCGTGGGATCCGGTACTTCTGGAGCAGCGTACGGGCGACCAATGCGTCGTTCGCGTGTTCCTGCTTCTCGCCCCAGCCGTTGAAGTTGAAGTCCACCCCGACGACCTTGCCGCCCTCCTCCACGAAGACGGGGACGGTGTCGCGGGCCCAGAGGTCGTCCACCGCGAGCGGAATGACCTCGACCTGAGAGCCGCAGGCCCGCTGGGCCGCGCTCACCTGGGCGGGCCGGGCCATCATGACGACCGCCTCATACTCGCCGACGGCTCGGGCGATCCTCGCGATGTCCTTCCGTACGTAGGGCAGGTCCTCCTCCCACACCGAGGACAGCGCCGGCCAGGACATGAAGGTGCGGGTGTGGCTCTCCCACTCGGCGCCGAGCCGCCGCCCCGGGCCCGTCGCAGCCTGCTGCGGTGAGTCGACGGGGCCGCTGGACCGTCCCCCTTCCCCGGAGGGGCCGCAGGCGGCTGCGGCAAAGACGACGGCGCCGAGCCCGGCGAGGGCACCCAGGGCACTCCGACGGGTGGGGGAGGGCTTCACAATGGGACTCCGATCGTGGGACTGGGGCGGAACGAGCAGATCCGGCCCGGGCGGCGGCGCGAGCCCCTGGGACAAGGGTGCGCGCCCAAAGCCGCGAAAGGCAGCAATTCAGGATGAAAAGCGCAATGGCCCGATGTCGCCACTGTGACACTGACTGAAAATTCAGTCAAACTCGGAACTGGCCGAAGAGGCCGGTAGGGCCGGCCTTGCGCGCCTCGTCGATCGGGTGTCCCCAAGAGCGTTGAGTGCAGAGCAGCGGTTTCTGCCCACCATGCGGTCCGTGCAGGTCATGGGCCCGCACATCCGGTGACAGGCTGCATACGCCTGCTCGGTGGCGCCCGGGTAAGGTGCGGACCATGGCGTCTCGCAGCACTCAGATCCTCGAAGCCGCCGCCCGGGTGATCGCTCGGCGCGGTGTCCGAGGGCTGCGCGTGGAGGAACTCGCGGCCGAAGCCGGTGTCTCCACCGCCCTGATCTACTACCACTTCAAGGACCGTACGGGCGTCCTGCGCCAGACCCTCGAATTCATCAGCGACCGTGCCGAGCGCTACACGAACGACCGTGATCCGGACGACCCGCCGCTGACTGCGCAGGAGGAGTTGGCGGACTCCCTCCTGTTGGAGCTACAGGACACCGCGGAGGTTCGGGAGAACAGCTCTGCCTGGGGCGAGCTGAGGGCGAGCGCCGTTTTCGACGAGGTGCTGCGCGAGGACCTCGCCAAGGCCACCCTCGTATGGGTACAGGAGGTCGCCGTCCTGTTGGGCCGGGCCCGACCGGAGGCAACTGCCTCGTCGCTCTCCGCCGCCGCCGAAAGACTCACCGCCCTGCTGGAGGGACTCAGCATGCGATGGCTCAGCGACGGCATCACGATCGCCCGTGCACGCGAGCTGATGCGCGGCGCCATCGATGCCGAACTCACCGGGCTCCGGCAGAGCTGAGCTGATCGCTGAACACCCTCGGGCAGGGGCAGGGCAGGATCGCCGCCGTCCGGGCGCCCGGGCGCTGACGCAGCGTCAGTTCCGCGGCCGGCCG
The DNA here is from genome assembly GCF_036226685.1 of Streptomyces sp. NBC_00690. Lineage (NCBI taxonomy): Bacteria > Bacillati > Actinomycetota > Actinomycetes > Kitasatosporales > Streptomycetaceae > Streptomyces > Streptomyces sp. NBC_00690. The sequence continues at coordinate 7,586,618 of NZ_CP109009.1, forward strand.
CACAGCTGGTCCAGGGCGAAAGCCCCCGCCTCCGCCTGCAAGGTCCGCTCCGCTTCCAACTGGCCCAGCAGACCATTGAGCAGGGCGTCGTCCTCCGGCGTCTGGAGAAACTCCAGCACGGCCCGTTGGAAGGCACCGCGCAGCGTGGAGGGCATGGCGTCGGAGGCATCGAAGCAGATCTCGTCCGCCCCCGCGAAGAGCTTCAACACCGCCGACGTACCCGCCGTCACCGGCTTCGGCCCCGTACCGCCATCGGGAAACAACGGGCGCTCCGCCGGTTTGGCCGCCGTCGCCCAGTCGTTGCGGGTCCTGCGGTCGATCAGCTGCGCCATCAACTCCCACGCCGCGCCACTGGAGGTGAACACCGCCGCCATGTCGCCCGACACCTCGAAGACTCGCGGGCCGCCCCTCGGCAACCCCGGTACGACATCGGAGGTGGCGGCCGGGAGCACATCGTCGCCGTAGTGGCGGCGGATGAAGGAACCCTGGTGTTCATGGGTGCAGTCACCGCGGTTCAACAGCCCGTACCCGCCATCACCCAGATCATCGAAGGGCGTAGAGACCGCCGCTGCCCCCGCTCCGGGGCCGCCCGCCACGAGGAGCTTGCGCCACGCCTTCCATGCGTCCTTCACCCGTGGGTCGTTCCAGGCGATCTCCCCGACCGCCCAGCGCTCGTACACCTGGGGGCCGTGGAGTTGCAGGAGCAGATCCTCGATCCAGTCCGTACCCGGCCACCCCGAGGTGGCGCCCGATGCCATGCCCAGACACCATCGGGGCTTCGCGGCCGCTTCACCCGGACGACTCCACACGATGCTCTTGAGGTCCACCCGCACCGGCACCCCGTAGGCGTGCTGCCGCTGCTCCCCGTTCTCATCGAGGAGTGTGATCCTGGGCGCCCATGGGGCGATCGCGGCCCCTGCCAGCCTCTCCGGCAGCGGTTTGGCGTCACCTTCGCGGGCGTACTCGGCCAACTCGCCCTGACCGTTGAGGATCGCCACATCGGGCGGTGAGTCGGTGCGGAGTTGGGCGACCAGTGTCTCCCGCAGGGAGCGGGTGCCCTCGTACACGTACCGCGTCCCGGTGCGCTTGCTGATCTTCGCCAGCGTCGCTTCGAACGGCTTCTCCTCGCCGTCGGTCCATGGCCCGAGGACCACCAGGGTCCGTTGTTCGTCGGTCGAGCAACTGGCGGAGGCGAGCGTGGAAACGGCCAGTAGGGCGCAGACCAGAGCGGAACGCAACAGCGGGCGGGACCTCTTCACAACGTCCTCCAGTGGATCGCCAAGTGTCTGCGGCCGTAGTGGAAGAGTGTGAACCCGCAGGCGAGTGCACCCGCAGCGCCCAGGGCGAGGCCCACGGAGACGATCAGCGTCCATTCCTGCGGATGGGCGTTCCCCAGGTCGGCCGAGAGACGCTCGGCCTCACCCTCGATCCTGGCGTCGGTTCCGATCTCGTTCTTGATCTCGTCCTTGATCCCGGTGTTCGCCCCGTGCGGAACCGCGATCCGTCCGAGCCGCTCGGCCATGTCGCGCACATGGTGCTGCGCACGGTGCTGACCGGCGATGCCGAATGCCACCATCACCAGCGCCAGGACGACCGGGACCGTGTGGACCGTCAGCAAGGGGCTCCGCACGCGCAACTGCCCGCGGATGAAGTCGAGCGTGCCCACGACGAGGAACAGGAAGAGCAACGAGACCAGCACGGCGGCCGATGCGGTGGTCGCGGACAGCGGGCCCCACCCCGACAGGTCGGCGGTGTCGGTGCGAAGCTCGTGCTCCAGAGTCCGAATGCGATCCAGCACGGCGGTGGAAGCGGCCCGGCCCCTGCCGTCGCCCAGAAGTCCCGATGCGTACTCCAGGCCGGCACGGCGCAGTCCGTCGTTGTCGTGGTGGCTGTTCGCCCAGTTGATCCAGTCGTCATAGGCGACGACCAGCCCCGACACCACTCGGATCTCCTGCTCCTGGGCCCTGCTCAGAGCCCGTGTCTGGGCCGCGTTGTTCAGGCTTTGGGACGCCTCGGTCAGCAACGAGGGATAGCGCTCGCCGAGCCCGACGAGATCGGTCTGCGGGAGCGGGGCGCCATCGCGCGAGCCCAGACGGCGCCCGGCCTCGTACTGCGCGAGCGTCAGCGAAACCCGGGCGTGGGTCAGTTCGACCAGGGCGGGGGAGTGGCGGTCGCGCAACTGTTCGGTACGGCCGTGGAGATGGAAGTACGCGGTCGCCGCGAGGGTCAGGACCGTGAGGGACACGGTGGGTAACAGCAGCATCCTGCCCAGCAGGAACTGGGCGGTCGGCTTGCGGTCGTCCCCGGGCGTACGGCCCGACGCCCAACGCCACAGCATGCGCCCCGCCGCATGCCAGGCGGCAGGTCGCACCAGGCGGTGCAGCAGGCGTCCGGGGATCTGTCGGACGGGGTGGGGTGTGTCCGGAGCGCGGGATCGGCGGTCGGTCATGGCTGCCCACCCTGTCGGTTCTGTCGGGACTTCCGGGACGGCAACCAGCTGCGGAACAGCTCATGCCGTGGTTCGCCGCGGCGGTGGCTCAAACCGAAGGGGCGGGTGCGGTACGCGTTGTCCACCAGGGCTTCGGCCAGCTCCCGGTTCTCGGGCCGCGGAGCGAGCGGCACTTCCTCGGACAGCCCGAGGTAGCAGGTCGCCAACTCCTCCCTCAGCTCGCGTTCCGACAGGGGGGCGGGGATGGTCTCCGGCAGTCGCGCGAGCTGCCGATGGAGTGCGGCGAGTGGCGATTCGTACTCCGGGTCCTGCCCTGCCCCGTCGTCCGTCGGTGGCGCAGGCTCGGGCTGGGCGCCGATGACCAGTTGGAGCAGGAGTTCCTGTAGGTCGGCGCGCAGCCGTGCCTGGGCGTGCCGGTCGGTGAGCCCCTCTTTGAGGGTGAGCCGGTGTAGCGCCACCCAGGCCCTTCGGGCGGCGGCCACGGTGGGCGGGGAGCCGTCGGCGGGCGGGTCGGCGAGGATGCGCACCATGGCGGTTCGGGCGGCGGTGCGGTGGCGTGAATCGGCGGGTACCGCGCCGAGGCAGTTGAGGGCGAGTTGCGGTCTGCCGTTGGCGAGGTGGATGCGCGCGAGACCGAAGGCGGCACCGCCGAGCGCTCGATTCCGGTGCCACACCGCCCCGTAGAACGCAATGGCCTCCTTGGGACGGCCGAGGAACTCATGGCAGTAGCCGAGCGCGAGCTTGGGCGCGTACTCGCCGGGGATCGCGGCGTAGACCCGATCGAAGCACTCCAACGCCGATTCCACCTCGGCACGGGAGAGATGGAGCAGCCCGCGGTGCCAGGGCAACCGCCAGTCGTACGCGCCGAGCGCGCCGATGGCGGCCTTGGCCCTGGTCAGTTCCCACTGGGCGGCGTCGCGTTCGGCGAGGGCCTCGCCGGGATGGTCGCGGGCGATCTCCAGATGGAGGCGACAGCGCAGCAGCGCTCGTTCCGGTGACTCGTCCCAGGCGCTGCTGAGTTGGAGCAGTCCCGCCGGATCGTCGTAGGAGGTGCGTTGGAGTTCGGTCCAGTTCTCGTCGGCGCCGTCCGGTTTGGGCAGCGGGAGCCCCAGGGCCACGTCCGCAGGGCGGGGCGGCCGGGCGGTCAGGCGCCGTTTGGTGTTGCCGCCGTGCCGCCACTGGTCGAGCGGTGGCGCCTTGCCGAGTTCGCCGTCGAGCGCTGCGGGTGCCGCGGCGAACAGCGGCGACGGCTCGAAGGTCTCTTCACCGAGCCGAAGGGAACGCAACTCCCGCAGAACTCCGCGCAGTTGTACGGACATCTCCTCCGCGGATGCGAAACGCTCCTCGGGCAGCGCGGCTGTGGCCCGGGTCAGCACCCTCCGCAGCGAGGTCGTGCCCAGGCCGGACGGATCTTCGGGTGCCTGGTCGAGAAGCGTTTGGAGGACCGCGCCGACGGCGTAGAGATCGGCCGGAACGGTCATGCGGGTCGATGCGTGCAGTTCGGGAGCCGGATAGGTCACGGGGCCCGGTGCGCCGATGGCACGCACCCCGGCGACGTCGATCAGTTTGATGCCGTCCCCGCAGTGGATCACATTGCTGAGGGAGAGGTCCCCGTAGACGAACTTCCGCTCGACGTGCAGATAGGTGAGCGCATCCAGGATGCGCAGCCCGTAGGCCGCGATGAACTCATGCACCCGGTAGTCGTGGAAGGGCTCGATCCGCTGCGCGATCTGGTCGGCGACCCAGTGCAGCGGAGCACCGTCGGCGAACTCCATCACGATGAACTTGGCAGTGCTCGCCGGATGGCTGGGGTGTTTGGCATAGTTGAAGACCTTGATGATGGAGGGGTGGTTGAGGCTGACGAGCCGAAGCCGTTCCATCAGCGCGGTCTTCATGGCACTCGGATCATCCGGATCGCGCACCCCCTTCAGGGCGACCGCCCGTTCCTCCAGCATCTGATCGCGGGCGAGGTAGACCTGGCCGTAGCTGCCCTGCCCGAGTCGGCCGACGACCCGGTACTGCTGGTGGAGTTCCTGCCCCCGCAGGAGCACTGCGCCACCAGCGCTCTCGGACTCGATGTCGGGGTCGGGTTCGACGAAGTCATCCGGATCTCCCACGGTGATGTGCGGGAGATCGGTGAGCCCGTCACCCGGCGGGAGCACCAGGTATCCGCGCGATTCACGCGGCAGGTCCAGGGCTTGCACGGCGTCTTCCACCGCGGTGCGCAGCCGGAACAGGTCATGGCAGAGTGCTGCGCTGTTGTGCAGGGCTCCGTCGCGCCGCAACTGCGCCAACTGCGCGGCGAGTCGCAGCGACGCAGGTTCGCTGTCCGGGCGGGGACGCTGCCCGGTCCTGGCCTCCGCCAGCCTGCGGTCCCTGTGCTCCAGTTCGGCGAGCAGGCCCAGCCGTACGGCGACGGCAGCCGCTCGGCGCTCCGCCCAACGGGGGTCGAGGAGTTCATCGGCGACTCGCTCCAGCAGGGGGGAGCGGGGGTCGCGAAAGATCAGCAGCAGTCGGCTGTGTCCGGGCTTGAGCAGTGCGTGGAGCAGCGGCAGCACCGCTTCCCCGGTCGGCTCGGCCCGGTCGACGGAGAGGAAGGCCGCCGAGAGCGGTGGGCCGTCGGCGGCGATGCGTTCCAGCAGTCGGGCCGGATCTGCGGTCGGTGCGGTCTGTCCGGTCGGGGTGTCGAGCCCGGCCCGAGCAGCCGTGCGGGCGATGAGCTTGCCTGCCGTCCAGCCCGTCGCGTCCAGCGCGAGGTCGATGGAGCCGGCCAGCGGCTCCCTTGCTCCCGTACCGGGCCATGCGCGGGGGCTGCGTTCACGGTCGGCCAGGATGAGTGTGGAGTGGATGACGGAGAGGGCGTCGAGGTCGTTGTCTGCGGCGAAGGCCAACTCCACGGGTTCCAGGACGCCTGGCGGGTTCCGGCTCGATTCGCCGGAGCCTGTCGGACCGATGCCGGGACCGACGGGGGTTCGTTGCGACGGTGCTGAGCCCCTCCCGGTACCACTGCCGGTACCGGCCGCAGAACTGCCTTCGCCGAGCCATTGGGTCATGGTGTGCCGGAGGCCGAGCGCGCGCTCCGGGGCCCGTGGGGTGAGTGCGAGCGGGATGGTGTGGGACACGGCGCGCGGCCCCGACACCAGCAGATCGAGTTCGTCGGACGGCAGGTGCCGCAGGATCGTCTCGGTCGGGATCATATAGGCGTGGCTCAGGGCGACGGGTACCCGTTCGGTGCCGTGCTGGTGCACCAGGATGCCGATGACCCCACCGGTGCGGCTGTGCACCACGCCGCTACCGCTGAAGCCGTGCCGTACGACGTAGGGCGCCGATTCCGGGTCGAGTTGTACCCATTCGGGATAGAGCCCCGGGCCGCCGCGACCCATGAGCCGGGCGTTGATGTCCTCCCCGCCCGGGAGGTCCTGCGGATAGCCGACCGTGTGGACCAGTTCATTGCGCGCCGGTATCTGGCGGTGGAGGACCGCCGGCCTCACCGTCGGCTCCTCGACCAATCGCAGCAGGGCGAGGTCCGCACTGTGGCGCGAGGTGGGCGGTCGAAGGTGCTCGGTCAACACCTCGGCTCGCAGCGGATGGGGCACGGCCGGGCCGGCGGCGGGAAACTCGGCGTACACGTGTTCCAGCGGCTGGGGCGGCTGGGTGTCGTTCGAACCGTCCCGCAGGGTACGACGCGGCTGGAGTACGACATGGGCGCAGGTCAGCACCAGACCGCCGGGCAGAAGCACTCCCGCTCCCAGGGGCGCTGCCCCGCGGGTCTGGCCCTGGGACAGTCGAACCCGCCAACAGCCGTCGCGTACCGCAGTATCGGAAGTTCCCTCGGGCTCCCTCATACTCCGCAACAATAACCACGATGGGTGGCGATCCGCCCCCGTAGTGTCACGAGAGGGCCGCGATGAGCGCAAGTGGTGTACGGGGCGGGCACGAAGGCGACGAGACCGCTGGACTGGCCGATGTGATCGGCCGTATCCGGGAGGAGTTGGAAGCGGCGCAGCGTAATGCCGAGCACAGCAGGCTCCGCTTCCTGGTGGAGCGCGTGGACGTCGAATTCGCGGTACAGATCCGGCAGGAGGGCAACGGCAGGGGTGGTCTGCGCATCGGTGTGCTGACCGCTGAGGCGGGGGCCTCGGTGTCGCGTGAGAGGACCCACCGGATCGCCATAGAGCTGAAGCCGCACGACCGGGACGACCGGCCGGAAGGGCCGGGCATCAGCGTGGGCGGTCCGCGCTGAGCACCCTTCGGATCAGGTCGGGTGCTGCCGGGGGCGGGCGAGCCCCGGCGAGACCCCAAGGGGGAGGCACCGGTCGAGGCCGGCTGCTGCCGGGGCGTGTTGCACCGCGCGGGCGTCAGGCGTCCCGCCCGCCAGGACGCCGGCTCAACACCCCCGGCCACCAGGACGCGGGGCCGATGTCCCGCACCAGCGCGGGGACGAGGAGCGAGCGCACCACCAGGGTGTCGAGCAACACCCCGAAGGCCACGATGAAGGCGATCTGGACGAGGAAGGCGAGCGGGATCACCCCGAGCGCGGCGAACGTCGCCGCCAGGACCACGCCCGCGGAGGTGATCACTCCGCCGGTGGCGACGAGCCCCTTGAGGACGCCTTCGCGCACCCCGTGCCGCAGGGACTCCTCCCGTACCCGGGACATCAGGAAGATGTTGTAGTCCACCCCGAGCGCCACCAGGAACACAAAGCCGTAGAGCGGGACGGACGAGTCGGTTCCGGCGAAGCCCCACACATGCTCGAAGACCAGGGCCGAGACTCCGAGGGTGGCGAGGAAGTTCAGAGCCACCGTCGCCACCAGCAGTACCGGCATCACCAACGAGCGCAGCAGTCCCATGAGGATGATGAGGATGATGACCAGGACGACGGGGACGATGACCATGCGATCCCGTTCCGCGGTGACCTGGGTGTCGTACTGCTGGGCGGTGTAGCCGCCCACGATCGCCGCCGCTTCGGGCACGGCGTGCAGCGAGGTGCGCAACCGGGCCACCGTGTCCTTCGCCGCATCACTGTCCGCCGCGTCCTGGAGCGTGACGTCGATGCGCACCCGACCGTCGACGACGAGCGGCGGGCCGCCACCCGGACGCCCCGACTCCGTCACCGCCGCCACGGAGGCCACCCCCTGGGTACGACGGGCCGCCTCCGTCACCTGCGCCGCCCGATCCGCGTCGGCGATGACGATGGCCGGATTGCCCGATCCTCCCGGGAAGTGCCGGGCGAGCGTGCTCTGAGCGGAGACGGACGGTGCGTCCTTGACGAAGATCTCGTCCAGCGGGACGCCCTTCGAGGTGAGGGTGGGTGCGAAGGCGGCACAGGCCAGCAGACCCACCAGAGCCAGGGACCACACCCTGCGAGGGGCACGGTCGACCAGACCGGCCACCCGTGTCCACACCCCGGAAGCGTTCGACGGCGACTGGTCCGAGGGAGGTTTGGCCGGCCAGTACGCCGCCCGACCGAGCAGCACCAGTACCGCCGGGAGGAAGGTCAGGGCGCTCAGCACCGAACAGACGATGCCGATGGCGCCGACCGGCCCGAGCGCCCGATTGTTCGTCAGATCGCTCAGCAGCAGCGCCAGCAGCCCCAGGGCGACCGTGGCCGCACTGGCGACGATCGCACCCGTGGACCGTCGCAGCGCGGCCCGGACGGCGAGGAACCGATCGGCGGTGTGCGCGAGTTCCTCGCGGTAGCGCGCGGTGAGCAACAGGGCGTAGTCGGTTGCGGCCCCGATCACCAGGATCGACAGGATGCCCTGGACCTGGCCGTCCACCCGCACCACGCCGCGGTCGGCGAGGAAGTACACCACGGCGCACGCCAGGCCCAGTGCGAACACCGATCCCAGGATGATCACCAGCGGCAACAACACACTGCGGTACACCAGCAACAGGATCACCAGTACGGCCGCGAGGGCGACTCCCAGGAGCAGACCGTCGATCCCGGCGAACGCATCGGACAGGTCCGCCTGCGCTGCGGCCGGTCCCGCCAACTGCACCGTGGTACCGGGCACGCCGTCGGCGGCCTCGCGCACACGGTCGAGCGTGCCCGCCAGTTCATCCCCCAGATCGGGGCTGAGCTGCACGATTCCCTGGAGGGCCTGCCCGTCCTGTGCGGCGAGCGCGGGAGATGGCCGCCCCTCCACACCCCGATCACCCGCGACGGAGGCCAGCGCTCCGGTGGCCGCAGTGCGCTGGGAGCTGTCCAGCGGGCCACCGTCGTCAGCGGTCCACACGACGATGACGGGCACCGTCTCCTGCTGCTGGAACGCGCGCTGCGCCGTGATGACCTGGGTCGACTCCGCACTCCGGGGCAGGAAGGCGGCCTGGTCATTGGTGGCGACCTCACCCAGTTTCCCCGCATAGGGGCCGAGCCCCCCACCGATCGCGAGCCAGGCGATGAGCAGGGCGACGGGGATCAGCCAGCGAGCCCTTCGGGGTGGGGTGGACATGCGCGCTCCGAGTGGTCACGTTCACTTGCCTCAACGAAACCGACCCGGTCATTGAGATGCAGAGAACCGAATCCGACCCGGCCGGGGGTTCCCGGCCGGCCCTGCAACACCGCATGGCGTCGAACCATCCGATGATCAGGATTCCCGTGGTGCCGTTGTTCTGGATGCACCCTGCGCCACACTAGTTCGAGCGGTTCCGCTGGTCGGGCCGGGGTGGGCCATCAGATCGACGCCGTCAGGTCCCGGAGCACGGTCCGTGCCGCCCTGGTGCCCGAGGCCAGTGCGCCCTGCACCGAGCCGGTGGTCCGGTGGTCTCCGCAGACATAGCGACCCCCACCCACCGCGGCCGTACGGCTGAGCGGTTGCGGCGGTGGCATGGCGGGCAGCGCATCATCCACCGTCCGCACAGTCAGCAGCTCCCAGCCGTCGGTTCCGGTGTCGTACGCCTGGGCCAAGGCCGCCCGCAGCAGCGCTTCCCGCCCGGGCTGGTCGTCGCCGAGCACGGAGGTCGCGATCAGACGACGACCTGCGGGGGCGTACCCCGGCTGGACCTCACTGAGCACACAGGAGTTGAGGAACCGGCGCGCGGAGTCCGTCAACAGGATTGGCTCGGGCAGCGGAGAGGGGCCGTCCGTGGCGTGGTAGTAGGTCGTGACCGTGCGCGATGCGGGCACGGAGAGCCCGGGCAGGAGCGAGGCGGCGGGCGCGGGACCGGTCGCCACCACCACGGCCCGCGCCGCGATCTCACCGCCCGACGTGAGCAGCACACCGTCGTCGGTGAGGCGGTCGACCGGACACTCCAATGACACCGCGTCCCCGGGCAGCCCCGCGGCGAGCTGAGCGGGCACCGCACCGATTCCGGACGCGGGAAGGCAGAGCGTGCCACGTCCCAGGCTGCGCCACACCAGATGGAAGAACCGGCTGGAGGTCTCCAACTCGTCCTCCAGGAACACGCCCGACAGGAAGGGCCGGAAGAACTGCTCGATGAACTCTTCGGAGAACCCCGCGGCCGAGAGTGCCGTCCAGGTGGTGCGGTCCTCGGCACGTTTGAGCGGTCCGACCGGCCCGATGACGTCGCGCGCCGAGAGCACGCCCAGCGCCATCAGATCGCGTGCGGAGGCGAGGCGGCCGGGGAGGAGTTCCGTGAGCCGACGGGGTGAGCGGGTGGGGTCGGTGAACCGGAGGTTGCCCCGCTCGGTGTGCACCACCACTCCTGCGGTGAAGGGGCGCAGCTTCAGATCCGGCAGCGACAGCCGTCGTCTCACCTGGGGGTAGGAGGTGTTGAAGACCTGGAAACCGCGATCGATGGTGAAGCCCTCGTGATGGTCGGACCGCATTCGGCCGCCCACCCCGTCCGACGCCTCCACCACCCGGACTCGCAGTCCGGCACGGAGCAGGTCGAGGGCGCACGCGAGCCCGGCGAGCCCCGCTCCGATCACCACCACGTCCGGGGACGCTTCGCCCGTCGCAGGCATGGCACCCGCCCTTCCTTCGAGCCGCACTACGGTCGTGATCCCGGCCGGCCCTCGTCATGGATCCGTTCCATCCACTTCTTCCCGCGGGCGGGGCTCCATGGATGCACGAGGGCGAGGTTCGTCCGAAGGCGCTGGGTTGCGGGTGGCAGGTGGCTCAGGGACGGGGGTGCAGCGGACACCCGCCCGCCGGGAGCGCAAGCCGCTCGACTCGATCGAGGACGCGGGGCCGGGGAACGGGGCCGGCCCCGGGGCGACGTAGCCCTGAGCGGATCGGCCAGGTCGGCATCGCACCGGGCTCCCGAGAACCGCGGAGGGCTGCCCGCTCTGCGGACAGCCCTCTCCATGTGCCTGTGACCAGCTCACCTCATGGCCGACACCCTCAGGGGTGCCACCGGGCGAACCGATCCGGCGTCCGTCCCCGTGCACCCTGTGGTGTACGACGACGAGCCGATCGCCCCGATGCCTGCGCCAGCCGAACGGGGACGCGGGCGAGCGGAAGGTTCGCGGTCAGGCGGCGTCGGGCACGACCTCGGCGGACTCGATGACGATCTGCTCAAGAGGCACGTCCTGGGCGTTCGTCGGAGTCTGCGCGATCTTGTCGACGATGTCCTCGCCCTCCACCACCTGGCCGAACACGGCGTAGCCCCAGCCATCCTGCCCCGGGTAGTCCAGGAAGTCGTTGTCCTTCACATTGATGAAGAACTGCGCGCTCGCGGAGTGAGGAGCAGAGGTCCGGGCCATGGCCACGCTGTACTTGGCGTTCTTGAGGCCGTTCTTCGCCTCGTTCTCCACCGTCTTGGGAGCCGGCTTCTGCCGCATCTTGGTGTCCAGGCCGCCGCCCTGAACCATGAAGGTGCTGATCACCCGGTGGAAGACGGTGCCGGTGTAGTGACCGCTGTCGAGGTAGCTCAAGAAGTTGGCGACCGACTTGGGCGCCTTCTCATCGTCAAGCTTGAGCACGATGTTGCCCTTGGATGTGGTCAGACGAACTGTGGTCATCAAATCCCCACTCGAAATGCCGTAGTCAACTGCTGGGTAGACCCAACACGATTTCGTCCGAGTGGTGGATGACTGTCAGTCGGGCCACGCATCCGGACTGTGGCTAGCCGCCAGCATCAGCAGTCTCTCATAGGACCTGTGTCGCCACCCGGCTACCACACCCCACGACATCACACCACGTCACAGCGGTGGTCGGCAGCCCCAGCCCCAGCCCCGACCGTCGGGCGTCAGGTGACCATCGTGTCCGGTGACAAGTGGCGCAGCACCTTGTCGCCGTCAGTTCTGGGACCGGGCGAGCAGGTCCAAGGCCAACTCCTTCAGCCAGGGCTCGGCCGTCGCCGCGTTCCCCGAGTCGAACGGGGGCTGCGGATCGTATTCGAGCGCTAGCTGGATCGCTCGGGCCGTGTTGTCCCCGGCCATCAGTGCGGAGAGATAGAGCGCCATGTCCAGCCCCGCCGACACCCCCGCCGCGGTGATGATCTTTCCAGAGCGCACATAGCGTTCCGGGAGATAGGTCACACCGTAGACGGACTCCAGATAGGGCGCGGACGCCCAGTACGTCGTCGCCTTCCGCCCTTCCAGGAGACCCGCGGCGGCGAGCACGAGGGAACCGGTGCACACGGATGTCGTCCACTGGGTGCGCCGGTGCATCCTGCGGATCCACTCCAGCAGACGTTGATTGGCGATCGCACTCGTCGTACCCCGGTTGCCCGCTCCCGGCACCAGCAGTACATCGAGCTCCTTGACATCGGCGATCGACCGCTCGGCCATCACCCTCAGATCTCCGGTGTCCGTGGTCACCGGCCCCCGCCGCTGCGCCACCATCGTGACGTCGGCGCCGGGCAGCCGGGACAGCACCTCCGCGGGGCCGGTGGCGTCCAGCACGCTGAAGCCGTCGTACAGCAGGATCCCGATACGAGGGCCCGGCCGCACCGGGCTGGCGGCGTGGGCCGCCGTACTTCCGGCCAGGCCGGTGCTGGTGAGCACCACACCGGCGGCGGTGGTGCGCAGCAGCGTCCTGCGGGTCGTCGACGGGGTCTGCTGGGAGGGAGGATTCGTCATGGCGCGGAAGTCTGCCGGTGGGCGGGCCCCTGGGGGCGCGGCATGTCCGGCATCCTGCGAATCCTGTCCCCGGTGACCCCGTAGTGGTCGAGGAACGCTTGCCGCAGGGTCTCCGCCGACCCCAGGCCGCACCTGCGGGCGATGGCGGCGAGCGAGAGATCGCACGACCGCACGAGGTGCGCCGCCGCTTCCGTACGCGCGGTTCTTACGGCCCGTGCCGGGGTGATTCCGAGGTGGGCCGCGAATAGCCGGGCCAGATGGCGGGTGCTGACGCCCGCCCGCAGCGACAGGGCACGCGGGGTGAGATCACCCGCCAGATGCGCCGCGATATGGCGGGTGAGGTCCTGCACCAATCGGTCGCCCGGGGGAGGAGCGGAGAGGAACATGCTGATCTGCGCCTGGTCGGCCGGTCGGTGCAGATAGGACACCAGCTGGCGGGCGACCGCGCGGGCCAGGGTGGGACCGTGGTCGTCCTCGATCAGGGACAGGGTGAGGTCGAGGGCGCTGGTGACTCCCGCGGAGGTGTAGACGTTTCCGTCGCGGATGTAGAGCGGACCGACGTCGACGGCCACCTGCGGGTGTTCGGCGGCGAGCTGTTTCCCGTACCCCCAGTGGGTGGTCACCCGCCGATGGTCCAGCAGTCCTGCCGCGGCCAGGATGTAGGTGCCGGTGCACACGGAGGCGATGCGGCGACTGCACTGGGCCAGCCGGTGGACCTGTGTGACCAGTCGACTGTCCGCCGCCGCGGCCGGGGTACCGGCACCGCCCACGACCAGGAGGGTGTCCAACCGTCCGGTCACCGACTCCAGCTCGCTTCCCGCGCCCAGCACGATGCCCGTCGAGGTGCGGGCCGGACGCCGGCCGAGCGTGGCCAGCTCGACGGTGTACTGCGGCGTTGCGCCCTGCCGGTTGGCGATGTCCAGGGCGCCGCTGGGGCACGCGACATCGAGGATCTGCGCGCCGTCGAAGGCCACGATCAGGATGCGCCGCTCGTCGTCCATGCCGCGATGTGATCACGGCGGGCGGGGGTGGCTCAGGACATGGGCCGCGGATGGCCGGATCGATGCGGTGTTGGCTGCGAACGACTCGTCGGAGGTGGCGCTGGAACGGTGAGATACCCGACCCTTGGCCGCGATCCCACCAGGGGCAGTGCAGATCGATGACTGTTGTGACACCGAGCGGCTTGAAGCGGTCCAGGTCCGGGGCGGTGGGGCGTGCCCGGCGAGTCAGATCGATGCCTGCCCCAGTTGGCGGTCTGCCCGTGGAAGCTCCGATTGCTGCCCAGGTCAAGGAAGTTGTGCGGTTGCTCGATGGAGAGTGTCGGCGCATGAAGGCGGCCCCTGCCGCCTTCGTCACCGACCGTCATGATCGTCGGGCACTTCGAGGAGCGGACCGGGTGCGACCGGATGGAGATCGTTCAGCAGGACTGGGAGGTCGGGACGGGTGTCTGATGCCCTCATCTCACCATGTGTCACAACTTGACATTAGTTCGTCTTATGGAAGATAAAGATCAGGCTTTGGGTTGAACTTCACGCCAAGTGACATTTGGGCGTGGAGGTCGTCGAGTCGTCTACGCGAGAGTCATGCCGTGTCTCACCGTGCCGTTCCTGATCAACTGTTCTCCGATCCCGTGGGGGAGTGGGAGGCGTGGCGTGTCGAGCGGCAGCGCTCGCTCATGTCCGCGACCGGGAACCTCGCCCTGGTGGAGACCCGTTGGCTGCCGCGGGGCGAGCGCCCCGACCCGGAGGCGGCCCGCCATGGACAGGAGCCGGGTGTGACGGTCACCACGGTGGAGCGCACCGACCCCATCACGGGAGAGTCAGAGCACGCCCTGCGCTTCTGGGACCCCCGTTCGCCGGCGATCGCGACCTTCGAGCGCACGGATGCCTTCCCCTATGACCCCTCCTGGGTGCTCGACGCCACCTACACCCCGGTTCCCGGAGCCCGCAAGGTTGCCTTCGAGCACATCAGGGACAACGGCGGCACCCGTGATCTCGTTGTGCCCGGTGACATCGCGCTCACGGTGGACGGCCGTGACTATCGACTCAGCGCCTTCGATGACAACGGTGTCCTCCTGCTCGTCTTCGGTGATCCGACCAACGGTGACACCACCTACGGCGCCGGGCGCTTCCTGTTCGTCACACCGACCGGCGAAGGCGCCGACACACCGACCGGTGAAGCCACCGTGCGCCTCGACTTCAACCGCGCATTCGTGCCGCCCTGCGGATTCTCCGATCAGTACAACTGTCCGATGCCGCCGTTGCAGAATCGTTTCCACCTGCCGATTACGGCCGGCGAGAAGCGACCTGTCTTCAGCGGCGGCATCCCCCAGCAGCACTGATCAGCCAGTCCCCGTTCCGTATCGCCGCACGAAAGCACCCCTCACCGCCATGAGCATCAAGAAGTCAGCCCTGTACGCCACCGCCACCGCAGCCACGCTCGCCCTGACCCTCAGCGCCTGCGGCACCACCACCTCGGGCAGCGCATCAGGCGGCGGACACAACGCCGATGCGACCGTCAACATCGGCTCGCTCTACGAACCGCAGAACCTCGACAACACCGCAGGTGGTGGCCAGGGCGTCACCGAAGCCCTCAACGGCAATGTGTACGAAGGGCTGTTCAGACTCACCGACGGCGGCAAGGTCGAACCCCTCCTCGCCCAGTCCCACCAGGTCAGCCCCGACGGGCTCACCTACACCTTCACCCTGCGGGACAACGTCACCTTCCACAGCGGCAAGAAGCTCACCAGCCAGGACGTCAAGTACAGCCTGGAGAAGGTGATCGCGGAAGACTCCCAGTCCGCGCGCAAGAGCAACCTCGAAGTCATCAAGACCATCGCAACACCCGACCCGCGTACCGTTGCGGTCACACTCGCCCAGAAGTCCATCTCCTTCGTCTACAACCTGTCCTACGTCTGGATCATCAACGCCGAGGCGAAGGACCTCAAGACGAGCGAGGACGGCACCGGCCCCTACCAACTCGGTAAGTGGACCCGCGGCTCCGCACTGAGCCTGAACCGCTTCGCCGAATACTGGGGTGATGCGGCCACCAACAAGCAGGTCGTCTTCCGCTACTTCAAGGACGCCACCGCACTCAACAACGCCCTGCTGACCAACGCCGTCGACGTCGTCACCAGCGAACAGTCGCCCGACGCCCTCGACCAGTTCAAGAACAACCCGAGCTACAAGGTGAACGAGGGCAACTCGACCACCAAGCTCCTGTTGGCCTTCAACGACAAGGTCAAGCCCTTCACCGACGTCAAGGTGCGCCAGGCCGTGTCCGCCGCCATCGACGACAAGAAGCTGCTGGAGTCCGTGTGGGGCGGCCACGGCAAGCTCATAGGCTCGATGGTCCCGCCCACCGACCCGTGGTACGAGGACCTCACCCACATCGACGCCTACGACACCGAGCGCGCCAAGACCCTGCTCACCGAGGCGGGATACCCCAAGGGCTTCAGCTTCACCCTGGACACACCGAACTACGACCCACACCCCACCGCCGCCACCTTCATCAAGTCACAACTCGCCAAGGTCGGCGTCACCGTCAAGATCAACACGATCACACCGGACGAGTGGTACACGAAGGTCTACAAGAACCGTGGCTTCGAAGCCACCCTCCAGGAACACGTCAACGACCGCGACCTGGTCTGGTACGGCAACCCCGACTTCTACTGGGGCTACAACGACCCGCAGGTCACCCAGTGGGTCAAGGAGGCCGAACAGTCCTCCACCGCGGCCGAGCAGACGGAACTCCTGAAGAAGGTCAACCGCAAGACCGCCCAGGACGCAGCCAGCGACTGGCTGTACCTCTACCCGCAGATCGTGGTCGCCAACAGCAAGCTGTCCGGCTACCCCCTCAACGGCCTGAACTCGCAGTTCTACGCCTACGACATCAAGAAGGGCTGATGGCGCGCTATCTCCTGCGCCGCTTCGCCTTCCTGCTGGTGTCCCTGGCCCTGGCGAGCGTCGTCCTGTTCGTCCTGCTGCGCATGCTGCCCGGAGATCCTGCCAACGCGCTCACCTCGGTGGGCGCGTCCAAGGAACAGATCGCCGCCGCCCGGGAGTCGATCGGCTCGGACCGCCCGCTGCCCGAGCAGTTCGTCCACTGGATCGGACAGCTGCTCCGCGGCGACCTCGGCAACTCCTTCATCAGCTCGCTGCCCGTCCAACCCGAAGTCGTCGCACGGCTCAGGGTGACCGTCCCGCTGACCCTGGCGGCCTTCGTCCTCGCCGTGCTCATCGCCGTCCCGGCCGGCTTCCTCGCCGCGTACCGCCGTCGCACCTGGTACGGCGCACTCCTGAGCGGAGTGTCGCAACTGGGCATCGCGATCCCCGTGTTCTGGCTCGGCATGATCCTGATCGCCGTGTTCGCCCTCAACGCCCGTTGGCTACCGGCCGGAAGCTTTCCGCCCGACGGTTGGGCCCAGCCGGGTGAGGCGATCCGCTCCCTGGTGCTGCCCGTCGTCACCATCGCCCTCGTCATGAGCGCCTCCCTGATCCGCTACGTCCGATCGGCCACGCTCGATGTCCTGGACAGCGACTACCTACGGACCGCACGCGCACTCGGATCGTCCTTCGGCGCGGCCATGTGGCGACACGGACTGCGCAACGCCTCGGTACCCGTGATCTCCATCCTCGGCATCGAACTCGCCTCCACCCTCCTCGGAGCGGTCGTCGTGGAGTCGGTGTTCGCCCTGCCCGGGCTTGGCTCGATGCTGGCCACCGGCATCAGCCAGCACGACTACCCGGTGATCCAGGGAGTCCTGTTCGTCTCCACACTCGCCGTCCTGCTCATCGGGTTCGCCGCCGACCTCGTCCAACGGATCATCGACCCACGGCTGCGCACCGGACTGTCGGGAGGCATCCGATGACGACACCCACCCCGCTCGCCGTCCCCGCGACACCGGGAACCCCGCAGCCGAAGCCACCCGGCACCGAGGTACGGAAACGATCCCAGGGCAGGTCGTACACCCTGATCACCGGCTGCACCCTGGCCGGTCTGATCGTCCTCCTCGCCCTGGTCTCGTACGTCTGGCTCCCCTACGCCTCCGACGACACCTCAGGCGGACGACTCACCGCCCCCGGAGCCGACCACCTCATCGGCACCGACAAACTCGGCCGCGATCTGTTCACCCAGGTGATGAACGGATCCCGCATCGCCGTTCAGGCCGGCCTCGGTTCGGTCCTGATCGCCGCCACCATCGGGGTCACCCTCGGGGTCCTCGCGGCGTTCGCCCAGGGCTGGTTCGACGACACGCTCTCCGCCCTCCTCGACATCCTCATCGCCTTCCCGACCCTGCTCCTCGCGATGCTCATCGTCGCCGCCCGCTCGGCCACCCTCAGCTCCGCCGTACTGGCCATCGGACTCGCACAGAGCGCGGTCGTCGCCAGACTCGTCCGCATCCTCGTCAAACGGGTCCTCGCCCTGGACTACATCACCGCCGCACGCACATCGGGCACCTCCTGGCTCCGGATCGTGGCCGGCCATGTGCTCCCCAACATCTGGCCCACCCTCATCGTGAACCTCGCCCTCCAGTTCGGGCTCGCGGTGCTCGCCGAAGCCGGGCTCTCCTACCTCGGCCTCGGCGCCCCACCGCCCCACGCCTCCTGGGGCCGCATGCTGCAAGAAGCCCAAGCCACCTTCACCAACGCGCCCGCCGGCGCGCTCGCTCCGGGCATCCTCCTCGTACTCCTCGTCATCGGCGTCAACCTCATCGCCGACGGACTGAGGGACACACTCGACCCGGCCACCAAGGGCAGGCGCGCATGAGCCTCCTCGACATCCGCGACCTGGTGATCCGCACCGCGGACGGGCGAACGCTCGTCGACCGTTTGTCGCTTCGCCTCGCACCGGGTGAACGCCTCGGACTCATCGGCGAATCGGGCTCGGGCAAGTCCCTCACCTCCCTGGCGACGCTCGGCCTGCTGCCGAACGGGATGACCGCCCACGGCAGCATCAACCTGGCGGGCAACCAGATCGTCGGAGCCAGCGAACGCAACCTGCGACGCGTACGCGGCAGGGACGCGGCCATCGTCTTTCAGGAACCACTGACCGCGCTCGACCCCTTGATGCGCGTGGGACGACAGATCGCAGGCCCTCTCGCACGCCGGCACGGCCTCAAGGGCGCCGCGCTCCAGCACGCCGTCACCGCGGCCCTGGAACAGGTCAGACTGCCCGACCCCGAGCGGATCCGCCGCGCATTTCCGCACGAGATCTCCGGCGGCCAGCGCCAACGAGTGGCGCTCGCCATGGCGCTGGCCTGCGATCCCGCACTCCTCATCGCCGACGAACCCACCACGGCCCTCGACGTGACCGTCCAGTCGGAGCTGCTGACCCTGCTGGACACCCTGGTACGCGAGCGGGAGATGGCCGTTCTGTTCGTCAGCCACGACCTCGCGGTGGTCGCCGAGATCGCCGAACGTGTCCTCGTGTTGAAGGACGGGCGCGCCGTGGAGGAAGGGACCGTGACCGAGATCGTCGACACACCGCGCGAGCCCTACACCAAGGCCCTGGTGAACAGTGCGCGACAACTGGAATCCGCACTCGACGCAAGGAGCGGGCGATGACCCCCGTACTGGAACTGGACGATGTCTCCTTCGCCTATCGGGGACGCACCGAGCCCGTCGTCCAGTCCATCGCCCTCACCGTCGAACAGGGACAGAGCCTCGCCCTCGTCGGGGAATCGGGCGCAGGGAAGACCACCCTGCTACGCCTGCTGCTCGGACTCACCAGCCCCACCACAGGAGCCGTACGGTTCGACGGTGATGAGCTCAGACTCCGCGACCGCGAGCTGATGCGACGATTCCGCCGCAGCGTGCAGTGCGTGTTCCAGGACCCCTATTCATCGCTCGACCCGCGTCGACGAGTGGGCCACATCGTCTCCGAACCGCTGCGCTCGCTCGGCCTGGACACACGGAGCACCGCTGTGCCCAAGGTGGCGGCTGCCCTGGAACGTGTCGGTCTGCCGGCCGATGCCGTCGACCGCTACCCCCATGAGTTCTCCGGTGGGCAGCGGCAACGGATCGCGATCGCCCGGGCGACCGTGTGCGATCCGCGGGTACTGCTCGCCGACGAACCGGTCAGCGCCCTTGATGTGACGACCAGGGTGAAGGTCGTCGATCTGCTCAACGAACTCAAGCGGGACCACGGGCTGACCATGGTGATGGTCTCCCATGACCTGTCGGTGGTCGCCTCGCTGTGCGAGCGCACCGCGGTACTGGAGGACGGCCGCATCGTCGAACAGGGTGCCACCGTGGACGTACTGGTCACCCCACGACACCCCTACACGGCCCGACTGGTCGCGAGCGTCCCCCGACTTCCCGCGCCCAGCCGCTGATCCGTTGCGTACGGACGGACCCGGTCCCACCGCATCAGCGAGCGGGAATGGCCTGCTCCACCAGAGCCACCGTCGAACGCGGATCTGCGACCTCGACCACCAGCCGCGCATAGCGCTCGTCGACCAGCTCGATCACCACGGCCTTTGCGGCATCGCGGACGTCCCAGAACACCCGGCCGTCCCGTCCGTGGAAGGTGCCGGAAGTGATCACACCGGGGAAGTGGGTGCCGGGCGCGCGCAGCCCCTTGGGCTCCTTGACGATCCCCGGGTCGGCGGTCGCACCACGGACATGCGCGAGGGGGATGACCAGTCTGCTCTTGAGTGCCCAGAGCTTGCCGAGCCCTTCCATCTCCACAATCAGTCGGCCGTCTTCGATGCTGACACGGGCCATCGGTGCTCCTTGGCGTGAAGGGGTGTCGGTTCAGGGGCGGGGAGCAAGGTGCTGCACCAGCGCGGTCCTCAACTCGCCTGCCGCTCGGGTGGCTTGCGGACCGGTGGACCTGATCCGGATGCGCGATCCGAGGAGCAGGGCGGTGAGCGCGACGACCGGCGCCAGGGGCGTGTCCTGGCCTCCCGGGTGCGGGGCCGGCACGAGGGCCGCGTCGAGCGCGGCGAAGGCGTCGCCCACCAACCCGGCGACCTCGTCGTCCACCGGCGCCTGCTCGACCGCGGCCAGCAGGAGTAGATCAAGACCGGAACCGCTCACGACGGTGTCCAGCGCCTCGCGCAGCCCATCGGGCGTATCTGCGGCGTCGGACATCCGGTCGATCAGCGGAGCCACCTCGTGCTCCAGCGACCAGCGCAGCGCGGACAGGTAGAGGCCCCGCTTGCTGCCGAAGGTCTTGTACAGACTGTTGCGGTGCAGCCCCAGTCGGGTGACCAGGTCATCGATGGAGATGCCGTCGTACGACCGCTGTGCGAACAGCTCGGCGGCCGAACGCACCACCTCGGCCTCGTCGAATCCTCTGGGGCGTCCCATGTCAACGACCGTAGGGGATTGAGGAACGATCAGTCAAGAATGATTGTTCCTCAATCCCCGAGTTGAGAGCGCGTGGCCGGCCCTCAATCCATGAGGTCGAGGCCCTCCCCGGCCATGGCGGCGGCCATCCGGAGGTGGGGCGCCGCTTCATCGGAGCGACCCTGGCGCTCCAGGGTGCGCCCGAGCATCAGCCTGGCGTAGTGCTCCACCGGGTCCAGCTCCAAGATCGCCCGCAGTTCCGTCTCGGCCCGGGACAACTGGGCGGAGTGGTAGTAGGAGCGCGCGAGCAGCAACCGCTGGGCGACCTGGCCCGGCGCCTCGTCGATCAAGCCGCGCACGATCCGTGCCGCCGTCTGGTACTCCTTGGCCTCGAAGAACATCTGCGCACGGTCCCACCGCTCGGCGGCGGTGCCGAACTCGTAGTAGGTCTCGCTCACTGGTTCTCCTCCTTGGAGTCTGGTGCCGTTGCTGCTGATGGCGTCAACGGAGCGAGGGTAGTTGAATATTCCACTACTGTTGGGGGTGTGGGGCCGATCGTCCCCACACGCACAGGAATAGGTTGAGTGCCATGAGCAATCTCGATCGTCAGGCCGCCCCCGCCGTCTGCGGCGGTCGCGGGTTCGTCGTCGCCGAGCCCGTACGCGAACTCCTCAGTCCCCGCCGCGTGCCCCTGGGTGAATCCACCGAAGTCCGCAGGCTGCTGCCCAACCTCGGCCGCCGCATGGTCGGCGCCTGGGCGTTCGTCGACCACTACGGACCCGACGACATCGCGGACGAACCCGGAATGCAGGTGCCGCCGCATCCGCACATGGGCCTCCAAACCGTCAGCTGGCTGCACGAGGGAGAGGTGCTGCACCGGGACAGCACGGGCAGCCTCGCCACCATCCGCCCCCGGGAACTCGGTCTGATGACCTCGGGCCGGGCGATCAGCCACTCCGAGGAGAGCCCCCGCTCCCATGCGCGCTATCTCCATGGCGCGCAACTGTGGGTGGCCCTCCCCGACGCCCAGCGGCACGTGGAACCCCACTTCCAGCACCACACGGACCTACCGCAGATCACGGCACCCGGCCTCACGGCCACCGTCATCCTCGGCGACATCGACGGCGCCGCCTCACCCGGCACCACCTACACCCCGATCGTCGGCGCCGACCTCGCCCTGACCGAGGGTGCCCGCCTCAACTTCCCCTTGAACCCGGACTTCGAGTACGCGGTGCTCGCCATGTCGGGGCAGGTCCGGGTGGACGACGTACCGCTGGGCCCGGGGTCCATGCTCTACCTGGGCTGCGGCCGACGGGAACTTCCCCTGCTGGCCGCATCGGACGCCGGCTTGATGCTGCTCGGCGGAGAGCCGTTCGAGGAAGAGCTGATCATGTGGTGGAACTTTGTCGGACGTACACAGTCGGAGATCGAGACCGCCCGCAAGGACTGGATGGAGGGCTCCCGCTTCGGCGAGGTGAAGGGTTACGACGGGGGTCCGCTACCCGCTCCGGAACTGCCCCCACTGCCCCTGAAGGCCCGGGGAAGGGTGCGCTGACCTGCGGTGATGCTGTTCTTTCGATGCCGCTGGCTGATACAGCCAGCGGCATCTTTTTTGTGCGCGGAACGCCTGGCCCGGTGGTGCCTGGCTGGCCCTGAGTGCGGTCCGCCGGGCTGGAGCGGATTCCCGTCTGTGGGCGGCTGTGGGCACCTCTGGGCGGACTCTTGCTGACCTAATGCTGACTTTGCTGACGATTCGTCAGTCGAAATATCGGCGCGCACGGGCTGGTCCAGGAGTTGGCTAGGTGTTTGCAGATGCGATGGCTAACGGATGTTGCTGACCTCGTGATGGAGCGGGGGCTCTGAGGTGGAGTTGGGGTATAGGGGTTGAGGGCGTTTCTTGTAAAGATCTGACAATGATCCCCGACTTGCTGTACGAGCAGTGCTGCTCCTCTCCGGCACACGCCGTTCGGGCTGCGGAGGCTCGTCCTGGGTGCCGGTCGAGAGTCGGGGAGCGGACCTTGACTGTGGGGGAGAAGGGCGCGGCGCGTCCCGAGACATCGAGCTCCTTTCACTGGCGCGGCTTTTCGTGGGGTGCGCCCCTGCGAGGAGACTCCTCGCATGCGACTCGGCTGTTTGAACCGAACCTGATCCCGGAATCACTGACTGCCCCCTCGCCCTCGATCAGGAAAGGTCGAGTCTCCTCGGCGTGTTGCCCACCCTGTACTCCGAAATCTGTAGTTCGACGTTCTGTAAAGCCGTTCGAGACGGCCGCGCACTCCACATGGTGCGTCATCGGGAAGACGTCGGCCCAGACACGATAGTAGATAGATGCAGGTCAGAGACTGGTCGGCGGGCGCGATTGCGGTGAGTTCCGGGTCCCGAGCGTCATATGAGCGTCAAGCGAGTGAGGGCTGAGGCGGGTGTCGGGGTTCGGTGTTGGTCGTCGGTCGAGCTGGGGCCTTACTGCGCGTGAAGGTACACGCCGCCGTTGTCCCCGCAGCGCCGTGGGCGCTCGCGCCCTTCCTTCGATGCTGGTGCGACGAAGAGAGATGAACCGAGCCGGGTCGTCTCCATCACATGTCCCGGAAGAGACCAGCCAGGTCTGTGACCTGCCGTGTTTCCTTGTGTCAGGCTCCTGACCTGTGTAGATACTCTTTCGGTTGTTTCTTGGTCATGCTCGTTGATGCAGCCGGAAGTCCTAGAAAAGTCCCAGAGAAATCCCACTGCCCGTCGTCACTCTTTCGGCCTTTGTAGAGGGTGGGGTGTGGGCTGGTCGGTTTCCATCGGTGGTTTGCCCTGAACGCACAGCTTTCGTGCCCGAGGAGAGGTTGGGTGGGCGGGGCGCGGTGGCTGTGGGGCAGGAAGTTTGACCGGCAAGTGGAGGAGGTCGCCGAGTCGGTGGTGGTTTGGACGGGAAGGGCCGGCTCGTGATCTGGTGGCTGCGCGCTCACGCCGCCGTCGCCTGCGGAGCGGCCCTCTCAGGGTGTCTGATCGTCGCGCCGATGCTCTCCAGCTCCGGCACGCCCACCCTCGCCCTGGCGCGACGAGCTGATCGCCCTCATCGCCGCGCAGGCCCCGCGTCTGGACCGTGCCTGGAAGAAGGTCTCAAGGCAGGGCGGGGAGGTGGTCCTGATCGACGGCACCCTCATTGCCACCCAGCGCCGCACCGGGAAGGCCGACCGGCTCAACTACTCCGGCAAACACCAGCATCACGGCCTGCACTTCCTCGCCCTGACCGACGAACGGGGACTGCTGATCTGGATATCCGCTGCCCGGCCAGGCGGCACCCACGACAACACCGCCGCCCGCCACGACCACGTCCTGGCCCACCTGCGCGCCGCTGGCCTCGGGGCCTTGGCGGACTCGGCTTTCGCGGCCTGGACAACGACGTACTCGACCCCGTGATCGTCACGGGCTACCACGCCAGTCGCACCCACAAGCTCACCCCGGCGAGAAGACCGCCAACCGCGTCCTCGCCGTCGGACGCGCACCGGTCGAACACGGCTTCGCCCATCTCAAGAACTGGCGGATCCTCACCAAGCTCCACACCGACCCCGCCCGCGCCACCCACCCCCTGCTCGTTCTGACGAACCTCGAAGTCAACCGCTGACAAACGATCTACTCCGCAGACAGCCGCCGACGACCAGCACGAGCACCCCGAGAGCCGGTCACACCAGCCCTTTGAACCGCGACTTTAAGTTGGCGGAGACTCTTTGGGGAACATCCCCGCATGCGCGGGGACCACGAACCATCCGCGCTGGCGCGGGCGGTCGAGGAGGGAACATCCCCGCATGCGCGGGGACCACCGGTCTCTTCGCGGTCCGCGCGCTGCTCGTCGGGGAACATCCCCGCATGCGCGGGGACCACCTGGCCGTTCCTATCGTGTACAGGTATCGGCTGGGAACATCCCCGCATGCGCGGGGACCACATCTGCTCGTACGCGGCGGCTGCGGCTTCGGGGGGAACATCCCCGCATGCGCGGGGACCACCCTCAACGGGCCTAAAGCTTGTCGTCAAAGTGATCGTGGATCATGGAGGGGTGATACGCCGCCATGAACTGTCCGATGCCGAGTGGGAACTCATACGGCCGCTGCTGCCCCGGCCTGTGCTGGGGCGGCCGCGGTTGGACGACCGGACGGTCCTCAACGGGATCGTGTGGAAGTTCCGGACCGGGGTCGCCTGGCGGGACGTGCCTGAGCGATACGGTTCCTGGACCAGCCTCCATACCCGTTTCCGCAGATGGGCGGCGGACGGTACGTTAGACCGGATGCTCCGGGCCGCGCAGGCAAAGGCCGATGCGGCAGGAGACATCGAGTGGCTGGTGTCGGTCGATTCCACCATCGTCCGCGCCCACCAGCACGCGGCCGGTGCCCGAAAAGGGGGCTCCGAAGCCCGGCCCTGGGCCGGTCCAGAGGCGGACTGACGAGCAAGATCCACCTTGCCTGCGACGGGGGAGGCCGCCCTCTGGCCTTTGTCCTGACCGGCGGGAACACCAACGACTGCACCCAGTTCACGGCCGTGATGGACGCGATACGAGTCCCTCGGACCGGGCCGGGCCGACCTCGCACCAGGCCCGACCACGTCATCGGCGACAAGGGCTACAGCTCGAAGGCCATCCGCACCTGGCTCAGGCGCCGCAGCATCGCCCACACCATTCCCGAGAGGGCCGACCAGACACGCAACCGGGCCCGGCGGGGCCGTGCCGGCGGCCGTCCGCCGTCCTTCGACCGTGAGACCTACAAGCACCGCAACGTCGTGGAACGGTGCTTCAACCGCCTCAAGGTGCGACACGAAGTCGCACACGTTAAGTGGGAAAGCCGCGAAGGAAGGAGACAGGTGCTGACCCCGGATTAGTGTCCATAATCCGTTCCCGCGCTCACATGCGCCGCTGGTAACGGCGGGGTATGAAGCTGAGCGTTCAAGCCCAAGGATTCCCTGGCCATCGGGGAACAACAGGCGAGGGAAAGGCTGGACGGGTGAACCGCGTGAACCCCCGTTGATGTCTCGTAAGGTTGAAGCCGCCCGATGGTTTGCAATCAGTGGCTATAGAACCCGGCGTTGGAAGACGCCAGGCGACTCCCGAGGACTTTAGGTCGGGAGGAGGACACCGCCGGTTCCGGGATAGAGGGGGAACCCATCCCGGCCGTAACTTACGTGTGTGGAACGTGGAAACCCCGTTGGGGTCCGGGTCTTGGCCCGGTAAGCCGACCGCAAGGAAGGCCCAAATCTCCAGCGGGAACAGGATGGCCCAAAAAGCGAACACCGGTGGATCGAAAGGTCAGAGGAAAACCCTGGAGTCCTTCAACCCAGGCCATAACTCGCCGGATACAGGTCTGCATGGCCTGACCCGAAAGGGTGCCCACGTGGGCCGGGTGAGCCTTTGAAGCATCCCGAGTGATAACGCCAGAACCTGCCGGACAAGTTAGACACGAAGGAGGAACATGCGACAGACAGTCCCTACTGCCGGCCGCACCTCCAAAGTGAACCGACCGCAGGGCGAACCACTGGACTGGCACTGCATCGACTGGGCCAGAACTGAGGGAAACGTACGGCGCCTGAGACAACGGATCTTCAAAGCGACACAGGAAGGGGACCTCAAGAAGGTCCGCAATCTGCAAAAGCTCATGCTGCGGAGCCGCAGTAACACGCTCGTGAGCGTGAAACGGGTGACGCAGCAGAGCAAGGGCCGCAAGACGGCAGGCATCGACAGGGAGCGAGCACTCACCCCCCAGGCGCGAGCTCGCATGGCGGTCGACATCGACCAGCAAACCCAACCCTGGAGAGCTAAGCCCGTCAAGCGTGTCTACATCCCGAAGAGCAATGGAAAGCAACGTCCGCTCGGCATCCCAGTAATGCGCGACCGAGTAGTCCAGGCACGCGTGAAAAATGCGCTGGAACCTGAGTGGGAAGCCCGGTTCGAATCACGGTCCTACGGATTCCGACCAGGCCGCGGATGCCACGACGCCATCCAGGCGATCTTCAGCGCCGCGAAGGGCAAGACGGCCAAGCGTCAGTGGGTACTCGACGCCGACCTGGCCGCAGCGTTCGACCGCATCGACCACGACCACCTGCTCAGCGGCGTCGGCGGCTTCCCCGCCAGGGAACTCGTCCGGCAGTGGCTGAAGGCGGGCGTGGTCGACAACGGACGCTTCACTCGCACCGACGAGGGAACTCCTCAAGGCGGAGTGATCAGCCCCCTGTTGCTCAACATTGCACTTCACGGAATGGAGGAAGCCGCAGGGGTTCGGTTCGCAACCCGCAAAGGAACAGTGATGTGGGCCGCGAAGGGGACGCCGATCCTGGTGCGTTATGCCGACGACTTTGCAGTGTTCTGCACGAGCAAGGAGGAGGCAGAGATGGTCAAGGCGCGACTTGGCAACTGGCTTGAACCCCGAGGGCTTCGATTCAACGAAGAGAAGACAAGGATCGTTCACCTTTCCGAAGGGTTCGATTTTCTGGGTTTCAATGTCCGACGCCATGGCGACAGCCTGATCATCACGCCAAGCAGGGATGCGGTGAAGAGGATCCGGAATCGACTGCGGTCCGAGATGCAGGCTCTTCTCGGGCAGAGCATCACAGTCGTACTACGCAAGCTCTCCCCGATCGTCAGGGGATGGTCTGCGTACTACCGGACGGTGGTGTCCAGCGCAACCTTCTCAGCGCTGGACAGCTACGTGTGGACGCTCACCTACAAGTGGGCCAAGCGCACCCACCCGAAGAAGTCGAAGCACTGGATCGTCAATAAGTACTTCGGCAGGCTCAACCGGTCCAAGAATAATAATTGGGTCTTCGGTGACCGCACCACAGGTGCACATCTTCCCAAGTTCGCCTGGACCAACATCAGAAGGCATCAGCTAGTCAAGGGAAAGTCGTCACCTGACGATCCCGCGCTCGGTGACTACTGGAGTCAGCGTCGCAGGACGCGTACACCTCCGCCAATGGACAAGATCAGCCTTACTCTGGCAGCCCGTCAGAAGGGACTTTGTCCGCTCTGCGGTCAGGCGCTCATCGTTGGTGCTGAATATGAGCCGGAAAGCCCACGCGAGTGGATCGACTGGTTCGACGCGATGAAGAAGCGGTTACACAAACACCACTTCGCCTACCGAAGAGACGGCGGATCTGATGAAGTGAAGAATCTTCGACTCGTTCACTCCGAATGCCATCAGCAGCTTCATGCACGAGATGGCAGCAACAAATAGCAGATTCTGTGAAGCGTTTGGGCTTGCTTGAGCCGTGGTGCCTGGAAACAGGCATGCCCGGTTCTGAGGGGG
This sequence comes from Streptomyces sp. NBC_00690, assembly GCF_036226685.1. NCBI lineage: Bacteria > Bacillati > Actinomycetota > Actinomycetes > Kitasatosporales > Streptomycetaceae > Streptomyces > Streptomyces sp. NBC_00690. The sequence goes on from NZ_CP109009.1 coordinate 7,614,623, forward strand.
CCGGGTCATGGCAACATGACCCGGCTACCCGACCAGTGGCGCGGCATCGCCACCAGGTACGACAAGACCGCCCAGTCCTACCAAGCAGCCGTCACCCTCGCATCGCTCCTGATGTGGGCCTGACACTTTGACGACAACTCCTAGCGGTCTGCGGCCCGCACGTTGTCACTGGCGCAGGCGGTGGACATAAGGCTTTGGGCTGGCTGGTGAAACGTGGAACGCGCACGAACCAGCCTGGAGCAGACGGTGCCCCACACCTGTGCGGGGCACCGTGTTGTAGCTGGTCAGGCAGGGGTGATGTTCTCCGCCTGGGGGCCCTTCTGCCCCTGGGTGATGTCGAACTTCACCTTCTGCCCCTCGCTGAGCTCGCGGAAGCCGGAGCTGGCGATGTTCGAGTAGTGAGCGAAGACATCCGGGCCCCCGCCGTCCTGCTCGATGAACCCGAATCCCTTTTCCGCGTTGAACCACTTCACAGTGCCGGTAGCCATATGTCCTCCAGGGGACTCGAAGATCGGGACCCGCGTGCTACGGATCCCGGAGGTGATCGCCCTGGCCCTCAGAGACACTGAACAGCAAAACACCCCGCGAACTCGCTTACACGGGGACGGTACTTCGGAACCATGACAGCTCCCCCAAACGCTACACGGACAGCCCCCCACCCACCAGCAACCCACACCCCACAAACCTCCCCCGAAGGAAGCCCCACCACGGCGCTCCCCGGGTGGTCGCGAAACCCGCCGCGAGCTCGGCATACACCCCGGCACACAGCGCCCTCCACAGCGCCGGACTGCGCACAGGGATCGGTCCGGCTCGCGCTGGGTGGGGAAGGCAACAGTGATGGCGCGGTGTGGTTTCGCGAATGCGGTGCGGCGTTGCTTCCACTGCCGCCACCGCTGATTCTTCGCTTCCCCGCCGCCCGCGTGAGAAGACGGGTTGGTGGCGTGGGTGGGTGTCAGCGGATGGTGGATCCGGGCGCCTGGTCACGGGCGTTGTGGCGGGTCGGTTTGGCTGTCCATTTTCTGGCCTGTCGACTAGATGCGATAGGCCCCAGTCCTCGGTTTGCCGTGCTCCCGTGCGTAGGGGGTGAGGGCAATCGTCCCGGTGCCGCGGACCTGGGTATGCGGGCCCAGGTTGAAAGGGCTCACCCCCAGCGCCTGGGCCAACTCAGGAGCCAGGTATGCGGCCCGGTCCTCCCATTGTTCAGCAGGGTCGTCGTCGGCCGACTCCACGCCCGGAGATGAGGCCAGCCCCATCTCCGTTCGCCATGCGGTCTCCTGGAGCAGGGGGTCCCCCAGGGCGAAGCGGGCCTCGTCGTCTCCCCAGCAGGCGAAGAAGCGGCGCACCACCTGCCCGGCTTCTGCGACAAGCCAACCCGAACCGCCGCCCTGCTCGCCGAAGTAGTACGCCTGCGCTTGGTCATAGCGCCTGCTCAGCTCCGCCACCAAGCGCAGGACGTCCTCGGCACGCTCAGGGTCGACGGGGCTGCACCACGGACCGAGCAGCAGAGTCCAGCCGTCCACCTGGGGTGTCACGTACACCCGCCCATAGGCAGGGACATCGACGCTGTCGTGGGCGACGACGCTATGCCCCAGCGCGAAGGTGCACTGCCGCTGATCCCAAAGGCTCAGCACCTCCATGATCCCCATCCGGTCACCGCCGGGCACGGCTATCCAGGAGAGGGAACAGGTATCCAAGGGGATCGCCTGCTCTCCCAGCACCTTGATCCGGATGAGCCGTTCCACGGCAGCCAGGTCATGCCCGGACAGGGCCTGCTCACCGCCTACCGAAGCCAGCACGGTGAGCGCCCTCGCCCGCAGTGCGCCCGGCCCGTCGCGGCGGATCTTCCGCAACGGCTCGATGACGCCCGGCCCGAGCATCGTCAAGACCCACTCCACCCGTTGGGCCACCTCTGGGTGCGGATCAGCCAGGACGGGAATGAGCGCCTCGATCACGGAGTCGAGGTCCTGCCCGGGCTGAGGGGGGCGGCCAGGCGGGACAGCGCGGGCGAACTGGATCCCCACAGCGGCGTAGTTGCGCACATGAGCCGAGGGGTGAGAGAGGGCTTCGATGTAGCGTTCGACTGCCCTGAACCCGGTGAACACCCCGCCTATCCGTCGTCGTGACTCCTGGTCCATCGCCTGGGCGAGCGCTGTTAGCACCTCGTTGTATGCCGCCAGCCCGATCTTCGTGGTCACAACGAACTCGATCTCCCACGGGCGCACCGGCGACGACTCGCGGAGCAGCTCCCGCAGGAGAGGCTGAACGGCGGCCTGCCCCATAGCTGCCAGGACGTCTCGCGCTGCTTCCCGCATGCCTCGATCCGCAAGATCCTCAATCGCCTTCACATCATCCACCCCTTGGCGCACAGCAGTTTGGTGACCAGGTCTGAGATTGTCCCTCCGGCAAGGACCCGGCTGCGCAGCATCCCTCGGACGCCTCTTACCACCGTGCCTACGCGCGACAGCCGCGAGCCGGCCTTCGCATGAACGGTCGGGCCAGGGCCGCGCGCTGGCGAATGCGCACCTGGATCGACCTCGCCCGCGCGACCCGATTCAGCAGTAGTGCAGTCATCACCATGCGTTGCGGTCAAGGCCCGAGCCTTCGATACGCACTTGTCCGGACGTCAAGCCCGGAACACAACGAACAGGTGGTCCAACAGTGAAACGGTCTCAGCAAGCACGCGGGTCAGCGCCCCGAAACCAGCAGTTTGATGCAATTTCAGCCAGGCGACCATTGCCGGGATCTCACCCGGATGACAGGCTCGCCGTAGCGCTGGCTCCCTGGCGCCATGGCTGCACATGGAACAGGTAGCGGGCCCACCGCGTTCCAGCGCGGCGCCCACCGAGGGTGGCGCATCCCCAGCGGATGCGACCACCCTCCGCACGTGCGACCTGCCCGAGGACTGCGCTCTGCGCCTCCTCGGCGTGGCCCGGCCGCACGCGGCCCTGGAACTGCCCGCCACCACCGACCGCCCCGCTGCACCCCGACGCACCGTCACACCAGACTCATCCGCTCCGAAACTGTCAATCTTCGCTGGACGGTGGAAGGAGAAGGCGCCTGCATGCCCACGGGACGTCACCGATGTCCCGAGCGGCCCCGTGGAACTGTCCACGGCGCCGCTCGCTGTTTCCTGGCGCCGTGTCAGCGTGGGGCGCTACCGTTTTCCATACAGCTAGACGCGTACTGCCGTACACCGCCATCCCGGCGCCCACGCCACCGGGACACCGTCGGTCAACCGAGTCAACAACCCTGCGGGTCAATGCAGCTAGCCCATGCGCGGGACGTCGTCGTACCCGAGGAGAAGATCACCACGCTGCGTTCGACTGGCCTGACCTCAACTCGACCCCCGCCAGCGTCTGGAGCTAACGAGCTGGTGCGTGATTGCGTTTGAGACGTGGATGCCTGACCGGGGGTTTTTGTCAGTCGGTGGTGTTGCGGTCGGAGACGAGGCCGGCGATGGCCCGGTAGGTGGCGGGCAGATTCTCCCGGCGGTGGGTCCAGCGGACCAATTGCTTCCAGCGTTTGTGATCGGCGAGGGCGTGTTCGACGGTGATGCGCTTCGAGGAGTGCCGGTGCCGGGCTCGTAGGCGGGCTTCGAGGACCTCGGGAGGGCTGATCTTGTTTCCCTTCCTCGGCGGCGTCACCGCTTGGCCGGGATGGTCGCGGCGGAGTCCGAGGTAGCCGTCGTCCAGAAGGACTTCAACGTCGGAGAAGCGCTGGAAACAGGTACCGATGCCCTCGTTGCGTGCAGCGGTCGCGTCATGCATCCGCCCTGGTCGCAGGGCGTCGGTCCAGAGCGTGCGGCCCTCATGGTCGGCGACGACGGTGGCCTTCATCGTGTTCTGCTTCTTCTTCCCCGAGACGAAGGCACGGCGTCCGCCGCGGCCGGCCGGGGGCCGACGGACCTGGACTTCGGTGGCGTCCAGCCGCAGCTCGATGCCTTCGGCCTGGGCGTATGCGAACACATCCGCCAAGGTCCGCAGCCGCAGGCCGGGCCGGTCCGGGACCGCACATCCCCGCTCGGCCAGCAGCCCTCGCATCTCGCCGATCGCACGGGTGATGGTGGAGCGATCGACGCCGAACAGCAGCCCCAACGCCGCATGCGGCAAATGGTGCCGCAGATGAATCAGCGTGGCCACGAGCCGGTCGACGAACACCAGTCGATGCCGGACACCGGCTCCTGCTTCACGTCGCCTGGCCCCGCCGCGGGCTCTGTGACGACGCCCCTCGACCACCGCCTGCCAAGGGTCGGCCAACTCCTCAATCAGGTAAGCGAGATGCCCCCGAGAGACCCCTGTGAACACCTGATGCGCGAGAACCGTCCGACTGACCATGATCGCCACATCCGGATCATGCCACCCACCAGCAAGAACACCTCACGCGCAATCACGCACCAGCTCGTAAGAGCGGTCGAAGCCTGCTGCTGTGTGAACCGTGCACCCTGGCCGGCACAGGCCAACAAAGACGGGTGCGCAGCAGCCCCGCACTGTGACGCAGGGAGCGGGGCTGCGGGCGTCAGGACACCGACGAGTGCGTCTCTCCGGGCGACGCGACCATCAAGATCATCTGATTCTGCGAAACCCGGACATGCCGAGCAGTCCACTCAGTCTGCCTCGGGTCTCCAGAAGGGGGCAGCGCGTCGAGCGGAGTACGCCGCGAGGAGGCCGATGGCCACAGCGGCCAGGGAGAAACCGGTGGCCGCGGTGACCAGGACTGCCCAGGAGAATCTGCCTTCCCGCAGGGAGACGACGAAGAACAGCGAGTGCCAGTTGGTGATGAAGGTCGCGAGGGCAGTCGCGATCAGCAGCGGCACAGTCAGATACCAGAGGGCAATCGTGCGAAAGACCTGGTCGTTGCCAGTCAGAACGCTCAATGGTGCCAGTCCTGCTCTGATGCGCACAAACTCTGCGGCGGCGCTGATCAGCCCTGCCACGAGCAACAGCGCTAGGCCAGTACCGCCAAAGAGGAAGAGCCAGTTGTTGAGATTGTTCTTTTGTTGGGCGCCGATCACCCAGACTTCTCCCGGTGTGTCGACGTTGATGCCAGGGTGGGCAGCGTAGGCCGCTCTTTCGATCTCGGCACGGTGTCCTGGTTCATCGGCGGTGACGATGAGGGACCCGTTGACCTTACCGACGGGCAAGTCGCCGTTGACGGCCCGGACAGTGAGGTTTCCTGCGTAGGGGCGGGCCAGCTCCTCCAGCCGGGGATCGCTCGTGGTGACATGCTGCGCGGTGTCTGGGCAGGGCAGGCGCAGGGACTTCAGGTCGGGGCAGGATCCCACCAGGTCGATGCGGGGGTGGTCGCCTTCAGGGTGGGCGGTAGCGACCAGAAGGTGCGTTCCTTGAGGGAGGTCGCGTGAGAAATTCTTGACGGCGCCGGAGGTGAGAGTGCTGCTGTGAACCGTGTAGAGGGTGTCTCCAACGCGTTCGGTTGTCCGCTGTGCAGCGGCTGCGCTGTCTCCGAGTCGGCTGTTCCAGACCTGGAGGTGGCTGATGAGACCAATACCGATGATGAAGACCACGGAGAGACGCACCAGGACGCCAGGGTGCGCCGCGGTCCAGCGGCCTGCGATGAGCCGGCCGGGATTCCCGTCGCGGTAGCCGCGGGCGGCGATCCGTTTGCCGTTGGCGACGCACAGTTGGGCAATCACCGAGGGCAGCGTGGCCCACATCAGGACGGTGCCGACCAGGAAGGCTGCGATGTCCGGGCCCTTGGGAGCGTACTGACTGAAGGCGATCGTCACAACGCCAACCACGCAGAGGGCCATGCGCCATTTCGGCAGACGTGAAGTGGACGTGCTTGGCCGAGTGGCCGTCTGGGAGCGCTGTACCCGGTGCAGGAGTACGACCAGCAGCAGTGTCAGGACCAGCGATACGGCAAGTGCGCCGGCCAGTTCGGGCCACGCCCGGCGTGTGTCGGCTGTGCTGATGATGTAGCCGGTGATAGGCAGGCGCACATCGGTTGACAGAAGCAGCGCGGCCGGGAAGAGAACCAACAAGGTTCCGGCAGCGGCCGGTACGAAGGCCTCTCCGACGTTGATCACGGCTCGGTGGGCCCATGAGGCGCCCAGGGCGTTGACGAGCTGGCTTCGGCGATCGCGGGTCGCCGATCCGACGCGGGTGGCTACCACCAGCAGCGCCAGGGCTGGCACAGCCATCAACACGGCGATAGCACCGCCGGTTTCGACCGCCGTGGAGGGATAGATCTCCTGATTCATCGGAAAGAGTTGACCGAAGCCGGTGATGTACTGCCAGGACTCTGCTGCGGGGTCAACCGGCGGGTGGGCCGGGCGGACATAGGCCATGCGCTCGGAGGGTGATCTCAACCCCTGCGGGTCGATCTTTCCGGCGTAGTGGCCGTAGCGGTCAAGGCTGTCGTGGTTCTCAGCCGCCCGGGCCAGCTCGGGAGAGAGGAAGGCTTCACCAGGGCGGGGCCAGCGAGAGAGACCTGACGGTGGAGGGCTCTTGGGTGCGAGCGGCTCAATGTAGATGACGCCGTGTGGTGAGATACCGAACGAATCGACGGCTTCCTTCCACAGGGCGGTGGCTTGATGGGCGCTGCCGGTCACGACGGGGCCGCGGGCCGTGTCGCGTTGGGTGCGCCCGTCAAATGTGGCGGTAGTGGTGGCGAACGCCAGTGCGGTCAGAGCCAGGGCGGCCGAGGCCGCCATCAGCGCCCAGGAGCGCAGTCGCGTGCCGGGCGTCGTTCGTGCTGCGGCCAGACCGACCCTGAGGAGCTGGATCCACAGTCGACCTGGGCGGCGGGTCTGGGTGGGGCGCGAGCCGATCACGCGTGTGTTCCTCGGGGGGCGGGGACGAGAGTGCTCGCCTGCAGCTCAAACGCATGCGTGGCACGCTCGGCGATGGCTGGGTCATGGGTGACGACCAGGAGCGCGCAGCTGCGTTCGCGACAGATTCGGAAAAGCTGGTCGGCAACGTTCTCACGTGCTTTGGGGTCAAGCGCGCCGGTCGGTTCATCCGCCAGTAGTACGGGCGGCTGCGCGATGAGAGCTCGGGCTACTGCGGTGCGCTGGCGTTCTCCGCCCGAGAGCATCCCTGTGGGGGTGGTCCCGTGGGGAACATGAAGTTCGTCCAGGAGCCGGATGGCGGCGTCGTATGCCTGATGGTGGTCGGAGCCGTCCAGGAGCATAGGGAGTGCGACGTTTTCCACGGGGGTCAGTTCAGGGAGCAACTCACCAAACTGAAAGACCATGCCGAGGTGTTTGCGGCGAGCCTTGGCTAGGGAACCGGGTAGCAGACCGGTCAGACGGTGTCCTCCAGCGGTGATCGTGCCGGAGTCGGGTTTGATCAGGCCGAGTACGCACATCAGAAGTGTGGACTTGCCTGACCCGCTGGGCCCGGTGATAGCCACGGACTCACCTGGAGCCACGGTGAGGTCGACGTTGTTGAGCAGTACGCGGTCCTCGACCTGATAGGTCAAGCCCTTCACCTGAAGGCCATCGCCCAGCGGCGGTGTGGGGGTCACAGCACGTCCGTATTCTTGTTGGAAGGCAAACCGAAGAGGAAACGGGTACCGCCGGGCAAGCCACGGTGCGGCTTGCCCGGCGGATGGTGTTGCGGTGAGGCCAGGTTACGGGGCAACCCAACCTGAACAGTCGTCCGAGGCCCAGTCGTTGTCGTCGCACGCCTTGAACTTGATGACCTTCGAGCCATCACCCGAGATCACGCGAGTCTTCCAACCACTGTGGTTCCACAGTGTGCGAAGAGTACCGGCGCTGTCCTGCCGGTAGTACTCGGCCTTGCCCGGGTCACCGTCATCGCTACCGTCGTAGACGGAGATGAGCCCATTGTCACTGTTCCACGGGCTGGTAGCAGTGACGCCTCCGCCTGTGGCGCTGGCCGCCATAGCGCTGGTGGTGGGCACCGCGATGCCAATGGCCAGCACTATGCCGGCTATCGCCTTGATTCTGCGCATGAGTGTTTCCCTCCCCTTTGAGTCAACCAGTGCGGCTCTCGTGCCGCCCGCGGTCACTGATTGATCATGCAAAGGCCAAAGAATCTCCACAACAAGATCACGTAATAGCGACCAAATCGCGCCATGGCGTTTAACAGTCCGCAGCAGATGGCTGGTCGCGATCCGCGGCGGCGGGTTCGGTGGTGTATGAGCTGCACGCTGCTGTCGACCGGACGATGACTCCTCGACTGTCATGCCGTAACGGTTCGTGCCGAGGCCACGCGACACAGCGGCCGAGAAACTATCGAGGGAGGGAGTTTTACCGAGGGGCTTCCTCAGCAGCGGAGGCAAAGAATGAAAGCGGCAGCCGTACGACAGGCCACAGAGGCGCGCGGCCGCCTGATGGCCTACCGCACTGCCTACGCCTCCCAGGCTGAGACCGCCCGCCGCCGACTGCACGCCCCACGGCGCAACGCGTTGGACAAGGCCACGAAGGCGACGATCGGCACCAATCCCTACGGGCACGGGTCGGTGGAGGCCAAACCCGGCGAACGCGACTACCGCTAAGCCACCGTCACCAGCGCCGATGCGATCGTCGTCTACTGCATCAGCGCCCCCGACGTCCTCACCGTCACCGCCGTCAAACTCATCACCTTCTGACACAACACCACGCGGTGTTCGAGAGCGCCCCACCGGACGAGTCGTGACGGCCATCTCGGGTACGTCAGCCGTCCCGTACTGCTGATCACTGCGGTCCACATCATCGGCTGACCCTGAATGTCGAATCGGTGGAGGACGGGCTGATCCTGCCGTTCTGGATGGCCTCGACGAGATGGACGCCGAAGGAGGGAACGCTCCACGGGCCCGCCGGGCGATGCGGGAACTGGACGCCTACCGATACGGACGCCCCCGTGCCAGCATGATCCTCACGTCCCGCAGTGCCGCGTACGACACGTTAGGTGCCCACGCACGCGACACCGCGCGAGTGGAGATATGGGTCCGTGTGTGGCCAGGTGCCCACCGCCTCGCTTCCCCCCTGCGTCGCCCCCGGGACTGGGGCCGCGCCATGACCGGCGTCCTCGGCGGCTCCGCCGCCGGCTTCCTCATCGCGGTGGCCGTCGGTTCCATGATCCTCTTGATCATCAACGCGTCGGACGGGGACTTCGAGCTGCACTGGGACTGGTACTGGGTCTGGGAGCGCAACGTCGTGCCGATGATCTTCTCTATGGGGGTGATCTTCGGGCTACCGGCCGGATTCATGTTCGGGCCCGTGGGTGGAGTGTTCCGCAGGGAGGTCTCGGAGGTCGGGGACCCGCGGTGCCTGATCCGCGACGACCTTCTGGTCGCTCTCGCCATCACCGTGCTGATGAGCCTGCCTCTCGCCTACTTCGTCACGCTCCTCGTCACTGCCGACCATCTCGGGTACCTGCTCTTCGTGCCAGTTGCCGCGGCTTTGGCAACCGTCACCGCAAGAGTTACGAGCGTCCCTGCCAGCATGCGCTACGTCGTGTTCCTGTTGCTCACCCGCTTCGGGCACCATCGACTGCCCTGGCGCCTGGGGCGATTCCTCCACTGGGCCACCCAGGTCGGCATCATGCGCACCGCCGGAATCGCGTACCAGTTCCGCCACCGGGAGCTCCAAGACTGGCTCGCCGTCCGAGCCCGTGGGCCCGGCCAGGCTGGGTTTCCCTATCTGTGGGCGTCAGCGGGCCCTTGCCGACCTCACGCCAGCATTGCTGGCGATTCGTCAGTTGCAGTTCCGGTGCATGGGGAGTGATCCGGGAGTCGACTGGGCGTCTCCAGATGTGAACGCTGCCGAGCAACGTCGATCGAACGCCGCATCGCGATGATGCGGGGCCGAAGTGGGGTAGCGGGACGATGGCCGGCGGTGTGCTCTCTCTGACGCTGCGCCTGGCCCGGGGCCTCTCCGCGCTGGCGCCATCTGACCATGTCCACCGACAAGGAAGGCTTCCGGACCTTCCCTACGGAGTTCACACGGTGGCTCCCAACGAGAGCTCTCTGTGCACAACGGCCAAGCCCTGGTTCATCCAGCAGTTCCGCACCATCGCGCGTAGCATCCAGGCCCCGCTGAACAGAACGCCCTCGCTGGAGACGGCGCACCCGACAACGATTGAGTGAGACCGCTCAAGTGAACTGCTGAGGGCTCGGCGTGCGCGGCAGCCCCAGTTCCCGCCAGATCTCGTCGAGTGCCGCGACGAACTTTCGCACCTCGGACGGGTCGTGCACGGCTCCGGGAGCTGTCCTGAGGATTTCCTGGCCGGCGCGCACGCTCGGCGCGTTGATCGCCTGTACATAGGCGCCGTGGCGTTCCAGTAGAACGCTGGAGATCTGTTTGGAGAGGTCGTCATCGCCTACGAATACAGAGACGATATGGGACTCGTCGGAGACAAAGGGAATCCCGTGTTCCCTGAGTAGTCGGTGCATCAGACGAGCGTTTTCAGTGAGCCTTTTGCGTTCCTCGTCGGAGGAGCGCAGATGTCGGACCGCGGCGAGGGCGCCCGCCACGACGGCCGGCGGGAGGGCCGTGGTGAAGATGAAGGAGCGGGAGAAGCCGCGCACTGCGTCGATCAATTCGGCGGGACCTGCTATGTATCCACCGGTGGTACCGAATCCCTTGGCCAGTGTGCCCATGATGACGGTGAACTCGTCAGCCAGTCCCTGGCTCGCGGCGATACCGGCTCCCTGGGGCCCGTACATTCCGACCGCATGCACCTCGTCGAGGAAGGTCATCGCGCCGTGGTTGCGCGCGATCCTCGCTATCTCGGCGAGTGGGGCGACATCCCCCGCCATCGAGTAGACCGACTCCAGGACGATCATTTTTGGACGGTCAGGATCAGCGGCGGAGATCAACTCTTCCAGATGTGCCGTGTCATTGTGGCGGAAGATGCGCTTCTCCGCGCCGCTGTGCCGGAGTCCGTCGATGATCGAGGCGTGGTTCATCTCGTCGGAGAAGACGAGACAGTTCCCCAAGCGGCCGGCGAGTACCGAGAGGGCCCCGTCATTGGCGGTGTACCCGGAGGTGAAGAGCAGTGCGTCGGTCTTGCCGTGCAGATCCGCGAGTTCCCTCTCCAGCAAGACGTGGTAGCGGTTGGTCCCCCCGATGTTCCGGGAGCCACCCGCCCCCGCGCCGTACTCGTCGAGCGCTTCCCGCGTCGCTGCCAGTACGAGCGGATGCTGGCCCATTCCCAGGTAGTCGTTGCTGCACCACACGTTGATCTCGGAGACGACTCCGTCGCGGTGGTTCTGCGCCGCCGGGAATTGCCCGGCCAGCCGCCCGATTTGAAGGAACTCCCGTTTCCCCTCCGTGGACCCTAATTCCTGAATGTGTCGCGAAAAGAGCTCCAGGTAATGGTCCATGACGTCAACTCATTTCTCTGAGAACTGCGTCGATGCGGAACTCGGACTGGTTGAGGGGATTATCCCACAGCGGCATATCACTTCAATGTCGCGGGCTGCGACATTTCGATATCTTCGCCCCGCCCCTCAGGGAATTTGCACTCCTGACACATCTATGCGTCGTGTTGTATGCTCCCCGGAAATCCCTCGCAGCGGCACAAAAAGGAGTTCCGTATGCCGTCGAACGAAACATATGTCAGTCAGATCCTCAAGGTAATCTCAGCCGAGCCGGAAAAGGTGGTCCTGTCATGGCATGACAAGACCCTGACCGCGGCGGAGTTAGCTGCCCTGGTCCGTTCCGCCGCGAACACCCTGCGCCAGCACGTCGACGCGAACGGGAAGGCCGCCGACACGGTGGTCGCCATCCTCACCGTCACCAACACGGCCCCGACCCTGATCCTGCGGTACGCCGCGAATCTGATCGGTGCCACGGTGGTTCATCTGCACACCACCAACGCGGTCGACCCCGGGGATCATTTGATCGCCGATGCCAAACTCAAGATCCTCCAGGAGACCGGCGCGACGCACCTGGCCGTGGACGCGGAGAACCTCGCGGGCGCTCGTGCGCTGCGCGAGCTGCTGCCGGCTCCCCTCGACCTCATTGGTCTCGGTGATCTTGGTCCCGACGTCCTCGACCTGACCACCGAGGACGCGAGCGCCTTCGATCCGGCCGATGTCGATATGAGGCTTGACCAACCCGCGGTGGTGACCTACACGAGCGGCACGACCGGCAAGCCGAAGGGCATCGCCGTCGACTTCCAGACCCGAAACGGCTTCATCTCCGCCGGCCTACAGATGGGCTGGCGGTCCGTCTATCTGGCCACGCTCCCGATGAGCCACTCCAGTGGTGCCACGACCGATGACTCGCTCGCGTCCGGCGGCTCGGTGTTCCTGCGGGACGGATTCGACGCTGGCGACGTGCTGCGCGCCGTGCAGCAGCACCGGATCACCCGGCTACTGGTCTCACCTCCCCAGCTGTACATGCTCCTGGACCACCCCGACGTGAGCTCGACCGATCTGTCCAGTCTCCAGATGGTCACCTATGTGGGATCTCCAGCGTCCCCGGAGCGCCTGGCCGACGCGGTCAAGGTCTTCGGTGACGTGCTCATCCAGGTGTACGCCACCAGCGAGGCGGGCTTCGTCAGCATGCTCTCGCCGGCCGAGCACCTCGACCCCCGTCTGCGGATCACGGTCGGACGGCCGATACCCGGTTGGGTTCAGATCCGCGATCAGGACGACCACCATGATCTGCCGGCCGGTGAGGTCGGCGAGATCTGCGTACGCTCGGCATTCACCATGAGCGAGTACGTGGGAGAGCCCGAACTCACGGCCCGGACTGTACGGGACGGCTGGGTGCACACCGGCGACCTCGGCTTCATCGACGGCGACGGCTACCTTCACATCCGCGGTCGGATCGGCGAGGTGATGAAGACCAACGGCATCAAGATCCATCCGGTGACGGTTGAGAACGCCTTCCTAGCCCACCCCGACGTCGTGCAGGCATGCGTCTTCTGCGTCCATGACGAGGACCGGATCGAGCACATGCACGCCGCAGTGGTGCTGCGCGAGGGAAGCACCGCCACCGCCGCCGATCTGGCGGAGCACATCCGTGTCGCCATCTCACCGAAGCACATACCCGAGGAGATCGGCATCCGTACCGCGCTGCCCCTGACCGGTGCAGGCAAGCCGGACAAGGCGCGGCTGGCCGCGGAAGCGAACGTGTGAGACCCGTATGTCCCTCTCGGTGGCCGCCGTACTTGCCGAGTCCGCGCTGCGGCGGCCGGAACACCCGGCGATCGTGTTCGACACACGGAAGATCACCTACCGCGAACTGTGGGACGGGGCGCGGCGGTACGCGGCCGTGCTGCGAGACCGGGGCATCGGCCCCGGCGACAACGTGGCGCTACTGCTTCCTAACACACCGCACTTCCCGCTGGCCTACTTCGGGGTTCTCGCGCTCGGTGCGACCGCGGTCCCCGTCCACGCCCTGCTCCGGGCGGATGAGATCTCCTACGTGCTCAAGGACTCCGGGGCCGCCGCGCTGATCTGTGCCGCCCCGCTGCTGGGCGAGGGCGGCAAGGCCGCGGAGGCAGCCGGGACACCCGTGCTCACCGTCATGGAGGAGAGAAGGACCAACGCTCCGCGCCTGGACGCACTCGCCGCGCGGACTACACCGATCGACCGTCATGTACCGCGTGAACCCGGCGACATCGCGGTGATCCTCTACACCTCCGGCACCACCGGCCAGCCCAAAGGCGCCCTGCTCACCCATCTCAACGTGGTGATGAACGTCGACACCACCATGCTCTCTCCCTTCGACTTCACGGCTGACGACGTCCTCCTCGGCTGTCTGCCGCTTTTTCACACCTTCGGCCAGATCTGCGGAATGAACACATGCTTCCGGGCGGGGGCGACCCTGGTGCTGATGCCCAGGTTCGACGGTCCACAGGCACTGGACCTCATGGTGCGCGAGAATTGCACCCTGTTCATGGGGGTTCCGACGATGTACGTGGCGCTCCTCGACGTAGCCCGGGCCGATCCGCGCCGGCCGCCACTCAACCGGGCGTTCTCCGGTGGCGCAGCCCTGTCGGTGACACTCCTCGACGAGTTCCGGGAGATGTATGGCTGCCCGGTCTACGAGGGGTACGGACTGACCGAGACATCTCCCGTGGTGGCGTACAACCAGAAGGCGTGGCCGCTCAAGCCGGGAACCGTGGGCAGAGCGATCTGGGGCGTCGAAGTCGAGATCGCCAGAGCTGAAGTGGCCGACCGGGTCGAGTTGTTGCCCGCCGGCGAACTGGGCGAGGTCGTCATCCGGGGACACAACGTGATGGCCGGCTATCTGAACCGGCCAGAGGCGACCGCCGAGGCGATCGTGGACGGTTGGTTCCGCTCGGGCGACCTCGGTGTCAAGGACGATGAAGGCTATCTGTCCATCGTCGACCGGAAGAAGGACATGGTGCTGCGCGCCGGGTACAACGTGTACCCGCGCGAGTTGGAGGACGTACTGGCCCGGCATCCGGCGATCGCCCAGGTCGCTGTCGTGGGGCTACCGCACGCCGTTCACGGTGAGGAGGTGTGCGCGGTGGTGTTGACGCGCCCCGGCTCGGTGCCGGGCCCGGCGCTCGGTGCCGAGATCGTGGCCTGGGGCCGGGAACGGATGGCTGCGTACAAGTACCCACGTCTGGTGGAGTTCGTCGATGCCTTTCCGCTCGGCCCCAGCGGCAAGGTGCTCAAACGCGAGTTGGTCTCCCGGTTGAGCGGTGCGGCGGGCCTGGAGCCGTAGGGCTGGCCAGGGCGCCCGCGGTGGACTCGAACCCTGGCGTGGCCGGGCTCACCGCGGGCTCCGCGCCCGCGCGGCGAGCGTGGAGCGCACCGGGGCGTCACCACTGTTTCCTCGCGCCGGTGCACGTATCCGTGTCGCGGCCTGCGCTATCGGGCTGCTATGCGGCTCGGGAAAGATCTGAGCCGCAGGTCCGGTGGCGGTAAGCGCCGGGCATGACGAGAAGCGCCCCGGCCGGTGGGCGACCCGCGGAGGCGGGGCGTTCTGCGCAGGTCCGGTGACTGATGGTCCTGCTCGCCGTGAAGGAGTCCAGAGACACGATGGCGCACTCAACCGGTACGGGATCACCCTTGCTGTGGACGTTGGCCGGTAGCGGCAGGGACTCGCTGGCAGCCAGAGCCCGCGCCCTGCGTGACAGCCTCGCCGGTCGTGACGACTGGCGACCGGAGGACGTCGCACTCGCCCTCGCCCGCACCGCCTCCTCGGGCAGTCGACGTGCGGCGCTGGTGGCTGAGGGCCGTGACGGATTCCTGGAGCGGTTGGATGCCCTCGCCGACGGCAGGGGCATGCCCGGCCTGGTGGAGGGGCCGGTGGCCAGGTCACATCGACGCGTCGCATTCGTCTTCCCCGGGCAGGGAGCGCAGTGGCCCCGCATGGCGGTGGACCTGTTGGACGCCTCCCCGGCGTTCCGGCAGCGGATGGACGAGTGCGCCCAGGCTCTGGAACCCTTCATCGACTGGTCGTTGACGGATGCGCTCCGCGACCCCGGAGCGGCGGGCGGCCCTGGACCAGACCGGGCCGATGTGGTGCAACCCGTGCTGTTCGCCGTGACGGTGTCGCTGGCTGAACTGTGGCGGTCCCACGGGGTGGAACCCGAGGCGGTCCTCGGGCACAGCGTTGGTGAGGTCACCGCTGCCGCGGTCTCCGGGGCGCTGTCCCTGGACGACTCGGCGCGGGTGGTGGCCCTATGGAGTCAGGCCCAGGCGACGCTGGCCGGGCGGGGGGACATGATCTCCGTCATGGCCCCTGTCCATGAGGTGGAACCACGGTTGCAACGCTGGGAAGGCCGCCTCGTCGTCGCCGCGCTGAACGGCCCCAGGTCCGTGATCGTCTCGGGTGATTCTGACGCCGCGGCCCAACTCCTCGCCGAACTGGCCACGGCCGGAATGCACGCACGGAAGATCGCGGTGGGGCTTGCTGCGCATTCCCCCCACATCGACGAGATCATCCCCCGGCTCCGGTCCGACCTCGCGCCGATCCAACCGCTCACACCTCAGCTGCCGTACTACTCGGCACTGACCGGCGAACCGCTGAACGTTCCGGTGTTGGACGCTGACTACTGGTGCCGCAATCTGCGCAGCACGGTCAGATTCCAGCAGGCGGCAGA
This sequence comes from Streptomyces sp. NBC_00690, assembly GCF_036226685.1. Classification (NCBI taxonomy): domain Bacteria; kingdom Bacillati; phylum Actinomycetota; class Actinomycetes; order Kitasatosporales; family Streptomycetaceae; genus Streptomyces; species Streptomyces sp. NBC_00690. The sequence goes on from NZ_CP109009.1 coordinate 7,630,624, forward strand.
ATCCCTGCTGCGGGACGGCTACGGCGTACTGCTTGAGGTCAGCCCGCACACCGTGCTGACTTCGGCCCTGGTGGACTGCGTGGAGGAGAGCGGATCGGAGGCAGCCGTACTGGGGACGCTGCGCCGGGACCAGGGCGGCCCGGGCCGCTTCCTCACCTCGCTCGGGGAACTCTATGTGCAGGGTGTGGCACCGGATCGGGAGGTGCTGTTCGCAGGGCAGGACACCCGCGTCGTGGAACTGCCGCCGTCGCTCCTGATCGAGCTCGACCCGGCGGGCGTGGCCCAGCTGGGTGGCGGTGAAGGAGAGGGCGGCGACGGCGTCGAGTTCCGTGCCGAGCTGGCCGGGATGACGGTGTCGGAGCAGCGCGCCTTCCTGCTGCGTCTGGTGGGGCGGGAGATCGCGACTCTGACCGGGCGGACCGACCCGGTGCCCAAGGACCTGACCTTCCTGGCCCTGGGATTCGACTCCGTCACTGCGGTGGAGCTGCGCAACCGCCTCGGCGCGGTGATGAAGCTGCGGATCCCGGCGACGGTGGTCTTCGACCGCCCGACCCCGGAGGCACTGGTCGAGTACCTCCGGCGCGAGCTCGTCGGAGACGGGTCCGACAGCGAGGCTGACACGGCCCTGCCGATGCGGGCTGAGGACGACGACCCCGTGGTGATCGTCGGGATGGGATGCCGCTACCCGGGCGGGGTCAGCAGCCCGGATGCGCTCTGGGAGTTGGTGTCGACCGGAGCCGACGCAGTCTCCGCGCTCCCCACGAACCGCGGTTGGGACACCGATGGCCGGTACGATCCCGAGCCCGGGACTCCGGGCCGGTTCTACCAACGCGAGGCAGGTTCCCTCGATGACGCCGGCCTCTTCGATGCGGAGTTCTTCGGGATCTCGCCGCGTGAGGCGTTGGCGATGGATCCGCAGCAACGGCTGCTCCTTGAGACGACCTGGGAAGTGTTGGAGCGGGCCGGGATCGACCCAGCCACCCTGCGGCGAAGCCGAACAGGGGTGTTCGTCGGTGCGATGACCATGGACTACGGACCCCGCCTCGAACAGGGCGCTGAAGCCGGCGGCCACCTGCTGACCGGCAACACGGGAAGCGTCGCGTCGGGCCGGCTTGCCTACACCCTGGGCCTGGAGGGTGCGGCGCTGACCGTGGACACGGCGTGTTCCTCGTCGTTGGTGGCGCTGCATCTGGCGGTGCGGGCGCTGCGGTCGGGCGAGTGCTCCATGGCGCTCGCCGGTGGTGTGACTGTGATGTCGACGGTCGGCATGCTGGTGGAATTCAGCCAGCAGGGCGGCCTAGCACCGGACGGCCGCTGCAAAGCCTTCGCCGCAGCGGCCGACGGCTTCGGTCTGGCCGAGGGCGTGGGGATGTTGCTGCTGGAACGTCTCTCGGATGCGCGGCGTCTTGGGCATCCGGTGTTGGCGGTGGTGCGTGGTTCGGCGGTGAATCAGGATGGTGCGAGCAACGGTCTCTCCGCGCCGAATGGTCCGTCGCAGCAGCGGGTGATCCGGGCGGCGTTGGCGGATGCGGGTTTGGTGGCGTCGGATGTGGATGTGGTGGAGGCGCACGGCACCGGTACGAGGCTCGGCGACCCGATCGAGGCGCAGGCGCTGTTGGCGACGTACGGACAGGGTCGTTCGGCGGAACATCCGGTGTGGATCGGGTCGTTGAAGTCGAACATCGGCCACACTCAGGCGGCTGCCGGTGTGGGCGGTGTGATCAAGTCGGTACTGGCGTTGCAGCACCAGGTGATGCCGAAGACGTTGCATGTGGATGGTCCCACGCCGAATGTGGACTGGTCGGCCGGGGCAGGTCGGTTGCTGACGGAGGCCCGGGCATGGGATGACACGGGCCGTCCACGCCGGGCCGGAGTGTCCTCCTTCGGTATCAGTGGCACGAATGCACATGTGATTGTGGAGTCGGCGCCGGTCGATGGGCCGGCCGACCTGGTGGATGTGCCGGGGCCCGGGATGGTGGTGTGGCCATTGTCGGGGCGTTCCGATGAGGCTTTGCGGGATCAGGCGGTGCGGTTGTTGGGGTATTTGGGTTCCGGTTCTGGGTTGGGTTTGGGGGAGGTTGGCTGTGCTTTGGCTACTACGCGTTCGGCTTTTGAGCGTCGGGCGGTGGTGGTGGGGGATGACGTGGATCGGATGCTTGATGGGGTGAGGGCTCTGGCTGCTGGTGGTTCGGCGTCGGGGTTGGTGTGTGGTGGTGGGGTGGTGTCTGGTCGTTCGGTGTTGGTGTTTCCGGGGCAGGGGTCGCAGTGGGTGGGGATGGCTGGGGTGTTGTTGGATGAGTCGGTGGTGTTTGCGTCGCGGATGGCTGAGTGTGAGCGGGTGTTGGGGTCGTTGGTGGGGTGGTCGTTGTCGGGGGTTTTGCGTTCGGGTGGTTTGTTGGGTGGGGTGGAGGTGGTGCAGCCGGTGTTGTGGGCGGTGATGGTGTCGTTGGCGGAGGTGTGGCGGTCGTTTGGTGTGGTGGTGGATGGGGTGGTGGGTCATTCGCAGGGGGAGATTGCGGCTGCGTGTGTGGCGGGTGGTTTGTCGTTGGAGGATGGTGCGCGGGTGGTGGTGTTGCGGAGTCGTGCGGTGGGGGTGTTGGCGGGTCGGGGTGGTATGGCGTCGGTGTCGTTGTCGGTGGGTGTGGTGCGGGGTCGTCTTGTGGGGTGGGGTGGTCGGTTGTCGGTGGCGGCGGTGAATGGTCCGTTGTCGACGGTGGTGTCGGGTGATGTGGATGCGGTGGTGGAGTTGGTGGAGGGGTTGGTTCGTGAGGGGGTGCGGGCGCGTTTGATCGAGGTGGATTACGCCTCGCATTCGGCGCATGTGGAGGAGGTGCGGGAGCAGATTCTTGCTGATCTGGCGGGTATCGCTCCGGTGTCGGGTTCGGTGCCGTTCTTTTCGACGGTGACGGGTGGTTGGTTGGATACGGCTTCGTTGGATGCGGAGTATTGGTACCGGAATTTGCGTCAGACGGTGGAGTTTGAGCAGGCGACGCGGGGGTTGTTGGAGGAGGGTTTTCGGTTCTTCATTGAGCCGAGTCCGCATCCGGTGTTGTCGGTGGCTGTGGGGGAGTCGGTGGAGGCTGCTGGGGTGGATGCGGTGGTGTTGGGGACACTGCGGCGGGGTGAGGGCGGTCTGGAACGGCTCCTGCTCTCTGTGGGGCAGGCGTGGGAGAGCGGTCTTTCGGTGGACTGGTCCGGAGCGTTCGCGGGGACCGGCGCCCAACACGTCGAGCTTCCCACCTACCCCTTCCAACACCAGCACTACTGGCTGATGCCCCCCGCCCCCGTCCCGACTTCCCCCGCCACCGAGGACCGTTGGGACGACCTGGAACGACAGGACCCCGCTCAGTTGGCCGAGGCCCTGGGCGTTCGGCGGGACGCACTGGACGAAGTCCTGCCCGCCCTGGCTACCTGGCGCTCCGACAGAACCCGTGCAAGGCGTGCGGACTCCTGGCGCTACCACGTCGCCTGGTCGCCGCGGTCGACCGTGTTGGCCGACGGTCTCGACGGCCGTTGGCTCGCCCTATGCACCGAGGGCGACGCCTCAGCGGCCGTCCTGGACGCTCTCAGCGACATCGGAGTCGACCTCCTTCGGTGTGCTGTTGCCGATCAGGGAGCGACCCGCGAGCAACTGACCGCGCTGCTCGGAGAGGTCGCGGGGGAGCAGCCGATCGCCGGAGTGCTGTCGCTGCTGTCCTGGGAGGAGCGTCCCCACCCCGAGCACCCCGATCTCCCCGGCGGCCCGGCGCTGACCCTTGCGCTGATCCAGGCGCTGGAAGACGCCGGGATCGACGCCCCCCTTTGGATGTTGACGACGGGAACAGCGGTCCTGGGCGGCTCGGAACGGCCCGGACATGTCGGTCAGGCGGCCTCCGCCGCTCTGGGGCGGACGCTGGCCCTGGAGCACCCGCACCGCTGGGGCGGTCTGGTCGACGTACCGGAGGCGTTGGACACGCGGGCCGCCCGCCGGTTGTGCGCAGTGCTCGCGGGCGCCCTCGCCGAGGAGGAGCAGCTTGCCGTGCGGTCGACAGGGGTCCACGGGCGCCGCCTTCGACCTGCCCCAGCCTCAGCGAATGCCCGTACCGACGGCTCGGCCGCCCCGGGGTCGTGGAATTGGCGCCGGCGAGGGACGGTCCTCATCACCGGGGGCACCGGCGGGGTCGGCTCGCACACGGCGCGTTGGCTCGCCGGCCAAGGGGCGCAGCGGCTGCTTCTGGTCAGCCGTCGCGGTGCACACGCACCCGGTGCGGACGAACTGCGGACGGAACTGACGGCGCTGGGAGTCGAGGTGGCCCTCGCCGCCTGCGACGTCGCTGACCGGGCCGCGCTGGAGGCGCTGGTCGCGGACATTCCGACGGAGTACCCGCTCACCGCCGTCGTCCATGCGGCGGGCGTCCTGGACGACGGTGTGCTCGATGCCCTGGACCCCGCGCGGCTCGCCTTCTCGCTGCGCGCCAAACTGACCGCCGCGCAGAACCTCCACGAGGTCACCGAGGGCCTCGACCTCTCGGCCTTCGTGGTGTTCTCGTCGGTGATGGGCGTCATCGGCAGCGCCGGCCAGGGCAACTACGCGGCTGCTAACGCCGCCGTCGACGCCCTCATCGCCGCACGCCGAGCAGCAGGGCTCCCCGGCGCGGCCCTGGCCTGGGGCGCTTGGGCCGGGCGCGGAATGCTGGCGGACGGTGTCGCCGAGCGTCTGCGGGACTTCGGCATGCCGGTGATGGAACCCGAGTCGGCGGTCACCGCGATCGGTCGTGCCCTCGCGGAGGACGACGCACTGGTCCTGGTGGCCGATGTCGACTGGCGACGCTTCGCCACAGGCATGGGAGTACGGTCCGCCCTGCTGGAGGGAGTACCGGAGTCGACCGTGGCGGCGGCGGTCCCGCTCGCCGCCGCGCCGTCGTCGCAGAAGGCTGACGACGCCCAGGCGCTGCGGCAGCAGGTGGCTGCCCTGCCCCGTCATGAGGATCGGATCGGGACCCTCACCGAGCTGGTGCGCATCCACGCGGCGACGGTTCTGCGCCACCCCGGCGTTGAGGCGGTGCTGCCGGAGAAGGCGTTCTCCACACTCGGCTTCGACTCGCTGACGGCTGTGGAACTGCGCAACCGGCTCGCCGGCGCCACCGGACTCAAGCTGCCCGCCACCGTACTGTTCGACCATCCCACGCCGTCGGCGCTCGCCGACCGGCTGCTCAGGGAACTGCGTCTCCCGGACACCGCAACCGAGAGTGCGGTACCCGCCGATGCCGCCCGGTTGGCGGAGCCCGGCCGCAACGAGCCGATCGCGATCATCGGCATGGGCTGCCGCTTCCCCGGTGGGGTCGAGAAGCCCGAGGACTTCTGGCGCCTCCTGGCGGAGGGCATTGACGCCGTGGGCGACTGGCCGCCGAACCGGGGCTGGGACACCGAGGGCCTGTACGACCCGGACCCCGACCGGACCGGAACCACCTACACCAGACAGGGCGGCTTCCTCCACGACGCGGCCGAGTTCGACGCCGACTTCTTCGGTATCTCGCCACGTGAGGCGTTGGCGATGGATCCGCAGCAGCGGCTGCTGCTTGAGACCGCCTGGGAAGCGGTCGAGGGCGCCGGCCAGGATCCGAATGCGCTGAAGGGTCGTCAGATCGGCGTCTACATCGGCACCAACGGTCAGGACTACCCCGCCCTGTTGGACGGGGCCGAGGGAGTCTCCGAGGGGCATCTGCTCACCGGGAACACGGCCAGCGTACTGTCCGGGCGGCTGTCCTACGTCCTGGGTCTCCAGGGTCCCTCGCTCACGCTGGACACCGCTTGCTCGTCCTCGCTGGTCGCCCTGCACCTCGCCGTCCAGGCACTGCGGCGCGGCGACTGCGAGCAGGCCCTCACGGGCGGGGTGACGGTGATGAGCACCCCGAAGCTCTTCGTCGAGTTCAGCCGCCAGCGCGGGCTCGCCGCCGACGGACGGTGCAAGGCATTCTCCGCGGACGCGGACGGGACGGGCTGGGGGGAGGGCGCCGGAGTGCTCCTGCTGGAGCGCCACTCCGATGCCCTGCGCCACGGCCATCCCGTGCTTGCACTGATCAGTGGCACCGCGGTGAACCAGGATGGTGCCAGCAACGGTCTGACCGCACCCAACGGCCCGTCCCAGCAGCAGGTCATCAGGGCAGCCCTGGCCGACGCGGCGCTGCGCGCCGACCAGATCGACGCAGTCGAGGCCCACGGCACCGGCACGAGACTCGGCGACCCCATCGAAGCGCAGGCGCTCCAAGCCGTCCATGGACCGGAGCGTTCGGCGGACCGCCCGTTGTGGCTCGGCTCCGTGAAGTCGAACATCGGTCACACCCAGGCGGCGGCCGGCGTGGCCGGGGTGATGAAGATGGTGCTGGCGATCCGGCACGGCGAGTTGCCGGGCAGCCTCCACGTCGGCGCGCCGAACCCGCACGTCGACTGGTCCGGCGGCGAGGTCCGACTGCTCACCGAGCGAACCCCCTGGCCGCAGAGCGATGGACCGCGCCGGGCCGGAGTGTCGTCGTTCGGCATCAGCGGGACCAATGCGCATGTCATCGTCGAACAGGAATCCGCGGCCGCGACCGTGCCCTCCGTGACCCCCATCACCCCCACTCGACGTACCGGTGCGCTCGCGCCGCTGCTGCTCTCGGCCAGGACCTCGGAGTCGTTGCGGGCTCAGGCCGCACGACTGCGCGACCGGCTCGAAGCCGACCCGGCGGTCGAACTGGCCGACGTGGCCTACTCGCTGGCCACGGGACGCGCCTCGCTCGAACACCGCGCCGTCGTCCTGGCACCGGACCCGGCGTCCGTACGGCGCTCCCTCACCGCGCTGGCACAGGGCAGAAGATCGAGCAAGGTACTCGTCGGCGACATCGGGCGACCCGGTCGGACGGCCTTCCTCTTCCCGGGGCAGGGCAGCCAGCGGGCGGGAACCGGCGCGGAGCTCTACCGCGACGACCCCGTGTTCGCCGACGCCCTCGACGAGGTGCTCACCGAACTGGACCCGCATCTCGACCAGCCGCTGCGCGACATCCTGTTCGCCGAGACGGGAACCTCCGAGGCGGAACTGCTCGAACGCACCCGCTACACCCAGCCCGCGCTGTTCGCCCTGGAAACGGCGTTGTTCCGGCTGGTCCAGCACTGGGGCGTACGGCCCGACCTGCTGATGGGGCACTCGATCGGTGAACTCGCCGCCGCACATGCGGCCGGCGTTCTGGACCTCCACGACACCTGCGCGCTGGTGGCCGCCCGCGGGCGACTGATGGACGCGCTGCCCGGCGGCGGGGCGATGGTCGCTGTGGAGGCGACCGAGGCGGAAGCACGGCAGGCGCTCCTCGACGACCAGGCCGCTGCCGGGGCTGACGATGGCCCGACAGCGGTGGACATCGCCGCCATCAACGGTCCCACCTCCGTGGTGCTGTCCGGCGACGGTGATGCGGTGCAGCGCCTGGCCGAGGTGTTCCGGTCCCTCGGCCGACGCACCCGGGCGCTGAGCGTGAGCCATGCCTTCCACTCCGCCCGGATGGAGGGGATGCTCGACGAGTTCCGGCAGGTCGCCGAGGGCCTGACCTACCACGCGCCCAGGGTCGCGGTCGTCTCCAACCTGACCGGGCGGACCGCCACGGCGGATGAACTCCGCTCGCCGGACTACTGGGTGCGCCATGTCCGTGGCACCGTGCGCTTCCTGGAGGGCGCCCGACGGCTGCGCACCGAGGGCGCGACCACATTCCTGGAACTCGGCCCCGGCGGTGTGCTGTCCGCAATGGTGCACGCCTGCCTTCCGGACCCGGACGACTGCGGGACGATACCGCTCCTGCGCGACGGCCGCCCCGAAGCGGACGCGGTCCGCACAGCGCTCGCCTCACTGCACCTGCGCGGCGTCCCAGTGGACTGGTCCACGAGCTGGAGCGGCGCCGCCGTCCACAGGGTCGACCTCCCCACCTACGCCTTCCAGCGCCGCCGCTTCTGGCCCGGGACCACCCCCGCCGCTGTCTCCCGTCAGAGGTCCGGGGCCCCCACCGACCTCCGCTACCGGATCGACTGGCAGCCGCTCACCGCATCTGCGTCGACCCGACTCCCCGGACGGTGGCTTGTGGTCACCCCGGACGGGCACGACGGTGAGGACACTGCCCTCGCCTGTGAGCAGGCCCTCGCCGGGCATGGCGCCGACGTCGTGATGACCCGGGTCGGGGCCGCCACCGGACGCGGTGAACTGGTCAAGCAGCTTGCGGAGTTCGACGGGCTCACGGGCGTCCTCTCGTTGCTGGGCCTGGCCGAGGGACCTCACCCTCGCCTGGGCACGCTCGACGCCTCCCTGACAGGGACGTTGTCACTCCTCCAGGCACTGGGCGACAGCGGGACCACTGCACCGCTGTGGTGCGTCACCCGCGGAGCCGTGTCGAGCGGCGCGGCCGATCCGGTCACCTACCCGGCCCAGGCCCAGATCTGGGGCCTCGGGCGGGTGGCGGCGCTGGAGCACCCGCAGCGTTGGGGCGGCCTGGTCGACCTGCCGGAACTGTTGGACGGTTCGGCGCTGGACGGGCTGTGCGCGGTGCTGGCCGGATTGGACGGCGAGGATCAGGTGGCGGTGCGTCCGCCGGGGCTGCTGGGACGCCGGCTCGTCCGCGCACCGGCGTCCGATGTCTCCTCGGGGACACCCTGGACGCCGCGCGGCACGGTGCTGGTCACGGGAGGCACCGGTGGTCTCGGCGCCCAGGTGGCGCGCTGGCTGGCGGAGCGCGGCGCGGAACACCTGGTCCTGCTGAGCCGGAGTGGACCCGAGGCGCCGGGAGCCTCCGAACTGGTCGCGGCCCTGGCCGCACTCGGGGCCCGAAGCACGGTGCTCGCCTGCGACGTCACCGACCGCTCGGCGCTGGAACGAGTCTTGACGGGGCTGCACGACGAGCACGACACGGTACGGGCGGTGGTGCACACCGCAGGACTCACCACGGACACCGCGCTCGCGGACTGCACCCTGGAGGAACTGTTCGAGCGGACGGCCGCCAAGGCGCGTGGCGCGGCGCATCTCGACGCCCTCTTCGAGGACCGCGAGTTGGACGCCTTCGTGCTGTTCTCCTCGATCTCAGCCACCTGGGGCAGCGGCGGCCAGGGAGCGTACGCGGCGGCGAACGCCTACCTGGACGGGCTGGCGGCGGCGCGGCGCGGCCGGGGCCTGGCGGCGACATCGGTGGCCTGGGGTCCCTGGTCAGGCGCGGGCATGGCGGACGGCGGGGTCGGCGAAGGTCTGCGCCGCCACGGACTCGTGCCGATGGCCCCCGAGTCCGCGCTCGCCGCGCTCGGCCTCGCGCTGGAACTGGACGAAGGCGAACCGGTGGTCGCCGACGTGGACTGGAGCCGCTTCGCGCCCACGTTCGGGTCGGTACGGCACAGTGCCCTGCTGCGCGGGCTGCCAGAAGCAACAGCGGACGGCGACTCAGGGACGGTTGACGCCGCCGACGCATCCGACCTGGGGACGGGCGGCGACCCATCGTGGCGGCGCAGACTGGCGCAGCTCCCCGACAGCGAAGGCCGGAAGCTGTTGCGGGAACTGGTCAGAAGCGAGGCGGCCGATGTGCTCGGCCATGAGTCTGCCGACGGCTTCACATCCGACCGTCCGTTCCGCGAGGTGGGCTTCGACTCACTCACCGCCGTCGAACTGCGCAACCGACTGGTCGCTGCCACCGGCCTGCCGCTCACGCTCACTTCCGTGTTCGACCACCCGACCGCCGCCGCTCTCGGCGAACACCTCTTCGCCGGGCTGAGCGCCCCGCACGACATCGCCGACCACTCGACCGTATTCGCCCCCGCTCCCACGGCGGCTGACGAACCGCTCGCGATCGTCTCCATGGCCTGCCGCTTCCCAGGCGGCGTCCGCTCGCCTGAGGACCTGTGGCAACTCGTGGCCGACGGAGTGGACGCGGTCGCGGAGCTGCCGACCGACCGGGGCTGGCCGATGGACACGCTCTACGACCCGGACCCCCTCCACCCGGGCACCTTCTACACCACCGGAGGCGGATTCCTGGACGGAGCCGCCGAGTTCGATGCGGAGTTCTTCGGGATCTCGCCGCGCGAGGCGCTGGCGATGGACCCGCAGCAGCGGCTGCTCCTTGAGGCCGGCTGGGAGGTACTGGAACGGGCCGGACTCGATCCTGCCTCGGTCCGCGGCAGCGAAGGCGGTGTCTACGTCGGCGTCGCGGGCCAGGGGTACGGCACCGGTCCGCAGGACCCGTCCGCCGATGTCGAAGGGCACCTGCTGAGCGGCACCGTGACCAGCGTCGCCTCCGGCCGCATCGCCTACACCCTCGGACTCGGCGGCCCCGCCGTCACCGTGGAGACCGCCTGTTCGTCCTCCCTGGTGGCACTGCACCTGGCAGGCCAGGCGCTGCGCTCGGGGGACTGCTCGTTCGCCCTGGTCGGCGGTGCCGCGGTGATGGCGAGCCCGGACGTCTTCGTCGAGTTCAGCCGTCAACAGGGCCTGTCACCCGACGGCCGCTGCCGGTCCTTCGCCGAGGCCGCGAATGGTACGGGCTGGGGCGAAGGGGTGGGCGTGCTCCTCGTCGAGCGGCTCTCCGACGCTCAGCGACTGGGTCACCCGGTGCTGGCCCTCGTACGCGGTACAGCGGTGAACCAGGACGGCGCCAGCAACGGTCTGACCGCGCCCAGCGGCCCGGCGCAGCAGCGGGTGATCAGGACCGCGCTCGCCACGGCCGGGGTGTCCGGCGCCGACGTCGACCTGGTCGAAGCCCATGGCACCGGCACGGTGCTCGGTGACCCGATCGAGGCACAGGCACTGCTGGCCACCTATGGACAGGACCGGCCGGAGGACAGGCCGCTGTGGTTGGGGTCGCTGAAGTCCAACATCGGCCACACCCAGGCCGCCGCGGGGGTCGCCGGCGTCATCAAGACGGTGATGGCCCTACGGCACGGAGTGCTCCCTCGGACACTGCACGCGCAGGAGGCGTCGAGCCGGGTGGACTGGTCGGCGGGCGCGGTCCGACTGCTCGCTGAGGCCCGCCCCTGGGACGCCCCGGAGGAGGACCGACCGCGTAGGGCCGGAGTCTCCGCGTTCGGGATGAGCGGCACCAACGCCCACGCGATCCTGGAGGCTGCACCTGACGCCGGCTCCAGGACGGCTCCCGTCGACACATCCGACGTACCGTCCGCAGCGCTTGAAGCGGCGGTGCCATGGCTGCTCTCCGCCCGAACCCCCGCGGCGCTGCGACGCCAGGCACGGCGGCTGGGCGAGCATGTGCGGGCCAACCCCGCCCAGGGGCCCGCCGAGTTGGCCCGCGCGCTCGCCGTCACCCGCCCCGCTCTCCCCTGCCGCGCGGCTGCGATCGGCCGCGACCGGGAAGGGCTCCTCACCTGGTTGGACGCGCTCGGTACCGGAGAACCCGCGCCGAACGCGGTGCAGGACCGGGTACGCGGCGGCCGTACGGCGTTCGTCTTCCCCGGCCAGGGCTCGCAGTGGATCGGCATGGCGGCCGAAGCGCTCGGCACATCGGAGGCGTTCGCTGACGCGGTCGCCGCCTGTGAGCGCGCCCTGGCCCCGCACACCGACTGGTCCCTGACGGAGGTGCTGCGCGGCGCCCCCGGGGCACCGTCGCTCGATCGGGTGGACGTCGTCCAGCCGGTGCTCTTCGCGGTGATGGTCGCGCTGGCGGCACACTGGCGCAGCGCCGGGGTCACACCGGACGCGGTCGTCGGGCACAGTCAGGGCGAGATCGCCGCCGCCTGCGTGGCCGGAGCTCTTTCGCTGGACGACGCCGCGCTGGTGGTGGCGTTGCGCAGCCGGGCCCTGCTGCGGTTGGCCGGCAGCGGAGGCATGGTGTCGGTCGCCGCTTCCGCCGAACGGACCGACGCGCTGCTGCCCGACGACGGAAACATCTGCGTCGCCGCCGTGAACGGCCCCGACGCCGTGGTCGTGGCCGGAGAGCCGCAGGAGTTGGCCGCCCTGCTTGCGGCGTGCGACCGGGAGGGCCTGCGGGCCAGGACGATCCCGGTGAACTACGCGGCCCACTCGGCCCAGGTCGCCCAGATCGAGGACGCGCTGCGCGGCGCGCTCGGCGGGATACGTCCACGGGCCTCGGCGGTCCCGCTCTACTCGACGGTGACGGGGAAACCCATCGCCGGGGAGTCGCTGGACGCCGACTACTGGTACCGGAACCTTCGCGAACCGGTCGACTTCCTGGGAGCGACCCGCACCCTGCTGGAAACGGGCCACACCCTGTTCGTCGAGGTCAGCCCGCATCCGGTGTTGCTCGCCGGGATCGAGGCGGTGGCCGAGGAGGCGGGACGGCAGGTGTCGGCAGTCGGCACGCTACGGCGTGACGACGGCGGCCGGGACCGACTGCTGGCGTCGCTGACCGAGGCATGGGCGAGTGGCGGCGGCCCGGTGGACTGGCCGGCCTGGACGGCGCCGCCCGGGCCGCCGGGCACGGAGCCGGTCCTCTTGCCGACCTACCCCTTCCAGCGCGAGCGGTACTGGCTGCCCACACCGGGCCGGAGCGGCGCTTCCGCCGTCGCTGAGGCATCGACGGCAGATTCCGATGAAGGCGCAGAGAAGGCACCGGACGACGAGGCCACCCCCGCCTCGCTACTGGCCGCGCGGTTGGCGCCGTTGGACCGGCAGGGACGCCGCCAGGCCGTCCTCGACCTGGTCATCGGCCATGCGGCGGCGGTACTCGGTCACACCGGAGCCGGTCCGGTCCGACCGGAGCGCTCCTTCTCCGAGGTCGGCTTTGACTCGATGCTCGCGGTCCGGTTCAGGAACCGGCTGTGCGAGGCCACCGGACTGCCCGTCCCCCCCACGGCCGTCTTCGACCATCCGACACCCGAAGCCCTCGCCGACCACCTGGAGGCGGAGCTGTCCGTCGCGCCCGAACCGCTCTCGCCGGTGCTGGCCGAACTCGACCGGCTGGCGGCGATCCTCGCGGCGGTTCCACCCGGAACAGCGGGCGCCGACGAGGTCGGCGACCGACTGAACGAACTCCTGCGCGGTTGGGGGCTGCGCGCCACGCCGACCAACGGCACGGGTCCCCCGCCCGAACCGGTGGACGTCGCCGCGACGGCGACGGCGGACGAACTGTTCGCCCTGCTCGACAACAACTTCGGTACGGCCTGAGAGAGAGCTGGCACTGATGTCCGACGACAAGAAGCTGCTCGACTACCTCAGGCGCGCCACCGCGGACCTCGGTGACGCCAGGAGGCAGTTGCGGGAGGCCGAGCAGGCCCGGCACGAACCGATCGCGATCGTCTCCATGGCCTGCCGCTATCCCGGCGGGGCCACCTCGCCCGAGTTGTTGTGGGACCTGGTGTCCCGTGGCGCCGACGCGGTCTCCGAGTGGCCGGTCAACCGTGGTTGGGACGTCGAGGCGCTGTACGACCCGGACCCCGACCGCCCCGGCACCTCCTACACCCGGCACGGCGGCTTCCTGCACGAGGCCGCCGAGTTCGACGCGGAGTTCTTCGGGATCTCGCCGCGTGAGGCGTTGGCGATCGACCCGCAGCAGCGGCTGGTGCTGGAGACCGCCTGGGAGGCGGTGGAGCGGGCGGCGATGGATCCCCGCGCCCTGCGTCGCACCAGCACCGGGGTCTTCCTCGGGGCCATCGGCAATGGGTACGGCGCGGGCTCCCGTCACCTTCCCGAGGTTCAGGGCCTGCTGGACACGGGGACCGCGAGCAGCGTGGTCTCCGGACGGATCGCCTACACCCTGGGCCTAGAAGGGCCCGCGGTGACCGTGGACACCGCCTGCTCCTCCTCTCTGGTCGCCTTGCACCTGGCGATCCGGGCCCTGCGGGCTGGCGACTGCTCACTGGCACTGGCCGGCGGAGTCTCGGTGATGGCGACCCCCGACGCGTTCGTGGCGTTCAGCCGCCAGCGTGCGCTGGCGGCTGACGGTCGCTGCAAAGCGTTCGGTGCCGACGCGGATGGCACCGGTTGGTCCGAGGGCGTCGGAGTGCTGCTAATGGAGCGGCTGTCGGACGCTCGTCGCAACGGCCACCGGGTGCTTGCGGTGGTGCGTGGTTCCGCAACGAATCAGGACGGCGCGAGCAACGGTCTGACGGCGCCGAATGGTCCGTCGCAGCAGCGGGTGATCCGGGCGGCGTTGGCGGATGCGGGTTTGGTGGCGTCGGATGTGGATGTGGTGGAGGCGCACGGTACGGGTACGACGTTGGGTGATCCGATCGAAGCACAGGCGCTGTTGGCGACCTACGGCCAGGGACGTACGGGCCAACCTCCGCTGTGGCTGGGATCGTTGAAGTCGAACATCGGCCATACCTCGGCGGCTGCCGGGGTCGGCGGTGTGATCAAGATGGTGTTGGCGATCCAGCACGGCGAACTGCCCCGGACCCTGCACGCAGAGGTACCGACGCCGATGGTGAGCTGGTCGACGGGGGCCGTGGAACTGCTCTCCGAGGCCCGCCCCTGGGACGACACGGGCCGTCCGCGCCGGGCGGGTGTGTCCGCCTTCGGCGTCAGTGGCACCAATGCGCATCTGATCCTTGAAGAGGTCCCGACCGAGGAGGCCGAGCCCCCGATCACCCCGGTACAGCAAGGCGGTTCCCTGCCCTGGGTGTTGTCGGGGCGTTCCGATGAGGCTTTGCGGGATCAGGCGGTGCGGTTGTTGGGGTATTTGGGTGCCGGTTCTGGGTTGGGTTTGGGGGAGGTTGGCTGTGCTTTGGCTACTACGCGTTCGGCTTTTGAGCGTCGGGCGGTGGTGGTGGGGGATGACGTGGATCGGATGCTTGATGGGGTGAGGGCTCTGGCTGCTGGTGGTTCGGCGTCGGGGTTGGTGTGTGGTGGTGGGTTGTCTTCTGGTCGTTCGGTGTTGGTGTTTCCGGGGCAGGGGTCGCAGTGGGTGGGGATGGCTGGGGTGTTGTTGGATGAGTCGGTGGTGTTTGCGTCGCGGATGGCTGAGTGTGAGCGGGTGTTGGGGTCGTTGGTGGGGTGGTCGTTGTCGGGGGTTTTGCGTTCGGGTGGTTCGTTGGGTGGGGTGGAGGTGGTGCAGCCGGTGTTGTGGGCGGTGATGGTGTCGTTGGCGGAGGTGTGGCGGTCGTTTGGTGTGGTGGTGGATGGGGTGGTGGGTCATTCGCAGGGGGAGATTGCGGCTGCGTGTGTGGCGGGTGGTTTGTCGTTGGAGGATGGTGCGCGGGTGGTGGTGTTGCGGAGTCGTGCGGTGGGGGTGTTGGCGGGTCGGGGTGGTATGGCGTCGGTGTCGTTGTCGGTGGGTGTGGTGCGGGGTCGTCTTGTGGGGTGGGGTGGTCGGTTGTCGGTGGCGGCGGTGAATGGTCCGTTGTCGACGGTGGTGTCGGGTGATGTGGATGCGGTGGTGGAGTTGGTGGAGGGGTTGGTTCGTGAGGGGGTGCGGGCGCGTTTGATCGAGGTGGATTACGCCTCGCATTCGGCGCATGTGGAGGAGGTGCGGGAGCAGATCCTCACTGATCTGGCGGGTATCGCTCCGGTGTCGGGTTCGGTGCCGTTCTTTTCGACGGTGACGGGTCGTTGGTTGGATACGGCTTCGTTGGATGCGGAGTACTGGTACCGCAATTTGCGTCAGACGGTGGAGTTCGAGCAGGCGACGCGGGGGTTGTTGGAGGAGGGTTTCCGGTTCTTCATCGAACCCAGCCCGCACCCCGTACTCGGCTTCAGCATCCAGGAGACCGCCGACGCGGCTGCCATCGCCGACTCCGCACAGGGCCCGGC
Source organism: Streptomyces sp. NBC_00690 (assembly GCF_036226685.1). Lineage (NCBI taxonomy): Bacteria > Bacillati > Actinomycetota > Actinomycetes > Kitasatosporales > Streptomycetaceae > Streptomyces > Streptomyces sp. NBC_00690. The sequence goes on from NZ_CP109009.1 coordinate 7,646,318, forward strand.
GGTGGCACTGGGGACACTGCGGCGAGGAGAGGGCGGCCTCGACCGCTTTCTGCTGTCGCTGGGCGAAGCCCATGCGAGCGGCCTGTCCCCCGATTGGGACCTGGTGTTCGCCGGACACACATCGGACGGTGTGTCCCTGCCGACCTACCCCTTCCAGCGTCGCCCGTACTGGCTGGAGGACACCGGCACGGCCACGGACAACAGCCTCGGACAGTCCTCCGCGGAGGAGGACTTCTGGCAGGCCCTCGGCGGCGGCGACCTCGACCGATTCACCGCAGCGCTCGGAGTGACCCCCGAAGATCCGCTGAACGTGGTCCTCCCGGCGCTCACGACGTGGCGCACCGAGCGCGGGGAGCGCTCAGCGGTGGACTCCTGGCGCTACCGAGTGACCTGGCGTGCCCTGCCCGAGGGCCCCGCGACCGAACTGACCGGCAGTTGGCTCGTCCTGTCGTCGGCCGGGCAGCCCGCGCACCAGGCACTTCGGTCGGCCGAGACCGTACACGCCCTTGAGCAGGCCGGCGCCACGGTGGTGCAGATACCGCTCACCGAGGCGGACGCCGAGCGCGCGGTGCTGACCGATCGGATCCGCGAAGCCCTGGCCCGACTGCCCGACCCGGTCACCGGGGTGCTATCGCTGCTCGGACTCGACGAGCACGCCCACTCCGTGCACTCCACCGTCCCGTTGGGCACGGCGCTGAACCTGGCGCTGGTGCAGTCCCTCGGAGACGCCGGTGTCGACGCGCCCCTGTGGTGGGCGACCCGGGGTGCGGTGTCGGTCGGAGTCGCCGACGCCGACAGCCCGGTCAGCGCCGCGCAGAACCTGCTCTGGGGCCTCGGCCGAGTGGCCGCGCTGGAGTACCCGCAGCGCTGGGGCGGCCTGGTCGACCTCCCGGAGACCCTCGACGCTGACACCGCGGCGCGCCTGTGCCGTGTGCTGGCCAACAGCGCCGAGGCCGAGGACCAGATAGCCGTACGGGCCACCGCCTGCCACGGCCGACGTCTGGTCAGGTCCGCCCTGGGCGACGCGGCTCCACGTCGGGCCTGGCGGCCGGGAGGCAGCGTACTGATCACCGGTGGCACCGGCGGGATCGGCGCGCAGATCGCGCGCTGGCTGGCCCGACGCGGAGCCGAGCACCTGGTGCTGGTCAGCCGACGCGGCGCGGACGCGCCCGGTGCGCCGGAGCTGTCCGAGGAGTTGGCGGCACTCGGCGCCCAGGTCACCGTGGTCTCCTGCGACGTTGCCGACCTGGACGCCCTGCGCGCCCTGAAGGACGGCCTGGAGCGGGACGGCCATCGCATCAGCACCGTCTTCCACGCCGCAGGGGCCGGGCTGCTGGTGCCGCTGCCCACGACCGACCTCGACGAGTTCGCCGACACCCTCTATGCCAAGGTCGGCGGCGCCAGCAACCTGGACCTGCTGTTCGATCGGGACTCGCTCGACGCATTCGTACTGTTCTCGTCCATCTCCGGAGTGTGGGGCAGCGCCGACCACGGCGCCTACGCCGCCGCGAACGCCTATCTCGACGGCCTCGCCGAGAACCGCAGGAGCCGTGGCCTGGCGGCAACCTCCGTGGTGTGGGGGATCTGGAACCCCGAGGACGGTGCCGGAATGGCGGCCGAACTCGTGGAAGAGACCCTGCGCGGTCACGGAGTCCTGTTCATGCCGCCCGCAGTGGCGATCACCGGGCTCCAGCAAGTGTTGGACCACGACGAGACGGTTGTCCTGGTCGCCGACATCGACTGGGACCGCTTCGCCGCGGTGTTCACCTCCGCACGCCCCAGCCCCCTGATCGCCGAGCTCCCCGAGGTGCGCAGGGCTCTGGCCGCCGAACCGGCCGCCGGCCCCGATGCAACCGCCGGCACGTCATCGGAACTGCGCGATCGGTTGCGCCCGCTCCCGACGGCCGAGCGAGCTCGGGTGCTCGTCGACCTGGTCCGCACCCAGGCAGCCGCCGTCCTCGGCCACGACTCGGCAGACGCGGTCGCTCCGGGTCGTGCCTTTCGCGACCTCGGCTTCGACTCGCTGACGGCCGTGGACATGCGCAACCGGCTCAACACCGCCACCGGGCTGCGACTCCCGGTCACCGTGGTCTTCGACTACTCCTCGGCCTCCGCACTGGCGCGGCACCTGGAGACCGCGCTGCTGGGGGCCGTCGACCAGCCCGCTGCCGCCATACCGCCCCCGCAGGACCTGGCCGCCGCCGACGACGACCCGATCGTGATCGTGTCCATGAGCTGCCGCTACCCCGGCGGTGTGCGCACCCCTGAGGAGCTGTGGAGCCTGGTCGCCGACGGTCGTGACGCGGTCTCCGAACTGCCGTCCGACCGAGGTTGGGATCTGGACGGCCTCTACGACGCGGATCCCGACCGGCCCGGCAAGAGCTATGCCGCCGCGGGCGGATTCGTCCACGACGCCGGCCTGTTCGACGCAGGGTTCTTCGGGATCTCGCCGCGTGAGGCGCTGGCGATGGACCCACAGCAGCGGCTGCTCCTTGAGACGAGTTGGGAGGCGATCGAGCGCGCCGGCATCGACCCCGGGTCCCTGCACGGCACCACCACCGGGATCTTCGCGGGCGCGTCCTACCAGGGTTACGGCGGCACCCTGCGGGATGTTCCAGAGGCGCTGGAGGGCCTGTTCATCGCCGGCATCTCGACCAGCGTCCTGTCCGGGCGGGTCGCCTACCAACTGGGTCTGCAGGGGCCTGCGGTGACCGTGGACACGGCATGCTCCTCATCACTGGTCGCCGTACACCTCGCGGCCCAGTCCCTGCGCTCGGGAGAGTGCGCACTGGCGCTGGCCGGCGGCGCGACGGTGATGGGCACACCTTTGTCGTTCACCGGCTTCAGCCGGCAGCGCGGGCTGGCCGAGGACGGGCGCTGCAAGTCCTTCGCCGCATCCGCGGACGGCTTCGGCATGGCCGAAGGCGTCGGTGTGCTGGTGCTGGAGCGGCTCTCCGACGCCCGCCGCAACGGGCATCCCGTACTGGCGGTGCTGCGCGGCTCGGCGATCAACCAGGACGGTGCGAGCAACGGCCTGACAGCGCCGAGCGGACTGGCCCAACAGCGGGTGATCCGCGGTGCGCTGGCGAACGCGCGGCTGACGGCCGCCGACGTGGACGTGGTCGAGGCGCACGGCACCGGCACCCGACTGGGCGACCCGATCGAGGCCGATGCCGTGCTCGCCACCTATGGCCAGGGCCGGCCGGAGGGCCGGCCGTTGTGGCTGGGGTCGCTGAAGTCCAACATCGGCCACACCCAGGCCGCCGCCGGTGTCGCCGGTGTCATGAAGATGGTGCTGGCGATGGACCAGGGGCTGCTGCCACAGACCCTGCACATCGACCAACCGTCCCCGAACGTCGACTGGACCGCCGGCTCCGTCTCGTTGCTGACCGAGGCCACCGCCTGGCCGGAAACCGGACGTCCACGCCGGGCCGGGGTCTCCTCGTTCGGGCTCAGCGGCACCAACGCCCACGTCATCATCGAGCAGCCGCCCGCCGTACCCGCCGAGTCTGCCGAGTCCGTTGAATCCAGTGAGTCTGCCGAATCGGACACGTCCGTCGCGCCGGCCACCGTCCCATGGGTACTGTCCGGGCGTACCCCCGACGCCCTGAAGGTCCAGGCCGCTCGGCTGCACGAGCATCTGACGGAGCGTTCGGAGATCTCTCCGGCCGATGTCGGCTACTCCCTGGCGACCACCCGAACCGCGTTCGAGCATCGCGCCGTCGTCATCGGCGACGACCGCGCCACCCTGCTGCGCGGACTCGCGGCACTGGCCACCGGAGAACGGGACCCCGGCCTGGTCAGCGGCACCGTCGCCCGGTCCACCAGAACCGTCTTCGTCTTTCCCGGCCAGGGCTCCCAGTGGACCGGCATGGCACAGGAACTGCTCAATGTCGCCCCCGTCTTCGCGGAACGGATCGCCGCCTGCGAACGCGCACTCTCCCCTCACCTCGACTGGTCGCTGCTCGCCGTTCTCAGGGATGAGCCCGGCGCGCCCCCGCTGGACCGGGTGGACGTGGTCCAGCCGGTGCTGTTCGCCGTGATGGTGTCCCTGGCCGAGCTATGGCGTTCCCACGGGGTCGTCCCCGACGCCGTCGTGGGTCACTCGCAGGGGGAGATCGCCGCCGCCTGCGTGGCCGGAGCCCTCTCGCTGGACGACGCCGCGCGGATCGTAGCCCTCCGCAGCCGGGCCCTGCTCGCCCTGACCGGACGCGGCGGCATGCTGTTCGTGCCACAGCCGGCAGAGGCGGTACGGGAAGTGCTCGCAGCCTGGGACGGGGCACTCGACTTCGCCGCCGTCAACGGGTCGACCTCGGTGACGGTCTCCGGTGACCCGGCGGCGCTGGCCGAGCTGGGCGATCAGTACTCCGAGGTGGGCGTGCTGACCTGGCCCGTCCCCGGCGTGGACTTCGCCGGCCACTCGACACAGGTGGAGGAGATCCAGCAGGAACTGCTCACCCTGCTCGCCGGGATCGAACCGCGGACGTCCGACGTCCCGTTCTACTCCACGGTCAGCGGTGGGCTGCTGGACACCGCAGCACTGGACACCGAGTACTGGTACCGCAATCTGCGCCGGCCCGTGGAGTTCGAGCGGGCGATCGGCGCACTGATCGCCGACGGGCACCACACCTTCGTCGAGTGCAGCACCCACCCCGCGCTCACGGTCTGGCTCCAACAGGCCGTCGAGGCGGCCGAGGTCGGTGACGGAGCCGTCGTCGGGACCCTGCGCCGCGACGAAGGCGGCCCCGCCCGCTTCCTCGCCGCGCTGGCAGAACTACAGGTGCATGGCCTCCCAGTGGACTGGGAGACGGTCTTCGCCGGATCCGGTGCACGGAAGCGCCCCCTGCCCACCTACGCCTTCCAGCGGCAGCAGTACTGGCTGGACACCAGCACCCCGGACCGGCCCGCCGATCTCGTGACCCGTGCCGACACGGCCGACGCCGGGTTCTGGGAAGCGGTGGACCACGGTGACCTGGACGCCCTCGCCACCACCCTGAGCGTCGAAGACGGTGAACTACGGGCCTCCCTCGCCTCCCTCGTCCCCACCCTGTCGGACTGGCTGCGCGGACGGCGCGGCAGCACGACCGCCGACGGCTGGCGCTACCGGGTCGCCTGGAAGCCCCTGCCGACGCCCGGGCAGCCCGGGCTCCGCGGAACCTGGCTGGTCGTGGCGCCGACCGGCACGGCCGCCGACCCGACCGTCACCTTCGTCCTCGACTCCCTGCGCGCGCACGGGGCCGCACCCGTCCTGATCGAGGCGGGCCCGGACACAGTCGACCGGGCCGTGTTCGGTGAGCTGTTGCACGATGTCCAGGGCCGGACCGGCGAGGCACCTGCCGGCGTGGTGTCCCTGCTCGCCCTGGCCGAGGAACCCCACAGCACGGATTCAGCGCTTCCGCTCGGCCTTGCGCTGACGGTCGCGCTGCTCCAGGCACTGGGCGACCTCGGCGCCGACTCCCCGCTCTGGTGCGCCACCAAGGGCGCTGTGTCGGTCGGCCGCTCCGACCGGATCGACAGCACGCTCCAGGCGCTGGTCTGGGGCCTCGGCGGAGTCGCCGGAGTCGAGTACCCGCAGCGCTGGGCGGGACTGGTGGACCTTCCGCAGCGGCTCGACGACCGGGCCGGAGCCCGACTGGCCGAGGCGCTGGCAGGTCTCGACGGAGAAGACCAGTTGGCGGTACGGGCCTCCGGCGTCTTCGGCCGCAGGCTCGTCCACGCCGGGCTCGGCGACACGCCCCCGGTCCGCGGCTGGACGCCCGAAGGCACGGTCCTGATCACCGGTGGAACCGGCGGCCTCGGCGCTCAGATCGCCCGACGGCTCGCCCGCACCGGCACCGCTCACCTGCTGCTGACGAGCCGTCGAGGCACCCTGACACCCGGAGCGGACGCACTGCTGGCCGAACTGCGCGAACTCGGGGCCGAGGCCACCGTTGCGGCCTGTGATGTCGCGGACCGGGACCAACTGGCGGAACTGCTCGCCGGCATCCCGGCCGAACGCCCGCTGCGCGCCGTACTGCACGCCGCGGGAGTCCTGGACGACGGAGTGATCGACTCGATCACGCCCGAGCGCGCGGCCGGAGTCCTGCGACCCAAACTGGATGGCGCCCACAATCTCGACGCCCTCACCCGTGAACTCGACCTGAGCGCCTTCGTACTGTTCTCCTCGCTGGCCGGGACGCTCGGTGGCACCGGACAGGGGAGCTACGCCGCCGCCAACGCCTACCTGGACGCCCTGGCCCGGCGGCGCCGCGACCTCGGTCTGCCGGGCACTTCGGTGGCCTGGGGCCTCTGGGGCGGCGAGAGCCTCGCCTCGGGAGCGGTCGCCGAACGTCTGGTCCGCAACGGCCTCCCGGCCATGGACCCCGAACTGGCGACGGCCGCACTCCAGCAGGCACTCGACCACGACGACACGGCGGTGCTGATCGCGGACTTCGCCTGGGACCGCTTCACCCGGGCGTTCACCGCGCTCCGGCCCAGCGCAGCCATCGGGGACCTGCCGGAAGTGCGGGAGGTGCTCGCGGCAGCACGACCGGCCCGCGACACAGGCGGCGCGGAGCCGCCGGCCCTGCGGTTGGCCGGGCTGCCCCCGGCAGAACGGGACCGGGCGCTGCTGGAACTGGTCCGGGTCGAAGTCGCCGCGGTGCTCGGCCACGCGGGACCCGAATCGGTCGAACCCGACCAGGTGTTCAAGGACATCGGGTTCGACTCGCTGACCGCCGTCGAGCTGCGCAACAGGCTCGCCGAGGCCACCGGGCTACGGCTGTCCGTGACCCTGGCCTTCGACTATCCCACCGCGACGGTGCTGGCCGGCCATCTCCGCACCGAACTGCTGGGAGCCTCCGTCGCTGCGACGGACTCCGCCCCGGAACAGCCACCGGTGACGGCCGCCGTCGTGGACGACGACGCAATCGCCGTGGTCGCGATGAGCTGCCGCTACCCCGGTGGCATCAGCACTCCCGAAGAACTGTGGGAACTGATCGCCACCGGACAGGACGCGATCTCCGGCTTCCCCACCGGACGCGGCTGGGACCTGGAGGGCCTCTACGACCCCGACCCCGAGCAGGTCGGCAGCACCTATGCGCAGGAGGGCGGCTTCCTGCACGAGGCCGACCGCTTCGACCCGGCCTTCTTCGGGATCTCACCGCGCGAAGCGCTGACCATCGATCCCCAACAGCGGCTGCTGCTCGAACTCTCCTGGGAGGCTTTCGAGCGCGCAGGCATCGACCCGCTGTCGCTCAAGGGCAGTCAGAGCGGCGTCTTCGTCGGCTGCAGCCACCACGATTACGGATCGCGGGTCACCGAGCCCTCCGAGGAGTTCGAGGGATACCTCGGCATCGGCAGTGCGGGCAGCGTGGCGTCCGGGCGGATCTCCTACAGCCTCGGTCTGGAAGGACCCGCGGTGACCGTGGACACGGCGTGCTCCTCGTCGCTGGTCGCGGTGCACTTGGCGGCGCAGTCGCTGCGGGCGGGGGAGTGCTCGCTCGCACTCGCCGGCGGAGTGACCGTGATGTCGACGCCGGGGGCGTTCGTCGAGTTCAGCAGGCAGCGGGTCCTCGCCGAGAACGGGCGCTGCAAGCCCTTCGCAGCCGCCGCCGACGGCACCTCGTGGGCCGAGGGCGCAGGGTTGCTGGTCCTCGAACGGCTCTCCGACGCCCGGCGCAACGGACATCCGGTGCTCGCCCTCGTACGTGGCTCGGCGGTCAACCAGGACGGTGCCAGCAACGGACTGACCGCACCTAATGGGCCTTCACAGCAACGGGTGATCCGGGCGGCGCTCGCCAACGCGGGGCTGGCGGCGTCCGATGTGGACGCGGTGGAGGCGCACGGCACCGGGACCAAGCTGGGCGATCCGATCGAGGCACAGGCACTGCTGGCCACCTACGGGCAGGAGCGCGTGGCGGACCGGCCGTTGTGGCTGGGGTCGTTGAAGTCGAACATCGGACACAGTCAGGCCGCCGCCGGGGTGGCCGGGATCATCAAGATGGTGCAGGCGATGCGGCACGGGGCGCTGCCCCGCACCCTGCACATCGACGAGCCGACCCCCTACGTGGACTGGTCGGCCGGCGCGGTACGGCTGCTCACCGAGGACACCCCGTGGCCGGAGACCGGCCGCCCCCGGCGGGCCGCGGTGTCGTCGTTCGGCGTCAGCGGCACCAATGCCCACACCATCCTGGAACAGCCCACCGACCCAGGCCCGGACCTGGCCGCCCCCCGCAAGGTCCTCGCGCCCGCCGCGGGGCCCGCCGAGCCGGCGTCTGCCCTACCGTGGCTGCTGTCCGCCCGGAGCGCGGACGCCCTACGGGACCAGGCGGGCCAACTGCTCCGCCACCTGGAGCGGAACCCGCAATTCGACGCCGCCGACCTCGGGTACTCGCTGGCGCTGAACCGCAGTGCCTTCGAGTACCGGGCCGCCGTCACCGGCACGGACCGGGAAACCCTGCTGCACGGGCTCACCGCCCTCGCTTCGGCCGAGCCGGCCGCGGATCTGGTGCAGGGCAACACCGGAGTGGCCGGGAAGACCGCCTTCCTCTTCCCCGGTCAAGGTAGCCAGCGATCCGGCATGGGCGCGGAGCTGTATGCGCGTTTCCCGGTCTTCGCCGACGCCTTCGACGCGGTCTGCGCGGAGCTCGACCCCCTGTTGGACCGCCCGCTGCGCGAGGTGATCGACGCGGCCCCCGGCCATCCCGACCACGGCCTGCTGGACCTCACCGGGTACACCCAGCCGGCCCTGTTCGCTCTCGGTGTCGCGCTGTTCCGACTGGTCGAGCACTGGGGTGTGCGTCCCGACTACCTCCTCGGCCACTCGGTGGGGGAGTTGGCCGCAGCCCATGTCGCCGGAGTGTTCTCGCTGCCCGACGCCGCCGCCCTGGTCGCCGCGAGAGGACGGCTGATGCAGGCACTGCCGGCCGGAGGCGCGATGTTCGCCCTCGCAGCCCCGGAGGAGGAAGTGTTGCCGCTGCTGGAGGGCCGGGAGAGCGCCGTCGGGCTGGCAGCCGTCAACGGTCCGGCCTCGACCGTGATCTCCGGCGACGGGACGGCGGTGGCCGAACTCGCCGCCGTACTCGCCGCACGTGGGCGCAAGACCCGTCAACTGAGGGTTAGCCACGCCTTCCACTCACCCCTGATGGAACCGATGCTCGCCGAGTTCCGCAAGGTCGCGGCAGAGATCGACATGGGCGAAGCCACCGTCCCGATCATCTCCGACCTGACCGGGGAGCCCGCCACGGCCGAGCAACTCGGCTCACCGGACTACTGGGTCGAACACGTACGCGGCACGGTGCGCTTCCAGGACGGGGTACGCCACCTGGAACGCGAGGGCGTCACCGCGTTCCTGGAACTCGGACCCGACGGAGCGCTCACCAGCATGGGCCAGGACTGCCTGATGAGCGGTGCTGATCTCACCGGCCCCACCGATCTCACTGACGGCGCCGCGCTGGTGCCGCTGCTGCGCAAGGACCGGCCCGAGGCCCCCACGGCGACCACCGCCCTGGCCCGGTTGCACGTCCACGGCGTCCCCGTGGACTGGAAGTCCGTCCACTCCGACAGCGGAGCCGACTCCACCGAACTGCCGACCTACCCCTTCCAGCGCCAGAGCTACTGGCTGGAGGGCAACTCCGCCACAGCCGATCTACCCTCGGCCGGACTGCTGAGGGCCGACCACCCCCTGCTCGGCGCCGGATCGGAACTGGCCGACTCCGACGGCTTCCTGTTCACCGGCCGGCTCTCGATCCGCAGCCACCCGTGGCTGGCCGACCACGGGGTCTTCGAAGGCGTACTGTTCCCGGCCACCGCCTTCCTGGAACTCGCGGTCCGCGCGGGCGACGAGGTCGGCTGCGGCCAGGTCGAGGAACTCACCCTGGAGGCACCGTTGGTGCTCCCCGCGAGCGGAGCGGTCGCACTCCAGCTCACGGTCGGAGCCCCCGACGGCTCCGGCGCCCGCACACTGAGCGTCCACGCCAGGTCGGATGAATCCGGACCCGACGCGCCCTGGACCCGACACGCAAGCGGTCTGCTGACCCCCGGCGACGAGCCCGATCCCGCCGACCCTGCCGACCTTGCGCAATGGCCGCCGGACGGAGCCGTCCCGCTCGATGTGGAAGGGCTCTACCAACGCTTCGAGGAGGGCGGATTCGCCTACGGCCCCGCGTTCCAGGGGCTGCGGGCGGCCTGGCGGCTCGGCGACGAGGTCTTCGCAGCGGCGAGCCTGCCGCAGCAACAGCAGTCGGACGCGGCCAGGTTCGGCCTGCATCCGGCCCTCCTGGACTCCGCACTGCACTCGTTGGTGTTCGACGTGCTCCAAGGTCCCGCCAAGGGCTGGCTCCCGTTCTCCTGGAACGGGGTGCGGCTGCACGCCTCGGGCGCGTCTGAACTCAGGCTGCGGCTGACCCCGTCCGGCCGCGACGCCGTCGCGGTGCTGGCGACCGACAGCACCGGACAACTGGTGGCCTCGGCGCGGTCCCTCGTGCTCCGACCGGTCTCGGCCGATCAGTTCAAGGCCGAGCGGACCGGGCACCACGAGGAGCTGTACCGTCCCGAGTGGCACGCTCTCCCCGAGCGCGCCGGGACGGCGGTGGGCAGCGGCCTCGGCCCGGAGTCCTGGACCGTCCTCGGCACCCGGACGCCCTGGTGGTTCGATTCCCCGACGTCCCCGGGCCGGACCGTGCAGAACCTCGCCACACTGGCGGGACAGATCGACGCGGGCACACCACCACCCCGACTCGTGCTGGCGGCCTGCCCGCCCGCCACGGCTTCGACCGAGCCCCCCGGAGACCTTCGCGAAGCGGTGCACGGCGGCGTCGGCGCCGTCCTCGGTCTGCTGCGCGACTGGCTGGCGGACGAGCGCCTCGCCGGTTCCCGATTGGTGCTGGTGACCTCGGGCGCGGTCCCCGTGGTCGCAGACGACGCCCCTGACCCGGCACTGGCAGCGGTGTGGGGACTGGTCCGCTCGGCACAGACGGAGAACCCCGACCGCTTTGTCCTGCTCGACCTGGACACGCACGACGCCTCGCCCGCAGCGCTCGCCGAGGCCCTCGCCTCCGGGGAACCCCAGCTCGCGATCAGGGCAGGTGAGGTGCACATCGCCCGGCTGGCCCGAGTGCCGCTGTCCGCCACCGAGCGCAAGCCCGGCTGGGACGCGCGAGGAACCGTCCTGATCACCGGCGGTACGGGTGCCATCGGCGCGCAGGTGGCCCGTCATCTGGCCGCCGAACACGGTGTCAGGCATCTGCTGCTGACCAGCCGCAGCGGTCCCCAGGCCGAAGGGGCGGCGGAACTCCTCGCCGACCTCGCCGCGCTGGGCGCGGAGGCGGAGATCGCCGTCTGTGACGCGGCCGACCGCGATGCGCTCGCGGCCCTCCTGGCCGATCTCCCCTCCGAGCACCCGCTGACCGCAGTGGTGCACGCCGCGGGAGTCCTGGCCGACGGCGTGGTCGCCACCATGACGCCCGACCAACTCGATGTGGTGCTGCACCCCAAGGTGGACGCGGCGGTCAATCTGCACGAGCTGACCGCCGACCTGGACCTCGCCGAGTTCGTCCTGTTCTCGTCCATCGCCGGTGTCTTCGGCGGCATGGGCCAGGGCAACTACGCCGCCGCCAACGCCTTCCTTGACGCACTCGCCCACCAGCGCCGGGCCCGCGGTCTGGCCGGTCGCTCCCTCGCCTGGGGACTGTGGGCGAACCGGACCGGAATGACCGGCGGCCTCACCAAGGCCGACCTGCAACGGATCGCCAGGGGCGGGATCGTCGCCTTCACCCCGGCGGAGGGGCTCGCGCTGTTCGACGCGGCCGGGACGTTGGACGAGGCAGTCGTCCTCCCACTGCGGCTGGACACGGCGGCGGTGCGGGCCCAGGCCGCCACCGGCGGGGTTCCGGCGCTGCTGCGCGGCCTGGTGCGCCCCGCAGCCCGGCGCGGTACGGCAGGCCGGGGCACCGACTCCGGACCGGACCAGGCAGGGGCGCTGAAGCAGCGGCTCGGATCGCTCAACGGGGCACAGCGCGACCGGGTGCTGCTCGACCTCGTCCGCTCCCACGCCTCGATGGTGCTCGGCCACAGCGGGCCCGCCGCGGTCGAGCCGGGACGCGGTCTGCTGGAGATCGGCTTCGACTCGCTGACCGCGGTGGAGCTGCGGAACCGACTCCGCGCCGCCACCGGACTCCAACTCCCGGCGACCCTGCTCTTCGACTATCCGACCTCGGCCGCGATCGCCGGACACCTGTCCGCCGAGATGGTCCCCGAACCCGGGTCCGACCCAGTGCCGGGACTCGCCGAACTGGATCAGTTGGAACTCGCCATCGGAGGCGGCATCAGCGACGGCGCGGCACGCGACCAGTTGGCGGGCCGGCTCCAGGAACTCCTGGGACGCCTCGATCCGACAGCAGGCGCGACCGACGGCGCCGAAGCGGAAGGCGACGGGATCGAGGAGCGCATGGACGGCGCGACCGACGACGAGATCTTCGACTTCATCGACAACGAACTCGGCATGTCATGACGCCGACCCAGGCATGCGAACCAAGGTGGCGAGGCACATGGTGAACGACGACAGGCTGAGGGACTACCTCAAGCGCGTGACGGCGGACCTCCACCGGACCCGGCAGCGCCTGACCGAGGCAGAGGCCGCGGGCCGCGAACCGATCGCGGTCGTCGCGATGAGCTGCCGCTACCCGGGCGGGGTCCAGTCGCCGGAGGACCTGTGGCGGCTGGTCACCACCGGCACCGACGCGATCACAGGCTTCCCCGATGACCGCGGCTGGGACCTCGACCACCTGGACGATCCGGAGCAGCTGCGCAACGGCACCAGCTATGCCGTGCAGGGCGGCTTCCTCGACGGCGTGCAACGGTTCGACCCCGGGTTCTTCGGTATCTCCCCGCGCGAGGCGCTGGCGATGGACCCGCAGCAGCGGCTGCTCCTTGAGACCACCTGGGAGGCGTTCGAGCGGGCCGGCATCGACCCCGCCTCACTGCGCGGCAGCAGGACGGGCATCTTCGCGGGAGTGATGTACCAGGACTACGCGGTGCGGCTGCGCCAGGTCCCCGACGACGTGGCCGGCTACATCGGCAGCGGCAGCTCCGACAGCGTCGCCTCGGGCCGGGTCGCGTACACGTTCGGGCTCGAGGGCCCGGCAGTGAGCGTCGACACGGCCTGCTCGTCCTCGTTGGTCGCGATCCACCTCGCCGCGCAGGCGCTGCGGCAGGGCGACTGCACGCTGGCGCTTGCAGGGGGCGCCATGGTGATGTCGACGCCCGTCCCGTTCGTGGAGATGAGCCGGCAGGGCGGCCTGGCCAGGGACGGCCGCTGCAAGTCCTTCGCCGCATCCGCGGACGGCACCGGCTGGGGCGAGGGCGTGGGGATGCTGCTGCTTGAGCGGCTCTCCGACGCCCGCCGCCACGGGCATCCGGTGCTCGCCCTGATCCGCGGCAGCGCCGTCAACCAGGACGGCGCGAGCAGCAGGCTCACCGCCCCCAACGGCCCCGCGCAGCAGCGGGTGATCCGTCAGGCGCTGGCGAACGCCGGTCTCACCCCCGCCGAGGTGGACATGGTGGAGGCGCACGGCACCGGCACCCCGTTGGGCGACCCCATCGAGGCTCAGGCGCTGCTCGCCACCTACGGGCAGGGCAGGGCGGACGGACACCCACTGCTGCTGGGGTCGCTGAAGTCCAACATCGGACACACGCAGGCGGCAGCCGGCGTCGGCGGCGTCATCAAGGCCGTACTGGCCATGCGACACGGAACGGTCCCGCCGACCCTGCACGCTGATGAACCATCGCCGCAGATCGACTGGACCGCGGGCGCGGTACGCCTGGTCACCGAGAGCACTCCGTGGCCGGAGACCGGTCGCCCGCGCAGGGCAGCCGTGTCGTCGTTCGGAGTCAGCGGCACCAACGGGCACGTCGTACTGGAACAGGCCGACGACCCGGCCGAGCAGATCGCCGGTGCGGCGGAGGGGACCCCTCCCACTGCCGTTGCCGGGCCAGCCGTCCTGCCCTGGGTGCTCTCCGGCCGCACTGCCGAGGCGCTGCGCGCACAGGCCGCAAGACTCCTGGCACACCTGGACGATTGCCACCGGCCGGGTCCGGTGGAGATCGGGCACGCCCTGGCGACGGCCCGAGCCTCGCACGAACACCGGGCCGTCCTGATCGGCGCAGACTTGGACGAGTTCCGCAGCGGCCTCGACGCCCTGGCAGCGGACACCCCCGTCCCCGGCCTGGTGCGCGGCATCGCGGGATCGGGCGGCGAGGTCGCGCTGGTGTTCCCAGGACAGGGATCGCAGTGGGCCGGGATGGCGGTGGAACTACTGGACTCCGCGCCGGTCTTCGCCGCCCACCTGGCGGAGTGCGAGCGTGCGCTCGCGCCGTTCGTCGACTGGTCGTTGGAAGCCGTCCTGCGCGGCGCCCCCGGCACGCCCCCGCCGGAGCGGGTGGACGTGGTGCAGCCGGTGTTGTGGGCGGTGATGGTCTCGCTCGCGGAGCTGTGGCGCTCCTACGGTGTCATCCCGGGCGCGGTGGTCGGCCACTCGCAAGGAGAGATCGCCGCCGCCGCGGTGGCGGGAGCCCTCTCGCTGGACGATGCGGCGCGGGTGGTCGCGCTGCGCAGCCGGGCCATCCGGGCCCTGTCCGGCCGCGGCGGGATGGCCTCCGTGGCGTTGCCCGCCGCACAGGTCGACGAGTGGCTCGCCGAGTGGGACGGCAGACTGTCCGTCGCGGCGGTGAACGGCCCCGCGTCCACCGTGGTGTCCGGGGATGCGGATGCGCTGGAGGAGTTCCTCGGGCAGGCGACGTCCCGCCAGATACGCAGCAGACGGGTTCCGGTCGACTACGCCTCGCACAGCATCCACGTCGAGGACATTCACGCGGAACTGCTGACACGGCTGGCCGGGCTGACCCCACGTCGGTCCGAGATCCCGTTCTACTCCACGGTCAGCGGTGGCCTGCTCGACGACACATCCGTCCTTGACGCCGACTACTGGTACCGCAACCTCCGCGGGACCGTCCAGTTCGAACAGGCGACGAGGGCCCTGCTGGCGGACGGCTACCAGGTGCTGTTGGAGAGCAGCCCCCACCCGGTGCTCACCGTCGGTGTGCTGGAGACCGTCGAGGCCGCAGCCGCAGACGCCACAGCTGTCGGTTCGCTGCGCAGGGACGAGGGCGGACTGCGCAGGTTCACCGAGTCGCTCGCAGAACTGCATGTCCGCGGAGTGCCGTTGGACTGGGACGCCGTCTTCGTCGGCCGCCGACCCGGACCGGTGGAACTGCCCACCTACGCGTTCCAACGGGAGCAGTACTGGTTGGCGGACGGCGCCGAGCCCGTCGCCGATGTGACATCGGCGGGACTCGCCCCCGCGGACCATCCCCTGTTGGGCGCGGTCGTGGTGCTCGCCGACAGCGACGGGCTGTTGCTCACCGGTCGACTGTCCACCTCGACCCACCCGTGGCTCGCCGACCATGCAGTCCAGGGCAGCGTGCTGCTCCCGGGAACCGCCTTCCTGGAACTCGCCCTACAAGCCGGAGCCCGCGTCGGCTGCCCCCGGGTCGAGGAGTTCACCCTGGCAGCACCCCTGGTGCTGACCGAACACGGCGGGACGATGCTGCGCTTGGCCGTGGGCGCACCCGACAGGGAGGGGCGCCGCCCGCTGAGCCTGCACTCCCGCCCGGACACTCGGGGCGAGGAGGGCGCGGAGAGCGGCGAGTGGGTCCGGCACGCCGAGGGCGTGCTGGTCGAGGAGAGCGCACGGTCTGCCGCATTGGACTCCGAGGACACCGAGTTGACGCTCTGGCCGCCACCAGGCGCCGAACCGATCGCTGTCGACGGGCTGTACGAGCTCTTCGCGGAGGGCGGATTCGCCTACGGCCCCGGATTCCAGGGTCTGCGGGCGGCCTGGCAGCGGGGTGACGAGGTCTTCGCCGAAGCCGTCCTGCCCGATGGACCCGCACCCGACGCCGACCGCTTCGCCCTCCACCCGGCGCTGCTGGACGCGGCCCTGCACGCCACCGGACTACCCGGCACCGCCGGTGCGGACGAGCACCCCGGCGGACGGCTGCCGTTCTCCTGGAACGGTGTCACCCTGCACGCCACGGGGGCCGGCGCGATACGGGTCAAGCTCACCCCGGCGGGATCCGATGCGGTCTCGCTCCAGATTGCCGACCCGACCGGCCGCGCCGTGGCGACGGTGGACTCGCTGGTGCTCCGGCCCGCCGTCGTCGACCGGTTCGCCGCCGACCGCGGTGGTCGTGGCAGCCGCCATCGGGACCTGTTCGAGGTCGAGTGGACATCCGTACGCTCGCCCGGGGCCGGTGCGCCGGTGCACCTCACCACAGATCTGGATGCACTGATCGCCGAGGTCGACGCCGGGACTCCGGTGCCCGAGACGGTACTGCTGGACTGCGCGGAGCATGAGGACGCGGGCAACACGGCCGATGCGGTCCGTGCATCCGTGCACCAGGCCCTCGCAGATGTGCAGACCTGGCTCGCGGACGAGCGCTTCACCCGCTCCCGTCTGGTCTTCCGCACCCAAGGCGCGGTGAGCGCGGGGGCGGACGTCCGGAACCTGGCGCACAGCGCCGTCTGGGGCCTGGTCCGCTCGGCCCAGTCCGAGCACCCGGGGCGATTCGCACTGCTCGACATCGACCCCGGCGATGAGCCCGGCACCTCGGCCGGCGTCGCCGTGGCACTCGCTTCGGGAGAACCACAGTCGGCCGTGCGCGGCGAGGACGTACGCGTTCCGCGGCTGGCGGGGGTCGCGATGGGCGGGCCGGAGCGATCGGTCGCACCCGTGCGAGCACTGAACCCTGCCGGCACGGTCCTCATCACCGGAGGCACCGGGCTGCTTGGCTCCCATGTCGCCCGTCGTCTGGTCGCCGGGCACGGGGTCCGGCAGCTACTGCTGCTCTCCCGCAGCGGCCCGACCGCCGCGGGAGCCGAGGAGCTACGCACCGAACTCATCGAGCTGGGGGCCGAGGTCAGGATCGTCGCCTGCGACGCCGCCGACCGGGACGCCCTCGCGGCCGTGCTCGCGGAGCTGCCGCCCGAGCACCCGCTGACCGCAGTGATCCACACCGCCGGCAACCTCGACGACGGCGTCGTCACGGCACTCACCCCCGAGCGGGTGGACTGCGTCCTGCGCCCCAAGGTCGACGCGGCGCTCAACCTGCACGAGTTGACCCGCGATCTGGACCTCGCGGCCTTCGTCCTCTTCTCCTCGGCCGCAGGCACCTTCGGCGGCCCCGGACAGGCCAACTACGCCGCCGCCAATGCCTTCCTCGACGCGCTCGCCGAGCAACGCCGGGCCACCGGACGAGCCGGCCAGTCCCTCGCCTGGACCCTATGGGAGCAGCCCAGCACCCTGACCGGCCATCTGGACGAGGCCGAAGTACGACGCATCGCCCGTTCAGGGATGCCGCCGCTCACCACCGAGCAGGGGCTCGCGCTGTTCGACACCGCGTTCACCGTGGACAGGGCCGCCCTGGTGCCGATCCGCCTGGACATCATCGCCCTACGGTCCGCGGCGGCAGCCGGAACGTTGCCGCCGCTGCTGCGAGGTCTCGTACGGACACCGCTGAGGCGAGCGGCGACGGCCATGGACGCGGCGGTCGACGACAATGCCCTGCGTCAGCGCCTCGTGGTCCTCGACCCCGCCGGACAGATGCGGCTGCTGGTCGAGCTCGTCCGGACCCACGCGGCGGCGGTCCTCGGCCATGCGTCCCCGGACGTCCTGGATGCCGGCCGGGCATTTCGCGAACTCGGCTTTGACTCGCTGGCCTCGGTGGCACTGCGGAACCGTCTGAACGCCGCCACCGGCTTACGGCTTCCAGCGAGCCTGGTGTTCGACTACCCGACACCGACGACCCTGGCGGACTTCCTGCGGGACGGGCTGACGGACACTCAGTCGCACTCCGCCGTCGTTCCCGCAGCTCCGGCCGGCAGAGAGCTGGGCGGCGACGACGATCAGATCGCGATCGTCTCCGTGGCCTGCCGCTTTCCCGGTGGTGTCCGCTCGCCCGAGGACCTGTGGCGGATGCTGGCCGAGGGCCGCGACGGCATCTCCGAGTTCCCGACGGACCGGGGCTGGGGGCTGGACGAACTCTTTGATCCGAACCCCGACCACGCCGGCACCTCCATCACTAGGAACGGGGGATTCCTCTACGATGCGGCCGAGTTCGATGCCGAGTTCTTCGGGATCTCGCCGCGTGAGGCGTTGGCGATGGATCCGCAGCAGCGGCTGCTCCTTGAGACGACCTGGGAGCTGTTCGAGCGCGCGGCCATCGACCCGTCCACCCTGCGCGGTGCCCCCATCGGGACGTATGTCGGCCTGATGCAGCAGGACTACGCGGCCCGTCTGCTGCCTCGCATCCCCGACGAGGTCGAGGGATTCCTCGGCACCGGAAATTCGGGAAGCATCGTCTCCGGGCGGCTGGCCTACGTCTTCGGGCTTGAAGGGCCCGCGCTGACCGTGGACACGGCGTGCTCGTCGTCGTTGGTGGCGCTGCATCTGGCGGTGCGGGCGCTGCGGTCGGGCGAGTGCTCCATGGCGCTCGCCGGCGGTGTGAATGTGATGTGCAGCCCCGAACTGTTCGTGGAGTTCAGCCGACAGGGCGGTCTTGCGCCGGACGGTCGCTGCAAGTCCTTCGCGGCGGCTGCGGACGGCACCGGCTTCGGCGAGGGCGTGGGGATGTTGCTGGTGGAGCGGTTGTCGGATGCGCGGCGTCTTGGGCATCCGGTGTTGGCGGTGGTGCGTGGTTCGGCGGTGAATCAGGACGGCGCGAGCAACGGTCTGACGGCGCCGAATGGTCCGTCGCAGCAGCGGGTGATCCGGGCGGCGCTGGCGGATGCGGGTTTGGCGGCATCGGATGTGGATGTGGTGGAGGCGCACGGTACGGGTACGACGTTGGGTGATCCGATCGAGGCGCAGGCGCTGTTGGCGACGTACGGCCAGGACCGTTCGGCGGAACGTCCGGTGTGGATCGGGTCGTTGAAGTCGAATATCGGGCACACTTCGGCGGCTGCCGGTGTGGGCGGTGTGATCAAGTCGGTACTGGCGTTGCAGCACCAGGTGATGCCGAAGACATTGCATGTGGATGGTCCCACGCCGAATGTGGACTGGTCGGCCGGGGCAGGTCGGTTGCTGACGGAGGCCCGGGCATGGGATGACACGGGCCGTCCACGACGGGCCGGAGTGTCCTCCTTCGGAGTGAGCGGGACCAACGCACACGTCATCCTGGAACAGGCACCCGCTGCGGCCCCGGTCGACCGACCGTCGACGCCGGAGCGTGCGCCCGCCGCCCTGCCATGGCTGCTCTCCGCCCGGAGTCCTGAGGCCCTGCGGGACCAGGCGAAAGCGCTGTTGAGCGAGGTCGCTGGCGAGTCGGGGGTATCCGCGGGCGATGTGGCGTTCTCACTGGCCACGGGACGTGCGGTGCTGGGACATCGTGCGGTGGTGGTGGGGGCAGATCGTGGTGAGTTGTTGGCTGGTCTGGGGGCGTTGTCGCGGGGGGTTCCGGCGTCGGGGTTGGTGTGTGGTGGTGGGGTGGTGTCTGGTCGTTCGGTGTTGGTGTTTCCGGGGCAGGGGTCGCAGTGGGTGGGGATGGCTGGGGTGTTGTTGGATGAGTCGGTGGTGTTTGCGTCGCGGATGGCTGAGTGTGAGCGGGTGTTGGGGTCGTTGGTGGGGTGGTCGTTGTCGGGGGTTTTGCGTTCGGGTGGTTTGTTGGGTGGGGTGGAGGTGGTGCAGCCGGTGTTGTGGGCGGTGATGGTGTCGTTGGCGGAGGTGTGGCGGTCGTTTGGTGTGGTGGTGGATGGGGTGGTGGGTCATTCGCAGGGGGAGATTGCGGCTGCGTGTGTGGCGGGTGGTTTGTCGTTGGAGGATGGTGCGCGGGTGGTGGTGTTGCGGAGTCGTGCGGTGGGGGTGTTGGCGGGTCGGGGTGGTATGGCGTCGGTGTCGTTGTCGGTGGGTGTGGTGCGGGGTCGTCTTGTGGGGTGGGGTGGTCGGTTGTCGGTGGCGGCGGTGAATGGTCCGTTGTCGACGGTGGTGTCGGGTGATGTGGATGCGGTGGTGGAGTTGGTGGAGGGGTTGGTTCGTGAGGGGGTGCGGGCGCGTTTGATCGAGGTGGATTATGCGTCGCATTCGGCGCATGTGGAGGAGGTGCGGGAGCAGATTCTTGCTGATCTGGCGGGTATCGCTCCGGTGTCGGGTTCGGTGCCGTTCTTTTCGACGGTGACGGGTGGTTGGTTGGATACGGCTTCGTTGGATGCGGAGTATTGGTACCGGAATTTGCGTCAGACGGTGGAGTTTGAGCAGGCGACGCGGGGGTTGTTGGAGGAGGGTTTTCGGTTCTTCATTGAGCCGAGTCCGCATCCGGTGTTGTCGGTGGCTGTGGGGGAGTCGGTGGAGGCTGCTGGGGTGGATGCGGTGGTGTTGGGGACACTGCGGCGGGGTGAGGGCGGTCTGGAACGGCTCCTGCTCTCTGTGGGGCAGGCGTGGGAGAGCGGTCTTTCGGTGGACTGGTCCGGAGCGTTCGCGGGGACCGGCGCCCAACACGTCGAGCTTCCCACCTACCCCTTCCAACACCACCGCTACTGGCTCGACGTTCCGACCACGAGTTGGGATGTGGCCTCCGCAGGGCTCGCCACGACCGGACACCCATTGCTCGGTGCGGCGATGCAGGTTGCGGCTTCCGGTGAACTGCTCCTCAGCGGTCGGTTGTCAGTACGCACCCATCCCTGGCTGGCCGACCATGCGGTCTCGGGAGTCGTACTGTTCCCCGGCACCGCCTTCCTCGAACTCGCGCTGCGCGCGGCCGGCGAAGCGGACTGCCCGGTGGTGGAGGAACTCACCCTGCGATCGGCGCTCGTACTGCCGGCCGAGGGAGCCGTTCTCCTCCAAGTACGCGTCGGAGCGCCGGACGGCGACGGCCGCCGGGCCCTGAGCGTGTTCGCCCGCACCACACAGGACGACGACCGGCCATGGACCGAGCACGCCACCGGCACCCTGACGTCCCAACTCCCCGGGGTCGAAACAGGGGCCGGTCTGCTGAGCTGGCCACCGGCCGGTGCCGAGCCCGTGGACACCGACGACCTCTACGAACGCTTCGCCGAAGCCGGCTACCACTACGGCCCCGCCTTCCGCGGCATTCGCGCCGCGTGGCTCCGCGGGGGCGAGGTCTTCGCCGAGGTGGTGCTACCGCAACCGCAGCACGCCGACGCGGCCGGATGCGCCGTGCACCCCGCCCTTCTGGATGCCGCCCTCCAGACCGCCGCACTGCTGCCCGACCAGGATGGTCAGGCCCGGCTGCCCTTCAGTTGGACCGGTGTGACCAGCAGGACCACCGGAGCCACCACACTGCGCGTACGGCTCACCGCTGACGCCTCCGACACGGTGACCCTCTCCGTCCATGACCTGGCCGGTCAGCAGGTGCTCACCGTGGAGTCCCTGGTCCTGCGACCCCCTGCCCCCGACGGGCCGGTCTCCGCCGCCGCTCACGCCGATCTGCTGTTCCACCTCGACTGGACACCGGCCACCTCGTCCGTCGATTCCCCCGTGCCGACCTGGACCGCGCTCAGCGGTGCCGTCCCCGGCGTGGACACCTGGCGGGATCTCGACACGCTGGGGGACGCCCCGGGGTCAGGCAACCCCCTCCCCGACGTGGTCGTGGCGACGGTTCTCACCCCTGACCTCTCCGACACATCCGACCGGGTCCACGCCACTGCGCACACCTGCCTCGCCCTGATCCAGCAATGGCTGGACGACGAACGGTTCGTCGAGACGAAATTGGCCCTGCTCACCAAGGACGCGGTCCGTACTGGACCGGCGGACCGTCCGGTCGACCCCGCCCAGGCAGCTCTGTGGGGCCTGGTGCGAAGTGCTCAAGCCGAACACCCCGACCGCTTCGTACTCATCGACCTGGACAGGGTGGACACGGCGGCTGACGTACTGCCCGCCGCACTGGCCGGAGGCGAACCACAACTGGCCGTACGGGCAGGAGAGGCGCTCCTGCCCCGCCTCGCCCGCAACGGCCAGTCCGACGGAGTGCTGCCCCTGCCGCCGACCGACACCGCCTGGCGGCTCGCCACCGAAGGCGCGGGCTCCCTGGACGACGTAGCACTCGTTCCCGCTCCCACCGCCCTGGCCCCACTGGGCAAGGGCGAGGTCCGGATCGCGGTGCGCGCCGCCGGGCTGAACTTCCACGATGTCATCGCCGCCCTCGGACTGGACCCGGACCCCGAGCAACAGGGACTGGGCAGCGAGGGAGCCGGAACCGTCATCGAGGTCGGCCCCGGCGTGGACGACCTGGCGCCGGGAGACCGCGTGCTGGGGATCTTCGGGGGTGCCTTCGGCCCGGTCGCCGTCGCCGACCGCCGCACCATCGCCCGGATACCGTCCGGCTGGTCCTTCGCCCGCGCCGCGTCCGTGCCGGTGGTGTTCCTCACCGCCTACTACGGCCTCTTCGACCTGGGCGGACTGCGGCGCGGGGAGTCCGTGCTGATCCACGCCGCGGCCGGAGGTGTCGGCATGGCGGCGGTCCAACTCGCGCAACACGCCGGTGCGCAGGTGTTCGGCACCGCCAGCCCCGCCAAATGGGACGTACTGCATGCGAATGGACTGGACGACGCGCACATCGCTTCGACCCGCACCGTCGACTTCGCCGAGAGGTTCCTCGCAGCCACCGCCGGCCGGGGCGTGGACGTCGTCCTGGACAGTCTGGCGCGGGAGTTCGTCGACGCCGGCCTACGACTGCTGCCGAACGGCGGACGGTTCGTAGAACTGGGCAAGACCGACATCCGTGACCCGGAAGTGATCGCCCGACAGCACCCCGGTGTGCGATACCGGGCCTTCGACCTGATGGAGGCCGGGCCGCAGCGCATCGGCGAGATGCTGGCCGACGTCCTGGACCTGTTCGAACGGGGTGTGCTCCGCCCTCTTCCGGTCACCGGTTGGGACATCAGGCGAGCCCCGGCGGCACTGCGGTCGCTCAGCCAAGCCAGAGGCATCGGCAAGAACGTCCTGCTGCTCCCCGCTTCGCTCGACCCGCAAGGCACCGTCCTGGTCACCGGGGCCACCGGCACGCTGGGACGGCTACTGGCCCGACACCTCGTCGTCGCACACGGCACCCGGCATCTGCTGCTGGCCGGGCGCCGGGGCCGCTCCGCCGCCGGGATGCCGGAACTGGTGCAGGAGCTGACGGAACTCGGGGCCACCGTGGCGGTTGCCGCCTGTGACGTGGCCGACCGCGCCGCGCTCGCCGCCCTGCTCGTGGCAGTCCCCGACGCCCATCCGCTGACCGGTGTCATTCATGCGGCCGGTGTTCTGGACGACGCCACGATCACCAGTCTGACGCCCGACCAACTCGACCGCGTCCTGCGGCCCAAGGCCGACGCGGCGCTCGCCCTGCACGAGCTGACCCGGGACCTGGACCTTGCGGCCCTGGTGCTGTTCTCCTCGGGCGCCGCCCTGTTCGGCGCAGCCGGGCAGGCGAACTACGCCGCTGCCAACGCGGTCCTCGACGCCGTCGCCGTCGAACGCCAGGCAGCGGGACTGCCAGGTCTTTCCATCGGCTGGGGCCTGTGGGAGGAGCGCAGTGCAATGACCGCCGGGGTCTCCGGCGGCCGTGGCGCGAGGTCAGGTGCACTGACCTCGGCGGAAGGGCTCGCCCTGTTCGACGCGGCGTTGAGTTCTCCCCATGCCTACCGACTCGCGGCCCGGATCGACCCGTCCGTACTGCGCGCGAACGATCGGCTGCCGGCCGTACTGCGCGGCCTGGTCCGCCCGGCCCGCGCCACATCCGCCGCCCCCGCTTCACCGACACGCTCCCTGGCGCAGCAACTCGCCGCGCTCCCCGAAGCCGAGCTGTACCGGACCCTGCTCGACCTGGTACGTGGCAATGCGGCTGCGGTGCTCGGACACAGTTCCCCGGACCTGATCCGGGCGGCCCGTCCGTTCAAGGAGATCGGCTTCGACTCCCTCACCGGGGTCGAACTGCGCAACCGGTTGGTGTCCGCGACCGGGCTGCGGCTATCGGCGGCGCTCGTCTTCGACCACCCCACGCCGCAGGCGCTGGCAGCCCATCTTGCGGCCCGTACCGCCGCCGGACGCCCGGCGCCCGAGACGGCGGTCAAGGCCGGACTCGACAGCCTGGAAGCACTGTTGGACGCGATGCCTCCGGACGGTGTCAGCGACGAGTTGGCCGCCCGTCTGCAGGAGGTGTTGTCACGCTGGCAGCCAGGCGGATCGCCCCTCCCCACCGCGGTTGCGGGCGGTGCGGACGACCTGGCCCCCGACCGGATCGAGTCGGCGAGCGACGACGAGGTCTTCGACTACATCGACCGGCAGTTGGGACTCACATGACCCCGGGACCGATCTTCGCTGCCCCAGCATCCCGAGACGAGAACGGCGGTGTCCTGTGAGCGACCAGAAGCTGCGCGACTACCTCAACCGGGTGACGATCGACCTCCAGAACACTCGGCAGCGGCTCAGGGAGGCCGTGGCCAGCAGCCATGAGCCGATCGCGATCGTGTCGATGAGCTGCCGCTTCCCCGGTGGCGTCCACACGCCCGATGAGCTGTGGGAGCTGCTCGTCGCAGGCCGCGACACCATCACAGCCGTCCCCGACGACCGCGGCTGGCAGGCCGCCTGGCCGGCCGGTGGAGATGTCCCCGGCCAAGGGGCGTTCATCGACGGCGCGGGCGACTTCGACCCGGAGTTCTTCGGCATCTCGCCCCGCGAGGCGGTGGCGATGGACCCACAACAGCGACTGCTGCTCATGGCGTCCTGGGAGGCGGTCGAGCAGGCCGGCATCGATCCGCTCACCCTGCGGGGCAGCCGAACAGGAGTGTTCGCCGCGGCCATCGACCAGGGCTACGCGACCCTGGGCGCAACCGCATCGGAAGCCGTCCAGGGCTTCTTGATGACGGGCAACTCGATGAGCGTGATGTCCGGACGGGTGTCCTACGCGCTCGGTCTCGAAGGCCCCGCCGTCACAGTGGACACCGCATGCTCGGCGTCACTGGTGGCACTGCACCTCGCGGCGCGGGCCCTGCGCGCGGGCGACTGCTCGCTCGCGCTCGCCGGCGGAGTCAGTGTGATGGCGCTGCCCGCCGTGTTCGTGGAGTTCAGCCGACAGGGCGCGATGTCCGCCGATGGCCGCTGCAAGCCCTTCGCAGCCGCTGCGGACGGCACCGGCTGGGGCGAAGGCGTGGGGATGCTCCTCCTGGAGCGGCTCTCGGACGCCCGCCGCAACGGCCGTCAGGTGCTCGCCGTACTGCGCGGATCGGCGATGAACCAGGACGGTGCCAGCAATGGACTGACCGCCCCCAACGGACCGTCCCAGCAGAGGGTGATCCGGGCGGCGCTCGCCGACGCGGGCCTGACGACCGGGGACGTGGACGCGGTGGAGGCCCACGGCACGGGCACCACCCTCGGCGATCCGATCGAGGCCGACGCCCTGCTGGCCACCTACGGCCAGGACCGCCCCGCCGACCGGCCGCTCTGGTTGGGGTCGCTGAAGTCCAACATCGGGCACACCCAGGCCGCAGCAGGGGTCGCCGGGGTCATCAAGACGGTGCTCGCACTGCGGCACGGCGTCCTGCCCCGCACCCTGCACGTGGACGAACCCACCCCGCACGCGGACTGGGCCTCCGGGTCCGTCGAGCTGCTCACCGAGGCCCGTGACTGGCCCGCAACCGACAGGCCCCGCCGGGCCGGTGTGTCCTCGTTCGGGATGAGCGGCACCAATGCACACGTCGTCCTGGAGCAGGCGCCAGAGCCGGATGCGGCGGTCGAGTCGAGTACGGGGCCCGAGCCGCTGACGGAGTCCGGACAGACGTCCGTGCCGGTGCTGCCCTGGGTCCTGTCCGGCCGCACCCCGTCCGCGCTCAGGGACCAGGCGGTCAGGCTGGGAGCCCATCTCGCCTCGGACACTTCCGTACGACCGCTCGACGTCGCGTTCTCGCTGGCCACCGCCCGCTCCGCCTTCGAACACCGATCGGTGGTCATCGGCGGCGGACGCCCCGCCCTGCTGGACGGGCTCGCCACCGTGTCCACGGGAGACGCCGACGTCCTCGCCGGCGTACCTGGTGGAGCCGACGTCGTGTCAGGCAACGGGCGGGTCGTCGAGGGCCGGACAGCACTGGTGTTTCCCGGTCAGGGCTCGCAGTGGGTCGGCATGGCGCGGGACCTGCTCGCGACCAGCCCCGTCTTCCGGGACCGGATAACCGCATGCGGCACCGCTCTGTCCGCCCATGTCGACTGGCCGCTCCTCGCCGTCCTGGAGGACGAGCCGGACGCACCCTCGCTGGAGCGGGTGGACGTGGTGCAGCCGGTGTTGTGGGCGGTGATGGTGTCGTTGGCCGCGCTCTGGGAGTCCTGGGGCGTCCGGCCGGACGCCGTGGTGGGCCACAGCCAGGGAGAGATCGCCGCCGCCGTCGTGGCGGGGGCGCTGACGCTGGAGGACGGGGCCAAGGTCGTCGCCCTGCGCAGTCGGGCCATCCGGGCCCTGGCCGGCCTCGGCGGCATGGCCGCGGTGTCCCTGCCCGAGGACCGGGTCGAAGCCGAGATCGCCCCATGGGCGGAGCGGCTGTCGGTCGCCGCAGTCAACGGGCCGGCCGCAGTGGTGGTCTCCGGAGAGGCGGCGGCCCTCGCCGAACTCCTCGCCCGCTGTGAGTCGAACGGTGTGCGGGCCAGAGCGGTGCCCGTGGACTACGCCTCGCACTCGGTCCAGGTCGAGCGGATCAGGACGGAGGTGCTGGCCGCCCTGGCGGACGTACAAGCGGTCGCGAGCCGGGTGCCCCTGTACTCCACCGTCACCGGGGACTGGCTGGACACCACGGTCATGGACGCCGACTACTGGTACCGGAACCTCCGGCAGACCGTCCGGTTCGAGCCGGCCGTCCGCTCCCTGGTCGAGCAGGGCTACGAGGTGTTCCTGGAGGTCTCGCCGCACCTCGTGCTCACCATGGCCCTCCAGGACACCGTCGAGGACGTCGGCAACGGAGACAGTGCGGTGGTCGTCGGCACCCTGCGCCGGGACGACGGCACCCTGCGCCGGGCGCTGACCTCGGCCGCCGAGCTCTGGGTGTCGGGTGCGGCGGTCGACTGGGCCGCGGTCTTCGCCGACTCCGATGCCCGTGCGACGGACCTGCCCGGATACCCCTTCCAACTACAGCGCTACTGGCTGGAGTCCGAGGCGCCGGGGGGCTCGGAGGCGACCGGCGCCGACCCGCACGAACCGGCGTTCTGGAACATGGTCGAGCACGACACCCCTGCCGAGGTCGCCGCCCGTCTGCGCGTCGACGAGGACACGCTCGATCGAGTGCTGCCGGCCCTGCGCGGCTGGCGGAAGCAGCAACAGGACGAGGCCGTCATCGACTCCTGGCGCTACCGCATCGGTTGGCAGCCGCTGCCCGAACCGACGGTGGCCTCTGCCACCGGGACCTGGCTGGTGGTGTCGCCCACCGGATACGGGTCCGACGAACGGGTCCGCGGCCCGGTCCTGGCCCTCACCGAACTGGGCGTCGCGGTCGAAACGGTCGAACTCACGCCGGGTGATCTCCCACGCGAGGAACTCGCGGACACGCTCACCGCCGCCCTCGACGGCCGTCTTCCGGCGGGAGTGCTGTCGTTGCTCGCCGTGGACGGCCGGCCGCACCCCGATCACCCCGGACTGCCCACGGGAACGGCGCTGACCGTCGCCCTCCTACAGGCACTAGGCGACCTCGGCCTTGCCGCACCGCTCTGGTGCGTCACCAGCGGAGCCGTGTCGAGTGGCGCCGACGATCCGGTCACCGACCCGGCCCAAGCCCTGATCTGGGGTACCGGGCTGGTGGCGGCGCTGGAGATGTCCGGGCGCTGGGGCGGACTCATCGACCTGCCGGCCGAACTCGACGCACGCGCCAGGGCCCGACTGGGCGCCGTGCTGACGGCCTCCCGAGGCGGAGACGGCACCGACGGTGTGGGCGACGAGGACCAACTCGCGCTGCGCGCCTCCGGCCTCCTCGCCCGCCGGCTGAACCACGCACCCAGGATCGGCAGCCCTACGGAGAGTTGGAAACCCCGAGGCACGGTGCTGCTCACCGGTGGCACCGGGGCCGTCGGCCCGTACATCGCCCGCTGGTTGGCCCGGAGCGGCGCAACCCATCTCGTCCTGCCGGGCCGCCGTGGCGCCGAGGCACCCGGCGCGACGGAACTCGCGGCGGAGCTGGGCGAACTCGGTGCACGGCTGTCCCTGCCGGTCTGCGACCTGTCGGACCGCGACGCGGTGGAGGCACTGCTGACCGGCCTGGAAGAATCCGGCAGCCCGGTCACGGCGGTCGTCCACGCAGCCGCGTTCATCGCGCTCGCGCCGCTGGACACCACACCGATGTCCGCGTTCGAACAGATCGTCGCAGCCAAGGCCGCCGGGGCCGGACACCTCGATGCCCTGCTCGATCGAGAACTGGACGCCTTCGTCCTGTTCTCCTCGATCGCCGGGGTCTGGGGCAGCGGCAACCACGGCGCCTACGCGGCGGCCAACGCCTACCTGGACGCCCTGGCCCAGCACCGCCGGGCACGCGGCCTGACCGCCACCGTCGTGGACTGGGGCGTCTGGCAGGCCGAGAACCCTTGGCAGGCCCGCACCGCCGGCGATGACGCCGACCTGTTCAAGCTGGAGCAGCACGGCCTGCCCCGGATCTCCCCCGACCTTGCCGTCAGCGCCCTGCAACAGGTACTGGACGACGACGAGACCATGATCGCCGTCGCCGACGTCGACTGGGAGCAGTTCGCGGCGGTGTTCACCTCCACCCGCCCCAGCCCCCTGCTGACCGGAATCCCCGAGGCCCGTCGCGCCCTGGAACGGCCGACCGGCGACAACGGCGCCGATGCGCCCGCCGCGACGGTGTTGCGCGGACGGTTGGCCGCGCTGGGGGAGGTCGAGCAGCAACGCCTGCTGCTCGACCTGGTCCGCACCCATGCGGCTGCCGTACTCGGCCACACCACGGTGGACGCGATCCGGCCGGGCAAGGCGTTCCAGGACATGGGCTTCGCCTCGCTCACCGCCGTGGAACTGCGCAACCGCCTGAACACCGCCACGGGTCTTCGGCTGCCGTCCACCCTGGTTTTCGACCACCCGTCATCGACGGCGCTCGCGGGAGAGATCCGTACGCAACTCCTGGGCCGACAGCCCGCCGGGACAGAACCCTCCCCCCAGGCCGCGGCAGCGCATGACACGGTCGTCACCGACGATGAGCCGATCGCGATCGTGTCCATGGCCTGCCGCTTCCCGGGCGGGATCGGCACCCCCGAGGACCTGTGGCGACTGCTCGCCGAGGGCGGCGACGCCGTCTCGGAGTTCCCCACGGACCGAGGCTGGGACCTCGCGGCTCTCTACGACCCCGATCCCGACAGCCCCGGCACCGCCACCGCCCGGCACGGCGGCTTCCTGCACGATGCAGCCGAGTTCGACGCGGAGTTCTTCGGGATCTCGCCGCGTGAGGCGTTGGCGATGGATCCCCAGCAGCGGCTGCTCCTTGAGACGAGCTGGGAGGCGATCGAACGCGCGGCCATCGACCCGGTGACGCTGCGAGGCAGCCGTACGGGGGTGTTCACCGGCGTCAACTATGCGGACTACGCCGCCGTGGTCGCGCAGTCGGACGAAGGGGACGGCCATCTGCTCACGGGCAGCGCGCCCAGCGTGGTCTCCGGTCGGGTGGCCTACACCCTGGGCCTCGAAGGTCCTGCGGTGACCGTCGACACGGCCTGCTCCTCCTCACTGGTCGCGATGCACCTCGCAGGTCAGGCACTGCGCGGCGGCGACTGTTCGCTGGCGTTGGTCGGCGGTGTCGCGGTGATGGCAACCCCCGGCGCCATCGTCAGCTTCTCCCGCCAGCGAGGACTGGCCGAGGACGGGCGCTGCAAGGCGTTCTCCGACGACGCCGACGGGATGGGCATGGGCGAGGGGGCGGGCGTCGTACTGCTGGAACGTCTCTCGGATGCGCGGCGTCTTGGGCATCCGGTGTTGGCGGTGGTCCGTGGTTCGGCGGTGAATCAGGACGGCGCGAGCAACGGTCTCTCCGCGCCGAATGGTCCGTCGCAGCAGCGGGTGATCCGGGCGGCGTTGGCGGATGCGGGTTTGGTGGCGTCGGATGTGGATGTGGTGGAGGCGCACGGTACGGGTACGACGTTGGGTGATCCGATCGAGGCGCAGGCGCTGCTGGCGACGTACGGCCAGGACCGTTTGGCGGATCGACCGCTGCTCGTCGGCTCGCTCAAGTCCAATCTCGGTCACTCCCAGGCGGCGTCAGGTGTGGCGGGCGTGATCAAGACCGTGCTGGCGATGCGGCACGGGCAGGTGCCCGGCACCCTGCACGTCGGCAAACCGTCCAGCCATGTCGACTGGACCCGCGGATCTCTATCCCTCGCAACCGAGTTGCAGCCCTGGCCGCACAACGACCGCCCGTTTCGGGCAGGAGTGTCGTCCTTCGGCCTGAGCGGGACCAACGTCCACACGATCCTTGAGCAGGCGGCCCCGGTGGATGAGGTGTCGGCGCCCGAAAGGGGCACCGGTGCCACCGCGGTGCCCTGGCTGCTCTCCGCGAGGAGCCCGCAGGCCCTGCGCGACCAGGCCGACCGCTTGAGCCGCCACTTGGACAGCAGGCCAGGGCTGGACCCGCGCGACATCGGACTCTCCCTGAATG
Organism: Streptomyces sp. NBC_00690; assembly: GCF_036226685.1. NCBI lineage: Bacteria > Bacillati > Actinomycetota > Actinomycetes > Kitasatosporales > Streptomycetaceae > Streptomyces > Streptomyces sp. NBC_00690. The sequence goes on from NZ_CP109009.1 coordinate 7,676,973, forward strand.
CACGCACCGCTTTCGACCAGCGAAAGGTACTGGTAGGGAACGAGCACGAGTTGCGATCCCTCCTGCGCAAACTCGCTGACGACGACTCAGAAATGCTCGCCGAGGGCGAGGAGCGCACCTCCGACGGTCGTTCGGTGTTGGTGTTTCCGGGGCAGGGGTCGCAGTGGGTGGGGATGGCTGGGGTGTTGTTGGATGAGTCGGTGGTGTTTGCGTCGCGGATGGCTGAGTGTGAGCGGGTGTTGGGGTCGTTGGTGGGGTGGTCGTTGTCGGGGGTTTTGCGTTCGGGTGGTTCGTTGGGTGGGGTGGAGGTGGTGCAGCCGGTGTTGTGGGCGGTGATGGTGTCGTTGGCGGAGGTGTGGCGGTCGTTTGGTGTGGTGGTGGATGGGGTGGTGGGTCATTCGCAGGGGGAGATTGCGGCTGCGTGTGTGGCGGGTGGTTTGTCGTTGGAGGATGGTGCGCGGGTGGTGGTGTTGCGGAGTCGTGCGGTGGGGGTGTTGGCGGGTCGGGGTGGTATGGCGTCGGTGTCGTTGTCGGTGGGTGTGGTGCGGGGTCGTCTTGTGGGGTGGGGTGGTCGGTTGTCGGTGGCGGCGGTGAATGGTCCGTTGTCGACGGTGGTGTCGGGTGATGTGGATGCGGTGGTGGAGTTGGTGGAGGGGTTGGTTCGTGAGGGGGTGCGGGCGCGTTTGATCGAGGTGGATTACGCCTCGCATTCGGCGCATGTGGAGGAGGTGCGGGAGCAGATTCTTGCTGATCTGGCGGGTATCGCTCCGGTGTCGGGTTCGGTGCCGTTCTTTTCGACGGTGACGGGTGGTTGGTTGGATACGGCTTCGTTGGATGCGGAGTATTGGTACCGGAATTTGCGTCAGACGGTGGAGTTTGAGCAGGCGACGCGGGGGTTGTTGGAGGAGGGTTTTCGGTTCTTCATTGAGCCGAGTCCGCATCCGGTGTTGTCGGTGGCTGTGGGGGAGTCGGTGGAGGCTGCTGGGGTGGATGCGGTGGTGTTGGGGACACTGCGGCGGGGTGAGGGCGGTCTGGAACGGCTCCTGCTCTCTGTGGGGCAGGCGTGGGAGAGCGGTCTTTCGGTGGACTGGTCCGGAGCGTTCGCGGGGACCGGCGCCCAACACGTCGAGCTTCCCACCTACCCCTTCCAACACCACCGCTACTGGCCCGAGTCGGCGAACACGGCATCGGCCGATGTGGGGGCGGCCGGACTCGACTCCGCCGACCACCCCATCCTCGGAGCGGCGATCGAGGTGGCGGAGACGGGTGAGCTGCTGCTCACCGGGCGGTTGTCACTGCGCACGCACCCCTGGCTCGCGGACCACGCCGTGGCCGGAACGGTCCTGCTCCCCGGCGCGGCCTTCGTGGAACTGGCGGTACGTGCTGCGGACGAGGTCGGTCACCACACGGTCGAGGAGCTGACGCTCCAGGCACCGCTGTTGATCCCCGCTGACGGTGCGGTCCGACTGCAAGTGCGGGTCGGCGCCGCCGACGAACAAGGAAGGCGCTCCCTGGACCTGTTCTCCTGCCGAGAGGACGCAGCGGCACCGCTCTGGACCGCGCATGCGACCGGCGGGCTCGCTGCCGCCCTGACGACGGAGAATCCGCAGCCCGCCCCCGTACCCGGCGATGCCAGTTCCTGGCCCCCGCCCGGTGCCGTCCCGATCCCCGTCGATGACCTGTACGAGCGTTTCCACGCCTTTGGCTACGGCTACGGACCCGTCTTCCAAGGGCTCACCGCCGCCTGGCGTCGCGGAGACGATGTCTTCACCGAGGTGCGACTGCCACAGGAACAACATCGGTCCGCTGCCGCCTTCGGTCTGCATCCCGCCCTCCTGGACGCAGCGCTCCAGGGACTGTTCCTGGGCACGAGCACGGAAGAAGACCCACAGCAGGGCCGGGCATCCGCTGGACTGCCCTTCTCCTGGAGCGGTGTCAGACTCCATGCCTCCGGTGCCACCGCACTACGGGTACGACTGGGCTTCGGGTCGGACGGCTCGGTGGCGATCGATGCGACCGATCCGGCCGGCCTCCCGGTCGTGTCGGTCGAGGCGTTCGTCGTGCGGCCCATCGATCTCGACGTGCTCCGACAAGGAGCCGGTCCGGAGTCCCTCTACCGCGTGGAATGGTCCGCAGCGCCGATCGGTGCGCCCGCCGATCCCCTCGGCCCCTGGGCGGTCATCGGCGGCCAAGAGCTGTTTCCCGACAGCCACCCGGATCTCTCTGCGCTCCGCACTGCGGTGGACCGGGGAATGCCGCTGCCCACCACTGTACTGGTGTGGTGCGACCACGCCGCAGAACACCCGGCCGCCCTCGATGCCGCATCCGTACACACAGCACTGGACGACGCCCTGCGGCTCATCCAGGAGTGGCTGGCCGACTCTCGTTGGGACGACGACACCCGCCTCGTGCTCCTCACCCGTGGCGCGGTCTCCACGGACATCGGCGAAGGGGTCGCCGACCTCACGGGAGCCGCAGTCCGCGGCCTTCTACGCTCCGCCCAGTCCGAGCATCCAGGGCGCTTCCTTCTGATCGACACGGATGCCCCGGCCGCCGTGATCGGCCTGCTGCCCGCTGCTCTGGCGGCATCGGAACCGCAACTGGCGATACGTCAGGGAAGGCTCCTCGCCCCTCGGCTCACCGGTGTGACCGTCTCCGCGGACACGCCCCCGAAGCTGCCGGACATCGCCGAAACCGGGGGAACCGTCCTGGTCACCGGGGCCGGCGGGGCGATCGGAGGGTTGGTGTCACGTCATCTCGTCGCCGTGCACGGGATACGCAGCCTGCTGCTGGTCGGCAGACGAGGTGCCAAGACCCCGGGGCTCCTGGACCTGGCGGCCGAACTCCGTCGCCTCGGCGCCCTGGTGACCGTTGCCGCCTGCGACGTCGCGGACCGGGGAGCCCTCGCCACCCTGCTCGCCGACATCCCCGGGGACCGTCCGCTCAGCGCGGTCATCCACGCGGCCGGTGTCCTGGACGACGGGGTCGTCGAATCGCTGACCTCAGAGCAGATGCACCACGTGCTCCGCCCCAAGGTTGACGCAGCCCTGAACCTCCACGCACTCACCCACGACCTGCCGTTGTCGGCGTTCGTCCTGTTCTCCTCAGCGTCCGCCACGGTCGGCAACGCCGGACAGGGCAACTATGCGGCGGCCAACGCCTTCCTCGATGCGCTCGCCCAGCAGCGCCGCGCACAACACCTGCCCGCGCAGTCGCTGGCCTGGGGTCTGTGGGCCCAACGCAGCACCATGACCGGGGCTCTCGCCGACGCTGACCTGCGGCGGATGGTCGGGGGCGGCACCGCTGCGTTGAGCAACGACGATGGCCTGGCACTCTTCGATGCGGCGCTCGCCCTCGACGACCCGCTCCTCGTCCCGGTAAGGATCGACCTCAACCGTCTGCGGACCGCTGCACGAACGGCACCCGTCCCGGCCCTGCTCTCCCGCCTCGTCCCCCGCAGCGCACGCCGCCCGGCCTCCGGGACGGACGCAGCCGAGGCGGGCTCGCTGCGCCGCCGACTGGCCGGACTCGGACCGGAGGCACGAGTCGCCACAGTGCTCGAACTGGTACGGAGGCGCGTCGCGGACGTGCTCGGTCACGGCAGTGTCGAAACCGTCGACCCACAGCAGGCGTTCAAAGACCTCGGCTTCGACTCGCTCACCTCGGTTGAACTCCGCAACCGGCTGAACGCGGCCACCGGTCAACGGCTGCCCGCGACCCTGGTCTTCGACCATCCCACCCCTGTCGCGGTCGCCGCCTATCTGACCGGGCGACTCGTGCCGGGCGAGGCCGCCGCCACGGGCAGAGCCCACCCCGTAAACCGGGTGGACCGACGGGATCCCGGGGATGGGGAGATACGTTCCCTGCTCGCCACGATCCCGCCCTCCGAGCTGCGCCGGGCCGGGCTGCTCGACGCGATCCTGCGGCTCGTCGACCGGCCGGGGGCGCCGCCGCTCCCCGCCGACGACATCATCGGCATGGATGTCGGAGACCTGGTCCGGATGGCGCTGGGTGGCGAACGTGACTGACCAACACGGACAGACGGAGAGGCCGAACAGCATGCCCACGGACACGGACCAGGTCGTCGCTGCCCTGCGCGCCTCGCTGCTGGACAACCAGCTGCTGCGGCTGGAGAACCGACGGCTCCTCGACCACTCCGCCGAACCCATCGCGATCGTGGCCATGAGCTGCCGTTTCCCCGGTGGTGTACGCACCCCGGAGGACCTGTGGGAGCTGTTGGTCAAGGAACGTGACGCGGTCTCGCCGTTCCCCACCGACCGCGGTTGGGACGTCGAGGGGCGGTTCGACACAGACCCCGACACCCCCGGGACCTTCTACGTCCGCGAGGGCGGCTTCCTGCATGATGCGACCGAGTTCGACCCGGGCTTCTTCGGGATCTCGCCGCGTGAGGCGCTGGCCATGGATCCGCAGCAGCGGCTGCTGCTGGAGGCGTCCTGGGAGGTCCTGGAGCGTGCGGGCATCGATCCGCACACGCTACGCGGCAGCCGCACCGGCGTGTACACCGGAGTGATCCACAGCGACTACGGGTCCAGGCTCGGCCGGGTGCCCGACGAACTTGAGGGCTTCCTGGGTACGGGCACCATTCCCAGCGTCGCCTCGGGCCGGGTCGCCTACACCCTGGGCCTGGAAGGTCCGGCGGTCACCCTGGACACCGCCTGCTCGTCATCGCTGGTCGCCATCCACCTCGCCTGCCAGGGCCTGCGCTCCGGCGATGCCACGCTGGCGCTGGCGGGCGGGGTGAGCGTGATGTCCACCCCCGGCCTCTACGCCGGATTCAGCCGCCAGCGCGGCCTGGCACCCGACGGGCGCAGCAAGTCCTTCTCGTCCACAGCGGACGGGGCGGGATTCGGCGAGGGCCTCGGCCTGCTCCTGTTGGAGCGAGTCTCGGACGCACTGCGCGAAGGGCACCCCGTCCTCGCGGTCATCCGTGGTTCGGCCGTCAACCAGGACGGTGCCAGCAACGGGTTGACCGCCCCGAACGGCCCGGCCCAGCAACGCGTCATCAACGCAGCCCTCGATCGCGCCGAACTCACCCCGGGCGAGGTGGACATGGTGGAGGCGCACGGCACCGGCACCACTCTCGGAGACCCCATCGAGGCACAGGCACTACTGGCGACCTATGGTCAGGACCGGCCCGACGACAGGCCGTTGTGGCTGGGATCGCTGAAGTCCAACCTGTCCCACACCCAGGCCGCCGCAGGTGTCGGCGGCGTGATCAAGACCGTACTGGCGATGCGCCATGGTCTGCTGCCGCGCACCCTGCACATCGAACGTCCCTCACCCCAGGTCGACTGGACCGGGGGTGCCGTCTCACTGCTGACCGAGGCCACCGCCTGGCCGGAGACCGGCCGTCCGCGCCGGGCCGGCGTTTCTTCTTTCGGTGCCAGTGGCACCAACGCGCATGTGATCGTCGAGCAGTCGCCCGTCGCGCCCGCCGCCATCGAGCACACGCCCGCCCCACCGGACATGCCCGTCCGGGCGGTCGCCGTGCCGTGGGTCCTGTCCGGACGTTCGCCCGACGCCCTGAGGGTGCAGGCGTCCCGGTTGCATGCCCATCTGCTGGAGCATCCCGAGGTCTCGTCCGCGGATGTGGGCTATTCGCTGGCGGTCACCCGGACGGCTTTCGAGCACCGTGCGGCTGTTGTCGGCGAGGATCGCACGGCCCTGCTGCGCGGTGTGGAGGCGTTGGCAGCGGGAGGCCGTGCTCCCGGTCTGGTGAGTGGCACGGTCGCACAGCCGGGGAGGACTGTTTTCGTCTTCCCGGGTCAGGGCTCGCAGTGGGCGGGCATGGCGGTGGAGCTGCTTGAGGCGGCTCCGGTCTTTGCTGAGCGGATCGCCGAGTGTGAACGTGCCCTGGCTCCGTATCTGGAGTGGTCGCTGTCGGCGGTCCTGCGGGGTGAGCCCGGTGCGCCCCCGCTGGACCGGGTCGATGTGGTGCAGCCGGTGCTATGGGCGGTGATGGTGTCCCTGGCCGCGCTGTGGCGTTCCCACGGGGTTGTTCCGGATGCGGTGGTGGGGCACTCGCAGGGGGAGATCGCTGCCGCGTGTGTGGCGGGGGCGTTGTCGTTGGAGGACGCGGCGCGGGTGGTCGCGCTGCGGAGCCGGGCACTGGTCGCTCTGTCGGGGCGGGGCGGCATGTTGTTCGTTCCGCAGTCGGCGGAGGCGGTGCGGGAGGTACTGGCGGGCCGCGGTGGTGCGCTGGGTGTCGCCGCGGTGAACGGGGCGACGGCCGTGACGGTTTCCGGTGACCCGGTGGCGTTGGCGGAGTTGGGTGAGTGGTACGCGGGGGTGGGTGTGCTCACCTGGCCGGTGCAGGGGGTGGATTTCGCCGGGCATTCGGTGCAGGTGGACGAGATCCGGCAGGAGCTGTTGACGGTGCTCGCCGGGATCGAGCCGCGTACGCCGGACGTGGCGTTCTACTCGACAGTCAGCGGTGGTCTGTTGGACACCGCGATTCTGGATGCCGACTACTGGTATCGCAATCTGCGCCTGCCGGTGGAGTTCGGACAGGCGATCGGTGCGCTGCTCGCCGACGGGCATCGCACTTTTGTCGAATGCAGCACCCACCCCGCCCTGACCTACGTGATCGAGGAGACGGCCGCTGACGCGGGCGTCCCGGAGACACTGGTGCTCAGCACACTCCAGCGCGACGAGGAAGGGCTTCGCCAACTGCGGCTCTCCCTCGCCGCCGCACACGTCCGGGGCCTGCCGGTCGACTGGGAGCGGCTGTTCGCCGGGACCGGTGCCCAGCGGGTGGACCTCCCCACCTACGCCTTCCAGCGACGCCGCTACTGGCTCGACGCCCTCCCGGCCGACCGCGATCCGGTGTCCATCGGCCAGTCCGCGGTGGACCATCCGCTGCTCGGCGCGGCGATCGAGCTGCCGGACGGCACGGGCACCGTCTTCACCGGCCGTCTGTCCCTGGCCACTCACCCCTGGCTCGCCGACCATGCCGTGGCCGGCACGGTCATCCTGCCCGGTGTGGCCCTCGTGGAACTGGCCGCACACCTGGGCCGCCGCTTCGGCTGCGGTCTGGTGGAGGAGCTGACGCTGGCGGCCCCGCTGCTGCTGCCCGGCGACGCCACGGATGACCGCGCCGTACAGTTACGGGTCCTGGTGGGGGCCGAGGACGGTTCGGGGCAGCGCCCGGTGGAGTTCCACTCCCGTGAGAGCGACGCCGGCCCCGGCCGGACGTGGACTCGGCACGCGACCGGGACAGTCGGTGTACAGGGCCCACCGGACAGCGCGGCCGGGCTGTCCAGCGCGTGGCCTCCGCCCGGTGCGGTCCCGCTGGACGTGGACGATCTCTACGGCCTGCTCGAAGCCCGCGGTGTCGACTACGGACCCGCTTTCCGGGGTCTGAGCGCCGCCTGGCGCAGCGCAGACGAGATCCACGCAGAGGTGGCACTGCCCGCCGGCCTTCCCGGTGCCGGGCGCGGTGGCTTCGGGGTGCATCCGGCCCTGCTCGACGCGGCCCTGCAAACGACCGGTCTGCGTGAGGACTCCGGGACAGCGCAGCCCGCCGGCGGCGTCCCCCTGCCGTTCTCCTGGCAGCGGGTCGCGATCGAGCCGTCCGACGCACCCGTGCTGCGCGTCCGGCTGCGCTCCGACGGGCCCGACGCTGTCGCTGTGCGGATCACCGACCCGACAGGCCGTGTGGTGGCGACGGTCGGTTCACTCACCCTGCGCACGGCGTCCGCCGACTCGCTGCGGACGCCGGCGGACTCCGTGTTCCATCTCGGCTGGACACGGGTCACTGCCCCGGCTGGCCCGCGCCCGGTCACCCGCTGGGGCCTGCTCGGCTCGCGGGACGAGTGGCTGCTGCCGGCCGGCTTCTCCGTCCAGCCCCTGTCGGCGGCATCCGACGCCGCACTGCTGATCTGCCCCCCGTCCGCGCCGGCCGGGGACGACGGAGCTGAGGCGGTCCATACGGTCGTGGTCTCGGTGCTCCGCCGTCTCCAGCGCTGGCTGGCCGACGACTCTGTCACTGGTACGCCGCTGGTGGTGCTCACCCGGGGCGCGACCGGTCCGCTCACCGGGGAACAGCCGGTGGACCTCGGCGCGGCGGCCGTCTGGGGCATGCTCAGGGCTGCTCAGCTCGAACATCCCGACCGTTTCCTTCTGTTGGACACCGATGGGCCGGAGGGCACCGGCGACGCGCTCGCCGAACTCCTCGCCGCCGGCGAACCGCAGGCGGCCATGCACGATGGCGTGCTGTACGCGCCCCGACTGCTGCGTTTGTCCACCACGGAGACCGCGACCCGCCCGACCGGGCTGTTCGGACCGGCCGACAAGACGGTGCTGTTGAGCGGCGGAGGTGTCCTCGCAGCCGTACTGGCACGTCATCTGGTCTCCGTGCACGGGGTGCGCCACCTCCGAGTGCTGAGCCGCCGGGGCGCCGACGCTCCAGGTATGGCGGAGTTGACGGCGGAACTCACCGCGTCCGGGGCCGAGCTGACGGCCGTCAGCTGCGATGTGTCGGACCGTCAGGCGCTTGACACCGCTCTGGCGGCCATCCCCGCAGAGCATCCCCTCTCTGCCGTGGTGCACACCGCGGGAGTCCTCGACGACGGACTGCTCCAGGGGCTGACGCCGGAGCGGGTGACTGCGGTGCTGCGGCCCAAGCTGGACGCCGCCCGGCATCTGGACCTGCTGACGCGCGGGGTGGACCTCTCGGCGTTCGTCGTCTTCTCCTCCGCGGCGGGCGTTCTGGGCAGCCCGGGGCAGGCGTCCTACTCCGCTGCCAACGCCGCGGTCGACGCGCTCGTAGCGGAACGCCGACGGCTTGGACTGCCTGGCACTTCCCTGGCCTGGGGACTCTGGGAGCGACAGAGCGGGATGACATCGCAACTCGACGAGGCCGAACTGCGGCGAATCGACCGGCGTGGCGCGCGCGGGCTCACCGACGCGGAGGCCATGGCCCTGCTGGACACCACTCTCGCCATGGACACCAGTCTTCCCATGGACGGCGCCACGTCGGGACGCGGGACCCCCGTCCTCCTAGCACACCTCGATCTCACCGCCCACCGCGACCGTGCGGTCCCTCCCCTGCTGCGCTCACTGGTACGGGGCCGTCCCGCGGGCGCTGCGGGACTTGCTGCGACGGCCGGCGCGTCACTGCGGAACCGGCTCCACGCCGCCGCTGACACCGAGGGCCGGGAGCAGATCCTGCGCGAGCTCGTCCTCAGCCAGGCCGCCGAAGTCCTCGGCCACACCGAATCCGGGGCGTTGTCCGGAACGGTGCCCTTCCTCTCCGCCGGATTCGACTCGTTGACCGCGGTCGAGCTGCGCAACCGCCTGGCCGCCGACACCGGTCTGCGCCTGCGGCCCTCGGTGGTGTTCGACAGCGGGACACCGATCGCGCTCGCCGCACGCCTCGCCGCCGCGGTGGAGGCCGAGCCGGCGCCACCGACCGGGACCGTGGCCGTACTCGGGATCGAGCCCGTACCCGTACGCGGAAGCGAGCCAGACGCCGTCGGCAACGACCCGGTGAGCGTGCTGTTCCGTCAAGCATGCGCGATCGGCCGCACCGACGAGGGCATCGCACTGCTCAAGAACGCCTCCGCCCTGCGCCCCGCGTTCCACAACGGCGGCGAACTCGCGACGGCCGGAACCGGACCACGACTGCTGCACCTGAGCGAGCGCGCCGGTGCCCCGGTGATCGTCTGCTTCGGCTCCATCGTGGCCCTCGGCGGTGCCCACCAGTACGCCCGCTTCGCATCCCACTTCCGTGATCGCTACGCAGTCAGCGCCCTGGACGCGCCCGGTTTCACCCCTGATGAGGAACTGCCCGCCGACATGGACGCGCTGCTGGAGTTCCAGGCGGCGACGCTGCTCTTGGAGCTCTCCGGGCGGAGGCTGGTGCTGGTCGGCTCGTCCTCGGGCGGCACGCTCGCCCATGGGGTGGCCGCCGAACTGGAGCGTCGCGGCGAGGGCCCGGCGGCCGTGGTGCTGCTGGACACCTACCTCTCCGACAACCAGGGCATCACCCAGTTCAACGATGTGCTGCTGGGCGGGATGTTCGCCCGTGAGGAGCGGGCGGCTCCGATGGACGGGACCAGACTGACCGCTATGGGCGGCTACTTCCGCCTGCTCGACGACTGGAAGCCCCCGGCGGTCCGTGCCCCGGTGCTGCTGGTGCGCGCGAGCGCTCCCCTGGGCCGCCCGTCTGCCGAGGCCGGTGACTGGCGCTCCTCCTGGGCCTCGGCCGACGCCGTGGTCGATGTTCCCGGAGACCACTTCTCGATCATGGAGCAGCATGTCGCGACCACCGGAAGGGCCGTCGCCGACTGGCTCGGCGCCACCGTACGAACACCCGATGACCTGTGAAGACGAAGGAGAACCAGTTGACCACCGCTCCACGCGACGAACCGCGACCGCAGCACGAGCTCACCGTGCTGGGAGCCGGCGTGATGGGCGTCGGCATCGCCGTGCTCGCCCTCGGGCACGGTGTGCCCGTGCACCTGGTCGACCTGGACCGGGAGCTGCTCGGCAGGGCGACGGAACGGATCGACGGTGAACTCCGGCTGGCGGAGCTGATGGGCTCGTTGCCGGCTGCCACTCCTCCCGGCGCACTGGTCACCGGCACCTCACTGAAGGCTGTGGCGGGTGCCACCGCCGTCATCGAGGCCGTCACCGAGAACGCGGCGACCAAGGCCGCGGTCCTGTCCGAAGTCTCCGCGTTGGTCCGACCCGGGACCCTGCTGGTGACCAACACCTCCTCGATCCCGGTCGACGAGCTGGCCGGGGCGCTGGAGCGACCGGAGGAACTGGTCGGCACCCACTTCATGAACCCGCCCTACCTGATCGGAACCGTCGAGGTGGTCCGGGGCGCCAGAACCGGGGAGCCCGCGATGGCAGCGGTGGCAACGCTGTTGGAAGCCCTGCGGCGGCGTGCCGTGGTGGTCAGGGACGCACCGGGATTCGTGACCAGCCGGATCCTGCATCCGATGATCAACGATGCGGCCCGCGTCGTGGAGGAGGGCACGGCGACCGCCGAGGCGGTCGACACCCTGATGCAGGGCTGCCTCGGCCACCCCACCGGGCCGCTGCGCACCGCTGACCTGATCGGCATCGACAATCTTGTCGACTCCCTCAGGGTGCTGCACGAACGGACCGGTGACGACGGCTGCCGCCCCAGCGAGTTGCTGCTCCAACTGGTCCGCGAGGGCCGGCTCGGTCGCAAATCCGGGCGCGGCTTCTACGACTACACCTGACGATCCCGACGAGGAGATGGCCATGACAGCGGGGAACATCCCAAGCACTGACGATCTGGAGAAGGAACTCCTGGGGTTCCTGGAGGGGCACACCGGGACTCCCTGGGAATCCGAAACCGACCTGTTCCGGGCCGGCGGCCTGTCCTCCCTGTTCGCCATGCAGTTGGTGGTGCATCTGGAGAAGTCCTACGCGATCGCCATCCGCGGCGCTGACCTCCGGCTGGACAACTTCCGTACCGTGCGGCAGATGGCACAACTGGTGGGCCGGCTCCGCCAGTCCGACACCGAGGCCCTCGATGGGTGAGGACCTGGCGGGCGCCTGCACCTCGGCCACACTGCGGGTCGGTGACCAGGCGGGGGAGTGGGACCGGGACGGCGTGCTCCCGCTGGACCTGCTTCATGAGCTGGGCGCAGAGGGACGGCTGTGTGCCGAGGTTCCGGAGCAGTACGGCGGCTGGGGCCTCAGCAGCACGCTCAGCGGCGAGTACACGGCCCATGTGGGCAGTCTGTGCAGTTCGCTGCGTAGCGTGATGACCTCCCAGGGCATGGCGGCCTGGACCGTGCAGCGCCTGGGCACTCCGGAGCAGTCGGCCGCGTACCTGCCCCGACTGACCGGGGGTGAACTGGCTGCGGTCGGCTTCAGCGAGCCGGGGGCCGGCAGCGACCTCGCGGCGATGACGACGACCGTCCGTCGCGACGGGGACTCGATCGTCGTGGATGGCCACAAGAAGTGGGTGACCGCCGCCCACTACGCCGACCTGTTGGTGATCGTCGGTCGTTACCAGGACGGTGCTGCAGCCGTCATGGTGCCCGTCGATACGCCGGGCGTCCGCGTGGAGCGGATCGCCGACCCGCTCGGCTGTCGGGCGGCCGGACACGCCGACGTCCACCTCGAAGGGGTCCGGCTGCCTGTCGACAGCGTTCTCGGCGGCTACGGCCTGCCACTGACCCTGCTGGTGACGACCGCTCTTGCCTACGGGCGGATGTCGGTCGCCTGGGGGTGCGTGGGGATCCTGCGGGCCTGTCTGACAGGGGCCACCGCGCACGCCGCCGGACGTGAGCAGTTCGGCAGACCGCTGGCCGAACACCAGCTCGTCGCCGGGCACCTCGCCGACATCTTCACGGCCGAGCAGGTGGCCAGCCGAGTGTGTGAGCATGCGAGCCGTCGCTGGGATGAGGGAGCGCCGGACCAGGTGGTGGCGACCGTGCTGGCCAAGCACGTCAGCGCGACCCAGGCGGCCCGGGGCGCAGCGGCTGCCGTCCAGGTGCTGGCCTCGGCAGGATCGCGGGACGGACATCCGGTGGCCAGGGCGTACCGGGACGCCAAGCTGATGGAGATCATCGAGGGCAGCAACGAGATGTGCCGGCTGATGCTGGCGCAACACGCACTCTCACGACCGGGGGCGACATGACCGAGGCCACAGCCGAGGAGCCGATGGAGGAGGCCGTGGCCGCGTTGGTCAAGTGCCTGGTTTGGGACCTCGATGACACGCTCTGGCAGGGCACCCTGCTGGAGGACGGCGAGGTGATACTCCCGGACGAGGTACGGAAGGTGGTGATCGAGCTCGACTCCCGCGGCATCCTCCAGTCCGTGTCGAGCCGCAACGACCACGAGCACGCCTGGGCGCGGCTGGAGGCCCTCGGAATCGCCGAGTACTTCGTGCTGCCGGAGATCGGTTGGGGCGCCAAATCCGCGGCGGTGCGCAAGATCGCCGACCGGCTCGGCTTCGCCCTCACGACGATCGCGTTCATCGACGACCGGCCCGCCGAGCGCGCCGAGGTGGCCTTCCACCTCCCCGAAGTGCGGTGCTACCCGGCTGAGCAGGTCCTCGCGCTGCCGGAGCTAGCGGAGTTCACGCCCGCGACCAGCACCGTCGATTCGCGGCGGCGGCGGCAGATGTACCAGGCGGGCTTCCGCCGGGAGGCGGAGCGCGCGGCGGCGCCGGGGCCCGACGAGGAGTTCCTGCGCTCGCTGGACCTGCGGATGCGCATCGGTCGGGCCACCGGTGAGGAGTTGTCCCGGGTCGAGGAGCTCACCTTGCGTACCAGCCAGATGAACGCGACCGGCGTCCACTACCCGGACGCGGTGCTGCGCGGCCTGATCGCCGACCCCGGACACGAGGTGCTGGTGGTCACCTTGGCCGACCGGTTCGGACCGCACGGCGCGGTCGGAGTGCTGTTGCTGGAGCGCCACCCGGGGCTCTGGCACCTCAAGCTGCTCGCTACCTCTTGCCGGGTGGTCGCCTACGGCGCGGGCGCGACCCTGTTGAACTGGTTGGCCGATACGGCTGCCCGGGCAGGAGTCCACCTGGTGGCCGACTTCCGGGCCACCGAGCGCAACCGGATGATGGAGATTGCCTACCGCTTCTCGGGTTTCGAGGAGGATTCGTGCCCGTGCACCGTCGGGCTGGAGCCGGCTGCGGTGCAGCCGGGACTCCAGCGGCTGCACCTGGCCCCGCAACCGCGCGAGGTGTCCACCACCATGAGCCTGGACGCACCCGACCTGGGTACTCGGGAACGGAACGAGGGAGCGACGGCACCATCCTGAGGTCCCTTCACGGTGCTACCCGCACCGGGACATGCTTGGCCGCGGTCCGCACTGCCTGAAGCGCTGGCGGACCGCCCCGGTGTCCGGCGGCAGGGAGCGGATCGCTCGCCGCCGGGCACCGTTCCCGATGCCCGGACACCGGCGCTCAGTTCTCAGCGTTTGCGGGCGAGCGTGATTCCGTCCGCCATGACCAGCAGCGAGAGCTCCACCCGAGAGTCCTGGTGCAGTACCCGGTTGAGCGCCCTGACCCCGGCGGTGTCCGGGTCCACGGCGGCAGGGTCAGCCACCCGGCCGAAGAAGAGGGTGTTGTCGACCACGATCAGACCGCCGGTGCGCACCAGTGCCAGTGAGGCTTCGTAATAGTGGACGTAGTTGGCCTTGTCCGCGTCGATGAACACCAGGTCGAAGCTACCCGGACCACGGTCTGCCAGCAGCGTTTCCAGGGTTCCGGTCGCATCGCCGATCCGCAGGTCGATCCGCGAGTCGACCCCGGCGCGCTTCCAGAAGTCGACACCCACGGCCGGCCACCTGTCGTCGATGTCGCACGACACCAGCAGTCCGTCGGTCGGCAGCGCGCGGGCCATGCACAGCGTGCTGTAGCCGGTGAAGGTTCCGATCTCCAGCACGGCACGGGCGTCCGTCAGCCCGACGAGCAGGGCGAGGAGTTGGCCCTCCTCCGCCATCACCTGCATGGCGGTCCCTGCCGGCAGGTCCGCGGTGGTCTCACGCAACTCCCTGAGCAGGTCGTCCTCACGGAGGGAGACCTCCCGGACATAGGAGAGCAGGTCGGGAGTGGTTGCCGTCTGATGGGCCATGGTGGAACAGTTCCTCTCGAAGGGGTCGGTCGCTGGGCTGTCCGTCGCCGGGGCGCCGGACTCTCACACGGCGCGGACGAGTGGGTGACCGCGCCACTCCATGCCCGCCGCCTGGGCCCGTTCGCTGGCGTACGCCTGGAGCAGCGCATCCAGCCGATAGCGGCCTGCTCTCGGCGGATGGAGCAGATGGGCCTCGACCAGGGCGTCGAGCCCCTCTTCCGCCTTGGCCTCGGAGCATCCGAGCAGCATCGCCACCCTGCCGCTGGAGGTGTATCCGGTTTCGGTGGCCCCCAGGACGGTGAACACCTCGGCCGGGTCGACGCCTGTCGACGCCGTAGGCCGGAGTCCGTCGTGGTCGGCGTCGAGGCTGGGACGGATCCCGAGGTCGCCGGTGCGCAACTCGTCCAAGAGACGTGGGGCCTGGGTGAGCCGTCGGGCGAAGTCCCCGATACTCCAGTGGGGGCGTTCCAAAAGCCTGGTCCCGGCGATCCGGATCGCCAGCGGAAGACCCGCGCAGATCCTCAGCACCGCTCGGGCGGCTTGTGGCTCGGCTCTGACCACAGCCGGTCCGACGATGCTCCCCAGCAGCTCCAGAGCCCCGGCCTCGTCGAGCGGGGAGAGGAGCAAGGTGTGCGCGCCCTCCAGATCCGCCAGTCGCCGTCGACTGGTGACCAGCAGTCTGCTTCCCCCGCTGCCGGGTATCAACGGCCTTATCTGCGCAGCGCACTGTGCGTTGTCGAGTACGACCAGCAGGCGGCGGCCCGAGGTGAGTGACCGGTAGAGGCTCTCCCGCTCGGATTCCTCCGTTGGGATCTCGCCCCGGGGGACTCCGAGGTCCGCCAGGAACCGCAGCAGCACCGTACGGCAGGAGAGCGGTCGCGACCCTCCGCCGAGGTTGGCGTAGAGCTGGCCGTGTACCGATCGGTCGCGCAGGGCGTGGGCCGCGTGCAGGGCCAGCGCGCTCTTGCCGACGCCGCCGCGGCCGGTGACCACTGCGGTGGCCACGGCGCCCGCGGACTGCGCGGAAGCGGAGAGGGAGCGCTCCAGCCGCGCCAACGGACCGGTGTGCGCGGGCAGCAGGGGCGGGACCGAGGGGAGTTGGGCCGGGCTCGGCCGGCCGGGACCGCTCCAGGCTGCGGTCGCCGTCGCCACTGCCCGAGGGGCTTGCGGGCGCGCAACTGCCGTGATCGCCGCGCGGGGTCGGTCGTGGGCCGAGAGGATGTGCTGCTGCACCTCGCACAGGTCCGCGCTCGGTTCGGCGCCGAGCTGTTCGACGAGCAGGACACGGGTGCGCTGGTAGAGGTCCAGGGCCTCCGACTGCCGACCCGAGCGGAACAACGCCAGCATGAGCTTGCCCACCAGAGCTTCGCGCAAGGGGTACTTTCTGACCAGCCGCCAGAGCTCCGGGACGAGTTCGGCATGCCGCAGCAGTGCGAGTTCGGTGTCGAAGCGCAGTTCCATGGTCTGTAGCCGTAACTCCTGGAGGTAGCGACCCTCCACGTCACGCAGCGTCCGGGACGGAATGTCTGCCAACGGCTCCTCGCGCCAGAGAGCGAGGGCCTCGGCCAGTTCGGTGGAGGACCCCTCAAGGTCCCCGCGTTCGGCCAGTTCCGCCGCGCGCCGGCGATGGGCCGTGAACTGGCCCAGATCGCTCTCGTGCTCGTCGAGTTCGAGGAGGTATCCGGGTGCCCGGGTGAGGATCCTGGCGGAGGCGTGCTCGCCCAGCGCCTGCCTCAGACGCATGACATAGGTGCGGACGGTCGCGGCTGCGCTCGGCGGCGGGGCGCCGTCCCAGACGTACTCCGCGATTCGGTCGACCGAGATCACGCGGTTGGCGTTGAGTAGCAGCGCTGCCATGACCACGCGTTGTCTCGGAGCCGACACGTGGACCTCGCACGCGTTCAACCGGACGGAAAGCGGGCCCAGTAGCAGGAAGTTCAAGGTATCCCTCTTCATCGCACGACCGGCAATCAACGAAGCCTCCAGCGTCTTTGACGCCCGAGCACTGGTCAATCACATCCCGACATATCTAGATGCATCCCTAGAGTTAACTGTTGTGATCACGTTTGGTTTGCGCTGTTCGGTATCGCCACAGCCACTGGGACCAGCCCGTTGGCGCAGGTCCATGCGGCCGATGAGACCACCGGCCACCGAGCCCGCGGCGGTGTTCGACACGGCCGGCGCGGACAGGGAGCCGCCCGAGTGGCGGGGCCACAAAACAACGCGATCTGATGGCCAGGCGGCCACACGGCGGACTGAACGCACTCCGTGGGCGAACGCCTCGGCACCAGACAGCGCTCGGCCTCCGGCGCACCCTCCGGTGCCGCGTGGTGATGGCCGTCTGGCTCGATCCGGCGTCTGACGTGTGGATGGCCGACGATTCACCTGCCGGTGCCGTGTCCCGTCGTTGTGGGTGTTCCTGGCGATGTGCACAGGGTCGTGGACATCGGCGAACTCCCCGTACCGGAACCCCCGGTCCCCGCATGCCATGGGCCGTACCAAGCACCGACATTGGATGGTGCGTGTGGTCCGTCGACCCACTGCCCACGGGGAAGTGGATCGCCAGGGACGCCGAAGGCGCAGGGGCGCAGGTGTGCTCCGATGTGGACTTCCCGCGCACGGTGCCCCGGACCAGGGCGAGTGAGGGGCCGTGGGTGGCGGGAACCTGTCGGCTCGGTACCCAACAGTCGACGGTTTCGGCCAACTCCGGCACGGCCCAGACATCGCGAACACAGCACCAGCGGGTGTCGCTACGGGCCGCGCAGACGCATCGGGGTGCGTCGGACGGGTACCCGGCTCGTGGTCGCACGGCAACCGCACGACCAGCGCGAAACGCGCGGACGGCAGCAGGAGCGCCCACTTGACGCCCTCGGCCGACTCGCAAACGTATACCGCCGGCTGGTTCTCGCAGACCAGTGCCACACGAACGCCGTCTTCGCAGGACGCGTACCACGGAGGTCGCTGACGGCGTGCGGCCTTGCCATGCTGTCCTCCTCGCGTCCCCGGTCGATCTTCGGTAGGCGATCCGACCGGACAGCTCCTGCTGGGTCGGCGTCAAGATAATCCCATGCGGATGTCTTCGCACCACAGCGATCTCGCCATCCACCCCAGAATTAACTGGAATTAGACCTCGGTGGTGTGCAAGGGGGCGTGCGCCGGTGCGCCCTTGCTGACATTCCGAGGGGCATGGCAGGCTGTAATGGGCAGTTCCTCGACTCTCTGACCACCACTCTCAGAATTCAGTGATCACCAGCTACTCGAACATCCGGAGCGACATCCGACGTGATCGAGCCATGTGCCGATACCTTGCGGATTGAGAAAGGAACGAACGGTCGACATGACTTCCCTCTCTCTGGACGGCGACCCCTGGTGCAGTCGCTTCCATTCCTCACCGGCTGCGGACCGGAGGCTGGTCTGTTTTCCGCACGCGGGCGGCTCGGCGAGCTTCTACTTTCCGGTCTCGGCCGAACTGCACGGCTCGGTCGACCTCGTGGCGGTGCAGTATCCCGGGCGTCAGGACCGCCGCGGGAAGCGTGGCATCGAGGACTTGCAGATCATGGCGGACCAAGCGTTCGAGGCGCTGCGCCACTGTGACGACCTCCCGCTGACCCTCTTCGGGCACAGCATGGGCGCGCTGGTGGCCTTCGAGGTGGCCAGGCGCTTCGAAGGCGTGGGCGGGAGGATCGATCACCTCTTCGTCTCCGGCCGCAAGGGGCCGTCCGTGGCACGACAGGAACGGGTGGACCTGCTCGGTGATGAGGGGATCGTGGCCGAGATCAGGGCCATGAGCGGTACTGATGCCCGGCTTCTTGAGGATGAGGAACTGCTGTGCATGGTGCTGCCCTCGCTGCGCAGCGACTACCGGGCGCTGGAGACCTACCGGGCAACCCCCGGCGCCGTGGTGGCGTGTCCGATAACCGCGCTGGTGGGGGACCAGGACCCTTGGACACCGCTGTCGGAGGCTGAGGCCTGGCGCAACCAGACGACGGCGGCCTTCGACCTCAAGGTGTTTCCTGGCGGTCACTTCTATCTGAGCAGTCGCCCGGTCGAGGTGATGGGTGTACTGCGCGACCACTTCGCCGGAGCGCTTGGCGCCTGAGACCACGGACAAAGGTAATGGGGGTGTTGGGGTTGGTACTGGTATCCGCATCTGGAGGGGCCCGCTCCGCCGCGAGGCTTTCGCAGTCAGGTGGTACCGGCGACGTCCGTACCGTCGGCGAGGGCAGTCCCGGCAATGCGGGCGTCAGACGGCTGGCCAAGCTGGACGTCCGCATTCTGGAGGGGGTCGCGGTCGGCACCTCGACCGTCCAGTTGGCGTCCTTGCTGCACCTGAGTCGCCAGGGCGTCGAGTACCGCATCGGCTTGATGTTGCGTCAGTTCCAGGTCGCGAACCGTGCCGCCCTGGTCTCCCGCGCGCACTCTCTTGGAGTGTTGAGCGTCGGGGCATGGCCGCCCCGCGTTCTTCCTGCATTCCTTGAGCAGTAGGAAGAGGATGGAGCGACGCATTCCACGCTGTGCTCCGGTGCAATTTCTAGCCACTTCGACAATGCTCTCTCACGGTGCTTCGGGTAGATTCTCCCAGACCGAAATATCGTATGGGTATCGCGCCTTGTGGCAGTCCTGATCGCCGTGCCCGATAAGCCATTCATTTTGAATTATGCTGGCAGCCTGAGTTCTGCTGCACTAGGCTACGTCCACAGCATTCCGTTCTTTCGGAAAACAATTCACGGGAGCTGTCATGAGCTTGGGCTACCTGTTCGGCGGCGGAGTCGGGACCGAGCCTCACGGTTTGGAGCTCTACCGGACCTACCCGGTGGTGCGGAGCTGGTACGAGCAGGTCGCCGAGTGGACAGGGCTGACGGTTGGGCAGATCTTGGAGGAAGACCTCCCGGCCGCCCAAGAGGAGCGCCAGAGCGTCGGCACCGTCCGCGAGGCGGCCCTCGCCATCGGTGTGCACGACGTACTTGCCACATTCAACCTGCGCCCGGCCGCCATTGGCGGTCTGAGTCTCGGTGCGATGACCGCCAGTTGCCTGGCCGGCTCCGTGGGGAGGCAGCAACTCTTCGAAATGCTGGCCGGGTCGCGGGACACTCCGGAGCTGCCCGCCGACGCACCCGAGCAGGGGATCGCCATTGCCTTCGGTGCCCTCGGTGACGGTGCACCCTCCCACCCGGGCGAGGGCGTTCCCGGCATCTACCTGGCCGGAGACTTCGGCCCTACCACCGACGGCACACAACGCATCCTGATGCTTGCCGGCCATGCCGATGCGCTGAACGGACTTGCCGCCCAGGTCCTGCCGGGAACGGTGGTCCCTCTCCCCGGGCGCACCATCGCGGTCCACACCCCCCTGCGTAGGCACTACCGCGACTTCATGGCTCCGCGCATCGACGCCATCCCCTTCGCCGACCCTGAAGTCCCGCTGCTCTCCTGCCTGGAGCGCAAGATGCTGCGCTCGGGGGACGAGGTCAGGGATCTGTTCCAACGGAACTCGACGGATCCGATCAGCCTGGTCGACGTCTACAGCGGAATGAAGGAGCAGGGCGTACAGCTCGGACTGGTGATGGGACCCTCCATCCCGGAGGGGATCCTCGCGTTCCCCTTCCCGGTGGTGCACATCGAGCAGCCGGAGCACATCGAACAGGCCCTGAGCACCGCTTACGACCTTGGCATAGACCTCACCGGCGCCCCGGCCCTGTCATGACCGCCGCCGTGACCCGTACTGACCCGGATGCCCTGGTCGAGCAATGGCTGGACACCGACCTCGACGAGTGGACCCGCAGGGTCCTTCGGCGACACTTCGACCCGGTCGCCGGGAGCCCCTTCTGGCTCGGCCGTGCACGGCAGTTGGGCTTCGACCCGCGCGACATCACCCGGTACGACCAGCTCGGAGCCTTCGGTCCGTTCCCGCTCAACCGGCTGCGTGAGGACGACCCCGCGGACCTCGTCCCGTTGTCCGTGCCCCGTCCACTCGCCGGCCGGGTCTGGGACACGGGCGGTACCACCGGCACGCCCTGCCGGGTCTTCTACACGCCCGACATGCTGTTGCACCGGGCGACCTGGCGCCGCTGGTCCTTCGTCCGGGAGGGCTTCGAGCCGGGCCGGACCTGGTTGCAGGCCACACCGACAGGGCCGCATCTGATCGGAAACGGCGTACGGGAGGTCTCGGAGCTCCACGCGGGCCTGGTGTACGCGGTGGACATGGACCCGCGGTGGGTCAAGCGCCTCATTCGGACAGGACGCCTGGCCGAGGTCGGCGACTACACCACTCACCTCGTCGAGCAGATCACCGACGTGCTCCGGCAGGGTCGGGTCCAGTACATCAACACCACGCCGGCTCTGTTCCAGGTCCTTCGGCAACGCCACCCCGAGCTGGTCGCCGCTCTCGACGGGGTTCGCTTGAGCGGTACTCAGATCAGCGCGGACATGTACCGGACCTTCAGGACCGCCCTACAGGGCGGGATCTGCGGACTGACCTACGGCAACACCTTCGGCAACGCGGCCTGCTTCGACGTGGACCGGGACGGGGAGTTGATCAGCTACGTACCGAACTACCCGCACGTCACCATGGCGGTGGTGGACAAGGGCGACCGGTCGACACCGGTCGCTCCCGGGGCGGTGGGCCAGGTGCGGCTCACCGTGCTGCACGAGAACCTCTTCCTCCCCAACATCCTGGAGCGCGACCAGGCACTGTGCCATCGGACCGACCGCTGGCCCAGCGATGGCGTCGCCAACGTCCGTCCGCTGCAGACGACGAGCTCGGCCCCGGAAGGACTGTACTGACCGGACGAAGAAGCCGGACAGATAGGGCGCTCCCTCCGGGACGTCGAACGTCGCGTCAAGGCCCTGTCGAGTGTTCCGGACCGGGAGGGGCTGAGGTTCAGGCCAAGCCTGGTGGGGGTGTGCGCGGGCGGCGGCCGGGTGGTGCATTTGTCCCTTGTCGCAGGTGGGCCGCCGACAGAACACCGGTCTCGACCATCTCACCCTGAATTCTGCCCTGCGCCGCCTCGCGACCGTCCACGCCAAAGCAGGCGGAACCGAGCCCTTCCGAATGCTCAGGAAACGGGCGAACTGGCCGAGTGGTGCGCCGACGCCGTCACCGAGCGGCACCTGGGCGGCCCCTGCCGGATTATCGGGCAGGGGCTCGCGGGACTGGTCGCCGCCGAAGCGGTGCGCATCCTCCAGAACCGGGGAATCGAGATTATCGAACTGCTGCTCATCGGCACCTTTGATCCGGTTGCAGGACTCACCGGGGAGACCTCGGCGACCTCACTCGCGGAGGTTGCCGGTCTGCTCGCGGCAGCCTGGGGGGCTCCCGGCCAGCCGGTGACGGCTGACGAACTCGCGGGGCAGGACCCGGGCACACAGCTGGACACGGTCACGGCACGGCTGGAGCCCCATGCCCCCATGGACACCCCCGCGCTGCGGCGATGGCTGCGGAACACTGCGGAGTGGCGCCGGGCCCTGGCCCGCTCCGCCGCCGCCCACACGCCGCGCCCGCTCTCGGGACCGGCGACGGTGAACATCGTGCTCGCCGTCCGGGGCGCGGTCCGCGAACCGGGAGGCTTCGACCGCTGGATCGCCTCGCCGCCCCTGGTCCACGAACTCGACCGTGAGCCCTGGGCCCTGACCTGCGAGGAGTCCGCTGCGGACCTGGCCCTGCTGACCTCCGCGCCGCCTGTCCCGAGAGACGCCGACTCCCCGTCCCCGGTGATTCCGATCAACCGTCATAGAAACGGACGCCGTTCCATCTGGGCGCACAATCTGTACGGCGAAGTCAGCTACGCCATCTACCTTTCCCGCCACCTCGGTTTGCGCAAGCCGGTCATCGGACTCGAACAGATCGGTGCCGCGTCCCCGGATGTCCCGCCGCGCCTGTACGACAGCGTCGAGGACATGGCCGGGCACTACACCGCCGAACTGCGGACCCACTTCGCCGACGAGCCCTTTCTGCTCGGAGGATGCTCCTTCGGCGGAGTTCTCGCCTATGAGATGGCCCGGCAGCTTCAGGAGGCGGGTGAGGAGGTGTCACACCTCATCGCCATCGACCCGATCATGCCCGGCACGGAGGCATGGGACAGCGTCGACTGGGGCACAGTGACCGCGCTGGAGGCGGAGGCGTTCTCCCTGGTCATGCTCGGCAACGCCATGTACCTGCGGTGGGGTGTCGCCCGGCAGATAGACCTCGCCATGCTCACCGGTCTCGATCTCGAAGCGCAGCTCGACGTCGTCGCCCGCCATATCCACCGGCTCTCGCCCGCCTGCCCCGCCCCTGAGATGATCAGGCGACAGATTCTCGTGCGCCATCGGGTGATGCTGCACAACGGTGACCTTCTCCAGACATACCGTCCCCGTCCGCTGAAGCGTCCTATCCCGACCACGCTCTTCCACGCGACCCAGGGATTCCTCGCGCCGGACAACACCAACGGACTCCCCGCGGTGCCCAGGACCAGCGGTGACAGGACCAATGGTTTCGCCGGATACGTCGGCGACAGGACCGTGATCCACGACATGGCGGCTGATCACCACACCATCGCCCACGACGACAACCTCGCGCGCATCGCCGGCATGCTTGCCCCGCTGCTCGGCCGGGACGGATTTCCGGCGGGCCTCTTCCCGGCCTCGCTCAACCCGGCCGGTCCCAAAGGCGCACAGTGAGAGAAGCCATGGATTTCAGGTCTACTTCTTCTCCGCCAACGACCGTCACGACTTCGGAACGCGATACCGCTTCATTCTCGATGTGGCCCGATTCATCGACCAGCGGGGCTTCACCGCCATCTGGACACCGGAGCGCCACTTCCAGGAGTTCGGCGGCAGTTTCCCCAACCCCGCGGTGCTCTCCGCCGCCCTCGCCGTCACCACGGAGCACATCGGGATCCGCGCGGGCAGCGTGGTGCTGCCGCACCACCACCCCGTGCGGGTGGTGGAGGAGTGGTCCCTGGTCGACCAGCTGTCCCATGGCCGCACCGGTGTCTGCGTCGCCACCGGGTGGTACCAGGGGGACTTCGTCTTCTACCCGGACCACTACGAGAACCGCCGGGTCCATACCCTCGACCACATCAGCACCCTCCGCTCGCTCTGGCGTGGCGAGACGATGCGCTTCCCCGGTCCCGGCGGCCATGAGCTGGAGGTGCGCACCTACCCCCGACCCCGGCAGCCCGAGCTACCCCTGTGGCTGGTGCACACATCGAATTCGCGGACCTGGGTCGATGCCGGCGAGCGAGGACTCAACGTTCTCACCCTGCTCACCAGTTGGGAGGGTTTGGCCTCCGACATCGCCCGGTACCGCGCTGCTCGGGAACGAGCCGGTCACGACCCGGCAGCCGGGACCGTGACCGTGGGCATGCACACCTATGTCGGCGAGCACGAGGAGCGGGTGCGGGAACTCGTGCGCGAGCCCGTCACCACATATCTGACCTCCTTCATGACGCAGAAACACAGCGACCAGAAGACTGGTGGCAGCGATGCAGCCGAGCAGCGAGAGCTGGCCCGGCTGATGGCGGACGACTACTACGCGCGGCGCTCCCTGCTCGGCACCCTGGAGAAGTGCGCGGCCACGGTGGAGCGGCTGCGCGCCACCGGTGTCGACGAGATCGCCTGTCTCGTCGACTTCGGGCTTCCCTTCGACACCGTACTGGCCGCGCTGCCTGCCCTCGACGAACTGCGCCTGCGCTGTGCCGGCGACCCGCGGGACACCGCAGCCCCGCCCACCGGGCCGGACCCGGTGCCTCTCACCGACACCGGGCCGTGTGCGAAGGCCAACGCCATGAACTGGTACTACGCCCGTCCCTGACAGGTGCCCCGCCTTGGTGCCGCCCATCCGCACGCCACCGGGCGGCGCCGCGAGGGCGGGCCACAGGACCACCGGACGGCCTGGTTCCGACCGTTCGTCCGGTAGCGCGAATGGCCAACTGAAACAGCCGCTGGGAACGGCCGGAAGAACGGCTGAGGAAAGCCCGGCGGAATCCCCCGGAAATGAGGAGATACACATGACGTCGTCCCCGGACACCAACGCGGAAGCGGTCGCCGAACTCTACGGCGAACTGAGCGAGTTCCACGAGCGCATCTGTGACAGCAATCTGCACCTCGGGTACTGGGACGGCGAGGATGACACCTCCTCCTTCCAGGCCGCCACCGCACGGCTCACCGATCTGATGATCGATCGACTCGCCCCGGACAAGGGGCAGCGAGTGCTGGACATCGGCTGCGGTATCGGGCAGCCCGCCTTCCGCCTCGCCGAACACCACGAGGTCGAGATCGTTGGGGTCACCGTCAGTTGCCGGCAGATCGCGCGGGCGACGGAACGCGCCAGGGAGCTCGGCCTGGAGAACCGGGCCCGGTTTGAGCGGGTGGACGCGCTTGACCTGTCGTACGCCGACGGCACCTTCGACGCGGCCTGGTTCTTCGAGTCCCTGATCCACATGCCCGACAAGGGCAGGGCCCTGAGCGAGGCGGCACGGGTCCTGAAGCCGGGTTCCCGGCTCGTACTGGCCGACATGTTCCACGAGCCGGACCAAGACTGGTCCACCCTGCACCCGACGGTCACGGCCATCACGCTCGACGCCTATCGGCCGCTCCTGGAGGCCGCAGGCTTCCGGATACTCGATGTGCAGGATGTGACACCGCACATCCTCGTACCCGATCCGGTCCGCGTCTCGCTCCGGGCACAGATGCTGGAGCACCGGGACGAATGGCTGCGCATCGCGGGGGCGGATGTGGTCAACGCGATGCTCGATCCCGAGGTCAATACCTTCTACACCCCCGGACTCGGATACGTCCTCATCACAGCCGAACGCGTCTGAGCCGGGAGCGCGGGAAACGCGGTCAGGGCACGAGGGCCGCCAGTAGTTCCCGACGCAGCTGACCGAGGAGCCGATGGCGCTGCTCCTGGAGGAAGAAATGCCCTCCGGGCAGCAGCGACGTCGTGCAGCCGGCGCTCGTCATCTCTCCCCACGAGGAGAGGGAGACCTGCGACGTCTCGGGATCCTCCGTACCGCCGAAAGCGAGGATCGGACAGCTCAGCGGCTTGCCCACCTGGTACTCATAGGTTTCGAGCGTGGTGGTGTCGGCGCGGAGAATGGGCAGATACAGCTCGCGCATCCGCGGATCCCGCCGGATCAGCGGGGGGATCGCCCCGTAGCGCCGGTCCAGCACCTCGATGTACTCGTCATCGGGTAGCAGCCGGAGCTCGCCGCGATCGGTAAGGTGCTGAGGAGCGTTGCGGGCCGATACAGCGAGCAAAGAGGGTTCCGTTCCCCATTCGTCCCTCAGCAGGCGTGCGGTCTCGAACGCCAGGAATGCTCCGAGGCTGTGCCCGAAGAACGCGTAGGGCGGGGCGAGCAGCGACGCGAGCGCGGCTGCCGCCTCACAAGCGGTGGCCAGCAGATCCGTGCGGAGAGGCTCATGATGTCTGGCCTCCCGCCCGGGCAGTCTCAGCGGCCAGGGTTCGATCGCCGGACGCAGTTCCTGAGACCAGCCGTGGTAGACCGCTGCGCTTCCACCCGCGTAAGGGAAGCACACCAGGCGTACGGCTGGTGGTGGCCCCGGAACTCCGAGGGGCGCGGTGCCCGGCTGGGGGCGCAGTACCCAGCTCTCCGGCGGTGCCTTCCGGGCAGGTGATTCAAGGGTCATACCGCATCGGGAGACGAGGAGCGCCACGCCCACACCGGTGGCTCGACGATGCGGATGATCGCGCACGAGAAGGCGATCCCGGCCCCCGCACCGAGCATCATCACATGGTCACCGGAGGCCAGTTGACCGGATTCCAGCAGATGGAAGAGTCCACTGCTCTGGTCGTTGGCCCCGGTGTGCCCCATAGCCCGGCCGAAGTCCCATACCCCCTTCGCCACCGCGTCCTCGCCGAAAGGTTCGAGCAGCCGTTGGAGCACCTGACGGTCGCCGACGAACTGGTGGGCGATACGGGTGATGTCGCCGACGTCGAGTCCCGCTTCGTCCAGCGTTCGCCGAATGAGGGCGCGCTGTGTCTCGCCCATCAGCCGACCCGCCTGAACCAGGTCCTGGTTGCCCTTGTAGGTCGCGGCATGCTCCCGCAGATCCACCCTGACACCCGTGGTGCACCCCGGCGGGAACAACGGCTCACCGCCCCGATTGAGCTCTTCTAGCTCGGGCAGCGAGGTCGCGCACACATTCACCAGCCTGGCGAAACCCTGGACACGCGACAGTACGACCGCGGTCGCGGCATCACCGAAGAGCCCGCCCGGGGTGGCGCGCCAACGGTCGACCAGCGGGTCACCCCAGTTGTCCGCTGAGGTGACCAGCGCGGCGTCACGGCCGGGCGCCGCGCCGAGGTGATTCCCGGCCAGCTCCATCGTGGCGAGGAAGCCGTTGCACCCCTGCCTCACCTCGACGGCCGGAATGGTCCCGCCGACGGTGTGACGCAGGATGTAGTGCTGCGGTGACCACATGTCGGGGCCCTGGTGATTACAGGTCGCGTGGAAGAGCATGGAGATGTCGGCGGGGGGAGTGACCGGAGACCGCGAGAGCGTCGTTCGCGGCGGCGATAGCCATGTCCGGCGCCGCCCGGTCCCCGGCCACGGCGACCGAGACCCAGCCGAGGGCCTGGGCCTCCTCGGCGGAGTACCAACCCTGGGAGACCGCTGTCCCGGTGGTGACCCGCTCCGGGAGGCAGGCCCCCATGCCGACGATGTACAGGTCGTTGAAGAGCATAGTGTGGGACCTTTCGTTCAGACGGCGGCAGGACCGGCCACGGGCCCGGATACGGTCGGCCGGTCGAGCCCGTGGTTGCGCAGCGAGAAAGTCCGGGCGTTGAGCCACATGCACGGCTGGATCAGCGTGTCGACGAAGACCAGGAAGCACACCGTGCCCACCTCGACCGGGCCGCCCATCAGATACCCGGAGACGAGCAGGATGAGCTCCAGGGACCCTTTGGCGATCCAGAACGGCCAGCCCCTCTGGTGCGTCATGCTGATCGCGACGAGATCCATGGCCCTGATACCCACACCGCTCATGATGATCAGGGCGGAGCCGTAGGTGCAGAGCAGAACACCGATCAGCATGAGTGCGGTCTTCGATACGGGCACTCGGACCGCTGCGTCCACAGCGAGGAGTACGTCGATCACACTGCCGCACAGCAGAAACGTCACGAACGGCGACAGAACCGGCCGCCTGCGGTTCCACAGTGCCCAGACGGCAATACAGACCGCGGCGACCACGGCCTGAGCGATGCCGATGGTGATCGGGACATGATCAAGCAGCCCCAGAGCGCGAAGACATCCAGGGGATCGGTCCCGAGGTCTGAGTGGATGAAGAAGGACGCTCCGACGGAGAAGAGTAGACAACCGGTGAGATAGACCGCGTACCGGCCCCGGAACATCCGCAGATGAAGAAGCAGCCGGGACACCGGGCTCCGAAGGCGTGACACATCGCTCACGAACTTCTCCAAAGTCGCCGTGCAGTGTCGGGCGCAGTGGCCGCGGTGGGGCACGAGCCTGCCGACCTCGCGCCCATCACGCCCCGGTGATGTCCCCAGCATTCACCCCAGTCCGACCGATGGCCTCGTCGACGAAGACCGCCAGTGCGGCGAGCCGCTCCTCTCCGCGCTGGTCACGGTGGGCAACCGGAGAATGCACCCCCGATACCCGCAGATCGCCGAACAACTCTGCCACGCGACAGGCCTCACCGTGGCAGAGCAACGCACCGCATCGGGCTACGAGGTGTTGAAGGCACCAGCACTGGTGCCACCGCCACTGACCACTCAGCCCCCGGTTCTCACCAACACCCCACGCGTCCACGCACGCAGTTCGGAGCGGATCGACCTGTTCGGCTCCAAGTCGACACGTCAGCCGCCCACGGGGTTGCCACAGTCCCTACCCTTGGTGAGGCTTCAACAGCACAAATCCATACCAACCGTTGGCAACAGCCTCTGCGCTGGCGTGCATGTCGATCGCTCCGGAGGCGCCCTCCGCCCCGCTACGGTTAGTGTCCTTGGAGCTCACCGGCCGCTGCCAACTCACCTGCCCGAAGCACTGCTACGCCCAGGCGTCATCCCACGGCAGCCACGGCATGATGGCCACAGACCACTGGCACCGGATCATCTCCGAGGCCGCAGCCCTCGGTACAACCACGGTGCAGCTGATCGGCGGAGAGCCCCTGCTCCACTCGGGCTGCGTCGAGCTCGCCGAGCACGCATTGCGGCTCGGCCTGCGCGTACGCGTCTACACCTGATGCGGGTGCGCCCCGAGCACTGGCGGCTCTTCGAACACGCGAATCACTGGCCGAGGTGGTAGCTGACCTGCCCTATCACGGCCTGTGCACCTGTATCGCAACATGCATCAACCTGCTGACCGCGCCGTTCGGTTCGTCGGGTTCCTCGATGATCCAACTCGAACGTGACGGCATGGACGTCATCTGGCTGAGCTTGGATCCGTGCCGGACGACCATCACGGACATTGAGGTTCTGGACGGCCGTGATCTCGGCCCAAGGGCCCAGCGATCCGGTTGACCGCGCATCTTTCGCTGGTCGATGTCCGATGGCAGGCTTCCCTGCGGCGCTTCGACCTAGAGCAGACCTTCCGGCGGCGCTGGACATCCGCGGGGCGAAGGGCTGATTGCTTGATGGCCTCGAACAACTCCGAACGCGATTGCCCGTACGGGATTGCCGGGACGTCAACACGGCCTTCGTCTGATCACGTGTTCCGACCAAGCTGCACCGTGTCTTGGCGCCTTACGACACTCCCGGCTGACGGGCGGGTGGTGTGCGTGGACGAGTTCGGGCCGTTGAACCTGACGCCCGGCAAGGGCAAGGCAAAGGCGTTCGCAGCCATTCTCCGCACAGACTGCGGGCGACCTACAACCGTTACGACGGCAGGATGCACATGCTCGCCGCCCTGGACCTGGCCATCGGCAAGATGTACTACCGCATTCGTCCTCGCAAACGCTGGCGCGCGTTCCTGGCCCTGCTCAAGGCCCTGCGCTACGTCGCCCTCAACGGCACCGATCACCGCCGCCACGCCGAGCAGAATGCCGCGATCAACGCCTACATACGCTGGCGGAACTGCCGTTGAGAGCCGAAGTCCAACTTCGCCCCCGAATCTCCGACCCGCGGCTGGACCGAGTACCCGACCCTGGCCGCCTGACGCGCGACCCGCGCTACAGCTCCACGAGCCGTTCGGTAGCGGAGGGGTCCGACGCGGATCCGTAGCGCAAGATCACATTCGCCGGGCGGAACGGCAGGTCACGCAGGACAGGTTCCGTGACGGCGAAGAGCGCCTCGGCATCAGGGCCGTAGGCGAAGAGCGCCACCTCGCCGCCCCCGAACTCGTTACCGTCGAACTCACCGACACCGCCCTGCGGGGAGCGCTCGATCGCTCACGGCAGACGAGAATAGTGCCGTTTGGTCTGGACGAACATTGCGGGCTATGTCAACGTACAACACCCCCGGAAACCGATCGTCGAAGTCCGCGTTTTGTAGTCGTCACGAGGGAATCTGTTCACCTTGCACTGACCCCTGTGATCGCCCGCCCTCCGGTGAGCTGGCCCGTTCGAAGGTCAAGCGTGCAGGGAGAGGCATAGCCGACAACCCCCGGTTCGCCAAACCGGGAATCGTCAGGATCCTTAGTGGTGCTCACGTGGGCTGCGTCAGTCGGCGGAGTCCCACGAATTCAGATGAAAGGGACAAGCACCTTTGGGAAGCGGTCTCGGTTGTTGGGGACCCTGACGAGCTCAGGCCCTCGTCCGTTGTCGGCGTGCGGTATAGGAAGATTTCGGGACGTAAAAGTGGCGAGCGAGTTTATGGATGTGCGGGAGTTGGCGGCCTATCTCAACATGTCGGTCACATGGACATACAGACACGCGCGTGAACTAGGCATCGCCTCCTACAAGTTTGGATCGGGGCGGAACGCGAAGATCCAGTTCAGAGTCTCTGAGGTGAAGGTGTGGGTTGAGCAACAGAAGTCTGCGACGTTGGAATGAGCGGTCCGTTGTCACGCCCGTACCCCTTCCATTCGTCTGTCGATCTCTTTGCGGTGAGGAGTAGTTCAGTACATTGGCGAGCAAGTCCCTGGCCCGGGGAATGGGTACATTTTTCAAGGATTGTGAACACCCGAGATCTGGGTGGTCAAGGTGCCCTCACCTGTACAGGATCCGGTACCGCACCTCAGCCGGACGGCAGCTCGAGGAATCAGGGTTCAGCACCCAGGACAAGGCCATCCGTCGACTGACTGAGCTGTTCGACGCGCGGAAGGCTGCGTCCCGAAACCAATCGCGAGCGGACCGCATCGCGAAGTACGGGGCGATGCGTTTCGAAGACTACGCCGCCGAGTGGAAGGACGGCCAACGCGGCCTGGCGGCCTCCTCTCTACGCCACCTCGACTCGTTGCTGAAACACCATCTCCTGCCAGCGCTCGAGAGCCGACGGATGGACACGTTCGACCACAAGGTCGTGGACGGGTTCATCCGAACGATGGAGCGCAACGGCACGGGTTTGGCGACCCAAGCCAACGCCTTCGACAAGCTCAAGGCCATCCTGCTGGACGCGCACCGCCTGGGCATTTACGACGAGAGCCCCTTGGAGGGGGTCCGACCCCCCGCAGTACGACCCACGCCGCGCGGTTATACCTTCCCCAGCCCAACTGCGGGATATTCGTGTAGCAGGTGACGATGTGTTCACGCTGGTTGCCGACTTGATGACCGGTTGTGGGATGCGCAACGGGGAGGCGGCCGCAGTCAATCTCAACAACGTCGTGGCCGATGACGTGTACCGCATCGCCGAACAGGTCAACCAGACCACACGGGAGTACGGCCGCCTCAAACACCGCAAGGCTTCCGAGTACCGCGACGTGCCACTCCCCGCCAGTGGTCGACACACCATAGAACAGTACGCGGACACGCACGGCACCATCGACGGTTACCTCTTGCGACACCCAACGGACCCTGCGAAAACGTTTCCCTACTACGCAATTCACAACCAGTGGCGCAGAATCAAGAAGGCCGGCGAAGTGGAGATCCCCAAGGGGATGGTCATATTTGGCTTCCGTCATTTCTTCGCCTCGAACTGCCTCACTCACAACATCCCGATCACCGATGTGGCTGAGTGGATGGGACACCGAAGTGTGGACATCACCTTCAAGGTCTACCGGCACCTCATGCCGGGTTCCATCGGCAGGGCGGCAAAGGTCCTAGACGTTGACCTCGCGTCCTGACGTGAAACCGGCCTCGCCCACCACACCCTCGCCAAATATGTGACCGGCTTGCTCGTTCACTCCCGCCCTCTCCTGGACGCAAGATTCGCCCTGGGATTTCGACCATCCCGAGTCCAGCGCCGCGCGGTGCCATGCCCTGGCCCCAGAGGTCTTTCCCTCCCGCCCGGGTGCGGGAGGGAAAGACTGGTTCATGCCTAGTGGTGGTTTGTTGACTGCGGGTCAGGGTCGTAGTAGGCCGGTAGCAGAGGAACGTCGCCTCGCCACCCGGGAGCTTGTGATGACCCGTCGTGTTCCGTGTCCGCCCGCTCCGGGCCCGCTGGAAGCCTACGCCGCACGCTTCGATGACCTCTTCTCCACCCTGGCACAGCGCCGCGGGTTCCGGGAGTACCTTGCGGGACTGCTGCTGCCGCGGGACCGCAACAAGACCCTGACCTGTCTGGCCGGCACCGAGCCGGTGGCCGGAGCCCAGCACGCTGCGGTGCAGCGGCTGCAGTTCTTTCTGTCCGAGTCGACGTGGGACCACGAGCAGGTCAACGCCCGCCGGGTGGAACTGCTGCTGGCCGATCCCGCGACCGCGCCGCACGCGGGCGGGGTGCTGGTGATCGACGACGCGGGAGACCGCAAGGACGGGAAGGCGACCGCGCACATCGGCCGGCAGTGGCTGGGGCGGCTGGGCAAGACCGACAACGGCATCGTCACCGTGACTACCTGCTGGGCCGACGAGAACCTCTACTACCCGCTCCACGCGGTGCCCTACAGCCCCGCTCACCACTTCCCGACAGGCAAGAAGGACCCGGGTTTCCGCACGAAGTTGCAGATCGCCGTCGAACTCGCCCGCGCCGCCAAGGCGGCCGGAACGGCCTTCCGCGCGGTGGCCGCCGACTGCGCCTACGGTGACCAGGACGGCTTCCGCCGAGAGCTCTCCGCGGCGGGCCTGCCGTTCGTCATGGCCCTCAAGCCGAGCCACGGCAGCTGGGCCTACGGCAAGGACGCCTACACCCCTCTCCAGGCCGCCCGGGCTCTGACCTGGGCAGACCCTGAGCATCCCGGAGACTGGAACCATGTCGAGCGGACCTTCCGCGACGGGCGCACCGAGACCTGGTGGGCGGCTGACGCCACCCTCGGCTTCTGGGGCCCCGATGGAAACGTCCGCCTGGTCGTGGCCACCACCGATCCGGCTACGCTGCCCTCGCAGTCCACCTGGTACCTGGCCACCGACCTGCCCCGCCCTGGCGGCCCAGGCGAGGCCGACAGTCCCGAACCCGCCGCTGACCTGCACGAAGTCGTCCGTATCTACGGCATTCGACACTGGATCGAGCAGAGCTACAAGCAGATCAAGGACGAGCTCGGATGGGCCGACTTCCAGGTCCGCTCCGACACCGCCATCCGCCGCCACCAGACCCTGGTCGCCTGCGCGTTCTCCTTCTGCTGGGACATCTGGTTCGCCCGACTGCCAGACCGGGAGCCCGCCGTCGTCCCAGCAGTCCCACCGGCCTCCACCCCAGCGGGACCCACTGAGAGGGGGAACGAACAGACCCCACCAGCCCCAACCGGCCAGCTGGCCGCAGGCGATCCGCGCCGTCCGGGCCTGGCTCGACCCCTGGACCACCCTCCAACGCTGCTGGCGAGCCTGGACCAACGAGCCGCCACCACCCGAACTCCAAGCGCTGATCAACGCCGTCGGCGCAGGCCACCCGCTTGATCTCTACTGCCCGGTTTAACAAACCACCGCTAGCTGTCGGTTGGGGGAGTGATCATGTTGGGGAGGGTCTCAAGCGACGGTCCGGATGAGCTTCTTGTTGACGAATTCCTCGATTCCAGGTCGGCCGAGTTCGCGCCCGAACCCGGAGCGCTTCACATCGCCGAAGGGTAGTTAAGCGTCCTCGACACCGACCGCGTTGACGATGACCACGCCGGCTTCGATCCGCGCGGCGACACGCTCGGCTTGCGTGGGGTCAGTGGTGAAGAGTTTTGAGTCGAGACCGTAGGGGGTGTCGTTGGCGATTCGTACGGCGTCCTCCTGCTGACATCTGAGCGACTCGACTCGTTCGCAGCCAACGCGGAACTCTCAGGGGCTCACAGGATCCACCGACGCAGCAGCGTTTGCACACGGGGATCATCTCGGTGGGGGAGAGAGGGCGCTTCTGCGGTAGGGCGTTCTACCGCTGGTACTGAACGAGCTATCCCGCGCGGCGGGAATCTAGCGGACGATGCTGGGTTTTCGCTGACCTGCACTTCCCTAGACCTGATCTGACCTGCACTGATGAAGGGTAGATGCGGTATGTGGTGGAACTTTGTCGGACGTACACAGTCGGAGATCGAGACCGCCCGCAAGGACTGGATGGAGGGCTCCCGCTTCGGCGAGGTGAAGGGTTACGACGGGGGTCCGCTACCCGCTCCGGAACTGCCCCCACTGCCCCTGAAGGCCCGGGGAAGGGTGCGCTGACCTGCGGTGATCCTGCTCTTCTGATGCCGCTGGCTGATGTAGCCGGCGGCATCATTCTTGTGCGCGGAGCGCCTGGCCCAGTGGTGCCTGGCTGGCTCTGAGCGGGGGTCCCCGGGCTGGCTCGGATTCCCGTCTGTGGGCGGCTGTGGGCACCTCTGGGCGGACTCTTGCTGACCTAATGCTGACTTTGCTGACGATTCGTCAGTCGAAATATCGGCGCGCACGTGCTGGTCCAGGAGTTGACTAGGCGTTTGCAGATGCGATGGCAGACGGATGTTGCTGACCTCGTGATGGGATGGGTGCTCTGAGGTGGAGTTGGGGTACAAGGGTCGGGGGCGTTTCTTGTCGAGATCCCACAATGATCCCCAACTTGCTGTACGAGCAGTGCTGCTCCTCTCCGGCGCACGCCGTTCGGGTTGTGGAGACTCTTCCTGGGTGCCGGTCGAGAGCCGAGGAGCGGACCTTGACTGTGGGGGAGAAGGGCGCGAGGCGGCCTGCCGTAGCTTGCGGCGTCCCGAGACATTGAGCCCGTTTCGCTGGCGCGGTATTCGTGGGGCCGCGCCTCTGTGAGGAGACTCCTCGCGTGCGACTCGGCTGTTCGAACCGAACCTGATCCCGGAATCACTGATTGGCCCCTCGCCCTCGATCAGCGAAGGTCGGGTCTCCTCGGCGTGTTGCCAACCCTGTACTTCGGAATGTGTGGTTGGGCGCTCTACAAGGCAGTTCGAGACGGCCGCGCACTCCACATGGTGCGTCATCGGAAATCGCCATCCGGAAGGGGAGCTGGCATACCTGCAGGTCAGGCGCTTTTGGTGCGCCTAGCGGGCTCTGCGGGCGCCGAGAGCGTCAAACGAGCGTCACGCCGCAGCCCCGCCCCCGACTGCGGGACGGGTTAACGAGCGCCAGCGTTGGAAGGCACTGCCGACGGTCCCTGGGGGAGAGCCTGCACCAGAGGTTTGAACGCGGCACCAACCGATATTCGCCTCTGGCTCTCTGCAGGCTCTCTTCCGTTTACACCGCGAGGCTGTGGACTCGTGCCCTGGTGAGTGCGACGTAGAGCGAGCGGTGGGCCTCGTCGGCGGGGTCGAGACCCTTCCGGAGGACAGCCGCGTCGGACTCTTCCAGTCTCATCCCGACCCTGTCCCACTCCCTGCCCTTGGCCTGGTGGCATGTCAGGCCGGGCACGAGTCGCTCGTGCGCGTTCTGCAGCCGCATGCGCAGGTTGCCGAGAGCCTTGCGCGGTGTCCGCCTCTGGCTCTCTGACGGCTCGATGTGCGTCTTGGTGAGCACGCTGTCCGCCAAGGCGGTCCAGATGTCGCCGAGGTCGTCCTGGCTCGCCAGGCCCTGGAGAGCAGACTGTAGGTCTGGACGCAGCTCCTCGAATGTTTCGGCTTCTTCGATGCCCAGGGTAGTCCGGGCGTCGGCAAGGAAAGCGGCGGGCAGGCCGAAGGAGCTCTGGGTGAGTTCGTTAAGGAGCAAGGTGCACACGGCTTCCTGGAACGGTCCTGACGGCTGCTTGACTGCCAGCGGGAGGACATGGGCGTCTCCGTTCCACAGCGTCTTCCACCGCCGAGCGAGGACGACATCGACGTCTCGCGCCGCCCCCGTGGGAAGGAGCACTCGCTCTCCACGGCGCAGTAGACGTGCCAGTGACGCCTGGTCACTGCTGTCCCGCCATCTGAACGATGTCCGAAGTTCGCCGCGTTCGAATCCCAGCGCCTCGATGAGCCGGCGCACGCTCTCCGGGCGGGCGCCACGAAAGGCGTAGAGGGCCTGCCAAGGGTCTCCCACCAGAGTGACTGCGAGTCCCGCTTCCGCCGCGATGCGGATGATCTCCACGTCTAGGTCGTTCGCGTCGTAGACCTCGTCGACGAGCAGGGACCTGATTGTCCTGGCGAAGTAGGTCGACACCTGGGCGCGGATACCGTCGATGCCGAGGGCCCCGTGCACGACCTCACGTACATTCTCGTGTGTGCACCATCCTCTGTTGACTGCAGCGGCGAAGTCCGCTGGCCTTATGTGGTTGTCTGGCTTTGCCTCTGGCAGGTAGGTGGTGCTGACCTGGGTGCCCGCCAGGCGGAGGGCGGGCTTCGCGGTAGTGCGGATGGTGGGGAAGCGGTCCGCCACGTGTCCAGCACCTCAAGTTCCTCGTGGCCGCCTGGCCACTGGAGGAAACCAGACCTCAGGAGGTGGGTGAGTAGGTCGTTCAGGATGGTGTCGAGTGTGACGATGCGATGGGGCCATGCCAGGGCCGGAGGACCCCACTGCCGAACCACCCGGCTACGTATCTCCTCGGTGGCCGAGCGAGTGAAGCTGACCGCCACGACTGCCCGGTGATCGGTAGTGCGCGCGAAGCGGTGCAGGCCGAAGCGCTGGTGCGAGACAGTCGTCTTCCCGGAGCCGGGAAACGCCTCTACGTATACAAGGCGGTCAGGGCTTGCGGCGGTGAGGAGTTGTTCCGGTGTGAGAGCGCGCGTGCCAGGCCAGCGACTACTCATCGGCAACCGTCATCCGACGTGCGGTTGTCGGCCAGCCTCCGGGCCGCCAGTATCGGAGTTCCTCCCATGGCGGTGCATCTGGATCCGGCGCGTCAGAGTCTGGCGGTTCTGGGATCGGTTCGTCCCCGGTTGTTTCCGCCCACTCCCGCTCTTCCTTCTGCCAATCGTCCGACCAGTGAAGTTCCTCCGCGTCATCGGCCTGTTGCTCGTCCGTGTTCCGTTCGCCGTCCAGCACGAGCCAGTCCGGCTCAACAATGGACTCTTGGGGGGCGGTCTCATCAGCCGGGTCGGGCGGGTACACGAACTCGAACAGTCGCCGGATGTGGTCGGGCACGGTCGGAAGGCTCGACGCCTGCTCGGGACCTGCGTCGTTGGCCTCTGCAAGGAGACTGGCGAAGGCAAGCGCGAAGTCGCCCTTCTTGCTGGAACCCCGCCCTGCCGGGACGGCTGGCTTCCCGTCCTTGCCCTTCCGCGCACTGCGGAACAGTTCGTACACCGTCAGGGCCGTCACGAGCGGCTCGTCCAGATCAGCCTCGCGCAGGGCTGCTGCGATCAAGTGCTCGTTACCCTCGGTGATCGATGGTTCCAAGGTCGGATGGCTGACGAAGGCATCGACGACCGAGGGGTCATGGTCAGGAAGCCAAGTCGGCTTCTTGTGTTCCTTGCTCTCGAACGGTAGATCGCTGTCGACGAGGATCGCCAGTTTGGTGCACAGTTCCTTGCCCCGAGTTGCCAAGAGATGCACCGGCCACTGCCCGACCTTCCATCCCATGGGCACAATGCTGAGTGCATCGACGAATGCCTGCTTACGCGCGTCCTCGCCGGCCCAGGCCCTGCCGAACTCCCTCAGGACGGCGGCGTCTGTGACCCCCTCAACCAGGACGAGGCGGTCGGCGAAGAGGGCGGCGGACCGACTCGCGTCCAGATGGAGCCGTGTCTTTCGCAGTGTGATGTCGCGGTGCTTCGTCGGCACGACGTCGGCGACGGTGCGGCACACTCTCCCCTGCGCCGTCTGGCGCACGACGACGAGTTCCTCAGGGGCGCAGGAGGTGATGACGTCAGTCGCGTGGCGGGAGAGGATGACCTGCAGCTCCGGCCGCTTCTTGACGGTTCTGCGCAAGTACCGAACGAGAGCATGCTGCAACTGCGGGTGGAGGTGCGCCTCAGGCTCCTCGATGACGACCGTCGCATGGAAGGGCTTCGTACCGAAGAAGGAGTCCTCCTCCGACTCGGCATCAGCCTGTGCCTGTTGAAGGTTCCGGGTAGCTTGCTGAATCTGCTCCATCTCCGTGGGGGGGGCGGCCGGTCGGGAGCACCCTGGTGAGACCAGACAGCGTCCTGGGGAAGCTCGGTAGAGTCCGGTATCGCCGCCATGATCACGGCGATATGCAGCAGGTTGACGTACCCCAGCCCGGACACTTCAAGAGGCCGAGCGAACCTGCGCCCCTCCATGACAGCGAGCATGACTTCCAGCACGCGAGCCAAGTAGGTATCGTCGATGACCTGCCCACGTATGTATGACCACTGGCGACTCACCCCAGCCGACAGGTCCGTGAGGTAGCCGCCGATCCTCGTCTCAACGGCGTCGATGATGCTCTCCTTGGCGAGCTCCTCGAGCAGCTGGGAGGCCCGTGCCCGCAGCCCCACGAGGTTCCGGGTGCCGTTCAGGCGCTGCTGCTCAGCACGGAGCAGCTCAACCAGAATCCGCGCCTCGCGACGGGCCAGTTCGTCCAGAGGATGACGCCAGGCCGGCAGGTAGATCAGCTTGTACGGCTCCAGATCCAAAGACCTGCCGTACGCCGTGTCAATCTTCGGTGTGACGCTGCCGAGCCTGCGACTCAGCGTGGCACCCCAGCTCTGAGCGACATCCCCAAGACGCTGGTGGTTGACCTCGTGCAACTGGCGTCCGAGACGACCTTCCCCGGTGAGGCTATCGCTCAGCCGGTACTCCACCTTGATGGTCCGGGTGGACCTCTCGGGTGCGAGCGTGGCGGAACCGTACCTAGGCAGGGCCGGGAAACGAGAGCCGGGATGAGAAAGGTAGAGCGCATCCGTGAGCGTCGTCTTTCCGACGCCGTTGGCTCCGATCAGCACGCTGAAACGGCCAGGCAAATGGCAGACCATCTCGCCGTCTGCGCTCGCCCGAAACCCGCTCACTGCGATACGACTCAGGTGCACCATGCCCCCCATGGACAAGAAGTACGTGAGTAGTCATCATCACCCCCAGCACTGACAACGCTCGTTCTCTTGTGATCACTGTGGTCTGACTGTGCCTGGGTTCCACCGAACGCAGGATGGCTCCGTGTCCCCTTCAAGATGATCTTCCTGGCGGACCCATCCAAGGTCACTCGGCGCAGGGCTATCCAGTCCGTCCTCGGCGGCGGGTCGGTCGCGCACGACTGCGGCGAGCTTCTCCCCCTGGGCGTCGAAGGCGCCGAGGGCCGTTTCCTCCTTGGAGCGGGATTGGCGTAGGAAAGTGCTGCGCGACACTCCGGCGGCGGAGGCCAGGTCGTCGAGGGTGACCTTGTCGAATCCGCTGCGGCACGGGTCGAAGGCGACCTCTGCCAGCCCACCGCACATGGCGCTTTGTGCGCGGTGAGCTGCAGACGAAGACCTGATGATCACCGTCATCGGCAGACAGGAGGCGGGTCAGCTCCTCCTGGCATCACTACCGGCCCGTCGCGCGAGGCTACTCGTCAGATGCTTCGTCTCCCTGTTCCTCGGGCGGTGCCGACCGTCGGTACTGGGGGTGGTCGAGGTCCATTTGCTTCGCTGCGTGCAGTGGGACGGGGTAGCGGGAGCGGTCGGCCCAGGCAATGGTCTGGTGACACAGGCGCGCGGTTGCCCGTGCGAGCGTCGTCCGGTCAACTCCATTGGCGACGCCGACTGGGTAGATTTCGGTCGCCGTGACGGCCCACCACGGGGACTTGAGCTCGTTCGTCTCCCGTTCCCCCTCCTCGCCGCCCTTGCCTGGATCGGCGTCCCAGCGAGTGATGGCCTTGCCCAGGTCCCCGCCCTTGGCCTGGTAGTTGCGCGGGATGTTGAAGAGGATCCAGAAGGGGTTGCCGAAATCCACTGCGGCGCGGTGCAGCTTGGCCGATGCGAACAGGATGGACTCCTTCTCGGTGTCCGGGTCGCTCTCGCGGGGGACGGGAACGTACTGGGGTACCTCGTCCGAGTCGACGTTCATCCGGATGACGGCGGCCGGCCTCCTGCGCGGGGCGTTCTTGCCTTTGCCGTACCCAGGCAGCCAGGTGCGTGGATCGGTGATGTCCTCTTCCTGGTAGCTCTGGTTCTCGTTGTGCAGGCCCGTCCACATCCGACGGCAGGCGTGCCCGTCAACCATGACGACATAGCCCATACCGGGTTCCAGTTCGTCGCTGACCAGGCTGGCGAGGGCTTCTTCGACATGGGCTGCTGCCTCTGCCCAGCGCTCCTTGTCCGTCTCGCCCTTGCCGTCGACATGGAGTGCGTAGTCACTGGCGTGGAAGGCGGTGATCGCCTCCCGGTACGGCACCCAGGCCCCGATGAGGGGGGTCCATGCTTTCATCGTCCAGGCATTGCCCTCCTCTTCCGGGGGGAATAGAGCGGTGGCGATGATGATGCGCTTGGTGTGTTTGCCGTCGGCGGTTTTGGTTTGCCGGCGGGCGTGGATGCCGCAGTAAACGAGCTCTCCGGCCTCTTGCCCTTTCTTGTCTTTCGCGAGGGCTCGCGCGAGGCGCTGGTCGATGATGCCGAGTGAGCGGTACAGGTCAAGAAGCGCCATGTAGGCGGCGTGATCTTTGCCCGGCTTCGGGGGATTGATCTCTGTGCTGGGATTTCCGAACGTCCCCGGTTTCATGCCCTTCGTGAACTGGCAGACGAAGTCCTTCTTGGCCAGGAAGCGGCGGACCTGGAACTTCCCGTCGTACCGTTCCTTGCGGAGCAGGAAGGCGGTTCGCTTCTCTCCCTCCTTCTTCTTGAGGGTCGGGATTTCGGTTTCGCACCAGAGGCCGACCATGACGTGTGAGTCGCTGTCGGCGAAGTCGTCTTCGAAGGATTTGAACTCCACGGCACGGTTGATGTCGTCGCCGTGTGAAAGGAAGCGCTCAGCCTTACGAAAGATCACGCTGATGGAGGGGGTGAGGAAGACCTCTTTGCCAGGCTCCGGATCGCCGATGGGTGTGCCGTCCGGGAAGGCGAGGGAGAGCGCGTTGATCATTCGCAGGCGGGTGCTGTGGCGATACCACAGGCATACGATCCGCAGTTGCTCGAACCCTTGAGCGTTCACGGAGGCGGTGATCTCTTCGGGCGGGGGGAAGCCGATGCTGTGGAGGAGTTCGCCGGCTTCGATCCGGCTGGCCCGCTCCTGCGGCGGCATCTTCTGTTTGTCCGTGGGGCGTGGCTCGAAGTTCATCGGTTCCACGCTGAAGTCGACCCAGGTGGCCTTCTCGCCCAGCACCTTGGCGACGTGCTCGGCGAGGAGCCGCAGGTGAAGGGTGCCCGGTCCCGTGCCGACGGCGAAGTTGTCGTTCACCGGCATGAGCGGGCGGATGTCTCCGGCATCAGGGGTGATGAACGAAGGGAATTCCCCGTCGGCGGCGGCCTTCTCCAGCACGGCCCGTTCTTGCGTGACGCGTGTCTGCAGCTGCTGCAGAAGGCTGACGTCCATCTTGTCGCGCGCGAGCAGCTCCAGGGCGCGCTGGTTGACCTCTCGGACGCCGCCGTTGCGCGTCAGTTCGGTGTAGAGGATCGGAAGGCCGTCGCTGCCCTGGTAGACGTGGGTCGACTTGGCGGAGACCATGTTGTTGTGGACGCGGGTTACATGGGCGTCCAGGAAGATGACGGGGTCGGCGACGTTGGGCTCGGTCTTCATGGCCACTGAGAGCCGGGACATCGCGTACTGGGCCTTGGTGGCGGCGTACACCTCGGTCCCGCCGTCACGGACGTTGTACTTGCGCCCGAAGGGGTGGTCCCAGGCGATGAGCCCGCCTCTGCTGTCCGGGAGGTAGCTGACCTTCCGCTTGTTCGGGTTGGCTTTCCAGCCGATTGTGCGGTTCTTGTAGACCTGTTCGCCGGCGGCGTCGAGCTTGGGGGAGCCGTCCTTCTCCTTGGCGGGGACTTGCTCGGTGATCGGGACCAGGTCGTAGATGGTGAATTGCTGTTCGGCGAGCTTCTTCGAGATCACCCAGGGCACAGCCACGTACATCCAGTCGGGGCACTTCGGTTGTTTGCCCTGCATCGGCTTGAGGAACCGCGTCATCTCGAACTCCTGCTCAGTCGTGTTCGCGATGGCGTCGGCCACGGGCGGCACGTCGAGGAGGATGGCCTGGTCGGTGGACAGCCCCTTGCTGTAGCCGACGATGCACCGGAAGACGTGACGCAGAGTGTCGTCGTCGATCTTCTCCAGTGAGACCAGGTAGTTGAGGTACGGGTGGAGGTGGACGTACCCGCCCGTCTTGAATTTGAGGTAGGTGAGGGCGGTGGAGTACGGCAGATTCTTCTGCCTGTCGTCCCCGTTGCCCTTTACCTTCTCCCATTCATCACGCACGCTTCGCGGGAAGATTCGTACGTACACCTTCTGGCCCTGGACGAGTGCGGGGGTGCAGCGCAGGGTGAGGGTACTCGGCAGGGAGGCGATGCTGTCGGTCACTGCTCTGATCTCTTTCGGGAGGTAGCGCTGGGCTATGCGGAGAGGGCGAGGTCGACGCCTGCGTAGGTCAGGAAGGCGTTGACGGCCTCGCCGTACAGT
The DNA here is from genome assembly GCF_036226685.1 of Streptomyces sp. NBC_00690. NCBI lineage: Bacteria > Bacillati > Actinomycetota > Actinomycetes > Kitasatosporales > Streptomycetaceae > Streptomyces > Streptomyces sp. NBC_00690. Next base: position 7,719,425 of record NZ_CP109009.1, read on the forward strand.
TCGGCCATCTGCCGCCGTTCTTCCGGCAGCCACCGGTTGGCCATGCGCTCGATGATGCTGGCCAGGTCGGAGCTCCAGGTCTCGTCGTGGAAGGCGTAGTCCACGAAGTGCAGCTCCATATTGGTTCCGCCGCGCCGTGCTCGGCCGGCGAGCTGGATGAGGGACACCAGCATTCCGGCGACCATCTGCTCCTGGAGGACGAGGTCCATGGTCGACAGCTGCGGAGAGGAACGCAGGATGGTGGCCAGGTGATCGCGTGCCGCGGTGCGGGCCGTCTGCAGAACCCCGGTGGGGTCTGCGGCACCGCCGGAGGGGAGTGAGTTGATGCCTGCGGCGTTGACGCTGCCGTACATCCAGGTGGGATCGTCGATGATCAGCGGCGGCCTCACGCACAGGTAGATCGAGTGAATGGCTGAGCGGAGATTGACGACAATGTTGAGCCCTCTGGCGATGTTAGCCAAGGGGGCGATGAGGATGTCGCCGAATTGGGGGAACTCCTCGACCTCTTCGACGGTGATGCGGCGGACCAGTGACGGGTCGGGGAGATGACGGACGTTGCTGAGGCGGTCTTCCTCCCGGACGAGGACGCATACGCGGTGGGAGAGCCCCTTCGCTTTGGCCAGGCCGGTGGCGATGTGGCCGCACTGTTCGTAGCTGTTGGCCGTGAGGATCACGCGGGCTCGCGTTTCGTCCGACTTGGCCAGTCGCGCGAGCTTCCTCGACAACTTCGTCTCGTACAGACGTTCGCCGATTTCGCGCAGGGCTTCGGGCTTGTCGGAGGGGAATTGGCCGGCGATCGGAATGCGCTCTCCCTCCGCTCTGTGACCTTTCCTGTAGGTGACGGCCGAGGACTCGACCAGGATGGATTCCTCCTGGGCGTCCGTCATCCACCACATCACGGGAGCATGGACATGCTCCTTGACCGCCTGCGGGAAGTAGGCGGTGGCGGAGAGCCCGAAGATGGGCCGCTCCACACCGGCGCTGATCAGTGAGACCAGTCCGCCGAGTTCTGACACGTACGTGTGAGGGTCGCCGGCCATGTGCTGGGTGGAGAGCTTGGCGTCCTTCTCCGGGTTCTTCATTCCGGTGACCCGGTATCCGTTGATCGGCCTACCGATCGTTCCGTGCGGGAGTATGTCGGCGATGCCGCCGGAGCGCATGGCGTCGATGATGCGGTTGGCGGAGAGCAGGCCGGAGTGCCGCAGAGACTGGGCAGTGTCGCGCAGTACGGCCAGGGACGAGTCCAGCTCGCTCATCAGCGTGCGGATGATGAGGTGGTCGATGGCCCGGTTGCGGGCGCGGCCGTCGCTGATCATCGGGGCGAGTGCTTCGTGGAGCCTGAGCTTGAGCTCGTCGCGCTGGTTGATGCCGCGCGGCGACACGACGGTCCCGAGGATACTGCTGACCCGCTCCCACTCGGGGTCCAGAAGCATAGGAGCTGGGGCCATGTCGTCGTCATTGATAACGTCAAGGCGAGGTGCGAGGGCGTTGAGCCGGTTGACAGCTTCACGGGGAAGCGGCTCCCCGTCACTGACCTGGTACTCGGGGAATAGGACGCCGATGAGCGCGCGGTCTTTGGAGTGAGGCAGGCGCCACCCTTCATAGTCGTACTCTTGGCGCAGCCGGGGGACTCTGGCGTCGTCGCGATGGTTGAGACGGAACGCCTTGGTGCACAACCCGGTCAGCAGTGACTCGGCCATCAGCCGGACGTGGCTGACCGGTTCGATGAGTTGGTCCTCGAACCGCAGGGGAAGATGCTTGGCTGCTGTGTCGAGGATCTGCGGTTCCGCGGTCCACGGGCGCCGGGAGTGCAGGTCGACTGTGGTGGCGCACCGGTCGACGGCGACGGCCTGGAAGGCGTCGATCTCGTCGATGATGACGAAGTCACTGGCCCGCAGCACGAACTCGCGGACGGTGACGGAACGGACGGGGCGGCCGTCGATTTGGATGCCCACCCGCATGTTGCCCTGGATGAAGTTGTGGTGGTTGGTGACGATCACCGTGGCATCGGCTGCCTGATAGGCGGGTGTGAACTTGCCGCAGGTCGGGATCCAGGGGCAGGCCAGCATCCCACCGCCGCTGCGCAGACTCAGGCAGTTCTCCTTGCCGGGACGGTAGACCCCGGCGGAGTCGAGCCAGTATCGCTGCGCACACCCGTAGGCGAGGTGGTCGACGTCACGGCTTCCGCGCTTGCCCCACTCACCGGGGGCGTCGGGGTCTTCCTTGACCAAAGCGGCGTGCTTGAGGGCCCGCTCGTGGCGTGAGGACGGCGACATCAGTGGGGCACACTTCGCCAGGTGCTCGGTCTTGCCCGCCTGGTGCAGGATTTCGAGGTCGTGGCTGATGTCCCAGACGGAGGCGAGCGTGGCCTTGACGTCGGGGACGAGGAGGGTGACGCGGTGGTTGTTGAGTGCGGCCCATGAGCCCACGATGCGGACCAGTACGGACTTTCCGGTTCCGGTGGGGGCGTGGAAGATCTGGGTTCGGCCGGCCAGGAGGTCCAGCACGTCGACGGTGTCGGTGTCACGGGCTTTGACTCGGTCGAGCAGGCCCGTCAGGACCTTGTACAGCCAGGGGCCCGCCTCTGTGTCCTCGTACTGGGTGTCCAGGAGCTGTGCGATGCCCTTGAGCTCTTGGACGGTGACTCGCACCGTGCCGAGGCCGGGCCGGTGGTGAGGGCCGGAAGCGAGTCGTGGCCCAGCGGCTGGGTGAACGCGGGGAAGCGGGGGATGGTGACGCGTCCGTGGACGATCTCGTTGCCCTCGGTCCGCTCACTCGTCTCGTACGTCTGGCCCGGGGCTGCGAAGTCGTGGGGCTTGCGCCGGCTGCTCGGCCGCCGGAAGGGGGCGAGCAGGCTCTTCGCGTAGCCGAGGTAGTCCCCTCCCAGCAGGGGGTAGGCCGCGATGGCGGTGAGGGGGTCCCCGGCCAGGGTGAACAGCTGGAGGGCGGTCTCCTCTTCCTCCTCCTCGCCGGTGTCCATGGCCCCCAGGAGAATCCGGGCCGCCGAGGCGAACCGCTTCTCGTCGGCGAGGTCGGGCCTGCTGAGCTTCATCACCTCCGCCACAAGCAGCCGTTCCTCACTGCCCAGCTCACTCCACTGGTCCCACGCCTGTGGTTTGCAGCTGGCGAAGAACGCCGCATGACGGAAGGAGGCCAAGGGCTTGCCGTCGCTGTCCTGCTGCGGGAAGTAGTGCGCGGCGAGGGCTAGCGCAGCGCGGACGAAGACGTCTTTGGCGGTCGTCTGACTCATGACCACACCACCCCGGCGCTTCGGCAGACCATCTGGGCGAATTCGGTCATGGTCGCGGCCTTCATTTTGTACTTGTGGCAGGTCACGGTCAGCAGGGGAATCTGGTCGGCCCGATGGTCGGGAACGACGAGCCATTCGGCGCCGCCCTTGTCGCCCTCGTTGCGGTGCAGGCTCTCCGCGAGGACACGGGCATGGGTGTAGTCCTTCACATCGACGGTGAAGACGTGCGACCTCCCGTCAGGGCCCTTGACCTCGATGTGATGGTCGTAGGCATCGCTCATAGGCCAGAGCTTGACGGCCTCCTCCACATCCGCCTGCCCGGCGGCCAGCCGCTTCCTCAGAACGGTGTGGAGACGCAGCTCATGCAGGCCGGGTACACAGGTGTAGCGCCACACGCCGCGCTTGAGGGCCAGATGCCCTTCAGCTGGCTTTGCCTCCGGCACGGCACCGGTGGTGCCGAGCGAGAGCTCTGCCTCGTGCGGAGCGGGGACGTCGGGGCTGTCGGGGTGCAGCAGCGGCGCGTCTCCGGATGTGGGCCGGAACATGAAGCTGGCTCCCGTATCGGCGTGACGGTCGTAGAGGCAAGCGACGCGGTAGTACTCGCGGCCCGCGCTCATCCGCTTGCTGACCTTCATGGGCCACTTGCACACCGTGCAGGGAAACCACCAGGTCTTGTAGACGGAGTGGTAAGGGATCGCCCCGTAGTAGCCCATCGCGTTGAGGGGCAGGCCACGCTTGTTCAGCTCCTCGACCGTACCGGCGGGACACTCCACCAGCGTGGTGCGGTCCTTGACGTACTGGGCATCACCGCGGCCCTTGAGGATCTCGTACATCTGATCCTGATCGAGCTCGTCCTGGAGCTGCTCCTCGGAGAATCGCATGCGGCCGATCCGCCGGAGCCGCTGCAGAATCCGGTGCAGCTGGGAGGTCTCCCACTGCAGGTCGAAGGCGCTGCCGGTGACGCAGCCTTCGGCGTCGACGACTGGGAAGTCGAGCTCGCCGAGGCCGGATTGATCCAGCCAGGGCGGGAGCAGGCTGTTGATGTTGTCGCCCAGCTTTCGGCGGAACTCGCCGAACGGCAGATGTACTCCAGGGCCGTATGCGGCGAGCAAGTCACCGTGATACCGCATCAGCTTGTCCGCCCGGTCCCTCGGACTCAGGTCCGGTGCGGTGTTGGTCTGGCTGGCTTTGATGAAGGTGAGGTTGATCAGGCGGAACGCCTCGAAGTGAGAGAACGTCAGGCCGTCATCGTCGACAGGGGTCGTCACAAGAGACGACCGTAGAGCACGGGTCTGACAATGGCCCCGGACCGCCCTAAACGATCACAGTGGGGGAGACGTCGCAGTCGGGTACATCTCTGCGTAGACGTGCAAGTAGGCGGCAATATGCTGCTGCCCGAGCGGGGTTGCATGCCATCGGTATTCGAGGACGTGAGTATCGCCTGGCGCCATCCTGGGACGCAGCTCGATGAATCCTCTGCTGGGATGCGCTCGGCGTTTCGGCCGGTAGCCGACGGCCAGATAGAACCGGGACTTACCCGTCAGCTCGCTCTCGTGGAGACCCTCCGGACCGGCAGAGGCGACACGCAGCAGAACGCCCCACAGCCATTCGGACAGCAGATGAGCCGGTGTCGCCACTTCCGCGGGTTCTCCTAGCCCAGCACGGGCGCAGGCACGGCCCCGGCGAGTGATCTCCACCAGAGTGCGGTCCACCTCCCCGGCCCCGGGAACCTCCACACGGTCCCTGGCCACCTTGATCAGCCCCAGCCGCTCTAGGGAGCGAAGGGTGGCCCCGGCCCCTTGATCGTGGACGCCAGCGGTCCGCAGCCGCTGCTGAAGACGCGTGCGGCCGACCACCTCGATGGGAGCGTCGAGAGCAAACGGCAGCTGGCGCCACTGCCTGGCCGGTGGAACCGTGACGTGGTTCTGCCGGCGCATCCACATCTCGGCCTCAGTCATCCGGTCGTCCCGCAGGATCTCCCCGAGATAGACCCGCTGCCGATCGTTCAGGGCCTCCCAGCTGTTGATTACCGAAGCCGGCGGACCGTGGCGCTCTCGTTCGGGCAGACGCGGGGGCTCATCAGATGGCCGGGTACGCATCCAGGCATCCATGACCATGCGGACCGGCACCTCGTACAAGGCAGCCAGCTGCTGCAAGAGCCGGCCTGTGCACTCCGGCTTCCGCCAGTTCCAGCCGGACACCCGACGGTTCCGCTCGAGACTGCGGATCTTGTGCGCGTCCACGAAGAGATCACGGCCGGCGGGAGTACCGCGCAGACGGCTGGCGACCTGCTCAGCGGTGAGACCAGAGGCATAACGGAGGTCAGCCAGCGTCTCGGTCCCGCTGGGTGTACCCGTGAGGTCGGCTGTGGCGCAGCCGAGGGCATCAGCGAGACGCCGCACATTTCTGGCTTCAGGCCCATATCTGCCCTCCTCCCAGTACACGACCAAGCGATACGTGACCCCTACGCGGTCAGCAAGCTCCTGCGCAGTGAGCCCAGCCTGCTCGCGCAGTGCCCGGATCTTCGTGTGCTCAATGGCCAGCAGACGCCTCGGCATACCAGCTAGGTAATCTCAATGAAGACTTCATGGCAACTTGATTTCCCGCCGACCGGACTCACGAAACGGCGGTGAGTTCAGTCGAGAACGGGGTCGGCTATGTGTGACGGGTGACATCACCCGATGCCGAGAGGCCGTCGCGCTCCTTCCCCCCGGAGGGCATCAGGGGCGAGGGGGATCGAAGTCGAACACCTGCCGATCATGAGGAGGCAGGCATGCCCCAGGCAGGATCTGGGTGGCCGGTGGAAACAGCAGCAGCGTTGCCTGTGTGACGGCATCGCGTTCGGCGAGGCGCCTCTCGCGTACCTCCATCTCCAGCACATGGCGACGCCTGCGGTGCTGCTCAGGTCGGCAGACATGGCGTGCGCGCCGGTGTCCGTCAGCTCAGGGGCGAGGGTGCGCGCGGCATCGATGACACGGACGGTGGCGAGCCCGATATCCCGTCCGGCGCCGGTGACGAACGCCGTCTTCGGAAGTGAGGTTGAGGTCCACGGCACTCTGGCTCTCGAACGCCACGTACATGATGAAGGATGACAGTTCGGGCCAGGGCGGTGCCGCGTTGGTGCAGGTCTAGCATCAACGCGCTGGTGGCGCGCCAGCGGTCGCGGGCTCGTGAGGCGCCCTGCCGCACGCTGCCGTGTTCCGGTTGTGCGAGCGGGGCCGACTCCGAGAGCCGGGCCAAACTGAGGCGGACCTCACCTTCCCCGTCCCCTCTCGGAGCAGGGCAGGGGCTTCAGACCCCGCTCACCCTCGCCGCGTAGAGCGCAGAACGTGACCGGCCCCTTCTTCCCGTCCAGGACGCGAAGAAGGGGCCGTTTTGCTGTCCGCCCGTCGCAGAAGAGGCACCCGCAGAAGATCTCTCCGAGCGTCAGCATCAACGCTCAGTAACGGAAATCCGCTGGTCAGCGTGGCGCCAGACCATGATCAACGAGCGTCACGAGCGTCAAATCAGCGTCAAGATATCGCCCGTAACGCCCGCAACGCACATAATGCACATCGACAAAACCGCAGGTCAGGCGGCCTTCTTGGTCGGTTCAAGGATCGCCACGCACTCCACATGGTGCGTCATCGGGAAGATGTCGGCCTGGGTTTGATCGAAGATAAATGCAGGTCAGGGGCTATTTGGTGGGCGCGATGGCGACGAATTCGGGGTCCCGAGCGTCATTTGAGCGTCAAGCCCAAGATGACCCGGATGAGCGCCGGGGCTCGGCGTCAGTCGCCAGTCGGCCTAGCGCTGTGACTGAGTGTGAGCGTGCACGTGGTGGCCGCTCTTGGGGGATGAGTCAAAGTGGGAGCAGGGCCGAGGCTCTCCCACGAAGCCGTGCGCAGATGTCGCGGAAGAGACCAGCCAGCGTGCTGACCTGCCGCGTTGGATGACAGTAGGGTGCTGACCTGCGCAGATGGTCTTTCGGCTCTATGCAGGCAGAGGGGGTGGGGTGCGGGTTAAGGCTCGTGCATCGGTGGTCCGCCGTGACTGAACGGCAGTGCACGCTGCTGCAGCTCCGGCAGCTGTCCTCGGGTCACGAGGCGGCCTCGGTGGGGTGGAGGTGGAGGTGAGAGAAGGCGTCCTCCTGGCGGCGACACACCGTGGCCGGCGGCGGTGGCACACTGCCTCCCTCAGGCTTGCGCAGTGGTCGCCTGGCGGCCTCCGTCAGATCTCTTTCCGGGTCGGAGTTGAGGACGGTGGTGGGGTTGGGGGCGGCGAGTGTGGCGTCGATGGCGTACTCGTGGCCGTGGAGGCCGGCGTCGGCGAGAAGTGTGGCGGTGTGCCGGGCGAGGGGGTCGGTGACCGGTTCCACGACCGGCCGGGAGAGGGTCTACTCCAGGGCAGTGCGGTTGATCCGGGGGTGGATGACCTCGACCAGGGTGGCTGCGGAGGTGATGACGTCGCCGAGCGAACTGGCCTGCCCGGCGGTTGCCCCGCGCACCTGGCTGCGTGCGGCGCATCCTCAGGGCCCCGCCGTCCCGTCCTGGCCCGACCTCGGCATCGCCGTGGCCGGCGGCGTCCGTGACGGGTCAGGCGTGCCATTCCAGTCGTACGGGCTCACGGGCCGCGGCAAGGGCTCCGGCGAGGTCGGCGAGGCGTTCGGCGAGGGTCGTGGTGGCGATACGGAGTGGGAGGGCTGCCGAGAACTTCAGGCCGCGGACGGCCCGTCGGTCGACGGTGGGCAGTGTGAGGGAGTCGGGGAGTTCGGCGCGGGCGGCTTTCCAGTCGGCGGGGCAGAGGTCCTGGCGGAGCCGGACATGGGTGTCGGTGGGGCGCTGCACGGGGTCGGCGAGGTTGCCGAGGGAGGCGGCGAGGGTGGCGTTGGCGCGGTAGCCGGCCCAGGTCCACCACCGGGCGGCGTCCGCGTCGCGGACCAAGAGGGAGCCCGCGGGGTGAACTTCGCGGGGTGCGCGGTCCGTACGGAGTTCGGCGAGGGTCACGGTGGCGCGGCGGGTGAGGCGGACGTCGGGGTCGGTACCGAGGAGGACCTCACGCATGGAGCGGGTGAGCGCGTACGACAGACCACGGGCTTCGCTGCCTTGCCATTTGGCGACGCCGCCGTCCTCGACGGGTTCGACGAAGGCGCGGCGGCGGGCCCAGTCGATGAAGGTGACCTGCCAGCTGCGGCCGGCCAGGAGTAGTCTGCGAGGCCCCTGGCGTTCCTCGGTGAGGACAGCGGGGTCGGTGGTGCCGATCTCGGTACGTCCGGCGAGCACGGTGAATTCGGGAGGCGCGGTGAAGGAGGCGGTCAGCTCCATGAAGTGCCGACGCCCGAAGTGCTTCTCGGCTTCGGGGCCGATGAACAGCATGCCGCCGTCGCTGTCGAGAAAACCTTCGGAGACAAGGTGCGAGAGGAGTGGTGCGGCGGACCGGTCGAACGGGGCGAGGCCGTTCCACTGCCCGGGCCACAGCCGGTCACCGATGCGGTGCTCTTGGAGGGTGACGGCGAGAAGTTGCTGGGCGACGAGGTGGCGGGGAGAGGGCGGCGGAGTGACGGCCTCCACCCAACCGCGGGACCACAGGGTGAGCAGACCGGCGGCCTGGAGCAGGCTGCCGGGCCGGGTGGCGAGGAAGAGACAGTTGCGCGAGGTGCCGGTGCGGCGTCCGGTGCGGCCGATCCGCTGCAGGAACGAGGCGACGGTGCCGGGGGAGTCGATCTGGACGACTCGGTCGAGGTCGCCGACGTCGATGCCGAGCTCCAGGGTGGAGGTGGACACGATGACGCAGTCGCGCGCCTCGGCGAACGCCTGCTCGGAGCGGGCCCGTTCGTCGGTGGAGAGGGAGGCGTGCGAGAGGAACACGGTGACGTCGCGGGCCCGGAGCGCCGCACCGAGCTCCTCCACCTGCTTGCGGGAGTCGCAGAAGACCAGCCGCTTCTCGCCGCGGTGCAGGGCGGAGATCACCTTGGCGGCGTTGGCCAGCGAGCCGACGTAGTCGAGTTCGACGTCTCCGTCGGGGCGGGGGAGACCACCGGAACCAGAGGTGTTGTCACCGGCGGGCAGGGTGACACCCGGGGCGATGACCCGGCCCGGCCTGCCGGTGGGGCTCGCGCCCTGGAGCCAGGTGAGCAGGGCGGCGGGGTTACCGACGGTGGCGGAGAGGCCGATGCGCTGGATGCGGTGGCCGGTCAGCCGTTCCAGGCGTTCGAGTACGGCGAGCAGGTGCCAGCCGCGGTCGTCCCCGGCGAAGGCGTGCACCTCGTCGACGACGACGGCGCGCACCCGGCCCAGTGTGTGCGTGTGGTCGGTCTTGACGCTGATGAGCATCGCTTCGAGGGACTCGGGTGTGGTGAGCATGAAGTCCGGGGAATCGGTCCGGATACGGCGGCGTACGGACTCGGGGGTGTCCCCGTGCCACAGGGCGGCTCGGCGTCCCACCCACTGGGCGTAGCCGTCGATCCGGGGCGCCAGGTTGTTCAGGAGTGCCTTGAGCGGGCAGAGGTACAGCACGCCGGTGCCCGTCCAGCCCTGCTGGTTCATCCGCGTCAGCAGGGGGAACACCGCGGCCTCGGTCTTGCCTCCGGCGGTGGGGGCGAGCAGGAGGGCGTCCTCGCCGGCGAGCAGCGGTGTGACGGCTTCCGCCTGCAGCGGTCGCAGCCCGCGCCAGCCGAGGGTGTTGACGACGTGGTGTCCGAGGATCGGGTCGAGGAGGTCGAATACGTCATCTGGGCCCGGGGCCGGGGGGACCGTCATGACGACTTCGATTCCGTACTCGGCTCGGGAGCGGTGTCCACGAACGGTTCCAGTTCCAGCTCGATGTCGTCGGCGCCGGCCGCGTTGCGTTCCGTGGGAGTGAGTTCGGCGCTGTCCAGGGTGAGGGCGTAGTGCTTGCGTGGGTCGAAGTCGTCGAACTCGTCGATCCGGTCCAGCACGTCGGCGACGAGTTTGCGCAGGTACAGACGTGGTGCGATGCCGACCTTGCCACCGAGTGATCCGGTGAGCGAGCGGGCCAGCTCTTCCAGGTAGGTGTCGTCGGCGTGGGTGGCGAGACGGTCGGGCCGGCGGGCGTCGGCCGCGTAGATCTCGCGGACCTTGCGGCCCAGTTCGCCGAGCGAGGCCAGGTCGAATCCGGGCAGGCGAAGCTGCACGGCCCGCGGGGAGTCGAAGCGGGGGTCGGTGGTGAAGTCGGTGGCCAGGCGCTGGGCCAGCGGGGGGAGGCGCTGGACGCCCTGCGGCCCGTCGTAGAAGGCGGGGGTACCGGTGATGACGAGGAACAGCCCGGGGAACCGGCCGCTGTCGATCTCGTCGAGGAGCTGGCGCAGTGCGTTGAGGGATTTCTCCCGTACGTCGCCCCGCACTCGCTGCAGGGTCTCCACTTCGTCGAGGACGAGCAGCAGGCCCGGATGCCCGCAGTCGCGCAGGACGGTCAGCAGCCCCTGGAGGAATCCCAGGGCGCCGAAGTGGTCGAGGTCGCCACGGATTCCGGCGGAGCGTTTGGCGGCGGCGGCCACGGATTTCTGTCCGCCGAGCCAGGCGATGAGCGCTTCGGCCTGCGGTCCGTCCCCCGAGGCCACGGCCCGGTGGTAGCCGCGCAGCGCGGCGGAGAAGGCCGGGGTGGTGCGGGCGACGGCGGCGAGCCGGTGTTCCAGGAGCTCGTCCACCGCGGCCGCGAGGCCGGCCTCGTCGTCGTCGTCGATTTCGCCGGACGCGAGGGCCTCCTCCTCCAGGGCGTACAGCCATGAGTCGATCACCGCCCGCAGCGCGGAGGGCTGATGGGTGGCGGTGGTGAGGCGTTCGGTGAGCTTGCGGTAGACGGTCTCCAGGCGGTGCAGGGGGGTCTCAGTCTCGGAGATCTGCACCTCGCTGACGGCGAGCCCGCGCCGCTTGGCGTTCTCGGCGAGCCAGCGGGCGAAGAAGGTCTTGCCCGAGCCGTACTCGCCGCGCAGGGCGTGGAAGGCGGAGCCGCCGCGGGTGACCGTGTCCAGGTTGTCGTCGAGCGCCGCCTCGAAGCGGGTCAGGCCGACGGCGAACAGGCCGAGTCCCGCCTGGGGCACGGTGCCGCGCCGCAGTGCGTCGAGGACGTCCTGGCGCCGCGCGGTGCTGATGTCGGGTGTCGGCCGGGTCATGCGGGGCCGCCTTCCAGGAACTGCTCCTGGAGCAGGGCCTTGTCGAGCTGGACGGTGCGGCCGGACTCGATGAGCCGGAGCACGGGATAGCCGTCGATGTTGAGCAGCCGCTCCAGGACGGTGGCGAAGCGCTCCGGGTTGCGCTGGGACTTGCCGGTGGCGGCCCGGGCGGCGTCGGCGACCGCACCCGGCGAGAGCTTCCCGCCGGCTGCGACCAGTGCGTCGAGGACGGCCGCGACGGCTTTCTCACCGGGAGCCAGACGTACGAACTCCTTCTGCGCCTTGTACGGGAGGCTGCGCACGACGTGCTCGCCCAGGCTCGTCCGGGGGAGCGGGCGGGGAGCGGCGTCCACGTCGATGGCCCGGAATGCGACCGGAACAGGGGAGCTGGAGGTAGCCGTGGAGGGAACCCGCTCGGCCTTCTGTCGTCCGGCGGCCTTCGGTGGGCTGTCCGTCGTCTCCGGTCCTGGGTCCGGGGTTCTCGCCAAGGCGGCGGCATCCGTGGTACGGGTGTGCCACGGTGCGGTACCCGCCCCCGAGGAGGAGTTCCACCATCCGGGTTCGGTCGCCTCGGAGGGCAGCAGGACCCATCCCGACGGCACGACTCCTTCGGCCGGGATCAGGGTGATGACGGGGACGGTGACCTCTGCGAGTGAGGCACCGCCGTGGTAGCCCGCCTGCCGTGCGGTGTAGCGGACGTCGTCGCGCCAGGCCAGGGTCGCGCGGCCGCTGTCGGTCCGGACGCGCGGCCCGCTCAGCGACACCTCCCCGTCCTGGGGGGTGCCGGTACGCCAGCGGGTTCCCTTGACGCCGGTGACCTGGAGGGGCAGGTTCCCGCGGTCGGTTCGGTCGATGACATGTCCGTGGTCGGAGACCAGGAGGACGGGGCGACCGTGGTCGCGGGCCGCGTTCAGCAGGTCGGGCAGTTTGCCGATGTCGCGCAGTCCCCAGCGTCCACTGGTGCCCTCCCGGCCGCTGGACAGCGCGTCGTCGATGGTGTTGACCACGACCGCGACCACCTCGTCCGAGGCGAGCGCCTCGACGAACTCGGGGGCGAGGCGGTGCCCGGCCGCGCCTTCGAAACTGCCCTTGTGGAAGAGCCGGCCCTCCCGGTGGCGCTTGCGCCAGAAGGCGGCGAACCCAGAGCGCTCCGCGTCCTGCCCGCCTTCGGAGGCCCGCCCGCATAGCAGGGAGGCCCGGCTGACCCGGGTGATGGAGGGCAGCATCGAGACCGCCGCCTGCCGGGCGGGGAGGGCACCCCTGCCGGGGGAGGGGACGATTTCGGTCCATACCCGCCGGTCCAGCTCGCCGGCGAGCCGGACGGCGACATCCGCGCTCATTCCGTCGAGTACGACGATCAGCGGACGGCCGCCGTCGCGGGCCAGCGGGGCCGCGGCCCGGGCCAGCACGTCCTCGATGAGCAGGGCGCCCCCGTCGGCCTGCTGGGCCGCGTTCTCGGTCCAGCGGGCGAGCAGCGCGGAGAACGCCTCGTCGATGGCGGACCGGCGCTCCCGTACGGCTCTTATGAGCCGCCGGTAGGCCTCGCCGATGACCGGGTCGGGTGATTCGTCGCCCTCGGCGAGGATGCCGACGGCCAGGTCGACCCAGCCGGTGTCGGTGAGATGTTCCTGTACGGCCTGGCCGACGTGGGAGAGGGCGGGCATTGGCACGGCGAGTCGGCGCAGCAGGCGGACCGCGGTGTGTGCGGTCTCGGTCGAGTGGCCGTACACGGCGGCCAGTTGGTGCGCGGCGAGGTCGTTCAGTGCTGATTCGGCGTCTCCGGCCGCATCGCCGCTCCCGGTGTGAGCACCCTCGGTGAGGGCGGTGGCCAGGGCGCGCAGCCGGCCGCGGTAGCCGGAGGGCAGCAGGCGGTCCGAGGTGATCAGGGTGTCGAGCCGGGCTCCGGCGGCCAGCCGGTCGGCGCGTTCGAGGACGCCGAGCAGCCGGTGCCGGGCCTGGTCGGCCTGGGCCCCGCCGCCTTCCGCTTGCGCGGTCCAGCGGGTGAGGACCCCGGTGGCGGCTTCCGCGAAGGGTTTCAGCCGGTCGAAGGCGGTGAGCGCGCTGCCGAAGAGCGAGCCGAGGGCGAAGACAGCGGCTTCGGACCGGGACGAGGCGAGGGCTGCGGAGGCCAGTGCGCCGAGCGGCAGGGCGTCGGCGCCCCGTCCTTCGGCGGCCAGGGTGAGGAGGATGGGGGCCGCTTCTCCGGCAGCCCGGCCGAGCCATTCGCCGAGACCGCGCCGCTCGTCATCGGACAGTGCGGCGAATCGTGCGGGGCCCGAGGCGCCGCGGGTCCAGGAGAAGAGGGTGTCGGCGTCCAGGTCCAGGGTGTCGGCCTCGGTGTCGCCGAGGCCGAGCCGGGCCGCGAGCAGGGCGCGTACGGCCCGATCGCGGGTGAGGACGCCACTGGTGCGGGGCCAGCCGTCGAGGGGTTCGGCCGCCAGGAGGGCGTCGAGCAGCCAGTGCTCGCCGAGCATCCGGGGGTCGAGATCGGCCGCCCCGAAGATCTGGGCGACGATCTCGGTCCGGTTCACGGGCAGCGGCCGCCGGTGCGGCGCGTGGGCGCGCAGGTCCCAGCCGAGCTGGTCGGGCGGGACGGTACCGGTGACGACGAGGACACTGTCGTCACCGGTACCGTCCTCGGCCTGCGCCAGGTGGCGGTTCCAGGCGTCGGCGATGCCGAGCGGAGAGTCCTGGTCGGTGACGAGGACCCGGCGGTGCCCGGTCCCGACCCGCACGGTGAACTCCGTGTCCTTGTCCGCGCTGTCCCAGACGGCGTCGACCAGGACGAGCCGGCAGCCGGGAGCGCGGGCGAGCTCGGTCTCCAGGAGTACCTCGACGGCCCGGCGGCCGGCGACGGGACGGGTGGTGCTCATCCCTGTTCGCCCTCCCGCGTCTGTACGGTGCCGCCGCCGCCGACGACCTGCCAGACGATCCGCACCGCCGCGTCCGGGTGCGCGGCACGGTAGGCCTCGATCTCCTCCCGTACGGCGGTCAGCTTCCGGGGCAGCTCAGCGGCTCCGGAGGGGCCGGCGTCCACGACGTGCGGGGCGGCCGGAAGACGGTCTTGCGGCCTGCTGTCGTCACCGGAGCGCTCGTCGGCCGGCGGGATGCGGAGCTGCTGGGAGGGGCCGGGGCCGGGCAGCTCCGAGGGCACCGGCGGGATGCCGTGCTGGGACAGGGGGACCTGCTCGGCATCCACCGGCGGCTGCGGGCCGGGGGCGGGGGCGAGCGGTTCCAGCTGGAGGGCCGCGTCCATCAGCGCGTGAGCGCTCTCGCGGACCTCCTTGAGCACGGGAATCAGGGACCGCTCCAGCTCCGTGGCCCGGGCGGCCTCCGTGAGGCGGTCCAGGAACCGCTGGGCCCGGTCGCCCACGGTGTCGTCCCGCGCGCTGAGCTTGCGCACGCGTTCGAGGAGCGCCCAGTCGGTGCTGTCCAGGGCCTTGGCCAGTTCGGCGGCGCTGTCCATGGTGTGTGAGAGATCGCGGTCCGGTGTCTCGTACGACAGGGCGGCCAGTTCACGTACGAGGGCGGTGGGGTCGTCGCCGTGCCGGACGAGCCGGGCCAGGAGCGCGGCGGCGGTGTGCAGGTCCTCGGTGCGTGGGGCCTGCTCCGTTGCGTCGAGGCCGAGGAGTGAGGCGTGGCGCTTGAGGACGGACCGGACGTCTCCCACGCTCTTCTCGTATGCGGAGGCCTTGGCGTGGACGCCGGCGGCCAGCTCGTGGACGTTGCGGGCGAACAGGGCGGGCTTGGCGGGGACACCGAACAGCCGTCCGGCCCGGGTCCGGGCCGCCGCGTACTCCTCCTCGCCGGGCATCTCCTTGGCGCGCAGCGCCCACCCGGGCCCGATTTCGTCCAGTGCGGGGGCCGCCTCGACGGCTCCGTACTTCTCCCAGGTGCGGTTGTCGAGCAGGGCGTAGACGGCGATCAGCAGATTGGTGATCTGTTTGTCGAGGCCGCGATAGCCCAGCCCCTTGTCCTCGGTGGAACTGGTGATCCAGCGGCGGATGTCCTCGGCGGTCAGCTCGGCGGCGTCCTTCTGGCCGTTGAGGGATGCCACCTGGTTGATGCGGGTCCACCACTCCCGCTTCAGGAGCAGCGGCCCTTCGTGGACGGTGCCGAGGCCCAAGGGCTCCACGACGCGCTTGACGGCCCGCAGGTCCTTGGAGTCGACCTCGATGCGGGTGTCGCTCTCGCCGAGTGCCAGGGTGATCCACTTCAGGGCGGTGGTCAGCTCGCTCTGACTGACCGGCTTGGGTACGGAGCCGGCGCCGGGACCGAAGTCCGGGTGCTTGTCGTACATCGCCGAGAACAGGCCGTCGGCGAGCTGCGCCACCGCCTGCGGGAACTGCCTGCTCGCCGGGGGCTGCGGGCGCGGGTGCTCGGGCTGCAGGGACAGGAGGTGCCGGCCGTCGGTCACCTCCGCGCCGACGGTTCCCTCCTTGGCCTGAGTGAGGCCGTAGACCTCGCCCAGCGCGCCGGTGAGGGTCTCGGTGAGCGTCTCCCGGGCCCGCTCCAGCTGGTTGCGGGCCTTGGTCCGCTCCTCGGGCAGGAAGTTGCGGGTGTAATCGGAGAGCCGGTCGCGCTCGAGCAGGAAGTTGATCCGCATCAGCCGCCCCAGCTGGGCCTTGCGCTGCTCGGAGAGGTAGTCGCTCAGCCAGACCAGGACGGGAGCCTCGTGACCGCTGTTGATCAGGCCCTGGACCCGGTGGTAGGCGTCGTCGGGCGAGCGGCGGAGGCTTTCGTCGAAGGGGTAGTCGAAGACGATCCTGATGCGGCCCTGTTCGGAGGCTGTGAACTGTTCGTCGGTGATGCTGACGGGGGAGTGCACCGATCCGAAGAAGAACTCCACGGTGCGCTCGGAACCACGCCAGACGATCTTCTTGGTGTCGAGGAACTGCTCCGGGCCCTTGCCCAGTCCCAGTTCCTGCCGCATCCGCTCCCGTGCCCAGGTCTGGCGGACCCCGGTCTTGTCCTCGCCGGCCACGGCGTCCAGGATCGGCTCGACGTCGAGGTCGGACAGGTGGATGGAGAAGACCGGGTCGTCTCCGCCCTCGGCGCGCAGCTCGGCGGGGAACTCCAGCTGCAGGGCCTTCATCCGCTCCCGCACCCGCTCGCCGACCGGGACGGTCCGGGAGCGGACCGAGCCGTGGTTGAGCGCGGCGAGCCGGGTGCCGGTGAGCTGGCGCAGCGCGGGCACCTCGGGGGCGAGCGCGGCGAGCAGCAGGGTCTTGACGAAGCGTTCGTCGGCCCGGAAGTCGGTGCTGTCCGGAGAGCCGTACTTCTCCAGGAGGTGCGCCCGGGCCTTGGCGTGGAACCGCATCGCGGACTCCGACTCCTGGTTCAGCTTGTCGGTGAAGGCGGTGCCGGTGCCGTGGATCAGTACGTCCCACAGGTCGCCGAGCGGGATCAGGCTGCCGAGCTCAGTGTCGGCGTTGAGCTCCATGAGCTGCTGCACCAGCTTCAGCCCTGAGCGCTCGCGCTGGAGCGCGCCGGACAGGGCGACCAGCACGTTGAGCAGGGCCGGGGAGAGTGGGTACACCGACCTGAAGTCCTCCCAGCGCGAGCCGGTGGCGCCCTCTCCGTCGAGGAGTACGTCCTTCACGATCTGGCTGGTCCGGTCGA
This sequence comes from Streptomyces sp. NBC_00690, assembly GCF_036226685.1. Classification (NCBI taxonomy): domain Bacteria; kingdom Bacillati; phylum Actinomycetota; class Actinomycetes; order Kitasatosporales; family Streptomycetaceae; genus Streptomyces; species Streptomyces sp. NBC_00690. The sequence continues at coordinate 7,736,407 of NZ_CP109009.1, forward strand.
TACCGGCGAACGCGGCGTCGAGCACCGCCTCCTGGCCGGGGCGCGGTTTGAGGACCCGCTCCTTGATGATCTCCGGGAGGTTGCGGTCCTCCAGGTTGATCACCTCGAAGCGCTCTTCGAGGTATTTCAGGGCCTGGTTGAGGTTGTCCACGTCCGAGCCGAGGACGTCCTTGCCGACGAGCTGGGAGAGGTCGCGCTGCCGGGAGACGAAGGAGATGATCGGCACCGGCCGGTCGGGGTTGGTGGTCTCGATCAGCTTGACGGTCTTCTGGATCTGCTCGTTGATGAAGGTGCGGTCGGACATCTTGGCCTGCAGCCACAGCACCAGCTCGTCCAGGAAGAGCACCACACCCTGGTAGCCGAGGCGCTTGGCGTGCTTGCTGATCTCGCTCAGCCCGTCGTCCAGCGGAATGTACGCTCCCTCCTCGCCGCCGGTGCTGCCCGCGTACGACTTCATCGGGCCGTCGAACAGTGCGGTGACCAGCTGGTCACGGCCCGAGTCGCCGGCGGGGGCGTCGAGTGCGGCGTCGAGCGCGGCGGCCGTCCAGCCCTGGGCGGGGGCGGCGCCGATCGGCCGCAGCTCGGTCTCGTCGTCCCCGCCGGCCGGGTCGGCGGGCGGCACGGGGGCCTTCTGCGACCTGGGCGCGGGGAGCAGTCGGAGGAACGCCTCGTCGCCGATGGAGGCGCGCAGGTTACGGGCGTCGGCGAGCAGCGAGTCGGCCCGGAAGACCAGGGGGGTGGCCTCGTCGGGGTGCAGCTTGCGCACGGCGTCGGCGTAGCCGCCGAGCAGAGCCCCCTCCAGGCTGGGATAGCCGACCAGGTGGAACGGCACCATCAGGAACTTCTTGTCCCGCAGCCAGTCCTGGTGCCCGGTCACCACCTCGCCGAGGCGCTCCTTGGTCTGGGCGGCCGGGTCTCCGTTGAGCACGGCGTGCAGCACCGTGAGGAAGTGACTCTTACCGGCGCCGAAGGATCCGTGCAGGTAGGCGGCGTACGAGGTGTTCTTCCGCAGGGCGTCGCGGACCAGCCGCAGCGCCTTGTCGAACTCTTTCGCGAGCTGCGGGGTGACCACGTACTCGGCGATGGAGCCGGCCGACTTCCCGGCGAAACCCTGCGACAGCTCGATCTTGAAGTCGCCGGCGTGGGCGTCCTCCTTGATGTCGAGAACGTCCCTCAGTACGGTCCCGTTGCCCCTGGCCATCAGCAGTTCCAGCTCCCCACAGCGTCCTCGCCCCGCACTGCCGCACCACCACGGCCGGGCGTCCCCTCCATCCTGCCAGCTCACCCGGGTGGAGGAGCCCGGATCGGGACGACGGAGTGGATCAGCCAGGGGCTCCGGAAGGGCGGAGACAGGCCCATACGGTCTTGCCGGGCGCGCCCGCGCGGGGCCGCACTCCCCAGTCCTCGGCGAGCGCCTCGACGATCATGAGGCCCCGGCCGGCCACGGCGGTGGCGTCGGGGACGGCCGGGGCGGGCAGGCGCTCGCCCCGGGTGTCGCTGACCTCCACCCGGATCAGGCCGTCCCGCTCGCGGCTCAGACGCAACAGCGCGCCCCGCCCACGCACCGCCCCGTGCGTGACGGAGTTCGCCGCCAGCTCGGCGACCACCAGGGCGACGGCGTCGTTCGTCTCCGAGCCGTAGTGGTGTCCCCAGGCGTGCAGCCGGTGGGTGGCCAGGCGGCGGGCCAGGCGGGCCCCGCGCGGGGTGGCGGTGAAGCGGAGGGTGAAGTCGTCTGTGGGGTGCGATGTCGTCATGGGCCGACGATGGCGCGGGCGGACGGGCCACGACCAGAAACGGAGCCGGTACGGAGCGTGACTGTGGGGGCGGGTGGGAAGACTGTACGGGCTGTACGGGACACCCACACGGGGGAACCTGCGGCGTGCGGGCGACGGAAGCTCGTACGAGAGGTAACTTGCCGTTTCGTGCGGGCAGTTGATGCCGGTTCGCGGTTCCGGCGGGCGAGGGGGCGTTGGGCGTGGAAGTCGTGACGGAGGAGCTGGCCGACCCGGGCAACGGGTTTCTGCGCTGCTTCGGCCGCCAGGTCAAGCTGCTGCGGGAGGCCGCCGGGCTGACCCAGGCGGAGCTGGGGGAGCGGGTCGGGTACGGGGAGGCGCAGGTCGCCTCGGTGGAACAGGGGCGGCGGATCCCCAAACCGGAGATGGTGGACGCGTTGGACCGGGCGCTGGGGGCGGGCGGGGTCCTCGCGGCGATGAAGGAGGAGCTGGGGCGGGCGCGGTATCCGGGGTTCGCCCGGCAGTACGTCCAGCTGGAGACCGAAGCGGTGGAGCTGCACGTCTACGACAACCACATCGTGAACGGCTTGTTGCAGACCCCGGAGTACGCACGGGCGGTGTTCGCGATGAGGCGCCCGTTGCTCGACGAGGAGACGATCGAGCAACGAGTGATCGCAAGGATCGCGCGGCAAGAGATCTTCTCCCGGAGGTCGAGGCCGCTGATGAGCTTCGTCATCGAAGAGGTTGTCCTGCACCGCCCGGTGGGTGGGATCGAAGTACTACGAGGGCAGTTGGAGCAGATCCTGCTGGTCGGCCATAACCGCAACGTGGAGGTGCAGGTCATGCCGACCACCCGCGTTGATCATGCGGGTCTCAGCGGCCCGTTCACGTTGATCGAGACAGCAGGGCAGCGGCGCGTCGCCTATGCCGAAGTAGCCAGCGTCAGCAGTCTGCTCACCGAGCGGAAAGCGGTCCGTGAACTCGAAGCACAGTATGGAATCATCCGTGCACAAGCCCATACGCCGAGTGAATCGCTGGCGTACATCGAGAAGTTGCTGGGAGAGGTATGAACCTCGATACGGATGTCCAGGCGTGCCGACTCGACTGGAAGAAGAGTAGCTACAGCAGTGGCGAGGGCGGCCAGTGCGTCGAGGTCGCCGCTACCGTCGATGCCGTCCACGTACGGGACTCCAAGCGGGCCGAAGGGCCGACCTTCGCCGTCGGGGCCGGGGAATGGGCCGCGTTCCTGCGCATGGCGGGGCGCGGCTGACGGATGCGGAGGGGCTGGGTGCCTCGCGAGTGAGGTACCCAGCCCCTCCGTGCTGTCCGGGCTACTTCGCCCCGCGCCCGCGCCGCTTCGGCTCGGGGCGCCAGTCCCGCAGGTCGGAGAAGGAGAGGTCGCGAGCCTCCAGAGCGATCTTGAGAGCAGTGCGGAACTCCTCCGCCGCGTTGCTGCCCCAGTCCTCGTCGTACGCGTCGTACCACTGCTCGACCCAGGGCAGGACCTCGGCGAGGCCGGCCAGGAGCGGCACGTACCGGGGGTCCTCGCGGGGCCAGCCGTTCTGCTCCAGGCGGTCGGTGATGAGACCGGACAGGGCCTCGGCCTGTTCGCGGTGGTCCCAGCCGGCCCAGCCGATCAGGAGCGAGGGGTCGCCGTCGGGAGCGGAACCCGGGTAGGAGATGAACCGTTCCTTGGGCACGTCGAGCTTGCCGCGGTTCGACCAGTAGCTGTGCTTGAGGAAGTCGGCGGAGGTGTATTTGGGCGGGACCTTGATGTCGAGGCGCTTGCCGTCCCGGTCCTCCTCCCGCTGCCGCTCCCAGACCTCCTCCCACTGTGCGCGCTTGCGCAGCCCGGACTCCTTGTAGCGCAGGACCGCCAGGTGCGGCACGTGCTCGGTCTCGATGACGGCGGCGAGGACCGTGGACAGCCGGGCCTCGCGCTGTCCGAGGTGGTCGGCGGCGTAGAGCGCGGCGACGGTCTGCACGTCCTCGTCGTGGCGGAGCCGGTCGGCGAGCTGGTAGATGGTCATCGGGCAGGCGGAATCGAAGCCCTCCCGGTCCGTGTACCAGAGGTCCTTGCGCTCGGCGGCGTCGAGCAGCCAGGTCCGCAGGGCGGCGGCCTCCCGCTTCTCCCAGGGCTCGGTGGACCAGCGGCGCTTGAACTCCGGGCGCTCGATCAGCCGGATGTCCTTGTCGTGCGCGATGAGGTCCAAGCGGGCCTCGACGACGCGGCGGTAGGACGCGGGCCAGTCGGCGGGGATCTCGGTGGTGGGGGTGGAATGGTGCCGGGTGAACCAGGCGGTCTCCGCGTTGCTGCGGGCGAGAGCGATCTCGAATGCGCGCTGTCCCAGGGCGAGTTGGGGCACGTCTGCGTCGGTCAGCGTGTCGGGGCTGCCGGACAGGGTGGTCCGTTCGACCTCCTGGGGGGTGAGGAGGCCGTACAGCCCGTACACGGTCCAGTCCAGCTCCTCCTGGAGGAGGATCATGCGGGCGCGGATGCGGTCCTGCTCGGCGCGGGCTTGGCCGAGGGCGGTGCGCGTCGGGGTGGCCGTGGCCGAGACCGAGGACGGTTCATGCGCGCTCATTTGCTGAGCCAGAGAGTCGAGCTCGATGGTAATGGAGAGCGGAAATGCGGAAGGGAGAGGGAACTGGTGGAGTTTCGTTGAGTTGAACTGGTAGAAGCGCTCCCATTCGGAGCTGGTGAATCCGCCGCCTTCGCCTCGGATTCCCTTGTCGTGGCACATCTGCTTGAGCCAGAAGCAGGAGACCGACGAGTTCAGCAACCCGAGCAGCTCCAGATGCCGCTCCTCGCTCGCCTCCTCAGGCAACTTGATCACCGGAGCGGTCTGCTTGAACACCTTTCCACCCCGGTCCAGCACGAAGTGATTGTGCGTGGCGACCTCGCCGTACGCGATCAATGCAGGTGCCTGCGTACGATCCCAGGACAGCATGATGTGTTCGTGCCACTCCATTCCGCGATCCTCGCGTGTCTTACCGAACGTCAGCCCTGCTCGAAGGGTGCTTCTGTACGGCCAGAAGAGGGGAGAGTTCTGGAGTGATTGGTCGGCGGACTGCTCGCGGTAGGGCCACAACGCTGAGGACTCGGTGTTCGTATGCCAATCGCGGAGGGCGTCACCTGCCGCAAGGGGCCGATGAGCGACTTCTCGCTGTTTCCACTGCGTCGGCACTCGTTCCGCGCCGAACACATCGTCTTCGCCCAAGATGTCGTGGAACCCCGTGGAGTGGATGGCCTCAGCGAGCTTTTGGGCAGCGTGACCTTCAATGACTTCCAGCACCTGGCCGGCACCGCCTCCAGAAAGCGACCAGGGGAACGTCGCGAACCGCCCCCGCTCCGCGTCCTCCACGCTCACCCACTCCGACTCGCTCCCCGGCCTGCGCCACTGCTCCGTGATCGCCTGCCAGACCTTGCCCTCGGCCGGGTCCTCCGGCTGGTCGGGCTCGCCCCGGACGCCGAGGACCGCGCGGATCGGATGGGTCTGCCGGGCCATCTGGTGGCGGCCGGCCAGGATGACGGTCGGTGTGCCGTGGCCGGGGATGAACGCGCCGGAGGTGTCGATGACGTGGGTGAGGTCGACGCCCGCGTAGTTGTCGGTGCGCCGGGTGCCGGGGTCCTTGTAGGGCCCGCCCTGGAAGAAGGACTGGATCAGTGTCGACCCGAACTCCCGCTTCATGAAGGAGTTCGCCGTGATCTGCCCGGTGAACCCGCCGTCGCGATGCGATCCGCCCGCCCGGACCGCCAGCTCGAAGATCCGCTGCGCGAAGGGGACAGACAGTGCGTATTTCCCGGAGCAAGTCCAGTACGCCTTGCGGTAGTTCGCGTTCTCCAGCGGGTCCTTCACCGTGATGTACGGCGGGTTCGCCACCACCACGTGGTACGAGCCGCGCCCGAGCAGGTCCACCTTCTTCACGTACTTCTGGACGTCCTCCGTCCGGTATGTGAAGGCCTCGTTGTTCCGCTCGGCGTCGTCCAGGGTGGCGTCCGTCTTCCGGCCGGCCTCGCGCCCGTGCAGCAGGGAGTCGGCGACCGCGATGTTGATCGGCACTCCGGGGGCGGCGGAGATCGTCCTGACTCCGCACTCCTGGACCACGGCGACCAGCATCCGGAAACGGGCGATGGCGACGGCGAAGGGATTCTTGTCCGCCCCGTGCACCGCCTCCAGGGAGCGCCGGATCAGCAGCCAGTCCTCCTCGCCGGGGGCCGCCTCACGCCACTTGGCGAGGATCCGGCGGAAAAGCCCGAGCAGGAAGTGACCGGAACCGCAGGCCGGGTCGATGCAGCGCAGACCCCGTACCTCCGGATTCTCCGGGTCGTCGGTGTCGTACATCTCGCCGTCCCAGTTCACCGGCCGGTGCTTCCACACCGGCTCCAGGGTGAACTCCTCCACCGCCGGCTCCAGGGTCAGGTCGAGGATGAACTCCTCGACGAAGTCCGGGGTCTGGAGCAGGGCGTAGGTCTTGCGGGCGTGCTCGGACAGGTCCTGGTAGAGGTCGCCGAGGAAGCGGGTGTCGAGCGCGGGGTCGGTGAAGTCGTGGCGCAGGGTGCCGTCGGCGCCCCGCTCGCGCCAGAAGGCGAGCAGCCGGGCCCCCGCCGTGTAGGACGGATTCAGCTCCCACAGCGGATTGTGGGCGGGGTCGAAGAGACCCCCGGTGATCTCGTGCTCGCGGCCCAGTGCCCGGAAGGACTCCTGCAGCCAGTCGCGGTCGTTCTTCTCGGGGTGGCGGCGGAAGAACGCGTCGTGGTTGTCCTGGGCCTCGGCCAGCCGCTCGCCGGGACCGGCCAGCCGGGCCTCCCGTACGAGGCGGTTGTCCTCGCAGAACCGGACGAAGACGCAGGCGAGCACCCAGGCGGAGGCGATCTGGACCAGGCGCTCGTCCAGCCAGCCCTCGTACCGCAGGGAGGTGCGTTCCGCGCCCAGGGCACGCTGGTACTCGGCGGTCAGGGCCGCTTCCGCCTCGCCGCCTTCCGCCTCGCGCTCCCGCAGGTCCTCCACCAGGAGGGCGACCTGCTTCTGCAGATCCTTCAGCAGCACGCCACGGTCCAGCGAGGAGGTGGCCGCCTCCGTGGTCTCGGGCGTGCGTGCGTCCTCGGGGGGCACGGGCGGCACCTCGTCTTCCTGGTTCTTCGGATCGTCGTCCCGCGAGGTCGCTCGTCCTCGCGGGTCCGTCCATCCTGCCAGGTCGGTGTCCGGTACCAGCCGCTACCTGCGGCCGGTCAGCGAGATGCCGCCCTTGCGTCCGAGGCCGTAGGCGAGGCGGTAGATGTCGGGCAGGTCGAGCAGCGCGTACTCGTCCCGATGCTTGTCGCGCCGGCCTATCACGCCCAGGTCGTCCAGCTCCTGGATCAGCCGGGGCAGGTCGTCGGGGTGGCGGGGGCCGGTGGCGACCAGCTCGGGCCGGTCGTGCTGGGTGTAACGGGCGGAGTCCCGGCGCAGTTCACTCGGCAGATCGTGTTCCTGCCAGATCTCGAGGATCTTCCCCTGGGTGATCGGCACCTGGCAGCCGGACAGCGGCTCTATCGCCGTCCTGACCCACGGGGTGTCCTCGCCGATCTGGTCCACCCGCACCCTGGACGCCGCACGCACCCCGCTGTGGATGGCGGAGTGGTGCAGCGCACGGTCGTGCCCCGGCCGGGTGACCTCGGCCGCCTCGGACAGGGCCTTGAGGAAGCTGCGCGGGCTGATCCGCTCCTTGCTGTCCATGAGGTGGTTGGGCAGCCAGGTGTAAGGGCGTCCCTGGCGGACGTTGCTGCCCATGTACGGGTCGGCGATCTGCTCGAACAGCTCCCTCTGAGCCTTGGAGTCGTTGCGCAGGGCGATCGGCGGGACATGCCGGGCGGGCGCCCCGTCCGGCCCTCGCGTGCTCTCCCAGCCGCCGGTGATCCGGCGGAACCGCTCGGCGTCCGCGCTGCCCTCGTTGCCCAGATGATGAAAGAGAAGCCCGTACAGATCGGTACGGGACCAGGTCAGCTCCGCCGCGTTCCCCGACAGTTTCGACGCGTCGGGGAAGAGCTGCTTCGCGGCCTCGAACATGTCGGGGCGCAGGAACACCTTGAAACGGATGTTGCGCGTGCCGAAGCGCATCCGCTGGGCGACCCCGAGCAGTCCCGCGATCAGCCGGTCCACGACGCGCTGATCGGGGTGCAGATGCTCCAGGCCGTCGAAGACCAGGAGATGCACCACGTCCTCGGCGAAGGCCCGCGCGTCCGCCTCCTCGATGGTCCGCTCGGCCGGACCGGGATTCGCCCGGAGCCAGGAGAGCTTGTCGCCCCACTCGGGGAGCGCACACAGCTCCGGCTGCCCGAGCGCGGTGAGCAGCACGGTGTACCAGATCTCATCCGGCAGAGCGCCACCGTCCACCAGACCTGGCAACGCCAACGGGCCGGGATAGGAGTCCGACCGTATGTCCTGGCCGTAACCGGGCCAGACCCGCAGCTTGTTGAGCCGGTTGATGCGGTACTCGGCCGCCGCCGCCGCCCGCAGGACCGGGTCGAGGAGGGACCGTGCCCAGAAGGTCTTCCCGTCACCCCGGCCGCCCTCGACCACCGTGGAGTCCACGTACAGAGCGGACCGGTGGAGATCCGGCATGTACAGCGAGTGCGAGTCCGGCCGCCGGGTGTCCGCGTCGACCGTGCCCTCCAGCGCCCTCGACAGCAGATCGCGGTAGGCGTCGGCGCTCAGCGGCTCGGTCATCCCGTCTCTTCCTCGTCATCGTTCCCGTCGACCGGGTCGGCCAGGACCAGCGGAACGACCGTCGCGAGGAACTCAAGGTACGCGGCCCGTACGAAGACACGCTCCTGCCACTGCGGGGAGTCCGGGACGTTCATGCCGACCAGGCCCGGCTCGAAGAGGATCGGGACCGGGTGATGAGGAGCGGAGTCGTCCTCGGGGGACGGGGCGAACGGGATACCGCCGGAAGGTCCCTCTCCGGAATCCGCCTGCTGCGGTTCCTCGGCCATGACCTCGTCGTAGAGCGTGGAGAAGCAGTCGTAGGAGTTCAGTCGGAAGGATCTCAGGTAGATCTCCATCGGGTGGTGGACCGAGTCCGGCACCATCGAGGCCACCATGCGGAGCTTGTGCCGGATGTCCGGGCCCTGCCCGGACGCCGCCCACGCCTCGAAGAGGTCCCGGTACCCCGACCAGGTCTGCGCGTTGTCCGCGCCGAAGAGCAGCGCGAGGTCGCACAGCCGGGAGATGGTCACGGCGGCGACGTCGTGGATGCCGGCCCGGCTGTCGAGCAGCACCACATCGGGGCGGCGCCCGCTGTCGCCCTTCTCCACCGCCTCCTCGCAGGCACGGACGGTCGCCTCCAGGCGGTCCGCGAAACTCGCGCCCGGCGAATCGGCGTAGACACGGTTGAGCTTGTCCACGTAGGCGTTGGGTGTGTCGTCGCCCGCCCCCCGGGCCGGGGCGATCCACAGCTCGCCCCGGTTGCGCGGTTCGTACCCCGACCTGGCCACGATCTCCAGGCCCTCCTCGTTGCCGAGAGCCGACTCCACGAGGTGGTCGACGACACCGTGGCGGCACAACCGCCCCGTCCCGAGAAGCAGCGGGCCGATACCCGGCGACTCCAGGTCCAGGTCGATCACCAGCACGATCTTGCCGGTGTCGGCGAGGGAGCGGGCGAGGACCGAGGTTGCCGTGGTGCGGCCGACGCCGCCCTTGAAACCGTACAGAGCGGTGCGGTGGGTGCGGGGCCCGAGCTGCGGTGCGGACGGCGTGGAGACCTGGGTCCAGCTCTCGCCGACCACGGTGTTGTCCAGGAACCGGACAGAGCCGACGGAGGTGGACCCGTCGGGGGCGTCGATCGCACGAGGGGACCTGAGCAAGGCGTCAGCCGAGAACATCCGGGACTTCAGCAGGATCCGCCGCTTGCCGCAGTACGGACCGAGCCGGTCGTGCAGGGTCGCCGACCAGCGGTCGTACTGTCCGGCATCCACGCCTTTGCTGTCGTCATCAACGATGAGAGTGAACCGGCCGAGCACGTCCCGTACCAGTACGACGTCGTACCCCTCCTCCGCCACGTCCCGTGCGATCCCGAACGCGATCGGGCGGGAACTGTCGAAGCGGACCGGGAAGTCGTACGCGGTCATGAGGTCCTTCCGGTGAGCTCGTACAGCTCGTACAAGGAGAGGGCGAGGCGCGCGGCCTCCTGGCGGCCGGCCACGACCGAGTCGGAGACCTGTCTGCCGTCCCGGTAGCGGTCCGCCAGGTCCCAGGACGCGAAGACGTTCAGCCGGTCGACGGCCTCCACGAAGGCGGGGCCGCCGCGGCCGTACGCCAGCAGAGGGGCCGCCCCCAGGACCTGGTTGATGTGGCCCAGCCAGTCCTCTTTCCCGGTCCGGGGATTCACCCACCGTGCCCGGTTCACCGCATTCCCGTTGCGGTACGTGGACACGTCGTGCACCGCGAACCGCAGCAACAGGCTCTTCAGCGCGCACTCGGCGGCGAACCCGAAGAGGTGGTCGGCGGTCGGCCACCGCTGGTCGCCACAGAGATAGACGGCATCGTGGTAATGCCGCGCTCCGGCGAGGGCGTACTGCTGCTCCATCACCGCGTCCTGGGCTCTCGCGTCTTCATCCGGCACGCCGCTGATCATAAGCGGCGAGGCTGCTCCGAAGGGGTGAATTCGCGCAGGTCGTGGGCGGTTGAGCTTGCGTCAGGGATGGCCGACGAGGGAAGGGGCCCCGGCGCCGTGACGACGCCGCCGCTCCCCTTTGCCCTCACTCCTCGCCGCGAAGTTCCCTCAACGGCAGCCCTTCGAGGACCACCCACTCGCTCACCCGGTCCACCACGTCCACCGTGCGTCCCTCCAGAGCCGGGGTGGCCTGCGGGTCGTCCATCGGGACGAGTAGCCACAGGCCGTGCGGGGTGTCGGCCGGGCGGCGGGCCGACTGCTGCAGGGAGACCAGGAGTTCGCGGCCGCCGGCCTCCCAGTAGCGGGCCACCAGACCGGCCCGGTGCAGCAGCGGGACGGTGCGCGGGCCCGCCTGCTCGGCCAGGTCCGCGCACCGCTGTGCCACGCGCTCGGCGGCGAACCGGGTGTAGGAGCCCAGGGCAGTGCCCAGGAGGCCGGTGGCGGTGAACCCGGCGTCCGCCTTCAGCAGGGCCCGCCAGGGCACCCCCTGCTCCTCGGCCAGTTCGCGCAGCGCGGTGAGGAACAGGTCGTCCAGGGCGATCGGGAGAACATCGCAGCGCTCGGCCAGCCGCTCGGCGAGGCCCGGAAGGTAGGCGCCCCTGACGGTCAGCGCCAGGAACCCGCCCCGGCGCAGCGCGTCGTCGAGGCGCAGGGCGAGGATCCGGCGCGGATCGCGCCCCTCGGCCAGCTCCGCCTGTGCGTCGCCGTAGAGGGTGCCGGTGCCGGGCACGGACGTCATGGTGTACGCGGGTCGGCTCCGGTCGGGATCGCGCGCGGGCGGGAAGAACAGCGAGCGGTCCCGGTCGTACTCCAGCGGGAAGCCGGCCTTCTCCAGGGCCTCCTCCAGCTCCACGTACGTGAGGTCGGCCAGTACCGCCAGGCCCGGGAAGCGGGAGCGGAGCCGGGCCAGCAGGTCATCGGCCCCGATGCCGATGGCGCGCCGCACCCCGGCCGCCGCCTGGGAGACGCGCAGTGCCCGGTCCAGACCGAGGTCCAGGGGGAACAGCTCGAACCGCGGAGAGACGCCGACACCGCCGGCCATCGACGCGGCCAGCGCCACCAGACGGGTGTCGGCCGGGGGGGCCATCCCCTCCGGTGCGGGCACCGCGCGCAGTTCGCGCAGGACGGCCTCCTTGCCCGGCAGCGGATCGCGGGCGGCCAGGGCCTGGGCGGCGTGGCCGAGCTCGGTCGCGTGATCGGCCAGCTCCACCGGGGTCGGGTCGTCGCTTCCGGGAAGGTCCTCCAGAGCCAGCAGGACCGTGCCTCCGCGCCGCAGCACGGCGATCCGGGGCGGAGGAGCGGACCCCTCCCCGTCTCCGTCCCCGTGCTCGATCCCGTGGGCCTCGTCCGGCCGGCGCGACTCGGCCTCGACCGCGGCCCGCACCACGGCCAGCGCCAGCGCCTGCAGGTCCGCGCGGTCCGTGTCGTCGTCCGCGTCCTGCGGGGCGTGCCTGACCCGGAGCTCGGCCGCGAGCTCGGCGGCCGTCATCACCCGGCCCTGCTCGGACAGTACGGTCACCAGCTCGTCGCGGACCCGGCCGAGCCAGGGCAGTGCGGCCCACTGCCCTATCGCGGCGCTCTGGTGCTGCGAAACGGTCGGCTGGCTGATGTCCAGGGCCCTGGCGATGGCCGGTTGGGAGGGCCAGCTCTCGGCCAGGGCGGCACCGGGCAGACCCAGGGTGGCCAGGACGACGTCCGGCCGTGGCCGGGTACGCCGTCCGGTCGTCGCCGCCGGGGTGAGCCGGGCGGCCAGGGTCTCCACCGACTCCAGCGCCTCCTCGGGGGCGTCGGCGGGCAGCGAGACGGGCTTTCTCCCCGCAGGGCGCTGCCGCAGCTCCTGGAGCCACTGCTTGCGCCGCCGGTTCAGCTCCTTGCGGATCACGTTCCCGGCGCCCCGGGCCCGGGAGATCGAGTACGCCGGGACGTCCAGGAGCGCCTCCACGGTGGAGGCCCCGAGACCGGCCGCCACCGAGACGGCCCGCGGCGAGAGCCCCGCCGCGTCCAGCGAGGTCTTCGGCCCGGCAGCCGCGGCCGCCTGTTCCCGGGCGTCCTCCACGTCCTCGGCCTGCCGGTCCACCGTGGCCGGGGTAGTAGGGGGCCGGGCCGAGTCCGCCCGGCGGAAGACGTCCCGCCAGGCATCCTGCAGCAGACGCAGACTGCCGTAGCGCTGATCGAGATCTCGATGCAGTGCCCGGTGGAAGAAACTGGTCAGTCCCTCGCGCAGGGCGGACTCGAACAGCTCGTCAGCGACATGGAGCTCGGCGTCCGCGACGGTCAGCGGATCCACCTGGCCGTCGCCCCACACCGGTCGTTCGCCCGTGGCCATCTCGTACAGGGTGACCGCCGCCGCGTACCACTCGGCGTGATCGTCGTAACGGGAACGACGGCTACTGCCCAGGAACGGGTCGAGATAGCCGCGAGTGCCGGCCCGCAGATCCTGGTCGGGTGCGTCGGCCAGCGAGAAGTCGAACAGCATCAACTGCCAGGAACCGTCGTTGCGTTTGAACAGGCCGAGGTTGTCCGGCTTGATGTCACGGTGCCGCACCCCACGGGCGGCGAGAGTGTCCAGAGCGTCGAAGAGGTCGGTGCCGAACCGCTCCAGCTGTCCGTACCCGAGCCGCCCCTCACCGCGCAGCCGCGAGCCCAGGCTGACCGGCTCCCGGTCCTGGGGGGAACGGAACCCGCCCGCGTACTCGATCTCCAGGACGGTGCGGCCGCCCACCTCACGCGGGTCGGCGAGCAGCTTGACGATGCGGCTGCCGCCGACCTCGCGCAGCGCCTTCGCCTCGGCGTAGAGACGGGCGTCCTTCTCACGGTCGAGAGCCACCTTGAACACCCGCAGGGAGGCTTCGTCGTAGGCGCCCTCCTCGGTGCGGCGGGCGACCAGGATCGCGCGGGCGGTGGCGCCGGTGCCGAGGACCCGTACGACCTCCCACTCCTGGTCCAGATACTGCCCGGCCTTGGCGGTCAGCGGGTCGACCGTCACCGCCGCCGACCGTCCGGTCTGCGCGAACTCGGCCTCCGCGGCGTCGAGCAGCCGCAGGAACTCCTCGGCCGAGGTGAGCCGGTGCTGCACATCGGAGGCGGTGGCCCGGAAGACCAGGTCGTCCAGGGTGGCCGAGACGCTGTCGGAGACCGCGTACGGATGCAGTCCACCCTCGGCGGCCAGCCGGTCCACCAGGGAGCTGCGTGCCTCGGCGGGCGGCTTCCCGGTCAGCAGGAGGTAGGAGAGGCTGCCGAGGCCGAAGATGTCCAGGTCGACCGGGTCGGCGAACTCCCGGGACGTCTCCGGGGCGAGATACACCTGGGCCGTGTCGGCCACCAGACCGGAGTCCAGCGGAGTGTCGGCCAGCGACAGATGGGAGCTGGATTCGAAGTCCCGGGCGGCCGTCTGCCAGTCCGCGATCCGCAGGGTCGGGTCCGTGCCGTCCTCGCGGGCGCTGACGTACACCGAGCGGGCGGCCAGCGCCCGGTGGTAGAGCGAGCGATTGTGCGCGTACCGTACGGCCTCGGCGAGCTGGCGCACCAGATCCAGACGTATCGCGGGGGAGAGGAGGCCCCCATAGGCGTTCAGGTAGGCGTCCAGCCGCAGATCCGCCTCGCGGTGCCGGAAGAGGATCGCCGGGCCGCCCTGGTGCTCGCGGATCTGCACGGCCTGGACGATGCCGCGGTGGTTGATCCCCTGCAGGACCTGGTACTCGCGACGGGCCGCACGTTCGAGGCGGCTGCGCTGCTCGGCGGACGAGTCCTGCCCCGACAGATAGATCCGGACCCGGCCGCTCTCCTTGGCCAGGCTGTCGTCGCGGACCGCGAGGCGGTCCTCCCACCCAGGGCCCGCGTCCAGGGCTCGCGGCTCGAGGCGCCAGTCGTCCCCGTACCGCAGATGAGCGGTGGAGTGGCTGATCCCGACGCGTTTCATCAGTTGTTCGAGGCGGGCGCTGTCCTGCGGGGTGACCCGCCAGCTCTCCCGCTCCGGAGGGAGTCCGAGCAGCCCGTCCCAGATGCCGGGCAGCCCGCTTCCGGAGTCGTTCAGCCCGTAGACGGCGGTGCGCTGGAACTCGTCCAGCTCGCTCACCAGGGCGGCGTCGTGCAGGAAAACGGCCGGCTTGATGAAGGGCACCTTGCGCGGAGCGATACCGGAGGCGCGGGCTGCCTGCTCCAGCTGGGCCTTGAGTTCCTTGGCCTTGAGATCAGTCAGGTGCAGCGGATTACGGAGCGTGCGCACCCGGTCGCTGTGGAACTGCCAGGTGTCACCGTGGTTCACCACCCGGCCCGGATGTCCCTTGAGCTCCAGGAGGTACACGCCACCGGGCACCGCGATCAGCAGATCGCACTCGTTGACCCGGCCGGTGACGCCGGTGAACTGGAAGGTGGCCCAGGCCCGGTACGGCTCGGTCGCCGGCATCAGCCGACGGATGTGGTCCAGACCCTCCTGCTCCCAGCGGAAACCGGAACGACGCGGCTGGAACCAGTGCTCACGGGCCGGCGGCGGACCGGGGCGAGGAGCGGACGGCCGAGTCGACGACACCTGGGGACCTCCGGTACGGGACAGGCGGGGACGGGCTTCACGAACGGTGGAGGGCGCCGGGGTGCGGGCCGGGTCCGGCGCATGCCCCGGACCTGTACGGAATCGTAGTCGCAGCGGGCTGACCGGCTGGTCCTGTTCGCGATCACCCTCCCTCTCCGGCTCTCTTCCGGGCCCGGGGGCGTATGAGGAGGCGGCCCAAGTGCTCAGGGCCCGGAAGAGTTCGCCACGATGACCGGTCGCGGTAGGTGGCAGGAGTCGGCGGTCCCCGCCGTCGCCGACGGGCCCGGGCAATGGGCCGCGTTCCTGCGCCTGGCGGGGTGCGGCTGACGGGCATGCGAAAGGGCTGCACACTTCGAGGCCGAGGTGCGCCGGGCCTTTGTCGTAGCGGGCGGTGACGGGGCCGTGTTCGGCCTCAGCTCACACGCCGTCGGGGGCGTCGTCCTCGGTGCACGGCTCGACCAGGCGCTGGGCGAGGTCGTCCAGCCATTGCTGTGCCAATAGACGGAGTGACGAGATCCGGGCGGCGTCCAGACCGTACGCCTCGCACTCGGTGTCGCTGACCCATTCCAGGGTCTCCAGCCGGTCGTGGAGTTCCCGCAGATCGAATTCCTCGGGGCGGCGTGCGCCCAGGTTTTCCAGCTCGCCGATGCTGAACTGTTCGGCTGCGGCGTGCGGTGTCGTGGGAGCTGGGGATGAAGTCGCGCAGGGTGCGGCGAATCTGGATTAGCTCTTGCTGCCCTCGAACTTCAGCTCCGTGATCCGCTACCCTGCCCCGCGCGGGCGCACGGGGCAGCGCCGCCATCGACGCGATCTTCGCGTAGCCGTAGCCGTGGCCGGTCGGCAGAGCCAGTGAAGGGTGGCCCGTAGCCCGCCACGGGCCCAAGGTCCCAGAGATGCCGCCACACCCCTCCCTGACCCACTAAGCCGCAGGTCAGGCGGGGTGTGGCGGCATCCTCATATCAAATGTCGCGGAAGAGACCAGCCAGGTCTGTGACCTGCTGCTTTTGGTGAGGTCGAGCTGCTGACCTGCGTAAATGGCCTTTCGGCTCTTTCACGATCATGCCTGTTGATGCAGCCGGAAGTCCCAGAAAAGTCCCAGGGAAATCCCACTGTCCGCAGTCACTCTTTCGGCTCTATGCAGAGGGTGGGGGTGCGGTGTGGGCTGGTCCGTGTGCATCGGTGGTCTGCTCTGAACGATCGGCAACGTGTCCTGCTCGAAAGCCTCGCGGGCGGAGAAGAACCCCATGCCTGGGCGCCGGGTGAATGGCCCTCGGCGTATGCCCTGCGCGACCGTGGCCTCCTGAAGATCAGTCGCGATGGTGGTGCCTTGCATACGGAGGTCACCGAGGCCGGCCGGTTCTACCTTCACCATGGCCATCATCCCGACGATCCGGCGTTTGCGGACCAGGTGCCGTCCGCCGGTACTCCGGCATCGACGGACAGGGGTGGGCTGCGCCATGCAACGAAGCACAAGCGCGCCGCACGCCTCGTTGTCGAACTCGACCATGGCCGGTCCAGTTGGCCGGGCTGGTGGCGGGATCGAAGGGGTCGGACGCTTGAGGACAGCCTGGGTGCGATTTTTGGTGAGATCGAGGCGCGAGCGTTGGACGACACTCAGCGCAGAGAGAACGAGGAGCGGGCCGGGGCGGAGCGCGCTGCCATGAAGGAGGCCAAGGAGCGAGCCGTTCAGGGTCAACCCGCCGGGGTGCTTCGCGAGGAGGTCAGGCGCTGGCGGGAGGCTATTGCGCTGGGTGAGTACTGCGATGCTCTGGAACGTCGTCTTGCCGAGTTGGGCAGCGTCTTGGACGGGCCGGCTCTGGAATCGGCCGTGCGGTGGCTGGAGTGGGCGCGTATGTACGCGCAAGCGATGGACCCCTTGAACCAGCCTCCGGGAATGCCGGTTCCGCGCGATCCGACACCGGAAGAGCTCAAACCACATTTGAAGGGGTGGAGCTTTTACGGGCCGGAACGATAGGACGGACGGTGACGCGGAGAGTGGAGGTGTCATCCGGGCGCAGAGGCAGTCAAACGAGTTGCGCCCCCGTCGCGGGGCTGGCCCTCCCGGATCCGGGTGTACTTGTTTGTTTCCGATGACACACTATGTGGAGTGCGTGGCGATTCTGGAGCCGGTCGCAAAGGGCTCCTTACCTGCGGTTTTTAGACCTTTTGGCGCAACGCCTCCGTGCGGCGGGGACCACGTCCGGGGGTGGTCCGTCCGCCCCTATCGCTCACGGTGTGCTTTCCGACGATGCAGGAGTGATTCGCCCCGACGACGGGCGCTGGCTGACGGCGGTAGTCCCTGCCGATGCTGGGGGTGTCCGCGCAAGGAACTGGCCGAAGCGATGCCACGTCCAGGCTGGGCTGCGTGATGCGGTACATCCCGGAGAATGGTCTACGCCAAGCGCGGGGAGTACCGGGAGCTGGGCAAGCGCATTGAGCATGCATAGGTCGCTGTATGGCTTCCTGCTCGACATCAGGAGTGGTTGGCCCGTTGGGTGGTTCTTGTCGTGTCGACCAGGGGCTGTTCGCAGGGACTGAGCGATCTCAACGGCCCGGCACCCCCTCGTCCATGACGGGCTGCAGTTCGCAGCGCCGCTACGGCGTTTACGAACCGATGTGTGGGTGTCCGTCCGGCGGTGCATTTGCATGGCCATTCGGTAGCGACAGCGGCACGTTCACCCGAAGGGGTGATGTTGGGATGGGCCTTGTCGGTCAGCCGCATCGAGCCGCTGGTACGGGTGCGGTCAGCTGATGAAGGAGGGTGCGTTGTCCACGCGTCCGTCCCCGACGGCTCCCTTGCACGCGTCCATGGCCGACGGCGGAGCCACCGCCTCCGCTTCTCCTGCCCTGCTGTAGCTGTAGCGGCACGGACACGGAACGAGGTCGATGTTCTGCGCGACCGTTGCTCTTCTGGGTGACGCGGTGATCTACTGCATGCTCCGAAGTGGCTTATGGGGGGGACTGTGCGAACAGGCCATTTTGCCGTGCATCGAAGGATCAGCGCCGCGCGTCAGTGCGCGCGAGGTTGCCGTGGCTCTCGCTCCTGCTGACGGCGGTCGTCGGAGTAGGCGTGGGTTCGCCTATCAGGATGCCGTCACGCTGCTGGACTGCCTGGACATGCTCGAAGGGCAGTGGACCGCGGTCTCGTGGGAGGACCTGGAGGACATCCTGTGTCATCAGGACGGCGCCCCTGTATACCGGCAGGTCAAGACGATCGAGGAAGCCGGGACGCGGCACAGTATCGCCAACATTTGCAGGCCGGAGGAGAAGAAGACCGCAGACAGCAGCTATCTGGGCAAGCTGTTCCTGGGCAAGCCACTGCCGGACGGCACACGGTTCACGTTCATCGTCAACGAGACGCCTCAACGGGACCTGTATGAGTTCGTCGCGGAACGCGACCGTCCTCGCGGTCCGGTGAGTGCCGACGCCCGCGCGGACATCGTCAAGAGGCTCAGCACGGTGCAACTGCCGGACGGCAGGGACATCGGATGGTGTGTCGACCGGCTGGACGTTCTGGTGGAGGCGCGCACCATCGACCAGGTCGAGGCGGAGGCCATGGCGCGACTCGCGCCACTGGTGGAAGCCTGCCTGGGAGAGAAACCGCTGTACGAGGAAGTCGAGGAGATCATGATCTGGTTGATCTCCCGATACATCGCACGCAGCGCCCTTGAGCTGCGACCGAGAGTCTTTACTGCGGACGACTTCGGCGCGGCCCTTGATGACAGCGTGCGCAGAACTACCGGGCGACGGCGAGACGGTTCCACCGAACTGTTGATGAAGTTCAAGCGCAAGCTACGGGCTGCCGAAATACCGGAGCCTGAGGCGGAAGCCCAGCACGATGCCATGCTCGCCTACCGTCGTACCTACCGTGCCAGTGTCGGCACCCGGCGTCGCGCATTTGATGATCTGGCCGATCAGATCAACGCTATCTGCACGCTTACGATGGCCAAGCGCCGAGCCGGGCGTCTCGACGCCGGCTCGGCAGCGTACTTCGAGACGCTCGTGGCGGTGAGCGAGATGCCCGAGGTGACCAGCCGGCAGTTCACCCTCGCCGAGGCCCACGCGGTGCTTTCCGACATCACGGCACGCTGCCAGAACAGGTACGCTGATGCCTCATAAGATCGGCAGCAGCGTGGTGCCTCCGCTGTATCGTGCCTGGGATCCGGACGACTCTCCCGACTTCCACGCGGCACGGCTCTTGCTGCTCATCTACCTCTGCGGCGAGGAGCCCGGTCCCTACATTGGGGGGCGGACGAAGTTCGCCAAACTCGACTTCTTCGTACGCTATCCGGGGTTCCTGGAGCGGGCCCACGCCGCGATGCCGGAAGCCGTCGAAGCCGAGACCGCATTTCTCGCCCACGACCCGTCCGAAGTCGAGGCACCGATGATCCGCTACCGCTATGGGCCCTGGGACCAGCGCTACCGCCAGTTCCTCGCCTTCCTCATCTCCCGCGAACTTGTCACCGTCACGAGCCACCGAGTCGAACGAGTGAAGCTCAAAGCCGTCGGCAAGAGGACAGCGCAACGTCTCACCGAGGCCCGCGAGTTCCAGCCGCTGGTCCGGCGCTGTCAGGCCATGCGGGGAAATCTGGCCGCGATGTCGGGCACCGACCTAAAGAACCTGATCTACGACCTGTTTCCGGACGAGGTCGGCAACGCGCCCTTGCGCCAGGAGATCCGGCCATGACGAAGCCTGTGACCGCCCACCCCGACCGCGGGATCAGGATCGACTCCGTCAGGCTCGTCCACGGCACCGCAGAAATCGACGAGTATGCCTTCGGAACCGGAATGCTGAACATTCTCAGCGGGCCCCGCAACAGCTCCAAGACAACCACGCTGAAGGCCATCGACTACTGCCTCGGCGACCGCGGTGGGATGATCGACGCTCTCGGTGCCGCCGTCTCCGATGAATACATCGAGGTCTCAACCGCGATCCGGCTCAACGGACACCCCCGCATCCTCACCCGCCTCCTGCAGCACGGGCGCATGAACAAGGTGTACGTCGACGGAGACGAGCTGACCGACACCGACTTCTCCGACTGGATCCTGCGCGAACTGGGCTGGGCCAACCTGCGCATACCCAAGGGTCTCCACCCCGCCACAGCCAGTGAACTGACGCCCTTGTCCTTCCGGAACCTGCTGCGCCACTTCTACCGCAACGAGGAGTCCTGGACGAGTTTTGCCAACAAGGAGCATGAATTCATCCGGCGCGGCGTTGTCAGCATGCTCCTCGGCTTCGCCGGCCCCCGCTACGACACCAAGGATTTCGCCGTCGCCCAAGCCAAGCGGCGCCTTGCTGAAGCCCAGGCAGTGGAGCGGGACGTGCAGGACAGTACATTGCAGGCCGTCACCGCCATCTCCGAACGGCTCCGCATTCCCATCGCCCGCACTCTCGACCAGGTAGCGACCGCACGGGAAGAGGTCACTGCTCAACTCGACGCGGTTCGCCAACGGCGTCACGAACTGACGCACGAGATCAACTGCCTCCTGCAGGGAACGTCCACCATCGAGACGGCAGCCGGATATGACTCATCACTGACGAGTATCTACGAAGACATATCCCGGCGGTTGCAACTGGCGGTCGACGAGGTCGTTGCACTCGAACAACTCGGCAGCGAACATGCCTACTCTGTCCAGACGGTCACCTCGGAAGTGACCCGCATGGAACGCCTCATCGCCTCCGTGGAGATCTTCGACGCCCTCCCCGTACGACTCTGCCCAGCGTGCGAACAACGCGTGGACCCGCACCGAGAGCACGACGAAGACGCCTGCTACCTGTGTTTCCAACCGGTAGACGACGACCAGCGCCGCCGACGGGCACGAGTGGAGATCCGGTCACTCAAGTCGGAGCTTGCCGACCTGAAAGACGTCACCGCCCGCACCGCCGCCGATCTGCAGACGGCCCGCACTCGCCGAGTGGACCTTCAAGACGAACAGGCACGGCTCGCGCACCGCATCAACGAAGAACGCGTCGCGCAGCTGGCCCCCTTCATGGCCAGCCTCGAAAACCTCGCTGCCCAGATCGCCCAGCTCGAACAGAAGATGGCAGCCTTTCCGGCCATCGAGGAGATCCTTCAACGTCGTGCGGTAGCCGGCCATGCCGTCACCGCTGCGCAGCAAGCTGTCGACGCACTTGACCAAGAGCCCGCCGCAATTGTCACAACTGCGCTCACTTCCGTTGAACGATGCGCCTTGTTCGCCGAGCGAATGAACGAATTCCTGCAGCGCTACCGCGAACGCGGCTGGGTCAAGGGCGCCATCACCATCAACGACAGTGACCTCACCTTCTACGTCGGCACCCGACCCTGGGACCAAGCCCTGGGGGCAGAGACAAAGGTGCTCTTCTTCCTGGCCTACAGCTACGCCACCCTGTTCCTGGCCTCTGACCTCGACGAAGGAGCAGCAGCCCCTGGTCTGCTGCTCCTGGACAACCCCTACCAGCAGGGCATCGGCACCACTGTGGTCGACGACGTCCTGCAAGATCTGGCAAACGCAGCCCAGGCCACGGGCACCCAGATCATCAGCACCCAGGCCGTTCCGGTCCCGCGCGACCCGGCCACCATCCGGGAAATCCACATGCCCATGGAGTACGAAGCGCCGTAGACAGACCCTCTCAACCATTGGTGCAACGGAGTCCTGCTCACCCCAGATTTCGGGATGGCGAGTAACCAGGGCCCGCACGGGCCTCCGTAGCAGGATCAGACCTTGATGACGGTGAGGCGTCCGCCGCAGAGCGCGGTGAGGTCCTCCGGATCGGAGGTCAGGACCGTGGCCGGTCCGGGTGTGGCGAGGGCGGTGGCGCTGAGCATGGCGTCGATGGCGTGCTTGTGGCCGTGCAGGTCGGCGTCGGCGATGAGGGCGGCGGCGTGGCGGGCGATGGGCTCGGTGACCGGTTCGACGACGAGGCGGGAGAGGGTCCACTCCAGGGGCGGGCGGTTGGTCCGCGGGTGGACGACTTCCATCAGGGTGGCCGCGGAGGTGATCACCCGTAGGTCGTCGGCGCGGGACAGGGCCAGCCAGGTTGCGACCGTGCGGTCGTGGAGGACGGCCTTGGCCAGTCCCTCGCTGTCCAGGACGAGGGTGCCACCGGGAACTACGGAGGGAGCGGCTAACGCGGCGTTCGCTCCGCCCGCCGCCTGGGTCGCGCAGGGGGCCTGGAGCTTCTCGTCGGTGACGGGTCCGTGTTCGGCTTCGGCGATGGTGATGAGTTCGTTGAGGTTGTCGCGTTCGATCTGGGCTGCGTCTACATATACGGCACGCCACGAGCCCGGTGTCACTGACGTCCGCTCGTGGGGCAGCGCGGACCACGCCTCCCTCGACGCCGACCTCTACCGCGTCGTCAGCGGCTGGGCCCGCGAGTGGCCCTTCGACGGGTGGCGTACTCGCCTCGATGAGAAATCGCTCCGTGCCGCCGCGTCGCCAGGACGGCCGCACGTCAGGTAGCCGAGTGGGCCGGGAACGGCGTGTCAGTATTCCTTGCCACCCACGCCCGGTGCGTCGATGGGTAACTGCCGGACCGGAAGAAGCGCCTCGCAGTCGCCGAATATTTCCCCGAGTTGCCCGACGCTGGTTGATCTTCAGTCAAAGAATTTCGACACGTATTCGACACATCCACTCGCCAAATCCTGGTGATACCGGGACAGCCCCGGAGTCTCTCCTTGATCGTTAGGGGAAGCCTCGAGGTCCTGTCGCGTCGTGCGATATTCGCCTGACCAGCAAAAACGCCCTCCCGGAGGAGGGTGGGGAGTAGGTGCCCCCGGCAGGCTCGAACCTGCGGCCAAGCGCTTAGAAGGAACCCGACTCGTTTGATCTTGATACGTCTCTGACCTGCATGAACGTGGCCCAACTGCCTATGTGTAGGGGGTACCGTTCCACGCATTTTCCACATACTCGGAACAATGGATGTGCTGGTCCGAGGGCGATCTCTCCGCCCACTTCCCGACACGGGAGGCGAAGCCCGGTATCCGTGATGGTGGATTCCGGGCCGCTGGGGCTGTCGGGAGCTTCCTCGGCGGCTATGGCGTGCCTGTTGCTGTCCGCCCCCGCAGTCTGCGGCACTCCGTGCCTGTGCGACGAGCCGTCGGGGGCTGCGTCGTACGTTGAGAACCGGCTTCGATTCCTGCCGGTGTCTGCCGGGGCCCGGCGCTGAGCCGTTCTCGCCGCATGTGAGTGAACTGCCATGCCAAGCCGGAAACAATTCTGTCCCTTCCTGGTGTTGTAGCCCCAGCGGTAGCAAGATCGGGGAGGGAAGGTGTCGGGGCTGAGGCTGTTCCATACGACAAGCGGGGTGGCGGAGGTCGCGCCGCGTCTTGCTGAGGTCGAGGCGGATGTGCAGGATCTCGTCGAGGCGCATATGGAGACGATGCTGGGGGTGCGGTTCCTGGCGAGCGAGTACAGCACCGGTCCGGTGCACGGCGGGCGGATCGACTCGCTGGGGCTCGACGAGAACGGCGCGCCGGTGATCGTCGAGTATAAAAGGGCGACCGACGCAGGGGTGATTCACCAGGGGCTGTTCTATCTGTCCTGGCTGATGGACCACCGGGACGAGTTTCAGCGCCTGGTGCGCGACCGGCTCGGCGCCGAGGCCGCGGCCGGGGTGCTGTGGAGGGCGCCGAGACTGATCTGTGTGGCCGGTGACTTCACCCGCTACGACGTCCACGCCGTACGTGAGCACCGTCGCAGCATCGACCTGGTGCGCTACCGCTTCTACGGTGAGCACCACATCGGTTTGGAGACGGTGGCTTCCGTCACCGGGCACGGCTTGGTTTCGCGGACGGCACGCCGCCGGCGTGTGACCGGGCTTCAGCGGGCGTGTACGGCCGGCGGGGCGATGGCGGAGCTGGTCGCGGCGGTCGACGAGGTGCTGCTCGGGCTCGGGGACGACATCACCCCCGTGCAGCGCAAGCAGTACCGCGCCTACCAGCGGCTGCGGAACTTCGCCTGCGTCTGCCCGCCGCAGCGGGCCAAGCTCCTGGTCTATCTCAAGGCCGACCCGGGCACGGTGGACCTCGTCCCCGGTTTCACCCGGGACGTGACGGGACTCGGCCACCACGGAACCGGTGACCTGGAAGTCCAGCTGCGCACAGAGCGGGACCTGGAACGGGCCCAGGATTTGTTCGGCCTCAGCTATACCGCGACGTAGTCGGCAGCCGTCCGCAGCGGTTGGGCAGGGCCAGTGTGCAGTTGTGGGTTTTAGGCGCGGTGCTGCCTCTCGACGTGATGGTCAGGGAATGGCGGTGGATTACTCATGGTCCGAAGGATCCCCGGTTTCGTCAGCCGGGGATCCTCGGCAATTTTTTTGGCCGCCGACTCGGACGGGTCAGACAACCTGGCCCCGGCCTTCCGGGTGCGGTGCGAAGATGCTCTCCGACGGGCAGCTCATTCGTGGCGGCTTTGGCACCTCTGATGAACGCATGGCCTGGCCGTCAAACGGCGCGTGCGACTGCGAGTTGTTGCCGCAGGTTCCCATGGGCTGGCGCGAGGATTTTGCGCAGGGTGGTGAGACACAGCGCTTCCTGGCGGACCACGGCTCCGCTGGTGAGTGCGTCGGCTGTGTGCGAGGCGAGTGGTGCGGGCAGCCAGGCACTGACGCCGCGGGCGGTTTCAGGGGCGACCGCGTCGGTGTACCGGCGTGTGCATGTGATGAGTTCTGCGTAGAGTCCGCTTGCTGGGGTGAGTGGCGGGAGGCCGACCGACGTGGATCGTTGACTGGTGAGAGTGACGCAGTGGAGGCCGTCATAGTCGAGGTCTCCGTAGTAGAGGATTTCAGTGAGTGGGTGGCCGGTTTCTGCGAGGCGCTCGGGGAGTGTGGTGATGCTGGAAGCGACGCGGTCGCCGTCGCCGAATGCTATCCAGCCGACTTCGTCAGGATGAGGCCATTTCCGCAGAATACGGCGGAGGTTGTCGAAGGTGGCCGTGTTCTCGACGATGAGCAGCCAGGGAGCTGGACCGAGTTCGATGATGTTCAGTGGCTCGGGTGTGAGATAGGCGCGTAGGTGGTCCCCGATGCTCAGGAAGCCGCCGAGTACCCATTTCGATTCGTGAATGCCGTCCAGGTGCTTTTCCTCGCCGAATAGTTCGAAGGAACGGTCGCGTAGCGGTATCAGTTCGCTGGTGGCTCCGTCGGCGAGGAGGAAGTCGTTGAGTCGGGTGAAGAGGCGGTGGTCGTGCGGGGAGAGCCGACGGCCGTCAAGGAAAGAAAGTTCCGCGACCCAGGAACGGACCGGCGGCCGGCTGACAGCGGGGCGGAGCGGGTCTATGCGCTCGGCCCATTGGGGCAGAGCCGGGAGCGCGGTGTGGTCCCAGAACTTTCTGGTGACGGGCAGCTTGAGGGCGCCTGCGTCCTGCAGGGCTCTGAGGTTGTCGGCGAAGGCATGACGGCGTTCGGGATCGGTGAGGAGTGCCGGGTTCGCGGCATAGGCGGCGTCGGCCAGGTCGTCGAAGGGGATGCGTTTGCGCGGGTGAGCCAGCAGCCGGTCCCGCAGTATCTCGCTGAGGGTGCGTGGTGCGGTCATGCCTGGTCGTCTCCGTCCCGGTCGTCCGGTTCTGCGGAGGTGTCTGGCTGCTGGGTGCCGGGCTCGGTGAGAGGGGGGCGGTGCAGCCGTGCGGCGCGGATGCCGTCGGAGCGCGCATCGGTGACGCCGGCGCTGACGGTGTCCCCGTACCTTTCGGTCAGCTGGACGAGCCGGTGGCCGCTGCGGGCGTCGTGTGCGTTGTTGCGCAGGCGCAGGATGAGAGGGAAGCGGCCGACGGCATCGAGGTCTTCCACGCCGGTGGTGTAGATCAGCTGGATGCCGTGAGCGGCGGCGACGGCGCGCTGCAGGTCGATAAACGGCACGTAGTTGGACTTGCCCATGGGGTTGTCCAGTAGCAGGGTGCCGACTCCGCCGGTCAGTCCGTGATTGCGGTTGGCGGCGCGTACCTGTGCCAGGCAGCAGTACAGCAACACAGAGACGGTGAGGAGTTCACCGCCGGAGAACTTTCTGATCTTTGTGACGTCGACCGGGTCCATGACCGGGACCGGGTGGGGCTTGAGGACCTTGGCGGTGATACTCCCACTGCCGCCCAGTGCGGCCAGGACCAGGCGTTTGGCCAGGTCTAGCGCTGGGGGCAGGACGTTTGCGCTGCTGGAGTGCTTGGCGGCGACGTTGGCGACCAGGGTGTCCACGCTGGTGGAAATGCGGTGGGTGAGGGTTTCCTCGCTGCCCCAGTCGGCGAGCTTGAGGGTGAGGAAGGGCTTGCCCGACCAGGCACCCAGACCGGTAGGGAGCTTGGAGTGCCGGGCGACTTGGTGCAGCGTGGCCACGATGGTTTTGGTGAGGGCCGCGCACTCCTGGACCAAAAGGAGCTGGTCCTCGGTGAGTTGGTTCAGAAGTGTGGTGGTCCGCTTCTCGCGGAGTTCGATATCCGGGATCAGTGTGGGCAGGGAGGCGTGCAGCTGGGCGGGGTCTTCACTGAGCCGGGCGACAAGCTGGGCGTCGACGGCGTCGGCGTACTGCCGGTCGGTGGCCAGTTGCTGGACGTGGCGGGTGGCGGTGGCGAGTCTGCGGGTGGCTTTGGCCAGGGTCGACTGAGCGTCGGTGATGGCCGTGGTCAGGAGGCCCTGCAGCTGGTGGGCCTGCTCCTCGGTCATGGCGGACGCGCCGTGGGCCGTGACGTCGCAGCGTTCGGTGAGCCACGTGGCGGCGTCGGGCACTGGTTCCTCCAGACTGGGGGTCCAGTGGGTGGCCAGGCCGTTGAGGCCGGCACGGAGAGCGTCGTGGGCTCGGTGCAAGGAACTCGCCGTCAGCGCGGCTGCGTTGGCCTTCTCCTTGAGAGCGTGGCGCTGTTCTGTGCAGGTGGTGTGTTCTCTCTCGGCCTGATCAGCCTCGTGCCGGGTGGCCTGGGCTGCGGCCTCGGCCGTTTCGGGGGCGGAGAACTCCTTGAGCGCGTCCGCGGCGGCGCTCGTGTCGCCGATTCGTTGGGCGGCGGGTGCCTCGGTCTTCTCGGCCTGTTCGGCCAGCACTGTGCAGCGTGCTGTCAGGGCGGCGGCATCGTGGGCATCGTGGGTAGCCCGTTCCACCGAGTGGTCCCGCCGGTCCGGGTCCGTAGCCTCGGGACGTGTGGCCAGCTCGGCGGCGAGTGTGCGCGTGGCGTCGTCCAGAGCGGCCAGGGCCTTGTCAGCCATCTGCAGACGGCGTGTGGTGACAGCGAGGTCGGTGCGCAGCTGGGTATCTGCCGTGTCGGACTCGAAGGCGGTCCGGGCGTTTGCGAATCGTTCCTGCAAGGCGTCCAGTGACGCGCGATCGAGGGCTCGCAGGTCCAGGTCCGGTTCTGCGTATTCGGTCACCAGTGTGGTGAGCTTGCGCAGTGCGCTGCGGTGCCGTTTGAGGTCCTGCCTGCAGAGAGTCTCGTCGCGGCGGTGACGCTGCTCCGTCTTGCGGGCAGCCATCTTGCCGATGGTGGCCAGGCGTGCTTGCTCCTGCTGGTCCGTCTGGTGCTGCCGGGCGGTGTCGAGCTGCTCTTGCAGGTCGCTGGTGCGTAGTGCCTGTTCAGCCACCTGCCGGGCCCGTTCGGTGCCGGCTGCCAGATGACGCAGACGACCGGTGGCCTCGGCGGTCTCCCGCTCGATCCGGTCGCGTTCGGACTGCAGCCGCCGGTGACGGTCGTCCTGCGTGTCGAGCTCGTTCTTCCAGGTGTCTCTGCGGGCCTCGGTTCGCTCCAGGGATTCCTTGAGGCGCCGGTGCGGGGCGGCTCCGAACGCTTCCAGGTGCTCAGCCAGTTCCCGGGCCAGGGCCTGGTCCTCTTCCTGTCCGGTGGTGATGTGTCGGCAGCGTTCTGCGCTTTCATTGATGCGGGTAGCCAGGCGTATCTGTTCGTCGTCGGCGGCCTGGGGCTGCAATGCTGCCGCCTGGACGGGGAAGACGGCGTGTAGGTCGCCCGGGCCGGTGTTGGTGAGACGGGCACGGGCGGTGGCGCTGTCGCAGACCGAGAGCACCGAGCGAGTGCTTACGCCGGTGGCGACGATATGGCGGCGCAGGTCCTGGTCGCTGATGTTGCCGAGGACGACGATGCCGCCGACGACGTCGGGTGCTTTGGCGATCGCGGCGGCGTGTCGGCCAGGAGGCAGGGAGTCCCGCAGGAACTGCAGTCCGCTGACGGCCTTCACTGAGCTGTTGGCAGCTTGGAGGGCGGCCAGGGCGCGTTCGGTTTCCAGGGGGGCGGGGAGGAACCCTTCGGTTTCCAGGCAGGCCAGGGCGCGCCGGTCGGCGGCCACAGCGAGCTGTTCGGCGATGAGTGTGTCCCGGGCCCTGGTGATCTCTTGCTGCAGTATCTGCAGCAGGGGGTGGCCGGCGATATCGAGATTCATACCGCTGCCGGTGGTGTCGAGTTCGTCGTCCAGATGGGCGAGTTCGGTCAGCCGGGGGTGCCGTGACAAGCGCTGTTGCTGTCCGCGCAGCCGGTCCCACCGGTCCCAGATCCGCGCGTACTCGTTGTCGGCCTCCCGCCAGTGCTTGTCGGCCGTGTCCCGTTCGTCTCCCAGCACTGTGAGCTGATCGGTGAGTTCCTTCAGGCGTGTCTGGGTGTGGTCCAGCCGGGTTTCCAGCCGGGTGGTGTCAGCCGACCAGCGTTCGTGGCCTTGTTCCGGGCTCTCTTTCTGCTCCAGGAGGTTGTCGTGGCGGGCCTGGGAGATCAGGGTGTCGATTTTCTGGAGGGACCGCTGAAGGCTCGCAATGCTGCTGCGGGCCTGTTCTGCGGCGACCAGGTGCTGCTTCTCGGCCTGGTCCGCCGCCTTCCCTTCGCGTTCGGTGTCCTTGATGTTCTGGGTGAGCTGTCCGGCTTCATGCTCACGCTCGTTGATGACCTGGGTGAGCTTGGCATGGAGCATGGCGCCGGCGCGTTCCATGGCCTGCTTGAGCGGGGCCGCGTCGTGGGCGCGGCGGGCGAGCAGCGCGTTCAACTCGGCTTGCTCGCGTGCCATGCCTTCGCGTTCCAGGTGGAGGTGGACCGACTGCCAGGCTGCCTGGAGTGCTTCGGCGTTTTCCTGGGCGGCTTCTGCTTCCTTCTGGTCGGCTTGACGGGCCCGGGTGGTCAGGACCGCAGCCGCGAGGTCGAGGACATCTGCTCGTCGACGGCGTTTTTCGGCGCGGGTGCGCGCCTGTTCGGCCTTCTGCTGGGCCTGGCTTGCGCTGGTGTCTGCCGCGGCCTGCTGAGCGGTCAGGGTGTCGCGGCGGGCGCTGATCCATGTGCAGGCCAGCTCGCCGGCCGCGTGGACGGTGGCCATCTGGCCATGGAGGGACGTGGTGTCGGCGATGGCCTGCTGCAGTGGCCGCAGGCGGGTGATCGCGCCGGTCAGGAAACGCAGCTCGAGTTCGCGGGCGGGACGCTTGGCCAGCCGTTCCGCCTGGTTCTTGACGTTGGTGCGCACGGTCGTGGGCTGGGCGGGGTCGACGACCAGGTCGATGAGGAGTTCCAGGAAGCCCTCCGCGCTGTCGAACTGGAAGAGCTCGGTGATCGCGCCCTCGTCGAGGTTCATCCGCCGCTGTACCTGCAGGAGCTGCGGATCGAGTCCGTGGTTGGACAGCATCCGATCCCAGGTGGTGAGGCTCCGGTCGTTCACGATGTGCAGGTCCAGGTGATGGTTTGCGGCCATCTGCTGGGTGAGGGCCTCCAGATAGCCCTTCTTGCTGCGCCAGCCGCCCACGGTGTGTACGGGAAGGGTGGTGAGGTCGGTGGTCCCGTAGGGGCGCAGGGTGTACCAGGCGCGCTGGAGTTTGTCCCAGGCGTCGTCGTCGCTGGCCGGGCGGTGTCCGTCGGGCCACTGGTAGACGGCGCCGGTGATGAGTGCGGGGATACCGAAGGGGTTGGCGTCGTCCTCCCATTCGGCGATGACGTGGGCGGGTTTGCCTTCCAGGACGTAGTCGATCAGGCCCTTCTTCTTCGCGTAGCCGATGAAGTCGGCCTTGCCGGGCAGCAGCAGGCTGAAGAACAGGGCGAGAAGGCTGGACTTGCCGCCGCCGTTGCGCAGCCAGACGATGGCGTCGCTGGCCCGGCCACCGGGCTCGGCGATGTCCAGCAGGGTGCCGTTGAAGCGGGCGTCCTTGTGGCCGATGTTCTCCAGCCGGAGCCGGCGCAGTCGCAGCATGTTCAGTTCTCCTCGGTGGCAGCGGGGTGAAGGTCGGTGCCCGCGAGCTGCTGCCGGCGCACATCGGTGATCTTCTGGAAGGCAGGCAGCGCGGCGGCGCCGGCTACCTGCAGGCGGAAGCTGTTCAGCAGGCGGTACTCCAGCGGGCCCAGGGCTTTGGCCGGTTGGGCGTAGCCCTGCAGGACGAGCCAGTCCAGGATGGATTTGATCCTGCCGTGGCTGGAGGACGCGGCCAGCTGTCCGGTCTTGGTCAGCCGGTGGGGGGAGAGCGCGTCGTAGGCGTTCCATGCGGCTCGGGCAGCGGCTGCCGCTGGCAGCAGCCCCGCATCGTCCTCGGCTTCCTCGCGGAGCCGGTGGACCAGGTGGCGCACGAACGTGTCGATCTCCTTGACCGATACCCTCTTGATCGTCTCCTCTTCCAGGTCGGCGGCGGTGGGATAAGCGTGCGCGGCGATCGCCACGTGGATCAGCCCGTACACCAGCCGGTCCTTGGGATCACGCATCTTGGCCGGCAGATCGGCGAGCCTGAATGCGAACAGCCCCCCTGCCATGGCCGATACCCGCAGGCCCTCCTCGGAGTGCGCGGTGACGACGTTCAACGTCATGCCCTGCGCGATGGCGTCGACAACTTCCCGGAAGACGGGCGAGGACCGGTAGCGCTCCACGAGCTCGTGGTAGTCGGCGTCGCCCAGCGGCTTGCGGCGGGGCTGACACGCGTAGCGCACCAGCCGGGCAGCATCGGATATCTGCTCGGTGCGCGGGAGAGCGGTGTTCATCAGGCGGCCTCTTCTGTCGCAAAGTGCCCCATGGCGGGCGATGGAATGACGAGCAGATCGCTGCCGTGACAGGTGTCCGCGGTAAACGTGGTGCCGTCATCGAGCACCGTGAGCTGACAAGACAGCATTTGCCTCAGCCGGACCGCCGGATCGGGGTCGCCGACGTCTATCTCGGTGTCCTCCGGAGTGGGCGCAAACGCCCGCAACACGCTCAGCGCGACCAGGTCACTCACCACAGGGCCGTCTTCCGCAGCGTCGGCCAAGACGTGCGACAACCGCACCGGCCCGGCCAAGGCCCGGGTGAGAACGGCAAGTGCCTGCTCCCAAGCCGTACTGTCGTAGGCCGGTGCCGTGTCCAGGCCGTCGTCGATGATCACCACGTCGTCGTCGGGGAACGCTGCCAGGTTCTCCCGCGGTGGGGTGAGCAGCATCGGATACAGCTCGGCCAGGACCGGCAGCGCGCCGACCACCGGCCCGCACACCGCCTCGGCGAACGCCTCCGCGACGTCCAGAGCCTCGGCCCAGTCCAGGTTCAGCAGCGGCGTGAAGACGTCATCCTTCATGGCAACCGTGTGCAGCTGCGCCGGGGGCCTGAACCGCTGGGCGGCCTGGGCATCGAGGAAGGTCGGCTCCGCGCGCATCACCTGCCCGTGGAGTTCCACGTGCCGGGTGTAGGCGCGCTGCAGCAGGTCCATGACCCGCCCGCAGGCTTGCCGCACCTGGTCGTCGCCGAAGCCACTATGGGCCTCGCGCAGCCGGTCGATGAGATCTCCCTCGGCCGCCAGCCGCTCCGTAAGATGCTCACGCGCATCCCGCAACAGCTCCGGTGCCCGGTGGTTCCAGTCCACGGACTCGACATCGCGTTCCGTCGCCACCAACACCGTGCGCACCCGCTCGGCGTAAGCGACCGACAGACGCAGACTCTGAGCCGCGCTCTGCTCGGCCCGGCTCCACTGACCGTGCTCGATCTGGCGGCGCAGCACTGTGTCCATGGCCGCCTGCGCATCCTCCACCGCCAGGTCCAAGCCGCTCAGCAACACGTTGATCGCCTCGCTGCTGGCCCGGACCACGGGATGCCCCGAGCGGTGTGGTTCTTCACGCACCAGAAAGAACCGCACCGGCTGCATCTGATGGCCGTCCCGGAAGTCGCTGCAGTCCACAGTGAAGTCAGCTCCGCCGGCGTCGTCATTGAGCAGGCCCCGCCACACGAACCGGGCCACCGCCACGTGCTCATCGTGAGGACGGTCCGGCGCAGACTTCTCGGCCAGACCGGTCAGAAATCGCACGACCTCCTCGGTGGTGGCCTCATCCTCCAGCCCCTGCCGGGAGACCACCGCGTCCAGCGCCGCCAGAGCCAAACTCACCAGGTCGTAGCACTGCCGCGGGAACGGCTGTGGCCCCGGCCGCCGAGCCAGGTCATGAAGGACTCCCGAGAGAGCCAGTGACACCCGCCGCCGCACAAACCCGGGAGCCCGTACCAGTTCCCGCCACTCGGGCGCCTCCACTGCTGACTGCCCAAGATCAGCGAAGAGGTCATGCTCTTCGGCTGTCAGTGCCTCCGATCCATAAGCGTCAAGATCCACAAAATATGGATCTTGTTCATCATTGCTGTCGTAAACCATATTCTCGGTATATCAGGCATGACTGACATAGCTCCCTGCTCATGCTCGCAGAGGCCGTGTGACCTGGGAAGACTCCGAATGTCTCACTCGCCGGTGCGGGTGCGGAGCACCGCAGGCGCTTTCGCCAACATTGGGCAGGTGCCAGTTCTCGGAGGCAGACCCCGTGACGCGAGTCACGGAACGGGCATGGTGAGCCCTACCGACCCTGCCCCGCGCATGACAGCCGAGCCCTCGCTGAGCGACCCTGATTCTCAGCGATTTCTGGCGGCAGCCGGGGTCCCAGGCATCGCTGGGCAACTCTGGCCGGGGGATCCGACGGTGGCCGGTGCGGATCGTTCTGGAACGGGGTCCCGGAGCTGTCGGACGCCTTCACCCTGAGCGAGTTCGTGGGTGAGGTCCTGCAGGAGTGCGGCCGGAGTGTGTGTGGAGAGGTGGATGGCCCAGGCAGGCTGGTGGGGGGTGTTTCCGCCCCACAGGGTCCAGGTGGGCAGGAGGCCGCTCGGGCGCTGGGCGGCGAAGGCGTCGAACCGCAGCCCCGCCGGTTCACTGGTGGGGGCGGTCCAGTTCATGCAGCGGCCGTCGGTCTGCTGCTGCCAGCCGGTGTCGGCGAGAGGGCGGGCGGCCTCGGCGAGCGTCTTCTCGGTGATCTTGGCGTCCAGCCCGCCGCCCCACGCGTGTTCGGAGGCGAGGCTGTCGAGGAGGGCGCGCACGATTTCGACGGGGGCGGCGGCGGTCGCGGTGGCGTGCCAGATGCGCTCGCCGACCGGGGATTCGTAGGCGGCGACGGTCCAGGCGGTGTCGCGCGGGCCGGCTTCGTGGACGAACTCCGCCCGCAGGGTCAGACTCTCGTGACTGGCGACGGTCGTCTCGTCCCAGGGCCGGTACTTCTCCCATTCGCCCTGGGTTTCGAGGAACACGCGGAGAAGGGCTTCATGGTCGCCCGGGTCGGCGGCATACACCGGAACGGTCTCGGTCCGCAGCGGCGATGGTTCGGCCGGCGCGGTCTCGCTCGGCGCGCCTGCTCCAGCGGCCGACGTGCCGGCGAGAGCGGCTGCCGCGCCCTGCTCGGTCTCCGTGGCGAGTGCCGGGCCGGGGCGCACGGCGTCGGTGTAGAGGTGGTCGAATTCGCGGAGGGCTTCGGCGGTCGTGTCGTAGACCAGGGTGGTCTGCCGCAGGTGGTTCTCGCCGTGGAGGTGGATGCTCTTGCCGCCGGGGTAGGTCCCGACAGCGACGGTGGTGTGGCCGTCGTGGGCATGGCGGTGGATGACCAGGCGCCCGGCGGCGATATCGTCGTGGATCTGCTGCGCCTCCTGGGAGACCTCGCGGATCTCGTCGCGGGTCAGCCAGGGCATGGGGTAGTCGGCCCAGGTCCACTCAGTGTCCATCTCGTCCTGAAGGCCGGGGGTGATCTCCACGGCGGCCCCGGCGGACCGGAGAGCAGTCGCCGCCTGCTGAGCGTGGTGGGGTTCCTCGTGGTCGATCCGGGCCAGGACCATGGTCACCGCGTCCAGGGGACGGAAGCCGTGACCGGTCAGCAGTGCGCGGACGGTGTCGGCACCCGCACCTGTGCCGGCGAGGGTGGCGGTGACCGCGTCGGGATGGTCGGGATGCCGGTCGAGACGGACGCGGGTGATCGGGGTCTGAGTCATCGGGGGTTCCTCGCGGGGTGGGCTATCTGCTGGTGCGTGCCGGGCGGGCTGGGGCCGTGGTGCGCAGGGGGCCGGCGCGGGCGGCGGCCGTGGTGCGTGGTGCCCGGCTGGGGGCGGGCGCTCGGAGGAGGGTGCGCTGCCACCGGACACGGATGGCGCTGAGGTTGGCGAGGGCGCGGCGGCTGCCGGTGAC
Source organism: Streptomyces sp. NBC_00690 (assembly GCF_036226685.1). NCBI lineage: Bacteria > Bacillati > Actinomycetota > Actinomycetes > Kitasatosporales > Streptomycetaceae > Streptomyces > Streptomyces sp. NBC_00690. The sequence goes on from NZ_CP109009.1 coordinate 7,770,687, forward strand.
GAGCTGGTGGACGCTGTTGGCCGGATCGTCGACGTATGCCCGGATGAGGCCGGCGGTGGTGCGGGCCTGGTGGAGCAGCGCGCGCTGGAGGACCTTCCCGCCCCAGTGCTCCACCGACCCGGCCGGTGTGGAGAGGAGGTTCATGATGTGGGCCGGGCTGGCGTCGCGGAGCAGGAGGCCGCGGTGCTGGGCCTCCCACAGGACGATGACGGGGTCGATCGGCTCGCCACGGTGGGCGAGGGCGGTCAGGCAGTGGAACAGGGCAGCGTGCACGGGAAGGGCGAAATCGACCGGGAGTAGCCACCGCATCCGCGCCAGTTCACCGGGGTGAGCGGTCGCGGTCGCCAGCAGCAGCCGCTCCTCGTCCAGAACGTCCGAGCCGGTGTCCCTCGGCGGATCGGAGGGAGCCGGGGTGCGGGGCAGGGAGCCGGGGTGTGGAGCGAACTGCCCCGCGAGTTCGTCGACGTACCGGGCGAGAGCGTCGGCCTGGGCGAGTATGACCGCGGCCGGATCCGGCTGGACGGGGACGGTGGCTGCTTGCGTGAGGCTTCCGGCGTGGGTGCGCAGCGTGCGCCGGGCGTACTCGGAACGGACGATCTGGGCGTAGGCCGCCGCATGCCGGGGATCCGGGCAGACTTGGACGAGGGCATGGAGGTAGGCGGCGGTGAGCCCGCGGGCATCACGTCGCGCGTGGTCCAAGACGGTTGACAGCCATACCGGTTCCCTCGCGTGCACGACGGCCTCCGGCGGAGTGAGGGTACCCATGGCGGCGAACACGGCAGCGTGTGCGGGATCGCCGAACTGGGCTGCCTCCAGAGAGCCGAGAGTGTCGAGGCGGTGGGGGTCCAGGAGCAGGGCGCCGAGGAGGGCCTGCTCGGCGTAGTGCACCGGCGGCGACGGCGCGGGGTCCGCCAGCCCGGCACCGTCCCCGTCGCCGTACGGGTCGGTCGTTTCGGGCATCACGCCGCCAGGGTGAAGTCGTCGCGGGTGAGGGTCTTGCCGAGGTGCGGCGCGAGGAGATGAGTCGCCAGCCGGGGCGGGACCGCGTTGCCGATCTGCGAGAACTGGGCCCCCTTGGTCCCCTGCCACGGGTAGTCGGCCGGGAACGTTTGCAAAGCGCCGGCCTCAGCCGCGGTGATCCTGATCGACTCCACCGCCCCGCTGCCCCCGTCGGCCTCGTCCGGGAGAGGCTCGGCAACCCAGACGCACTCGTTCGCGCGGTGCCCGAAGAACAGCGTCCCCGCCGGCTCATCAGCACGGCGCACGGTGGCGTTGGCCTGGTTGTTGCTCCGCAGACTCCACGACCAGCGGTGCGCCTCTGCGGTGAAGGTGGGAGCCGGTTCGTCGGCGGGGCGGTTCTCGCGGGTGCCGTGCCGCTCTACCCATCCGGACCCCTCCCGCCGGGACGTGAGGACGATCCCGGTGGCAGACCTTCGCCGGGTCCAGGCACCGCGGTCACGGGCGTCCGTGAGGGCCTTGCGGGACCCCGAGGGGAACGGCTCGGGTCCGCCGCCGGGTCCTCCCCCGGCGCACACGGTGGGGACCGGCCGGTCGGTGGCGCCCCAGCCGAGGGCATCGGCCATGGACACCCACCGTTCGCGGCCCGGCCCGAACAGCGTCTCCGGCTCCAGGGTCTTGGCATGGGTGGGCGGGGGCGGCTCGGCGGTGCGGACGCGGGAAGCGAGCAGGATCGCCCGCCGCCTCGTCTGCGGCACCCCGTAGTCCGCCGCGTTCAGGATCCCGGTCCAAACGGAGAACCCCCAGGACCGGAGGATCGCCGCGTACTGCTTCCACAAGGGCAGGACGTGCGGGACCTCCTCCATCGCCACCCACTCCGGCTCACCCACCGCGTTGAGGGCATGGAGGTAGCGCATCGGTTCGGCCGCGAGCAGACTCCGCTCGTCGCGGCAGGCGCTCAGCAGCCGTTCGCGGGTGTCCCGGCCCTGGGCGAGGTCGGCGACCGCCTGGTGGACCAGCGGCTGGTCAAGCAGGCCGAGTTGCTTGCCCGCCATCGACCATGCCTGACACGGAGGGCTGGCTATTACCCCCCGGGTTCGGCCCATGAACGGCCTGACCGGGTACATGGCGACGTCGGTCCGGATCGTCAGCTGGCCCGCTGCCGCCCGCGTACGGCAGGCCCACTCGTCCCACTCCAGACCGATGTCCCGCACTCCGAACACCGACAGGGGGTACGACCAGCCACCCGGACCCGCGAACAGATCCAGAACAAGCCCACCGTGCCTCACGCGGCCAGTCCGAAGTCGTCCTGCTCGGGCTCGAAGCCTCGGCAGGCCCAGGGGGAGCAGCCGTCGGCGACGCCCTGCTCCAGCTCGTCCAGGTTGGGTCCGGTGCTGTCGAGGTCCTGCTGGCGGGCGGCCCATTCGGCGGCGGTGACATGGTCGATCGGCGCCTCACTGAGGGGGACGCGGGAGCGGTGCAGAAACGCCTGCCCCAGCAGCGGATTTCCGGAGGCGTTCGCGCGAGCGTTACCCTGCCGGATCGCTGCGTCGAATGCCACAACGTCTTTCCACTCTTCTGGGGAGTCGTCCCTGATGCCCCGCCATTGCGCGTTTCCGTGGAAAGGGCATCCCAGGCAGCTCGACTTCGGAGTGGTACCCAGCCCCCGGGCGGTCAGATAGCGGATGCAGTCGGCACGCGACCAGTCCATATCTGCGATGAGGGGGTGCCGGTTGCGCATGTACTTGACGTCGGCGTCCTTGGCCCGGTGGAATTCATCGGTGGATATGCCGACCCACTGCTCGACGAACACACCCTTCGGAATGCGTACCGGATAGGGGTAGCCGAGGAGTGCCCGGACCCGCTTCTTTATCGGCTTTATCTTATATTCGCCCGTGCACTGCCGCCGGGTCATCCCAGGTTTGCCGTCCTTGTTTAGAATGTAGAGCGGCATGGACGCGAATCGATGATGAGGGTCGAGGGCGTCGTCTCTTATGTTTCCGGAGGAGACCCGCAGGATGGGTATCCCTGCGGGTGTTGCTATTTCACGCTCCAGGCGTTCGAGGTGGTCGTAAACGGCTCTGGGTTCCCAGCCGGTATCGGCGAAGATGGCGTAATCGACTTTGGGGAGGATGCCTTCGGCGGAGAGGGCGAGCATGGCGCTGGACTGAATTCCAGCGCCGAGGGATATCGCCCGGAATTCGGGGGTGTCGGAAATGGTGGTGGTCCTTGTGGGGTGCGGGGGGTTCAGCGCCTGGCAGGTGCGGGGCGGGAGGCGCCGAGTGGATGCGGCGCCGGGGGCGTTGCCGCGGTGGTGGGTGCCGGGCGTGCGGCGAAGGCGGCGCTTACGGCGTCCAGGCCGTCGGCGAGCTGCCGGGTGGAGAGAGTGGCGTCCCGGAGCCACTCCCAGGCGCCGGGCATCCTGCGCCAGTGCGCGTTGTTGCGGGCCCACGCGAGGATGTCCGCCGCGTTCTGCAACTGCTCAGCGAGCTGCGCCAGGACGGCGGCCTGCTGTTCGCGTTCCGTTGCCGTGCGCGCGCTCTGAAGAAGTTCGTCCAGGGCACGGGGAGTGGGCCGGGATCCGCCGGCAGCCCGTAGAGCCGGGCGTGAAGGGATTGCGCAACCGCCCCGACCGGCCCGCCGGAGGACTTGTCGCCGAACCGCGATGCTGCCCGGGGACGGACGCTGAAGCTGACGATCACATCCCTGGTGGCCGCGCGGGGGTCGATCACGTCGGCGAGGGCGCGTGCGATGTCGTGGGGAGTCGGGTCAGCGGTCGCAACGAGCCTCCGTAAAACGTTCTGGGAATCGCGGTGTCGGTCAGCGGGTGTGCCCGCGGGCCGGGGCGCGCGGCGCGGCGATGCCGGGGCCGGAGGGCGGTGCTTCCCCGAGCGCGTTGAGTGTGGCTTGGCCTGCGGGGGTGAGGAGGACGCGCTGTCCGGTGTACAGACTTGTGCTCCGGTCCCGCACGATGAGCCCGTCGGCCTGCAGTGCTTCGAAGACGGGCATGGTGATCCGGGCGGAGATCCCGGTGCTGACCCGGGCCAGGCGACGCGAGAAGTCCCGCACGACGACGCTGTGGCGAGCGATGATCTCCAGCGCCCGGTGCCGGGCGGGGGTGAGCCGGTACACCGGTTCAGGCCACACGGTCGGTGTCGGGGGCTGGGCGTCGGGTGGAGTGGGGGCGGGCACGAGTGCCTTTCGCATGAACGCCACTGCCGCTGGGGGTGCTTCAGCGGCCGTGGGCGGTAACGGTCAGGTTGCGGCTGACCCGGGGGCGGCGTCGTGGACGGCGGGCCAGCAGGAATCAGGTGGACAAGTGGTCCGAGGGTGTCGGTGACCAGGTCACCGCTGCCAGCGGGTTGCCGCGGGCAGACCAGGACGCGGTTGTCCGCGGGAGGACTGTCACCGGCGCACTCCGCCCGGGATCACACTGACCGACGGCCGGGTGCCGGCACGGGATCGCAGGGCGGGGGCGAGGGCGCGGGTGATGCCGCCGGCGGCGTAGTGGCAGCAGGTCGCGGCGATGTCGAGATGGTGGGCCGCATCGGCGAGATGCCCGGTCATGACCGGGACGGCCTCGGCGTGCCGGACAGCGCGGACGGTTTCCTCGTCGGCCGGCGGACCGGGGAAGGGCGCTCCCTCGTAGGGGTTCTCGGCCAGTGTGCTGGCGAGGTCGGAGGCGGCCAGGGACGCGGACACGACGGCGCCGGCGATCGTCTCCAGGCTGGAACGGCTCCCCGGAACTGCGGTGTAGGGACCCCCGTCCAGGGCGTGCAGTCGGGCGAGCGCTCGGGCGGTGAGTTCCTGGGCCTGGATCAGCAGCGGGGGATATCCGGGTGAGGGCGTCGGTGCCGGGCTGCCAGGTCAGGTCGCGGACCTGGGTGTGCAGGGTCTCGAAGGCGTCTGCCAGCTGGCGCAGTTGCCTGGTTTCTCGGGGGATGTCGGTCGGTTTCATAGGGTCGGGGGATCCTTCGGCCGGGGCCGGGGCTGGGTGTCAGCGGGCGCGGACCTGGTGACTGCGGGCGGTGAACCCGGCCGCAGTCAGGGTCTGCCGTGCGGTGGGGATGCGGGTGTTGAGGATGACGAAGGTCCAGCCGTCGTCGGTGGAGCCGACGAATACGTCGTGATGGTCGGTGATGCCGATGAGAGTCCTCGGGTGGAGTCGGGAACGAAGACGGGCGGTGGCGGAGCGCTTTGGGGGCGGCTACGCGGCCTTCCCGAAGTTGCCCTGCTGGGGTGCGGCCTTGACGACTGCACGGGCGGTGATGCCCTGAGAGGCGACGGCGGAGGCGGCGGACAGCTTGTCGGCACCGGGTTCCTGGTACCAGGGGCGCAGGTCGAGCATCGCGGCGCGCATACCGGTGGCGAAGCAGAGCGCGGTGCCCTTGGCGAGGGCGCGGATGGCGTCCGCGGGGAGGATGCGTTCCTGTCGCATGCTGATGCTCGTGGACGTGCCGGAGTCGGAGGTGGAGGTGGATTTGGTTTCGACGTCGTGGTCGCCGATCAGCCGGGACAGCTTGTCCGCGAAGTCGGGGTCGTCGATGCCGCTCCCGATGACCTTGATGGTGGAGGCGGACCACATGGCGTCCATGCCCGCGTCGCCCCACACTTTCTGGCCTTGGCGGTAGGACTGGAGGATGGTGATCGGGATGATCCCGCGCGATCCTAGGTGGGAGTACAGGTCGGGCAGGTCGCTGATCTTGCAGACGTTCGCGGCCTCGTCGAGGATCGCGAGCATCGGGGGGTCGAGGCGTCCGCCGGCGCGTTCGGCCTGGGCGGTCGCTGCCCGCATGACTGAGTCCGCGCACGCGGCGATCAGTGCCGAGGCGCCGCCTCCGCCGTCTTTCGACAGCAGGTAGAGCGTGTCGGTGGAGGTGACGAACTCGTTCGGCTTGAACTCCGCGATTGCTTCATGGGGGGTGACCCAGCGGGCGATCTCGGTGTTGAGGAGGGCGGCGGCGTACTGGCGGGCGGTCTCGTAGATGCCGTCCCTGGTTTCCGGAGGGCCCTCCACGGTGCCCTTCAACTGTGCGGCGACGGCGGCGAAGCCGTGATCGCGGAGGATGTCGAGCGGGGCCCGGTTCGCGGGGAAGGCGAGCCAGTCCATGACGTCGGTGATCGGCCGCTCGTTGAGCGCTGCGGCGAGAAACAACTGGGACAGGATGTTGGATCCGGCCTTTGACCAGAAGTCGCCCTGTTGGGAGGCGTCCACGCTGGCGGCGAGGAAGTGCCCGGCGAGCCGTCCGGCGCCGTCGAGGGTCTTGGCGTCCGCGAGCGGGTTCCACCACATGGTCCGCTCGGCGTGGGCGATCTGCTGCGGGTCCATCGACCACACCCGTCCCACAGCCGACCGCGCGTCCAAGGTGGCCGTGTAGGCGTCGCCGGCCGCCTTGTTCGAGGTCAGGAGCACCGGGCCGGGCGCCGCGAGGATACTCGGGATCGCCAGGCTGGTGGTCTTCCCGGAGCGAGGGGCCATGATGGCCACGGCGACGTCCTCGAACCCCATCCGCACCTCGGTCCGGGTGCCCTGGAGGTTGCCGAGAAGGATCCCGGTGTCGGACGGGGCGATGGACTTCGCGTCCTTGAGACTGGGGCGCAGGGAGCGGGCTTTGGCGGTGATGGCCTTGGCGAGCAGCGGTTCGACATCCTTAGCCCTGGCCATGCCGGCGACCTTCTTCCGTCCTCCGCTGGTGCCTCGGTGCCGCCGCCAGCACGCGGCGGCGATCACGGCGAGAACGATGAGGAAGGCGGCGGGGACGATGCGCGTGCCGACGAGAAGGGACGTTTCTCCGAGGTGGGGCCAGAGCCGGTCGGGGTGGAGCAGGGCGTCGGCGGGCTGGTAGGGGGCCCACGGTTCACCGGTGAGCCGGGCTGAAATATTGCCGCAGAGCCAGGCGGCGTTGGCGGCGGGGACGGCGAGGACGAAAGAGCCGAGGAGGGCCTTGAAGGCGAGGTCGGTACCGGGGCTGGTACTGGCAGAGGAGGGGGTGTTGGGCAAGGGGAGACGATCCAGGGGCCGGGTGCGGGGGCAGGGTTAGCGGCGGGGCGGCGGTGGAGCCTTCGGCGGGCGCGGACCGGTGACCGGCCGGGGAGAGGCTGGCGCGGTCAGCTGCTGGATGCGGCGCTCCAGCGCGGAGGCGAGCGTGCCGGCGGGGACGCTCTGGAAGGTGACCTGAGCGCGGTCCCAGGCCGCGGGGGACAGGCGCAGGAGATCTCTGGCCAGAGGTGCGGGGTCGGCCAGCGCACGGGTGAATCCGGCGATCAGGGATCGCGGGGCGGTGTCGCTGAAGCGGGCCTGCCAGAGGCGGTTCTCGGGGTCCTCGCCGACGGTTGTGGTGGCGGTCCATGTGTCGTCACCGCCGCCTTCGAAGTGGGCGAAGCCGTCGGGGGAGGTCAGGCCGCCGTGGTCCCGGGCCGGGAGCCAGCCCGCGGCCAGGAGCGGTGCGTACGGGTCCGGTTCCGCCGGGACGCAGTGGGGGTGGGTGAGGGCGTCGATGAAGCCCGCGATGGTCTCGACCGGGGTGCGTGCGCCGAAGTTCGCGTACCAGGCGGGCCGCCCGGCATCCGCGGCGTGGTGGACGTTCCACCACTGGCTGTCGGAGGCGGGCTCCAACCGCAGGAGTGCCTTCTGGCCCGGGCTGGAGAGGATGACGCGTGGCATCAGAGGGTCGTGTCCGTGACTCCATCCGGCCGCGCGGTGAAGCGGGACGGTGATCCAGGCGGGGTCACCGCTGCCGGCCAGGTGGCGTGGTGCGATGAAGTCGACCTCGATCGACCCGGGAGCGCTGGGCACGGTCATCGCCGGACCACCGGTGCGCAGGCCGTGGCCGGGCTCGGCGCGGGAGCGGTGGTGAACAGTCGCGGGGGCGTGTGCTGGGCGGCTTCGTGGATCTCCAGGACCGCCTGGCCGTGGTGCGACCACTCATGGAGGTAGTGCGACGCCTCCGCGTTGCGTTCGGCGAGCGGCTCGTCGTACTCCTCGGTGCCCGGACCGGCGAACGGCGGCAGAGCGTCGCGGACGTCGATCCACGCGCGCTGGAGGTCGGAGAGGTGGTCCAGCGCGGAGCCGAGGGTGGAGACCTGCCACCCCCACCGGTGCTGCATGCCCCACCGTTTCGGCTGGAGTGCGGACGAGATGTTCTGCATCTGCGTGTTGGCGGTGGCGATCAGGTCCTTGGCGCCGTAGCGGACGCCGGTGAAGGCATGCCACAGTTCCGCGTCACGCCGCCGCTCGCGCTGCCGGTAGGCGATGGGGTCGTGGGGGTGGTGGTCGGGGTCGGTGTGGGTCTCGGCATAGGACTCCCAGGCAGTGGTGATCTGTGCGCTTTCACGGATGAACCGGGCGAGGTGCTGGAGCCGAAGCCGGTGAATGTCCTGCGGGAGGGGAACGGTCAAGAGGCTTATTTCCTTCGGTTGTTCGGGTCATCGGCGCCGTGCCGGGGCTCGGCGGCGGGACGGGCGGGGGCCGGTGCGGTGCGGTGGCCGAGAGGCGCAGGCGGGTTGCACGAGGACCAGGCGGCTGTGAGGCGGGCGTGGTGGGCGCCGATGACGTCCATGGACGACAGGCGGCCGGGGGCCCGGACGGCGCTGGGGTGGCCGAGCGGGTCGGCCCGCCGGCGCTGGACCGGTTCGCTGCTGACGAGCGCGCGGGCGAATCCCGCGAGCACATGCGCCGGGGCGCTCTCGTAGATCCGGGCGTCCCAGACCTTCTCGCTGTCTCCCGGGCGGCCGGCGGCGGAGAACTCCCAGACGAAGGAGTCGCAGTATCCGGGGTCGAACGGCCGCCGGTGCGCGGTCAGGAGCCGGTCGGGGGAGCTGGCCCGGGCGGTGCCATCCCCGTGCAGGGTGCAGGTCCAGCCCGCAGAGGCGAGCACCTGCCAGACGTCGGAGTCCGCCGCACCCGACGGGGCGGGGTGGTGAGGGCGTCGGTAAGACCGGCGGCGATCTCCACCGGGACCATGCGTCCGAGCTCCGCGAACCACGCCGGTCCCCCGGGCGGCGCGGCGAGGACGCGCCAGCAGATATCGGTGTGGGAGAGCGGGGCGAGGAACAGATCGTTCTGCCGGTCGGGGCTGGTGAGGAGTACCGACGGCGCGAGCGGATCGGCATGGCTCGTCCACCCGGCAGCGGCCAGGGCATGGGTGACGTGCCGGGCGTCGCCCGGACCCACGAGCGCCCGGGGCCGGACGTCGTACTCGGGCCGCCCGTGATCATCGGCGAAGACGGCCAGCTGCTGATCGCTCACCTGCATGTCACGTTCACCGGGCCCTTCCCGCATGAGCGACCGCTGCCACGGGCCGGGACGGAAGGCAGGTCTGCGCGGTGGCCGGGGGGCCGGTCCGGCGCTGGGCAGCACGGGCGGCCTTGAGCCGCCCCTGGTGGGCTTCGACCACCGCTTCGCCGGTGACGCCGGAGGTTTCCTGCCGGACGCTGTAGTGCCCGGTCAGGTCGTACATGCCCCGCAGGACCGGGTCCGGGCTGACGAGCGCGGCCATGAACCCGGCCACAAGATGCGGCGGGGCGGATTCCGGGAGCCAGCCATGCCAGATCCGCTTGTACGAGCCGTCCCTGCGGCGCTCGCCGGCCTCGGCCCGCCAGCAGGCAAGTTCCTCGGAACGGCTCACGCGCATCAGCTCATCGGGAGAGGCGGCGAACTCCTCGCCGTGGTCGTCTGTCCCCTGTGTCCAGCCGGCCGCGGTGAGGACGGGCCACACGTCCGGCACGTCGTCCGGCACCGGGTGGATGAGCGCGTCGGTGAGCCCGCCCAGGATCTCCGCCGGGATCAGCGCGCTGAACTCCGCGTACCTGTAACCCGGAGTGAAGGGATGGCCGCGGATACGCCACCAGGCTCCGGTAGCGCTCGGCGCGTGGTCCAGGCCCAACCGCAGCCGCTGGTCGGGGCTGACGAGCAGCACCCCGGGGGACAGGGAGTCGGAGTGGTCCGCCCACCCGGCGGCGTGCAGGGCGTGCGTGACGTGCCGGGGGTCACCGGGCCCGGCCAGATGGCGTGGCACCGTATCGAACTGGACACGGTTCTTATGGGTATCGGCGAAGGCGGCCAGCCGCCGCTCCCGGTTCATACAGTCCCCGGGCCGCTGGCGGGGGACGGGGACTGCCCCGTGCTCCGGAGCCGGTGCGAGCGTGCGGGGAGGACGGTCGGCGAATCGCAGGGACGGGGGTCGTGCGGGGAGGGGATGGCGGTGTCACCTTGCCTGTCGTAGTGGTGCGGATTTGAGTGGAGGCGTGCTTTCGGAGGGGGAGGCGTTGCGGCGGGTGGCGCGGACCCGGGCGCCGACGGTGTCGAGGCGGGTGCGGTGGGCCGCGACGTATGCCTCCGGGGTCATCCGGCTTTCCGTTCGCAGGGCGCTGTAATGCGCCTCTGTCTGTGACCAGTCGCGCTGCACAGGGGCGGTGTCGGTGAGCGCGGCGATCAGACCGGATACCAGGTGCGGCGGGGGCTCGTGAGCGATCCACGCGCTCCAGATCAACGGCCCTTCACCCGCGTCGGGCCGGACCGTGATCCGCCACGCGCGGGCCGGGTCGTCCCGGACGATCTGCAGGTGCTCGGTGCTGACCATGCTGTCGGGCGAGTGCGCCGCGTCCCCGCGCGGGGTGCGGGACCAGCCTGCATCCGCCAGCAGTTCCCACACCCCGGGCGGCTCCACGGCGGGTGAAGGAAGCAGGCGGTCCGTCAGACCGGCGAGGATCTCCACCGGGATCGCGGTGAACTGCGCGTACCAGTGCTCGAAGGGGCCTTCGCTGCGCAGATACCATGCCGCGTCGTCGGCTGTGGTCTGCGGCTCGTGCCGCAGCCGGTGGAGACGGTCGGGGCTGACCAGGTCGACCACCGGCGCGAGCGGGTCGGAGCGGACCTTCCAACCGGCGGCGGCCAGGGCATGGGTGGTGTGCCGCGCGTCCCCGGGGCCGGCCAGATACCGCGGCGACACATCACTGAGGAAACCGGTGTGCTCGGACGCGAACAGATCCAGCTGCTCCCGCCTCAGCACGACCAGAACCTCCCGCCCGCGGGGCCGACCACCAGCTGGGTGGTCACCGGCCGCCTCACCGCCGGGTCCGATGCGGCCCGGCGACGCGAGCGGCCGGACCGCGAAGGGCGGGCGAGGTGTCGGTCCGGCACTGGGCGGAGCCCTGCTGAGCGCGGACCGCGGTGTCGAGTCCGGCCAGAGCGTCCGCGCCGTTCGCCCACACATCGAGCGCGGGCCAGGCTTCGTCGAAGAACGCCGTCACGACCGCATCGACGCTGTCCACCGTCGGGTCGGGCACGGACAGAAGGGTGTGCAGCCGGGCGACGGTTTGCTTGTGCTCGGCGTCGATGGTCTCCGCCGCGTGGACCAGGGCCTCGATCTTGGACCGCCACTCAGGCTGTGAGGCGGCGGGCAGCATGTCCAGCTGCGCGTTGGCGGTGGCGAGCAGGACGTCCAGGCACTCCTCCAGGGGCTGGAACGCTTCCCACATGCGCCGGTCGCGGCGGTGGGCGGCCCAGCCGTATGCCAGTTCGTCACACGGCCGGCCGTCTCTGGTCTGCTCCTGGGCTGGATCGCCGTCGAAGGCCAGCACGATGTCCGCGGATGTGCGGATGAAGCGGTCGAGGCGGTTCAGATGGGTGTCTGACTGGATGATCGGGGCGATGGTGACTCCTTCGAGGGGCGCGATGGCGCTGCCCTGGGGTGGTTCAGCGGAGTGCCGTGTTTCGGCTTCGCACGGGGCGGGGCTGGTGTGTCAGGAGTTCTGGCGTCGTTGCGTTTCGAAGAGCGGCCCCCAGTACGTCGGGATGGCGGGCGGATCGCTTCGGTCACGGTCGGCACGGGGGCTGGGGCGTGGTGAGCGGTTGGTGAGGAATCCGGCCAGGCGGCGCAAGAGGCGCGGTCGGGACGGCGCGGTCGGGGTGCGGTCAGGGATGAGAGAGCTCCGGGCGAGGGCGCGGACAGGGAAAGAGAGGCCACCGTTCTGGCCGACCGGGGTTGGTCAGCGCTTGTGCCGGGGCGGGGCGGTGGGCCGGGGCAGGGACGGCGGGGGCGCGGCGCGATGGAGGGCCTGTGACCTGGGGCCGGCCGCGGCGCGCAGCCGGGCTTGGTGCGCTTCCCGGTGCTGGGCCGGGGAGACGGAGGAGACAGTGCCGACCGCGTGGCGGTGGGCGATGTTCGGTGCGCTCTGCTCCCGCAGGAGCGGCGCGGGGTCCGACAGTGCCGTCATGAACGCGGCGAGGGCATGTGCCGGGGCACCGTCGGTGATCTTGGCGCCCCACATGTATGCGAAGCCGCCGCGCGGGTGCGGAGGGCTGGTCTCGACGCGCCAGTCGTACAGCGGCGGGCCGGAGTAGGTGGCCATGGTGTGCCGGACGACGTGGGCGGTCGAGTCTGGGGACACGGCGTAGGCGTCCCGGTCCTGCGCCAGGGTCCAGCCGCGGCCGGTGAGAACCGCCCAGATGTCGGGTGCTTCACCGGGCGGCGGGTTCAGGAGTGCGTCGGTGAAGGCGGCGACGATCTCGGCGGGGGTGTAGCCGCCGAAGTGGGCAACCCAGTCCGGGTCGGGATTGGACGGAGAGTGGGAGGAGACACGCCACCAGGTGTCGCGGGGGTCCGGGCCGCTCGGTTCCAGGACGAGCTGGAGCATGCGGTCGGGGCTGCGCAGGAGGACATGGGGGTATCCGGGGACCGAGTGGTCGCTCCAGCCGGAGGCCAGGAGGACCTCTGTCACGTGGCGCGGGTCCCCGCCGCCCGCGAGATGGCGCGGAGCGATTTCGTACAGCTGGTCCGCCCGGTTGACACGGCCCCGGTCGGTGGGTCCGTTGGCGCGGGAGAAGAAGGGCCGGCCGGGCGGTGGGTCCTGATCGGGGCTGTGACTCATCAAGTTCCTCAGCGGACGGGGGTCAGCGGCGGGCGGGTGCCTGCCCGGCGTTGGCGTACGGGGACGGGGCGGGTGTGGTCTTGCGGGGACGGGCACCGGCCCAGTTGCTGCGGGCCCAGGCGGCGGCACGGGCGGCGGTGATCCTCGCCTGCTGCCAGGCGGAGAGTTCCTCGGGCCGCACGGACACCGAGGTGGTGCGGATCCGGTTGCTGGGCGGGAACATCCCGCGGGGCCGCATCACCGGCTTCGGGTCGGCCAGCGCCGCGCTGAACGACTCGATCAGATGCATCGGCGTGGTGGGGGTGAAGACCGCGTGCCACGCGGTGCCGTGCTCGGTGCGGGCTGACGCCCACCAGTGCGCCTGCCCTGGGGTTGACTCGTGCCACTGGAGCCAGGTGTTCTTGTCGGGGCTGACGGCGGTGACATGCCGGCCGGGCTGGGCCTCCCACCCCTGGCGCTCCAGCGGTGCCCACGGGTTGGGGGCGTGGGCGGAGCGCGGTCGGGTGAGGGCGTCGGTGAACCCGGCGACGATCTCCGCCGGGGTCTGCAGACCAAGGGTGGCGTGCCATTCCTCCTGGTGCCCGTCGGACCTGCCCCGGATGGTCCAGCCGCCCGGCTGGACCAGCGGGTCGAACCCGATCCGGACGTTTCTGTCAGGACTGTCGAAGACGATCGGTCCGCCGGTCCTGGACAGGTCCTTCCAGCCAGAGGCCCGCAGGAACTCGGTCACATGCCGCAGGTCGCCGCCGCCGGCCAGGTAGCGGGGCTCGATGAGGTAGTGCTGCTGCGGCCGGGCGTTCCACTCATCCCAGAACTGCTTGCTCACCGGCTCCTCCCCGAAGGCTTGGGCGAGGACGGCTTCGCGGCAACGGGCGGGCTGCCGGGAGCCGGTGGCCGGGCGAGCTGCCGGAAGGTGTCCGCGTGCTCGTCGAGGTCCAGCCCTACGTCATGGAGTTCGTTCGCCGCGCGGCCGAGAGCCAGCCACACTTCGGCCGGGAACGGCCCGCCGTTTTCGCGCTGCTCCTTGGCGTAGTGGGAGCCGGTGGCCAGCAGGGTGGTGAACCGGGCGAGGGCGCCGTCGTCGGGGTCGAGGACGGCGCTCAGGATCTGGACGGCTTCGTGGGGCGGGGCCTGGGAGAGGTGGGCGGCGAGCCGGTCGATCTGCCGGGCGATCTCCCCGGCGAGACGGACAGGGGAGGGAGTCGTGTCGGTCATGGTCCTCCGGGACAGAAGAGCGCGGTGGATGGTCACAGGTGCCGCCCGCGGCGGGATTCGTACAGGGCCGCCCAGTCGGCGGGGTCGAGCGGGCTCGTCCGCCCGGGGCTGCCCAGGGCGCGGGCGCGCAGACAGCGGCGGGCGAGGAAGACGGCAAGCCGGGGCGGCTTGGATGCGCTGATGCGGGATGGGGGCGTGCGGTCTGGGATTGCCGGGACTCCAGAAGGAACGGGGTGTGGGGTGCGGTGGCCGGCCCCGCCGTGAGGCGGGGGCGGACCTGGTTCAGGTACTGCGGCTGGTGCGCGTCGCCCCCGTGGCCGGGGCCCTGGGCGGCAGGGGAGCGGGCTCCGTGGCACCCGGGGGCCTGGCGCGGCTCATGTATTCCGCTACGGCTTCCTGGTAGGCGACTGGGTCGAAGACGTCCGACGTGATGTTGACGATGTATCCGGCCATGAGGAGCGTGGGGACGGCCCGGGTGGCGAGACGTTTCTGCTCGGGTTCGGGCAGTTCCGCGGGAGTCTCGTGCCATACGTAGGCGGGGCCTGCCGTGACCAGGGTCTGACGCTGCAGGCCGAGTTCGTCGAGGAGCGCGAGGAGCTGTTCCGGGGCACCGGTGGGCGTGTCGGCGTGGATCGTGGTGCTCAGGGCCTTGCGGTAGATCTCGACGTCGGTGCCCTCGTCGTCGGCTCGATTGCCCATGGGGAAGGGGGGTCTCCTTCACTGATGCGGAATCACCGGCGGCGGGCCGGCGGTACGGCGGGCGGTTGGGGAGGGGACGTCACCGGCCGGGTGGCGGCGGTGTTGCGGAGCTGTTCGATCTGCCGGGTGTGCTGGGCAAGGCTGGTGGTGATCTGCATGAGCCGTTCGGCGGGGGCGGGGTCCTGCCCGCTGTCCCGCAGACGCTCGCCCCAGCTGAACCAGGTCGAACGCAGTGCCCTGTCGATACCGGGCAGCAGTCCGGACGGAGCACACAGCTCGGTCAGAATGTCCGCGACACTCCGGTCCTTGTCGGCTGCATCGGCACGCTCCATGAGGTGTTCGAGGTAGCGGTGGGCTGCCTGCTGGTCGCCGCCGGGGGTGGTGAGGATGTTGAGCGTGGGGTCGAGGTGGACGCTGAATCCGGCGAGGAGCAGGGCGTGGGCCGCCGCGGTGGCGCCTTGGCGCTGCTGCTCGACCGGGAGGGCGTGCGGCTGGCGGTGGTACGGGCCGCGCGGCCCGGGATGGGAGATGAACTGCCCGGTGGTCTGCAGGATTCCGGCGGCCCGCTCGTCGCCGCCGATCGCGACGACGAGCTGGGTTCGCGGGTCCCGGGCGATCGAGATGTACTCCAGGACCGCGAACTGCGGCTTCCCGTCGTCCGGCGTCATCGGGTGCGTGCGGCGGGCCTGGCCCGCTGGGCGACGGGGGCGGCGCCGCTGGTGTCGAGGGCGGGACGGTTGTGCGGGTGGCGCAGCACGACGCCGATTCCCAGCTCCTCCAGCCGCGCACCGGCCGTCCGGACGGCCTGCGCCTGGCGGGCGGTGTCGTCTCCGGACAGGACGAACGCCTTCTCCGCCGGGTCCCAGGCGAAGCCGTTCTCGTGCAGGACGGCGGCGGCCTTCTGGCTCCCGGGCTTCGCGGCGAGCAGCCCGTCACCGAACCAGGTCATGGTCACCGCCTCCCGGGCCGGTGCCGGTGCCATGGCGGGCGGCGGGTGCACGGCGTTGTGTTGGACCTGGGCGAGGGCCTTGTCGTAGCGGGGGAGCAGATCGCCGGTAATGGCGTCCGCCGCACGGAACGGGTCGGCGGGGACAGCGATGCCGTCGGGCTCGCGCACTGCCTGGAACGCTCTCGCAGGGATGCCGGGCGGGGCCATGGCGGCGACGAGGAACTCCTCCTCGGCGCCGGGGCGGCCGATGAGGTACAGGCGGGTGCCGTCGTCGCGGGTCAGCACGGCGTCCTGCCCGAGTACGCGATGGGCCAGGGCGTCGGCGATGAGGTTCATGTCCCACACGTCCTCGGCGCGGGCGTACTGGTCGGCCTGTTCGGTGTGCTGCTGGTGGGTACTGACCCAGGCGCCGGGCAGTTCGTCGGCGAGGACAGCGGCGAACGACTCAAGGTCATGGGCTTCGATGTCATGGGTGTCGTGCAGGTCGGGCATGGTCTCCTCAGTGAGTGGGGGAGGGCGGGTCAGCGGCGGCGGACGGTCGCCGCGGGGGCCTGTGGCGGCGGGATGGCCGGCGGCGCAGGGCAGGCGCAGACCGCGGAGGCTTCTCGCTCGGTGACCGGGACTCCGCTGCCGCATACCGACCGCCTCGGGTGGAGTGTTCGGCGGTCGGCGAGATCGGTACGGATACCGCGCAGGTCGGCGGCGACGGAGCCGAGGCCGTGGACGGTGAGGTACCGCAAATGCTCCGCCATCGCCCCGTCCACGGGGCCGCCGAGGCCCTGGTGGAAGTCGGCGGTGGCACTCAGGACGTCGGCGAGTCCGGCGAGGACGCCGTCGTATGCGGCGGTGACCTCCGCGAGCACCTCGGCGACCTCGTCGCTGGTGGTCGCCGACCGGATGCTGTCGGCGAGGTTCGCGACCTCGGCACCGAGCGGAAGATAGCGAGCCTCGCGGGCTTCGGTGTCGAACGCCGCGTCTCACCGGAGGGGGCAGCCCGCGGTACGGAGCCGGGCGACGGCCCGGGTGGCGAGCCGCGTCTCCCCGACAGGGTCGAGGCCGATGGGCAGCCGGTGGTAGACCTCGTGGACGCGGACAACGGGCACGAAACCCGAGCGCTCCAGGATGCCGTGGGCTTCCGGATCACCTCCCCGCGCGAGGACCTCACCGGGGCCCTCGTCCCGCTCCAGGGTCAGGAATCGGTTGGCCAGGGACAAGATCATGGGCTCTCTGTTCGTGGGGGATCAGCGGGAGCGGTACGCCGGGGCTGCGGGCGGACCGGCGGCGACGCCAGGGGATTGTGGGGTGGTCCGGCCTGTGCGGCACAGCGCGGTGGCGGTGGCGTCGAGATCCCGCTGGAGGGCGTCCAGACGCCGAGCGGACCATTCCAGACGCTGCCCGGCCTCGGACCCGTACGCCCCGGGCAGCTGGGCGAGGCGATGTGCGGAGTGTTCGACAACCCCGCGCACGGTGGCCAGCGGGCCGCTCGTCCCGTCGGCGAGATGACGGAGCAACAGACCGATCTCGGCCTCTACGCCCGCAACGGGTGCCGGTGTACCCGGATCCGGTGCCGACTCGTCACTGGCCCGGGGGGAGCGGAGCCCGAGGTCGGCCTCGATGCGGCGGGCCTCCGCCGCGAGGCGCTGGGGGAGCTGGGCGGACTGTGGCTGCCAGGTGCCGTCGAGGCGGATGAGGTTGGCCACCAGATCCAGGCGGCCCGGCTGGGCCTGGACGGCGATCCAGCGGCACGCCAGTTGGTCACCGGGCGGCGCGATGCCGGTGGCACGGGCGAGACGGTGGGCGATCTCCGACCACTCGGCCGACGCCGGCTCCCGGTCCTGCGGGTGGAGTTCGACGGTGAGATGGAAGAGCGGTTCGCGGATTCCCTGCTCGTCCGCTGCGAAGGGAAACTCCAGGGTGGGATCGTCGAGATGCTCGGCCCAGCCGGCGGACGTCCACGTCTCCTCCTCACCCTCGATGAAGTGGCCCAGGAGGTTCCAGTGCGCGACGACGATGTGATCGGTCAGGCCCTCCCTCGTGGTGACGGGCCGACCCAGCGCCTCTTCCAGCGGCCCGGCGGCGTCGATGCCCCGCTGCCACAGATGGGGGATCACCGCCCGCCCCGGGCGTCGTCGATGTGGACGAGCTGGTTCAGCAGGGTGACCGTGTACCAGCCGCAGTCGACCGGTTCGCCCACAGTGATCAGTTTCGGCAGGAGATAGCCCTCCATCGCCCGCAGATGGATTAGGCAGTCCGGGCACCGACGGGACAGATGCACCATGTACCGCGGATGGGCGGTGACGTAGGTCTGGCTCCCGCCGGACGGGTTGCGCAGCCGCCACCCGTCCTCGTCCGTCGGCGTGTGCCACGACGGCGTGACCACCGACATCGACTCCCCCCACAACTCCCCGCCCGCCGCACCCTTGAGGACCACGATCTGGTCGCCGGGACGGAAGTGCTGATGGGTGATGTCCCGGTGGGGGGTGAGGACGTCGTCGGGAACATACGGCGGGCGGGGACTTTCGGACACAGGGAGTCCTTCCACGGGGCGCGGGTGGCGGTGGGGAGGATTCAAGAGTCCGCAGAATCCCCGGTTTCGCGAACCGAGCATCGTCGTCTATAAAGCCCCGCGCCTACCGGTACGGGTTCTCCGTACCGCGGTCCGTATCGGTGGCGGCGTCGAGGAGTTCGGGCAGGTCAGTGCCGTTGGCGTCGCGGTGAGGTCGGCCTGGGGCGCGGTAGTGGCCTTTCGGCCAGCCCGTTTCCCCAGGCCGCCTCCCGAACCGGACGTGCCTGTTGCCGAGCATCCGGCTCTCCACTGTTTCGTGGCGCTAGGCGAGTTGGCGTGCCGCGTACTCGGCCCACGGGGTGGGGATTCTCTCGCCGCGGAACCGGTAGCGAGTGACTTCCCTGGATGCGGCCAGATAGAGCCGCACGTTCTCCGTGGGGTCTGCCCACAGCCATCGGTCGACTTGATACCGACGCCGTAGTTGCTTCCTGTTGGCACGGCGGTGCTTCTTCCGTAGCCACCTTCCGACCAGCCACCACACATAGTGGCTGAGGTAGTGGAAGGTGTGCGACGAGACGCCGTGCTGGAAGTACGCAGTCCATCCCCGTAGCACCTGATTGATCCGGCGCAGCAGGGTGCCGAGCGTGACGTTCGTGGTCTGTCGCGCGATGGTCTTCACCTTGTGCTTGACCGACGTCAACGCTTTGTCGGACGGCCAGGTGTAGACGTATCGCTTGCTGCTTCCCTTCTGCTGCTGCCGCTGGATGCGGAAGCCGAGGAAGGTGAAGCCCTCGTCGAGATGGACGACGCTCGTCTTCTCCTCCGACAGGCGCAGGCCCATCGGGGAGAGCACCTCTGAGACCTGGCCCCGGATCGCTTCAGCGTGCGCTTTCGTCCCGGCCACCATCACCACGAAGTCGTCGGCATACCGCACGAGGCGGTAGGTCGCTCCTCCGCGACGACGGAGCCGGGTCCGCGCGTTGCTGTCGTGTCCGGCGGCCTGCCATTGCTCGGCGAAGAACTCGTCGAGCACGGACAGGGCGATGTTGGCCAGCAGAGGCGAGAGAATGCCGCCCTGCGGGGTGCCGGTGTCGGTGCGCCTGACCATCTGGCCCTCGGAGAGGATGCCAGCCTTCAGGAACGCCTTCACCAGTCCCAGAACGCGTTTGTCTCCGACGCGGTCTCGCACCCGGCCCATGAGGGCCGTGTGGTCGATCTCGTCGAAGCACGCCGTGATGTCCGCCTCCAGGACCCAGTGATAGATGCTGGTTCCGTAGTGGTGGATCTCGGCGATGGCGTCCTGAGCGCGCCGGTTCGGGCGGAAGCCGTAGGAGCACGGTTTGAAATCCGCCTCGAAGATCGGCTCCAAGACCAGCTTGAGAGCCGCCTGCACCACCCGGTCCCGCACCGTCGGAATCCCCAGCCGGCGCAGCTTGCCACCGGCCTTCGGGATCATCCGCTCTCGTACGGGCATCGGGCGGAACGCCCCGGTCTTCAGGTCGACCCGCAACATGGCCAGGAACTCCTCCAGGCCATAACGGACTTCGACACCGGTGGCGGTCAAGCCGTCCACCCCTGCCGAACGGGCTCCCCTGTTGCTCCGCACCCGGCTCCACGCGATCAGCAGGAACGCCGGGTCACAGACGAGGTTGAACAGATCATCAAACGTTTGTGACGGATCATCCGTCGCCCAACGATGCAGCTTGGCCTGGATCCCCAGTACCCGGCGTTCGGCCTTCATCAAGGCCCACTCCAGCTCGTCGGTATTCACCCACGACCTCCTGGCATTTCAGTACCTGCACTGCGAAACAGCTGCCGCCCTTCGCCATGTGGACGGCTTTCCCGTCCTCGGACTACTACGGCGGCTCCGTCCCACTGCGCGACTCCCGGTCGACGACGGACCTGGCCGCTTCCGCACTGGAGGTGCGGACAGACGGCAGGCCGCGCAGCGGTTCCCACGTTCACCACACAAACCGATCGGCGGGGGTGGTGCCCAGCTCTTCCCCGGCAGCATGGCCACGCCTACGCCGCAGACCTTCGGCGTGACTCCCGACAACAGCAACCAAAACCGCCGCCGGGCGCGCTTCGTCAACCAGAAACTCAGCGCCTACTGCAATCCAGCCCATATCCACCAGATTTGAGCTGGCGGTGGAGTTACGGGGGTTCAACCACTGGTTCACTCTCGTTACACCTCTCCGCCTTGCTTGCCGCACCCGGGCCGTCTGGTAGTTCCGGCCCGTCACGGCGTTGTCAGGGCTGCTTTCCGCCCTCCCCGGCGTCTCCCGGGTCAGGCTGCCCTCAGCTTCGCCACCCACGCTGCGACGTGGCGGCGGTGGAGTCCTTCCACCTCCACTCGGTTATGTGGCGCCTCGTGGCGCACCTGGTCGATCCACCACCCGGCTCGTGAGACGGTGCGGGTCTTCTCCTCCAGGGCGGCCCAGTCGGCCTCGTCCCAGGTGTCGCCTTCCCTGTTGAATCAGCTTGTTGAAGCTGACCAAGAGGGGTTCTGTGCGGGTGAGCTGGCGAGTGCTTCTGGGTGCCCCGGAACGTGGAACGTCTCGGGGCACCCAGGTCTTTGCTGGAGGCCTGGGATCCCGTTTCCCGCTCAGGAGCCACCCGCACCGGACAGGTGAAAGGGTCTTGGCAGAGCAGCCTCGGCGCGGAGCTTGAGGATGTTGCCTCGGCGCTCCGCGGCTACCGGGGCAACAGCCAGGCCAGGATGGCCACCACCACACCCACAACAGCGGCGACCGTAGCCGTGTACGTCCAGCCGGAACGCGGCGCAGGAGCAGACGCGGGCGTCGGGGGCGTGCTGGTCTGCGGAGGAGTGTGCCGGTTGACCAGCGCCACGATGACGAAGCCCGAGAACATCAGCGCGGCCAGCCCCCCGATCACACCGAGCGTCACGAGCGGGACGGTCTCAGAGGCGGCCTCGGAAGCCATGACGATCCATGTGTTCATGCCGACCAGCGTCCCGACGCCCAAGTAAGCGATGTATCGGGAGAGTCAATTACTACCCGTGCAACGCTTATCTCATGAGCAGAGGCCACGGGCGCGTACAACGACAGCTTCTTGAGTCCCTTCGCGCCTTGAACAGCAAGCGCCCCGACGCATGGGTTCAGATGCGGGACCTTGCCGGAGGAGACGCCGCCACCCGATCCGACATGGAGAAGACTCGCCGTGCCCTCCTCGCCCTGGAACGAGAAGACCTGGTCCAGATAGGGCACATCGAGTGGCGGAACTCGGAGGTGGTCGTCGCCCGGCTCAACGGGCCGGACAAGGAGATGCCCCTGGGCCCGCCGGAGAACCTGCCCCTCGTCGAGATCGAGGGAGGACTCGCCGCCCTCGCCGAGATCTACAACGACGCCCTCCATGAAGCAGGCTCGCTCGCCTACCTGAAAGTCCACTGGCACCCGGAACCAGTCCTCAAGGTCCCCATTCTCTCCCTGGAGGGACACCGCCGAACCGTCGTCGACTACGACCCCAGGACACGCCTGGCCATCAGGGCCGCCCAGCTGGAAGACTGGCTCACCGCCCAACGCCGCGAAAGGCAACGGGGAAAGGCCGAAGCCGCCACTGCCCGACAGGCCCTCCACGCCGCAGGCGAGCGGGTGGAGGATGCGTTCCTGGCCGCGCTTCTACGGTTCATCGAGGCCCCCCACGACACCGAGGACCGCGAGCGTCGCGGTCACCAGGTGATGACTCTCCTGAGGCTTATCAACCTCAGTAACTCGGCGAACAACGACACCTCGCCCGATCCTGGCTGACCGGTCGCTTGCACAGACCAAAGGCCAAGCCGCTCCGCTAGCTGGTTCTCCATTCGGCCGGCGGCGCCGACATTCAGTCTGGCTTCGAGCGGGCCCGGCCGGGCCTCCACACTCTCGGCTGATGTGTCCGAGCAGCCGCCTAGGCATGGTCGGCCAAGGCCTGGCTTGCTTCGGTGACGAACCGGTCCCGGATCTCGGCGAGCACGGACTCCATGCGCTGCGCAGTCCTTCCGGGAGCGACGGCTTCACGGGTGACGCGTTCCAGCGCAAACCTGTGTGTAATGTCGAGGAACGAGCACTCCATCAGGGTGCTTCTTGCCTGCTCTGCGAGACGTTCTCGGTCGTCCGGGGCAGATCCGCGAGCGCGGAAGAACGCTGTGAGAGCAGAGTTGGCTGCTTGAGCGGCAGCCACGTGCTCAGAGGATGCTGTGCGGCTTCTCGTCGGCAGCATCAGGGCCCTTCGCGCCTTGCTGAAACCGTCCCGTCCACTGCGGGTGTAGACGATGTTCTGGGCCGCTTCGTTGATCTCGCGGGCTATCTCCAAGATGTTTGCCGGACCTGCCAGCTCCAGCAGCGCGAAGTGCCGCAGCAGTTCATTCATTTGCTGGCGAGTGGGAGGCAGGTGTTCATCGTGCCGCGTGCCGCCGGGCGTACGACGGATCTCGTCAACGGCAAGGAGGTAGGCGGCCCATATCTCCCGGCGGACATCCCACTGCCGGTGCGCGCGGGCCTCGCGGGACTGGGCCTGGATGCCGTCGAGGGCTGCCTGATAGACGGCCTCGGCGTTTCGTCGTCCAGCTTCGGCGGTGGCATCTGCGGTTGCCTGTGCCGCCTTGACCTGCCGCCATCCGATGACCATGGAGGCGGGTATCGCGAGGAGGGCTGCTGTGCCCGCGACGAGGGCGGCGATGTCGCTGGGGCTCACGGGGTGGTCCCTTCGGTGCTAAGTCGGCTGGCGGTGCCGTGCATGGCCCCTTCTCCTGGATCGGTAACGCTAAGCGGCGTCTGAGCTTCCAGCCGTTCCTGGTTCTGACCGACATCTCCAAGCAACTCAGGCTGAAACGTTGCCAGCACTGGCCGACACTCGCTCGTCGTTTCCGCATATGCAGCCACCTACCCACCCAGGCAGCAGATCTCAACACGCTGACTTGACAGGGAACCCTTCGGCGACCAGGGCGGTATGGGCGGCGGTCATCAGCTGGTGGCGCGACCGCTCGCCCCACGCCAGTGCCTTCTCCGGGCCCTCCAGCGGCGGCATGTCGAACTGTCGGGCCCATGTGGCAGCTGATTCCTGTTCTTCGGCGCGCTTGGCGGCGAGCCATTCCTCCCGGCTGGCTGTGTCACTGTCGCGGTCGGCTTTCCAGCAGTCGGTGCAGTCCCGGCCGGCGAGCCAGCGGGCGAATCCCGCGCGCTTGTCGGCGGGCCGGCCGGATAGGTCGTGCGTGATCTCGTGTCCACAGGTGTGGGCAACCGTCCAGCTTTTCCGGACCCCCGGTGAATTCCGTTTGATGGGCGTTGCGTTCGAGGTCGGGGTGCTGGTCTGGGGCTTCAAATCGAGTGCCTTTCGTTGGCGGTTGGGGTGGTGGCCTGCGTTGTTGCGGAGGGTCGTGCATCAGATGCACGAGTCATGCGGCGGACGGAGGTGGTCTGGAGTGCTTGGCGGTGGTCTCGGGGACGCTTCCGCCTTCTGCGTCGTCTCAGCGTGTCCTGCGGATGGCGTCTGTGGCCGCCGTGGCGATGGCGGCGGGAGCGCTGGAGGGCTGGGGCAGGTGCAGCAAGGTGGTCCCCGGCAGGTGGAGGGACTGCGCGGTGAGGGTGAGCTGGAGTACGGCGCAGCCGGCGGTGGTGAGTTGCTTGACGCGGGTGGCGGCTTGAGTGGTTTCGTCGCTGTTGTACCGGGCGTCGGTGACGATCACGAGGAGGCGGCCGGCGCCGGGGCGGCTGAGTTCGAGGCCGTGGTCGAGTGCGTCGATGGCGTCGCCGAGGTTGTGGTGGCCGCCGTTGGCGTCGAACGTCGTCACGCGTTCTGGTGCTCGGTGGGTGGGTCGGGTCAGTGCGGTGAGGTGCTGGTCGTAGGCGATGGTGGCGGTAAGGGAGTCGGGGTCGGTCAGGGCTGCTGCGCGTGCCACGATCCAGGCGGCGGACGCGACGGGTGCGCAGGCGGCACGCATGGAGCCGGAGACGTCGACGGCGATGCCCACACGCAGCGGTGGGGTGGGGGAGTTGCGGCGGCGGGTGTGGGTGAACGGTTCCGCGGTGGGGACGGACCCGGCCGCGCGCTGAGCGTCGCGGGCGAGGGCCGCGCGCATGTTGAGGCGGCCGGGCGGGGTGGGGCTGGTGGTCCGCTCCTCGGTCCGCTCGCGGTAGGCGGCGGCGCGCAGGGCGCGGCTCAGGCGTGCGGCGGCACGCTGTTCGGCGGCGGTGGGCCTGCGGGTGCCGGTGACCGGGTTGCCGTGGGGCGCTGGTGTGCCGTCGGGGGTGACGGTGGTGCCACGGGCGTTGAAGACCGACTTGGCGGTGGCGGCGGCTTTGCGTCGTTGGCCGGCCCGCTGGGCGCGGTCCTGTGCCTGCGCCTTGGACTGCGCGGCCATGGCGTTGGTCGCTGCGGCCTGTGCCGCGAGGTCGGCGGCGTCGGTGGCGGCCGCGCTGTCCATGACGGCCACCACGGCGCCGGACAGCAGATCGGTGAGGTTCTCCGGCACGGGCAGGGCGGGGGTCGCGGTGTCCAGAGCGTCGCACCATTTTTGAGCGTGCGCGAGCATGGTCGTGGCGTCGTGGTCGGCGCACTGGTGGGCTGCGGTCCAGATGCGGGTGAGGGTGGCCAGCAGGTCTGCGCCCAGCACCTTTTCGCACAGATCGGCGACGGCCCGGGTCTCGCCGGGGTCCAGGATGCCGACGTCACGGCGGCCGAGGATCAGGGCCGCCACGGCGGCGGCGTGCTCGATGCCCTTAAGGGTGGGGTGGGCGATGTCGGGCATGACCAGGGTCCGGGCACTGGTGCGCAGGTACGTGCGGTCCGTGGGCCGCGTGATCAGGTGTGCGCCTTCGACGCGGCTCTCCTCCAGCAGGAGCGCGGCCTCGACGACACGGGGGTCCGCTCCGGCAGGCTGTGTCCAGAGGGAGTGGGCCGCGTGCGCGGCCTCGTGGACGAACACTCCCCAGGCGGCGGGATACCGCTCCTCGTCGCCAACGATCCGCGGATGGATCTCGTGGGGCTTAAGCGGGGCGAACAGGCGGGCGTCGAACTCGACCTCGCCCAGCGTGGGGAAATAGGCGGCCGGTGCGCCGCTGCGCGTGCCGGGGCGGCAGGTGACGAGGAGGTCCTGGCGGCCGGAGAGGGCGACCAGCCGGTCGCCGAGTTCGGCTCCCACGCGCAGCCACGCGTCCGGGGAGGAACGGGGTTGCGCGGGCGGGGCGCCGTCGTCGTCCCATCGCGCGAGGTCGGCGTCGTTGTCCCGGGTGGTGGCGGGGGACTGGACGTGGTGGTGGGCGCTCATCGCGAGCGGCCCCGGTGTGCGGAGCCGATGCTCGGGGGCTGCCGGGCGGCTGAGGCGGGGAGCTGTTTGCCGAGGGTGAGGGGAGCGACCTGTTTGACGCCGGCAGCCTTGATGACGGCGGCGGCGACGGCGTCGCGATCCTCCACAGGAGCGATGCCGACGAGGTTCGCGAGCGCGGCTTTGGTGCCGAGGACGGCCTCGGTCTTCTGGTAGCTGAGCAGTTCCCGCAGTTGGGGGGCCCAGCCCAGTTCGCCGAGTTCGACTTGGCGAGCGAGGTGTCGGGCGACCCGGACCACCCGGGCATCGATCCTCAGCGCCAGGGCGAGGTCGTAGTCCGTGCCGATCTGGATCTGCACGCTGAACCGGGACGACAGCGCCTCCGTCAACACCGCCCCGTGGACGCCGGGATTGTGGCCCGCCACCACGTAGAAGCCCGGCTCGGCCTTGATGGTCTCGCCCTTGTGGGCCTTGACCTGGATCTGCCTGCGCCCGTCCATCGCGGGATACAGCGCCGCCAGGACCTTCGGTGAGATCAAGGTGGCATCGTCGATCAGCAGGGCGCGGCCCTCGGTCATCGCGGTGACCAGGGGACCGTACTGGAAGACGTAGGCTCCCGCGTCGGCCTGTGTGTACTCGCCGACCAAGTCGCCGACCGTGGTGTCGCCGTCACCGGCGACGGTGAGCAGGTCCGGGAACGCCGCCTCGACCAGACTCGTCTTGCCGGTGCCCGGAGGGCCGTAGAGCAGCACCGGCACGTCGGCGTCGCGCAAGCGATTCAGCGCCTCGACGTCGGGCAGATCGGCCAGCTCCCGGGGGTGGTAGACCTGGCCCCCCGCGCGGCGGATCGGGCCGGTCTGCCTGGGCGTGGCTGCTGCGGGGATGGTCGTGCGGGCCGTGGCCGCCTGGGCGCGGGGAGAGTGAGTGCCCGGTGGGCTGATCACAGCGGACTGCGCGGCAGCGGCGGTCTTCGCGTTCGCGCGGAACTCCGGTTGCCCGGATCCGCTCTGGTCGGCCTCGCCGCGCCGCACCAGGGTAAGGGCGGCGTTGCGGACGGCGCCGTGGGAGTGGCCCAGCTGCCGGGCCATGTCCCCGATCGTGAGCCTGTCCGCCGGCCGGTCGGCCAGCAGCCGAGCCACCTTGGCCCGTAGCTCGCCGCCCTTGGTACGCGCTGGACTGGCAGGCGTTCCGGGTGTGGTCACAACGAGACCCCTTCAACAGGTGCGGGTGGGTTGGCGATGCGCTGGAGAGGCTGGCCGCCCTCGGAGCGGATCACGGACTGTGCCCACATCGGCGACCGGGCCAACCGGGGCGTACTGCCGGCGCTCATCGGTCGACTGAGGGCTCGATGCAGGTGCAGGGGACGGCCGGCGGCGAGCAGTTCGCTGGCTGCCGAGCAGGCCCGTGCGTCCGCTCCGTACCGGGTTCCGACGCTCGGCAGGCGCAGCCTGGCGCCTCTTCGAAGCCGGCCTGCAGCAGGATCCGCCGCGCGGCGCCGTTGTAGCCGGTAGTGGTGATCTCGCCGGTGATGCTGTGCCGGATCGGGATGAACGGCTCTGCTGGTGCGTCGGGCAAGGCGGATCTCCTAATCGGTGGTGGAGGTGGGGTGTTGGGCGAAGGCGAGGCGGGCCCGGAGCTTCCAGCACATCAACGGTGCGTGGCTGGACCACGAACGATGGGCAACTGCCGGCATGCCCCAGGGCGGGCCACACCGGCCCCGCAGCTACCTGACTCGCCTTTCCACACGTTCTGATAGCCGGGTGTACCAACAACAGCCACACGGGACCCTCTTTGGTAATGCGATCAGCGGTGCTGAACAGCAGCGGGCGCGATGGGCACCGTCGGCGGGAGGGCGGTGCGTGGCGGGGGTGTGGGGGGTAGGTGCCGGGGTGCTGGGGTGCGGTGCGGGGGCAGGACGGCGACTGCGTTCCCCATGTCCTCTTGGATGCTGATGAGCTCGGAGGTGAGGTGGTCGACCTGGGTGGTGAGTATCCGCAGGCGGGTGGCCATGGTCTGGCCGGCTCGGGTGTCCATGGCGGTGGCCCACGCCGCGCAGGTGTTGAGGAAGGGCGTGAGTTGGGCGAGGTGGCCTGCGGGGTGGGGTGGCCGGTCGGTGAGGTAGGAGATGGCCTTGGCCACGCTGGCGCTGTGCTGGGCGTCGATCACTTCCCGGGTCAGTGCGCCGAGGAAGGGGAGCGCGGGGTCGGGCACCGCACGGGCATCCGGCTGGGTGGGGCGCAGGACGCCGGGCGGGACCTGGGGTGGTAGTTCGGCCAGGGCGTCTTCGTGCCGGGTGTAGTGGCCGATGGCTCGCATGGTGGGGCTGTCGATGTCCCCGGCGAGGGCGACAACGATGTCTTCCTCGTCTTCGCCCGCGGTGTCTGTGGTTGGGGGGAGGTAGACGAGGGTGATGAGCTGCCCGCCCGCTTCGTACCAGGACTCGATCGGGTCCAGCAGGCCCCGGCTACGGGCCGTGCGGGCACGGCCCGTCCACAGGTCCTCCTCTGCTCCGAGTGTGGGGAGCGGGACGTGTGGCCTCTGGGCCTGCGCTGTGAGGTCCCGTAGCAGGGTTGCCTGCTCGCTCCAGGTGCGGAGGAACGGCCACAACTGGGCGTCGCGCCCGCCCTGGTCGGCGGGGTCGGGGTGGGTGTTGAGGATGGCGCGGAGCTGGGCGGCGGCGTGGTCGAGGTCGTTGAGGAGCAGGCGCCAGCCGGTGTGGTGGCGGGCGGGCGGCATCCGGTCGATTCCCTGGCGGGCGGCGGCGGTCAGGGTCTGGGTGTGGGGCAGGAGCCAGGTGGTGGCGATGGCCGCGAGATCGCGGGTGCGCTCGGCGAGCGCTGCCTCGGCGGCGCACGGGTCGCTGATCTGTCCGTGTGCGGTCCGCACCTGGTCCAACGCGGTTTCGCAGCCCAGGGTGATGACCGCGTATCGGACGGCGTAGCCGGTCAAGGCTGACACCGCCGCACTCACCTCCCCGGGCGTGGGGCCGACATCGTGGACAGGGCGGGTGTTGTGATCGGTCATTGGGTTCTTCCCTGGTGGACGGCCGCAACCGTTGCCGGGATGGTGGTTGCGGGAGGGGCCGGGCTGGTGGTCGGGGTAGTGCGCAGTTGGGGGGAGCGGGTGGTGGCGGCCCGCGCGAGCCGGGTTTGCCGGGCGTTGACGAGCCGCTGCGATGGACTGGGCTCGGATACCGGGTCGAGGGAGTAGTCGGTGTAGACGGCGAAGCCCTGGGCGCGCAGGTCGTGGACCGCTTGGCGGGTGCGCCGGATACCGTCCTGCTCGGGGCGGGTCAGCCGGTACAGCCCTGGTGTGCCGGGGACTTGCTCGAACTGCTCGCGGGCGAGGTACCAGTCGGCGAGGTGGATCGGGGTGTGCGCGGTGGCGGTGGCCACGACGCCGTGGTCGGGGTGGGTACCGAACACGAAGTGCGAGGAAGGATCCATAGGCTGGGGATTCCTTTCGATCGGGTCAGCGGGTGCGTGGCTGGTGCGGGGAGCCGGGCATCTGCGGGGGGAGCCCGGGGC
The DNA here is from genome assembly GCF_036226685.1 of Streptomyces sp. NBC_00690. Classification (NCBI taxonomy): domain Bacteria; kingdom Bacillati; phylum Actinomycetota; class Actinomycetes; order Kitasatosporales; family Streptomycetaceae; genus Streptomyces; species Streptomyces sp. NBC_00690. Next base: position 7,799,672 of record NZ_CP109009.1, read on the forward strand.
CGCTGCGCGGCGGTTGACCGGCGGCCGGGGTGATCGGGTGGGCGGTGACCAGGTGGGCGAGGTCGGGATGGCGCGCGAGGGCGGCGGGCCGCACCAGCGGCTCGGGGGACAGGACCTGGTTCAGGACGGCGTTGACGACGAATGGCGGTGTCTCGTACGTGAAGGAGATCCCCCACATCGGTCCGAGGGCCGGGGTGACGGCGAACGCGTGCCAGACGATGTTCTCGTCGCCCTGGAGGGGCGGTCCGCCGGAGCCGGGAGGGCGTCCCATCAGGGCGGCGAGCCCGTCCACGGACTGGAAACCCACCAGCCCCAGCCCGTCGGTCATCTCCCACCGCTCGTCAAGGTGCAGCTCGAAAAGGTCAGGCTCACCTCCGTCTCCGATTCCGTAGATCAGGTGGTCCGCGTCGGCTTGCAGACCGTGGGCGATGGTGGCGGTGAGGGAGGTGAGGAACTCCACCGGCGTGGCCCCGGCGACATCGGCCCGCCACCGGTCGGGGGCACCCGGGCCGGTGCGGGCGGAGATCGTCAGATGCGGGCCGAGGCCCTCTGCCGCACGGTCGTGGCGGATGGTGATCTTCTCGCACGGGCTGGTGGCGGTGGAGGTGTACGGGCCGGTGTCGAGGGACCAGCCGTGGGCCTGGGCGAGGTCCACCACGTGCTGACGGTGCTCGGCAGGTGGGCTCGCCGCGAGGTAGCGGGGAGAGAGGTGTACTGGCTCACTGGGGTCGAGGGGCTTCTGGACGGACATGCAGGGCCTTTCGAGCCAAGGGCGGGTGGCTGCCCATCGCAGGCGTCTGGGCGAGCGTCGGGCGCACGGGTGGTGTCGGTGTATGTCCAGGCCGGCTCGCAGGTCAGCGTGTTGGGCCGGCCTCGCCGGGCCGGGGCGTGGTAGCAGGTGGCAAGCCTGGGGTCTTCGCTGGTTGGTGTGGGGCTGCGGGACGTGACACGGGGCGGTCATAGGCGGCGGCGAGGTGTTCGGTGCCCAGACCGGAGAGGCTCCATGCGAGGTTGAAGACCCGGTCTGCGTGGACGCGGTAGCGGTGCGCTTGCTCGGGCCAGTTGTGCTTCTCGCACCAGGCGGCTGCGGCCTTCAGAGTGTTGTGGATCTCGTCGAGGGCGCCGTTCTCGCCGGTGAGGGCCTGGTCGAGGACGGCGTTGAACTGGTCGGTGTCCTTTGCTTGGGTCAGGCGTTCGCGTGAGGCGGCTATGACCGGGGCGGGGGAAGGGAGAGGGACTTCGTTGAGGAACGGCCGGGCATAGTGGTGGGCCCGGCGGTGCAGGTCGTCGATGGTGGGAGTGTTCGTGTTGTAGGCGTGGATCTGCTCGGTGGTGCGGCCGACGTTGTCGTACAGCTCGAAATCGGGATGGGACAAGCAAGCCCTCCAAGGGGTGCTGGTGCTGTGAACCGGAGAGGTTCGCCGGAACCTCGCGGTGCTCGGTATGGATGTGTCTCGCCGCCCTCCGCAGGTTGGTGATCGCCTACGGAGGGGGGCGGAGTGAATGGCGATCCGCTGTACCACTGGATAGCGCTGGGAGTGTCCACGGTGGTGCCGGTGCCGGTGCCGGTGCCGGTGGCGATCTTGGCGGAGTGGACACCGCCGTGGATGCGCAAGCGTCGGGCCGGGATGCGGTTTCGTGCCTACGGCGTTCTGTGCACCTACGGCCTCATGCTCGTCAACGGCATCCCCCGGATCGCCGACGCTGCGGTCCCATTCCTCCTAGCGGAACGCAAGGATTCAGGCGCCCGGGTAGCTGCCCAGCCGTATTTCGGCGCCGGAGGAAACACCGGTGATGTGTGACCACGGGTGCCACCCGAAGAGGTAGTCGCCCAGCGCGCAGCCCGAAGTCCTCAGCGGTGAGGTGGGGCATGGGCCCTCGCTCGTCTCGTATCCGGGGAGCGAGTGCCCCGTCGCCCTGGCTGCGGTTTCCGCACAAGGACGATCAGGGCGAGGGGGGGTTCACTCACGACGTGCGGCCCCTACGGTTGCACCGAGGGTTCTGGAAGGGTGTCGGTGGGGTCTGCGGTCCAGCCGAAGGCCAAGCGTTCCAACTCTCCGAGGTGGGTGACGTCGGCGTGGGCGCGGAAGGCGTCGATGCGCTGGTCGACGTACTCCTGGATTTCGGTGTCCGCCAGGCCCACGCGTGCCCGGTTCCGCCGGGACAGGCGGCTCCATTCCAGCAGGTCGGAGTCGGTGGCCCGATCCATCCACACCCACACACCCGTGCCCAGCTTCACCAGGTCACGGGGGTGGAAGAGCGCACCGGTGCGTCGGCGACGGGGGTTGCGCTGCTCACCGAAACCTGTGACAAGGCTGTCGGCGAGCCGGTCGAGGGCGGCGGCCTGGATGTGTGGGTCGAGGTCCCCACGGGTGAGCTGCTCCCGTACCGCCTCCGTGAGAGCGGCCTTGTGGAAGCGGCCGTCGGCGTCGGTGAGATGCAGTGCGGTCTGTTCGACGATGCGCTGGAGGCGAAGGGTTGCGGTGGAGGTCACGGCAGGTCACGCTCCTGCCAGACCTGGTCCATCTCCCCCAGCGCGGTCATGGCGTGCGCGATGGTCTCCCGGGTGATGGGCGCACCGCTGGCGTAGAGGGGGTCGTACCGGCTGAACGTGCGGGTTCCGCGGGCTTGGGCGAGCAGCGGGACCACCTCGTCCAGCAGGCGTGTGGCGACGCGGCGCTCGCGCTTGTCCTCTTCGACGCGGGCGGTGCGTTCGGCCCACGCGCCGGCGAGGGTGAGGTCGCCTTCGACGACTCGGTCGGCGAGTTCGGGGTCGGCTTCGCGCAGGCGGGCGAGTTGGACTTCGGCGCTGTTGGCCTTGGCCTTGTTCTCCTGGGCGGTGGCGTATGCCTCGTTCAGCCCGGTGGCACCGCTGATGACCGGGTCCACGAGGTCGGGGGCGTGTTGAAGAACGATGCTGGCCTTTCCTACGGTGCCGAGCGAGACTCCCAGTTGTTCACTCAGTGAACGGGAGGAGCGTCCACTGAGTGGACGTTCGCTCTGTCCACTGAGTGAACAGGCTTTGGCTGTGATCATCGCGATTTGGCCCTTGGTGAGGTTGCGTCGGTGGACGTTCGCGGACAGGGCGTAGGCGCTGGGGTCGTCACCGTCGTAGGTGGTGTATGCGGGTTCGACGCCGGCGATCTCGCATGCCTTGAGGCGGTTGCGTCCGTCGATGATCCGGCCGTCGGTGTCGAGGACGATGGGATGCAGGAGACCCTTTGCCCTGATGTCGTCGGCGAGGGCGTGGAGGTCCTCCTCGTCGAGGTCGGGGAAGAGAAGGATGGTCGGGTGGAAGTCGATCTGAAACTCCTGGGAATGGCGGGAAGGGGGGATGTGGTCCGAGTCCGGCAGGCAGGACAGAGGTCCGTACGTCGGGATTCGTGAACCTGCGAGCCGTGGATCTAGTGCATGCGGGCGTCGGTGTCGAAGAGTTGTGCTTCGTGCGGGTGCAGAAGATGTTGAACGATGAAGGATCGTCCGGCGACCCGCCATAGGCCACGTCCCCGGTTGAGGTGGGCGATGGCCTGCGTTTCGACGCTGGTGAGGCCGAGGAGGGTGGCGGCTGCCTGGAGTTGGTCGTTTTCCTGGCGGTAGATGATGCGGGTGGAGCAGTCGGCGAGGAGTCCTTCGGCCAGCGCTCGTCCGCGGGACCCGGCATCGCCGGCGGTCAGGAGGTCGGACGGTCGGTGGATGACCATGAGGTTGGCGATGCCGAGGCCGCGGGAGAGTTTCCATTGGGCTTGCATGCGTTGCAGGAGTCCGGGGTGGCGCATGAGGCGCCAGGCTTCGTCGTAGACGATCCAGCGCCGTCCGCCGTTCGGGTCGGTGAGCGCGCTTTCCATCCAGGCGGAGGCGCAGGTCATGGCGAGGACGAGGGCGGTGTCGTCGCCGGATCCGCCGAGGCGGGACAGGTCGATGCTCAGCATCGGCGAGCTGGGGTCGAAGGCGACGGTGGAGGGGGCGTCGAACATGCCGGCGAGGTCTCCGTGGACCATGCGGCGCAGTGCGTGGGCGAGGTCGCGGGCGGCGTCGCCGAGCCGCCCCGACAGGGCGCCGCCCGCGATATCCAGCAGGCCCGGGTTGTTGAGGGTGGTGGCGATGTCGCCGAGGAGCGGGGCCCGGCCTGCGCTTTCGGCTTGGCTCACGATGGTGTCGAGGGCGACATCCAGGGCGGTGTGCTCCATCGGCGCGAGGTCGCGGCCCAGCACGGTCCTCGCCAGTGACCCGAGGAGCAGGAGCCGGCGCTTGCGGATCTCGGTCGCCCATTCCTCTTCCGACACGCTGTTCGGCCGGGGGGCCGCGTCGAGGGGGTTGAGTTTGCCGGGCAGTCCGGGCCCGAGGGCGATGGTGGTGCCGCCGAGGACTTGCGCGACGGGCGTCCACTCGCCCTTTGGGTCGCAGGGGACGTAGACGCGGTAGCCGAAAGCGATGGATCGCAGCGCGAAGGACTTGGCGAGCGCGGACTTGCCCTGCCCGATCACCCCCGCGAGCAGGACGTTGGGGTTGGTGAAGCCCTCGATCTTCCCGTAGAGGGTGAAGGGATCGAAGCTGAAAGCAGCCTCCGCGTGGACGTCGCGGCCGATGTAGATGCCATCCGCGCCGAGCCCGCCCTCCGCCAAGAACGGATACGCACCGGACGCGGTGGCGGTGGTCATACGGTGCGCGGGGAGCCTGAGCTTCGAGCCTCGGGCGGACGCGGGGCCCGGTCGTCCGCCTGCCCCATACAACGGCGGTGGCATTTCTTCCTCGGCCGGTGTCGAACCGTCCGGGTGGGCGGTGGCGGCGGCGCGGGCTTGGGCGGTGGCTTCGGCGAGCTGGCGGCGGGCCTGTCTGCGGCCGGCGCGGTCCGTGCCGTGCGGGGTGAACAGCGGTGAAGCGGAGGCGCGGCGGGCGCGGCAAGAGGGCCGGTGGGACATCTGGGGCTCGTTTCGGCGGGGTCTGCTCACGACGCACGGGTGAGGTCGGTGGGGGTGGTCCTGCGGCGGATCCTGTGTCCGGCGGCGAGGTGGCGCTGGCAGATGGTCAACACCGGCGGGCCTTCCGGCAACGCCTGCGGATCGCAGTCCGTACTGCTGGCTTCCGGGCTGGTGGGGAGGGTGTGGAAGGCGTCGTGGACCTCTGCGGTGGCCTGCCATATCCGGGTGTGCGCGGCGGCGAGATGCCGTCCAGCGGTCGGGTGCGGGGGCCTGGTCTGCTCGGCGCACTGGTCGAGGAGCTGGTGCAGCGCGGTGAGATGAGCGTGCAAGGCGTCCAGATGGGACCGGCCGGGAGCCTGGCGTGCGGTGGGGCTCCCTGTGGTGAGGGCGCGGGCGTGGTGGCGAAGACCGGCGGTCGCGGCCCGCAAATAGGGGGATGCGTCGGGAGGAGAGCTCATAGGGCGATCCGGGCGAGAGGGAGGGCTGCGGTGGTGAAGGCGTCCGGCTGTTGAAAGTCCAACCGGCGGAGGTCGACTTGAGCGGACCCGGCGGCGGTCTCGATGGTCGCGCACGCGGCGTCCAGCGCGGCGTCGGTCGGGGCGCTCACGGTGAGCAGGCCGGTGAGGTCGACATCTGCATGCCCGGCGATCAACTGGCGTTCACGGGTTTTGGCGTCGGCGTACTCGATGGTGTCGGCCTCGGAGTCGACCATGCCCCGGCGTCGGCGCTCGTTGGCGTCGGCGATGATCGTCGCCTTCGTGCGCTGGACGTCGCGTAGCGCTGCTTCCAGTGTTTTGGGCACATAGATGAGGGAGAGGCTGCGGCGCACTCCGGCGGTGAACATCAGCCCGTGCAAGAACCCGGCCGAGGTTTCGGTGCGAGGCCAGTTCTCGACCCAGTAGGTGGCGTGCCGCGCACTGTCGGTGATCACCCGATCCGCTTCTTCGACCTGAACGACCGGGCCCGCGGCTTCGGGGTGTGCTTCGGCTCGGCCGGTCTCGGACCACTGCTGCAGCCGGGACAGGGATTGCGGGTCGTAGGCGGTGCGGATGACGGCGGCGATCTCCGGCGCGGTGAGCCACCCGGCCACGGTCAGCCCCGCACCCCGTGCGGCCTGCGTCACGGAGGAGGTGGTCTGCTCCATCACCGTGAACGCGCCCGGCAACCCTCCACCCGCTTGGGAGACCAGCCGTTTGGCGGCTTTGAGGTCGAGGGAGATCACGAGGTAGGACTCGTGGGGGGCGGCGGCCGGTCCGGCGGATTCGACCAAGTCGCCATAGATCTGTCCGGCGACCGGGGTGTCGGGATGCCCCTGCTGGACCCAGTGTCGGGTGAGGGTGTCGCCGGAGTCGGGGACGGTGCGTTCCAGGACCTGGATGGCGGCGATGTGCCCGGTACGGGAAACACTGGCCAAGGCTCGGCCCCAGCCGCTGACGTTGGCGTTCTGCGTGGCGGGGTCGAGGAGCGCGAACGCTCTGCTGGAGATGCGGGCGACAGCGGTCAGCGTCTGGCGGTGCGGGTCGTGCACCGCGGCGGCCTCCGATCCATGCGGGGTGACGACCCGGAGCGATGCGGCGGTGCCGGGCAGGTGAAGAATGCCGTCCTGCCGAGGCCGGGACACCGGACGCGCGAGCCATCTCGTCTGCCCGGAGCGCCGCCGGAACAGGTAGCGCAGGACGATCGGGGCCCAGTCGATCAGAGAGCGGCCGGCGCGACGGATGAAGGTTAGACCGGCGACCGCCGCCCACACCGGGGTCAACAGCACCGCGCCGACCAGGCCGGTGGACACGACGGTCACCATCAACAGGGCGAGCGCGGCCGAGACCAAAGACAACTGCGGTAGCGACAGACCGAGGAGGATGCCGCGGCGCGAGCGGTGCGGAAACTTCACCGTCACCGGCGCTTGCATTGTGGAAAGTTCAGACAAGACGGACAACCATTCCAGGACATGCGAGGGAGGAGCCGGGTGGAGCACGACAGGCTGTTCTGCCGTGCCCCACCCGACCGTTTCGGAGGAGCCGGTCAGGTGCCGGTGGGCGAAGGCGGCGGGCTCGCCGGCCCACTGGACGTACCCGGACCGGTACGAGGCGCGGTGTCCGGTGCGGGCGGTGCGCCCTGCGGGGGCGGCGGCGCGGTACTGGTCGGAGCACTCCGCGGCACGTACCCGGCGGGCGGCACCCCGGGAACGACAGACGCAGGCTGGCTGCTGCTGTCCTGGTCGGCGACCACTGGCGCGGGCGCGTCCTGCTGCCCGCCCGAGCCAGAACCAGTGCCAGAGTTGGGGCTGGAACTGTTACCTGGTCCCGGGCTCACGGGCGCTTCCTGGACGGCCTGCTCCACACCCTTGGCCATCGCGTCAGCGGCGGGCGATACACCGCCCAGCTGGCCGCTGCTCTGACCAGTCTGCTCACCACCACTGCCACCACCTGCGGTGCTGGAGGAGGCGATATCGCCGGGGAAGGAGCCGTCGGCGAAGTCCGGGCCCTGCGGCGCGGCACTCCCAGCGCCCTCTGCGGCACCGGCTGCTCCGCCGGTACCGGCGGTCGCCGCCATCGAGGCGGCCTTCCGTCCCGCGCGTTCGGCGTGCTGCCGCGCCAGTTGGGCGCCGGCGCCGCCGGCGCGGTGGATGTCCTCACCGTTGGTGCCCTCGGCGGCCCAGTGCACGAACTTGAACGTGGCGTACGGGCAGAGCAGGACGAGCATCATGATGACGATGCCTGCCATGACGTCGGAGAGCGCGGCGATCCCACCGTCGGCTTCGGTCTTGCCCATGGCGGACATGCCGAGGAGGAACACCACGGTCATCAGCAGTTTGGAGACGATGAGGGTGGCGGTGGCTTCGATCCAGCCGCGGCGCCACCGGCGGGTGGCCTCCCAGCCTCCGCCCGCCGCGGCGAACACCGCGAGGGTGACGAGGACGAGGATGCCGATCTTGCGGACCATCATCACGCACCAGTACAGGAACGCGCCGATCGCGGCGGCGAGAGCGGCGAACACCATCACCAGCCAACCCAACCCGGTCAGGGCACCGATCTGATGCACCTTGACCATGCGCCGCACAGCGTCCTCGACACTGGTGTTCGCCGCTCGGAACAACCCGTCCGACAACGCGTCGGTGACCTCAATCGCAACAGTGGTCAGGGCGATGGCGGCGAACGCGAACAGCACACCACTGGCGGTGCCGGTGAACGCCTGGGCCAGCGCTTGCCCGTCCCGTTTCATCGCGGCCCGAATCAACTGGGCACAGAACGTGGCGACCAGGACGATCAACCCGATGGGCAGCAGCGTCTCGTAGTTGTCGCGAAACCACGCGGCGTTCAAGTCGATGTTCGTGGTGGCGTTGACGGCGTCCGCCGCCAAATCAGTCGCCGCAGCGGCCAGTTCACCGGCGCTCTTGGCCATCCAGTTCCCGATCGCCGCGCCCGGGTCGGACACGAACTTCGCCGCGTCGATGACGCCGCACACCTTGTCCGCCAGGGGGAGTTCACAGAAATTCATGGGGTAACGAACCTCCTCTCAGGGTTATGGGGCGACGAGCGGCGCGATGGACACGAGCGCACAGTCCGTGGACGGGCGGCACTGGACGGCGAGGGTGACCGAACGGTCCTCCGCCCCGCCCCCACCGTCCTTCCAAGAGATCGTCTGCTTCCCGGTGACGGTGACGGCGTAGATGTACGCCTCACTCAGGGCGGTCGGGTTGTCGGCGAGGGCCTGCTTGAACGCCGACGGGAATCGGGCATCGCCGATCGTCGCGGTGGCGTGCTGCGCGTTGTCCCGCATCCGCGACCACAACACCGGAGCCGGCACCTGCGCCTGAACCTCGGCCCAGTCGCTGTACTGCACCTCGTCCGTCATCCACGCCCGCATCCCGGCCAGTTGCTGGTCACGGCTGGTGGTGCGGGTGTCGTAGGACCACAACATCGCGGCGGCAGACTTGCCGAAGGCCAGCGGGTCGGCGATCTGCGGCGGCAAGGCCACCGAGCCGCCGTCCGGGCCTGGCGACGGTTTGCCCTCCTTGGACGGGGCGGGGCTTGCCGGTGCCGTGGGTGAGGAAGCGATGCTGGATTGCTCGCTGCGGCCCAAGAGGTAGGCGGCGAGGCCAGCTGCGGCGACCAGGACGGCGAGTACGGCGGCCATGGTGGAGATGCGGCGGTTGGCCGACCAGCCGGCGGTGCGCTGGTGCAGGGCCGTGGTGCGGGATCGTCTCATGTCAGTCGACCTGCGTCCCCAGTGCGGAGAAGAAGGCGACGATGCCGTTCGCGGCGCCGAGGCCGAGCGCGGCTCCGGCACTCACCAACGCGCCCTTCTTGCCGTTGGCCTCGGCCTGGTGACCGCCGGAGTGGTGGCCCCAGGCCCACACCCCCAGCGAGACAGCCAGCGCGCCGACCACGGCGATGATGCCGAACATGTTGATGCTGCTGACGACGTTGCGGAGCACGTCGAGACCGGGCAACCCGCCTCCCTTCGGGGTGATGCCCGGGTCGAAGGCGAGATAGGTGACGCGGTCGGCGAGAGACATGGCTATGGCGAAGCTCCTTGCATGACACAGACCACCCGGGTCTGCGGGAATCAGTGAAAGAGGGGAGGGAAGTGGGTTCGGCTGGACGCCGACATCTGAAATCGGAACCCACAAGGGGAGAAGGGGCGTCAGAGGACGCGGCGCACGCTGAGGATCTTGGTGTTTTTCACGGGCTCGATGCGGACGACGGTCCCGGTGCGGGGGGCGTTGATCAGGAGTCCTGAGCCCATGTAGAGGCTGACGTGCTCAGGGCGGGTGGCGGTGCCGCGGGAGAAGATCAGGTCACCCGGTTTCATGGCCTTGGGGGAGACGGCTGTGCCTTCGTTGACCTGGGTGTATGTGGTGCGGGTGAGGGTGACCCCGGCTGCCCGGTATGCCTGCTGGGTCAGGCTGGAGCAGTCGCAGCGGCCCATCGGGTCGGGTCCGCGGGGGTCGGTGCAGGTCCCGCCCCACTGGTAGGGGGTGCCGAGCTGCCCCATCGCCCAGGTGATCGCCGTGCGCGCCCTCGGATCAGCGTCCTTGGGGATCGCGTATCCGACGGGTACGGCTCCGTCGGGGATCGGGCCGAAGCCGGAGCCGTCCTCGCCGGGCGCACACCCGGAACTACCGCCCCCGGCAGCCTCATCCGGCGTCTCCCCGGTGCCGTCGCCCTGGTCGGGCAGGATGGCGGTGATGGCCTTCTGCAGTGCACGGGACAGTGGTTCCCACTGCGCGTACGCGTCCGGGTACCCGGATTTCTGGACGGCTTGGGCGGCTTGGGTGATGGTCATCTGCTGCCACCCGGCTGTGCCTAGCAGCCCTTCGTAGAACTTGGTGGAGGAGTAGACGGGGTCGCGGATCTGGTCGGGGGTGCCCCAGCCCATGCTCGGCCGCTGCTGGAACAACCCCAGGCTGTCTCGGTCGCCGTAGTCGAGGTTCCGCAGCCGGGATTCCTGCAAGGCGGTGGCCAGGGCCACGACCTGCCCGCGCTCTGGCACGTTCAGGGAGATGCCGGTGGCGACGATCGTCTTGGCGTGCGGGATCTGCTCGGCCGGGAGGTCGAGGCCCTCGACCGTGATGTCCTGGTCGGCGCCTGCGCCGCCGAGGATGGCCGCGACCTGCGCCGCGACCGCCTCGGCGTCGACATCCGTGGTGGTGCAGGAGGTGTTGTCGAGGGCGGCGCTGCTGCCGGACGCGACGACGACGGCGGTCCCGGCGAGGAGGAGGGGGGAGAGGCAGAAGACGCCGATGGCGGCGGCTGCGGCCTTCAACCGGTGCCGCCTCCCGGAGCGTGCGGTTCGGCCGGTAGGCGGTGTTCGGACAGATTGGAGCGTGCCACAGAGGTACTCCCTTGAAGTGAGGCCCGGTCGCGTGGTGTCCGGTGTGAGAGGCGCGAGCCGTGGCGGGGTGGGACGGGGTGCGTCGTTGGGGTGGCTCTCCGGCGTACGAGTTGCCGCTCGTGCCTGGAGGGCGCCGGTCAGGTGGAACAGGGCATGGGAATAGCCAAGAGGGTGGGGAGGGGGATGGGCCTGCGGCGGTGTTCGCCGGGCACTTCCAAAACAGTAAGCCCAGATCCCCGGTTGGCGAAATAGTTCAGGAATCTGGGTCGCCGCTCGCGTATCGCATTCGGCGGCGATAGCGGTCAACCGGGGATCGTGCCCTAGAGTTTTGGTATCTCCCCCTCGCTACCCGCCTCACACGCGGCCGTCCGCCCTGCCCGCATTCACCGAGCAAGGGCAGGCGGCGAGCAGGGTGCACCTCTCCCACCCTCATTCCCGACCCGAATCCTGGGGTATCCCTTTGCCTTTTTCCCTTCACCAGGGCGACGCCCTGACTGTCCTCGCCGGTCTGCCGGACGACTGTGTCGACTCCGTGATCACCGACCCGCCATACAACTCGGGCGGTCGGACCGCGAAGGAACGCACCTCCCGTAGCGCCCGCCAGAAGTACACCTCCGCCGATGCCGGCCATGATCTGCCGGACTTTACGGGCGAGAACATGGATCAGAGGTCTTACGGGTTCTGGTTGACGCAGATCATGACCGAGGCCCACCGCCTCACCAAGGTGGGCGGCACGGCACTTTTGTTCACGGACTGGCGGCAGTTGCCGGTCACCACGGATGCGATCCAGGCTGCGGGCTGGCTGTGGCGCGGTGTCCTCGTGTGGCATAAGCCGCAGGCTAGGCCCCAGAAGGGCCGCTTCACCCAGAACTGCGAGTTCATCGTCTGGGCCAGTAATGGGCCGATCGACGCCGCCCGGAACCCGGTCTACCTACCGGGGCAGTACTCGGCTTCGCAGCCGTCGGGGAAGGGCAGGCAGCACATCACGCAGAAGCCGGTCTCGGTGATGCGTGACCTGGTGCAGATCGCTCCGCCGGGCGGTACGGTCCTGGACTTCTGCGCCGGTTCCGGTTCGACGGGGGTGGCGGCCTTGCTGGAGGGCCGCGACTTCATCGGCGTCGAGAAGACGAAGCATTACGCCGCCGTCGCTTCGGACCGGCTTACCGAGACCCTGCAGCAGACCCGTACGCAGGACGACTTCGGCCTCACCGCATAGCCACGGGCTGTTCGGTCCGGACGGGCGAATTGGCTCTGGTTGGCCCGTCCGGACCGTGCGCGGGGCAGATATAGCAGCCGATTCCCGGTTCGTGAAATCGGGAATCGTTCGGATCCTTGCCGCTATACCGATTCACTGGCCGCGGCTTCAAGGAGACCCCATTTCGTGCCCGAATCCACACAACCCCAAGGTGGCGGGGAAATGCCACCGGTGCGGCTGCCTGATTCCGGTCTGGAATCCATCGAGGCGAGCGTTCGTAAATTGCTGGATCAGACGGCGGAGCAGGCACGGCAGCTCGACAGCCTCGCCGCCGACCCTGGCCCCGCTCCCCGACCAGCAGCCCCGTTCCCCGGCTTCGGCATGCCAGGCATGACCGGCTTCGCGGGGATGCCCGGCATGCCCGCGCCGGCTCCCGCACCACCCGAGCCGAAGCCGATCCTGGAGCTGGACGGCGAGGAGTACGAGAACGAACTCGACGCGCTCTCGGACTGGGTGGACGACTTCCTCATGCCCGCCTACGGCGCGGAGGTCACCACCGGTGCTCCGTGGTGCGAGCGGTGGCAGGAGCACCAGGACGTCGTCGCCTGGCTCCACGCCCTGTGGATGGCCTACCAGCAGCACAAGGACCCCGAAGCGGGGCTCGCCGGACTGTTCGTGTGGCACCGGGACTTCCTCACCCACGCCATGGCAGCCATCCGCGCCGCGGGCGGTCCCCTGTCCGCGTGCATGACCGACCCCGGCAGGCCCTCCCACCGCCTCTTGGCCGGACCGAACCCCTCCGCCCGCACCCAGGCTCCGGCCGCCGGAACGGCGGAATCCGGCGCACGGGCAGGCGGGGCTGGTTCATGACTGGGCACCCGGCACCGGCGTTCGGCCTCAGCTTCGACCCACGCGCTCTGACCGATCTCCTGGCCGCGCCGGGCGACATCCGCGACTTGGCGCTCGCCCAGCTCCAGGACGTGGTCACGGCACAGGTGTTCGGCGGGAAGCTAGTCGGTGATCTCGCCGGGTTCCGCAAGCTCTACGTGGATCACCGCGCGGCGTGGCGGGTCGTCTACGCGCAGCGCCCCGCCCCACCGGGGTCGGCGCACCGGGCCGAGATCCATGTGGTGGCGGTGCGGCCCCGCGCCCGGCAGGACGCCTACGACACGGCCCGCGCCCGCCTGGGCGTCACCCGCCGGCCGATGAGCGCTCTGGCCCATGCCGCCCGCACCCGGTCCCCCCAACTGCCCTCCCCACAGGGCCGCAGGCCCAGGCCAGGACCGCACACCTCCGCGGGGACGAAAGCGTCGGCGAACATGCCGCGGCTGCGGATGCCCGACCCACCCCGCCCCGCACCGACACCGACTTCGAAGGGCCCTGCCCGTTGACCTGCTTCACGATCCTCGACCAGCTGCTGAACAAGACCGAGGTGCGGCCCGAGGAGATCCGCCACCAAGCGATCCTCGACACCTCCCGCGCCTCTCAGCAGGCCAACGCGCGCCTCCTCGAAGCACTCGCCGAGCACCTCGATCGCGCGGACCGCGAGCTCGCGGTCCTGTTCGCCTCACATCACTGCTGCTGCCCGGAGAACGAAGAAGACCCCCTTCAAGAGGGCTTCGACGACTCCGGGTCCCACCACGGTGAGGTCGCGTACGGGGATCCGGGCACGCGCGACGCCCCCGACCTGCTGGCCGGGCTGCGGCTCCTGCCGGGGACCGTGGAAGGACGAGGGCGATACGCCGACCTCACCCCAGCACGCCTCGCCCAACTGCTCTCTACCTACGGAATAGCCACCCGTGACGTCACGCTGCCCGATGGCCGGCGCCGCGCGTCCTACCGCCGTGCCGCGCTCACCGAAGTGCTGGGGTGCTGCTGATGCGGTCCGGTTCGGAAGGATCTCCAGCCACGCCCGCAAGCCCTGCGTCCAAGCCGGTGCCGAGGGCGCTGACCAGCTTGGACCACCGCGTCGAGGCCGCCGTGGGCAACAGCATCGACGCCCTGTGGGACCAGCGCGATTCCGGTCTCCTCGACGAGTCTCACGCCCGTCTGGTGGACGCTTACCGAACGCTCGCGGCGGCCGAATTCAAGGTGACCTTCTACCGGGTCCTGGTCCACCGCCTGGTCTCGGGCGAGTACCCGGTCGACGACGCACTGCTCGACCGGATCAACCGCACGGTCGACCAGCTGGGGGAAGCGGTCGACGTCCGCGACGAGCAGCACACGACCGTACTGGACTCGCTGGAACCCTTCGAGGAAGCGGCCCGCACGGCTGCTCCGGCCAGCACCATGGATCTCCCTGCCCGGGAAGTCGGCGCGCTCCTGGCCATCGCGCAGGGCGCCAAACTCCACGAACACCTCCTCACCCAGCGGCTCTCCGTGGTCACCGCATCCGGGACCCGCGTCGGATACGAACAGCTCCAGCGACTGGAACAGGCCGGACTCGTCGAACGGGACACCACCCACCCGGTCCACGCCGGACAGCCGGTCACCCTCACTGACACCGGCCGCAGCGCCCTCGTCGGAACACGCCGTCCGCCTACGGCCAGTGGACCCGTTCCGCAGGCGGGAGCCTGGCCCCCAGCCACCCGCTCCCGCCACTGACCCCGCACTGGGAACCCTGGCCCGTACCGCCCATTCCGAAAGCCAGCATGCCCTCACCCACGCCGGATTTCCGACTCGACGGCTACAAGGCCGTCAACCCGCATGTCGACAGAGCCTTCTGGCTGCACATCGCCAGCAACGAGTACGACCTGACGCTGCTCGCGAAACACCACCGCGACGACGGACGCCACAGCCACTACGTCCTCCACGACAGAACCGCCACCTGGGGCATCCCAGGAGAGCCCCAGCTCATCGCCCTCCACCTGCAACGCGACCCCGCAGCACGGACGTTTCGCTTCGAGCACGCCACGCTGCCGCTGCCGGCCATGGCCCAGTCCTGGCTCATCGCCCGCGGCTGCCCAACCGACAGCATCCGCCGCCTCCCCGACGGCATGGGCACCACACCGGCCGATGACACCACCCGCGCCCTGGAAGAACGCCTGATGGGTGACGGCGACCACTTCGCCCTCCTGAGCAGCTACACCGACGACACCTCGGCCTCACCGCAGATCACGGTGCTGCTGCGCGCCGTGGACGAGGCGGGACCACTGCCGTTTCGGGTGCTGCTGGAGGAAATCGACCTCACCGACTTCACACACACCCTGCGCGAAGGAGGCTTCGCCACCTTCGGTGAGGCCACCAGCTGGTGGGAGAACCACTGGCAGGGCCAGGCCGTCCCCCTGCCGCCCGCCCCACCATCCGCGGTCCGAACCGCTGCGCCGGGGCTGCCGCCCCAACCGCCCACCGCGCCCCTGCCCGGCCGCGCACGCTGAACCCTCATCTCAGACCCCCGACCCGCCTAAAGGGGTCTGCAGGGCGTCAATTCAGTTGTCTGTGGGTGTAGTCGGCGGAATATAGCAGCGGTCTCCCGGTTCGGGAAATCGGGGATTCTGCGGACTCTTGAAATGCCCCGCCCGGCACTACGCCCGGCGTGTTATTCCGTTTCCCCATTCCTGTTTGGAGCCGATTTCCTATGCGCTCATCCCGTTTCGCCGTCAGCGCCGCTGTCCTCGGCGCGCTCACTCTGCCTCTCGCCGCTGCGCCGAGCGCGACCGCAGCCGTTCCGGCTGCCGCGGTTGAGCACGGCCACCGGCCGTGTGACCGGCCCGGACCGTGGGTGATCGGCACGAAGGCCGTCACTATGCGCTCGAAGGCGACCACCAAGTCCACGGCCGTCGGCATCCTCTACAAGGGACAGAGGTTCACCGTCCATAAGACCAGCGGCAATTGGCACCACATCACCAACAAGACCACGAAGGTCAAGGGCTGGGTTTCCGGCACGTACGTGTATCGCGAGGTCCGGATGTGCCTCAGCTACTAGCCACAGCATCTCCTGGCCCCGGGTGCGGCACTCGCTGAAATTCTTCGTTGAAGTGATGCAATTCTCTCCGCAGCCCGCCCCGCCATACCCGAACGAGAAGAGGAGAGTGTCCGGTGTCCGAGGATTCCGGTGAGGTGATGGGCGTGCTTGAGGCCCGGATCGAGGAACGGTTCCAGATGAGCCTGCCCCTGCTTCGGCGCGCGGTGATGGTCGCGCCGCACGCCAGCCCGACTGCGACGGAGGCCGTGCGCTGGTACGGCCTTCTCGCCACGGCGCAGGAAGCGGTGGAACGGGCCGAGGACGCCCTCGTCACCGTCCTCATGAGCGAGGCACCTGGTGAACTCAACGACTCAGCCATGGAGTTGGCACATCGGGTGAACTCGGCGGTCGGCATCCGGGACGGCCGTGCCATGGTCGTGCGCCTCCTTCTCGACCCGCAGGTCCCCGGCAACCGCAGCCCGGCTGCCCGTCGGGGCCCGGCCCCTACGACCACGGCTCCGGCGCGTCCCGCAACCCCAGCGGAGGCACGGGTGGTCTCCCGGTGACCGTCACGAAGCGTCCCTCCAGCCAGGACGCCCTGTTGGAGGAGGCGTTCGGAGCCCCCGTCCACCAGCTGTATGTGGCCGCCACCATGCCTGGGGCGTCCGCCGCTCTCCGCCGGGCGCTGGAGCTGCGGTCCTTCCTGGTCCTGGCCGAGGAGCAGGTGGTCCTGGTGCGCGACCGCGTGCACCAGGCCACCGGCCCTGGCCGCGACCTGGGCGAACTGTCGGCGGATGCTCTGCGGTCCGACGCGCAGTGGATGGACGCCGCGCTCAGCGCCCGCGACGGATACCTCACCGCACTGACGGGCCTCATCCGTTCCATGCCACCACCCGCACCAGCAGCAGGCCGGCCAGTGGAGTTCACCCAGGCGAGGATCACCACCACCTTGCCCCCGGTCGCCCCGGCCCCGATACGGGCCGGGGCGACCGGGCACCCCGCGGGGAAGGTCCGCTGATTGACCGCACCCCATCCCACGGCCCGAACACTGGCCGAGCGGATCGCGACCCTGTACGGACAGCCGCTCGCCGCACTCGAAGCCCACGCCGACTCCGCCCCGCACGACAGCATGCTGACCGCCCTCCTCGGCAGCCTGGCCGATCTCCAGCTCGCCGAGCGGAGCATCGCCTTCCACCGCGACCGGATGCTGCAACTCGCCCACCCCGAGCGGTCGATCGAAGCCTTCGACGCAGGTCACCTCCTCGACAACGCCCGCCGCATCGGCGAGGCGGTCGCCGTCCGCGACGCACACGCCAAGACGCTGAGCGCCGTCCTGCAGAGCCTGCACCGCATCCCCACCCCGCCAGCGCCCGAGCCTGCCCCGGCACCCCTGGCCGCCCCTGCCCCCGCTGCGGCTCGTACGCGCTGAACCGGCCCTCACCTCGATGGAGTTCCCTCTTTTGATCCCCACCGGTCTGCCTCATCCTGTCCATGCCGACCTGACGCGGGTCATCGAAGCCCTTGGCATGCTCACCCCGCGCTGGAACGTCCAGATCCTCATCACCGTCGCCGAACGGCCCCTGCGCTACATGGAGATCAGGGCTCGGTTGCCGTGGTTGCAGGACGGCCAGCTCCACCCCAAGCTCCGCTGGCTGGTTCACGCGGGGCTGGTCGAACGCACCGAACAAGGCGCCCGCCACGTCAGCTACGGCCTCTCCCCTCGCGGCACCGAGCTGGTACCCGTCCTCACAGCGATCGCCGCCTGGGGCAAGACCCACCTCGAACAACCCACCCCCGCCGCGTCGGGCGCGACAAGTACGCGCTCCACCAGGGCTGTCCAGGACATCGAAGACAGTCTGGTCCTGATCGCGCACCGGCATGCCACCCCGATCCTGTGGTCGCTCCAGTCCCGTGGGCCGTCCAGCGCCAAGGCGGTCGCCGCCGACGCCATGCCCGGCTACGGACTCAGCGCCGTCTATCCCCGTCTGCGGCAGTTGGTCGAGGACCGCCTCGTCGACACCGATGACGAGGAAGCCGACTACCGGCTCGCCCCGCCAGGCTTGGCCCTGGCCCCGGTCTACCGCGCCCTCTCCGCGTGGGCCGCCGGACGCCCCCTCACAGAACCCGCCACCCACCCCGTGTGGGGACAGCCACCAGCCCAGTTCCAGCCCGCAGATGGGATGTGGGCCTCAGCCCCGGCCCTCCCGGTCACCGCGGGGAAGGTTCCACCGTCCCTGCAGACCACTCCGTCGGCGCAGTGGCGGGCCGGTTTCTTCTCCCACCAACGCCAAATACCGGCCCGCACCTCCGCAGGGGTTTCGGCAGGAGGCCACCGCCGATGACCGCCACCACGCTCACTGCCATCCAAGTCGCCCAAGCCGTCGAGGTGCTCGCCCATCCGGGGGTGATCCGGCTGGTCACCGAGATCGACGACCACGGCCCCATCGCCCGGCACCTCCTCAGCCGTACCTTCACCGACCTGCCACTCCCACGAGTCCGCGCCGGCTCCGCACTGGCCCGCGAGCACGGGCTCGTGCGCGCCGGACAGCAGGCGGGACGGCCCGCCTACCGGCTCACCGAACACGGCTCCGACCTAGCCGACGTGTACGACAGGCTCGCCCGCTGGGCCCGCGCGAGCGCCTACCCCGCCCTGCACGTCGACTTCACCACCCGGGTCCGGGCCACCCTTCCCCTCCTTGCCCAGGAGCCACTCCCCGCCGACGCTCAAGCGCCCGCACAGGCCCTGCGGCAGTGGATCCAGGCGAACCGAACCTTCGCTGCTGCTCACGACGCGGCAAGTCCGACTGCCTCCCGGAGCGCCAGTGGATGACCTCGACGGGGACGTCTACGTCGCCCCCCGCTACCTTGCCGGTTCGATACCGACCGGTGACGTGGGTTTGCAGCCCCCGCTCGACGCCGGCTGGCAGCTGACTGACGACGAGTTGGGCAACGTCTACCTTCAGGCGCCTGATCAGCGGGTTCGGATCGGCTACCTACCCGAGGACGATGACGACGCCCTGTGGAAAATCGCCGCCTACCAGCACCAGTTCGCCCGGCCCCAGTGGGCCGCCGCGTTCAGCAGCGACGCCCCCACGGAGCTCGTCGCCGCGTTCACCACCGCCCTCGTCCATTCCTACCAGCAGAACGACGACTCGTTCCTGAGGGGTGGGATCGGCCAGTACAGCGATCCGCAGCCGGTGCTGGCACCGCTGGCGGACGCCGACTGGGCGGTGACCAACGAACGGTGGCCCCAGGAGATGACCGCGCCCGACGGCCTCGCCGGAGCCTGGCACCAGCGAGGCTCCCTCGACCCTGACGCCGAACTGACCAGCAACGCCACCCGATGGGGCCTGTGGGGAGGCCCACCACGCGTGGGCTGGTACGCCGTCTTCTCCACCCACACCCCCACCGCGTTCATCACCACCACCGCGACAGCTCTGGTCGACCCCGAACCCGTTCTGCGCTGGTCCGGCGCACTCTCCCTCATGACCCGCGCCCACGCCCAGATCACACCAGTCCGCCCTCCCGCACCCACGCCGAGGGACCTCGCCCGCATCTACCAACGGAAGCCTCCCGCCCTCCACACCGTCAGCGTCCCGCGCTGGTCCACCACCAGCACCCCCTCTGCCCGACTGCCCGGCCCAGCCCGTCCCGCGGCCCTTCGCACCCACCGGGAGTTCATGTGTCCCTTCACGCAGAGCAGTTCTTCACCGAAGCGTTCCCCCACGGGCTGGATGGCGCGGTGGTGGGGAACAGCTTCTACGTAACCCCGCCACCCGGATCCCATCGGCGGCTGCGGATCGACTTCTACGAGACGATCTATCAGCACAAGTACGGCGGTTTGCGGGTGAGTGTCCTCCATCCCGACCAGGGAACCGTCGACGCCGTCGCCCTGTCCTTCAAGGACCACGGCACCTTCCACACCCGTGACGCCTCTCGCAGCTATGACCGGGACGTCGTCCACGCCGGCCTCGGCGGCGCCGAACCACCCTGGAAGGGAGGCGACTTCACCGCCCTCGCCCACGCCGTCCACACCTACGCACGCATGTGGGGATTCCCCGCCCCCGAACCCACCGGCCGCTCACCGAAGCGCCCCGCCACGCCCGTGCCCTCCCGCGTCCCCGGAACAGCCTCCCGTGCCCGATAGCACCCCTGAGCGACCCCCACGCCCGTTCTTCCCTCTGCCACGGAAAGGACCCTTCGTTGATCCTCGATGATCTCGGCCCGGATACTGAGGTGCAGGTCATGCCCCGGTACCTGGCCGGGCCCGGCAGTGCGGACTTCCAGAGCGCCTGGCCCTTCCCCTTCGAGGAGGGCTGGTCCCTGCACCGGCCCGACGAAGGCCACCGGATCGCCTCCAGCCCCTGCCTGCGCGTTCAGACTGGATTCCTTCCCAACCTCGGCAGCCCTTCCAGAGGCACCTGGACCACCACCGCCCAAAAGCCCTTCGGCCAGCCGGAGTGGAGGGCCACCTTCACCGGCGCGACACCCTTGGAGGTGTTGCGCGATTTCCACACCGAGCTCCTCTCCCTCTACCTGGAGGACTACCTCCTCGACGACAGCACGCCCGCAGTTGAGGGCTACCTTTCGCTGCTCGCGGAGGGCTGGAGTCACAGCGTGTGGAGGGAAGGCAAGCAGGAGTTCTGCAGCAAGGACAACCTTGCCGTCCTCCGGCACTGGTACGCCGGAGCAGCCCAGGGGAGCTGGGCGTTCCACGCCGGATTCCCGGACCGGCCTTCCGAGCGCTTCGTGTGGAAGGCGACCTTCACCGCCGGTACGCCAGTCCCTCTCATCAGCGCCCTCACCAGCTCCCTCGTGAAGGATCAGCCGCTGACCCGCGCCGTCCGGGACCTCCCCATCCTCACCAGGGACTTCCTGTACTTCCCCCAAGGGCTGCCCGCCCGTGTCACTCCAGCGAAGCCCGAGCCCCAACCGCAACCGGCTACACCTCCGCCGGCCCCGCGCTCGGGCCGCTCCCGCTGACCGCCCGGCCCCGGGCCGACCTTCGTCCCCTGTTTCAGCATCTGGAGCACGACCGCCGTGCGCGTCTGTCGCACCCGGTCCCCCAGCTCTCGCTTTCGTCTAGGAGTCTTCTCTGCCCATGCGTCTTCGTATCTCCCGCAGCCGGGCCTCGGTCGTCGCTGTCGTCACCGGTGTGATCGGTGCCCTGGCCTGGGCGCCGACCGCCTCCGCTGAAACCGTCCGCCCCTCACCCGCACCCTCCTCCTCGGAAACGGCGCCCCGGGACGCACCCGATCCGGCGCCCGAGACCGGAGGCATCCGGATCCTCAAGGAGGACCCCGACGGAGCCCTCCTCCCGGGCGCGGCCTTCACCCTCCTGGACAGCATCGGCAAGGAAGCGGGTACCGGCGCGACCGATGTCGCCGGGCAGCTCGTCTTCCGGGCCCTGGCCCCCGGTCTGTACCGGCTCAAGGAGACGTCCAGCGGCAGCCCACTGCACGACACTGTCGCCGACCAGGACGTCATCGTCCCGCCCGGCACCACGGTGCCCCTGACCATCGTCGACCCGTTCAAGCCCGCGAACCTGACGGTCAAGAAGACCGCCCGCGGCAGCGGGAAGCCCCTGGTCGGAGCCATCATCAACATCACCCCCCAGAGCGGCGGCCGAACACTCACCCTGACGACGGGCAAGGACGGCACCGCCCAAGTCGCCCTGCCCGTCAACACCCGCACCGGCACCGGGTACACCGCCATGGAGACCAGAGCCCCGGCCGGATACCACCTCAACCCGAAGCCGGTGAAGATCACCGCCAAGCCCGGTGCCCCGCTCGCTTTCACCCACACCAGCGTCAAAAGGACCGCCCCGACCACACCCCCGCAGACCACCCCGCCAGCTACCAGGCCACCCACGACCCCCGCGCCCTCACCGAGCCCCACCGCCACAGGGGCAGCAACGCCGGAGCCCTCGCAGAAATCCAGCAGCACCACCGCCCCCGCCTCTGCCACTGCGGGCTCTACGGCGGCGGACACCAGCCACGCCGCAGGCCGGCCTATGGAGAAGGGCCAGCTCGCGCGCACTGGTTCCGCCGCGCCCTGGCTCCTCGGCGGAACCGGGCTCCTCCTCGCGACCGGCGCGGGAACGGTCATCGCCGTCCGCCGCCGCCGTCCCGACAACCAAGGCGATCACGCCGCCGAGACCGGCCAGGACTGACCCAGGAGCGGCCACCACCAAGACCGACTGAGGGCCCTGAGAATCCACTGGATTCTCCGGGCCCTCACGCATACCCCGAAAGTGCCCGGACGGGCGCTCGGGCGGTCAGCTGTGGCGGGGGCGTGCGACCTGGGCGGGTAGGGGCCACACCCGCTGTTCTCCCGACGTGCGTTCCTCCCGGGTGAGGACGCCCAACTCCTGGCGCTGCTCGTAGGCGAGGCAGTCGAGGGCGAGACGCCGGGCGACGTAGTCGGTGACCGACGTGGCATGCGGGATCTGGGGATCGTCGGTCATCCCGGCAGGCTCGAACCGGGTGGACAGGCAGTCGCCCAGAAGATCACCCAGCGGAACCCCGGCCCCCAGCCCCCGGGACAGGGAAACGGACAGCAGATCCAACAGGCCGTTTAGGGTCGAGCCTTGCTTCGCCATCCGAATCTCCACCCGCACCGGAACCCCGCCGGAGGTCTGCGACACGGTCAGATGCCCGCTGGCCGACCCCACCGTGAACGCCCGCGTCCGCGACCGCAGCCGCCGCTCCGCCCGCACATCCGCCTTGATCGACATACCTGCGCCTCTTTCCCATCCACGCCCGGACCGCGCTCACGCTCCGGGCACCACACGATGCCCGAAGCCAGACCGCACCCGGCCCAGTTCCGTTCCGCTTCCCCCCGACCGCGATGATAATCGAACATGTGTTCACGAGCTCAGGGTGGGTGGGGTTGTGCTTGGGGCGCGATGTGGGCATTCCGCCCATATTTTTGACAGTTCGCCGGGGGCAGACAGGGAAGATCGCGAAAGGGCTGGTGCGAGCGGGCAGGGGCATGTCAACGTGGACGACGCGTAGGGAAATAGCAGGTCAGGAAGGTGATCGCGTGTGACCGTTGATCTTTCCCCGCCCGGCTTCTCCACCAGTGTCGAGGCGCTGCGGATGCGCTCCTGGCAGCTTGGCCCCAGGCAGCCGACGCTCGTGACGGACCAGTTCACCGACGCCGACTGCAAACTGGTCGTGGACGATCGGGCCGATGTTCACATCAACTCCCACGATGGGCGTTTCTATCTCGGCTGGTTCCCCACGGGCCGTCCTGGCACCGACCGGGAGGGCTGGAAAATCGCCGTCACCGGCACTGCCCAAGCCCCCGGCTACCACGTCAGCTTCGACACGGAGACGCCAGCGCAGGTCGTCGCTGCGGCCGTGGCCGCAGTTCTCGCCGCCTCCCGCCCTCGGTGAACCCGTCCGCTGCTTCGCGTACTCCGCAGGGTGAGCCTGGTTCACCCTGCGCCCGTACGCCCCCCACTCCCGCTTCCGTGCCTTAAGGAGAACCGTTGGACCCGTTGAATCCTGAATCCCCTGAGCTGACGGTTGGGGAGCTAATCGACAAGTTGTCCGCCTTGGACCGCGAGGCGACCGTGCGGTTGGCGGTCAATCCGTTCTTTCCCATGGCCCACCGCATCGCCGGTGCGGTGGCGACCCGGGATGAGAACGGGCACCGGCTGGTCTTCCTCGCCGACGGCGACCAGCTGGGTCATCTTCCGCCCGAGGTCGCAGTCCAGCTGACGTGGCAGGAGCCGACCGCCGCGCCCCCGCGTAGTCGTCGCAGGGCGGCCCGCCCCGACGGCGGCGACCGCTGAACCACCCCCGAGCATCACGGAGGCGCCGCTGAACCCGCACCCCTTCCCCGGCCCATCCAACCCCGACCCCTCGGGCCCACCGCCTTGGTGGGTTTCCCCGCGGCACCTCGCCGGCGACGACGACGCCCTCGCCGACCTGGTCGGCGCCGCCCTCACCAGCGCGGGCTGGCGCATGTGGCCGACCGCCCGCCAGACCCTGCTCTATGTCAGCCCCGACGGCCTGTGTGGCGCTGAATGGGTCCGCGCCAGCTATCCGTTCGCACTGGGCGGCCTTCCCGTGGCCTGGCAGATCGCCGCACGCTCCCACCCCACGAGTGCGCTGCGCGAATGGAACACCTACGTCACCTGCGGCACCCCGCCCGAGGCGATCGCCGACTTCCTTGGAGCGCTCGACGCCCGCGCCGAACCCCACACCCCGCTCGCCGGCCCCCAGGCGGTGCTGGAGGCGCTGACCCGGCAAGGCTGGCACCGCGACATCGACCGCCCCCACACCGCCGCCAACGACCCGAGCTTCACCGCCAACTTCTCGCTGGAGACGGTGCCGGAGCACGTCTTCGACGCCGACCCGCGCCCCGACCTGCCCGGCTGGCAGGCATGGGCCGAACCGATCCTCGGGGCACCGTTGTGGTGCGCGACCTTCAGCGCCAGCGTCCCCCACGACCTCGTCGCCGCGTTCGCCTCGTCCCTCGCCTCGTCCGTTCCCGTACGACGCCAGCGGCTACCCGAAGGGACCGAGGGACACCTCACCCTGCTGCCCCCAATCTGACGGGCACCGCGATGAGGTCTGACTCTCCCCGCCTGTTCCCTCTGACGGAGGTTCTTTGTCCCTGCCGCTGATCCGTCTCGCCATCGGCCCTACGCACGGCACCGCCCACGTCGGCGTGCTGCTGGGCGTCGAGGCGGTGACGGCATGCGCCACTCACTCGCCGGATCTGAAGCCCGTCCCGGAGGCGAGTGCGCATATCCTGTGCCAATCCTGCGTCCGCGCCCTCCTTGTCCTTGGTACCGCGCCGCATCCGGGCGAGCCAGAGGCCCGGCCCGCGACCGGGACAGGCCGGGGCACTGTCGGACACCGCCCTATCCCCGGCCACCTACTCGCCTACTGCGGCAAGCCCCTCGACAACCGGTCGACCACGACCTGCCGTCGGTGCACGTTGTGTGTCCGTCTCGGTGACGCGCTCGACGTTCTGCATCAGCTGGCGGGTGAACTGCTACCGCCCACCATCGAGCCGTGTCACGGTGACGACACCCTGCTCTGGGCACCCCTCGGCCGAGGGAACCTCGTCACCGGACACCGGCGCAACGCCGTCACGGGCAAGGCGTTCTGCGATCGTGCGCTCGCCGGACCTAGTCCGGAGGCGTTGAACGAGTGCGCGCCGTGCAGATGGCACTGGGAGGACGCCGAGTTGGTGCGGTAGATGTTCACCCTGCCCCACATGCAGGACATAGCCCGCACCTGGGGTCAGCAGGATCTGGACGTCTTCGCCGACCGCGCCCGCACCCTCACCTCCGGCGACGCCTACACCCTCTCCGGCTGCGAGGAGACGCATTTCGTGGTCGCGGTCGCTGACCGCGGGGGTGAGAGCCACACCGATCTCCTCGTGTACCTCCCGGCCGAGGAACGGGTGGCCGACCTGCGGCTGCGGCGGGACCGGCTGGTCACGATCCAGCGCCCCGCTCGCTGAAGCACACCGGAACTAGCTCTTGGGGGACGGGGGTGAACGGTACGCAAGAGCCCGGAGGGTCAGGCCGTCAACGGTCTGACCCTCCGGGCGTTTCACGCTGTCTTGTGTCAGGGGGCAGCTGAAGGACTACCGGAAGCGTATCGAGACTGCTCGGAGGGTCTCTATGTCCTCCGCCAAGGACGTGGTGCCTGGCTAGGGCGGTCAGTCAGTGAGGGCCATAGCCATGGTGGGGGTTCTTGAGCAGGTTCTCGTTGTGGGTGTTGCAGCCGTGGCTAGAGCCCAGGCCGACGTTCCCATGGGAGAACTTGTCCCACTCGAAATCGGGGCGGCTCTCGTCGACCACTTGGAGCTGAGCCACCGCTGCGGCCTCTTGCACCGTAGCCGGAGCCCGGTCAGGAGGGTACGAGCGCCCCCACTCTTCTGGAAGGAGAAATGCGGAGTGTCATGTGGCTACCAGTGGTGCGGGGGTTGAGGGCCGCAGTCGATCGGTTGAATGCGCTCACCGGTTTCGAGCCGGTGCGGTCTCTCAAAGCGCTTCATCGTGGTCTCCGCGAAGGGGTTTCTGGAGAGAGGTCCACAAACCGAGGGTGAAGAGGACGAACGCCATCGCGGCGGCTGAGGGTTTGCTTGCGTGGTGCAGGGGCCATGCCCACCACGCGGGGTTGCTCCGGTGGCCGCCGAGGGAGGCCACAGCGAACGGGAGGAGGCTGATGAGTGCCATCGCCACCCGCAGGGTTGATGCCCAGCGGAGTAGCAGGGCGATTCCGAGGTAGCCGGCGATGTTGCGGGCGACGGCGAGTCCGTCGGGTACCAGAGCG
Source organism: Streptomyces sp. NBC_00690 (assembly GCF_036226685.1). Classification (NCBI taxonomy): domain Bacteria; kingdom Bacillati; phylum Actinomycetota; class Actinomycetes; order Kitasatosporales; family Streptomycetaceae; genus Streptomyces; species Streptomyces sp. NBC_00690. The sequence goes on from NZ_CP109009.1 coordinate 7,825,832, forward strand.
GAGCCCGCGAGGGCCAGGGCGACGGTGGCCGTGGCGAAGGCGGGGTCGAGCCAGCGGACGTTGCGTGCGGCGACGTGTTCCAGGGTGCGGTCAGCGCGTGCCTGCCCGTACAGGATGAGCAGGACGGGCAGGACGGGGGCGAGGAATCGCAGGGGCAGTCCGGAGGTGAGTCCTCCGATCACGGAGGGGACCGGGACTTCGGAGCTTTGGGCGAGCGTCGCAGTGGTGCCCACGGCCAGCAGGGTCGCGAGAACGGCTGGCGCGGCGCGGATATGCAGCCACCAGATCACGAGGTGCCGTCCTTAGGGGTGCCGGGCTCCAGCTGGGGCCGGCGGTCACAGTCAGTGAGGGCGGAGCGGTTCGTCTGGTACCAGTTCAGCTGGTCCTTCGCAGGCAGGGTGCGGACCCGGTCGATGAGGGCGATGGTCTTACCGCCGTCACCCATTCGCTTGGCGACTTCCGCGCGGGGTGCGCCGGCTGTGAGTTCCAGCCAGGCTCCGACTGGGAAGTAGGCGGATCTGCCGGCCCAGTTGTCGCACCGGGGGAACGTTGCGGGCATGACCATGCTGACCAGGGAGCGTAGTACGTCTGCCTTGCTGGGCCTGGACAGAGCCGGGGTGTAAGCGGCTGGTGGTGTGACTCCCGCTCCGCTTAGCCGGGCAGCGCCTTCCCGCGCCCAGGTCTGAATCCGTCCGGCTTGGTTGCTCTGTTCGGGCCAGAGGCAGACGCGTATGTCCCCATCAGTGCACCGCAGCGCGCTGGTGTCTCTTTTTTCGCTGGGGCTGAGGCCGAGCGGTATGGCCAGCGGTATGGCTATGGCTGCTGCGGCGGTGAGCGGCAGTATGGACATCAGACGACCGCGGCGGGAGCGGGCAGTGATCGCGAGGAGTGCGAAGCCGATGAGGCCCAGGAGGACGACTGCGGGAACGATCAGCGGACGGGAGGCCAGGTTCTGGTCGTAGGCACAGCATTCGCTGAGATTCGTCCCGTTCAACTGCCGGAGCCACAGGGGCTCCAGGGCTGCCGGGTAGGCGAGCCAGAGGTAGGTCACCACTGCTGTCGCGGGAACGGCGAGCAGGCCGGGGAAGAGCCAGCCGATGGCGTAGCCGGCCAGGGCGTAGGTGAAGAGCATCAGGGAAAGGAGCGCGACCACGCGGAGGTCCGGGAGGCCGGGGGCTCCTGATGCCCAGCGGGTGACGCAGATCAGCGTCCAGAGTACGAAGAGCGCGCTGACGTACCAGGTGATCCGAAGCTGTGCGAGGGCGACGGTGAGGCAGGATCGTGCGGAGGTGCCACCCCCGTTGTCGACGAGGCCCGAGCGTTTGAGCCGGATGGCCTCCCAGGTTCCCGTGGCTGCGCACAGGCTAGCTGGGATCATGCCGATCAGGGTGGTCTGGGCGATCGCGGCTTCCCAGTAGCCCTCGGTGACGTGGAAGTCGGGCTGTTGGGCGAAGTACCACATCCACGCGCACGCGGGGATCGCGCCCCAGGCAGCGGGGGACATGCGCAGCAGGGAGAGCCAGGGCATGGTCACGCCTCCCTGTGGATGAAGCCGGTGTAGGCGCCTTCGGCCAGTCGTCCGGGTGCGGTGTCGGCCGGGGCGTGGGCGAGGAAGGCGGGGACCGTCCCCTGGAAGCGGATTGTGCCGCGGTCCAGTATGACGACGGTGTCGAAGACCTCCGCCAGGTCTTCGGTCTGGTGGGTGGAGACGACGAAGTTCGTGGTGGGCGACAGGTCGGTGAGCAGTTCCCGGAAGACCGCCCGCTGCTGGGGGTCGAGGCCGGCTGTGGGTTCGTCCAGGAGGACGAACTCTGCTCCGTGCACGAGGGTCTGGGCGATGCCCAGGCGCCGGAGCTGGCCGCCGGAGAGTTGGTGTCCCGTCCGGGTGGCGAGTTCGGCCAGGCCCACGCGTGCCAGAGCAGACCGGGCGGCCTTCCAGGCGGCCCGGCGGCTCAGTCCCTTGAGCCAGCCCGCGTAGGCGACTTGCTCGCGCAGCTTGAGCCCGGCGATCGGCTTCACCTGCTGGGGAAGCCACCCGACACGCCGTCGGTAGTCCTTACGGGCATCCGACGAACGGGGTATCAGGCCATTCAGGGAAACCTGACCGGATTCAGGCGTGGTGATGGCGGTCGCCGCGATGCCGAGCAAGGTCGACTTCCCCGCGCCGTTGGGCCCGAGCAGTACCGTCCGGCCGGGTGGGAACGTGACGGAGAAGTCGCGTAAGACGCTGACACCGCGCCGGTAGCCGAACGTACACCTGTCTACTTCGAGAGTCATTCCAGCAGCCTCATTGAACGGGGCCGGCAGGTCCGCGCACAGCACGGCCCCGCCGGCCATGAAGAATCATCGATCGCCGGTCACCAGTAGATGCCCACGTCGTTCACTGAGATTATCCGCGTTCCGGTATAGGCGAAGTAGTAGTCACCAGCCGTGGTCATCGTGCCCCAGTTGGAGACGTTGCAGGTGTTGATACGCGTTCCGTGGCCGACGTCGGGCAGTGCGGGTCTGACTCGGTAGAGCACAAGGGGTGCGCTGAAGGTCGTCGTATCAGCACTGCAGGTCTCGAAGGCGACCCTGGTTGAGACAGCGTCGTTGTGGTTGTCCCGCCAGCGGCCGGACTCTTGCCCCCACTGCCAGCCGCGGATGTACGTCGCTCTACTGCCTTCGGCGTGTGCCGGTACGCTGCTGGCCAGTGTCGCAATAGCGGTTAAGCCTGCCACTGCGGCCGTTTTCAGCCGTACGCTAGTGTGAAAACTGGTCTCCATGGATTTCCTTTCCTTGTGTGAGGGAGTGATGAGGGCCGAGGTGTTCTGAGGCACGCATCGGCTAAGTGACGTTCGGCCCGAACGTGGTGATACACAGGGCCGGGCATCACTATCGGTGAGGGTTGCACGGGTCTCAACAGGCTTTACACGGACCGGCATTGAGCCTCGCCTTCCGCTCATACGCTGGGTGAAGGCGCATGCCTGGTTTGTTGTGATCCCTCCTGCATGCGCGAGCGTGAACACTTGCGCGATTCCGTACAGTCAGTGATCAGGTAACGGTTAGGGCAAGAAAGGCTGTTGGGCGTGTCGAGCTAACGCTGTCCGTCGACCCGGGCCTACGCACTGTCCTGCGCTGCCTGGGTGTTCGGCAGTCAGGCCCCAGGACCTGCATGTGTCCCGCACGCAGGCATCGGCGGCCCCTGGGATCCCACCAGGGGACCCGGCAGTCGTCACTGTTACCGGTCCGCACACAGGTCATCTCGCACACTCGCCGCGCATTCCCCAGAGCCAGCCCGATTCGCTCCGAAGAACGTGGTTCTTCACTTGGAGCGTCCTGAGCCGCGATTCCACAGCCTCAACCACGGGGACCCACGCGAGAGCCCGGGTCCGGGGCCGCCGACAGGCCGAGGAGAATCCCCGCGGACGCGGGGACGAGATCCGGGACGCAGGGTTGAGACCACGATGACCAACACCCGGCCCTGTGGTGTGCGGGGACGGAACGTGGCCGGGCAGGCTGCAGACGCCCTTCCCCGCGTGCGGACCGTCCGGTCCCCGACACGACCCGCGACACCATCCCTAACGACCGGTCACCCAGGCAGTCGACCACAGAAACCAGCCACATAGATGCGGGACGGCGGTGAGCAGGTATCCCCCGGCCCGGCGCTGACGATCCACGGTCGGTCTGGGCCAATCCACCGCACCGTTGGTGGGTGTCATCGAAACGCGAAAGGGGACCTGCACGTGCCATCAGCCTGCGGCAGGTCCCCTTTGGTGAACGGGGAGGTCAGCTCGAAGACTCGGCCTTGGTGAGGGCCTTGTCTATGTGGGTGTCGACGAGGCCGGGGATCCGGAGATGTTCACGAGCAGGGTGCCGCTGCGGATGGCGGTTTGCTTGAGGACGCTGCTTTGTCCGCCTGCGGTGAAGGTCAGCAGCTGGGACCACTGCTCATCGCCCAGCGCCGTGGCGGGGGTAGAACTGCTGGTGGAGCAGCCCGGGAGGACAGTGAGGGCGAGTGTGGCGAGGCCGAGGACGACGGTGGTGGAGCGGCGGCGCATATGGTTCCCCTGGTTTGGTGTGGAGGGTTGTGACTGCCGAACCGCCCCTGACGGTTCGGCGGGCAGGCGGGGTTGGTGGTCGAGGTACGTGAGGCCGTCTTCGAGGGTGGCGTGGCGGTGCTCCATGGGGCCGGAGTGGCGGTTGAATCACACCGCGTCCAACGCGAGGCCGTTCTTGAGTTAGCTCTGGAGCGGTAACGAGATCCCGTCCGATCGTTCAGATCGGGCGGGGTTTCGTCGTTTCCGGGGCTCGTTCGATGCCTGTTCGGGTTGGTGGCTGGCGGGATGCTGGGCGCGGTTCGGTCCGGGGCTTGTCGTGGTGCGGGCATGGCTGAGGGCCCAGGGATCGGGGGTCGGTCCTGACGGTGCGGAAGGCGTTTTGCGTCGGCATGGCCGGAGCCGAGGAAGTAGATGCCCCCTTTCAGCTCTCCCGGAAGATCAGAGCTGCACCGAGGGCTCCTTCGGCCGGAACGAAGAGTTCCCCTCGGGCTGTCTCGCGTACGGGCAGTCCGGACTCTGCAAGCAACGCACGCACCCGATTGATGTCAGGGACGGCAACTGTGCAGGCGACAAGTGCCGGGAGCGCGGGCGCAGCCTCACCCGGCAGCAGCTCACGGAGATCGGCCTCGGTCACGAGGGTAACCGGGCCTTCTGTGGAGATCGGCCGGCCCAGATACCGCGCGTACCGCTCGCGAACCAAGGGGAGTTGTTCGTCGGGTATGCACAGCACCGCCTCGACGAGGTCCCGGGCGCCGTTGGGGTGGTCGAGGTGACGGGTGTCCTGGAACTCCGGGTCCAGATCGGCAACGACGCCGACCCGGCCTTCCGGCGCACCGTCGATCTCCAGGTAGCGGACGGGTTCCGTGCGCATGCCATTGGGGGTCTCGACCGGTCGGCCGACGGTGTTCACCTCTCCGTGTTCGACACCGGCGGCAGTGAGCCTGCTACCCGTGCTGTCGATGTCCGACGAGGAGAACATCAGGATGTGGAGCCCTTCGAAGCGATCACGCCATCCGGCAAGCTGAGCGCTGGTCGCTTTGATCCGCGACAGGACCAGGGGGACCTTCTCCGGAGGCACCTGGAGCGGAACGATCCGCGCGTCGGGTGGCAGGCCCGCCGTGTTCCCGGGCTGCACCGGGGTCACCAACTCGACGAAGCTCCGGGAGAGGTCGGCGTGGGTATTCGCCGCCCCGAAGGGCTCCGGCGCGGCACCCCCGCGAGGTGCCAGCGCCGGCACGCTGGGCGGCGGAACGTGAAATCCAAGCCGCCGGTAGAGCGCTATGGCCTGTGCCATGTCGCTGACGACGTGGCCGACGTGATGTAAGCGTGTGATGTCGTGAGGCATGACCTCACCGTAGGCCCAGATAGGCAGCTCGTAGAGCGGACCAAGGTAGGGCGATCCCCCGGTTGGGGCATGGCAACACGGGCGGTTTGTTGGCTGTGCCGTGCCACCGGAGGTTCCGTTGACGGAGGAGAGCATCTTCGCTCGTGTGCCGACGACGGAAGCTGGTCCTCATGGCCCGAGGCAAGCGAATGCGCTACAGCTAGTTGAAGAGCGGGATCGTGGGCGGCAGCGGGGCAAGCACTGCGCGAAGCCGGTCGAGCATGGACCGCCATGGGTTCCCGTCCCCGGATCGCCCCAGTTGGAAGTGAGCCCGGCCCCGTCCCCAGCGATGCGGGCGAGGGCTTCGTCGGCGAGTGTCCGAAGTTCGAGGGAGTAGGCGGGCATGAGTGTTTGAGGGCCATAGCGGGTGTCGACTGGTTCGCCGTCTGTACATGGCGCCGCGATCAGCGCGGCGGCTGCCACTGCTTCCTCCGCTTCAGTGAGGTAGCCGGTGGCACTCACGGTGCGGGTGAGAACGCCTCGAACCAGAGCTTCGCGTTCCTCGGGGCTGGCGTCATCGAGAGAGTTGGCGAAGTCCGCAGCTGTGTCGTTGTCGAAGGGGCCTGAATCCCATGTGCCCATGATGATCTCCTCGCGTAGCTGTGCCGGGATCCTCACATCAGCCACTGACAACACGGAACGGGACCCTGGGCCCGAACCGGCCTCCCCTGGAAAATGATCATGAGCAACCTGGGAAACGATCTCCAGTCCGCCCTATCGGCCCAGTTCAACGGCCTTCGTGAACGCCCCAACGCGGTTTCGGGGGTCTCGTGTCCGGCACGGCGGCGCAGAATGCTGAGGATCATCCAGTCGCGGTCTGTACCGTACTGCGGGCACGTACGCACCTCACCGCCGACCGCAAGTTGCCCCCGCCAGGGCATCATCATCCCGGCCAACTCACCCGGGGAGGCCGACCTCAACTCGGGCGGCAGGAAATCGTCCATCATCGGGGGCGGAGCAAGGTCAGTAGCGGGGACGGGGTCCTGTTGCGGGATGGAGGTGGGGTCCGGCTGGCGGTCCGCCCAGGCTTCATCTCCCGCCCTGCGCGTTGGGTTTCGCGCCATTCCCGTTGATCGCGTACGCGCTTGAACATGCTGCTCCTTCATGGTTCGCCCTTCGGGCCACACACCGTGCCCGCTACACCGGTTCGGCTTCAACTCTGAAAGTTGTGAATCACCGGGCCTTGCGCCGCTGGTCGGAACGGTCTTCGGCCAGCTGGCCCGTCGGCTGTCGCGCGGTCTGGACTCGTGCGCTGACGGGCGGTAGGGCGGGGAGGTCGGCCATGCGGCGCAGCCGCCACACCAGGACATCCGTGAGGGATCCTGCGGTGTCCAACTCCCGTTGGCGGACCGCTTCGGCGAGCAAAGGGCCTGGGTTGTGGCCCGCTTGCTGGGCGTCGGCGAGGGTGGCGGCCAGCGCGGGCCAACCGGGCTCGGCGAGGATCTGCTGGGCCAGCTCCGGCACCGCCACCCGTATATACGTGGCCTGTTGGAGTTGCAGCGGCCGGGGCATACGGCGGCCCCGCTCGTTCAGGACGTTCAGGGGCCCTGGGGCGGCGTGCTGGTAGGCGGCACGTAGGTGTTCGGCCGTCTGCCGGGCGGCGGCAGCCTGCTGCGCATGCCCCTTCCTCGCGTGCCAGTTGGTGGCGGCGACGACGAGGAAGAACACCATGTCGATGAGCATCGCGGTGGTGGCGCCGTCCTCCCCACGCCCCAAGGCCGGCCCACTGTGCATGAGGTCACGGGCGGCCTGCCGCAGCGCCCGGTCATGCCCGCGCACGGCCCGGATGTGGGAGCGGGACGCCCGCTCGAACGCGAAGGCTGCTTCCCTCAGCTCACGTCTGGTGTGGGCGGCGGATGTCTTCGCCAGCGCGTCCAGCACCTCACCGGCACCGACCAGCTGCGCCGCTATGGCCGGGTCGTCTCCTTGGCCGATGACCAGTACCGCCTGCCACACCGCTGCGGTCGCATGTCGACGTGCGGGCGCGGGGCCTGTGCCGCTGGGAGAGAGCTGGTGCCTGGAGGCCGATGGTGCATCCGATTCCTGCCCGGACGCACCCCCATCGGTGGTCCAGCGTTCGCGGACGCGGGGGAGCGACAGGTCGGGGGCGAGCTTCGATCCGGAGTAGAAGATGGGTTCGTTGTCCTTGTTGCGGTCGTCGGGTAGGGCTACGGTGTAGCCGAGGAGGTCCCCGGACGGGGCAACCCTGCGCCGGACGAGGAGCCCAGCGGCGGCGAGCCGGTCGAAGAACTCCGCCTCGCCCTGAGCGCCGGCAACGGCCCGCCGGACGGTTTCCCGCAGTTCCTTCCGCGGCGTCCGTTCTCGCTGTTCGCGTGCGGCTTTGTGGCGTTCGGCGCTGGTGGGGTGTTGGGCGGCGGTGCCGTCACCGGCATTCAGTTGGCGGAGGCCGTATTCGGCTTCGAGGAGGCGGGCTTCGGCCTGGGAGCGGCTGCGTCGTGGTCGAGGTCGGGTTTGTAGCCGTCCTCTTGGACGAGGGTGGCGACGATGTGGATGTGGTCGTCCGCGTGCCGTACGGCCGCCCAGCGGCACCCGGCCCCGTTCTTGTCGGGGTTGTCGATGCCGGTGGCGGCGACCATCCGGCGGGCGATCTCGCCCCATTCGACGTCGGTCATGATGCGGTCGGTGGGGGCGTTGCGGACCGAGAGGTGCCACACGTGCCTGCGGGGCCGGTCTTGTTCGTCGATGTTGTGAAGCGGCTGGTCGAGGAGCTGCTGCAGCTCCTTGATGGTGGTGGCGAAGTCGTCGGCGCGGCCGGGGTCGGGGGCGTTGCCGTCCCAGGAGGCCACCAGGTGCGGGTCGGTGTGTTCCTCGTGGGTGCCCGGCCCGTACAGGTAGTGGAGGAGGCCGATGGTGCGTTTCCCGCGCTGGTGGATCCTGGGGATCATGCCGGTGGTGGCTTTCTAGTGTTGGGCGATCAGTCGGTCGGTGGCGTCCTGGACGCGCTGGACTGCGCGTCGGGTGGCGGTGATGGCGGCGTCGAGTTGCGGCTCGGTGGGTTGGGCGCCGGAGTTGAGGGCGCGGGCGATTTGGTTGAGGTTGTTGCCGACCTGGCCGAGGTGTCGGCGGGCGGCGAACAACTCGGTCACGGTCTCGCGTTGTCCGGCGATGGTGGCGGCGGTGTGGTCGAGGTCGCGGGCGGCGGCGAGGCCGGCGCGGGCGAGGAACGCGGGCAAAGTCGTACGGGTGCGCTGCGCGGCGGCGGTGAGGAGGGCCTTCTCTTCGTTGTTCAGGCGGACGCTGCACACATGCACACGCTTGCGGTCGGGCGGTTTCGGCGAGCGCTTACGCGAAGGGTTCTTCGCGTCTCGGCGCTGACGGCGCGGGGTTTGCTTCTCCGGCTGCGGTCCGCCCTCGGTCGCTGCCTCCCGGACCAGTGCCCCCCGGCGCTGGTCCACACCCGCCAACCCCGGGGCGGGCTTGGCCAAGACGCGCTTCCCCGACGGGGAAGAGTGTCTTGGCCGATAACTTGCTCGCGTTGGGGTCGAGTTGGAGCCCGGCGAACCCTCGTCGGTGAACCCGGTCGTGTTCGGGTGCGTCATCGGATGCGGGCCTTGCTGGTGCGTGCGTGGAGCTGGATCCTGGCGGCCAGTTCGACCACGGCCGGTCCGTCGAGGACCCGGACGGGGGAGGCGGGGGTCGCCTGGACGAGCCACTGCCCTGTGGGGACGGGCAGGGCGGTGTGCAGGAGGCGGCGGCGGACCAGGACCTCGGCCCAGGCGTCGGCCTCGGCTGCTGTAGGTGCCGTGGTGCGGGTTTTTCGGGGAAGCATCGGGGTGTGACCTCCGGGTGGGGGGCGGTGCTCCGGCGTTGTCGCCGGAGCACCGCTTCAGAGCACGGGAGTTAGGCGGGTTTCAGCCGCATTCGGGGCAGCGCTCGTAGTGTCGGTTCAGGGCCCGGGCCATGGCGCGCTTCGCGCCGGCGGAGTGCTTGGCGCTGACCTTCCCCGAGGGTGTGCCGTGGTGGCGTTCGGAGTGGTTGCGCAGGTAGGTGATGTCCTGCTCGTAGCCGGTGCGGATGCGGGTGAACCGTTGGCAGGTCTTCATCGGATGCTCCTCGTGGCGGTGGTGCCGGTTGTGCCGCGCAGTCGCTGCAGGACCGGGGAGAGGTTCTCGTTGCGGATGGAGATGCGCTGGTCGCGCATGATCTCCCTGAGCTGGACGCGGGTGATGGCTTCGTTGCCGTCGCGTTCCAGCACCGTGGGGACGTGGGGGTGGATCAGGGCGACGATGTCGTCCTCGGAGAAGCGGGACCGTGAACCCCGGCCTTTGCGGGACCGTCCCCCGGTCCCCTTCCGCTGTGCTTTCGTCGCGGTCCCCGGGACCGCGCGGGGACGGACGCTGCTCCGGCCGTCGGCTACGGGGGCGTCGCCCCGGTCCTGTTCGGTTCCGGGGACCGGACGGGTCGGTGCCTGTGCCTGCTCCTGGGGGACCGTGAGGGGACGGACGTCCTTCCCGTCGGTTGCGGCTGTCCTGTCCGTGCGGTCCCGGGGACGCTCCTCGTCGCTGGGTGCCGGTCCCGACGGCGTCACGGCGTGCAGGTCCCCTTCCCCGGTCTCCAGTTCTTCGAGCGGGACTGGGCCGTCTGCCAGCGGCTTTATGTCGGGGACCGTGGTCCGGTCCCCGGCGGGGTGGTGTTCCGGCCTGGTCCCGTGAGACGGGCGGCCAGCACGGTCCCGGATTCCGGTCCTCGGTGTCCCCGGTGTCCCCGGTGCCAGTGTCCGGTCCCGGGGACAGGACGGCATCGTCCCGGATTCGGGTCCCGTTCCGGTCCCCGCGGGACGGTCCCCGTCGGGTGGGGTATCCGTTCGGTCCCGGGGACCGGTCCCGGACCGGGGCGCGGGGACCGGCTGGAGTTCCCGGTCCCCGGTGCGGTGGGTGGGGACGGTTCCCGTCTGTGGTCCCCGGTCCCGTTCGGTCCCCGTGGCGGTGCTGGTGGTGTGGGGGTGGTGGCGGGTGATGAGGATGTAGAGGTGGACGGCGCCGGCGAGGGCGAGTGGGGCGAGGGTGGACAGGATGGCGACGACGGTGTCGCCCAGGCGCAGTCCACTGCCGGGCGCCAGCTGTTGGTTGAGGCGGACCGCGTGGAGGGCGTTGGCCCAGATGCTCGCCGTGGTGGCGGTGCCGAACAGGGTCCACACGTAAAGGCGGGCGCCGAAGGGCGCGGTGCGCAGGACGAGCAGGGCGCGGACCCCGTAGGCGATGAACCCGTCGATCACCAGGGGGAAGAGGTAGGTCAGGAATCCGCGGACGTGGATGGCGACGGCCATCTGCTGCAGCGCGTCGTACGACAGGGCGCAGCCGGCGGTGCCGAGGGCGAGGATGGCGAGGCGGTCCCAGGGTCCGACGGGGGCGACATCGTGCGACGCGGTGGTGCGGGGGGTCATGCTCCTTTCCGAGCGCGTCGATCAGCGCATGGGTGTGGATGTGGCCGGGGACCGGTGAGGACACCGGCGGCGTGTCCTGCGCGTCGCCCGATTCCTCGTCGTCGTCCGCCTCAATGTCGGTGCCGTCCTGGTCCTGGGTGTTGTCCGCCGGTTCCGCGTCTTCGGCCTGGTCCTGGTCCTGGGTGTTGGTGTAGAGGTCCCAGTACCGGTCGCGGTCCTCGACGGCGTGGGCGGCTTCGCGCATGAGGTCGCGGGCGTAGTCGAGGTCGAGTTGGAGGGTGTAGGCGAGGCGCTCGGGGGTCCAGCCGCGGACGTGGGCGTGGCGGGTGACGGCCTCGCGTTCGGCGGTGGAGAGGTGTACGTCCCGACCGATGAAGGCCGCGCGGACCCGGGCGTAGTCGAGGCGCTTGCTGATCTTCGCTTGCCAGGCGCGGCGTTCGGTTTCGGTCAGGCCGCCCCAGACGCCTTCCTTGGTGCCGTTGTCGAGGGCGTGGTTGAAGCAGTCCCGTTTGACCGGGCACCGGCCGCACAGGGCTTTGGCCTGGGCGATGGCCTGGTGGTCGCGGGGCAGGGGGAAGAACAGCCGGTCGGCCTGAGCAGGTGCCAGGTTGCGGCAGTGGGCGCGGGCGTGCCAGCTGTGGTCGGCGATCCCGCGCAGCGCGGGCCGGGCGGCGTCGATGGTGGTGATGTAGCGCATGGGGAGTCTCCGGAGTACGCCTCATGAGGCCGTCGGCCGACATGCGTCACCTGTGGGTTGGGGTGCGCGTGTTCGGGAGGCGGGGCGGGCAAGGGGCGTCGGCGTGGGCCGTCGCGCCGGCGGAATCGGTGGGGCAGGGTGCGGGTCAGCGGTGGCTGTAGCGGCGGTCCAAGCCGGCAAGTTGCACCGGTGTGCACATGCCGGACAGGCGCGAGACGTTCCGATCGCCGACCGCGCTCCGCAGATACCGGGGGCCTGCCCCGGCGGGGTCCGGGGAGAGGTTGGTGGTGACGACAGTCGGCAGATGGTTCTCGCCACGCCACGCCAGCAGCCGGAAGGTGACCTCTTCCTTCCATTCGCTCCACTTGGCCGCGCCGAGGTCGTCGAGGACCAGCAGCGGCACCCGCATCGCGTGCCGGAGAACCGCCTCGGTGTCCGTGTCCTGGGCGCGTAGTTGGCCGTAGAGGTCGGCGGCTTTGACGGCGTGCCAGCGGACCGCGCACCCGGCGGCGGTCAGGGACCGGATCGCCCCGAATGCCTGCCGGGTTTTCCCGGTGCCGGTCGGGCCCCACAGCAGCAGCGACGGGCCGGTCCGGATCTCCCGACGCCCCGTCCGCCCGTACTGGGCGTGCCGGTCCCCGGCGTAGGGGGCGGTCGCCGACTCGGCGATGGTCCGCACCCAGGCGGCGACGGCCGGATGGTCGGCGACCGCGTCCCGGTAGTCGGCGGGGATCCGCAGCTGGGCCGTCTCCAGGGCCGGAAGCGGCTGGGGAGCGGGATCGGCGGACAGGCACCGGGCGGGGTCGATGCGGCGGGCGGCGAGCTGGGCGTCGAGGCGGGCGCGTAGCCGCTCGCCGATCGCGGTCTGGGGGTCGGCGGACCGGGTGAGGGTGCGGGTCACAGCGGCCTCCCGAACACGGCGTTGGCGGGCGGAGGGGTCGGGTTGAAGTACGGCTGATAGGCGTTGTCGGGGCTGGCCCAAGGGGCCCCGCCGGAGGCGCTCGAAGCCCCCGCCGCGACGAGGGCGGGTGGGTTGACGACCTCGTTCACCAGGCTCGGCAGCACGCTCGGATGCAGCGCCTTGGCCCGCAACCGGTCCAGTGCGGTGCGAATGTGGTCCGGTTCGAAGCCCTCGTCCAGCAGGGCCTTGAGGTTGCGCCCTAGCTGCCCGATGAAGTTCCCTGGCGGACGCTGGTGGCAGCCGCTGACGTACTCGGCCACCAGTTCCTTCGCCGAGACCCGCTCCAGAGCGGCGTCGGGTGCGGGCGCGGCGCGCCCCCTACGGGAAGATCCAGGATCCAAGATCCTAGATCCAGACGTCGCATCCTCGCGAGGGTGCGACGAATCCTCCACGAATACCGTCTGACCTGCGGTTTCACCAGAAGGCCCCGTGGGGGTCTCCTGATGGTTGATTTCAGAGCCCTCAGCGGCCGGGGACGTTCCGCGGGCGGCCTCAGCGAAAGACCCCGCGAGAGTCGAATCGGGTGAAACCGGTTGATCGAGCCCTCGTGGAAGGTCCGGCGAATCGGCGCCGGACAAGTTGCGGGAGGGCGTTGCCGGCGCGGCGGTGGCGCTCGGATGGGGGGCGGGGCAGGGGCTGGTCGCGTGGTCCGCGCACTTGCGGCTCATCTGATGCTGCGGGCAGCGGGGCAGCCGCGATGCGGACGGACGGTCGATCCGCTGGTGCTTCTCCCAGGTGACGATGTGGAGATAGGTGCGGCCGTCGCAGCCGGTGTACCGGCAGATCAGCCCGGCCCCGGCCAGCTCCTCTAGGTCCCGGGCGACGTGCGCGGGGGTGTGTTCCTGCCGCAGGGCCCACAGGCGCCCTGCGATGATCGCTGCATGGTCGCGGTGGCGACCCTCGTCGTCGGCTTGGGTGAGAAGGCCGATGAAGGTCAGCGTCGCGGTCACCGAGACCGAAGCGATGTCTTCCGACTCCCACAGCTCCGGCTTGATCGTGCGGATCCGTGCCATCAGACCACACTCTCGTCGTGGGTCTCCGACCGCTGGCCGAACGAGCCGGGTATTGGGCAAGCCGGGACGTTCGCCCTTTTGCGCGAAGGGTGGCCATGTAACACTCTCCTTGAAGTGATGCAAGCGACTCGGGGGCCGCCCCCACGGCAGGCCATGGTGGCGAGCGGTCCCCGGTGGCGGAGTCGTAGTGGTGGGCGATGCTTCGCTCGCCCACCACGGCCAGACGGCCGACCGGGCTCGCCCCTGACCTTGGACAGCGAGACGTCACCCATCGGCAGCGTCTGGGGCGCCGTCGCGTCGAGTCGGCGTCCGCCTGCTCACGCACGGCGGCACGTGTATCTCGACCGCGCGAGCGGGAAGTCAAGTCGTTGCCCCGCCTCCCGGTGAACAGCAGGGTCGTGTGTCTCTCGTCCTGTGTGTGGTGCAGAACCGCCCCGCTCTGGCCTTCACATGGGCCCTGGCGGGGCGGTGAGGCGGGGTTTCAGAGGAGTCTCAGCCCGGATCCACCGGCTGGCGTCTGTGGACAACTTCTCCGGGAACGAGGAAGAGCCTAGTGAGCTGCGATGGTGGGAGTTCTTGAGGCTTCCAGCACGCACGATGACAAGGCTCTTCCGAGATGCAATCTTCCCATGCCGCCGTCCATGTCATGGAACGCCTCGGCGAGATCGACGCCGTCGCCCTGGACAAGACCGGAACCTCACCGAGGGGACACCCCGCGTCACCGCGATCCACCCCGTGAACGGCAGCGGACTGGACGAGACCGCGCTCCTTGCCCTCACCGCGGCGGCCGAACACCCCAGCGAGCACCCACTGGCTGTCCAAACCCCGCCACGATCTGCGCTCGTACGCACGCCACCGCGCAGGGCCACGGCGGTTGGCTCGCCTTGGGCCGCACAGGGACTCGGAGTGAAGTGCCCTGCACAGAGACGGCCCTACGGTGTCGTGACACGAACCCTGGTCCATATCCCTGGACCGGGAAGAAGGGGGGCAGGGCGTGTCGATCTCCCAGTCCCATTTCAGCGGTTCCCCGGGGCGGGGTCGGTACAACGCCCGCCCGCCGACGAACCGCCCCAGCTAGGTAGACAGAGCTGCGCCGGTAGCAAGCTCGCCCGACGTCCACCCGGAGACATCGAGGAGTGGTCCGTCCAGCGGTCCGCCGGTCAACTCGACGTAGTCGCGTCCTGGCACCGGGCCCGGGTCTGGGTCGTCATGATCCCTCCCGTAGACCCGCCTTCGCATGATCTGTTCGTCCATGTCCGCAGTCTCCCAACCGCCACCGACACTGCCGGTGAGCCCTCTTTGCCCGCCGGTAGGTTGACGGGATGACTGAGACATGGGGTGGATGGGTGAGCACAGCTACCCTGAGCGTGCTCGAAACGTGTGCGCGGTGCTCCGGAGTGGGAGGTTCTTCGTCCTGAGGCTACGGTTCAAGCCGCGCGACCCCTCCCGTTTCAAGGGCCGCCCACAGAGCGCCGTCGGGACCCAGGGTGATGCCGTGCGGCTCGGACGACGGTGACGGCAGGGTGTACTCGGCGATCTTGCCGCTACCGGTGATGTGGCCAATGCTGTTGGCTCCCCATTCGGTGAACCAGCAGTCACCGGTGGAGGCCGCGACGATGGCGTGGGGTTTGGCCGTGCGGTCAGGCAGCGGGAACTCCTTGACCGCGCCGTCCACCGAGATCCTGCCGACCTGGCCCGCCGCGATCTCGACGAACCACAAGGCGGCGCCGTCGCTGGTGATGCCCACGGGTGCAGCGCTCGGGGTGGGGAGCGGATGGATAGCGATGTCTCCGTGGACAGTGATGCGGCCGATCGCGTTCGCCTGGTTGAGGGTGAACCACAGGGCGCCATCAGGGCCTGCGGTGATCGCCGCGGGATAGGCGCCTGTACAGGGAAGGGCGAACTCGGTGATCTCTCCCGTGCTGGTGATGCGGCCGATCCGGTCGGTGTTCATCTCCGTGAACCACATCGCATCGTCCGGACCGGCGGTGATCCCGAAGGGCCCACTGTCGGGCGTCGGCACGGGAAAGGACTTCGTTTCACCGTCGGTGGTGATGCGGCCGATCCGGTGGTCCTGGGACCGGGTGAACCACAGTGCTCCGTCGGGCCCGGGGGTGATGACCGTAGGGCGACACTCGGGCGAGTCCAGGGGGTATTCGTTGAGTTCGCCGTCGAGGGTGAGGCGCGCGATGCGGCCGCTGTGCGCGAAGGTGAGCCACAGTGCGCCGTCAGGTCCGGCCGCGATGCCGTACGGCCCAGCGCCCTTGTCTGCCACGGACATCTCGCTTACGGCCACAGCAACTCCTTGGAAGGGTGGGGATCAATCAAAGGTTCCCGACCGATGCCGCAGCTCGGTCTCGCACCAGGTCGAGAATGATCGCGGCGAGGTCAGCAGGCCGGGTCATGGGGATGTTGTGGTTCGAGCTGATGTCGGTCAGCCGGCGGTCAGGGGCGGCATCGACGACGGTACGCACTTCGTCGTGCCGCGAGGCGTAAAAGCCATGATCGGCCAGCACGATCGTCATCGGACAGGTGAGGCGGTCGTACACCTCGATGCTCGGGAAGACTTCTGCGTCGGGCTCCACGGCGGTGACAGTCGCGATCTCCTCGATGGCTGGTCGGCGTACCCACCGCTGGCCGCGGCGCAGGAAGGAGCGCCGCGTGACCTCTTCGACAAGTTCGTGCCGTGCTCCGGCGTTGAGCCAGTCCCCTTCGGCCTCCCGCGCGCACTGCTCGACATAGGCATGCATCTTGTCGTCGTTCGTTTCCCAGCCGTAGCGGAACATCGTCCGCAAACGGTCCGCCGCCTCGGTGGTCCGCGCAGCGGCATGCTCGGCGAGTGACGCGTTACGGTCATTGAGTACCATGCCGTCCACGATGCAGAGGGCGGCCGGTTCCACGAGGCCACTGGCGGTGGCAGCCGTCACCGCGTACCCGCCGGTGGAATGGCCCACCAGTACGGGGTGGTCCCAGCCCAGCGCGGTGACGACGCCACCGATGTCTCGCCAGTATTGCTCGGGGCCGGTGGAGTCGAGCTGGGTCTGCCCATGGCCACGCAGGTCGATGGCGATCGGATGACACTCGCTCACCAGATGGGGCGCCACATCCGCCCAGGCGGCGGCGTTGTGTCCGCTGCCGTGGACAAGTAGCACCCCCTCACCGTGGCCGCCGAAGTCCACACCCGAAAGGACCCCGTCCACGACGGGGATTTCGATCTCCGTTCCGATCACCACTGCACCCTGACGACCAGAAGCCAACAAGCGCAACTGCTTTTTCGCAAGAGGTCGGCGCGGGGTGAGGACTTTTTCAGGCCGCCGAGAACGGACAACGCTCCTGCCGCAGTAGATACCGGATTTACTGCGGTGGAGCCCCTCCCGTGATCATCGTGACCTGCGGCGGGCCAAGTCGGCCGCAGGGTGAGGTGTACGCATTTACTGCGGCAGTTCCGGAAGGGTGGAAGGGTGGGACGGGCGCGAGGATCGACCAGTGACCGAACTCGGAGTGGGATACCGCGGCGCGTTCTGGGCGAAGTGGAGAGAACGTGACACTATCCTCGCCGAAGCCGAGAGGCGGAGGATCACCTGACGGCCGGACGTCGGCGCCAGCTGCCCGGTCCAGCCTTAAGAGGAGCTAACAGAAAGCTGTGGTGGAAGCCATGTCCTCTTCCCCTGGCGGATCGTTGGGCGGGGTATGGGGAAGGGGAATGGTCCGCCGTGGGTGGTGTCGGACGACCTGTGGATGCGGGTCGAGCCGCTGCTGCCGGTCAGGCAGCGCCGGTCGTGCAACCCGGGGCGGCTGCCGCTTGATGACCGCGGTTGCCTGCAGGGCATCTTGTTCGTGCTGCACACCGGGATCCAGTGGGAGTGGCTGCCGCAGGAGCTCGGGTTCGGCTCCGGAATGACGTGCTGGCGGAGGCTGCGGGACTGGCACGAGGCCGGTGTCTGGGACCGGCTGCACCAGCTGCTTCTCACCGAACTGCATCGCGCGGGGAAGCTGGACTGGTCCCGGGCGGTGATCGACGGCTCGCACCGCCAAGCCCGTCGGGGCGGCCCAAAACCGGGCCGAGCCCGGTCGACCGCGCCCGGCCCGGCTCGAAGCACCACATCATCACCGATGCCGTCGGCACACCGCTTGCCATCACCCTGACCGGCGGAAACCGCCACGACGTCACCCAGCTACTGCCCCTACTCGACGCGATCCCCCGCATCCGCGGGACCACCGGCCGGCCACGCCACCGTCCCCGGCAGCTGTTCGCCGACCGAGGCTACGACTACGACAAGTACCGCCGACTGCTGTGGAAGCGCGGCATCAAACCAGTCATCGCTCGCCGGGGCGTGCCCCACGGCTCCGGCCTAGGCACTGTTCGGTGGGTCGTCGAGCGCACGAACGCTTGGATTCATGGCTTCCGACGGCTACGGATCCGCTGGGACATCCGCGACGACATCCACGAAGCGTTCCTGAAACTCGCCTGCTGCGTGATCACCTACAGACGAGTCCAGGCATTGTGTTAGCTCCTCTAAGTGAGGAAAGCTACCAACCTCGGGACTCCACCGGCCGCCAGCGCCACCACCTCCGAACACTCTGGCCACGCGAATCATGCAGCCGGGCAGCTGCCGGAACAAAGACGCCCGCATCCCTGTACCCGAACACTCAATGGGCAATGCCATCAGCCGAGGCGCGCTCGGGCAGCCCGTATCGGAAAAGGAGGTGCTCGGGGTATTGGTCGGGATCGGGGGAGCGGTCGTAGCGGCTCGTTTGATGGTGGGGGTCGTAGTAGGCGGACCGGTGCAGCATGACGACGGTCTTCATGCGCGAGGAGTGCCTTCTCGTGGGCCATGTCGGTGAGCCGTGGCCGGGGGGCGTCGCGGTAGAGCGGGCTGCAGGTGAGTTGTTCCACCACGACGACAGCCGCCTGCCAACACACCCGGCGAGCCCGTGAAACTCTGCCACGACGCCGGCCATTTGAGCCTCCCGGTCCATGACTTAAGTGCGCAGCGGTCCGTCCATCGGGCAGAGATACGGGCGCAGCCCTATGCAGGGGACGAAGGCGCATCTGGAGGGCCGACGCATCAACACCAGCATTCACCTACCACGACTTGCCTGCATCCCTGCCTCGGGGAAGTACGCGGTGCGGAGGACGGTGGAGGATGCCTCAGACGATGTGCGCCCATGGGTGGAGCCTGCCCGTAGAGCAGGACGAAGGGACCCCTTAGGCTCGGGCCATGGCCAAACAGCGTCGGGACACCGCCGAGGTACGGGCGAGTGCCCTAGCATCGGGGGTGCGGCTGCGCATCATCCGGCTCACACGCACGCACGCTCTGACGAACAAGGAGCTTGCTGAGCGGTTGGGTAGGGACCCCGCGACCACACTGCACCATGTGCGCAAGCTGGTGGAGGCCGGACTCCTGGAGCCGCAGCCACCTCGCCGCGGGAATCGAGGCGCCCGGGAGATCCCCTATCGCTCTCTGGGCCTCCCTTGGACCAGGGGCCCTCGGAACGAAGGACCCATCGCCGAGGCGATGTTGGAGGCATTTCTCGCCGAGGCGGGTGAGCTCGATATGAAGGACGTCGACCAGGTCCGCTTCGTACTGGATCTCACGCCGGAACGGCGAGAGGAGTACCAACGCCGTCTGGAGAAGCTCATCGAGGAGTTCGATCACGACGACGCCGCCCCGGAAACCCAACGAACGGCGGTCTACATCGCCGTGTACCCGAGTCTGTGATCGTCACCCGTTGACCGGTACGAAGGAAGCGACTCAGATACGGGATGGAACCTCTTCCTCATCCTCGGTTCGAACGACGGGAAACTCCCGCAGCGTGCGCAGGGGGGACAGTAGGAGGGGCAGGGAGGTCAAGGCAAGGGCTGAGCAGGTGACCCACAGGGTGGCCCGGACGCCGATCCAGTTGCCGAGTACGCCGCCCAGCAGACCACCCACAGGCATCACACCCCAGGTGATGAACCGTACGCTGGCGTTGACCCGGCCCAGCAGCCGACCGGGGCAGATCGCCTGCCGGTAACTGACGTTGACGACGTTGAAGACCGTGGTGCCGTAGGCCCGGATGGCAAGACCGAGCACACACAGGACGGTCAGCCAGCCGGGCTCCGCGATGGGTATCACCAGCGCCACGGGTGAGATGACCAGCGGGATCAGCCAGATGGCGCGGGCGGGGCCGATCCACTGTGCACAGCGACCGGCGGTGAGCGCCCCCAGTAACCCACCCACACCACTCAACGCGAGTACGGCGCCGACAGCGCCCGGAGTCAGAGCGAGGTCCCGGGTGAGGAAGAGGATCTGCATCGAGAGCAGCACCGTGATCGCCAGATTGGATAGAGCGGTGGAAACGGTGATGGCCCGCAATGACTTCTCCCTGCGGACGAACCTCAACCCTTCTCTCATCTGCGCGCGCACCCCTGTGCCGTCCTGGCTTCGGGGGCGGGGCTCCGCGCGCCTGATCCGGAGCAGGAGAAGGCCGGCGACTAGGTAGCTGACGGCCGTCGTCAGGGCGGCGGTTGCTGCTCCCACCAGTTGTGCGAGTCCGCCGCCGACGCCAGGACCGACGACCTCGGCGGCCGAAAGGCTCGACTGGAGCCTGGTGTTGCCCTCCATGAGTTGGGGGCGCCCGACCAGAGACGGCAGATAGGACTGGTAGGCGACGTCGAAGAGCACTGTGGCCACACTGACGAGAAAGGCAACCGTCATGAGATGCATAAGTGTGAGCACATCGGCCCAGGCGGCGAGGGGGACGGTGAGCAGTAGTGCGGCCCGCGTGAAGTCCGCCGTCAGCATGACTGGCCTTCGCCGTACGCGATCCACCAACACTCCGGTGGGTAGGCCGATCAGGAGGAAGGCGGCTGTTCCGGCCGCGGTCAGTAACCCCATCTGCAACGGAGACGCATGCAGCGTAGTTGCCGCGAGCAGGGGCAGCACGGTCTGCCCCACATAGGTGCCGAACTGACTCACCGTCTGGCCCGCCCATAGCTGACGGAAATCGTGGTGGAACCAGAGGGAGTCTCGGCGCATGGTTGCTAGCGTAAGCTAAGCGATTGGAGAGTGGCAATCACTTTGCGATGGCAACCATTTCTTCTGTGGTAGGTGCGGAGACTGTTTTCATCACGTGATGGCACTAGGGGTGTTCAGTGATGCCATTCGGCCATTTCCCCCACTCTGCTCATCGCCCTCTGCCGAGAATGGTGGCGGTGGTCGCGACCTGCGTCGATGCCAGGAGAGCGCTCCCTCTGTCGGGGTGAGGCTTCTTCTCGTTCGCGCGAGAGTCAGCCGTCGCGCGAATTTGGCAGATGCACCTACATGTTGCACGTCAGTGACGTGGTCCCTGGTACCCGCCCCGGCGAGATACGAGGGGGGCGGTGTCGGGGCTTGAAGATGTCCGTCCTGCTGTCGCATGAACCTCTCGCTTCACAGGCGCTCTTGTCGCAACGAAGGGGATGCCTGATAGTGAATTTGTATCAAATCTATCCCATTCCTTTGCCGTCATTCTTGGCATGGCAGTCATAGCTCATGCTCGCGCTTCGCGGAATCTGCGACTGGAACGAGGTGGTTAGCGTGACGGAAATTCGGAAGTTTGAGCGCATCCGAATCGAGGTACTGGGATCGCTTCGGCTGGTCACAGAAGCTGATTTGGGCGAGCCAGTTCGACTCACCGCACCAAAGCCACGCCAAATGATTGCCCTGCTCGCACTACAAGCGAACCGAGTGGTTTCCGTTGCAGCGCTGGCCGAGGAATTATGGGGCGACCGGCCGCCGGTGAGTATGCGGACAGCGCTTCAGACGTATGTCGTACAGATTCGCAAGTTCCTGGCCCGTCATCTAGGGCGGTCAACAGAAGTCGTAGCCCACGAGATCCTGGTGACAAAGCAGGACGGCTATCAGTTCAACGTGGAGCGCGGAGATCTAGACGTTCATGAATTTGAGCGCCTCGCGTCCGCTGGTAGTAGGGCATTGGCAGAGGGAAACGATGTCCTGGCCGAACGGCTGCTGACCGCTTCCCTGGACTTCTGGCGGGGCCAGCCGCTTGCAGACGTCCAAGCGGGCCCCCTGCTTGAGCCGGCTGTGGCGTACCTCAAAGAGAGCCGTCTCGCGGTCCTGCAACAAAGGGTAGAGATCAGGCTTCGGCTGGGGCTCCACCATGAACTACCCGCAGAACTCGCGGCCCTGGTACTGGAGCACCCGACGAACGAAGAGTTTCACGCCCAATACATGCTTGCGCTCTACCGATGTGGTCGGTGTGCCGACGCGTTGAATGTCTACCATCGCCTGCGTGAGTATCTGGTGGAGGAACTCGGTATCGATCCTTCGATGAAGGTGCAGAAATTGCATCAGGCCATGCTCGATGCAAATGCGACGCTCGATTGGCGACGGTATCCACGGCTCGACTCAACAGTCCGACAGGGCGAGCGGCCCGCCGCTTGACCGCTCTTTGAGCGCTCTTTGACCGATGGCTGCGATTATCAACGAGTGCTTGAACCCCGGTTCAAGTCACGATGAAACACCAGCCGGACGAAGGGAGTTCATCATGCGTTACGCATACTGATTCTCTAGGTGGGGGCTCCGATCCAGTCGGTGCCCCCACCCGTCACCCCCGGCCGCCGCTGACCCTCCGGAGCAGGTGCGTGATGGATTACAACCCGCTGAGCCCTGCCGCAATTGACAATCCGTACCCCATATACTCCAAACTGAGAGAGTCTTCTCCAATATTCTGGAGCAGACGTATGAATTCTTGGGTGTTGACGCGATATCAGGATTGTCTCTCACTCCTCACCGACGCGGACACCTTCGCTAGCGACTGGGCCAGGGCCGGGCATGAGGAAACGGGCTCCGCTGCCAGCCTTCAGGAGTTGGACCCTCCAGAACACACCCCGGTGAGACGTCTGTTCACCGTGGCGATGCGCAACCAACCGCTCGACCGGATCGGTTCTGATGTCCGGGACCTGGCCGACAAGATCATCAGCCGTCAGTCCAGAAGCTCGGAGAGCTTTGACTTCACCGCCGAAGTGGCCCGCCCCGTCGCTCTCCTCGGAGTGTGTGAACTCCTGGGCATCGAAGAGCCCCCGGTGGATGATTTCGCCGCGCTTGCGGACGCGATGACCCGGGGCATGGACGCCGGACTCCTTCCCGAGGTGCTCGCCCCCGCGCTCGCCGCGCGGACGGAGTTGAACCGCCTGATAGCCCACTGGTTCGACGGCTGCGACGACCGGGGGCTGCTGAGCGAGGTGTTGGCCGGAGCCCAGGACGCGGGGCTGTCGAGGGAAGCGGTCTGGAACAGCGCACGCGTCCTCTTCCTGGCCGGCTTCAGTACCGCCGTCGGCGCTGCGGCCAATGCCGCGCTGGCTCTGGCGACCCACCCCGATACCTGGGATCAGGTGCGTCGATCCGACGTACTGAGCAGCGGGGTGGATGAATTCATGCGCTTCGACGGCCCCGTCCAAGGGACGACCAGGGCCTGTGTTCGGGAGACGAAAGTCGGTGACGTCACCATCAAGCGGGGAGACCTGGTGATGGGGCTACTGGGTTCCGCCAATCGCGACCCGGAGCAGTTCCACGACCCGGATGCCATCGTGCTGACGAGACAACCCAATCGACATCTCGCTCTTGGTTGGGGAATACACGGCTGCTCGGGGGCCATTCTGGCCCGCATCATGATTCGCGCCCTCCTGGAGAGCGTGACCGAGAACCGTGGGCGTCTGTGCCTCGCGGGGGCGCCCGAACGGCTGCCCCGGGCCACCCTTCGCTACCCGGACCGGCTTCCGCTGTCCTTTCACCGACGGGAGACACCGCTGTGAAAGAGCTCCTCGTTCACTATGACCCGCTGGACCCCGACACCATTCGTGACCCCTACCCCACCTATGCGGCGATGAGGGAGCTGAAGGTCCCCTGCTGGAACGAGATCATGAAGTGTTGGGTCATCACCTCCTACGATGAGTGCAGACGCGTTCTTGGCGACCATGAGAACTTTGCGGCGGACTGGCGCCGTGGCGGAGAGTCACTGCCGGACAGCGCGCTGAGTGTGCATTCACTCGATCCACCCGACAGTACGGTGATCTACCGGGAGTTGGCTGCCACCCTGCGCCAGGTCACCACACCAGACCTCTCCAGTCGGTTGCGCCGGACCATCTCCGACAGGCTGCGTGCGCTCTCCGGCCGGGCGGTGGATCTCGTCCCTGACTTCACCGAGCCTCTGGCCTGCTGGTTCCTCTCCGAAGTGCTTGAGGTTCCCTCACTCGACACCCCTGAGATCCGACGCGTGGGTGAGGCCATCCACCGCGCCATGGACGCAGGTCTCGTACCCGAGGCGTTCCAGCCTGGCCGGGACGCGCACCGGAAACTGGCGGCCCTCATCGAGACCTGGGTCGCATCGATGAGCCCGGAGCAGCCGCTGCGCAACCTGGTGGACCGGGCGGCTGACGAGCAGCTGGCGAGGACCATGGTCCTGAACTCAGTCAGGACGTTGATCGCGAACGCGTTCACCTCCCTGCCCGCGTCGCTCGGCACCATCGTGCACGGGTTCGCAGCTGACCCCGAACTCCTCAAGGGGACCGTGGACGAGAAGCGGCTAGACATGGCTGTCCATGAGTTCCTCCGCCATGAATCGCCGTCACAGGGCACGACCCGCCTCTGTGTGGCGGACACGGTGCTGTCCGGGACGAAGATCCGCCGGGGCGAGGACGTTCTGACACTGATCTCCGCGGGGAACCGCGATCCGGCGAAGTTCGATGACCCGGATCGGCTCAGGCTGGCGCGCTGGCCCAACCAACACATCGCGTTCGGGCACGGTCCGCACAGCTGTTCCGCCGCGATGCTCTCCCGCTTTCTGTTGCGCGAGCTGGTGGCTGTACTGGCTGAAGGCGGTGTGTCGATTCACCTCACCGGTCCCGTGACATACAAGTCGGCGGCGACCATTCGGATGCGGGCCACTCTGCCGGGAGTGGTGACGCAGCACGCGTAGGCAGGTGGCCTCGAACACGAGGAGGATCGGCTCGGCACCTCACAGCGACTCCTCGACGGCGTTGCCCTCCCCGCCTGTGCGACTCCCACCGCGCGGTGGACAAGACGGTGAACGAAAGGGTGTGAACCATGCTCGATCAGCCTGTGCGGTCGCTGGGAGCCAGTGACATGCAGATCACCCGGGTGGGCCTCGGTGGTGCCGGTTGGGACGGCTGCGATGACCAACAAGTCATCGACACCATTCGCTACGCCATCGAGCACGGCGTTAACTGGATCGATACGGCGGCGGTGTACGGCCGGGGCCGTTCGGAGAGGTTGGTCGCCAAGGCACTGGCCGGGGTGGCTGCGGCCGACCGGCCCCAGGTGTTCACCAAGTGCGGACACATCTGGGACACGACCGGGGCGTCCAAGGAGTTGCGGAAGGTGGGCAGGCCGTCGAACATCCGGCGAGAGGTTGATGATTCGCTGCGCCGATTGGGCGTGGACCGCATCGATCTCTATCAGATGCACTGTCCCCCAGAGGACGGGACACCACTGGCTGCGTACTGGGAAACGCTGCTGGAGCTGAAGCAGTTGGGCAAGGTCAAAGCGGTGGGTCTGTCGAACCACGGTGTCCGGCAGCTCGCCGAGGCCGAGAAGATGGGACACGTCGACTCTCTTCAACCTCCGTTCTCCGCGATCAGGCGACAGGTGGCGGACCGCGAGATCCCCTGGTGTGTGGAGCACGGCACAGGCGTGCTCGCCTATAGCCCGATGCAAGCGGGTCTGCTCACCGGGCGATTCACCCGGGCCCGTGCCGAAGCACTGGGCGAGGACGACTGGAGGGCGGCCGTCGCTGACTTCCAAGGAGCGAGGCTGGAGCGCAACCTTGCCCTCGCCGACTCGTTGCGGCCCATCGCCCGACGGCACGGTGTCGGTGTGCCGTCCGTGGCCATCGCATGGACCCTGAGCTGGCCGGGTGTGACAGGGGCGATCGTGGGTGCGAGACGACCCGAGCAGGTGAACGGTTGGCTCTCCGCTCTGCACCTCGAACTGACGGCGCAGGACCTGATGGACATAGCCGACGCCATAGAGCGCACGACAGCGGGTTCGGGTCCCGTACACCCGGGCTGAGAACCTCCGACCTGGCGCATATCGCGTGAGAGTTGGACTGCTGTTGGCGCGTACACCATCACGTGGTGCCCTGCCGTGCCGCAGTTCCTCGATAGGGTTGAGTGCATCGCTGTCACCAATGCCGAGCAGGGGTGGGCCATGAGCGGAAGCGACGATGCAGGGGCGACCGGGAGCGTGCGGGAGTGGTTGCGCGGCCTGGAGGTGTTCGCGGGCCCGCTGGCGGACTTCGACCCCGGTGATGCCCCAGCCGAGCCGGTCGCATTGTTCCTCGGCTGGCTGAGGGAAGCGATCGCTGCGGGTGTGCCCGACGCCCATGCCATGACGGTGTCGACGGTCGGTCAGGACGGCGGCCCCGATGCCCGGGTACTCATCCTCAAGAACGTCGACTTCAACGGCTGGCAGTTCGCCGCCCACGGCAACAGCCCCAAGGGCCGCCAACTGGCCGACCTACCCCGTGCCTCGCTCACCTTCTACTGGCCACTGCAAGGCCGCCAGGTACGGGTACGGGGCACAGTGGAACCCCAGACTCCCGAGCAGAGCGCCCCCGACCTCCTGGCTCGCGCACCCTCCGCCCGTGCCGAAGTCCTGGTTGGCCGCCAGAGTGACCATCTCGACAGTCCCGAAGAGCGCGACCAGGTCCTTGGTACGGCACTCGCTCGCATCGAGGCGGAACCCACCCTCGTCAGCCCCGCATGGACGCTCTACACCCTCATCCCGGTGGAGATCGAGTTCTGGCAGGCCGACAAGGACCGCATCCACAAGAGGCTGCGCTACGAACGCTCTGACCACCACGGCTCCTGGCAGCGCCATCTGCTCTGGCCGTAACCCATGACCCGACAGGGCCCACCTCCACGAGATGCTCGGTGCCGGGTCGGTGAGATGGGGCCCGAACCGTCGTTTGCTGGGGATGTGATACCGCGACGCTGCGGCGGGCGGTTCTCCTCCTCGCTCGTACGCCAGCGGCCCAGCAGGAGACATGTGTGCCGGGCGTGAGGGGCAGCCGACAGGCGACCGTTCGCATATTCCTCCTGGTAGGGGTTGCGGCGACCCCCCTTCCGGGCGAATACATGAGTGAGGGGGAGAGGTGACGGGCTGCCGGGTAGCGCACTGTTCCGCAGAACCAGCGCCGTACCGTCCGCGGGGTCACCCGGCAGGAGTGGCCGAAGACCTGTTCGCCGACCCGGTTCAGCTCCACCGCCAGCGAACCGCTCGTGTACCCGTGCGAACAAAGCAGCTCTTCCAGGGCGGTGTTGCGTCGGCTAGGTGTCCACTCTCCTGGGTCGGCGGCCCGGGCCGGCCTGCCCGGCCAGCTCCGGGCCGCCTCCCTCACGACGCGGCGCCCGGGGGAAGGCCACAGCACCGCGCCTGAACCGGTCCCGCAGCGACCGGCCGATAGCCATCCTTCCCAACGGGGACAGTGACAGCGCCCGCCCCGGCCCCTGGACACACCGGGTGTCACCGCCCTAGCTCAGCGCCAGCCCGGCAGAGAACATATCGGTATGAACTTTGCGTCCCTGAGTTTGATCGCCTCCGGGACTCCCCTGCTCGTCGACCTGCACGGCGCTACCGGCCCGGTGTCGTCGTCGGGAGGGGCCACCTGCGCTTGGCGGAGTACTTCGAGTTCGGTGCAAAACACAATGAATGGCGCGATGCGCCCCTTCCGCCGCGCCTGGGTTCCGTTCCGAGCCCGGCGGGGCGGGCGCTACGCAACAAGGGACAGGCCGGTATCGGTGAGCCGTCCAAGAACAGGGCGATGAGCCAAGTCAATAGTTCGGGTCTGCCACTGCGTCAACGCCCCGCGCGAACGGCGGGGAGAGCCGGCGGGCACACTGTCAAGGTAGATCCATCCCCGCAGCGCGGGGCCGACGCCAGCGGTGCATACGCGGAGCCCCACGGGTAATTTTAGGAACGGAGCAGACGTCGTGAGTGATGCAACCGGGCCAGTGCGCACATACCGCCTCCTGCACGGCAAGCGGCTCGTGATGGGACTCAGGGGCGAACCGGGGGTGCTAGTAAGCACCTCAACCCCGCCGCCGCTGCCAGGGGCTGCACCGGTCACGCATCCGTTCGCCACTGCGACGTTCCACGTGGCCGAATGCGAGGGCGAGCTCGGAGCGCTCCTGCGCGAGGCATCCGATCTTCATGCATTCCTTGACGCTGCCGAGCGTTCCGGCTACGCGGTCGAGGCGGTCGAGGACCGCACGGCACCATTGCCATCTGCCGCAGACGGCAGCGACGCGGCATCCGAGGGCGTCGACCGGCTCATAGTGGTGGGCAGAGCGTACTTCGCTCAGCTCAGGACCGACCCGGTGCTGAACGTCGTTGAGCTGCCCGACGGGCTCGGCGTCTGCCTCGTGCACGCTGTACGCGGCGGAGGCAAGATCTACGTTGCACCCGACGAATCTGCGCTGTTCGCGGGGTCAGCGGTCGACTTCGAGACGGGCCTCGACGCGTTCCGCGACGGCGCCCGCACGCAGTTCGAGAAGTTCGACAACAACGGCAGCGGTACGCAAGGGTGACGCCGCCGCCCTTGCCTGGGCTCCGCTCCTTGACGCAGAACATGGATTGCGTTTGCCGGAGCCGAGGTGGTCGGTGATCCCGACCACCGACCGGACAGCGGCAGCCACTTCGTCAGCGGCTGAAGGATGCCCCTTCATCTGTCAGCCGAAGGTTCTCGGCCTGCAGCCCGCACCACCCAGTCGTGGATCAACTGACCGTCAACCGTCCTCGGCTGCTTCGGCTCTGTCGTCTCGGCGGCCTCGGTCACGTGCTCACTGGACACCGATGAATCTTCCTGGATCAGGGATTGCACCGGACACTCAGGGCCACCGAGGAGGAGACTGTGGCGGAGGAGCGGGGGGCGGGGCGGCCCGTCCGCGTAGGCGGCGGGGCCTGCCACCACAGGCACGATCAGCCCGTGAGGAACGCGCCCTCGGAGCAGGGGCGGCAGACGAACACGTAGCCCAGCTGGCCGCCGAGGTTCATCGCGGTCTGCCGGTCGATCCCCTCCTCCAAGTGTGCCGCAAATTCCGTCGTGCCGGAGCAGGAGGGGCACCCGGGCAACCGGTCGTCGTCCAGGTAGGAGGGGCTGCCGCCGAGCGATCCGAGCACCTCGCGTTGCTTCCCGAACCGCTCGCCGGACTCCCGCTTCCACCCTGAACGGGCGAGGTCGTATGCGTCGAGCGGGAGATCGTCGCCGCTATTCTCCTCGGGTTCGAGCGTCACGACCCGGGTCGTGATCGCCGACACTGCGGGCAGCAGCGTCACGCCCTTCTCGGGTACGGCCACCGGTACCAGTCCCGCGGACGGGAAAAGAAGGACCCGATTCGCCCCGGAGGTCGCGTCCCACAGCTCGCAGGCGCCCGGATCGTTCTGGCACACGAACACCGACAGGACGCCGTACTCGACCGGCAGATGCGCGAAGAACTGCATCGGCCCACCGCAGTAGTCGCCGCACACCGGCCAGGTGAACCCCTCGGGGGCCAGCGGCACACCCCCGGTACGTGGCACGTCTGCGTCGGGCGCGGCCGTGCCGTCGTAGATCATCAAAGTTGCCTGCATGGAGGAAGGCTACGGGCAGTCGGCGGTCAGGCTACGGTCCAGGTTGGACATGCCTCCGACGGCTGGGGCAGCCGGCGTGACACGGACGTCACAGTGCTGTTGGACTGCACGCCCCTGAACCGGGCTCGCCCTCCTCGATCAAGCATCCGGCTGGTGGCGGCGGAGGCAACCACGGCCCCCGCTCCAGAAGGCGGCGGAGATGCGGCGGCACCGGAGCTTTGACAATCGGGCTTGCCGGACCACGCTCCGGGAAACAGGCCAACATACCGCTGCTGACGTGTACCAACCCTATCTCCGGTGCGCCCCCCATGGGGGGCGCGTGTTCATACTCAGTTTCTTGTCCACAGTTAACGCAACGCATGTCTCACCCCCGCTCCTGGGCCGAGCACCGCAAAAGCGGAGCCTAGATTTCCTGGGGCTCGCGCAGCCCCACTACTTGGTCGTCGACGTTCCCCGGGCGGTTCCCCGGGCGGCGTCGCCGCAGCCGGTGGACTGCACGCTCATGCCCCCGGTGGCGGTGTCCTCTCAGTGAACGTTTGACCGGCAGCCGCCTGCCGTGAACGCCAGCCGGGCACTACGTTGTGACACGCAGACCGCCGCCCGCGGTGAAGTGTGCGGCTATCCGAGGTCTACCGTCATGTCAGGTGGAGGGCCGGGTATACGGCTCCTCGTGACTACTCCCTCCACCACGCCCGACACGCCGACGGCATTCAAGAAGGTTCTGACCACTCCACTGTTGTACTTCTTCATTCTCGGAGACGTCCTCGGGGCAGGTGTGTACGTGCTGGTCGGTCAGGTCGCGGCCGACTCCGGAGGTGCCGTCTGGGCGCCCTTGATCGTGGCGTTGTGCCTGGCTCTGCTGACAGCCGCCTCGTACGCCGAGTTGGTCACCAAGTACCCGCGTGCCGGCGGAGCGTCCCACTACGCAACTCTGGCTTACGGACCCTTCGCCGGGTTCCTCGCGGGATTCTGCATGCTCGCCGCCGGCGTCGTATCCGTGGGTGCGCTGGCCCGCGGGTTTGGCGGCGACTACCTGGCCGAGTTCATCTCCCTCCCCGTAGTGCTCGTCGCGGTCGTCTTCCTGACAACGCTGGCGCTGATTAACGCACGAGGCATCAGCGAGTCGACACGATCCAACGTGGTCGCCACGGTCACCGAGGTGGGCGGCCTGCTTCTGGTGATCGGCCTCGGCACGTGGGTCGTGCTCCGCGGCGACGGCGACATGTCCAGGCTGACGGACCTGGGCACCACGAATCAAGGACCGACAGCAGCCCTGCTCAGCGGAGCGGTGCTGGCCTACTACTCCTTCGTCGGATTCGAGACCTCCGTCAACGTTGCGGAGGAAACCCGAAACCCCCGGCGCTCGTATCCAACGGCGCTCTTCGGCGCTCTGATCACCGCAGGCGCGGTGTACGTCCTGGTCGGCGCAGCCGCAGCGGCGGCCGTACCGACGGCCGAGCTGGCGGATTCGAGCGGACCGCTACTCGAAGTAGTTCGCGTGGCCGGCGGCGTTCCCACCGAAGTCTTCAGCGCCATCGCCCTGGTCGCCGTCGCCAACGGCGCACTGCTCACCGGCATCATGTCCTCCCGGCTGGCCTACGGTATGGCGCGGGACGGGCTCCTCCCATCGTTCCTTGCGAAAGTACTACCCGGCCGCCGCACCCCCTGGGCGTCGATCGCCGCCACCACTGCTCTCTCCCTGCTCCTCGCACTCACCAGCGACGTCGCCACCCTCGCCTCGACTCTTGTCCTGCTCCTTCTGGTCGTCTTCTTCCTCGTCAACACTGCGGCCCTCGTGCTGCGCCGCGATTCGGCACCGGGGGACCACTTTCGTTCCCCGTCCGTCGTTCCGGTACTCGGGGCGGTGTCCTGCCTCGTACTCGCCACGCAGATCGATGGCGAGGTGTGGCTCAGAGGACTATCCGTGCTCGCCGTGGGTGCAGTCTTTGGGATCGTCGCAGCAGTACGCCTGCGGCGGCACCGCCCCTGATGACCTTCCTGGCGCACCTCGATGGTACGAACGGGCTGCCCAGGGTCGACGTACCGGGCAGGTCCGGTATGCGCCGCGACGAACTCCTCCACGCCCTCACCCACACCTGACGTGGCGGCACTGCTGATCTGCCCGAGGAAGCTCGGGCGGTTCCACCGGATCGCTCTCGGCGACGGTCCCGTCATCCGGGGGCATCGCTGGGGCTTTTACCTGCCGTCGGGCGGGGGACCCATGAGTGTTCCCGGCGGATGCCTCCAGCTACGCCGACGTCGAGGAAGGAGAGCCAGCGATGAGCAGCGACGAGGGTCTGCGGGTGGTGGTCACCGGGGCGACTGGAAACGTGGGCACCAGTGTGGTGCGAGCGCTGGCCGCCGACCCCCGGGTCGGTTCCGTGGTGGGCCTCGCCCGCCGCATCGCGCGTCTGGAGGTGGCCCGGACGCATTGGGCGGCCGTCGACCTCAGCACGGAAACCGCCCCAGCAGAACTGACGCGGCACCTCAACGGAGCTGACGCGGTCATCCATCTGGCCTGGCGCTTCCAGCCCACCCACCGGCCCACCGTCACCTGGCAGAGCAACGTCCTCGGCTCCCTGCGCTTGTTTGAGGCGGTCGCTGCCGCCAAGGTGCCGGCCCTGATCCACGCCTCCTCCGTCGGCGCCTACTCACCGGGCCCAAGATGGAGCCCGGGGTCGGCGAGACCTGGCCCACGCACGGCTGGCCGGACGCCGCCTACTGCCGCGAGAAGGCATACCTCGAACGCGCTCTCGACACCTACGAGCACCGACACCCACACATCCGCGTCGTGCGGATGAGGCCCGGGTTCCTGTTCAAGGAAGCAGCCGCGAGCGAGCAGCGCCGTATCTTCGCCGGGCGCCACCTGCCCGGCCCCTTGATCCGGCCCGACCTGCTCCCCTTCCTCCCCGGCCTGGACGGCCTGCGGTTCCATGCCCTGCACACCGACGACGCCGCAGATGCTTACCGCCTCGCCCTCCACCACGACGTCAACGGCGCGTTCAACCCTGCCGCCGACCCGCCCCTCGACACCGGCAACCCTCGCCAGGCTCCTGGGCACACGCACCGTGCGCGTCCCCCGGGCCGCCGCACGCACTGCGCTGTCCGCCGCCTGGAGGCTCCACGCCGTACCGGCCTCCCCCACCTGTTCGACGCGGTACTGCGCCTGCCACTGATGAACACGGCACGAGCCCGCGACGAGCTCGGCTGGACACCCCGGCGCTCGTCCACCGACGCACTGAGCCAGTTCTGCGCGGCGTACGCCACGGAGCCGGAGAAGACACCCCGCCGCTCCAGGGGCACCAAGCGAAATGAACCGTGTGGCGCGGGCGATCAGGGAACTGAAGGGGTGGCGCGTTGAGCTGGACTGCCGTGCTTGTTCCCCGGTCGGCGGCGTTGCCCGCCACAACCGGCGGGACCCTGCCCGCCGGTGCGAGGTGTCGCTGTATCAACGGTGAAAGCCGATGCCTCGAGTCAGGGCCTTTCGCCGGGGTCGGGCACTGAAAGCAGCTTGGTATCGGGGACCCTTCGGTGGCCCTGCCGCTCGCGCGACGGACTCGGTGGCCTCAGGTCAGCCGGTCGGTTCGTCGGGAATCGGGTGCTCGGGGTGGATCCTGCCGTTCCGAGGCCCGCTTCGGGGGCCTGTGCCGGACTCGTCGGTTTCGGGCAGTTCTTCGCTGTCTTCCGTCTCGCTGAGGGCGGGGCCCGCGAGAGGGTCCTCGTCGTGGTCACTGGTTGCCTGTTGGTCCTGCGGGTCCCGGGGCAGCGGCTCCTTCGGGTCCTGCTCCTGCCCGCCAGGCTCGTCTCGGCTGCTCACCTGCGGATCATTCCCTTCATCGATCGGTGGGTGTTTCCGGTTGGAAAGCCGGTCGGCACCCGCCCGGCGCACACGGGTGGCTCCACCCGGCGGGAGGGCTCTCGGAGACCGAATCAGCCCTCACCCCACTCTCCCTTCCGAGTCGCCGCACTGCACCTGCTGCCGCGATCGCAAGCGCCCAGATGCCCTGCTCGAAGGGACTCGGAAGCCTGGTCGGATTGCAACGGCGGGGTTCGGGTAATCGGTGGTCAATGGCGAACTCTCGCAGAAACACGGAGGATGGAAACCGTGGCAGTCCAGGCCGCGAGGGGGCAAAGGCACCTGGTTTCCGGTTCCTCTTCTCACCGACCGATAGGGGGCCACATGACCCACCGTCAGGCACCGGGTTCTCAAGGGCCTGCGGGCGATGGGGAAGAGCGTCAGGGCCGTCGGCGCAGGGCCGGCACGGAACCTACGCAGGCGCGCAGTGCCCTCGGCGTACGCTTCGCGCTCGCCACCGTCGCACTGGTCGTGTTCGCCGCGGCCACGGTGATCTTCGCCGTTCTCGCCACGACCAGCAACCCCGGTGGAGCTATGTCCTCGGGCGAGTACGGAGCGCTGGCCGCGCTGTGCGGCGTCGTCGCCGTCACCGCGGTGGTCGATCTCACCGTCCTGCGGCACCGCAGGAAATAACGCCGACGCACGACACACTGAGCGACACCACCGGCAACGGATCGACCTGAGGCTCGTTTCCGGATTGCCGAGCGGGCGGCGTTGGCTCCGGGGGCACCATGGACGTCACTCTCGTAGCTCCTTCAGTGCCCGCTGATGTAATGACGCTGTCATCTGTCTCTTGGCTGGCGGAGTGCCAGCAGCGACCGCAGTACTACCCCGGCCGCTCCGCTTGCCAGTGAGCTGGTGACGACATCGCGGATCACTATGAGCAGGATCGACGCAGTTGCCCCGGCCATCACTATGGCCACCACACGGACCATGACCTGCCCGCCCCGCAGCCCATCCGCGGTCAGGGGCAGGGTGGACCCGATGGTTCGCCAGGTCGTGCGTCCGTCCGTGCGCGTCGGTGATCAGATGCCGTCCGGCTGCCTCCCGGACCACTTCCCCGACTGGATCCACCGGGTGGAGCTGCCCAAGGAGAACGGCAGTGTCACCCATGCGATCTGCGACGACACCGCCACTCTGCTATACCTCGCCGACCAGGCGTGCATCACCCCGCACCGCTTCCTTTCCAGGTCCGACCGTCCCCACCACCCCGACCGCTTCACCACCGCGCTGAGGAAAGACGCCCGCCGGGGACGTCTCTACCTGGACATCCAGCGCAACGCCTACGCCCAGATCTCCTTCGCGCCCTACGCCGTCCGCGCCCGCCCCGGCGCTCCGGTCGCCGCCCCGGTGTCCTGGGCCGACCTCGACGCCCCGGGACTCACCGCACGCGGCCGGACCATCGCCGATATCGACCGGATCCTGCGGGAGAATCCCTGGCGGAACCCTCCACGGCCCCGCTCGCTCCGCAGGCCCCGGCGTCTCCATTCCCGCCTGGCGGGGCGATCGAGAAAGGCCCGTCCATGACGCGACGCACCACAGTACGACGGCTGATGAACGAGTACGGCCGCACCCACGCGGCCGAGTCGGGTATCCGGCAGCCGCCCTCGGACTCCCGGAAGATCCGGAAGTGCTGGCCCGCCTGGTCACCGCCGCCGAGTTGCCCGGACTGGCGGCCGCTCTGGTCCGGGTCAGCCTCTCCGAGGGAGCCGCGGAGGAGCTTCGAGGAAGCCACTGAACTCGGCTCGCGCCGGCGGCCGAGCCCGCCCGCGGTGCGTTGCGCAACCATCGGCCTCAGGGTCGGAGCCTCGCTCGCCTGATCGGCTTTCCCTTCCGGACGGCAGCCGTTCGGCGGGGTGTGTTGTCCTCCCGGGAGTGATCCGTGACCATCGGGGAATGACAGCAACCCCATGCGTCATCAGGGCCATCGTCATCGACTGCGCCGACCCCGAACGTCTGGCCTCGTTCTGGTCCCGGCTTCTCGGCAGCCCCGTCGAGGAACGGTTGGGTCCTTACATCTGGCTCGCGCACTGCGGGAGTACCCAAGTGGGATTCCAGAAGGTTGCTGAGCCGAAGAGCGCAAAGAACCGCGTCCACCTCGATCTCGCCTCGCCGGATTCAGCCGCCGAACAGAATCGGATCGAGGCGTTGGGCGGCCGTCAGCTCCATGAGTACGAGATCGGAGGATTCCTGGTCATGGCCGACTCCGAGGGGAACGAATTCTGCGTCATCCCAGACGGCTCGGTCGAACTCGACGAGCAGGGGCACGCACACTACCTCGGCGATCGCTCCGCCGGCCGGCAGGTCTGACCTCCGTGCATATGGCCCTTGTCCAGACAGAAGCATCAGGTCGGAGAACTCCCTCTCCTGCTGCTGGCGGCGGCGAGTGCCTCGCCGATGTCATGGAATCCGGTCGTGACGCGCAGCGCGCAGGCGGTGTCCCGAAACCGCCGGGTACTCGTGGCGACGACAGGGCAGACCGGCCCCGTGTGCAGGGACTCGTCGGTGTCGAGCAGCTTCCGTACTGTTCACTCCACCCGGGAGCCACTGTCGGAGGAACCGTCCTCGTCATCGTCGCTCGGAACGTGCACGTCAAAGATGTTGATATTGATCTCAACGACGTCCAGACCCGACATCGTCTCCACCGCGTCCGTTGCGTGGACTCTGATCTGATCGGCGAGTTCATGGATCGGAATGCCGTACTCCACCTCGACATCGACATCCATGGCCGTCTGCTTCTCACCCACCTCGACCTTGACGCCGCGCCCGGCCGCGGACGCCCCGGAGAGCCGTCCCGTAACGGCTCCGACCGCCTTTGTGGCTCCTCTGCCGATGGAATGCACGCCCTCCGTCTCACGGATCGCGATTCCGGCGATGGTCGCGATCACAGAGTCCGCGATAGTGGTCGTGCCGCGCGCGGAAGACCCTTCGGTCTTCCGGTCAGTGACCGTTGTCCCGCTTCCTGTATCAACCATGACTTCCTCACAGACGCTTGCTGCGACAGGGGCTGTGCGCGCCCCCGAATGGCCCCCATTCCACTGTGCGCCCACAGGGAACCATTCGCCATGGGAGTGCCCGTGCACACCGTGCGCAGGGTTCGACTCTCAGTGACGGGGGAGCAGAGAACCCAGCGGTCCGAGGTCCAGGTTGAGGTCTTCCGGGCGCACTCCGTGCTGTGCGCACAGTTCCGCCATCCGCTCGTCGAGCAGCATCAGCGTGGTGCCGATCTCCTCGACCTGCTCGTCGCTCAGGTCGCCCTGCTCTACGCGTCGGATGGCCTGCCGTTCCATCAACTGCCGCAAGAGCTCGACCACGGTGAGAACCAGGGCCACCAGGTCACGCCCCATCTGCTGGGACTGTACGTCCACCCGTGATGAACTCGTCACAGCGGCCCTCCGTCGTCCCAGGGTGCTGGAACCCGCTCGTTGACCGAGGACAACAAAGCGTGCAGCGACAGCCGTACGAGCGGCACGTCGGCGATGGCGATGACGAGGTCTCCGCTGATCACGACCCCAGTGGCCAGCACCCGGTCCAACAGGTCAACCAAGGGCACCCCGATGGGTCCACTCAATGGTTCAGGACTGTCCCATGGCACCACATCATGCGCCACTGCCGTCACACCTCACTGACGAAGGAATAGGGGACCCACGGCCCGGAGAGCTCGATCCGTGTACCGGCCCGTTCGCGCAGCGTGTCGACCAGCAGTGCGAACTCAGTCGCTTGCTCCTCGGCGACCAGGTAGGTGGCGTTGAGAACCTGCACCTGTCGATTGTCCTGGTGATCCGGGAGAGCGGAGCGAAGCCTGCGTGCCGCGGTGGCGAACATCTGCAACTCGACGTCCACGGACTCCGCGGTACGCAGAGCCTGTTCCCTCCGCCGCTCTCGGCGCTCCTGGATGCCGCGCTTCCGGTTCAGATAGGCCAGCCCCGCTCCGGGAGCGGTGGACACCCGCACTGCTTCCCTGGGCGGCTCGCTCGGTGCCGGATCCGGCTCGTCGACCACGTACACCTTCACCCCCCATTCGGAGTGATGTGCAACCCGCCGCAGCGCCGTGTGGAACCGGTCCGCTTCGCCGATCAGGGTCTGACGCACTCTGCCGTCATCGTGGTACAGAGTGGCGAGCGGGAGGGGAACGGTGGCGCCGCACGCCGCGAGTGCGGACACCACCGTGTGATGTGCCCGTGCGTACGTTGCCAACTCCTGCTGGTCGGTCAGACGTGCCTGCCATACGGCATCTGTGAAATCGTCAGCCCGTACCGATTGGACGACCGCCGACAACGCCCCGCCACGCAGTACCCGAACGGGTCCGCCACCGGGCATGCCTGGCAGATGGCCAACGCTTGCACCGCCGGAGTTGGCGTCCTGACAGACCGCGAACACATACGTGACACTGGGGCCGGAAGCTGCCGCGCCGAGGTGCGTCATGTGTTGTCTTCCTTGGTGGTCTCTCGATCCACCGAGGCATCCGAGGGAGATTCGAGTGCCTTCAGACGATTGCGCAGCTCACGGTTCTCATCCTCCAACGCATGGCGGCGCGCACCGGAGCTCAACGCCGGGTCGCTCTCCCACCAGTCGATACCGGCCTTCTTCGCGGTGTCGACGGATGCCACGAAGAGTCGCAGCCGGATAGTGAGCAGCTCGATGTCCAAGAGGTCGATCTTGATGTCTCCGGCGATGACGATTCCCTTGTCAAGGACGCGTTCGAGGATGTCGGCGAGGTTCGTGGTCTGCGGGCCGGACGTTGGCTGTCCGGCCTGCCGGAAGTCAACACTGCTCACCGCGAACCCCGCCGCCCTCGGCGGCTGCTGACCGCAGGCTCGTCATCGGGTTCATCCTCGGGTTCATCCTCTTCGTCCTCAACTTCATCTTCGTAGTCGTCCTCTTCGTCCTCTTCGTCCTCCGGCTCCTCGTCTTCGTAGTCTTCCCCTCCGTCCTCCTCGTCTTCAGACTCCTCGTCTTCGTCGCCCGGGTCCTGCTCGTCCTCGGATTCCTCTTCGGCGACAGCGTCTTCGTGGGAGACGACCACCTCGCCATCACGGATCTCTCCGCGCCAGCCCTCCGGCTCGTCCTCGGTGAGCGTGACGTAGCGCTGGAACAGCTTGAAGTCCAGCCGGATACGCCTGCCCTGGACGCGCCACAGGTTGCCCGTCTTCTCGAAGAACCCTGACGGGTAGTACTCCACGACGAGCACGATGCGCGTCAGGTTCGGGGCTAGTTCGTGGAAGCTGACAGCGCCACGCGTGGTGCCCTTGGCGCCTTCGGACGTCCAGATGATGCGGTCGTCGGGAACCTGTTCCTGCACGGTTGCCTTGAAGCTGCGTGCGGAGGGGCCGATCTTGACCTTCCAGTCGCTCAGCGTCTCTTCGCTCTTCGAGACATCCTGCACGCCCTTGGCGAAGCTGCTGAACTCGTCGTACTGGGTCCAGGCGTCGTATGCGGTGCGCAGCGGCACTCCCACGTCAAGAACCTCGACGATGTTCATGGACTTACCCCCACCGGACTTGCCCTTGCTCTTGCCACCTCCCCCGAAAGCGTTCTTCGCCTTGTCCACGACCGAGTCTTTGACGCCTTTCGCCTTCTCGGAGACGAGAGCCTTCATGGGTGACTCGCCCTGAAGTACACGTGAGCCCACCGCAGGTAGCGCCCCACCGTTCTGCGCTACTCCGCTCAATTGCTCCGTCACGTCGCTCAGTTTGTCGCCCGCCTTCTCCACGAGCTTCTGTACCTGGGCGCTGGCAAACCTCGACAGTTCGTCTCGGAGCCGCTCAGAGGCCGACTCCTCCGGAGCATCGGGCTCTTCATCCGTTCTGGCCATGACCCGCTACCTCCGGCGATCGGTGCGCTTGGAAGCTGTCCGCTTCGACGACGTGGTCTTCTTGGCGGCCGGTTTCCTGGCCGCCGACTTCTTCGCCGGCGCCGACTTCTTGGCGGTGGTCTTCTTGGCGGCCGGTTTCCTGGCCGCCGACTTCCTGGCCGGCGCGGACTTCTTCGCGGTGGCCTTCTTCGCCGGCGCGGACTTCTTGGCGGTGGTCTTCTTGGCGGCTGGTTTCCTGGCCGCGGACTTCTTCGCGGCTGGCTTCCTAGCCGAAGGTGATCTCTTAGCTGTCGACTTCTTCTCCGGCGTCGCCTTCTTGGCGGACGGCTTGGCGGGCCGCTGCTTTGCCGGTGCCGCGCGTCCACGACGGCGTCGGGGTTCAGGCTCCGGCTCCTCCTGCTCCTCGTCCTCGTCCTCGTCCCATTCTTCGTCCTGCTCTTCGTCCTGAGGCTCTTCGTCCGCCTCGTCCTCGTACTCTTCGTCCTCCTCGCCTTCGTCTTCTTCATCCTCGGGCGCGCCCTCGTCGTACTCCTCTGCGGGCTCGTCCTCGTACTCCGCGTCCCCTTCTTCGTCCTCGTCGTACTCGTCCTCGGGCTGCTCGCCCAAGCGGGCAGTCCGGTCGCTGATGGCGTCTGCCAGCGAGAGCATTCCGCGATTGGCAGCCGCGGTCACGGCCTGCCTGCCGGCATCGAGGACTTCGCCCCTCAACTGCTCCTGCAACTCGGCGAACTGAGGAACCTCGCTCAGCCTCCGCATCCCCTCAGCGGCCAGCTCGCGTGGTTCGAGCCCAAAGCGGCGGCCTGCCAGGTAGGTA
This sequence comes from Streptomyces sp. NBC_00690, assembly GCF_036226685.1. Lineage (NCBI taxonomy): Bacteria > Bacillati > Actinomycetota > Actinomycetes > Kitasatosporales > Streptomycetaceae > Streptomyces > Streptomyces sp. NBC_00690. Next base: position 7,865,451 of record NZ_CP109009.1, read on the forward strand.
GCGACGCTCAGTGCCAAACGCCCCTTCTTGGTGCGGCCCAGAACATAGCCACCCACCAACGCAGCTGCGAGCGTCACCTTGGCCTGGTCATCCATAATTGTCACCTTCTGTCAATCGACGTGGGCCGGCCTGCTCGGCGCAACCGTGGAGCCGGTCCAGCAACCTGTCCTCTTCCGCTTCGAATTCCTCCCAACTGATGCACCCGTCATCGAGTTCTCGGTTGAGTTCGCACAGTTGTGCACGGAGCACAGCGGGGTCATTCAACTCACGCTCGGCAGCGTCCTGAAACCGTTCGGCGACCCACACCACGCCCCGGACCGGTGCGAGGGGAAGAAGAAGGATCCCGGAGATCAACCCCATTCCTCAGCCCTTTCCGATCAGTGGTGCCGGCGTGTGTGCGCCGACGAAGCTGTAGCAGGGCAGTGGGCCCGCGAGCCGGACCTCAAGATGCTCCCGATGGTTCTTCGCGAAGTGCTCGACAGTCGAGCCGAACCTTTCGCTGGCGACTCGTTCGACAAGGAAGGAGACATTCAGGGCGCACCCGCTGACCTCGGGCCCCTGAACCGTCGCGCGGGCCATCGGCGCCAGGTCTCGCATCATGCGCCGACCGGCCTCAATCGCCCGGCGGGACAGCGCAGCCACCACTGCTTCTCCCAGCCGCACACTCGCGTCGTAGCCGGGGCGGCGGCGGGCTTCCTCTCGCAGGCGCCGTACTTTCGTGTCTGCGGCAACCAGAGCGCCCAACGCGTCTTGAGCCGGCAGTACCTTGACGTTCATCTCCAGATGACCCACCAACCTGTCCAAGGTGGCCAGATGGTTCATCTCCTCGGCCGCCAGCTGCTCGCGGAGGACTTCCTCATCTGGTGCGACGACACCGAACCGCATGGGCAAAACCGGGCCGACTTCCGCCAAGGCCATCAGGAGTTCCTGGTGTGCCAACAGGTCCCGACGCCGCGCCCGGAGCTGCGCCGGAGCATCGCTCACAACGGCAGCGACCTTCCCGACACTCACCGCCCGCACCGCCACCGCCGGGCCACCCACACCGGTCAGCCGCCCCGGAGGCACAGCACCGGCCCGGATGATCGCATAGACAGAAACACCGGGGGCCACCGTGATCACGCGTCCACGCGACGCCGTCGACCGGCGCTGGTGCGGGCAGGAGCACGCCGCTTCTTCGGCCGCTCCTGCTCCTCGGCTTCGTCTGCGTCGTCGTCGGCTTCATCAACGGAATCGTCGCCGCCACCCACCGCCTTGCGCACCGTGTCACCGACAGTCTCCGCGGCCCTGCGCACCTTGCGCTTCCCGATCGACTTTGCCGCGCCCCCGTGCAGCAGTTCAGGGACGGTCGTACTGCCCGAGTCGCGTTCGAGGTCCAGGCGATTGCACGCCTCAGCGAAGCGAAGGTAGGTGTCCACACTCGCCACGACGATCCGCGCGTCGATCTTGAGGATCTCGATGCCGACCAGCGAGACACGGACGAAGACATCGATCACCATCCCGCGGTCGAGGATGAGCTCCAGCACGTCATACAAGGTGCCGGCGCGTGGTGGGCAGGGAGCCACCTCGTCGGAGTACGTCGTGGTCACGATGGGTCCTTCCCGTTCGGGGAACTCGGGCTGCTACTCGTCCGCTGCGCCACGCCTGTATCGGCGGACTCGGCGGTACTCCACGAGATCGCCTCCCGGATCCAGTTGGACCTCGTAGGAGGCGAGAAGGCTCGTGGTGTCCGGGATACGGGCCAGTTCGAGGACATCCACGACAACACACCAACCGTCCTCGGAGCGCCGCACCGCGGACACGCCTTCGGTGGGGTGGTCGATCAGTCGCTCCAGGCTTTCGCAGGCAGCCCGAGCAGCATGCTCAGGACCCTTCGCCGCCGGAGCCCTTCTCCTCGCTCCCGCTGAAGGACGGCCGGTGCGCACTCCACGTTGATCCGCCATGACGACCAGTCTTGTCACTCTGGCACGAGCCGCATCTTTTGCGGGGCTGACCGTGGCCAACAGGGCTTCGTCGCTGCCACCCACGCTTGAGTCGCGGGTGGCAGCCGCCCGCTGGGGGATACGTCGCGGGGCGCGCCACGGGGCCCGTTTGTCTCGTACCGAAAGGCACCCACCTTCGCTGCGGTGATGCATTCATCCGCCCGTTACAGGCATGCACGTCCGGCTCTGCCCGCCCACGCTGCGGGAAGCGATTGACCACACGACCACCCCCGCGCATCCACTCGGGCGGATGTGCCCCTTCGGAAGGCCACAACGCAGCGGCCTCGGTGAAGCAGGAAATCCGTCCGCTGGACGGGATTCGAGGTCCTGGGCGCATCTATTTCAACGATTTACTGTGTGACTGTGGGCTATCGAAATGATTGTGCTTCAATTCGTCGTCCGCCCGCACCGGACCCAGCGCAGGGTGAGCGCTGCAGGACACAAAAACACCCGACAGGTGGATCCCACGCGGTTCCGCAGGCGAAATCCTCCACCGATCCCCAGAATCCCATGTAGACCCAGGTGGGACGACCTCTTATTGGGGCCGCCGCGAACGAAGCGCTGCGGTCCGAATTCTTCGCCATGCCAGGCTCACATCACCGACGTGGCACTCAGTTCTTTCCGTGTCGACGTGCCTCCTCGGTCAACTCCTCCGCCTTGCCCGTGATCTGCTCGCCCCGGCCCTTAGCCTGCTGGCCCTTGTCGCCAGTGACCTTTCCTACCGTCTCCTGGACTTTTCCCTTCACCTGCTTGGCCTTGCCCTTGCCGGTTGCCATGGCCTCTCTCCTTTCAGCGCAACTCAAGCCTCTCGCTCCGGCCTGAATCATGCAAACCACCACAAAAGACCAGGCGCGCTGGCGCAATGAGGACGGAATCGTGGAGGGCACGGATGGAATGAAACCAGCCGCGCTCACCGTCCAGCTCCCCTGTCCGGATCCTCATTCAGGCCGGATGAGGCCCCACCGCTTGGGAAGGAGCGGCTCCACCGTCGATCCCGCCCTGCGACCTAGCCGAGCCCAAAGCCAGGCTCGGCTATGGGGTGTAAAGAAAGCGCCCGCGAGTTGCACCGAGCATCACATTCACGGACGCCCCAACAGGCCCGTAGGCACCGAAGGCCGGAATCCGGGCATTCGCGCTCTCGCCCCGACGGCACTGCACCCGATGCTTTGGTGTCGGCTCTGATCATGACGACGGTGGCGTGGGCGAGGTAGAAGGCAGCAAAGAAGCCCGCGACGACCAAGATGATCAGAAGGGGCCCTTTCGGCCAGCCGCGGCTCGCGTCCTGGCGGGGGCCGGTACTCGAGGGGCTGAACTGCCCGTTCCACAACCGTCGCCGAGGCAGGATGACGGCGCGAGACCGGTGATCACCCATCCCGCCATCCCTCGCGACGCGTTGTGGGATGGCCGGGCGCGTGGGGCCTTCGCCGGAAACGGCACGGAGCGCTCCGAGGCACACGTCCACGGCGATGAATCCCCGCGACCCTTCGTGAACGTGCAGTGCCGGAACGCTTCCCAGACGTTCCCGACCGGCGACGACGGCGGCAAGGTGTGTACATGGAGCACGGTCGACCCGCCGGATGGGAACAGGCGGGCGCTTGTGAGGTAGCGCGGTCGCGCCGTGACGCCAAACCCTCCTGAGCGGTGAAGAGGAGATGATCGCTGACAGGTATCCCTGGCGCCGTCTAACTCGTCTGGCCGCTATCCGTCCCGGCGCCAAGCGGCGATTGCGGATCTCGAAGTTCATCGCGTTCCCGAAGGTTGGGTGTCGCGACGACCGTTGGAACTGAAGCTGGTGGGGGGTGTGTATGGACTACAGCGGGGCGGTACGCGACAAGCCGGGAGCGGTCTACCGTGCCGGTCCGGCACCTCCGTCGCTGGTGCCTGCCTCGGCGGAACTTGGTTTGCTGCTGGCCAGGTTGGTGAGGAGTTCGGGGTGTTTCCCGATGAGGAGGTGTCCGGCTCCGGCGACGACTTGTAGTTCGGTTCCGAGGGTGTCGCGGACTGCGCGGTGTACTCGTTGGAGTGGGAGGAAGATGTCGTGGGCTCCTGTGACGGCCAGCCGCGTGCACCGCTGGCCGGACGGTGGTTCGGCGAGGCCGGGTGCGCCGCTGGAGCGTGAGCGCCAAGCCCTGGTTACTTAGTTCTGGTGGAAGATGGCTTCCGGGTTCTGGGGGGTGGGTCCGTCGAGGACGGGCCGGTCCTTCGCCCGTAGATGTTTGTCGAAGAAGGCTGTCACGTAGGTGCGGACGATCTCGGTGGATCTCTTCCCGCTCGGTGCCCCTGGCAGCTTGGGCGAGCCGTCGATCTGGTCGGCCAGTGTGGGAGCGTCGGTGAAGGTCATGTGGTGGCTGCCGGTCACGGTGATCCAGCGTTTCCAGCCGTCCAGCCGGGGCCAGTTCCGGTGCCAGCTCCAGAACTGGTCTTTGGCCTGGTCTTGGTCCTCGCCGAGGAGCATGAAGGGTCGTCCACCGAGCCCGGACTCGGGTACGGGGGCGAGGAAGGCGCCGTCCAGGTTGAAGCCGGCCCGCACGCGCCGGTCGTCCACCATGGTCTGCGCGGCGCTGTTCCCACCGATGGAGAAACCGGCCATCGCGATCCGCTTCCGGTCGATCATGCCGGAGTGCTTCCAGACCGGCTGGTGCCCGGTCAGCCGGTCCAGAACGAAGGAGACATCCTTCGACCGCCCCTCGGGCACAACAGCCCACTCCTCCGCGCGCTCCGCCCCATCCATTTTGACGCATGCCACACAGGGCAGCACGCCCTTGCCCGGGAAGGCGGCGGCAACCGACTCATAGGCGTGGTCGAGCGAGGCGACGACGTATCCCCGGCTCGCCAGCTCCTCCGCGAGGGCGGTCATCGTGGCCCGGGGCAGCTCGAACCCAGGGGAGAGCACGACGAGCGGACGCTGTCCCGGTACGGGCACGGCACGGTCCCGCGCATGGGTACGCGTGGCGCTCACCCGCTCCGCGCTCCCGGCGGGCATCATCTGCCCCACCGACGACTTGGTGAGCAGCGCCTGGGACTCCTCAGGGGTGAGGTACGGCCGGGCGGTGGGCTTCCCCGTCCCCTTCCGGGCCGGGTAGTACATCGACACGAGCACCTCCCGCGCCCCGGAGGAGGGCACCCAGTGGTCGGTCCGGCTGGTGTCGGTCAGATGCAGGCTGCTGGTGCCGACGCCGTACCGGCCTTCCGGCACGGGCAGTTCGAGCCGGGGCGCGGGCTCGGGAACGGGCTGCGTGTTCGCCGGGAAGGAGGGGGTGGCGGGCGCTGCGGAGGCGGCCCCGATGAGGGGCAGCGGGAGGGTCAGTGCGAGCAGCGCGGAGACGGTACCGCGGCGGAAACTGGTCATGATCGAAAGGTAGTTGAGGTGCTCGCCGGGCTCATCGGAGCATGGGCTGACGTTCTGTACGCCTGAAGAATGGACCTGGGAGCCGAGCCGTACGCCTCCGGTCTGACCCCGCCCCGGAGCCAGAACCCCTCCCGAGCGGGCAATCTCTTCCCGAACCGCGTGAACGCGCTTGCGTTTCCTCCCCCATGCCCAGCATCGAATTCCCCCCACTCCTGGACTGTCACCTTCCCGGAGCCTCCCCGCCCCCGGACACCAACCGCCTGCACCACCCCCCGGCACACGAAGCCACAACGACCCCTGCTACCCCCATGCAGACGCCCCGGGGAGGGCGCATCTCCCCACCCTCAGCGGCTTGTTCACTACAGGACGGCGTTGAGAGTGGCGGTGATGACGGCGGCGAGGGCGAGCGTGCCGGCGAACACGGCCCCGGCGCGGGTGAGAGCGGCAGGGTAGTAAGCGCCACCGAGCCGGGCGAGCTTGCCTGCTCCCGCGGTGGTCAGAGAGGTGAATACCAGCACCAAGCCAACACCGAGCAGGACGACAGCGAAATGGTTCATGGCGAATCTCCCTCAGAGAGTGGGACGTCGGGTGTGATCCGAACGTCGCAGGTGGGACGTTCGCCGGGTCCAGCCGGACGAAGACGAACACCACCGAACACCGCGCCCTCTGGGGGACGACTACGCCCCGCCGGCCCCCCGTGACCGCTGGCTGCGCCCCACGCGCCCGCCGCACCGCCCTGCCGGCCCCGGCTCCAGACACCTCTCACCCCGCTACGCCACCCCGCCCCGCTGCGCCTGTACGTTCTGCCGGGCCTGGTGTGCCCTGGCGTCTGCTGCGCCTCGTTCGTTCTGCGGGCCGTGCCGCTGTTGTCCGTGCTGGCGGGGTGTGCGGTTAGGGCGTCTGTGGTGGGTGTGGGTGCTGGCGGAGCCAGTGTTGGAGTTCGCGGTGTCGGTATTGGTACGCCGCTCCGCTGTTTCGCATCAGGCCCGTCCTCGCTGCCCAGTCGAGGAACCCGCCGAGGCGGAACGGCAGGCGCGTGCGCGACCAGATGAGGAACACCAGATACCTGCGTGAAGCCTTGCCGACCATGAGCCCGGCTATGAGTCCGAACGTGAGCCCTGACACGATCCCGGCCCCGGCCCCGGCCGCTATGGCCCCGGTCGTGAGGCCGGTCGTGAGCCCGAAGAGGACGTCGGTTCTGATGGCGGCCCGTGTCCCGCGGCTCGTCACCGGCTCCTCCGTGACCCCGAACGTGACCCCGAACGCGATCCCGAACGCGATCCCGAACGTGATCACGGCCGTGATGCCTGCCATGAGCCCGAGGATGAGCCCGATCGTGATCGTGGTCGTGAGCCCGATCGTGATCGCGGCCACGGTTGCACGGCGCGTGCGGGTTCGAAGCGCCCGGAGCGGGTTTGTCCAACGCCGGGGCCGGCCTGCCGAGACAGTGAGCGCTGCTACCGGCAGAGTGGACAGCGCCACGACCGGCGACATCGGGAGAACATCGGCGGCGAGTGCTGCTTCGAGAACGATCAGGGAGGCCAGGGCGGTGAGGGCGGCCTCGGTCGCCTGAACACGCCGGCGCCCGGCGAGTGGCCACAGTTCGTGGAGGAGTAGATCAGTGCCCTCCGGATCTCCCGTCCCGGTGCCGGCTGTTGTGCCGGTGGGGTCGAGGTGTACCGACAGGTGGTGGAGCCAGCGGTGGACCTCCTCCGCCGTGTACCCGTCGGGGTTGGGTGCGGTACGCAGTGTGGCAGGGATGTAGCGGGCGAGGAGATGTTCGTCTATCGCGTCCGGGGTGGGGAGGGTGAGGAGTTCGGCGGGGTTGCCGTCGTGGTGGTAGACGGTCGCTACCAGTCCCAGGCGCCACGGCGTGGACAGTACCCCGGCCAGCATCCCGCCGGGTTCGGTGGCCAGGTGGTCGGTGAGGGACTGCCAGCGGGCCGTGTCCCGTGCCCGCCCGGCCAAATACCCCCGTGCGTCTGCGGCGCCGACGGGCTGGACCGCGATTCTGGCCGCATCGATCACGACCTGTGGCATCAGGGCGTCGTAGTGTGCGGTGCGGCAGGTTAGTACCAGCGCACCTGCCTCCCTGCCCTGCTGGTACGAGTTGAGCGCTTCCACCACGGCGGTGGCGCGGGGCGCTGCCGGATCGGGCAGCCCGCCGGGGCCTTGCGGGTCCATTTCGTCGAGGCCGTCCAGGACCGGCAGCACCATCCCGTGCCGCACCAGGCTCGCCGCCATGTGCCGCGGCCAGTCGTAGGCCTCCACCAGCCGCTGTTCCAGCAGTTGGGGCAAGGTCTGTTGTTCGGTGTCCCACCGCGACAGCGGTATCCGCACCGGCACGGGTTCGTCCTCGCCACGGGCCTCGATCAGACCCAGCAGGAGTTCCAGGGCGGATACGGTCTTCCCGGCCCCTCCCACACCGGTGATCACCAGCCGTAGCGGCTTCGTCGCTTGGTAGTAGGCCACGATGTCCGGCACCGCCGACCCACCCGGACCGTCCGTGAGCAGCCGCACCGCAGTCGGCGCCGCAGCGGGCCTTACCCCGCCGGGCACCAGGGTGTAGGCGAGGTTGATGCGCTCGGTGTCGTCGCCCAGCAGCTGCCGCCACACGGCGCCTTCCCCGGCCTGAACCTGACCGGCCAGCGTCCCGGCCCAGCCCCGGGCGAGCGTGGCGTCGGCGAACGCCGCGGTGTTCGCCTGGGACTGCTTCCATAAAGCGACCACCGCGACCAGCCCGGCGACCACCGCCAACGCCACCGCAAACAACCCCGCGGTGTCCGACGCCTTCAGCCCGCCATGGCTCAACTGCCGCACCACATACCCGGCACTCACCACCGCCACCACACCGCACACCACACCCACCAGCAGCCACACACGCCGCTGACGACGCCCGCCGAGTCCCGTCATCCCCCAACCCTCCACCACCCACCCACCAACCCACACCCCGCTTCCCCCAACTTGTGACCACACCGACGAACAACCACCCCGCCAAACCACTTCTACCAGGCACCGCAGGACCAGCGGGACGCCCTGCGGCTCGACCTTGGTGGGGACGATCTCCGCTGGGCACAGCGGGGGGTGGCTGCGCAACTCTCAACGAGTATCGATTGTCCATGAGTTCGGATGCCAGTAGGGGGGCTGCGCGCTTCTGAATGTCGGTGAGTTTCGATGCCACTCGGGTGAGCGGCAAGGAGACAGTGGCAGACCGTTTGGAGAGCAGACCCCGGCGCGAAGCGCCAGGGGCGGAGACGTCAACGACGAACTGCTGACGGTGCGCGACACAGTGCCGCGGGTCAGCGGCTCCCCGGCCAGACCCTTCCAACAGTGGGTCGCGGAGAACGCCGGCCTCTTCCGTTAAGACACCTGGCCCGTCGGAGCCGGCCGTCTGGTGGTTGTCGGTTGTGCGGTCAGAGTGTGGCTGCTTGTTCGGCTTGGGCCTTGGTCTGGGCGAGGCGGTAGGAGTCCGTGCCGGTCTCGAAGAGGCCGCGTCGGACGTGAGCCTGTCGATCTCTTTGCGGTGAGGAGTAGTTCAGTACATTGGCGAGCAAGTCCCTGGCCCGGGGAATGGGCACATTTTTCAAGGATTGTGACCATCCGAGATCTGGGTGGTCAAGGTGCCCTCACCTGTACAGGATCCGGTACCGCACCTCAGCCGGACGGCAGCTTGAGGAATCAGGGTTCAGCACCCAGGACAAGGCCATCCGTCGACTGACTGAGCTGTTCGACGCGCGGAAGGCTGCGTCCCGAAACCAATCGCGAGCGGACCGCATCGCGAAGTACGGGGCGATGCGTTTCGAAGACTACGCCAGCCGCTGAGTGGAAAGAGGGCCAACGCGGCCTGGCCGCATTCTCTCTACGCCACCTCGACTCGTTGCTGAAACACCATCTCCTGCCAGCGCTCGAGAGCTGACGGATGGGCACGTTCGACCACAAGGTCGTGGACGGGTTCATCCGAACGATGGAGCGCAACGGCGCCGGTTTGGCGACCCAAGCCAACGCCTTCGACAAACTCAAGGCCATCCTGCTGGACGCGCACCGCCTGGGCATTTACGACGAGAGCCCCTTGGAGGGGGTCCGCCCCCCGCAGTACGACCCACGCCGCGCGGTCATACCTTCCCCCAGCCCAACTGCGAGATATTGGTGTAGCAGGTGACGACGTGTTCACGCTGGTTGCCGACTTGATTGAATCACCGAGCGGACCAGAGGAAGATGCCCGCGATGTGGAATCCGGCCAGGTAGATGGTTGCGGTCTTCTCGTAGCGAGCGGCGATGCCTCGCCGTTGGTCAGCTGGGACGGGGATAGCCGCCCGGATACCGCGCTTGCGCAGGTGCTCACGGATCGCGCGGGTGGAGTACGCCTTGTCGGCCAGGACCATGTCCAGCCTGCTGCGGGGCCGCCCTCACCGCCGGGGAACGCGAAGGCGGCGGGGCGCGTCGCCTGCTTGTCCGGCGGTGAGATGGAAGGCCAGAGGCCGGCAGTAGGCATCGGACGCAAGATGGATCTTCGTGGTCAGCCCGCCACGAGACCGGCCGATGGCGTGGTCCGCCGGTTCGCGGGCCGGAGCCCCTTTTTTGCGGGCTCCGGCCGCGTGCTGGTGACCGCGCACGACAGTGGAGCCCACTGACACGACCCACAGGTCCTCCTCGGCGTCGGCCTGTGTAATGAGCGTAGTGAAGACCCGCTCCGAGGCACCGTCGACCGCACACATCCGCAGCCGGTTGTAGACCCCTCGCCAGTTGCCGTACTCCTCGGGAAGATGAACCCATTGCGATCCGGTCTGGAACGTCCACGCGATCGCATCGCCCGATACGGCTACTGCAGGGTGGCGGCCACAGCTCTGGACCGCGCAGGGTGTGCCAGAAGGCGTGCGTCGACACGTCTCGTCTCACACTGCTCCGTACGGACCAAGGAAGCGGGGGCGGCTGTTCTCGATCCGGTAAAGGAAGATCCCGTTCTCGTGCCGTACCGCGCGGGTCGTGGAGTGGAAGGCGAGGGTGCGCACGATGCCTCGGTGTTCGGTCCGTACGAGCCGTTGGGCGATGCCTTTGCGGGCCTCTCCCGATGCGCTGGTGCTACTGGTGGCGCGGGTGATCAGGCTGACGGCGTCGTACGCCTCGGCAGCCCAGGTGGCCGGTGGTACGCCGAAGCGCCTGCGATGGGCGGCGGTGAAGGCGCGGGCTGAGGTGAGGGCAGTGGGGTCGGCGTACGCTTCGGCGAAGACCCAGCCCTCGGCGGCTTCGCCCGCTTCGCGGAGGAAGACGGGCCCGAGAGCGGGGCCGGAGCCGACGCGGGTGCCGGTGAAAGCTTCGTCTGCCAGGGCGGTGGCCAGGAGAGCGGCCCGGGAGGCGGTACCGCCCGCGAACACCACGGCGTCCGCCCGGCCGGTCACGGCCTTTTGGGCCGCCACGGCGAAGTCCCCACCTCCCCGGGCGAGCCGCTGTTGCATGAGCGCGGTGTTGGCCGGGGAGGCATGGCGGAACGCCCGTCCGAGGTGGCCGCCGAGCCCTGAGTCGGCCGTGTCCTCGACCAGCAGGATGCGCGCGGCGGGGCGGGTGTGGGCCAGGTAGCTGATCATGCCGGCGACGAGCTCGGGGTCCAGGGGGCGGGTCACACAGTGGTGGAGGCTGGTGCCGGTCTCGACGGTGCTGGTGCCCGCTGCGACGACGACCAGGGCGAGTCGTGCTGCGTCGTACTGCGCGACCAGCTCCTCGCGCAGTTCGTGCCCGGTCGGCCCGACGACGGCGACGACGGTGGGGTCCGCCGCCAGCCGGTCGACTGCCCGGAGCGCTGTTGCCGGGTTCCCCGCGTCGTCCTCGGTGCGCAGGGCGAGCTGGAACGCCTTGTCCTCGCGGGCGTTGTGGTCGGCGACTGCGAGCTGCATGCCGCGCTGGTGGGCCAGCCCTGTGGCGCGGCCGGGTCCGCTGAGGTCGGCGTGGAGCCCGATCGTGTGGGCGGGTGTTCTCAGGGACCCGGTGGGCGGGCCGCCCGGGGTGGTGTTGTGCTCCCGCAGGGCGAGCCAGGCCGTGGTGGGGCCGCCGACCACGAGGGCCGCCCCGGCCGTCAGCAGTCCCCGGCGGGAGCGATGGGAAGGGCCGGCCGCCGGGGCGGGTGCGGCGGGCGGCGGCCCGGGGTCCGGGAGCGCGAGGGCCGCCGCCGACCGGTCGGCGATCAGCGCGGGAAGCCCGGCCGGCATCCGCCAGGGAGCCGGAGCGGTATGGGGAGACTCGCGCGGGTCCGGTGCCCCCGGTCGACCCGGGTACTCGCGTGGGTCTCCGGGCCCCTCCTCGTCGCCCGCCGTCAGCGTCTCGCGGACCTCGCTCGCGGTCGGCCGGTCGGCCGGGGCCTTGGCGAGGCAGGCGGTGATGAGGGGAACCAGACTCGGCGGGATGCCCGTCAGATCCGGCTCCTCGTGGATTGTCCGGAACAGCGCGCCCGCGCCGCCGCCACCGCCGAACGGCCCCCTCCCTGTCGCCGCGTACGCGAGGACGCAGCCGAGCGAGAACACGTCGGATGGCGGCCCGGGCGTTTTGTCCGACGCTTGTTCGGGGGCGAGGAAGCCGGGTGTCCCGATCACCGCGCCGGTGGCGGTCAGCGTGGTGGCGTTCTCGTGGCGGGCGATCCCGAAGTCGATGAGGCGGGGGCCGTCGAGGGCGAGGAGCACATTGCCGGGCTTGACGTCGCGGTGGACCAGCCCGGTGTGGTGGACCGCTACGAGGGCTTGGGCGAGTCGGCGCCCGAGCGCCCGGACGGTGGCCGTGGGCAGTGCGCCGCCGGTGCCCACCACCTCGCCGAGCGAGGGTCCGGGGACGAACTCGGTCGCCAGCCATGGCTCGCGGGCCTCGGTGTCCGTACCGAGCACCGGCACCAGCCAGGGGCCGCTCACCCGGGCTGCCGCCTCGGCCTCGCGCCGGAAGCGCGCCCGGAAGCCGGGGTCGGCGGCGTGCTCGGCCCGGATGACCTTGACGGCGGCGAGCGCCCCGCCTGCCGAGCGGGCCAGATAGACGACGCCCATGCCGCCCGCGCCGAGCCGGACGAGCGTGCGGTACGGACCTACGGTGCGTGGGTCCTCAGAGGTGAGGGGCCGCACGTCAGCCCTTCCACTCCGGGGCCGGGCCCAGGTAGCGGTAGCGGCGGTTCTCGACCCGGTACAGGTGGGCGTGCCGGCCGACGAGGCTCTGATTGTCCTCGTCGAAGGTGTAGGAACGGGAGATCCCCTCGTACCGGGTCGCGGCGACCGCGGCGGTGAGCGCGGACCGGGTGGGCGGGACGGTCTCTGCCTTCCGGGGAGGCCGGGTAGGTCGGGCGGATCCGCCGCGGCCAGACGGAGTGGCCCTCGCCCCGGTCCCGTCGGCGCCGCCGCCGACCAGGTCGGCCAGAGCGCGGGCGACGAGCCCCGCCGCGTCGTACGCCTCGGCCGACCACGCCGCCGGTTCGGCGCCGAAGCGCCCCCGGTGAGCGGCGGCGAATGTCGCCGCGGCGGGTGCCGTCGCGTGGGTGAACGGCGCGACGAACTCCCAACCTTCCGCCGCCGCGCCCGCCCGCTCCAGGAACTCCGCTCCCATGACCGTGTGCTGGGCCATGCGCGGTCCGGTGAAGGAGACGGCGGCCAGCGCGTGGGCGACCCTGGCGGCGCCGGCGGCGTCACCGGCGTAGAAGACGGCGTCGCCGCGGTGGGCGAGCAGGTCGGCGACGACCGGGCCGAAGTCGGTGGTTCCGGGGGGCACCACCCGGGGGTGGGTCGTGGCGTCGGTGAGATCGCGCGCTATCAGGTTGGCTGTGTAGCCCGCCTGATAGGCCGCCTGTCCGCCGGACCGGTTGATCAGAATGCCCAGCCGTTTCACCGCGGTGCGCGGCAGGATACGGCTGACGACGGGGACGGACAGTGCCGCGTAGGAGGAGGCAGCCTGGAAGAAGGAGCCGTTGGTCCGAGCCGGGAAGGCGATCTGGAGGGCCGAGACGGTCAGGACCGGCAGCGCGGCTTCGTCGTAGGCGGGCAAGGCGGCCTCGGCCGCCGCGTCGCCCGTGGGCCCGATGACCGCCAGGACTTCCGGGTCGCGGGTGAACTCCTCGGCGACCCGGGCGGAGCGACCGGCGCCGCCCCGGTCGTCGAGGACTTTCACGGCGAGCCGGAAGGGGTGTCCGGCACGGGAGTTGAAGCGGTCGACGGCGAGCCGGACACCGCGTTCCTGGGCCCGGCCGGCGGCGGCCCCCGGCCCGGTCAGGTCGGCGTGCACGCCGATGACCCAGCTCTTTCCGCTCTTTCCCCGAGGTGCGGCCTCCTCACGGGTGAGGCGCACGGCACCGAAGACGCCCGTGCCGAGGAGCACCGCGCCGCCGGCCGCGAACAGCAGGGTCTGTCGTCGGGTGGAGCCGGGGCGCGGCGGCCCGGGCCGCTCGTCGGTGACGGTGGCGTCGATGTCGGGCAGGGCGAGGAGAGCGATGGAGAGGTCGGCGATGAGGCGGACGACGTCCTCGGGCAGCCAGCCGGCGGCGGCCCCGGCGGGCATGTCCTGGGGTATCAGGGTGTCGAGGCCGGCGGCGGATGGACGCTCGCCGGGCTCCTTGGTAAGGCAGTGCTCCAACAGCGCGCGCAAGGATGCGTCGTCGACGCCGTCGAGGTCGGGTGCGGCGTGCACCGTACGGTAGAGGACGGCGTCGACCGCCCCACCCCCGAACGGCGTCCGGCCGGTGGCCGCGTACACCAGGAGGCAGCCGAGCGAGAAGACGTCCCCCTCCGGCCCGGCCGTGCTCCCGGACACCTGCTCGGGTGCGAGGAAGCCAGGGGTGCCGACGAGGAGACCGGTGGCGGTCAGGGCGGTGGTGTCGGCGGCGCGGGCGATCCCGAAGTCGATCAGCCGAGGGCCGTCGGCCGTCAGCAGGACATTGCCCGGCTTGACGTCGCGGTGGACGAGCCCGGCGCCGTGCACGGCGGCCAGGGCGCGAGACAGCAGCCGGCCCAGGGCCATGACGCTGCGCACGGGCAGCGGCCCCCGGCGGGCGACGACGTCGGAGAGCGTTGGCCCGGGGACGAACTCCGTGGCGATCCAGGGACGTTCGGCCTCGGTGTCGGCGTCGGTGACCGAAACGGCCCAGGGGCTGTCGACCCGGCGGGCGGCCTCGGCCTCACGGCGGAATCGGGCACGGAAGTCCTCGTCCCCGGCATGTTCGGGCAGGATCACCTTGATCGCGGCGAGCGCTCCGGCGTCGGTGCGTCCGAGGTAGACGACTCCCATGCCGCCCGCGCCGAGGCGGCCGAGGAGCCGGTGCCCGCCGATCCGGGCGGGGTCGCCGGGTCGCAGATCGTCCATCGTCCGGCCTCAGCTCTGCTTCTCGACGGCGGATTCCAGCCGGGCCAGCATGGCGGACTGCGCCTGCACGACCAGTTGGTCCACCTCCCGCTCGGTGCGGCCCTTCGCGCCCTTGCCGGTCACGGCGACGGTGAACTGCAGGGTCTGATCCTGGTGCCAGGAGTAGTGATGGGGCCCGCCCAGCTCGGAGCTCTGATACTGACCCGTCTCGCTGAAGGAGTCCTCGGAGTTCGTCTGGGTGGCCTCGCCGCCCAGGAGCGCGGCGGCGAGCAGAGGGCCGATCAGCTCACCCTCGCGCAGCTTCTGGGTGGGGCAGCGCATCGACTCCTCGATCGACTCCGCCATCTCCCAGGTCGCGTCCTCACGGGTGCGATGGACGGTGACCACGGCAGCGAGACGCAGCGGGCCCCTGCCTGCCACGGCGGGCACCTCGAACGACCGGGTGAGGGTGGCCAGGACGCTGTCCGCAGGCTTCCGCCGCTGCCAGACGCAGTCTTCGTCGAGCACGGGCCAGGTCGTCGGGTCGCTCTCGTACGGGCTCCGCTTCACCACCTCGGCCCCGAAACTGTCGGTGTCGGCCATGACACGGTCGATGAGAGAGCGCGCCGCCGCAGGGGTTCTCGGGAGCCGGGCGGTGTCGGGCCGGAAACCCTCCGTGGCGTCGGCCGACTGCCCGGCCCCGGTGCTACCGCCTGAACCCGCCCTCGCGCCTCCGTTCGCCGGAGCACTCCGCTCCTCAGCCTCTCCGGAGCCGTCCGCCGTACTGGAGCAGCCTGTCAGCACCATGGCGATCAAAGCCAAAGGCAGTATTGAACGGTTCCCCGGTAAGAGCACGTGACAGTCCACAGCGCTTCCCATTCCTCATCGACGTCACATCGATCCTAGGCTGCGGGTACCAAGGGACGGCCCCGTTCCGCGAGTTGTGACCATGACTGGGCTGATTGCGGCCGGCCTGGCGGCGGCGTTGGTGACCGGCTGTCAGAGCGCCGCCGGCGGTACCGGAGGTGGTGCGACGCCGCTGAGTCTCATCGGACTGACCAAAGCCGCCGATGGGATGTCTGACGACGGGGCGGCTGCCTGCCCGTTGCCCTATGACGTGGCCGAGGCGGCGAAGACCGCGGGCCTGAACGAGGCGGCCGGAGCCGGACCTGCACAGGACGACGGCGAACCCGTGGCCACGGCCGAGGGCGGCACACGAGTCAAGTTCGGGGAGCCGTTGGCCGAGAATCCGGGTGTCCTGGTGAGCTGCACCTGCACATCGGCAAGGACGACGTGCAGGTGCACACCGTCATCGCCCCCAAGCCTTCGGCGATCGCCCCGCTGGCAAAGGTGTTCCGGACGCTGTCGGGTCGCCACTAAGCGACGCACCTTTTCGGTCCGCATTCCCGCTGGTGTCCGGAGCGGGCAGAAGATCCGACTCAGGGAACTTGGCGCGGCGGTACTGTGTTCAGATCTTCATTCAAGGGAGTCGTCATGCGTCCGCTGTTACTCCGTCTGGCCATCGTTCTTTCCGTAGTCCCCCTTGCCGCGTGCAGCGACGGCTCGCCCGCCGGCGGTGCGGTGTCATCCGCGAGTACGCCTCCGGTCGCCAGCACACCGCGCTCTGCCAATGCCCCAACGCTTTCCGCGGATGACCAGGTCAAGCTCGTCGCGTGGTTCGAAAAGGGTCGTCACAAGCAGGGGATGGGCGTCCTCGACCGCGATCTCGGCAGATTCAAGCGCAGCGTGGCCATTGACCCCAGCACGCCTGCCGACTTCAGGAACGTCCATTCGGCCTGCAGAGACCTTGACCATGACCTCAACATCATCAAGGACTTTGAGCCCATTCCCGACCCGCCCACCCAGGCACTGTGGTCCTCGGCGCTCATGAACCTGCGACAGGGCGCGACCCAGTGCCTCACCGGTTCCACCGCCAACGATGCCGCCCAGGTCACCAAAGCCAAGACCGCCCTCGTGAAGGGTGAAACCGACTACTCGGCTGTCGTGGCCCGGCTGGGCAAAGCCCTCGGCGTCGCCCCCACCCCCACATCCAGCTGAAACCTCCTCCCTCTACGGTTCGGTGCACCCCCAGCACACCGATTCCCGCCGCTCCTGACTCAGCTTTCAAAATGAGGATGGTGGGAGGTCTAGGGAGAGGCCGGTTCCGGTGAGGAAGCCGTCGAGGGTGTCTGTGCTGCAGCAGACCGGCGGCGTCGCCATCATCGCCTACCAGATCACCCGAACCGCACTCCTGGTCACCGTCGTCCAACTCGTCGCCCGCTGATCAGCAAGGAGCAGAAGAGCCCGGTCACAGGATCTCCTCCCGCTGATCCCGGCACGGCCAATCGAGTCGGACGCAACGCCGTCAGCACCCAGCACCCACTCCCGCCTGACAGGCCAACCCGGGTGCGGGGCCTGTGACCAGCGACGACGCCCGTCTTCGCCAGGAGGCAGGCCACTTCGTGCGCTGGGCCCTGGCCCAGAAGATCGCCCGCGATCTCACCTTCCCGGCCGAGCGATGGAACGGCCCCTCCCAGCCGATGGACGACGAGGCCCGCTGGGCCACCGCCCGCCGTCCCGGCTCCGACTGGGGTGTCGCGAAGATGCCCATGTCGGTGCGAGGAGTTGGGCCGTGGTCAGAGACCTGACGTGACCCGGTAGCGGGGAGCGCTTTGTCGGCATGGTGCTGGGAGACAGGGCGTGGGGAGCATGTTGCGCGTCCGGCGGGGCCCGCTGACCCGTTCTGGACGTGCCGCAGTAGACCTGCTGCCACCGGACAGACTCGGAGGACAGCCGCCCTGATGGTTCTTGACCGGAGGCGCCGACAGGGTCAGCGGCCACGGGTGCCTGCCCGGAAATCACGCACTGATGACCTTGCGTGGAGATCAGCAGATGACCCGAGAGCAGCCGGGAGAAGAACCGGCTATTTCTCCTAGCCGCGTTGGCTGGACCTTTCGGCGTCCTTGGGCCCAGTAGCCCGCAGAGGAATGGCTCAGGGGCTGATCTCGGTGCGCCCCGGTCGTGCCGGTGCTTTGGTGCTACCGGGGAAGGAGGGCGCTGATGGTCTTGCCGCCGGTGGGCCGGCGGGTGACTGCGGTGGTGCGGGCGAGGTGGTTGACCATGTGCCGGCCGAAGCCTCCGGTGCCGCCGTTCAGGTCGGGGGTGCGCATGCGGGGCAGTTGCGGGCTGGGGTCGTGGACAGCCACCTCGATGCTGTCCGGGTACGCGGTCAGGTCCAGGGTGCAGGTGCCGCCGCCGTGGCGCACGGCGTTGGTGACGAGTTCCGAGACGACGAGGACCACGGTGTCGGCCGTGGCAGCCGCGACCGGGTGCACCAGTCCGTTGAGGAAGGCGCGGGTGTTCCGGCGGGCGGTGGCGACGGCGGTCGCGGAGCGGATGGTCGTGGCGTCGGCGCACATGGTTTCCATCAGGTTCACCCTGGCCTTCGGCTCGTTGCTGCCCGGTCTGCCTACCCGTCTCCTTGTTCCCCGGAGCGCATCCCTCAACCCGGCAGGGTCCGATTGCCTCACTCTCGGACTCACAAAAATCTATGTTGGCCAGAGTAGACATTGGGTGGTGGTGTGGTTATGGTTTCTCTCGTAGCCAGAAGGACAGCAGGGCCTGGCAGAGACGAACTGCCGGTCAGCAGTACAGGTAGGACCCGCAGGTGCAGTACGCAGGACGGTGCGGTGGTGGAGTTCCGAAGCCAGAGCAGTTCAGGACGGCGACGGGACTGACGGCCGGACCGGGTGGCCCGCAGTGATCAGGGGCCGCCACGGAGCAGAACCGCAGTTCAGTGGCATGAAGTACGCGGTATCCAGCAGTGAAGTCAGAGCAGCACCTCGGTGAAGGCGTCGACTGCGGACGCGCGCACCGGGAGGTTCGGCAGTGGGGTTCCAAGCCAGAGCAGACGCAGAACGGGCAAGCGGGGCTGGCTGCCGGAGCGTGACGCTTGATCAGGTCACCAGCAGTACGCAGGAGAGCGGGACAGAGTAATTCGCAGGGCCCGCATGACAGGTAGTTGTTCATTGAGGGAAAGAACGGAGGAACCAAACACCGTCAGGATCGCCCGGGCGGAAGACGTTGGGCCCGGGTACCGCAGGACATCGATAGTGAGGTGGTCTCCGGTCAAGCAACTGCGATCCCCGCACACGCCCCCACCCCCCGCGGGCTGGTGCGGAACAAGAAGGCCGACGCAGTACCGAAGTCGGCAGATGGTGTAGCAGCTCCTTCGGGGCCCTGGTGCCAAACAGCACCAGGGCCCCTCCGACATGTTCCACAGAGAGGTGCACATTGACAGCAGACGACTCGTTCCACCGGCTCGACGACGATGACTACCCCGCCTACACCATGGGCCGAGCAGCCGAAATACTCGGCACCACCCAAGGCTTCCTCCGCGCCATCGGTGAAGCCCGCCTCATCACACCCCTGCGCTCCGAGGGCGGACACCGCCGCTACTCCCGCTACCAACTGCGCATCGCGGCCCGCGCCCGCGAGCTCGTCGACCAGGGCACGCCCGTCGAAGCCGCCTGCCGCATCGTCATCCTCGAAGACCAACTCGAAGAAGCTCAACGCAACAACGCCGAACACCGACGCGCCGTTGAATCAACTACGGCTGTGAGCTGAGACGCACGGGACCCATCGGCTTCACCGGAAAGCTCTGCGGCGCGGCACGGACAATCTGCCTTCCCAGCACCACAGCGGCGCGGCCAAGGCGGATGGAACAGCGATGCCAGGCGATGATCCGGCCCTGCCGACGGTGCTGCTCCTGGGGAAACGAGCCGCCGATTCGACGGCCGAGGGCTGTCCCGGTCGGCCCTCGGTCCGCAGGATACTGTCCGGCGGGCGGCGCTCCGGTCGCCTTCTTACTGGTCCATGCAGCAGGTAGTGCCCGATCACACTGGTTCAGTGCGATGGGACTCGCTGATGCACCACTTGGGCCCGGATACGCCGGTGAAGAACAGCATTGGCGGTACGCGGTCGGTTGACACCTTGCGGACGTGAAGATCGGCACGCGTCCGGTCCGTCCGCGATGCCGCCGTACAGCCGGTGCTTTCCCCAGGCCCCCAGGAGGGGCGCGTCAGTCGGGGATCGTGGTGGACTCCGCCAGGAGATCGGCGAGCCGGTGGCTCATTGCCGGCTCCATGCGTGAGGTCGCCACTCGAATGTGGGCGGGGCCGCGCGAGGGGTAGGAAGTGGCGCCGGCCAGTACCAGCACACCGTGGGCGGCCAGATACTCCACCGTGCGTGCCTCGCTGCGTACCGGTATCCAAGCGCAGAACCCGTCGGAGCCGGTGATTTCCACGCCACGGTCCCGCAGTAGTCCTGTCAGCACCGAGAGCCGTTCGGCGTACACGTCGCGGGCATGGGCGATGCCGTCGCTGGTCTGCTCGTCTTCCAGGAGCCAGGCGAGCGCATTCTGGAGGATGCGGGAGGTCCACTGCCGGGTCAGCCGGATCTGCGCGTGGATCAGGTTCATTCGGGCGCTGGGCGCACCGACGACCGCCAGCCGTAGGTCGGGGCCGTAGGACTTCTCGTAGGATTTGATGTGGATGGTCTGCTCCGGCAGATGCTGTCCGACGCTGTACAACTCCTTCGAGGACAGGGAGTTGAGATCGTCGTACTCGACGACCACCGTCGAGGGCTGCAGTCCCACGAGGGCGGCGATCCGCCGGGCTCGGCGTTCGACGGTGGCAAATCCCGTGGGGATTTGGGCCCGCGGCTGGAAGAACACCGCCACCGGACGGGTCTTGAGTGCGTCCGCGAGCCGCGCCGACGACAGGCCATCGTCGAGATAGGGCACCTCGATGACGGTCAGCCCCAGATCGTGCATCAGGTGCAGCATCTGGGGCTGGCTCGGGCTCTCCACGACGATGCGATCGCCGGGGACGGACAGCGACTGGAGCACTGTCCAGACGGCGTCCGAAGCGCCGTTGGCGACGGCGTACGCCTCCGCCCGGTACGGCCAGCCTGGCTCGACCACTGCGCGCAGCGCGGGCAGGATCGGCGAGTCGTAGTACTCGTCCAGGCCGGGCAGGTCTGCGGCGCTCGCCAGGGCGGGTGCCAGGAGCGGGAGCAGCCCGAGATCGGGGTAGAGCAATCGGAGGTCGGAACGGGCGTGGACGATCGACGCGGGTTCGATGTGGGTGACCAGACCGACGGGGCCGGTCACCCGGGTGCCGGACTTGCCGGTGCCCACGATGAGCCCCCGCTTCTTCAGGAGCGCCCACGCCGACGACACCGTCGCGGGACTCACCCGTAGGACTTCTGCGAGGGCTCGTACTTGCGGGAGCCGGTCGCCGGGCGTCAGTTCCCCGGAGCGGATCAGCTCAGCGACGTGCGAGGCGATGCCGCGGGCGGAGGGGTCGCGGATGCCTGTGGTCAGCCGGGTCAGTCCGGGCGGTTTCCCGGGCCTGGGCAGGCCGTCGCGGTCCGGTGTTCCGTCGTTGGTGCCGTGTGCTGTCGCCGTCATCGTCGCCCGCTCATTCGCTGCTCGCTACCGTGGTCGCCTTTGTGTGCCCTCTTCACCGGCTCACCGGTCGGGTGCGCCTGCGGCCCGCGTCCCGTACAGCGTGTTTTCCAGGAACGCCTGGGTCACCGGGTTGCGCGGCGCGTCGAGCACCTGTTGGGTGGGGCCGTCCTCCACGACCAACCCGTCCGCGATGACGACCACACGGGAGGCTGCGGCCCGTGCGAAGCCGATCTCGTGTGTGACCACGACCATCGTCGAGCCGCCGTCGGCGAGTCGTTTCATCACCGAGGTCACCTCTCCGACATTGGCGGGGTCCAGGGCGGATGTCGGCTCGTCGAACAGCAGCAGCTCGGGGTCCATCGCCAGGGCTCGTGCGATGGAGACCCGCTGTTGCTGCCCGCCCGATAGGTGCTTCGGGTATGACGACGCCCGATCTTCGAGGCCGACCGTCGCCAGCAGGCGTAGGCCCAGTTCCCGTGCCTCGTTGCGGTCCAGGCCGCGAACGCGGACCGGGCCTTCGGTCACATTGCGCAGCACGGTCCAGTGCGGGAAGAGGTTGAAGTTCTGGAACACCATTCCGGTACGACTGCGTTGGCGGGCGATCTCGGTCTCGGTGAGCATGCGCGGTCCGCGGCGGGTGGTGGTGAAGCCGACCAGTTCGCCGCCGAGCGAGATCGACCCGCTGTCGGGCCGCTCCAGGTGGTTGACGCACCGGAGCATGGTGGACTTGCCGGACCCTGAGGCGCCGAGGACGGCGACGGTCTCGCCGCGGGCCACGTCGAGGCTGATGCCGCGGAGTACCTCGGTCGCTCCGTAGCGCTTGCGTAGATCGCGGATCGACAGCAGGGGAAGATCGCTCACTTGGGGTTCGCCTCCGTTCGTCCCCGGCCGCGAGGGCGCAGTCGTGAGACCCGCCGCGCGATCCAGGTCCCGGCGTTCGTCGGCACGGCGCGGGTGGCGCCCTTTGCGTAGTACGCCTCGATGAAGTACTGGAAGAAGTTCAGCACCGTGGTCAGCACCAGGTACCAGATACAGGCGACGATCAGCAGCGGGACCGTCTGGAAGGTGTCGCTGAAGATCTCCTGCGCCGAGAACAGCAGTTCGGCGCCGCCGATCACACTGACCAGGGAGGTCGCCTTGGTCATCCCGATGATCTGGCTGAACGTCGGTGGCACGATAAACCGCATCGCCTGCGGCAGCCTGATCTTCAGGAAGATCGTCATCGGCTTCATACCGACCGAACGCGCCGCGTCCGTCTGGCCCTCGTCGACGGCGAGGAGGCCCGCGCGGTAGATCTCCGCCTGGTAGGCCGCCTCGTGCAGCCCCAGCCCGACGACGGCTGCGAAGAAGGGGGTGATCACCGCGTTGGCGTCCGCCTCCCAGAAGACGGGCCCGAACGGTATCCCGATGCCGATCTTCGGCATCAGCAGCGCGATGTTGAACCAGAAGATCAGCTGGACGAGCTGGGGCGTGCCCCGGAAGACCCAGATGTAGCCGGCCGCGAACGCCCGCAGCACCGGGTTGGTGGTGATGCGGAAGGCGGCGAGCACGCCGCCGAAGACCACGCCGATGGCCATCGCCAGAACCGTCAGGTAGCAGGTGACGAGCAGGCCGTGGAGGATCCGGGTGTCGAAGAGGTGGCGTGCGACGACGTCCCACTCGAAGTTCGGGTTGCGCACCATCATGGTGCCGAGCTGGGCGAGCAGGACGCCGGCCAGCAGTGCGGTCACCCAGGTCCAGGGCTGGGGCGCCCGGCGGGCGTCCTCGATGTCGGCTCGGGGGTCGGGTGCGCTCCGGTCGGTGGTGGGCACGGTGTCCGCGCCGGCCGTCTTCACCGGTCAGCTCCCGGTCTTCGCGAGGTTGACACCCGGGGCGTCGATCATCTGCTCGGTCAGCCCGTACTTCTTCATGATCCGCTCGTAGTCGCCGTTGTCGAAGAGCTTCTGGAACGCGGCCAGGACGGTGGGCGTCAGTGGCGACTTCACCGGGAGGATCATTCCCTGGAAGAGGTTGTCGAAGCCGTTCGCGGTCTCCTTCCCGGCCAGCTCCAGCGCTCCGTCCGACGTGGTCGCGTAGAACGACAGGGGGGCGCCGGAGGCGAAGAAGGCGTCCGCTCGCCGGGACTTGACGGCGAGCACGCCCTCGGGGACCGACTTCAGGGCGACGATGTTCACCGCCTGCTTCCCGGCGCTCTCGCACTTCTTCGACTGGTCGGTCAGGACCGCGTACGCCGAGCCCATTCCGGCGGGGCCGAGCGCCGCGACGGAACGGCCGCACATCTCGCCCAGGGTGTTGATCTTCTTCGGGTTGCCCTGGGGGACGAGGAAGGGGACGATCTCGCGGACCACGTCCACGAGTTCGACATTGGTGGCCTTGCCGGTGTCGCCGTAAGGGTTGAACCCGGCGTCGTACCGGCCCGAAGCCACTGCGGCGAACGCGCCCGCGAGGTCGTTCACCGGGACGTATTCGAGCTTGACGCCCAGGACCTCGCCGAGCCTGCCGGTCAGCTCGGCGGCTGCACCCGTGTAGTTGGCGCCGTTCTTCTTCCACCAGGGCGGATTGACCCCGGGCATGACGACGACGAGCTTCTTCGCGTCCTTGACCTTCTGCGGCAGGGCGTCGTGCAGTGCCTGGTCGACCGCGGCGGCCTTCCGGGGGGTGCGGTCGCCCGCGTCTGCCCCGGATTCATTCGTGCAGGCCGTGAGGCCCGCGGCCACGGTCAGGCTCAGAACGGCCGCGGTGATGGTTCTCCGGCGTGGTGTGCGCATGCTCCTCAACCTCTTCTGCTCGTGTGGTCCACCACTTCGGCGGGGCGGGCCACGGGGTTCGGGGTGTGGGCGGTACGGGGAAGGGGGACAGGGGCCGGGCCGGGGGTGCCCTGGGCCGGTGCGGTCCGTGTGATCAGCTCCGGGTCGACGCGGAACCGGCGTTGGGCCAGGACGGGCATCTCCTGGCGGGCCCGATCCAGGGCCGCGCGGGAGAGGCGGTGGGTCAAGGTGGTGACCTCGGGGCCCGCCATCGCGTGGACGACACCGTCCGGGGCGACGACGAGACTGCGGCCGATGCGATTGCCGCCGGCTTGCCCCGCAGCCGCGAGATAGCAGGTGTTCTCCAGGGCCCTGGCCCGGCACAGGGTCGTCCAGTGCTCTTCCTTGAGCGGGCCCGCGACCCAGGACGCAGGAGCCAGCAGCACATCGACGCCCCGGTCGGCGAGCAGCCGGGAGATCTCCGGGAAGCGAAGGTCGTAGCAGTTCACCATCCCGATGCAGAAACCTTTCACCTGGAATGTCTCCAGGATTCCGTCACCGGGTGAGATGGTCGCCGACTCGATGAACGAGAAGGCGTCGTAGAGGTGGACCTTCCGGTAGACCGCCACCACCTGGCCGTCCTGGGCGGCGACGAGGGTATTGAACGGAGGGCCGTCCGGATTGCTCTCGACAGTGCCGACGACCACGGTGGGCCCGGTCGCAGGGCCGCCGCGGTCGGCCCCGACAGGGTCGGGGGCTCCGCTTGGACCGTCGGACCGATCGGTTGCCGTCGCTGCGACGACCGCCGCTACGAACCCCTCGTCCAACCGTTCCGCGACGAGCCTGGTGCCCGGCTCGTCGGAGCGACTGGCGGTTGTCTCGGGAAAGACCAGCAGGTCTACCCCATCGGCCCGGGCCTCGGCGATTCCCGTCAGGACCGACTCCAGATTGCCGGCGGGATCGATCCCGGAGTGGAGTTGGACGCAGCGGACGAGCATTCCTTCCCCCGCGCTCATCCCAGGCCCCCGCGGTCGGCGCCGGTCAGGGCGGCCAGGGCGGTGCCTGCCCGGACTCCGCCGCGCAGATCCAGCCGGGCGGTCTCGTCCTCGAACCGCAGCAGCCGGCCGGCGATCTCCGCCGCCTCGTCGGCCGGGACGACCGCGATGCCGTCCCCGTCGCCGAAGATGATGTCGCCCGGCATGACGACCACACCGCCGATACTCACCGGCACATTGATCCGGCCTTCCAACGACAGCACCCGGGTGGTGAGCGACGTGACCCCGCGGGAGTAGACCGGGAAGCCCAGTTCCCGTATCTCCTCCACGTCGTTGGTCGAACCGTCGCACACGGCGGCCACCGCGCCCAGGTCCGCCGCGATAGCGGCGAGGGTCCCGCCGAAGCTGGAGCGGCGGTCGTCGCCGGACTGGTCGATGACCACCACATCGCCTGGCCGGAGCAGGCTCATCGCACGGTGCACCGCGGTGGAGTCGACATGGGGGATCTTGATGGTGAGCGCCGGCCCGGCGAACGGCCCGCACTGCGCCACAGGGCGCAGCCCCCGCGGGAATCCGAAGTCCGTGAGGTGTCCCAGGGCGGCGGTGCCGACGCGGGTGAAAGCCTCGACGACCTCGGAATCCGGTCGCTTGAAATCGGAGCCGATCAGGAATGACATGGTGCGTTCTCGCCGCCGCTCATACTCGGGAGTGGGATGAGAAGGAGTATGGGCAGGCGTTCGTTCAGGTGCAATAGGTTCTGTTACTGAACGAAAACCATGGGTGGCCACTGCGGGAGGGGCCGGCACCCCATGGAGGCAGGTAACACCTGTTCACAGGGGTCAGGTGCACGTGAGCAGAGCCGGCTGGAGCAGTCGTGAGCGCCCCGCTTTTGTTCAGGAACATCAGCCCATGGATTCCGGGTGCGGGCCTCGGGAGAATCAGATTACGACCGTTGAGAATTTCGACCGTGAGGGAATTCGTGTGCACCACGTCGAAGAAGGGGCTGTCGAATTCGACGGCCATCGGACGTACTACCGCGTCACCACCGACGCCCGATCCAATGGACGTTCGGAGCGACCCCTGGTGGTCGTCCACGGCGGGCCGGGCTGTACCCATGACTACCTGCTGAGCCTCACCGACCTGGTGTCGCCCGAGCGGTCGGTCATCCACTACGACCAACTCGGGAACGGGCGCTCGACCCATCTGCCCAACCAGCGGGGCGAGTTCTGGACCGTTGAGTTGTTCCTCCGGGAACTCGATCGACTGCTGGAGACGCTCGGAGTCACCGACTACGACCTGTTGGGCCAGTCCTGGGGCGGCATGCTGGCGGCCGAGCACGCGGTACGGCGGCCCGCCGGACTGCGCAGGCTGGTGATCGCCAACTCACCAGCGTCGATGGACCTGTGGAGCCTAGAGGCCGCCCGGCTGCGAGCGGCACTGCCACGGGAGGTACAGGGAATCTTGGCCGCGCACGAAGAGGCGGGGACGACGAACTCGCCGGCGTACGGGGAGGCATCCGCGGAGTACTACCGCCGCCATGTCTGCCGCGTTGACCCGACACCCCCTGAGGTCGCCCGTACCTTTGAGTGGATCGCCACCGACCCGACCGTCTACCACACCATGAACGGCCCGACGGAATTCCATGTGGTCGGCACCCTGCGCGGCTGGTCGATCGTCGATCGGCTGTCCGCCGTCGCCGTCCCCACACTGGTGATCAACGGTGCGTTCGACGAAGCGGGCGACGACACCGTGCGCCCCTTCGTCGAACGCATCCCGGACGCCCGCTGGATCCGCTTCGACGCGTCCAGCCATATGCCACACATCGAGGAACGCGAGGCGTACATGGCCGCAGTCGCAGACTTCCTGAACGGACGCCCGTAGGCGGCCAAGACGTCCGGAGCGCCGCAGGAAACATGAGAGTGCGCCCGAGATCCTCTCGACGCCTGAATCAGTGTGAACGGCCCATCGATCGTCCGGTGCAACATGCTCAGGGACGAGCGTCAGTGTGGCTGCCTCTGCCACTCCGCTGCCGTGGAGCCAGGGCGGTGGGGGCGGCTCGACATGAGAGGTCCAGGAGGACAGTGCCGGGTCCGGGCCGTCCAAGGCGCTCGGTCATGTGAGTCCGGTGGCGTGCGCGCAGTGTAGACACCGCCTCACCGCCTGGAGAGTGGTGTTGCCGTGGTCTGAGCAAGGTGCATTCGGAGGAGCATGCTCCGGCCGTGCTTCCCTGCGAGTGAGTACGGTGCCGGGCCGGTTCGCCTGTGGAGCGGAGCTGTCGGGTCATCTGGCACCGCGGGCTGCGATGTCCGGTGAACTCATCCGGTGCTTGCTCTGGTCGCGCGGCCGAGCTGGGAAGTTGCCACCAGCTCGGCCGCCGTTTTCGTACCGGTCTCGGTGCTCGCACGCACCGACCGGCACCAGGCTTGCCCCCGTTTCACGGACTCTTAGCCGAGTACGGCCGTGCACTCCACTTCCACCAAGAGCTCCGGCAGGGCCAATCCGGTGACGCCGACGATGGTCTGGGGCGGGTCCGCCGCATCGCCGGTCACTTCGCGGACGGCCGTGCCGATGGTCGCCAACTCATGCGGGCGGGTGGTGTAGATGGTCCGGCGCACGATGTCGTCCCAGCTGACACCGGCTGCCTTCATCGCCCTCTCCAGGTTCCGCATGGACGCCACGATCTGCTGGTGCAGATCGTCAGGGCCGATCACCGCCAACTCCGCATCGAGTGCGACTTGGCCGGCGAAGTACACCACCGTATGGCCCTCGGCTATCGCTATATGGCTGTAGCTCGGTGCGGGGTGCATCTCCGGGGGGTTGATCAGTCTGCGTGCCATGTCCGCCACCTCTCGTGATCTTGCCGGCTCTCTGGAACGTGAAAAAAGTATACTCATAAGGACCCCTTGACAACCTTTATCGGTCACCATGAAGCTAATCCAGCCTAATCAATAGAGCTTTAGGTGGGTGTCATGGCAAAGATCGAGAGACTGGCGCACGTGGGCGTCCATGTTCGAGACATGGACCGCTCCCTGGCCTTCTACCGGGACGTTCTCGGGCTGGAGGTCACCGACGACGACAGTGCGCACGGGATGGTGTTCCTGAGCTCGCGGCCGGAGGTCGAGCACCATGAGGTGCTCCTGTGCGGTGGCCGTACAGCAGGGGAGCAGGAGCTCTGGCTCCAGCAGATCTCCTTCCGCTGCCCTTCACTTGAGGATGTCCTCGCGTACTACCAGCGGTTCCGCGAGCACAACGTTCGCATCGAGTACACCGTCACCCATGGCAACGCGATCGGTGTGTACTTCTTCGACCCGGATGGGAACCGGTGTGAGGTGTACTGGCCGACCGGTCTGACCGCCAAACAGGGGTACCTGGAGGCGCTCGACTTCTCCCGGTCAGCGGAAGAACTCATTGAGCAGGTGCGACGCTCGGTCGCCGAACACGGCGCCGACGGATACGTCGACACGCGGTTGCTCAGCGGCATCGACGTCGGGCTCGACGAACAACCCGCTGCACCTTGAGCCGCGAGGAGACATGCCATGGACACCGCACTGCTGATACTGCGTGTGCTGACCGGAGCGATCCTCGTCTGTCACGGATCGCAGAAGGCGTTCGGTTGGCTGCGTGGCCCGGGCCCGGTGGGGAGCGCCGCGTTCTTCGAGACGCTCGGGCATCGGCCCGGCCGGCAGATGGTGGTGCTCGCGGTCGGGTGCGAAACGGTCTCGGGGGCTCTGCTCCTGCTGGGACTCGCCACCCCCCTGGCGGTCGCCATCGCGACCGGCACCATGCTGGTCGCCGCGCTGTCCATGATCGTCAAGGCTCGGGTCTTCTGGAACACGCAGGGCGGCGGTGAGTACCCCTTGCTGCTCGCTCTCACAGTGGCCGCGATCGGATTCGCCGGCCCCGGTCGGTGGTCGCTCGATGCGCTCCTCCTCGGCCCCTGGCCGGGGTGGATCGGGCCGTCCGCCGTCCTGCTCGCCGTCCTAGCGGCGACCGTTCCCGTGGCACGGGCACACCGGGTCCTCAAAGCCGATGCCCTGGTGGAGAACCGGCTCGCATCTGGCGCGACCACCACTTCAATCACTGAGAGGGGAGCCGACGAATGAGGCTCATGGGATACCGCGAAGGCCACGATCGGTGGATAGGCGCGGTCGACGAGGCGGGGCGCGTGACGCCCATCGCCACCACAGCGGAGTTCTACCGCAATCCCGCCACCCTGCTGGAGCAGGCCCGCCGCACACCGGCCGCCCCCATCACACTGCCGGATCAGACGTATCTCGTACCTCCGGTGCCCCAGTCCGCGAAGGTGCTCTGCGTCGGACTGAACTATCGGGGTCACGCCGAGGAGGCGAACGAAAAGGTCCCCGACTATCCGACCGTGTTCGGCCGTTGGGAGTCCACCCTGATCTGCGACGGCGTCACCATGCCGGTCCCGGCGTCCGAGCCCGGTCTGGACTGGGAGGGCGAACTCGCGGTGATCATCGGCGAGACACTCGTCGACGTGTCCGAGGAGGAAGCTCTGAGCGGAGTACTCGGCTTCACCTGCTTCAACGACGTCAGTGCCCGTAGGCGGCAGTTCGACACCACGCAGTGGACCCTGGGTAAGAACCCCGACCGCAGCGGACCGATCGGTCCCGCTGTGGTGACCGCGGACGAGTGGGGCGGCCCTGACGGATGGACCGATCGCAAGGTCATCACCCGGGTCAACGGCGAGGTGGTCCAATCGGGCAATACCTCGGAAATGATCTTCTCAGTGGGCCGCATCCTCTCCTACATCTCGCAGACCACCACCCTGCGCCCGGGGGATGTCATTGCCACCGGCACCCCGGCAGGGGTCGGATTCGTCCGTACCCCACCGAGGTTCCTGACGCCCGGAGACGTCGTCGAGGTGGAGATCGACGGGATCGGGACCCTGCGCAACCCCGTCGTGGGCGCGGCGGGCCGACCATGACGACCGACGACCCGGCCGACCGGGCGAACGTCCGCACCTGGCGTCCTGACAGACCCCCGCCCGTGGCCTCGGCGGTTCCCGAGGCCACGGGCACGACACCACTGTTGGGCTACAACCGCGCCCATACCCCGCGCCCCGCCCTCGTCGTCGCAGCGGCCAACGCCACCGAGGTCGCCGCAGCCGTACGGTACGCGGCCGAGCGGCGCCAAAGTGTCGCCGTGCAGTGCACCGGTCACGGGTTGGTCGATGAGGTGCTCGGCTCCGTACTCATCGACACCCACCGGATGAAGGCCCTGACCGTCGATCCTCATCGCCGTACAGCAAGGGTGGCGGCGGGCGTGGTCTGGTCGGAGGTCATCGAGGCCGCCGCGCCCCACGGGCTCGCTCCGCTCAACGGCTCCTTCCCCGGTGTCGGCGTGATGGGGTTCACCCTCGGGGGAGGTCTGGGGCCGATGGCGCGTGCGTACGGGTTTGCGGCGGACCATGTGCGAGAGGTCGAGTTGGTGACGGCCGATGGGCGCTTGCGCAGGGTCAACGAGAAGAGAGAACCCGAGCTGTTCTGGGGGCTGCGCGGCGGGAAGGGCAACTTCGGTGTCGCCACGGAGATGGAGTTCTCCTTGGTCCCCGTTGCGGCACTGCACGGCGGTGGCATCTACTACCGGGCCGAGTCAGCCGTGGAGGCCCTGCACACTTACCGGACATGGACCCTTGATCTGCCGGAGGAGATCACCACCTCCATCGCCCTGCTGCGGATGCCCCCCACTCCTGACATCCCCGAACCCTTGCGTGGCCGTTTCGTCGTCCACCTACGGGTGGCGTACCTCGGGGACCGGCATGGCGCCGATTCACTGCTCGCTCCCCTGCGCAAGGTCGGAGGCATCCTCGTTGACGACGTCCGGGACATGCCGTACACGGAGATCGCCTCCATCCACAACGATCCACCGGACCCCTCGGCCTTCTGGGAGCGGAGCGCCATGCTCAGCGCACCGTCCGAGGGTGACATCGACGCACTGCTCCGCATTGCGGGACCCGAGGCGGAGCTGCCCCTAGCCATGGTTGAACTGCGCCACCTTGGTGGCGCGGTACGCCGTCCCCCCACGATTCCCAACGCCGTGGGCAACCGGGACGCCGAATTCGTCCTGCTGGCGCTGGGGTACCTCACAGACCAGAACACCGGTGCCGGATTCCGTACCGATGAGTTGACCGCGGCGGGGGAGCGGGTGATCGGTGCTCTGGCGGGCTGCGACACCGGTGGCACACTGCTGAACTTCCAGGGCACGGCCACCGCACCCGAGCAGGTGAGGTGCGCTTTTGACCCGGATTCGTACACTCGTCTGCGTCGATTGAAGCAGATCTACGATCCAGGCCATGTGTTCGGGTTCGGGCATGTGATTCCCGCAGGCATCCAGGAGTGACCATGGCGAATCCGCAAAGACGGTCGGACGACGGCCGCACCTGGCTCCTGCACAGTGGAGTGGTCCATCCGCTGGGCGATGATTCCGCGGCCCACAACGCCATCCTGCTGCACGACGGCCGGGTGCTCGCCTCCGGGGACCGTGCGGACCTACGCCGCGCTGCCCCACCCCAGGTACGCGAGATCGACCTCCGCGGCAAGACCGTCATGCCGGGTCTGATCGACATCCATCCGCACATGATGCAGCAGGCAGCCCAGATGGCCCCCCTGGTGGATCTCACGGACGCGGTGGACCACGCCGATATCGTTGCGCGGATCGCCGAGCGCGCCCGGATCACACCGCCCGGCGAATGGATCATCACCACACCGGTCGGCGAACCCTTCTACTTCCAACGGCGTTCCTACCGGGACCTCCCCGAACGGATGTTGCCCGATCGGCGGGTGCTCGATGGGGCAACCAGCGAACATCCCGTACTCATCCAGGCATGGGCGCCCGTCACACCGAACATCTGCGCCTTCAACACGGCCGGGCTACGCCGGGTGGGCATCACCGACTTCATCCCCGATCGGGTGTGCGACGTCTGGATCGACAAGGAAGTGGGCCCGGGGGGCAACGGCTCGGTGACCGGAATCCTCCGGGGATCGGTCAACCAGATCTACAACTTCGATCCGTTCTGGACACAGATCCTCAGCAAGATTCCGCTGATGACCGCCGACCCGGCCACGGTCACCCGCCAAGCCATGGCCAGGTACAACGCCATGGGCGTCACCACCGTCTACGAGCCGCACAACATGACCCCGGCCTTCCTCGACGGATACCGTGCCCTCAACGCCGCAGGCTCGCTCACCACTCGGGTCGCCATCTCCATGGAGGTGGAGAACTGCGCCCGACCGCCCTTCCAACCGCTCAGCATGAGCGAGTTCGCCCAGTCGTTGGAACGAGGCCGTCAGACGCTCGACGAAGGCGACGATCTGCTCCGTGTGTGCGGGCTGACCCTCGCCGCATCGGGCGGGCCGTGCTGGCCAGGCCATATGCAGATGCCGGAGCCCTACGACGACCCCTACGGCAGGCCGACCAAGGGGACGCCCTTCATCTCGTCCGAGAAGATCGAAGCGTTCGCCCGCTTCTGCCTGGACCATGACGTCCGCGCCAATTTCCTGGCCGCTGGCTTCACCGACCACGACACCATCCTCGATGTGCTGGACACCCCTGACATCGCCGCCCGCATGCCCCGCGGCCCGGGCCGTTCCTGGATCGTGCAGCACGTCCCCGTCATCACCGAACCCCAGGCCCGCCGTTACCAACGCCTCGGCTTCGACGTCACCACCTGCCCGGGATTCGCCTGGGCGAAGGGGGAGATGTACGGGCAGCGCATCGGGCCCCACATCTGGCGGGACGCCGGGCCGCTCAAACGGCTGCTGCGGGCGGGACTGACGGTCGCCTGCGGTACCGACTGGGGACCGAAGAACCCCTTCGAGCAGATGCAACTGGCCCAGACACACACCTTCGCCGTCACCGGCCGCAGCAACGCAACGCCCGACCATGTGGTGACCCGGCGTGAAGCGGTCGACATGTGGACCACCAGCGGTGGACAGGTACTGAACTGGGCAGGCATCGGTACCCTCGCGCCCGGGGCGGCAGCCGACCTCATTGTGCTCGACCGCTCACCGCTGACCTGCGGCATCGACGAACTACCCAACACCGAGGTCGAGCTGACCATGCTGGCCGGAACCGTTGTGCACGATCCCGGCGCCCTCGGCGACTGATCCACCCAGCGCGGGGCGCCGTTCTCACCCGTCCGGGCCCCGCCCCCTGCCCCACCAACTGCCGCATCGGTATGACCGCGCCACCGCGCGCCGGTCGGGCATGTCTCCACACCCTCACTCTTCCTCTTTCTTCATCTGACTCCGGTACGTCCGGGAGGTTCGAGATGCGAGACTCCATTACCCCGACCTCATCGACCTCGCCCGCGCAGCAGAGCGACCCGCGTCGTGTTGCGCTGGCCTGCATGGTCGGCACCATGATCGAGTGGTACGACTTCTACATCTACGGCATGGCCGCGGCCCTCGTCTTCGGGCCGCAGTTCTTCCCCAGCCTCTCCCCGTTCGCCGGTGCGCTCGCCTCCTTCGCCACCTTCGCGGTGGGATTCGGCGCCCGCCCCCTCGGTGGTGTGATCCTCGGACACTTCGGTGACCGCGTCGGTCGCAAGACCGTCCTGGTGGTGTCCCTGTTGTTGATGGGGCTCTCCACCTTTGCCATCGGCTTGCTGCCGACGTACGCCACCATCGGTATCTGGGCTCCCATCCTGCTGGTCGTCTGCCGCTTCCTCCAGGGCGTTGGCCTTGGTGGGGAGTGGGGTGGGGCCGCACTGATGGCCGTCGAGCACGCCCCGAAGGGAAAGCGCGGACTCTACGGGAGTGCGATCTCGTTGGGGATTCCCGCCGGTCTGGTGCTGGCGAACATGGCGTTCCTGATCATGGCTCGACTCGCACCGGACAGCGCCTTCGCCGACTGGGGATGGCGAGTGCCGTTCCTCTTCAGCATCGTCTTGGTCCTGGTCGGCCTCTGGGTACGGCTGAACGTCGCTGAGAGCCCGTACTTCAAGAAGGCACAGGAACGTGAGGAAGAGCAACGGCTACCCGTACTGGAACTCTTCACGACCTACCCCAGACAGCTCCTCCTCGCGGCCGGCTCCTTCATCGGCAACAGCGCGATCGGCTACATCGTCATCGTCTATCTGTTGTCGTACACCACCACCGTCCTCAATCTGCCCAGACAGCGGATTCTGTGGATCGTCCTCCTCAGCATGAGCGTGCTGGCGATCACCATCACCCTGTCCGCCCGCTACTCCGACCGGCTGGGCCGACGACGTGTCTACCTCGCAGGTTCCATCGGGCTGCTGATCTGGTCCGCGGCGTTCTTCCCACTGATCGACACGGGCTCCACCGTGCTGATCGCGCTCGCCGTGACGGTGATGAACGCACTCTCCGGAATGGTGTTGGGACCGCAGCCCGCGCTGTTCGCCGAGATGTTCAGCACCCGGGTGCGCTACAGCGGGGCGTCGCTCAGCTACCAACTCGGCGCACTGCTCGGTGGAGCCGTCGCGCCGCTCGCGGCAACCTCGCTCTACGAGTGGACGGGAAGCTCATGGCCGATCACCGTCTATCTGCTGGCCGTGTCACTGATCAGCCTGGTCTGTGTGTGGGCCTTCAGCGAGACCAGCACGCGGGATCTCGGCGACGATGACCAAGACCCGGCGGTGAAGCCAGGGCTTGTGACGATCGAGCTACCCGAAGCGGGCCGCGACGGTGTGGCGCGGTGAGCCAGCCTTCCGGCGCGACGACCCGGCCGCAGCTCTCCGGCACGTTCGGCATGGTCTCTTCCTCGCACTGGCTGGCCAGTGGGGCCGCGATGGCGATGCTCGAACGCGGTGGCAATGCCTTCGACGCGGTCGCTGCCGCGGTGTTCACGCTCCAGGTCGTGGAACCGCACCAGAGCGGGCCCGGTGGGGACATGGTGCTCATCTTCGCGGGCGCCGAAGAATCCTCGGCGCACGTACTCTGCGGACAGGGCCCAGCGCCCGCAACCGCGACGATCGGTGCGTTCCACGCGCTCGGGCTGGAGCTGGTACCGGGGTCCGGGCTGCTGCCCGCGACCGTTCCGGGAGCCACCCCCGCCCTGCTGACCCTCCTGAGGGATCACGGCACCCTGCGACTCGGCGAGGTCCTGGAACCGGCCATCGGGTACGCCCGGGCCGGCTATCCGCTGGGGAGCGCGGCGGCGCAGACCATGGCAGCGATGTCGGAAGTGTTCACCACCCACTGGCCCACGTCGGCGGCCATCTATCCGGCGCGACCGCACGAGGGCAGCCGCTTCACCAACGAGCCACTGGCTCGGATGTATGAGCGGTTGGTGCGGGAGGCCGAAGGCGTCGGGACCTGCCGTGCGACACAGCTCGATGCGGCACTCTCCGTCTGGAGCCAGGGCTTTGTCGCCGAAGCCATCGATGGGTTTGCGCGGCGACCGGTGCCCGATGCCACCGGGACACGACACAGCGGGTTCCTCTCGGGCCAGGACATCGCCGATTGGGCGCCCGCGTATGAGGCGGCGGTCAGCGTCGACTTCCGTGGCCATACGGTGTGCAAACCCGCCGCTTGGAGTCAAGGGCCGGTTCTCCTCCAGCAGTTGAAACTGTTGGAGCCGTTTGAGCTGGTCCCAGGCACCGAGGAGTACGTTCATCTGGTGGTGGAGGCAGCGAAGCTCGCCTTCGCCGATCGAGAGGCGTGGTACGGCGATGTGCCCGACGTCCCGTTGCCCGAGCTCCTTTCGGAAACGTACGCCGCTCAGCGCCGCGTACTGTTGGGGGAGAGCGCGTCGTTGGAGTTGCGGCCGGGTTCGCCCGGTGGGCGAACGCCTCGACTGCCCGGGCTGACGGCGACAGCGGCGCATCGCACCTCGGATGTCACCACCGCCGAACCGACCTTGGGAACCGCCTCGGTCGGTCGTCGCGGCACCGGCGCGACGGGGGGCGACACGGTCCATGTCGATGTGGTCGACCGGTGGGGCACGATGGTCGCCGCGATGCCGAGCGGCGGTTGGTTGCAGTCTTCGCCCGTGATCCCCGAGTTGGGGTTCGCGCTGGGCAATCGGCTTCAGATGACCTGGCTCCAAGAAGGGCTCGCCAGCTCTCTCATGCCAGGTCGCCGCCCCCGGACCACTCTTTCCCCCACCTTGGTGCTCCAGGGCGGACGTCCGGTGCTCGCCTGCGGATCACCCGGGGGCGATCAGCAGGACCAGTGGCAACTGCTCTTCCTGCTCCGGCGGTTGACGGGGAACCGTAGCCTCCAGGGCGCCATGGAAGCCCCGGTGTTCCACAGTGCGCACTTCCCGGGTTCGTTCTATCCGCGGCTGGCGCGACCAGGGCAGTTGGTGGCGGAGGAGCGACTCGGGAGCCGAGTGCTGGCCCAACTCGCCACGCGCGGACACGAAGTGGTGTCCGCGCCTGACTGGTCGCTCGGCCGTATGTGCGCAGTCGGTCGGGCACCGGAGGGACTCCTCACGGCTGCCGCCGATCCACGCGGTGGGTTGAGCTACGCGACGGGGCGGTGATGTAGGCCCGCGGTGGACCATGGGTGCCTGCGGGGGCGGTCTCCCCTCAGCCGTGCGATCTGCCCGTTGCGGTCCCTCTCGGTGTCGTGTCCCATGCGCTCGCCGATTCCATCAGAGGATTTGCCGCGGCGGGTTCCTCCTGCTCGATGGGCGTGGTCATCGGGTTGAGCGCATGGCGCTCGGCCGCCGCTGTGGCCGCTTCGGGGTCCCCTGCTGCGATGGCCTGTACGAGGTCGATATGGATGTTGAGGCGGTGCTTCTTGTACTTCGTGTGTTCTTCCAGGGTGTGGTGCGGCACCACTTCCGTTGCCTGGTCCTGGATGAACTGCACCAGTCCTAGATACACGGTCTGAAGGATGTGGTTGCGCACGATGTGGGCGATCCGCTCGTGCAGGCGCCAGTTGGCCCGCAGGAACCGCTCGGGGTCGTCCACGGCATCGGCCATCGCGTCGATGAGGACGCGCAGATCGGCGATGTCCCGGGTGCTGCGGAAGCGTGCGGCATCGCTCGCGATGATGGGTTCGAGGCCGTTGCGTACGGCGATGGCATCGATGACGCTCACCGGTTCGCTGTGCACGGTGAGCAGGGTCTGGCCGAGTCGGACCACGGGATCGGTGGGGGCGACGAACAGCCCTCCACCGGGTCCGGGGCGCACAACGATGCGTCCTCGGGCCTGGAGGAGTCTGACCGCCTCGTTCACCGTCGCGCGTGCGACACCGCTTTCAAGGCGTAGCTCCTCCTTGGTCGCGATGCGTTCGCCGGGTGTGAGTCGCCGTTGTGCGATGAGGTCTTCAACATATTTGGCCAGGGTGTCGGCCTTGGGAGCGTTTCCAGACAGCGCCATGGAACGAGTATAACCAAAAAGCCTTGAAGGGGATTGACAGTGGAGGGCAAGGCGAGCAGAGTCGGAAAGAGCATAATCAATAGCCTCGGAATCCCGGCCCGGATTCTTGAAGATCGGTTGACCGTAGTGGCGGCCGGAGAGCCAGTGCAGGGCGCACCCCCTAGAGCCAGGAGACAACAGCGATGGCCATTGAACGAATCGACACCGATCCTTCCCGTGCAGGCGAGCTGCCGTATGCGCCTGTGGTGAAGATCGATGCTCCCGCGACGATGTACTTCCTCGGCGGGGCGACCGCCCTTCCGCTCTATCACAACCACCCGCACGTTCCGGAAGAGTGTGTACTGCCCGACGACATCGTCGAGCAGACGCACCGGGTCATGCGCAACATCCAGCAGGTCCTGGACCACTTGGGCCTGACCTGGCGCAACGTCGTGAAGACGACCGAGTACATCACCGATATTCGCGACGCGGACCTGATGCACGCGACGATGGACGAGTACTACCAGGGGTGGACACCGGCGGCCACGATGGTCGCGGTCAACAACCTCAGCGCACCCGGGGCCCGCTTCGAGCTCGACGCCGTCGCCATGGGCCCGCAGACCTGAGCCCAACCCGACGGCTCCTCGGTGCATCGCACACTGCCGGAGGGTGCCGAGTGCGGGGACATCTGATCGATCCGGGCCGCAGGTAGCCCAGGGAAACGAGTTCGCCACGAGGCCGATCCTCGTGCTCACGCTGCCGAGTTGGATCGGACACGTGGCCGGTGGCCCTCACCATCCGTCCCGATCTCCACGGCACCAGGTCAGTCGAGTCTCGCCCTGGTAGGGGACGTGACGTACCCACCATGAACGGATCACCTACGAGAAAGCAGGGCACCTCCATGCCCAGATCGCGGTCCGCCGCCACCGGCGGGGCTCATCGCGCCACCAGCGCCGACAGCGTACTGACCAACGCCAACATCCTCACCGTGGACGCTGACTTCAGCACTGCGGACGCGGTCGCCATGGCCGGCGGCCGAATCGTCGGGGTGGGCACGCATGAGGACATACAGCACCTCATAGGGCCCGACACACAGATCACCGATCTCGGTGGCCGTACGGTGCTGCCCGGGTTCATCGACACCCATGGTCACCTCGGCCTGTTCGGCCAGGAGAAGCACTGGGTCAATCTCGATGGGGCGGGCTCGGTCACCGAGATTTGCGAGCGGATCGCGCGGGCGGCTGCGACGACGCCCATCGGCGAGGCGATCGTCGCCACTCCGGTCGGTGATCATCCGTACTTCTTCCGCGTGCCTGAGTGTCTCGTCGAAGGCCGCTTCCCCACCCGGCAGGAACTGGACGCCGCCGCCCCGGACCACCCGGTCTACATCACCGCACCGACCAACCGCGTTCCCAACAGTGCCCTCTTCAACACCCGTGCCCTGCGCGCTGCCGGGCTGATGTCCGCGAAGACCTTCACCAAGGCGCTCAAGGGCAAGTCGAAGGACGGCATGGAGGTCACGGACACGGCCTACTGGCTGGACGGCATTGAGGTTGTCCGGGACCAGCAGACCGGCCGCCCCACCGGCGAAATACGCAATATGCAGCCCATCTACAACCCCTCCAGCTACTACGACAAGATCACCCCCTTCCTGCCGCAACCGACCTACGAGTCCATCCGCGACGGCATTCGGCTGATGGCACCTGACTTCCTCGCCGAAGGCGTCACCACACTGCTGGAGAACCACCTCACCCGAGCGGAGGAACTGCGGTCCTACCGCGAACTCGATCTCCCGCTACGGATCTTCTTCGCCCATGAGATCGACGCCCGGCAGTCGGTGGAGGAGATTGAGCGGATGCTCCGCACCGTCTCCTTCAGCGGGCGCGAGGGTTTCGGTGACGATCACCTAGCCCTGGTGGGCGTCAGTATCGGTGTGGACGGTCCGCACTGGCACGGGGCGGGGGTCGCCGACGAGCACTACATCGGCCCGGACGGAACCATGATCAATCCTGATCCCCTGGTACCGGAGCCCATCTACCGAGCCATCGTCGGCCTCGCCGCCAGGCTGGGACTGCGGGTGCACACCTGCGCGGGTGGCCGGCGTGCGATACAGATCGCGCTGGACGCCTTCGCCGCGGCCGACGACGAGTCTTCGATCTCCGACCGTCGATTCGTCCTGGAACACTGCGAGTTCCCCACCCCCGCACAGATCGCCGAATGCGGGCGCCTCGGCGTGGTACCCACCACAACGACCAACTTTCTCTGGGGCAAGGTATCCGAGGTGTTCATCGACCGCCTCGGCGGCGGTGACTACTCCGAAAACGCCATCCCGTTGCGCTGGTGGCTCGATGCCGGAATCCCCGTAGCCCAGGAAACCGACTGGGGCCCACGCAGTGTCATGTTCTCCATCTGGCAGTCACTCGCTCGACAGTCTGGCCTCACTGGCGAGGTCATCGGGGCGCACCAGCGCATCAGCCGTGAAGAGGCCATCCGTCTCTTCACCAACAACGGCGCCCATGCCCTCTTCAAGGAAGACGTACTCGGCTCCATCGAGGTGGGCAAGTTTGCCGATCTCGTGGTGCTCTCCGAATCCCCCATGACCTGCCCCGAAGACGCCATCAAAGACATCGAAGTCCTCGTCACCATGATCGACGGCAAGGCCGTGCACGGACACGAGGTCCTCGCCCAGTTGAGGGAGGCACAATGATCAACCACCACAACATCCACTTCATGTCCGCCACCGAGATGGCTCGCCGCATCCGCACGCGCGAACTCTCCCCGGTGGAGTTGATGGAGAGTGTCATCTCCCGCATCGAGGACCGCAATCCCAAGATCAACGCCTTTGTCTTCACGGCATACGAGGAAGCGCGCGAGCGGGCGCACGCCGCGGAACAGGCGGTGCTGGCAGGTGAGAACCTAGGTCGGCTGCACGGGGTACCCACAGCGATGAAGGACCTCTTCGACTTCAAACCCGGATGGATCTCCACCCTGGGAGGAGTGCCGGCCCTCGCTGGAAACGTGGCCACCTCTTCCTGCACCTGGGTCGAGCGGATGGAAGACGCGGGCGCCATCATCGTCGGGAAGACCAACAGCCCGGTGCTTGGCTTCCGCGGACTGTCGGACAACCCGCTCTTCGGCCCGACCTGCAATCCCTTCGACACCACCCGTAACTCCGGTGGTTCCTCTGGAGGTAGCGCGGCGGCCGTTGCGGACGGCATGGTGCCCTTTGCGGAGGGCACCGACGCGGGCGGATCGATCCGAATCCCCTCCTCCTGGTGCGGTGTCTACGGCTTCAAGCCCTCGGCCGGGCGCGTCCCGGCGATCATGCGCCCCAATGCCTTCGGCGGGACCAACCCGTTTGTGCACGAGGGCATGATCACGCGTTCCGTCGGGGATGCAGCGCTCGGCCTGAGCGTCCTGTCCGGAGCGCACCCACTGGACCCCTTCAGCTTCGGGGCGCCCGTGGACTTCTTCGGCGACCTCCAGGGTGATGTACGGAACTGGCGGATCGCCTACAGCCCTGACTTCGGCGGATACCCCGTTGACCCCAAGGTTGCCCAGATCGTCGAGCGAGCCGCCCACGTCTTTGAACAGGCGGGCGCGACCGTGGAGAAGGTCGACATCGACTTTGGCCTGGGCCACACCAAACTGACCGACCTGTTCTACCGTCAGATCGCGATACAGAACAGCGAGACCATTGCCCATCTACGGACTCAGGGCATCGACCTACTCGGAGAGCACTCCGAAGGCATTCCAGATGAGCTCAAGGAGTCCGCTGCGCAAGGGAACCGGTTGAAGCCGTCCGATGTCTCCCGCGACCAGGTACTCCGGTCCCAAGTGTTCGATACTCTGCAGACGGTTCTGTCCAGTCACCAGATCCTCCTCACACCCACCGTCGGCGCCACGGCAACTGTCAATGCGACTGATGGTGAGTCAAAGGGCCCCGCCGTGATCAACGGGCAGTCGGTGGACCGGTTGCTTGGCTGGTGTCTGACCTACCTCATCAACATGACCGGACACCCGGCCGCGTCCATCCCCGCCGGTCTGACCGACCAAGGACTACCGGTGGGCCTGCAGATCATCGGGCGGCGCCACCAGGACGGCGATGTCCTCACCGCAAGTGCAGCCTTCGAAGACCTTCAGCCGTGGCAACACACTTACCCATCAAACACCCGGGGATGAGCCTCCTGGCTTTCGGAAGCCGAGATACACCGTACGTCTGATGTCCACAGCGGCCACTGGGACCACGCCCCCTCGCCGCCCTCACCATGCTCCGTGCGGGTCGCTGCCCGCACGGAGCACGGCGGGCGCATGCACCTCGATGACGACATCGACCTGGCAGCAGGCCCACCACGAAGCGGCCCCGCCCCGAAGGTGTGGCAGGTACCGAGCTGCGGCGGCGGCCACCGACATGAAGGGCCACCCAGCGTGCTCGCTCACCCCGGCGATCTCCCGTCCGGCCCGGCCGTCCCCGGCGTAGCTGCCCAGAAGCGGCAGGCGGCCGGACCCCCGACGCCCGCCGCGCCCGTTGCCGCACGGCCCGCAAGCCGGGGGGACAGGCTGCTCGCCGATCTCCTGCCGCTCCTGCTGACCGTCGCCGCGGGCGCCACGGACGCCCTGGCCTACCTCGGCCTCGGGGGCGTCTTCACCGCCAACATGACCGGCAACCTCGTACTCCTCGGCATCGCCGGGGCGCACGGCATCGATCTATCCGTCGCCCGCGCCTCGGCCGCCACACTCGCGTTCACGGCCGGCCTGGTTCTGACCTTCCGGCTCACCCGAGACCTGCCCCCCCGCCGCCTGTGGCCGCGCCGCATCACGGGCACGCTCGCCGTCAGCCTGATCTGCCAGGTGGTATTCCTCGCCGGTTGGATCGCCGTCGGCGCCCGTCCGGGCAAGGTGTGGGACGTGGCGCTCGTCGCGGTCTCGGCACTGGCGATGGGCATCCAGACCGCGTGCGCGCGGCGGGTCGCCGTCGCCGGGATCACCACGACATTCGTCACCGGCACACTGACCGCTATGGCCGAATCGGCCGCGGGCGGCTCCGCCCGTCACCTCGTACGCCGCCTCTGCGTCCTGCTCGCGCTGGTCGTTGGTGCCCTCGGCGGCGCCTTTGTGCTGAGCCGGCAGCCGACCGCCGCGGCGGCGATCGCCCCGGTGCTCGTCGCGATCACACTGCTACTGGCGGCCCGACTTCATCGGGTGCAACGAAATCCGCAGTAGGAAGGTTGAGTCAGCGATGATTCCCTCGAATCTGCGGAGAATTCCCCCGAGACGATTGATAGATAGGGCTCGACGGCACTGAGCTTGGCCGCACGAGGCCGCCCAGGCCCGAGAGCCTCAAGGCCAACCAAGCCGCCCCGCGTCGATCTCGCACGATGCCCCGGTGCTCCACCGGCGACACGACCCCCGGGACGAGGTCGACGACATCCAGGAACCACGGGTGCGCTGTCACCGCTGCGACCATTCCTCCCTCGCCGAGGAGATGGACCGCGACCCTTCCGCCGAGAGCCGGTTCAGGTCGAGCTGTCGGTTCGGGGGCTGATCACGTCGGGGAGGATCTCAAGCGACGGTCCGGATGAGCTTCTTGTTGACGAACTCCTCGATCCCGGGCCGGCCGAGTTCGCGCCCGAACCCGGAGCGCTTCACACCGCCGAAGGGCAGTTCGGCGCCCTCGGCACCGACCCCGTTGACGAAGACCATGCCGGCCTCGATCCGAGCGGCGACACGCTCGGCTTGCGTGGGGTCGGTGGTGAAGAGGTACGAGCCGAGACCGTAGGGGGTGTCGTTGGCGATCCGTACGGCGTCCTCCTCGTCAGAGGCGTTGAAGACCATGGCCACCGGTCCGAACAGTTCCTCCCGGGCCGCAGGGTGCTCGGTGGTGAGGTCGGTCAGGACTCCGGCGGGGAAGTAGGCACCGCGCCGCTCGCCGGTGCTGCGCAGAGTGGCTCCTTGAGCCACGGCCGCGTCGACCTGACGGCCGAGGTTCTCGGCCGCGGCGGTTGATGACAACGGGGCGCCGGTCTCGCTGGCGAGCAGCTTGGCGGTGAACCGTTCGACGAACGCGTCATGGAGGTGGTCGACGACCACGAAGCGCTTGGCGGCGTTGCATGCCTGGCCGGTGTTGTCGAGGCGGGCGGCGACGGCGGATTCGACGACCGCGTCGAGGTCGTCGGTGGACAGGACGATGAAGGGATCGGAGCCGCCCAGTTCGAGAACGACCTTCTTGAGGTGCCGTCCGGCGATCTCCGCGACGGCCGCACCAGCTCGTTCGGACCCGGTGAGTGAGACTCCCTGGACCCGGGGGTCGGCGATGACCTCGGCGATCTGCTCGTTGGTGGCGTACACATTGACATAGGCCCCGGCCGGGAAGCCCGCCTCGGCAACCAGCTTCTCCAGCAGGGCCGCAGTAGCCGGGCATTGCGGCGCGTGCTTGAGCACGATCGTGTTGCCGGTCGCCAGGTTCGGGGCGGCGAAGCGGGCGACCTGGTACGCCGGGAAGTTCCACGGCATGATCCCGAGGAGTACGCCCACCGGACTGCGCCGGATGACGGCGGTGCCGGGACCGGAAACGACGTCGATTGGCTCGTCGGCGAGGAACTCCTCGGCGTGGTCGGCGTAGTAGTGATAGATGTCGACGCAGAAGTCGACCTCGCCCTCGGCCTCCGGGAGCGGCTTGCCCATCTCGCGGACGATGCTCGCCGCCAGCTCGGCCCGGTGCTCCGTGTGCAGGTCACCAAGACGCCGCAGCAGGGCCGCACGCTCGGCCACGGAACTGGTGCGTCCCCAGGCGGTCGCCGTGTGGGCGGAATCCACGGCTGCCGCCACTTCAGCGTCCGTGGCGGTGGGGTAGGTGACGTTGACCTCGCCAGTGGTCGGGTCGGTGACGGCGTACATCATGCCTCCTGAAGCTGGTCGGGGGCCTCGGCGGCCGTGGTCCCCATACGTGCGAATGCGTGTTGTGTGGCCCGCTGGAGGGAGGGCAGCCTTTCGCGTCGAGTGCCGTTGTGACACCGGCGCTCGACCGGGAAACGCTGTGCCCACGGAGGTGGTTGCCACCTCACGCAGAGCCAATGGTCGGCGTCCCGACCAGTTCGTCCAGCGACACTTGGCCGCCCGATGGACGTGCGCCGGCTTCGAGCTGTCCATCCCTCCGGTGCCGCTGCCATGGTCGCATCCCACCCTATGTTTCCCCAGGTCGGAGGGATCGACAGGGGGTGAACGGGGTCATTGCGCCGAATGCAGCACAACCACTGCGAACACACACCGTGCCGGGGCCGCGCCACCCGATCCAACGCCCATGCCCTGTCTTCACGGTGACCAGGAAGCGGATTCAGGGCAGTCCAAGTCATGGTCTTGCGGGACTTGGTGGCGGTGCAGTTGGCGAGGGCCCGGCGGGCTGCGCGTTTGAGCGGCAGCCCCCGGAGTGATCTCGGAGTCCGGCTTGCGTCCGGTGATTGCCGACCTAGTCCTCGGGAAGGGGTCGATTCGCGCTCGAAGGAACATCAGTGCAGCTCAGGGGCTGATTGGGATGCCTTCGAGGACCTTCGTGTCGCGGTCGGAGCGGGCTGCGCCG
This sequence comes from Streptomyces sp. NBC_00690, assembly GCF_036226685.1. Taxonomy (NCBI): domain Bacteria; kingdom Bacillati; phylum Actinomycetota; class Actinomycetes; order Kitasatosporales; family Streptomycetaceae; genus Streptomyces; species Streptomyces sp. NBC_00690. The sequence goes on from NZ_CP109009.1 coordinate 7,910,158, forward strand.
CGCGCGTCCCATCGGTCAGCGTTGTCCGGGGAGCCGGGGTCGGTCCGCGTCTCCTTCGGCTGAGCGGTCGAAGGCGCCCGGGCGGGCGAGGTCGTCGAGAAGTTCGTCGATGAGTTCCTGGGTGACATGTGGCATGACGTAGATGTGGCTGTAGTCGTGGCGGTGGCCGCCGAGGTTGAGAGGGACGCACGCCAGGGAGTACTTCTGCGTGATCGCGGCCCGGGGCTGCTGGAACCAGACGCTGAGCGCGTGGTCGCCGTGTCCGACCTCGATACCGTCCTCGGCCCAGGGCTCACCGCGTTCCTTCAGCTGGTCGCTGAGGGTTCGGAGACGGCCGGCCGTGTACTCGGCGATCCGCAGAACCTCGGCGGCCTGGCGCACCTGCTGTTCCTCGCTGAACTGCGCGAGATGGTTCCACATGGCCAGGCTCGCGAATCCGCTGCGGGAACCGGCGAAGGTGCTGTCCGGGGAGGAGACGACCGCCGGGTCGGACGGCGGGCGCAGTTTGGATCCGGCACGGGACATGTAGATCCCCGTGGGGACGGGCGCGCCGGGGTACTTGTGCCCGCTGGTGACAATCGAGGAGACCTCGGGGATCCGAAAGTCGAAGACCGGGGGCGCGGTCTTGATGAGGCCGGCGTTCCGGGCCTTCTCCAGGTAGGGGGCGTAGGCGCCGCCGAGTGCTCCGTCGACGTGGATCCAGTAGCCGTTGCGGACGCTGACCCGCTCGGGGTCGTCGGGGTCGAATCGCACCCTGCGGTCGATGAGGCCATGCCGCTCAAAGACGGGACGCAGACGCTCGCAGGCGCCCTGGACGTCGTCGTAAGCGCCCTTGAAGACGCTGCCGATGTTGAAATTGACCAGAACGGGGTGGCCCTTGGCGGCGAAGAAGTCCACGAGGGCGACCAGGGCGTCGACGTCGACGGTGCCCGGTCCCTCGTCCCCGCCGGTGGTCGGGACTCCGCCGAGCGGCCAGCCGTTGTAGGTCTGCGTCCCGGTGCCGGCCAGGTCGATGGGACACTCGCCCGGGTAGAGGCTGCCGCCCAGGTCGTAGAAGGTCGGAATGTCCAGTACCCGCATGGCCTTGATGTGGGAGTAGTGGGTCTCCTGGGAGAAGAACGCCACCGGCGCGTACGCGTTGGGGTTGTCGTCGGGGTGCTCAGCCCGGATGTACGACGTACGACAGCTTGTCTCGCCGGAGACCTCATCGCGGACCAGAGCGTTGCCGTCGAGGTAGTCGCGGGCGTTCCACATGGCGTACAAGTTGCCCTCGGTACTGCCCATGGACAGCACATAGCCCCACCCGTCCTCGTCCCGCGGGTGGGCAGGGTCCTGAGGGAGCGGGGCGTGCCACAGGCCGGCGTAGTGCTCCAGCACCGCCCGCTCCAGCCACCGCGAATGCAGGCTGTAGTTGCTGTCGACGAACGGGTCCCCGATGTTGTTGATGTGGTACCCCAGGAAGCGTCCGAGGGCCGCATGGCCGCCGAGCGACAAGTTGACCTGGTACCCCAGAAAACGCCCGCGCTGCTCGCCGAGGTACCCCTCCAGTCTGGCGAGGACCGCTGTCCGCCGCTCATCGGTGTACGCGTCCGCACCCAGCCGGTAGTCGTCGTCGGTGGGCGTGGACAATGCCGTCGGGGGAGTATCGGGGTGCTCTGTGATCATTCTTTCGGTCCGTTTCTGATCGGGCCCGCCGAGGGCGGCCCGGACCCGGTTTCGGATCCGGGACCCTTCGTTGCCTCGGGAACCGCTCGGCTTCAGGAGGTTGGGGACGGCTCGGGAAGCACGTGGGAGTTCACCCACGAGCCTGTCCCGTGTCAGGTCCGCTGACGTTCGTTGTCCGACCGCCCGCGGGGCCGGCATCACATGACCGCACCGGCAGTCACGGCGGACGCCGGGGAAAGCGGCCCGTGGTGGGTGGGGTGTTCAGGCGAGTTCCCCGCGCCGGGCGGCGAACCGGATGTGCCAACGGCGCGGCAGGTCAGAGGATGCGCTCCTCGACGCAGGCCAGCAGCTCGCCCACCGCGGTGAGGTCCCTGGTCTTGCCCTCGGGCAGCTCGGTGCCCAGCTGCTGTGGTATCTCCCGGCGCAGGAGGATGGATTGCCCGGCGCTGATGACCAGCTCCGCCGGGTCCGGGGAATCAGCTCCGAGGCAGTCCGAGAACGAGGCGTCGTTCAGCTCCGCCTCCGATCGGACACCCAACTGCCGGACGACGACGTTCCGCACACATTCATCGATCGTGGACAACCCACAGCCTCCTCTGTCCGCAAGGAACGGGGCAAGCACTACTTGGATAGCAGACCCACAGCCCAGGCGGTACAAGACCGGCAACCGAACGGATGTCCCACTCCTGGTCGGGGGCCTTCTGCCAGGCACTCTGACGCGGAGTTCCGCGTTGAGGATGCCCCCAGCCACGGGCCCTGTGCCAGGCGCAGCAGGGCGCCCGGACGACAGGGGGAGGTGGGGGAATCTGTCGGTGGCGCGGTCGCTGTCCGAACTGCACTTCCAGGGACGTTCGATGTGCCTTCCAAGGGGCGCAACAGCGCGTGCGAGGTGTTCAGTCCGTCAACTGTGTCGGCTCGGCCACCTCGTCAGTCGATCCGGCCTGCTCGCCGCTGAACACTTCAGCATGGTGGCCAGGTGGGCGCGCCACCGTTGCGTACAACGAAAGTGGAATCCACGCCGGTCTGAGTCGAGTCCAGCCGTCCCTCGGTGTTCACATCGGCTTGGATCGCTGAAGGGATGCGGTCCCACGTGTCATCCGCCCACCAGCGCCGAAGACGGTCATGGAGGGTCTTCCACTTTCCGAAGCGTGCAGGCAGATCACACCACGGCGCCCCTGTCCGTTCCCGGAAGTGGTTGAGGGGCATGTGCTTCTCGTGGTGTGCCTTCGCCGGGGAAGATCGCTACCGTTTGCCGGATGGAGAACACGATTCCGCGAGGCAACTGGCTCGACGACGATGTGTTCCGCGAGCTGGTGCGGGAGATCATTCTGCTGCGACCGGGCGGGTGGAGCCTGGAGGAGTTCGAGCGCGCCGGCGCAGTGCTGGGGTGGGAACTGGGCGAACCCAGTGAGGTCGCCGGGCAGATCTGGCGCCGCTTCCTACCTCGCAGGGGGCCCTGGGGTGGCAACGGCACGGTGATCGCAGGACTTTCGGAACCCGGGCGGATACATACGCTGCGTGTTCCCGTCGTCGACCTGCCCCCCGAGGACGCGTGGACCGCCAGCGACCTGGTCCGTGCTGCCTGGTGGGTCATGGAGGAGGAACTCGGCCCACCGACACTGTGGGGAGGCCGCGTCGGGCCGTGGATGGTGTGGCCGCGCCCCGGCGGCAGCCTCGTTGTGCACTCGCACCACTCCGGCCGAGTGAACCTCGAACTCGTGCACACCGGTCCCAACTCCGACGCGGCGACACAAGGCGGCTTCCGCGGCTCCTGGCGCGCTGCTGACCCGGCCCATCTGCCCGCTGCCCCTGCCGGACCGCACCAGCCCACCACCGGCTGGGACCGGATACAGGAGCGACTCTTTCAGGCGTTGCGTGCTCTCACCCATGACACTCCCTTCCTCCCCGCACGGTTCATCCTCCACCTGGCATCCGCCCATGACCCCCTCCGGTTCGTCCAGTGCTGGAACGACGGCCCGGAGCTCGTCATTGAGGCCACCGGCTACCTGCACCATCCGGAACTCGCCGCCCCCGCCCGCCTGGCCGACAGCGGTTGGAACCTCACCCGGCCGGTCTGGCAGCGCCGTTTTCCCCAAGCCGCCAAGGACTGGGTCAGTTCCCGAACGGCCGCCCGCATGCTAGTCGAAGAATTGAAGAACCTCGGCAGCGATCCGGCCCACCTCGTGCACAGCGGAACCGTCACCGGACGCGGACGTGCCTTTCATCTGGACCTGCCCGAAACAGGCGTACGACGCGGTCGGCCCTGACCCACCGCAAGCCGCACCCGACGTGGGGCATGTGCCAGGCGAACGCCACACCGCCTAGTGGTTCTTGGTTGATCCGACTGGTCCGTACCCGTCCGGCGGTAAGGCTGCCGTCGTGTCGGTTCGAGCACGGATAGCAGCGGATGGCGCCGGTGGTGGATCGGTCGCGCGGCCGTGCCCATGGTGTTCGGGGTGGGCAGGTGGCCGCGGACCACGGTCGAAGGCCGAGCTGGTCATGGCGACGCCGTTGTTACCTCACCGGTTGGCACCAGCTGGAATTCGGGAAGACAGGATCAGCGTGTGGACGCGTTGCCGTACGTAGTGTTCGTCCGTTGTGCTGTCAGCTCTCCCGGATCTCAAGGCAACGACCGGCGTAGTAGGTCGCGAGTTCGTGGTTGTCGAGATAGTCGTCGAAACCGACGCGATATGCGAGCGTCAGATCGACCGGCGAGGGCTCATCGTCGAACGGCCGGCTCGCGCGGATGGCGTCGAGAATGTGCGGCATCGCGTACTGGAACCGCAGGCCGTTGCGGACGTAGTGCGGCAGGCCGTCGATGCTGCGCACCTCGGCGTCCTCGGCACCCGCACCGGAGTAGATCGGGCGGGTCACATTGTCGTAGCGGAAGATCTCGTTCAGTAGCGGCCTGTGTTGCCCGGGTACCTTCGGCAGGATCGCCTCATCCCACCACTGCTGGAAGATCGGCGCGAAACGTGGGTCGGCGTAGAGCTTGTGCAGCGACTCGACGATCAGGCCGGAGTCGGTGAACTCGCGGCCGTGGCCGAGCAGCTCGGCGACGGCGGAATCGGTCGAGTCCTGGAACCAGTCCGACAGGATCAGCAGTACGGCGCTCTGGGTGAGCCCGGCGAGCTCCCGCAGCGGCACCCAGATGTGCCGGAAGTACATGTTCTCGCTCATCATCCGGGCCCAGAACATGAATCGCTGCATCATCGTGTTTTCCGCGACCGTGACGGTGCGGTTGGCGAGAACGTACTCGAAGTCGTCGTTGTCGCCGCGCACGGTGACGAAGCCGTGCACCTCGCGGTTCTCCGTGTAGCTCGTGTTGGGCAGCAGCAACAGCGGGTAGACGGCGATGCGGGACACATGTTCGGACAGCCGGTCGTAGCCCGTCAGGAAGGAGTCGACCGTCTCACCCGGCGCGCCCCAGATCAGCTCGGCGTAGGCGTCGAGTCCCTCTGCTGCGAGCCATGCCGCCAGGTCCTTCCACTCGTTGAGCCGCATGTTGCTTCTGCCCATGTCACGCAACGCGGTGTCGTCCAGTGTCTGCAGCGCCACGGTGAACGAGCTCTGGAACCCCTCGGCCTTCATCCGGCGGATTATGTTGTGGAACGTCTTGGACTTGTTCTTCGCCCACGATGTCTCCAACGACTGCGGGAACCCGTACTTCTCGCGCGTCCTGACGAGGTCCTCGACGAACTCCGCGTCCGGCTGTCGCATGCCGAAGTTCGAGTCGCACAACACCACCGTCGGAATCTGGTGATAGCCGAAGAGGTCGAGTTCCGCGCGCAGCCGTTCGCGGGAGAAGTCGCGCATCCGCTGGCCGACCGCGCCACCCCAGTAACAGAACGAGCACTTGTACGGACAGCCGCGGTTGGTCTCCATCAGTGCCACGTCGTAGGGGAACCGGCCGTTGTGGTCGAGCAGTGGGATGGCCCCGGTGAGAAACGGCGACGGAATGCTGTCCAGGTCGTCGATGCGCGGTGCCTCGGCAGTGGTGTGGATCGTGCCTTCCTCGTCACGGTAGGAGATTCCCGGCACCTGTGCGAGGTCGTGCGGCGACTTCTCCTCCAGGAAGGCGAGCAGTAGGTCGCGGAAAGTGAACTCTCCCTCGCCGTTGGCGACGACGTCGACCTCGGGGAAGCGTCGGAAGACGCGTTCCGCTTGGTGCGCGACGTGCGTTCCGCCGAAGACGACCCAGCCGTCCGGGCGCACCGACTTGTAGGTCTCGGCGAGCGCGCCGAACTGGTTGAAGTTCCAGCCGAAGACCGAGAACGCCAGCACGTCCGGCACAACTCCGGAGAAGATCGTGCGCGCCATCGAGCCGAGCGATTCTCCACCGCGGAAGTTCTGTATGCGTACGTCGAACTCGGGTCCCACCACAGGATCGGCCTGTGCTGCGGCCGTGAGATATCCGGCGGCGAGCGGCATCGATTCTTTGGGCATGTCCCAGGCGCCCTGTTGCACGATCAGCGCGCGCCCGCGCTTTTCCCGTGAACGTGGTCGTGGTCGTGGTAACGGAAGTGTGGACTGACTCACTGTTCTGCCCCTATGCCGCCAGGCCGCCAGGTTCCCGCGGGCGATTGCACGCCGTACACCGTGTGAAATGTGGTTGTTCAACTGGCTCCGACGTTCAACCGCGGAAATCGGCGCGGCGCACGCCCACCGTCGAGGCGTTCTTCGACGGCGGGCGGACGTGGAGTGCAATGCAGGTGACGAAGCGGTCCACCACCGTCGTCACTGTGAAGAATGTGCATTCGTCAGTGTGAAGAAGGTGCATCCATCCGGTAGCTCAACCAGTCGAGTTATCCATGGCGCGGCGCAGGGAGGCCGGACGCAGGTCGGTCCAGTTCTCCTCGACATGGGCCAGGCACGCCGCCCGGCCGTCCGGGCCGTGCACCACTTGCCACCCGGCGGGCACCGGAGCGAACTCCGGCCACAGCGAGTGCTGGTCCTCGTCGTTGCGCAGCACCCAGAACACTCCGTTCTCATCGTCGAACGGGTTGGTCATCTCAGCCATGCCGCCTCCCAGTTGCCGCACCCTACAACGCGCCGCAGGGTGGTCAACACTCCCGCCCTTCAGCACGGTGACCCCCATAGAAGGGGGGTCCGGGTGCCGGGCCATTCACATGGCGGGAGGACCGTCTGGTTCACGGGTCTGCCCAGCTCGGGCAAGTCCGCGGCAGTCGCGGCTGCCCGGCACGGCGGCGCAGATGCTGGACGGGGATGTTCCGCGACGCGACCTGTTCCCGGGACGCGGGTTCTGGCGCACGCGACCGGAGCGAGAACGTCCGGCGGGCCGGGCGCGGGCGATGAGGTCGGCCCGCACGGCGTCATTGTGCTGGTACCGGTGATCGCGCCATACCGGGCAGCTCGCGACGAGGTGGGTGCCGCCCACGCGGCGGCCGGGATCGGCTACCTGGAAGTGTGGGTGGGACCGCCGCTGGAGGGGTGCGTGCGGCGCGACGTGAAGGGACTGCACGCCAAGGCGAACACCGGTCAGCCCAGCGGGATATCCGGGATGGCGGGATGGCCGGGACGGCTGGGGTGGACGACTCGTACGAGCCGTCCGAGGCACCCCAGCTGCCGCTGCGTATCGACCGCCATGGGCTCGGCGAGCGCGTTGGGGGCCTGCTCGGCCTCCTTTACGGGGACGCCCCGGCCCCCCGTGTGGGAGGGCCGGGGCGGTTGGGTCAGATGCGGTAGCCGAGGCTGCGCAACTGGTGACGGATCGCCTCGTCGTCGGCCGTAACGGTGCCGCAGGTCGCGGCGGCCGAGTCGGTCGGAACGAGCGCGACCTGCTCCTCACGAAGGTTTTCGTTCATTGGATTTTCCTTTCCTCACTTTGGTGTTCATCCCTGCCCGGTCGGACAAGCTCGGTGCCGCCCTTAGGCTGGCGGTATGGATGGCGACATGGATGACCTGGCCTACGACGCGACCGGTACGCCGGCGGTTCGGCTGCGCCAATGGGAACGGTGCTGGCCACCGGAGGACCCGCATGCCAACTTCAAGGCCGAGGTGGTCGACTACGGGCTCCTCGATCCGCTGGAGACCGTGCGCGGCATGTCCCGGAACCTGGACATTCCGGTCGGCGCGATCGTCCGGTATGTACTGGCGAAGTGGGCCACCGGCGGCAGTGGCGGCCTGCTCGAACTCGGGCCCGTGATGGTGCCGCGACTGTGGGAGCCGATCGCGGCTGCCGAGGAGGCCGATTCCGACGAGCAGCGGCTCGCGGCGTACCACCAGCTCCGGCAGATGATCTCCTGGCTGAAGCTGCCGCTGGACGACCCCACGGTGTACCCGCCTCAGTAATCGGCCACGTGACCGGCTCTCAGTGCTCACGGCGCACCACCCCGGTCACGCAGCCGATCCCGCCGGCTGCCCGCAGGTACTCGCTGATGTCGATCTCGTCGACGGCCACACCTGCCCGCTCCAGCGTCCGCCGGATTCCCGGGCAGCCCGCGGGCATCAGCACCCGCCCCGGCGCGAGCACCAGGAGGTTCATCCCGCGTCGCACCGTCAGTTCCTCGTCCGGCGGCAGCGCGATCACCCGATAGCCGTACTCGGCGAGCAGCGCCGCCAACTCCGGTGGGCTCGCCGCCCGGTGGACGACGGCGGTGGACGAGTCGAGGAACACCACCGTCCCCAGCAGATGCTGTACGCCCGGCGCCAGCGGCACCGTCACCACCCGCGCCCCCAGTTCCGCGACCGCCGAGGCGACCTCGGCCGCGCCGGCCGCGTTCGTGCGGAACCCGGTACCGACGATCACCGTCGACGGGTCGATCCACAGCGCGTCGGCGCCCTCGAACACGGCGGTGCCGGACACCGTGCGCAGGATCGGGAACCCGGCCTCGGCCAGCGCGAGCGCGGCATGCCGTTCCTCGCCGGCACGCTGCGTCGACGCCATCCGCGCCAGCACCGCCCCGGCCGGGGTCATCCAGAACAGGTCCCGCGCGAACACCACGTTGGGCGTCGCCGCGGGGGACGTCAGATGTACCTCGACCCCGTGGTCCCGCAGGCGGTCCGCCAACGCGTCGCACTGCGCCCGCATCGCGGGAAGATCCACCGGCCCGAGCATGAGCGAGGCCCCCGGCTGTCGCACCGCGGCGATGCTGTCCGGCGGGCGGACCAGCAGCACGGACCGCAGCGCGGCCGTCTCCGACCGGTACCCGCACGGCGTCCACACACCCCCGGCCGCGACTTCGTCCACATGCGATGCCACCCGGGGGACCCACCCCGGGCCGCCGTGGGTGCTCAGCTCAGATCCAGTGGTCGTCATCGGCATAACCAAGCCTCTCCGCCATCGTGAGCACGTCGGCGCTCAGTGCGGACCGAATCTCCTCCTCGCGCGCCCGCCACCGGCCGGGGCGGGGTGCGGCGGTGGCCACAGTGGCGGCGATGCCGTCGGTCGCGGCCTGCTTCAGCGGCCCTTCGAACGGGATCCCCAGCCAGTCCGCGATCCGCTCGACGGCGCCCGCGCGGGCGTGCGGACCGCTGATCAGGTCCTCGAATCGCACCGTGTGATCCGCCCCGTGCGCGAGCACCGCACGGTGACTCGACAACCACTGGTGGGCGCAGACCCGGGGCAGGGCGGCGGCGGTGTACGTGGACCAGCAGGGTGGTAGGTCGAACTTCCACCAGTGCCGGTCGGCCGGCCGTACGTCGGCGTATCCGGCGATGCGCAGTGGTTCGTCCACCCGGTACGCGTGGAACCCGTGGTGCAGCCACCCGTCGACCAGGCCGTTGATTGACGCGGCCGGGTTCCTGGTCAGGTGCAGCACCCACAGGCGCGCGTTGGGGAACGCAGCCCGCAGGAAGTCGAGCCGGTAGGCGTTGCCCGGCGTCTTGATCACCAGTGGCTTCGTGGCGACATCGTGTTCGTTCGCGGGCCGCCACGGACGGGGGAGTACGAAGGGCGGCTCTTCGAGCAGCACGTCACCGGGCGGCCCGACCGGTCGTGGTCCCGGTGACTGCCCGGGAAGGTCGTAGTACCACGGGTTCACGCCGGCCATACCGATCAGCGCCCGCGCGAACCGGGGCAGATCACGGTCCAGTACCGCCTCGGCGGTCCGCACCAGGTCGACGGGGTCGAGGCCCAGCCCCGGCCACTGCATGACCAGCCGCCACGCCGCGTCCACCGCCAGGTTCTCCACGCCGGTGCCGGGAGAGCCCGCGTCCAATGCCAGTTCCGCCTCGAACAACGCCTGCGACCGGGGCGGAAGCCCGTGCCAGTGCGCCGCGTCCAGCACGTCGGATCCCGTGCCGCTGTGCGGGTGGTCGAGGCCGACCAGCCGCAGCAACGGATTCAGCTCGGCGCGCAGGTGCAGCAGGTGCGGCGAGGACCGCAGCAACTCGGTGAGCATGCTCGACCCGCCCCGCGAACTCGACGCGATGACGACGAGATCGCGCACCTTCGCACGGAAGTGCGGCACCGGCGTGCCCCGCAGCGGTCGTAGCACCTCCAGCCCGCGCACGACCTCGGCGACCGGGCGATCCACGGTGCGGCTAGGCATGGTCGGGTTTCCGCACCGAGTACACGCACCACCGCCACCGGTCGCGCACCGAGCCGTCCGGCAGTACCTCGAAGGGGTGTACGGCGCGTACCTCACGCGGCGCGTCGTAGTAGAGGCGGTAGATCTCCTGCCGGCTCGCCGGTGTCGTCTCGTGGGTATCGATCCACCGGTCGATCGACTCCCAGAGGAAGTACTCCTCCATCTGCACGTCCGTGAACCCGCCGCCGGTGAGCAACGCCCGGAAGTCCTCCTCGCGGAACATCTGGTACAGCAGTGGCTGCTTCTTCTTGAACACGCGGAACATCCAGAACGCGTCCACGTCCGAGTACGGCACGATCTGCCCGACGATGAACTGCCCGCCCGGCCGCAGCACACGGAAGATCTCCGACACCGGCCGCTCCGGCTGGGGCAGCAGATGCAGCACCTCCCGGGTGACCACGAGGTCGAAACTGGCGTCGGGGAACGGCAGGTCGTAGACGGTGCCCTGGTGCACGACATCCAGCCGGGTGGAGGCGAGCGCGGCCATCTCCGGGGTGAGGTCCAGCCCGACCATCTCGCCGACCCGGCCGCGGAACGCGCCGCCGACGACACCGCTGCCGCAGCACACGTCCAGCATCCGCGCGTCCGGCGGCACCGCGCACATCTCCGCGTGCTTGCCGAGCAGGTCCTCGTCGGTGAGCCAGGAGCACGAGTCGTGCCAGTCCTTCGAGCGGATCCCGAACTGTCTCTGGTAGACCGCGTAGTCGACCTCGACGGCCCGGGTCCGTGAGCGGGCCGTCCGCCCGGCCAGCCGTGCGGCGAGCCTGGCCCGACTCGCGTCGATGGCCCGTTCGGCGATGCGGCGGGCCAGCTCCGGGTCGGCCGCCAGCGCCCGCCGCGCCTGCTCGGTGACGACGTCGAACACGCGGGCGCCCGCGTCGTCGTTGCGCAGGGTGCGTTTGGTCTGGCCGTCGAACCGCGCGTCCGGGATCCGGATCGCGATCACCGCGGTCAGCCCCTCCAGAATGTCGACCACGGTCATCTTGTCCGCGGACGGGCCGAGGTGGTCGGCCACCACCCCAGCCAGCGCGCCGCGCAGGGCGTCCACATGCGACCCGCCCAGGTCGGTGCGGATGGTGTTGACGTAGCTGAAGATCTGCTCCGCGTACCCCTCGGTCCACTGGACGGCGGCGTCGATCACGCACCCGTCCCCGGCCCAGGTGATGGTGGCCGGCTCGGCGTGCACCTTCTCGGCGTCGCGGGCGCGGTACGCGAGCAGCCCCTGCACCCCGGTCGTCTCGCACAGCGACTCGTGCCGTCCGGTGCGGTGGTCGGTGAGATCGACCCGCAGGCCCGGGTGCAGGTACGCGATGTCGAGCAGCCGGGCGTGCACCAGGTCCGCGTCGAGCACGCAGGAGGAGAAGATCTCCGGGTCCGGGTGGAACCACACCCGGGTGCCGCGGCGGACGCTGTCGCCGACCCGCTTGAGCGGGGTTTCGATCGAGCCTCGGGCGAACGACTCGCTGTGGTGCTCGCCGTCGCGCCACACGTCCAGCCGCAACCACTCCGACAACGCGTTCACGCAGGCCAGGCCGACGCCGTGCAGTCCGGCCGAGGTCGCGTACGAGGAGTGGTCGAACTTGCCCCCCGAGTGCAGTGTGGTGAGCACGAGCTCACACGCCGGGATCCCGGCCTCCGGGTGCGGGTCGGTGGGGATGCCCCGGCCGTCGTCGGTGACCGAGCAGGAGCCGTCCTCGTGCAACTCCACCGAGATCGCGCCGCAGTGCCCGGCGGCGGCCTCGTCCACAGCGTTGTCGATCAGTTCGAGCACCAGATGGTGGGCGCCGTCCGAGCCGGTCGACCCGACGTACATCGACGGGTTGCGGCGCACCGCCTCCAGCCCGGAGTAGACGGTGATCGCCTCGGCGGTGTAGTCGGTGGTCATGGCGCTCCGTTTCCGGCGAACCGCGGCTCGGTCAGCCCGGTGAGGGCCTGCTCCAGCCGGTCCACGTGCGTCTTCTTCAGCGTGCACAGGGTCTCCAGCCAGCTCGCCAGATCGGCCACGCCTTCCGTGTGCGCCCGCGCCGCCAGGCCGGGGTAGCGTTCGGTGGCCTCCCCGAGGTCGCCGCTGATCGCCGCGGCGAGGTTGCGGCGGGTGTCGCCGAGCGTGTGGCCGGTGCCCGGATCCTCGCCGCCCAGCAGGTCCCGCAGCACATCCAGGTGCCCGTGGGCGGCGCAGGCCACACTCTCGGCAAGCTCGCCGAACACCCGGGCCGCCTCGGTGTGACCCTCGATCTCGGCGACCTGTGCGAAGTAGGTGTACCGCGCCGCGGTGGCCGCCTCGGCGAGGAACGCGGTCTGCACGCCGTCGGCAAGGGACTGCTCAGGTTCCATGCTCAGACCCTCGTTCCCGAGGCGATGACGAACAGCATGTGGTCGGTGATCCGCCCGTCCGCCTCGGCCACCGCGTGCCGTGCGCGGAACGCGGGGGACGCACTTCCGTAGCGGTCCCGGATCGCCTTCCGCGCGTCTTCGTCGATCGCGCCGTTGTCCGACCACACGTCCACGTCCTCCACCGACACGTACTGCTGCGACCGCACCGGGTCGCACCCCGCGCCGGCGAGCAGGGCCTCGACATCGCCGGGCCGGAAGAAGTGCCGCCGGGCCGGGTTGCGCAGCCGCAGGATCTCGAAGTAGTCGTCGCGGTCGTCGTCTCCGTAGGCGCACAGGTGGGTCAGCACGACCCGCCCACCCGGCCGGGTCACCCGCACCATCTCCCGTACCGCGTCCGGCAGCGTCATGAACTGGATCCCCTGACGGCACACCACGAGGTCGAACGTGCCGTCATCGAACGGCAGCTTCTCCGCCGGGGCGATCACCAGTTCGTCGAGCATGTCGCGCGCCTGCTCGGCCATTTCCGGCGTGATGTCCACGCCGACCAGCCGCCGCACCCGCCCGGCGAACAGCCTTGACACCAGTCCGGTGCCGCATGCCACGTCCAGGACCGCATCGCCCGGCTGGGGCGCGGCCGTGGACAGAATCAGCTCGCCGAGCGCATCGTCGGTGCACCACGAACTGGACCGGTCGTAGGTTCTCGCGCGGTCGGCGAAGTGCGTGCGGACGCTTCCCATTTCGTTCATCTGCTCTCTCCTGACAGAACCAGGGCGCGGCCCGGCGTCGCACGGCGGCGCAGCCAGCGGACGACGGCGTCGCGCCGCCAGCGCCGGAAGTGGTTGCGGTCGGTGCACAGCGATCGCGCCTCCACCGCCAGCCGCACCGCGAACCCGCGCAGCGCGACTCCAAGCGGACCGGGAGCCGGTTCGTCCAGCGACGCCCGGTCGAACGGGTAGCGAAGCGTCTCCATCGCCTGTGCGGTCACACTCTCCACCTGTCGCCGCTCCCGGTCGGACAGCCCCCGCTGGTGGGCGCCGATCCGGGTCGTGGTGATCGGGTCGCCCGCAGTGCGCCAGGACGCCGAAAGCGATGCGGTCACCCGGGCGTTGCCACTGAGGTGGTGTGCCAGCATCGCGGGCTCGACCTCCTCACCGATGAAGTCGCAGATCGCCTGGATCTCCCGGTCGGGCGCGGACACCAGGTCCTCGTACCGCACCAGGTGCACCACTCCCGGACCCCACCGCTCCAGCGCCGCGCGGGCGAGCTCTTGTTCGGCCTTCCACCGCAGCGCCATGCGGTACGGGTGGCAGTAGCCGAACACGGCCCGCTTCGCCGACGCGACCACATCGCGGGGATCGCGCACCAGCCACAGGAACCGCGCGTCCGGGAGTTGGTCGAGCACGTCGTCGACGTGCTCGACCATGAAGGTGCTCTTGCACCCCCACCGGGCCGCGCCCTCCGCGATGCGGTACTGGTCGTAGATCGCCGACACCACTCCGAACAGCGACGGCCCGGCCGCCTCGGTCACCGCGGCCCGGTCGATCACATGCGGCCACGGATGGATGTGGTAGCGCAACAACCGCATCGCGTCACCCACCATCGCGTCGACATCACCGTTGTACGGGATGCCGGACAGGTACCGCATGAAGTGCGGCGGGTGCGGGACCGCGATCCGCGAGTGCGCGTCGAGCACCAGCCGCAGCAGGTTCGACCCGGAGCGTTCGGTCCCGATGATCAGGATCGGGCCGTCCTGAGTGGACACCGGTCAGACCCCGGCCGAAAGCTTCTTCGCGCCGCAGTCCATCAGAGTGCTCCCGACCGCGGCCACCTCCGGGTCGGCGACCTTGTCCAGTGTGTACTGTTCGGAACCGGGAACCAGTGGCGCAGCGGCGGAACTCCACTCCGTGCGCCAGCCGGACCCGGCGTACGACGTTGACCGCTCGGTGCCGTCGGCCGGCTGCGGGTGGAAGTACTCGAAGTGCTCCGGCCAGTGCTGGAAGTCCATCACCGGGCCCGGCTGATAGGCGTCGTACACCCGCTTGTACGCGTCCCGGCAGACCTGCTCGGGCAGCCCGCTCACGTTCAGGAACTCGTCCTCGTGCAGCGCCTGTTCGACCGACAGCCAGTTCAGGTGGTCGATCTCGGAGCGAATCATCTTGTTCTGCCTCGCGTCCTGGTACACCGTCGTACCGGGCATGGCCGACAGGTATTTCACCCGGGTCACATGGTTGTACTGCTCGGCGAACTGCACCATGTCCGACAGGGACTCCTCGGTCTCGTTCGGCAGACCGACGATGAGCAGCGAGCCGAACCGCACGCCGCCCTCGAACGTGGTGCGCATCGCGCGGACGGTCAGGTTCTCGCTGCTGCCCTTGCGGGCCTCGCGCAACACCTCGCGGCCCAGCGACTCGACGCCGTACAAGATGATGTCCGCACCCGCGTCCCGCATCGCGTCGATGCGCGGTACGTCCATGTCGGCGCACCGGGTCAGACAGGTCCACCGCAGATCGTGCTGGGAGATCACGTCGCACATCTCGATGGTCTGGCCGCGGTGCGAGCTGAACGTGAGGTCGACGAAGAAGCAGAAGTCCACGCCGTACTGGGTTTTCAGCCAGTCGAGGTCGCGGTCCATCTTCTCCGGCGACTTCGCCCGCACCTGCGGGGTGGTGCGGTAGCAGAACGAGCAGTCCATCTTGCAGCCGCGGCTGTAGGACGAGATCACCTGCGGCTGCATGCCGAGCGGCGACCGCGACTGAGGCCACAGGTCGAGCCGCATCCTGGGCAGCGCGTCCAGATCCATCATCTGGCCGCGCGGCGGCGTGCGGCGCGCCTTTCCGTTCTCGTCCCGGTAGCAGATGCCCTTGATGGTCGGGAGATCCTGCTGCCACGAGCCGCGGGCGTAACTCTCCATCAGCTCCAGGATGGTGATCTCGCCCTCGCTGATCACCGCGATGTCGCAGTCGGTGTCCGACATGAATATCGCCGGAACGGAAGTGACCAGCGAGCCACCGCAGATGATCGGTATGTCCGGGTGCGACTCGCGGACCATCGCCATCAGCTCGCGGCAGAACGGGAAGTTGTCCTCGAACGTGCACACACCGAGCACGTCGGTGCCTTCCATGATCTGCTTGTACGCCGCCTGCAGTGGGTTCGGGGTGTAGCGGACGTCGACGATGCGCACCGGGTACCCGGCGTTGTGCAGCACGGTCGAGATGTACGTCGCACCCTCGTAAGGTGAGGTGAGGAAGAACTCCCAACCGCGCGGCATGGTGAACGGCGAGGGCCCGACGATGAGGGTGAACCTCGGCAGGGTGGGATCGACCGGCACCGGTTCTGTGTCCTGATTGCGCATCTGCTCGATGTAGACCTGGTCGACGGAGCCGTTGGCGTCGGCATACAGCTCCAGGGCCAGGGATAACTTGCGCGCCATGTGAATTCTCCCTCGCGTCATGGTCGTGGACGCTCCGCCAGGTAACTGTAGGGGCGGGATGTGCTGTTCGGCACGGGTGTTCAAGCCCCACTGTTCGTCGTTGTCGTACGCGGGGAGCCCGTTGTTAGCCTTCGGTGCCGCTGGCGTCGACAGAGAAATACAGAGGGAATCCCGTTGACCACACAGCCGAACATCCTGTTCATCTCCCTGGACACCGTGCGCGCCGACGTGGCCTATTCGGGGAAGTACCCCGGCGTGGAGCGGCTGCGCGCGAACGGGGTCAGCTTCACGCAGGCGATCTCGTCGTGCCCCCTGACACCGGTCAGCCACGCCACGGTGTTCACCGGGCTCCAGCCGCCCCGCCACGGGGTCAGGCACCTGTTCCGCGAATCGCTCAACAAGGAAGTGCCGACGCTGGCGGAATGCCTGTCGGCGGCCGGGTACACGAACGGCGCGGTGGTGTCCTGCCCCGGCCTCAACAAGTGGTACGGGATTGACCGCGGGTTCGACTTCTACGACGACGAGATCCCGCTGCTGCCGGACGGCCGGGACCCGCTGTCGGTCGGCGATGTGAAGCTGCGCGGACTGGCGCTCAAGCGCGCGCCGGTCGTGGTCGACCGCGCCACCCGCTGGCTTGAGTCGCTGGACGGCACCGCCCCGTTCTTCCTGTTCGCGCACTTCTTCGACGCCCACTGGCCGTACGAGCCGCCGGAGGATGTCGGCGTCGACGTGGCGAACCCGTACGAAGGCGAGGTCGCCTACACCGACCACTACGTCCAGCTCCTGCTGCGCCGCATCGCCGAGATGGGCCACGACATCGAATCGATGCTGGTGGTGTGCTTCTCCGATCACGGCGAGGACCTGGCCGGGTGGTACCCCAACGATCATGCCGGCGACCTCGGCCACCCGTACGAGGAGGGCCACGGCTGCCTGCTGTTCGACGCCACCCAACACGTGCCGCTGATCATCAGCGGCCCCGGGGTGCCGGTGGGGATGAGCGTGGACAGCCAGGTGCGGCTGGTCGACATCATGCCGACGGTGCTCGACCATCTCGGGCTGGACCCGCGGTCGTCGGACGGTGCCTCGCTGACCGAGTTCTTCGCGAACGGCACCGGTGCGTCACGCGAGGCGTACTCGGAGACCTACTTCCCGCAGGAGCGGGCCGCCGCCTCGGACGACTATCCGGACCTGAAGGCGCTGCACTCGGTGCGGGCGGACGGGCGGAAGGTGATCTGGGAGGCGGATGGGCAACAGGTGTGGGCCTACGACCTTGCCGCCGATCCCAACGAGCTCGGTGGGCGGGTCCTCGTGTCCGATGAGGACGCGTGACACCAGGGGTGACCTCGGCGCCTCATTCGGTCCGCCGGGTCCTGGTCGCGAGCACGATCGGCACCGCCATCGAGTGGTACGACTTCTACCTGTACGCGACGGCGTCAGCGTTGGTGTTCGGCCCGCTGTTCTTCCCAGGGACGTCGACGGCCGGCGGCATCCTCGCGTCGTTCGCCACCTACGCGGCCGGGTTCGTCGCGCGCCCGCTGGGCGGCCTGCTGTTCGGGCACTTCGGCGACCGGGTGGGCCGCAAGTCGATGATGGTGTGGACGTTGGTCGTCATGGGCATCGCCACGTTCGGCATCGGCCTGCTGCCCACCTATGACACGGCCGGTGTCCTCGCGCCGATCCTGTTGGTGACGTTGCGCGTCGCGCAGGGCATCGGCATCGGCGGCGAATGGGGAAGCGCGGTGCTGCTCAGCACCGAACACGGCCCGCCCGGGCGTCGGGGCTTTTTGAGCAGCTGGCCCGCGATGGGCTTCGCGCTGGCGTTGTTCGGCAGCAACCTGACCTTCGTGCTGATCTCCAAGCTGCCCGAGGAGGACTTCCTGACCTGGGGGTGGCGGCTGCCGTTCCTGGCATCGAGCGTCCTGGTCGGCATCGGTATCTGGGTCCGGCTGGGGGTCGAGGAGACACCGGAGTTCCTGCGTGGCCGGGCGGAGAACCGTGCCGCCCGGGTGCCGGTGATCATGGTGCTGCGGCGGTGGCCGCGCCGCGTGGTGATCGGCATTCTCGCTTCGCTCGGCACCGGGTCGGTGATCGCGATGTTCACCGTGTTCCTGGTCGCGCACGCGGCGAAGGCCGGGCCGGAGGTGCGGTCGACCGTGCTGACCGGGCTGATGATCGCGGCCTTGGGAGAGTGCGTGACACTGCCTGTGTTCGGCGCGCTGTCCGATCGGTTCGGTCGCCGACCCGTCATGATCTTCGGCTACGTGGTCGCGGTGGTGGCGATGATCCCGGCGGGCGCCTGGCTGTCCTCGGGTGATTCGACGCTGATCGCCCTGGTGTTCATCCCCGCGCTGACCATCGCGCACGGTGCGATCTACGGTGGCCTGGCGGCGTTCCTGGTGGATCTGTTCCCGACCATGGTGCGGTTCTCCGCGATCGCCGTGACCTACCAGGTGGGCGTCACGATCTCCAGCTTCTTGCCGCTGATCGCGGTCGCGATCACCGGAGATTCGTCGGCCCTGCTTCCGGTGGTTGCGCTGTTCGCGGTGGTCCAGGCGGCGGCGGCGATCGCCGTGGCGTGCGCGCCGGACTCACGCGCTGACGCTGACCTGGCCGCGGACTCGGTAGGCGAGCGCCGACCAGTCAGCCGCGCAGTCCATGGCGAGGTCGGCAACGACCGGTGACCAGCGCTGGGGGACGGCGGCGGCGAGTCGGTCCCACTGCGCGGCGTCGAGGGTGTTGGCGTCGAGCAGCCGCAGGAGTGCGCGGCCGATCTCGGAGAACCGCAACGACGGATCGGTGCGCAGCGAGAGCAGGAACCGATCTCGTTCGGCGCGAGGCGTGCCGTTGGTGCCGTTGTCACCACCGTTGTCACCGCCGTTGTTGTTGTCCGGTGCCTTGTTTTCCGGTGTGTTGCTTTCCGTGCGGTGTCCGGTGGAAAGGCGATGCCGCGGCGGAATAGGATCCTCGCCGCGGCGCATTCTTTCCCGGACATCCCGGGCGGTGCCGACCGATATTCCGGCGATTCGGGCGATCGCTCGCAAAGAGAGATCTGGATTGTTCGAAATCGCCCGACTCGCAATCGTGCGTCCGTGGGAGGCGTCGAGTGGGCGCACTTTCCCGTCGCGGCCGAGGCGGGTGTTCAACTGAGTCATTTCCCCGGTTGAACACTGTCGGATCGCGGCCACCGTCTTGGTGGACAACCCGGCTGTCGACGCGATCAGACGGTCCGATAAATGGGGATGCGAGGTGAGGATCCGGGAGGCGGCGGCGGTGCGGTCAGCCAGCGCCAGCGGCAACCCCTGGGTCACGTTGGTGCTCACGGCCAGCACGAACGCGTCCTCCTCGGTGCCGTCGACGAACCGCACACCGATGGTGGCGTCCCCGCGCAGCTTGGCCGCGCGCAGGCGGTGCACGCCGTCGATCACCTGCATGGTCGGCCGGTGCACGAGGATCGGGGGAAGGTCGTCCGGGCACTGTGCGAGCGCGCTGACATGGTCGGGACTGGAGCCGGCGACCCGTACGAGAAGCGTTTCGGTCACCTGGTCGACCGGCACGAACGTCGGCGGCGTGTCCCTCAATTGCGTATCCAGCGATGTCCCGCTCATCCGAACTCCTCCAGATGGGCCAACCTATTTCCGAGCATGACTTGGTCACGCTTGACAGCGCGTAAGTGATCAGGTCTCGGGAAGCGGCTACAAGATACTGGCCAGGTTGTAGCGCCGAACAGACCTGCGTCACAGAATTTTCATGAGCAAATTCTCATAATTGCCATTGTGGTCGGCGCATCGGATGAGCGCCGAGGTAAGCATCGCGGAGACACCGATTCGCGTTGACACCGATCAGTGTCATGGGACAGAGTTCCCCTCGTTCCCCTAATAGATTTCCGTGGGTCACGGAGTGTGAAACCAAAGTGGACGCGCGATTAAATACGGTGAATCCCCTACCAGCCGAGACGATGGTGGGCATGTTCCGGCGCGAGGTCGCCCGGGATCCGGAGTCGATCGCGGTTGTCGCCGCTGACGGCACGCTCTCCTACGCCGAGCTCGACGCTCGCGCTTCCGCGGTGGCCGGCGCGCTGCGAGACCGTGGAGTCGGGCCGGATGACATCGTCGCCGTCGCGATCCCGCGTGGCGCGGACATGGTGGTGGCCGTCGTCGCCGTGCTCGCCGCGGGAGCCGCGTATCTGCCGGTCGACTCCGCCCAACCGCCGGACCGGGTAGCCGCCGTGCTCGCCGACGCCCGTCCCGCCCTGGTGCTGACGCCGGGGGAGCTGCGGGCGCTGGAGGCCGCGGCGGTGTCCGCCGCCCCGGTGGCGGAGCCCGATCCGGCGTGCGCCGCCTATGTCATCTATACCTCCGGCTCGACCGGAGAGCCCAAGGGCGTGGTCGTTCCCCATGCGGGGATCACCCATCTCGTCGCGGCGCAACGGGAACGCTTCGGTGCCCGACCGGGTGCCCGGGTGTTGCAGTACGCGTCGGTCGGCTTCGATGTGGCCGTCGCCGATCTGTGCATGGCGCTGCTCACCGGGGCCACGCTCGTTCTCGCGCCGCCCGAGGGCCTTCCGCCCGGCGGACCGTTCGCCCGGTTCATCGCCGAGCACGGCGTCACCCATGTGTGCATGCCACCGAGCGCGCTCGCCACCCAGCCGGACATGGCGCTGCCTTCGGTTGCCTGTCTGATCGTCGCGGGGGAGGCGCTTAACCCCGACCTCGTCGCCCGATGGTCTGTCGGCCGCCGGATGATCAATGCCTACGGTCCGACGGAGACGACCGCGTGCGCCACCATGAGCGCGCCGCTCACCGGCGGCCCGGTGGTGCCGATCGGGGCGGCGATCCCCGGCACCGAACTACGGGTGCTGGACGAGATGTGCGCCCCGGCCGCCGAGGGCGAACTGTACATAGGCGGCGCCGGGGTCGCCCGCGGCTATCTGGGCTGCCCCGGGCTGACCGCGCAGCGGTTCGTCGCCGACCCGTGGGGCCCGCCCGGGTCGCGCATGTTCCGCACCGGCGACCTGGTCCGCGTGCTGCCGAACGGTGACCTGCTGTTCCTCGGCCGGGCCGACGATCAGGTGAAGATCCGCGGCCACCGGGTCGAACCGGCCGAGGTGGAGGCCGCGCTCGGCGCTCACCCGGCGGTGGCGCGGGCGGCGGTCGTCGCCCGCTCCGGACCGCTCGGCGCCTACCTGGTGGGCTATGTGTTGCCGCGCGGGGCGAGCGTGCCGGACCTGCGTGCGTACCTCGCCGAGCGGCTGCCGGCCTACCTCGTCCCGGACATGATCGAGGTGGTCGGGCACTTCCCGTTGACCCCCAACGGGAAACTGGACCGGGCCGCGTTCGCCGAGCCCGCGCCGCGGGCGACGGGCGCGCTCGCCGACGACCTCGCCCGGTTGTTCGCCGAGGTGCTGTCGGTGGATTCGGTCGCGCCGGACGACGACTTCTTCGCCCTCGGTGGCACCTCGCTCATGGCCACCGCGTTGGTCAGCCGGATTCGGGTCGAACTGGCCGTGGACGCGTCCGTGGCCACCATCTTCGACGCCTCCACACTCGCTGATCTCGCCAAGGCCCTGTCCACGATGGACCCGGTGGCCTCGGTGAACTCGGCCAGGGGCCGGACATGAACATTGTCATCGTCGGGGCGGGTATGGCCGGAACCATGCTGGCGATCCGGCTGGCCCGCCGTGGCCACTGGGTGGACGTGGTGGAGCGGCGCGGTGACCCGCGCGGCACGAACGGCCCGGAAGCCGCGTCGATCAGCGTCGGGCTGTCCGAACGCGGGCGCGCGGCGTTGCACGACATTGGCCTCCTTGAGGACGCCCTGGCCAAAGCGGTACCCATGAGCGGGCGGATCGTCCACCACGGCGGCCGGATCACCTACCAGCCCTACGGCGCGGACGACACCGAGGTGCTGCACTCGGTCCGCCGCCACGACCTCAACATCGCCCTGCTCGACGCCGCCGAATCGGTTCCCCGGGTGCGGTTGTGGTTCGGGCACCGCGTCACCGGCCTGGCCGGTACCGAGGTGCAGACCCCGGCCCGGACGTTCTCGGCGGATCTCGTCGTGGGCGCGGACGGCGCGTACTCGACCGTGCGCAGCCACCTGCACCGTCAGGTGCGCGCCGAGTTCCACCAGACGCACCTGGACTGGGGCTACCGGGAGTTCACCATCCCGGCCGTCGACCGACCGGAGGCGTTGCACGTGTGGCCGGGCAGTCGGGGCCTGGTGGTGGCACACCCCAACCCGGACGGATCGCTGACCGGCACCGTGTTCCTGCCGTTCGACGGCGACACCGGGTTCTCGGGGCTGAGCGACCCGGCGCGGGCCGGGGCGTTCCTGGCCGAGGAGTTCGGCGACCTGACCGATCTGGTGCCGGACCTGGTCACGCAGTTCCTCGCGCACGAGCCGGGCAGCCTGGTGTCGGTGCGCACCGCGCCGTGGCAGCACGACCGTGTCGTCCTCGTCGGCGACGCCGCGCACGCCGTGTTCCCCTTCTACGGCCAGGGGATGAACGCCGCGTTCGAGGACTGCGCGGTGCTCGACGCGTGTCTCGCCGAGCACACCCTAGGTGACGCACTCGCCGCGTTCGAGGCCCGCCGCCGCCCGCACACCGACGTGCTCGCCGAGTTGTCCGCGCGCAACTTCGTGGAACTGCGCGACCAGGTGCGGTCACCGGTGTTCCTGGCCCGCAAGCGGATCGACTTCGCGCTCGGCCGCCTGTTACCGGGGTGGCGGACGCTGTACGCGATGATCAGCCACAGCAGCCTCCCGTACGGCGACGCGCTCGCCCGGGCCCGTCGCCAGGACCGCCTCCTCGGTGGACTCCTCGGGCTCGGCGCAGTCACGTTGCTCGCTGCGGCACGGCGGAAGCGGAGCGGGAGATGTTGAGCCACCCGGCGGGTGACGTCGCGCTGTTCGAGCCGGAGAACCCGGACCTGCCTGCCGCCGCAGAGGTGGTGCTGGAATGGGCGCGGTCCTACCTGTGCCAACCGCACCCCGATCTGGGGCGGGGCGGCGATGTTTGCCCGTACACGGCCGTCTCGCTGCAACGGGGCGGGCTCTTCCTCGCCGTACACCCCGGACGGCCGGACCTGCGGGCGGTGATGACCGCCTACCGCGACTGGTTCCCCGACCTGCCGCCGCGTGAGGGGCCGCAGGCCAGATACCGCACGGTCCTGGTGGTGCTGCCGGACGTCACACCAGGAGAGATAGACCGCACACAGCAGGAGCTGAAGCCCGGGTTCGTGGAACGCGGCCTGATGATAGGTGAGTTCCACCCGGGACCGCCGTCCGCGCCCGGTCTATGGAACGCGGATTTCCGGCCGCTGCGCAGTCCGCTGCCGTTGCTGGCGGTACGGCACATGGTGGCCGCCGACGCACCGTTCCTGAGGGCGGACCCGGAGCATCTGGCGGAGTACCGACGCCGGTTCGGAGATCGGGGAGCGCACCGATGACGTTCCCGCTCCCGGCCGGGGCTCGGCGACTGTGGTTCCTTGAGGCGTTCGCCGATGGCGCACCCCTGCACAACAACCCGGCGGTGTTCCGGTTGGCCGGCCCCGTGTCGGTGGACGCGCTCCAGCGCGCGGCGGATCTGGTGGTGGCCCGGCACCCGGTGCTGCGAACCACATTCGACGAGGTCGACGGCGAGCCGGTCGGACGGGTGGGACCGGTGGGCGCCGCAGATGTCGCGGTGCAGACGGTGCCATCCGCATCCGCATCCGCAGCCGCAGAGGCGTTCGCGGCGCAAGCCATACGGGAGCCGTTCGATCTACGCACCGGGCCGTTGTTCCGGATCCGTCTGGGTCGGATCACACCGACCGACCACGTACTGGCGATCAACACGCATCACGCGGTCGTCGACGGCACGTCACTGTCGGTGCTGTGCGGGGAGATCAGCGCCCTGTACGCCGACCCGGCCCGGTCACTGCCGAATCCTGGAGCGCCACCGGACACCATCGACCACGACCCGTCGCGCCGGGTGTCCGATCTGGACGGTGCGCCGGACCTGCTCACCCTGCCCACCGACCGGCCCCGCCCGCGGATGCGCGCCTTCCGGGGAGAGTTGCGCCGCCACGCAGTCCCCGAGGGCCTCACCGCGAGGGTCGACGCGCTCGCCCGCACCACGCGCGCCACCCGGTTCGTCGTGCTGCAGGCCGCGTACGCCGCCACGTTGGGCACGACGGCGGGTCAGGACGACCTAGTGGTCGCCACCTTGTGGTCCGGACGGCCGGGGCCGGAGTTCGCCGGCGTCGTCGGAATGTTCGTGAACCCGGTGCCGTTGCGGGTGGGGATCGGCGGTGATCCGACGTTCCGCGAGCTGGTGGCCAGGGTCCGCCGCTCGGTCGCGGCGGGACTGGGCAGCGCGGCAGTCCCGTTCGACCGGATCGTCGAGGCGGTCGGCGCCTCCCGCGACCCGAGCCATGCGCCGCTGTGCCAGGCGCACCTCGTGATGCAGGACCCACCCGAGGTGGTGTTCCCCGGCGTGCGGGTCGACCGGATGCTGCCGGACACGGGCACGGCCGACGTCGACCTCAGTGTGATGGTGGAGTCCGGCGGCGCGGAGATGGCCGTGGTCACCGAGCACGACACGGATCTGTTCGACGGTGCGACGGTCGACGGTTTCGCCGGGCGGCTGTTGGCCTTGCTGGACCGTGCGTGTGTTGACCCCGATCGCCGGTTGTCGGCGTTGACGGCAGGGTCTTCGGTACCGGCTGCTTCGGTGGCCGGGCCGGCCGGTGCTCCGGCGCCGTCGACCGTGCTGGAGATGATCCGGTTCGACGCGGACGGCCTCGCGGTGGGTGAGTTGTCCTACGCCGAGTTGGAGCGCCGTTCGGCGGCGCTGGCCTCGGTGTTGCGGGCGAAGGGCGCCGGGCCGGAGGCGTGGGTCGCGGTGGACCTGCCGCGCGGCACGGACCTGGTGGTGGCCATCCTCGGGATCTGGCGGGCGGGCGCGGTGTACGTGCCGGTGGAACCGTTGTGGCCCGAGCCGAGGCGCCGGGCCGTCACCGATGCCGCCCGCGTTGTGCTGACCGAGATCCCGGCCCTGCCGGAGGAGTTCGAGCGCGCCGATCCCCACATCGCCCCCGAGTCACTGGCGTACGTGTTCCACACGTCCGGGTCGACCGGCCGCCCGAAGGCGGTGGGTGTGCCGCACCGCGCGGTGGCCGGGATGCTGGCCCGGTCGACGGCGTTGGTGGGACTGGGCGCCGGGGACGTGGTGGCGGCCATGGTCTCCCCGGCGTTCGACATCTCAGTGTGGGAACTCGTGGGGCCGCTGACGGTGGGCGCCCGGGTGGCGGCGATACCGTCGGAGATCGTGGTGGACGGTCCCGCGCTGGCGCGGCGTCTGATGGCCGAGGCGGTCACGGTCGTCCAGGTCACCCCGTCGGTGTGGGCGGTGCTGGCGGCGGCCGGGGGCGTGCCGGAGTGCGTGCGGGTCCGGGTGTCGATCGGGGAGGTGCTGACGCCGGAGCTGGCCGGGTCACTGGGCGGGGCCGAGCTGTGGAACACCTACGGCCCGACCGAGACGACGATCTGGTCGACCGCCGAGCAGGTGCACCAAGGCAGCCGGTTCGGCATCGGCGACCCGCTCGACGGCGTGGCCGCGTATCTGCTGAACGCGGGCCTGCGACCGGTTGACGACGATGTGGTCGGCGAGCTGTACCTGGGTGGTTTCCCGCTGGCGCGCGGCTATCTCGGCGCGCCCGGCCAGTCGGCGACGAGGTTCGTCGCCGACCCGTTCTCGCCGGTCCCCGGCGCGCGCATGTACGCGACCGGCGACCTGGCGCGGCGCCGTCCGGGCGGTGTCCTGGAGTTCGTCGGGCGGGTGGACGCGCAGCTCAAGGTGCGTGGTCACCGGGTGGAACCGGCCGAGGTGGAGGCAGCGCTGCGAGCGGACCCGGAGGTCGCTGACGCCCGCGTGGCCGCTGACGGTGACCGCCTGGTGGCCTATGTGATCCCGATCGAAGGGCAGCCCCGCTGGCCGAGGGTGCGGGAGCGGCTGAGCCGTGTCCTTCCCGCCTACCTGGTGCCATCGGCGATGGTGTCCGTGGACGCGTTCCCCTTGACCAGCTCCGGAAAGCTGAACGTACGCGCTCTGCCCCCACCGGCGGAGGATGCCGCCGCTCCCGATCCCCACCCGGGTCTGGAGACCACGATCGCGGAGATCTTCGCGCAGCTGCTGGCTCGCCCGGTGAACCGCGACGACGATTTCTTCCTGTCCGGCGGCCATTCCCTGGCGGCAGTGAAGGCCGTTGCCAAGATCCAGGCGTCGGTTGGCGTGGAGGTGCCGATCAGAACCCTGTTCGGCAACCCCACCGTCGCCGCCCTGGCCGCCGCGATCGATGCGGGCCAGAGCAATCCCGATACTCCGGAGATCCTAGACAACTCAGATGTATCGGGGCCGGTGCCCGCTCCACCAGGACGGCTGTCCGGCCCGCAGCACGGACTGTGGATCATCCACCAGGCGGGCCAGGACAACGGCGCCTACGTCGTGCACGCTGCGTTCCGGTTGGAAGGTGCGCTCAATGAGGCCGACCTGCGCGCCAGGTTCGCCCACACCCTGGCCAGTCATCCCGTCCTGCGATCGGCGATCGTCGTCCATGACGACATCCCGCAGCTGAGCGCGGCGCCCTACCGGGACGAGTTGCTGGCGAGGGCCTGGCGCGCCACCGACCTGAGCGCTCACGCGGACCCGTGGCCAGAGGCCGAACGCCTGGCCGCCCGGGACGCCGACCACCCCTTCGACCTGACCCAGCGCCCGTTGGTGCGAGCGCACCTGATCAGAACCGCCCCCACGACCCATCTCCTGGCGATCACCGCTCACCACATCATCTGCGACGACACATCGATATCGATCCTGCTGACGAACCTGACCACCGCGGATCCGGTCTCGTCGCTCCGGTCCGGTGTCATGGATGTCCAGGGGCCGAGGGCCGCACTCCGTACGAAGACCAGCGCACCGGGACTACCCATCCCCGCGCCGCCAGCCGTGGGTCCACGGCAACGAACCACCGAATTCTGGGCTGAAACACTGCGCGACGCCCCGCCTGCCTCCGGACCCTCGCCGGACCACCCGTACGACACGGCCTGGGCCCCCACGTCGGACGGATCGCCGCACCCCGAATCCGGCCCGGCTCACCCCCGCCGCACGGGCGCTGTCGCCGGTGCCACCCACCGGTTCACCGTCCCGGCCGGGCTCGCCCGCCGCTTCGCCACCTGGTGCCGGGGCGAGCGGGCCACCACCTTCGCCGGTCTTCTCGCCGTCTTCGCCATCGTCTCCTCCACCCGGGACGGTGGTGACGACCTGGTCGTCGGCGCCCCGGTCAGCACCCGCCCGGCAGGGTGGGACGACGTGATCGGCATGTTCGTCACGACCCTCCCGCTCCGGCTCCGCACGAACCGTCGAGCCACCCCCCGCGACCTGCTCGCCGACGCCACCGGGGTGGTGGTCGACGCGATGGACCACGCCGATATCTCCCTGGCCGACATCCTCACCACGGTCCCCATCCCACGGCAGGGCCACCCCCTGTTCCGGACGATGCTGGTCCTCAACCGCGAGACGGCCCCCGTCACCTTCACCGGCCTGACCACAACGCCGCTGCCGATCGACCGCGCCACCAGCCGTTTCGACCTCACCCTCCACATCAGGGAACGCGAAGGCGACTGGCCCGCCCTCATCGACTACCGCACCGACCGGTACGAGGCGGACACGATCGCCAGGATCGCCGACCAGGTGCTGGCGGTCATGGAGGCCGTGGCCCGCCACCCCGGTCTTCCCCTGTCTCAACTGGACCTGCTGTCCTCGGCAGACAGCGCCGTCCACACCGCCCTCGACACCCGGTCCGATCCAGCTTCCCTCGGGGATGCGGACATGCCGCCCACCGGCGTGGCCGTCCACACTCGACCGGCCGCCACGACCGTGGTGGACCTGATCGCGGCCCGCACCGCCCGGACCCCTGACGCCACCGCCGTCCTCGACCTCGCCGCCACTCCCCTCACCTACCGCGACCTGGACCGCAGATCCTCAGCCGTCGCCCGCCACCTGCGCGAGGCCGGCATCCGGAGCGAAGACCCGGTCGCGATCACCATCCCGTCCAGCGCCGACGCGATCATCGCGATCCTCGGCGTGCTCAAGGCCGGCGGATGCTTCGTCCCTATCGACCCCGCCCAGCCGCCCTCTCGCCAACAGGCCCTGATCACCGCCAGCGGCGCGCGGACCGTCCTGACCCGCGACACACTCCCCGCCACCGGCCACCACGAACCCACGCCCATCCACCCGTCCCAACTCGCCTACGTCGTCCACACCTCCGGCTCCACCGGCGAACCCAAGGGCGTCGAAGTACAGCACGACACGCTCCTCAACCTCACCACCGCTTTCATCGCCGAACACGGCCTCACCGCCGCGCACCGCCTCCTCATGGTCCCGCCCCCGCACTTTGACGCCGCGTTCGGCGACATCTTCCCGGTCCTCGCAGCCGGGGCCACCCTGGTCATCCACCCCGACCCGGGCGGCCTCACCGGAGGGGACCTCCTCAAGCTCTGCATCGAGCACCGACTGACCGCGGTGGACACGGCGGCTCCCCTCTGGCAGCGCTGGGTGGCCGATCTCGCCGGAGAACGCCTCCCGTTGGAGATCATGATGGTCGGCGGCGACATCGTCCCGGCGGCGACTGTCCGCGCGTGGGCGAAGCACGGAATTCCCCTCCACAACCACTACGGCCCGACGGAAGCCACCGTCTGCGCGACCAGCCATCGCACCGTCGACGGCCGCGAGCACCCCACCCGACTGCCGATCGGCCGCCCGCTGCCGAACGTCCGTGTCCACCTCCTCGACCGGACGCTGCGCCGGGTGCCCGTCGGTGTGGTCGGCGAGGTCTACATCGGAGGAATGGCGCCCGCCCGGGGGTATCGGGGAAACCCGGCCGCGACCGCCTCGGCGTTCTTCGCCGACCCGTACGGCGCCCACCCCGGCGCCCGCATGTACCGGACCGGCGACCTCGCGAGGCTGTACCCGCACGGCACGTTCGACTTCGTCGGCCGGGCCGACGACCAGGTCAAGATCCGCGGCAACCGGGTGGAGCCGGGGGAGGTGGCGGCCGTACTTGCCGCGCACCCGGCCGTCGCGGAGGCCGTGGTGGTGGCCAGGGGCGACCGCCTCATCGGCTACGTCGGCGCCCCGACCTCGACCTCACCTACCCCGAACGCACCCGATCCGACCGCCCCCGACGCGCTGGTTGCCGTCCCGGACGTTCCCGGCCTGCGCGCCTTCTGCGCCGACCGACTGCCCGCGCATCTCGTGCCGGACACCGTGGTCATCCTCGACGCCCTTCCCACCACAAGCAACGGCAAGGTCGACAACACGGCCCTCCCCGAACCTCCCACCAAGCCCACCCACCTCACAGTCCCGGCGGATCCGCCTCGGACCGCCACTGAGCGAGCCGTCGCCGCCATCTGGGGCACCGTTCTCGACCAGTCCGACGTGGACCGCACCGCGGACTTCTTCGCCATCGGCGGGCACTCGCTCATCGCGGCCCACGTCCTCGCCGCCGTCCGCGACCGCCTCGGTGTCACGGTGCCGATGAGCACCCTGTTCACCGCCTCCACCGTGGCGGCGTTCGCGGCAGCCATCGATGACGGTGCCTCGGCGGACCTGCCCACGGTCGACCGGTTGCGCGCCGACGCCGTCCCCCCACCCGAAATCCGTCTCCGCACCGTCCACTCACCCCGCTCACCCCGCGTCCCCTCGGCCAGCACGCCGCGCCGGATCCTGCTCACCGGCGCCACCGGCTTCCTCGGCCGCCACCTCCTTGGCCAGCTCCTGGCCCGGACCGACGCCCGGATCCACTGCCTCGTCCGCCAGAGCTCGATCGATCGGCTGCCGGTCACCGACCGCGTGATTCCGGTCCCCGGCGACCTGTCCGCACCCGGCCTCGGTCTGTCCACAGAGGACCACGACACCCTCACCACCGTGGACGCGATCTACCACAACGCCGCCGTGCCGCACTTCGCCGCGCCCTACAGTGCCCTCAAAACCGCTCACGTCGACGCCACCGCCGCGATCCTGCGCCTGGCCGGCGACAGCAGCGCCCCGCTGCACCTGATCTCCACCCTCGGCGTTTTCCTCGGTGACGCCTACGACGGCCGTATCGTCACCGAGGCGGACGCTCCCACCGACCCGAGCGGCCTCACCAGCGGCTACGACCTCAGCAAATGGGTGGCCGACGCCATGGTCGCCGCCGCCCGCGGCCACGGCCTGACCGTCTCGATCCACCGCATCGCGGCCATCGTCGGCGACACCGCCACCGGCGCCGCCGACCCGCGCTCCGCGTTCAGCCGCTGGCTCACCGGATGCATCGCCGCCGGCGCCGTCCCGGACACTGCCGAGGTGCTGGACATGGTGCCCGTGGACACGGTGGCCGCGGCGATCGTCGCGCTCTCACAGGCCCCGGACCACCTCTACCGGGACCACCACTACCACGGCGACGGCGGCCTCACCCGTGCCGCCCTCGCCGCTGCCCTCACCTCGGCCGGTCACCCGACCGAGGTGGTGCCGTACGACCGATGGCGGGAGCGGATGCTCGCCGACCCGGCCGGGCCTTTCGCCCCGCTCGCCTTCTCCCTGCCCGAACGCCCCCGCCCGCACCCGCGGTTCGACTGCTCCCGCACCTGGGCCGCTGCGGCCGAGGCGGGGGTGGGGTTCCCCCCGGCCAACGAGCGAATGCTGCGCAGGCACCTGGACTTCCTCACCGGTGTCGGCACGCTTTCCGGAAGTGGATGATCATGCCATTGCCCGAAGAATCCTCTGGTGTCCCTGCTCCGGTACTGGATCGGCTCGGCGCGGCCGGGTACCGCGCCATGATCGCCGGTGTCCGGCTCGGGGTGTTCACCGCGCTGGAAGCCGGCCCGCTGTCCGTCGAGGAGCTGGCCACCACGATCGACGGTGACCCGGCCGGGGTGCGCAGCCTGGTGAACGTCCTGGTGACCTTCGGCTACCTGCGGCGCGACGACAACGACGGGGTCACGATCGCCGCGGCGCCCGGCCCGGTGGACTCCGAACTGTTCTGGCACGAGGTCCTGTTCGAGCACTGGGCCGACATCGAGGACACCATCCGTACCGGCACGCCCCGCCGCGGCTTCTACACCTGGCTGAGCGAGCGCCCCGCTTCCGGGGCCCGCCTGCGCCGGATGCTCGCCGGCGCCGCCGTGGACCTGGCCGATGACATCGCCGGCGCGCTGCCTCCTGCGGCGACCGTCCTGGACATCGGGGGTGGCCACGGCGACCACGCCGTCGAACTGTGTCGCCGCCGCCCGGACGTGCGGGTCACCGTCTTCGACCTGCCCGAGACGATCACGGCCCTCCGCGAAGACGCCCCGTCGGACCGGGTGACGGCGCAGGCAGGTGACTACCTCACCGACGACCTGGGTTCCGGGTACGACCTGGTGCTGCTGTTCAACGTCCTGCACGGCCACCGGCCCGAGGAATGCCGCGAGCTGTTCCAGCGCGCGGCGAAATCGCTGTCCCCCACGGGAAGCATCGCCATCCTCGACCACGACCGGGAACCACCGGCCGGTCTTGGCCCGGCCGCGGCAGGGTACCTCGGCATGTTCGACCTGACCCTGTGGCAGGGCCACGGCGGCGGCGTGCACCGCTACACCGACCTCGCGGCATGGCTGGGGGAGGCCGGGCTCACCGAGACCCGGGTCGCGCCGCTCGCCGGGTCCCCGCTGGAGAAGCTGCTGATCGCCGGTCGGCCGTCGTGACCGCCGACCCGTACCCGGGCTACGCCTGGTTGCGCGAGAACGACCCGGTCTGCCCCGTCGACGACCCGCACCTCCCGGGCCGGATGTGGCTGGTGACCCGGTACGACGACGTCCGCGCCTGCCTGGCGGACCGCCGTCTGGGCAACTGCGCCCCGGTCAACCCCGACCCGCACCCACCCGGTCTGTCCAATCTGGACGATCCCGAACACGCCAGGCTGCGCCGGCTCATCGCCGCGGCGTTCACCCCCGCCGCAGTGTCACGCCTGCGCGGTCGCATCGCCCGGACCTGCGCGCACGCCGTCGATTCGTTCGCCGGGCGGGGGCACGCGGACCTCGTCGCCGAGTACACCCGGGAGCTCCCGGTCGCCGTCGTGCACGACCTGCTCGGCATCCCGAAATCCGAGCGTGCGCCCGCCGCCGACGTGCTGGACATGTGGTACCGCGGGAAGTTCCAGCAGCCGCGTGACGAGGTGAAGTTGGCCGAGGTGTGGGACTACGTCCGGCGGCTGGCGGCCTACAAACGATCGCACCCGGGGGACGACCTGCCGACGAGGTTGATCGAGTCGGGCGCGCTGACCGGGGACGAGCTGGAGGTGATGGTCATGACGTTGATCGGCGCAGGTCACATCACCACGATCCAGTTGCTCGGTACCACCATCCTGCGCCTGCTTGACGATCCCGGTCAGCGAGCTGCCCTGCTCGGCGGCGACATCGACTGGTCCCAGGCGATCAACGAACTGCTGCGCCTGGACTCGCCGGATCACGTGGCGGAGTACCGGTACGCGGGCGAGGACATGACGATCGGGGACGCGCGCGTGGGAAAGGGCGATGTGGTGCTGCTGTCGCTGGCGGCGGCGAACCACGACCCGAACCGCTTCCCCGACCCCGGCGCCCTGAACCTCACCCGTGATGCCCGCCCGCACCTGGCGTTCGGCCACGGCCCGCACGCCTGCGTCGGCAGCCATCTGGTGAAGCTGGAGACGGAGATCGCGATCACCACCTTGTTCGGCCGCCTGCCGGATCTGACCCTGGACATCCCGAACAGCGAGGTCGACTGGGGCTACGCCCCGACGTTCCGCGGCCCCCGGGCCCTCCCGGTCACCTTCACCCCCCAGGAGCCGACAACCTCGTCTTCGCTGGGGAACGCGACGGACCAGCGGAACTTGACTAGGCAGTAGGTCTCTCCAGGTCTATCCGGAGTGGGCGGGCGGGCTGATGGACGAGCATCCGCGACTGGATCGACACCTCGGCGCGGGTGGAGCGGTCTCAGTGGACCGAACCGCGAGTGACCTGCGTCGTCGACGACTTCACCTGCGACGGCGGCCACGCCGTACATGAGCACCGACACAGCATCGAGCTGGTCCGCCAACCGGTTCTCTTTCCTCCGGTGCGAACCGCACCATGTCGAGCACCGGGCCCCTGACCGTAGGACAGCAGCTGACGAGCCATCAACAGAACTGTGCCGTGGTTGCGTCGGTGATACAGAACTGATGGGAGGCCGAAGTCGTATCCGTGCGTGGCGGCTACACACGCTGTCCACAGTGGGAAGGTCCGCGGACGTCGTGGATTCCTCACCTTCCTCTCGCACGGAGGTTTCTTCTCTTGTCGTCGATGACCGATCACCTCGGTGAGCAGTCCGGCCCGACCGGTATGGTGCGCCGTCGCGCCCTGGCCGTCTCCGCAGTGGTACTGGCCGGGCTACAGGCGAGCACTGGCGCCGTCGCCGCACAGGGCGGTGAGCGTACCGCCAGGGCGGGACTCCACTGGCAGCTCTGCTCGACGGTGAAAGCGGGCTGGCCGATCAAGAACGACACCCGCACCGAGTGCGCCGAACTGACCGTGCCGATGGACTACGCCAAACCCAAAGGCCGGAAGATCCAGATATCGGTGAGCCGTGTCAGGGCCACACACCCGAAGACACCGACGGCACCCATCGTGTCCGTTCTGGGCGGACCGGGGTACTCCAACATCAGCGACCCGGCGTCCATGACGCAACGCGGACTCGCCTCACTCAACGCCGACCACGATCTCATCGGGCTGGATCTCCGGGGCACCGGATATAGCGACGGCATCCCCTGCGACCAGAAGCCATGGCCCGAACCGGCACCGACGACGCCGGAGAAGAACCTCCAGAAGGTCTTCTTCAACCACCAGGCCGAGTACAACAGCCGCTGCTCGGCCATCGATCCGGAGTTCGTACGGCAGATCACGCCGGAGAACGCCGCCCGCGACATCGATCGGTTCCGCAAGGCGCTGGGCACCAAGAAGATCAACTTCTATGGATCCTCCTTCGGCACCGCCATCGGAATGGCCTACCGTGCCCTCTTCGACCGCCGCACGGAACGCATGTGGCTGGACTCACCGGTGCCCCCGACACGCCACCTGCCCACCATGGACGCCGGCATGGAGTCGAACGGCACCAAGGACACCGCGCCGTTCGTTAACTGGCTGGCCCAGCGCGACGCCGAACACCACTGGGGCACCGACGAGGCCACCGTTCGCGGACGGCTTGGCGATCTGCGCGGCCAACTGGAGAAGAAGCCACGCACCACTCACGGGACACGTCTGGACGGGCACTGGGTGGTCAGCCAGGTCCACCGCCCCCGAGAGGAGTGGGACGACGCGGCGAAGAACCTGGTCACCGTGCGCAACAACGGCACACTTCCTACACCCCGGCGGCCGTCGCCGAACGGACACCAGCACGCCCGCTCGGAGCGGGCAACCCGCACTACCTCTCCAACACACTCCAGTGGTACGCCATGTTCTGCAACACCGACCTCGCGAGCCGCGGTTTCGGAGACCTGTGGGCGACCCGTGAGGTCCGCCGTGCGGCCAATCCCCTTACCGGAGGATCGGAATTCAGCACCTCGTGCGCAAAGTGGCCACTGAAAGCGCCGGCCGCCAAGCCCACCCACGGCAACAGCGCGCTCCAGATCTCCGGCCACCTCTACGAGAGGGTCACCCCCTACCTATGGGCCGAACAGGCCAGGCACGCCACCGGAGGCACCCTGCTCACCATCCTGAACAGCGGACACGCCGATCTGCCCTTCACACCCTGCGCCGAGAAGGCCATCACCTTCTTCCGCACCGGACGCACGGCCAAGGGCACGTGCGGCGGCAATCAACAGCCATGACGCAGCCACGGTTGCTCGGCAAGGGGTCGTCGGGCGTCCAATGATCCTCTGCAGCGGCGGCGGGGGCACGGGATGGCCCGTGCCCGCGTGGCCGGGTGCAGAGGAAGAGGCGCAGCCGTGAGTACCGTCACACGGTGCGCTGCGCATACCGGGGAATGCGTGAGATGGCCTTCGCGCCACCGGTCATCAGACCTGTGACTGCCTCGGGCGCGCAGCAGACAGCTAGGGGCCCCGGGATCGTGATTCGGGAACCGAACAGGCATTCTCCATGCCGTACGCTGCACAAGCGTTAACTGATCTCATCAGCTGATTTTCAAGGAGTGGCCGTGGTGGCGAAACAGAGTGGTTCGGCCAGGCTGGTGAGTTTGTTGTCGGCGGATGGTCAAGATTTCGCGGCGCAGTGGGTCACCCGGGTCTCCGAGGGGCTCGCCGGCCGGGTGAGCCGGGCCGAGTTGGACCGGGAAATGCACGAGTTGTACGCGGCGCTCGTCGAGGCCCTCCGGGCAGGAGCCGAGGACGCCCACGGCGAGGCCCTGTCGGAATTGCGCGCCCTTCTGACCGAATTGTCGCGGAACCGCGCCCGCCAGGGGTTCACCCCGAGCGAGACCGCGCTGAGCGTCTTCGCCCTCAAGCAGGTCCTGGAGCCCGTGCTCGAAAGCGGCACCGCGGAGGACGTACGTGCGTACATCAGGCTGAGTCGGCTCCTGGATGACCTGGGGCTCTTCACCATCGAGACCTACACCCGGGCCCGGGAGGAGATCATCTCGGCCCAGGCCGACCAGCTGTTGGAACTCTCCACCCCTGTGGTCAAACTGTGGGACGGAGTGATCGCCGTCCCCCTGGTGGGCACCCTCGATTCCGTGCGGACGCAGGTCGTCATGGAGAAGCTGCTCCAAGCCCTGGTGGACACCGGATCCGAGCAGGCCATCATCGACATCACCGGCGTTCCGGCCGTCGACACCCAGGTCGCTCAGCACCTCCTCAAGACCATCGTGGCGGCCCGCCTCATGGGTGCCGAGTGCACGGTTTCCGGTATTCGTCCGCAAATAGCCCAGACCATCGTCGCGCTGGGCATCGAGTTCGGCGACATCGTGACCAAGGCGAGCCTCGCGGATGCGCTTCAGCTCGCTCTTCGCCGGTCCGGTGTCGAGATGGTGGCCCGCAAGGGTGGGCAGCCGTGACCGATCGCGTACCTGTCCTTCGGATCGGGGATGTCCTGCTGGTGTCGATCCAGGTGGATCTGGAGGACGACACGGTGATGAATCTCCAGGAGGACCTGGCCGAGCAGATCGTCGCCCGGTCCGCGCGCGGTGTGGTCATCGACATCACCGCCGTCGAGATCGTGGACTCCTTCGTGGGGCGCATGCTCGCGACGATCGCGGCCATCTCCCGCATGTTGGACGCCGAGACCGTTGTGGTGGGAATGCGCCCTGCGGTCGCCATCACCCTGGTGGAACTCGGTCTGTCCCTGGGGGGCGTGCGCACCGCCCTCGATCTGGAGAAGGGGCTTGCCATGTTGGGCCGGGGCGACGCGGGCCGGCCATGACCGAGCCCTGGACGCACGACGGAGAGTTGCAGTCGCTGCCCATCGTGGCCAACGAGGACGTGGTACGGGTGCGACGGCTCGCCCGTGAGTTGGCTCAGCGCTGCAAACTCTCACTGGTGGACCAGACGAAGTTCATCACCGCAGCCAGTGAGCTGGCTCGGAACACCCTGGTGTACGGGGGCGGCGGACAGGCGCGCATCGGACTGGTCCGCCGTAACGGCCGGGCCGGAGCCTTCGCGGCATTCGAGGACTCGGGGCCCGGAATCCCCGATGTGGACCTCGCCCTGACCGATGGGTGGACCTCCGGCGGCGGCCTCGGTCTCGGGCTGAGCGGTGCCCGCCGCCTCGTGGATGAGTTCTCACTCGACACCGAAGTGGGGCGTGGCACCACCGTGTCACTGGTCAAGTGGGTCCGGTGACAACGCTGACCGTGCTGGAGTGCGAAGACATCGCCTGGTTCCGGAGCGATCCCGCATTCCCCGCAGCCGCACGCGGAGCCGCTGCCGCACTCGCCCGGCGGATCGGCTTCGACGCCCATCGGGCCTCCGAAGTGGCGCTCGCCGTCAGTGAGGCGTCGACGAACCTCCAACGCCATGCCGCAGACGGGGCGTTGCTGTTGCGCGTCCTTCGTACCCGGGACAGTGCGGCCGTCGAATTCGTCACCGTGGACACGGGACCGGGAATGGCCGACGTGTCCGCAGCGATGGCCGACGGGGTCTCCACGGCGGGCACGCTCGGCATCGGGCTGGGCGCGGTCGCCAGACTCGCCGACGGCTTCGACATCCACTCACTGCCGGGTCGGGGCACGGTGATGGCGGCGCAGTTCTGGCCGCGCAGTCGGCCCGCTGCCGGACATCCGGTGCCCGCCAGACCGGTCGTGACCGGACTCACCCGGCCGATCAGCGGGGAGACCGTCTGCGGCGACGCCTGGTCGGCGCGCGTGGACACCACAGCATCGGAGACCGGACCTGCGCTGCTCATGATGCTCTGCGACGGGCTGGGACACGGCCCTCTGGCGGCCCGCTCCAGCGAAGCAGCCGTGGGCGCGTTCCGTCGCACGACGGCCCGCGACCCCGAATCGATCCTGCGCGAAATCCACGGAGCACTGCGCGGAACCCGCGGTGGCGCGGTCGCCGTCGCACGGATCGAACCCGACCGGCAGCGCGTGCTGTTCTGCGGCGTGGGCAACGTCAGCGGCTTCCTCATCGCACCGGGAACACGCAAGAGCCTGCTGTCCGCGCCCGGCATCGTGGGCCACCAGATGCGTACGCTGCGCACCTTCGACCTGCCGTTGATACCGGGAGGCGCACTGGTCCTCCACTCGGACGGGCTGACCGAACGGTGGACCATGGATGCCCTCCCCGGGCTTCTCCAACACACTCCTTCCGTGGTTGCCGGTCAGCTGCTGCGCGAAGCAGCCGTGCGACGGGACGACGCGGGAATCGTGGTCGCCAAGGGAGCGTGGTAGCGGTGAAGCCTGTCAACAGTCCTGCGGCCCTGGTGACGCTCGGCATCAACTCAGCGCAGGATGTCTTCTCCCTCCGGCGCAGCGGCCAATTGGCTGCCGAGACGCTCCGGATGGAACGGCAGGACCAAGTCCGCCTGGCTACGGCACTCAGCGAACTGGGCAGGGACAGACTCGGCAGTACCGAGCTGACCGCCTCCTTCGGACTGCACGAAGACGGGCAGACCTTCCTCACCGTGACGCTCCAGTGGGCCCACGGCCTGGCACCGACCGAACAGGCGATGCAGCTCGCGTCCCGGCTGCTGCACCGGGTCCGCCATCTGCCAGGCGATCCCCACCGGATCGTCCTGGAGCAACCTGTTCCCGCCGGCGACGGACTCGCTGTACATAAGGAAAAGCTGCGGGACGCCTTGCGGCCCACCGCTCCGGCCACCATGGCCGAGGAACTGCGGGCCCAGACGCAGGACCTGATCGCCACACTGGAGGAGACCCGCGCCCAGCGCGAAGAACTGCGCCGACTCAACGAGGAGCTGGAGGAAACCAACCGAGGGGTGCTGGCCCTCTACACCGAGCTGTCCCAGGAGCTGGAGACCACCAACAGTGGTGTGGTCGCGCTCCACACGGAACTGGAGGACAAATCCCGCCAGCTCCGTGCGGCCAGCGAGGCGAAGACCCGCTTCTGGGCCAATGTCAGCCATGAGCTGCGCACCCCCGTCAACGCGGTGGTCGCCCTGTCCCGGCTGCTCCTCGACCCTCAGTCCGCCCGCCTCGACGAGGATCAACACCGGCAGCTCTCGCTGATCGCATCCTCCGGCCAGACGCTGCTCTCCCTGGTGAACGATCTGCTGGATGTGGCGAAGGCGGAGTCGGGGCAGCTGGAGCCCCAGCTTGCACCCGTTGATCTGCACATGGTCATCGGACAACTCGGCGGCGCCCTTGCCTCCACGGTGCGCTCGGAGCCGGTGGCCCTGCGGCTGCCGCCGCTGGCCGAACTACCGGCCCTGGTGACCGATGAAGTGCTGCTCACCCGAATCCTGCGCAATCTGCTCTCCAACGCATTGAAGTTCACCACAGAGGGCGAGGTCGACCTCGAAGTCCGCACAGTGAAGGAGCAGACGGGACCCTGGCTGTCGTTCACCGTCACTGACACCGGCGTTGGTATCCCCCTGGAAGAGCAGCAGCGGGTGTTCGAAGAGTTCTACCAGGTACCGGGTCCCCACCAGCGGGGCAGACCCGGGACCGGACTGGGTCTGCCCTATGCTCGTACGCTCGCCCAACTGCTCGGTGGCTCCATGGAGTTGACCAGTACGCCCGGCCGTGGCACCCGGGTCGAGGTCCGTCTACCCGATCTTGACCCGAGCGAGATCCCTGTCGGTCCGACCCGGCCGGAGTCCCACACCGACCGCAGCACCGATCACCTGCCCCAGGACGGACTGCACCGCGTTGCATCCCGAGGCTCTGAGCGGAAGGGGCCCGGCGCATGAACGACATGGGTCTCGATGGTGCGCCCGCCACGGTGTTGGTGGTCGATGACAACGAAGCCACCCGCTACGTCCTGACCAGCTGGCTCCGACGCGCGGGTCACACCGTCATCGAGGCGCCGGACGGCACCAGCGGGCTGGAACTGCTGGCCACGCCCGGTGCACCGCTCCCGGAAGCCTCCATCATCGATGTCAACCTGCCGGACATCAGTGGTTTCGAGGTCTGCGAGAGGATCAAGGCCGACCCCCGTACCGCCGGTGTGCCGGTGATCCACGTGTCGGCCTCGATCATGAGCCCCGAGGACCACGCCAGGGGTCTCCAGGGCGGTGCGGACGCCTACCTCAACCAACCCATCGACCGCGATGAACTGCTGGCCACCCTCACCGCAACCCTGCGCTACACCCGGGCGTGGCAGCGCGCCGAGCGGCTGGCCAACCGGCTCCGGACGCTGAACCACACCACGCTCGACGTCTACAAGGCGGTGGGTTTCCACTCCTTCGCCGCCGCGGCCACCACCGGCGCCGCCGAACTGCTCTCCTGCCCGGCCACCCTGGTGTTCCTGACACCGCAGAACCAGGTTGTGCACAGCATGACCGAGGGACCTGAGGCGACTTGCCGGTTGCTCCCCTCCCACCCCCAAGCGCTCTACCTGCTCACCACCCAGGCATTGGGCACGGGTACGGGGGCCGAGAGCGCCCGGATCCCCCAGGCGCTCTGGCGGACACTGCTGCCCGCCGACCAGTTGCGCGAAGACGTCACCCTGGTCGTCGCCCGCACAAAGAGAGGCCGCCCGCCCCTCTGCCTCGCCGTCCCCACCGAGTCGGTGCGCGGTACGGATGACCTGGAGTTGATCCAGCAACTCGCCAACGCCTGCGCACTCTCCCTCGAATCGCTGCGCTCCTACGCGGAGGAACACTCGCTGGCGCTCACCCTCCAGAAGACGTTCCTGCCCGAAGGGCTGCCGACGGTATCGGGCGTCGAGATGGCCTTCCGCTATGTTCCCGCCAGCGCACAGACCGAAATCGGTGGCGACTTCTACGAGGCGCTGGAGACCGCGGACGGGCTCCTCGTCGCCATCGGCGATGTTGCGGGGCATTCGCTCGCCGCCGCAGTGGTCATGGGCGAGGTGCGCCACGCACTGCGCGCCTACGCCCTCGAAGGCCATCCGCCGCACCACATCCAGGACCGCATCGAGACACTCCTGGCCCATTCGCGACCAGGGGTCACGGTCACCCTCTGCATCGTGCTGATCGAGCCCGGTGGACGCCGGATCCATGTCTCCAACGCGGGCCACATTCCCCCGCTGCTGGTCCATCCGGACGGAAGTGCCGGATTCCTCGTCGAGCACGGCCCTCTGCTGGGTCTCGGGCTTGCCCACTCGCCGGCGACCGTTCACAACACCGCGCCCAACACCCGATTGGTGCTGATGACCGACGGCCTGGTCGAGGAACGCAATCGGAACATCGACGAGAGCCTTGAGGGCTTCCGCGCCATGGTGGTCTCCGGACCAGACGACCTGGAGAAGCTGTGCGATCTGCTGCTCCACGCCCTCGGCAGGGACAAGGATGACGACATCGCCCTCCTCGCCCTGCGACTGAGCTGACCTCCACCCGCTCCGAACACGTCCAAGCGATGTGAATCGCCCCCCGCCCAGGCGACGCCCGTGCTGCCACACGCGCCGGGCCCGGCTCGCCCGACAAGCCGTCCAGCCGCCTGCCCCGAACTCGACGCCCTCACCACCCACGTCCGCTCCTTCGCGGAGATGCCTACTGAGCACCAGGGTGAACGGCTGCCGCAGTGGCTCGATGCCGTCCGGCGCGACGACCTCGCCAGCCTTCGTACCCTCGCCGCAGGCATCGAACGCGACCGCGATGCCGTCATCGCCGGGCTCACCCTGACCCGGAGTTCCGGCGTCGTCGAAGGAGACGTCAACCCGGATCAAGATGCTCAAGCGCCAGATGTTCGGCCGCGCTGGCTTCGCTCTCCTGCGGAAGCGGGTCCTCCTGGCCAGCTGACCACCGCCGCCCATAGGGTGGCGGGGACGAGAGAAGATGCACCATGGATCCCCGCATACCCCGCCTGCGTCGCAAGCTGGCCGCGATCCCGTTCCAACCCCTGCGCAGCCACTCCTTCGGGGAAGAGCAACACGAGTTCTGCCTAGGTCCGAAGCTTGCGGAAACACACGTCACCGCGTTTGAGGCCGAGCACGACATCGCCCTGCCAGACGCCTACCGGCAGTTCCTCACCCACATCGGCGGCTCAGGCGCGGCGCCGTTCTACGGCCTCATGCCGCTGGAGCGGTGCTCCCTGCTGGTCATGAATCCGCGCGGAGAATCATCAGGGTCGCCCCGCGGCTTCGACGGCGCAGAACCCGGGGCACACGAACGCGACCTCTTCCTCCACATCATCGAGATGGGCTGCACCGACGTATGCGTCATCGCGGTGACCGGTCCCCTCACTGGCCGCGTCCTCATCGGCAACAGCGATGGGTTCTGGGGCCCCAACGTCTCCTCCGCCACCGACTTCCTCGACTGGTACGAACGCTGGCTCAACCACATGAGCGCCGGACGCGACAACCGGGCCCTGGAACTCACCTCACCCCGGCTGCGCGCCCATCCCGACCGCCATCGCATGGCCCCGAAGATCTGACTCTCCGCAACGACTACACGGAATGTGAGCCAGAACCCAATCTCATGAACATCTCGACGCGCCAAGATCGCCAAGTGACTACCGAGCTCACGAACAAGCGCTGCTGCCGAACGTGAACGAAGCCGCTCCAAGCCCGGGCCCCGCAAAGGGCACTCGGCTACCACGACTAGACCGCCACCCGCCTGGCCACGGAAGCCAGCGCAACCTGGAGTCGGTACGCCCAGGCGGCCATCGACGGTGAAGCGCAGCCACCTCACGCCGGGTCCGCCGAGCCTCGCTTGTCCTCAACGTGGACGACGTGGAGTTCGGTGCCATCCTGATGGCGCTTGGAACGTCCGAACAGCCCGACAGAGATCTCCGACCGACCTTGCGGCTCATCAGGGCCGACATAGGTAAGGACGTCGTTGTGGTGTCCGGTGACGACCCATCCCTCGACGTCCTTGAGGTCGATCACCCCGAAATCTCCTGCCGAAGAGCCGGCATGTGACGGGCCGAACTTCTTCAGGATCTCGGTGGCCTGTTCGGCGAGCTCTCCGTCCGGAGCAGTCAGCACGACACAAGTGCCCTGTTCGAACAGCACCCACGACTTGCGAGGGTCGGCGAGAAGCCGCTGCCAGACGTCTATCAGTATCTCGGT
This sequence comes from Streptomyces sp. NBC_00690, assembly GCF_036226685.1. NCBI lineage: Bacteria > Bacillati > Actinomycetota > Actinomycetes > Kitasatosporales > Streptomycetaceae > Streptomyces > Streptomyces sp. NBC_00690. The sequence continues at coordinate 7,952,808 of NZ_CP109009.1, forward strand.
TTTCACAGTGGCATCATGCCGCAGAGCACCGACACAGAGTGACCGTCGACCAGCGCTGCAAAGGCACGACCAGCACTGCAAAGGCAGTCGGACGAAGAAGCCAGCGGCTCATGGGTTCAGGGCAGATGATTCCGGACAGTCAGCCACTCCAGGGCCAGGTCGTGGAGTGAGCCAGGCGGCAGATGGTGCTGGAGCCGCTCAAGTGGCGCGGTGACGTTCTTGATCCGGCGCAGGAGACCGATCTGCTCGATCGGTCGGTCCTGCCACCGGACACTCAGTTCACGGGCTTGCAGCGGCGTCAGAGCCAGCGCACTCATGATGTCCGAGGCGACGGCAGCAGGGTTCCAGTCGGAGTCGTTGGGATCTGGACCAAGCTCCTCGATGATCATCGTCCGCAGACCGCAGCTTTGCCGAGTCATTCGTGCCTGATCCCACGAGCCTTCACCATGCATACGGGCGTTGACCTCTAGTGACAGCTTGGCCCACTGTTTTCGCGACTCGGCAGGGAGGCGCGCATTCTCGGCACGGGACAGCGCGACCTCGCGGAGGTACTCCATCTCCTGCCCATCGACACCTGCACGATCTGCCCGCTCCCGGACCTCCTCAAAGAAGTTCCGGTCCCTTCCACCGCCGCTCGCTCTGTGCTCCATGACACGAAGGATCTCCCCGCACGACACCGCCGGTCCACTTCCAAGGCGGCCTGGTCCAGCCCCATCGCCTTTGCCGTGCGGATCCCGGTCGCGGCCACGAGCCATCGATGATCTGCGCGGTCAGGAAACTCCGGGCGACGTCGACTCGCCCGCGAACCGTATGCTCGCCGAGTCGACGCTCGCGCAGCAGATAGCTGCGGTTCAGGGCTGACCGCCACCGAGTGGAAGACCCACCTCCCCGATCTGCCGTACCGGGCCACCTGCTGAAACTGCGGCACACTGATGGACGGGACTGCAACACCTCCGCTGACCTCACCTGCCCCTGCACCAAGGGAGCCCTGTTCATGTGTCTGCCGGCCCCAATGGGGCCGGCAGACACATGAACGGAGGGGGTACGGCAGCCGGGCCACCGCACCCACTCCCCGGGTCACTTGCGCTGAATGAGCTGATAGCTTCCGTTGTTGCCGACGGTGAAGTCCTGGTAGGGGTAGTAGTTGGCGTAGCAGCCATACTTGATCACGCACTGCTCAAGGTGCCCCTGCATGACCACGCGAGCGTTCACCGCCCCCGGCCGGTACTCCAGGGTGTTCTTGATCTCGCCGTGGTACTTGATGGTCGCCTTGTCGTAGTTCGCGATGTAGGCGTCCCTGGTGACACGGGAGACCTTCTTTCCGTCGTAGCACCAGTTGACACGCATGTGCCATTCTGCGGTCTTGAACCCCAGGGTGCTGCGGTAGACGATGTACCGGTCGGCATGGGTGCACGACGTCTTGCGGGCCTGGGCAAGTGAGCCCGAGGAGCTCCTTGGGACATCCCTGACCTCTGTCAGTCCCGGGTCGACAACACTCCGGGCGACTTCGGGATCGCTCTTGATCGTCGCACGGTCGGCGTCGGTCATCACACCGGTGGTGGCAACACGTACCACCGCCTCCCGGACGGCAATCGGATCAGGCTCGACCGCCTTGGCCGGCAGAGCGCTCATCAACAGCGCACAGGCTGCCGCACTCACTACGCCGCAAACCGAGTTCCTGGTGGACACCCGCATTCGTGTCCAGCGAGAAGGGTGCATGGTCATCCTCTCTGTGGTTGCCGCCACCCCACGCACTCTCAGAGCGATGCCCCGAAGCTGAGCAAGCCTGCATGCGAGCCGGTGAGAAGCGGCGGTCCTGCCGTGCCTCTTCCTCACCGAGTCTTCGCCCGCTCCGGATTGTTGAGCACCCCCCTCCCACCAGTGGAAACAATCTCCCGGGACCCGTGGACCACGTAGAGGCGCCACCTCCGAACCTGGCGACCGATGCGGCACCGACGGCCATCACCAGCCCAGGCCGTCCCGGACAATGGCATGAACCGGTCCGCCGGCAGCCGGACTGTGCGGAGCCGGGAAACCCGCACCGCCGCACAGAACACGGACCGCACAGCCGCGGCCCGACAGCTACCACCGGATCTTGGACGCGTACTGCGGCCGAAGGAATGGACCTTCTCATCGAGATCGCGGAAAGCCGGCCGCATCAACAGCAGCATCAGGACGTCCGACGCCTGCTCCGACGGGACCAGGCGAAGGTGTGCCTGCTGGTGGAGGCCGCTCGTCCTGCACGCCGTGTGGGTGTTCAGCCGGAGACAGTCCTCAGTCTGAGTCCTCCTTCCTCCTGAGCGCGGCCAGTTCGTCGAAGGTACGGATCAGGACGGTGCGTCGCTCGTCCTTGTGACCCGGTGAGGGCATCAGGCCGTCGATGGAGCCCTCCCACACCGCCATGTATGTCTTCTTCCACTCCTCGACCACCTCGGCCTCGGGCAGCGACGCCCCCACGTAGCCCTGCCGCGCCAGAACGCTCAGCAACTCCAGGTTGGCCGGCACCGTGACTCCCCAGTACTCGCCAGGCTCGATCTCGACCGGGTCGCCGGCCATCGCGTCCGCCACCTCGGTGATGAGCCGGTCCGTGAGGATCGACAAGTGGTCCGCGGCCGTGTCGTTCTCGAAGTTGCCGGGTCCCCAGGTGCCCACGGGTCTCCTCTGCTGGTCGGGTCGGTACCCAGGAGTTGTACCAGCGCGCACTGACAACCGGGCCGCCCGGAGGCGCAGCGGGCCGGGATGCCCGGAACGACGCGGACAGGTCTCAAGTAGCGGAGCCGGTAGTCGCCCCGTCGGCCATCGTCCCCGCCTGGCATGCCCGGTTCAGGAACAAGCTCAGGGCTTGTTTCTGAACCGGAGACGGCTTGATGTGAGACGTGGGGCAGCCCGAGTCTGTGGAACGCTAGACCGATGATCACTGGTGCACCGGATGACGCAGAGTCGCTTGCCTTCGGGGCCCTTGAGTGGCTGACGAAGGCTGCGCGGGACAGCGACGGTGGTGTGGCCTGGCCGAACACTCTCGCCGACGACCAGGTCACGCCCGGGCTGTACAGCGGAACTTCGGGAGTGCTGCCGGCTCTGCTCGATGCCTGGCGGTACTTCGCCGACGATCGGTACGCGGACATGGCGTTGCGCGGTGCCCGCAGTGTCGCTGCCGCGGTCGAAGACTGGGAGGACAGCGGCCTGTACACGGGAGTGGCTGGCATGGCTGTCGCCCTGCGGGGCGTGCACCGTGTGCTCGGTGACACCGCGGCGGGGGCATCCGCCGACCGTGCTCTGGATGTCCTGCGCTCCCGCTACGACGGCGCGGGTTGGAACGACTACTTCGAACTGATCGCAGGCAACGCAGGCATAGCGCTCGCCGCGCTGGAGTGCGGCGACCTCGACCTCGCCCAACTGGCCGTCGACCGCTACCTGCACGCTGCCGAGCCCACCACGGCTGGCGTTCAGTGGGAGATCCGGGCCGGTGCGGTTCCCCGCCTTCACCATATGTCGCACGGCACCCTCGGCATCGTCTACGCGCTCGCTGCCGTCGGCCGGGCCGCCTGCCGCCCCGACCTCGTCGACCTCGCAGTGGCCGGAGCCGCCGACGTCGTCTCCCGCAACGAAGCAGGCCCGGAGGGCTTCCTCGTCGGACACTCCGATCCGCAACAGCAGCACGAGAAGATCGAACGCCACAACTACGGCTGGTGCCACGGTCCGGTCGGCGACGCCCAGGCGTTCCGGCTACTGGGCCACGTCCTGCCCGACGATCCCGCCTGGCCAGCTCTCGCCGACCGCTGCTGGCACACAGTCGTCAACTCCGGTATCCCACGACGGATCCGCCCCGGTTTCTGGGACAACAACGGCCGCTGCTGTGGCACCGCCGGCGTCCTAGCCCTCGCCTGTGACCGCCTGGTCGAACGTGGTGACGGTCGCGACTTCGCCGACATCCTCGTCGCCGACCTCGCGGCCCGCGCGACGACCGACGTCGACGGCATCCGCTGGTCCAATGTTGAACACCGCGAGACAACTGGGGACCTTGCCCCCGCCACCGGCTGGGCCATGGGCAACGCAGGCATCATCCGGGAGCTCTTGCGCCACGCCCGCATCACCGCGAACCGCGAGCCCCAGTACGCTCTACCCCTCCCCGACCACCTACCCACTGTCTGAACGGTGAAGTGCACCCCGGTTAGATGTGGCTGAGGGCCCAACCGTGCCAAGGCAGGTGGTGGGGGTGTGGGGAGTCGGCCGGGGGGTATCCGGGCCAGCATGAAGGAGAAGGCACTGCCTTTGGGCACGGGAGGCTGATCATGCTGATGGTTCATCTGTCCGTTCTGTCGCGGCTGGTCAGCGACTACGAAGCCCTGAACCGGCAGGACGGCGATCCGGTTGTGCGACGGCGGAGGGACGATCTCGCCTACACCCTGTGTGTGTCCACCGGAACGCGTGACATCGACACGGCCCTCGCTGCGGCCCGCCATCGCCTCGCCCAGGCCAACTCCGAGGACGCCACTCTCCTCCCCGCCTGAACCACGTCCGACGACACTGGCCGGACTGACCGACGCAGTCGCCTCTTCCATGAGCGACAGTGCGGTCCCCGCGTGGGCTGCTCAGGCCGATTCTCGATGGTCGAGGGGCTGGGCGGGCTCGCTGACGGCGTCGCACAATGCGCTGAGTCCGGTAGCGAGGGCGTGTTGGGCGTCGGGAGGCATGCGGCTCATGGCCTGACGGAGGGTCTGCTCCCGGCGATCTCTGATGACGCGCAGGTGCGCGATGCCCGTGCCGGTGAGTTCCAGCAGCATTTCACGGCGGTCCTCGGTGCGCGGGGTCCTGCGGATGAATCCGGCGGCTTGGAGGCGGTCGCAGAGGCGGGTGACGGAGGGTGCTGCTACGGAGAGACGACGGCCCAGCGTGCTCGCGTTGATCCCGGGTTCGCGTTCGATGATGTACATCACGCGCGTCTGGGCGGGGGAGATCGGTGCGGTACTGAGCGTGCTGCGGCCACGCTCCCAGGCAATTTCGAGGAGCTCCAGGACCTGGCCGATCTCGCGCACGGCATGGGAGCCGTGCTGGTGCAGGGGGGCGGAGGTCTCGCGCATGTGACGCTCCCGAGGGCCTTCTGTGCCCGTTCCGGCTGGTCGATATGGACAGTCGCGTAGATGAAGATATGCGAAAGAAAGAAGGACCGGTACCAGTGGACAGACCCAGCGCGGTCGAGCGTTCTCTGCGCAAGGCCGCGCCCCATGAGATCTTCGACGTGATCCGATCCCTGATCGAGCGCCGTCATCATGCCCGTTCGGTGGAACTACTGATGGCCGACTATGCCATGACGAGACTGCAGCCCATCGGGGTGCTGCCGCACACCCTGCCCCCGCTGTCGGTCCACGACAGTGCTCCGGGCCGGGCGTTCGGCGCCCAGAAACCGCACTGCGTGTACGACGCCTCGACTTCCACTGTAACGGCGCACCTGCCGGTCAGCGTCAGGGGGGACAGGCTGGGCGTCCTGAGCGTCAGGGTGGAAGGCGGCGAGGACGGACTGGCTGCGGATGCTGTCGAGCAGCTCCAGGAGTACGCGGACGCGCTGGCGCACGAAGTGGTCGTCGCGGAGCGGGACACCGACCTGTTCCTACAGGCGCGCCGCGCGGAACGGCTGACGCTCGCCGCCGAGATGCAGTGGCAGCTGCTGCCCGGCCGTTCCTGCGCCCGGCCCGAGTACAGCCTCGGCGCCCAACTTGAACCCGCGTACGCCATCTTCGGCGACAGCTTCGACTGGGCGGCCTCCGCTGACGACCTTTACTTGACAGTCAGCAACGGCATGGGGGAGGGGATCGAGGCCGCGATGTTGACCAGCCTCATGGTCAACGCCCTGCGCAACGCCCGGCGTGCCGGCCTGAATCTGAGTGACCAGGCGTACCTGGCCGACCAGGCCATTTACGGGCAACACCAGGGAAGTCGCTATCTGTCGACGCTGCTGCTCCGGTTCCACCTCCCGACCGGGGACGTGGAGATCATCGATGCCGGCTCACCGCGCATCTGGCGGTTGCGTAACGGCGCGGTCGAAGCGGTCGAGCTTGAGGCGCAGATGCCCCTGGGAATGTTCCAGGACACTGCCTACATTTCCCAGCACTTCAGGGTCGAGCCTGGAGACCGGCTGCTCTTCGTCAGCGACGGCGTCTATGACGCGCTGTCACCGGGCGGCGAGAAGTACAGCTTCCGCGCCTTGGCCGCTTCGATCACCAGTACACGTCTGCTGCCCGCTTCGCAGGTGCCCAGAGCGATACTCCAGGAACTGCTCGGGTATCGCGGTTCCGGCCCGGCCGTGGACGACTCTCTGGTGGTGTGTTTGGACTGGCATGGCCGTCCGGACCCGGCGGGGGCCGGGTGATACCAGCATGTGACCTTTCCGTGAAGGTTCTGAACCTTCACGGTGAGAGGCGCCCTCGGGTGCGGCCTTTCACCGGAAGGCGGCACCGGGGGCGGGTTGCTATCGATGACGCGCCTGAGTGATGCTTGCCGCCGGTTAAGTATTTTCCTCCAGTTGGGAAGGGTGGTGCGGTTCGCCCCGGGCGGGCCCTCTCCATGGCCTCTACCGAGGGAGTCTCCGTCACGAGATCCGAGCAGTACGTCGCTTCCGGCCTCTGGGCCCTGTCCCCCTACCCCGCGATCGTGGCCGATGCGGCCGGAACCGTCGTGGAAGTGAACCCCGCCGCCGCCCTTCTCCTGAAAGGCGCGGCGCCGGGGGCAAGCATGCTGGACGCGGTCCCCAACTGGCTGGCCCGCGCCCACAGGGAAACGGTGGCGCACGGATGGCGTCCTGCCCGGAACGGTTGCCACGCGGGGGATCTCCCCTCGGTATCCGGGCGGATCGCCGCGCACAGCTACGAGGCGCACCCCACCCGGCGCGAGGACGGAAGTGTGGTGTGGTGGCTGGTCGACGACACCGACCGGCGCCTCGCCGAAGAGGCGCTCGCCACCGAGCGGGAACGCACCAGGTTCCTCGCGGAGGCATCCAACGTCCTGCTGGCCTCGTTGAACACCGACAGGTGCATGACCGCCACCGCGCGGCTGGCCGCCGAATACCTGGCGGATGTCGCGGTCGTCGTCGCCCCGGCGTCCGGCGGCAAGCTGCCCCTCGCACTCGGTATCGCAGGCCAGGACGTCACCCATGCCCTGGTCGCCGCCGATCCGTCCCAACTCCCCGGCCTCAGTGAGGCGCTGCAGGGATTCCCGCCCGTGCCCTCACGGTGGATCGACCCCGCCAACCTGCCCGACTGGACCGTCCCGCCGGACTACAGCGAAACGATCCGGTCGGTCGTCGTGACCCCCCTACCCGGCCACGGCGTGCCCGCCGGAGCCCTGATCCTGCTGCGTACCACCGACCACGCGCAGTTCAGCGAGAACGAAGAGATCTTCGCCCGGTTGTTCGCCGCCCGGGCCGGCGCCGCCCTGTCCGCCTCCCGTCTCTACAGCGAGCAGAGCGCCATAACCCAGACCCTCATGCGTGACCTGCTCCCGCCTCGGCTGCACCGGCTCAACGGGGTGGAGATCGCCGGCGGCTACCGAGCTGCCGACGCCAGCGAACGGGTGGGCGGCGACTTCTACGATGCCCACCCCGGCAGCACCCCGGACGACGCGTCACTGGTCATCCTCGGCGATGTGTGCGGCAAGGGCCTGGACGCGGCCGTTCTGACCGGAAAGATCCGCAACACCCTGCAGGCGCTGATGCCGATGGCTGATGACCACGAACGAATGCTGCAGCTTCTCAACGGAGCCCTCCTGACCTCCCACCACACCCGCTTCGCCACGCTGGTGATGGCATCGGTGAAGCGCACGGAGAACCAGGTACAGCTGCGCCTCACCTCGGCAGGCCATCCCGCCCCCTTGGTGGTTCGCATGGACGGCAGCGTCGAGGAGGTGCCCACTCGCGGCACTCTGATCGGAGCCCTCCCGACCATTGAGGTCCGCTCGGTCGAGACGGTTCTTCAACCGGGCGAGATCTGCGTGCTCTACACGGACGGATTCACTGAGGCCCGCGGCGGACCGGTAGGCGACGAACTGTTCGGCGACGACCGTCTGAAACGAGCGCTGTCGGAGTGCGCCGCGATGCCCGGAGAAGCCGTCGTCGAGCGGATTCAGATGCTCGCCTCGCAGTGGGTGCGCGGTGCCAGCCACGACGACATGGCGGCCATCGCGATCAGTGCCCCCCTCACGACCCACCTGAGCGCGGTGAACGGCCATACTCGGGGCAGATACACAGCGTGAAGGCGAACAACACTGGCTGCGCCGGCGGCATTCGGTCTCTGCGGGACCGGCTGTGGACCGCGGTGACCTGCCGTGACGAGTACCGTGCCGCAGATATCGTCTGCGCCGCTCTGGAAGGCGGCGTGAGTCCGGAGACGGTTCTGCTGGATCTCATCGCCCCGGTGCAGATGAAGGTCGGCGAAGAGTGGGCTGCCAACCGGCTGAGCGTCGCCCAGGAACATGCCGCCAGCGCGATCACTGAGCGCGTCATCGCCACCCTCGCCCACCACCCCGCGGTCCGTACCCCACCCGCGCTGGGCCGCGTCACCGTGGCATGTGTGAATCAGGAGTGGCACGTCCTGCCAGCCCGTCTCCTCGCCGAAGTCCTCACACTGCGCGGCTGGCAGGTCGACTTCCTGGGCGCACAGGTACCCACCCCGCACCTCATCGCCCACCTCCACCACAACGGCGCGGACGCCGTCGCGCTCTCCTCGTCCATCCCCACCCGGCTGCCCGACGCCCACGCCGCGATCACAGCCTGCCAGGCCATCGGCGTGCCTGTCCTCGCCGGCGGAGCGGCTTTCGGGCCCGACGGCCGCTATGCCCGTCTGCTCGGAGTCAACGCCTGGGCCCCCGACGCACGAGCCGCAGCCCAGCAGCTCTCCGACGGTATCCCCACGCCCAGCCTCGCCGCCGGGCGGCAGCAGATCGACGACCTGCCCCACCTCGCCGACCAGGAATACACACTCGTCGTCCGCTCCCAGGGGCAGCTCGTCAAGGAAGTCCTCACCCGGCTTGAGGATGTTTTCCCCGCGATGGCCGCGTACACGGCTGTACAGCGCGAGCGCACTGCCGAAGACATCGGACACATCGTCGACTTCCTGGGCGCGGCCCTCTACATCGATGACGACGACCTGTTCACCACCTTCATCACCTGGACCGCCGACATCCTCACCGCACGCCATGTGCCCGCCACACTCTCCCTTCACCCTTACCGTTGACGCCGCCGCGGGCACTGCAACCCTCCAACTCACCAGCGACCTCGACTACGCCACCAGCGATGAACTGGTCCGGTACGCCGACCACTGCCTCACCACTCACCGTGGACTGCACGACCTGCGACTCGACTGCACCGGGCTCCAGTTCTGCGACTCCATGGGCATCTCGGCCCTTTTGATGATCCATCGCAAAACCACCGCGCGAGATGTACGGCTCCACCTGGACCATCCGCCGGCGTCCCTGGAGCGCATCCTGAGCATCACCGGAGTAGCGGTTCTCTTCTCGCAGGCGCACATCGCCCAGCAGGCGGAACAGGCCCCCGTCGGGAACCGCACGTCACCCGACCCCTCCGTCTGATCCGCCCCCCACACACACACACCTAGCACCGGGCAGCCCGTACGGCAGGCAGGGCCGCCGGTATCGTGGTTGACCACCGCAATGCAGCAGGCGATCGAGGCGGTCGAACCGGTGGGGCGCGAGATCGATTCCGTGCACGAAGGCGCCGCCCAGTGGACGCGTCGAGGCATGAGGAATTCGTATGACCGTTGACGAAACTGTCCGGATGACGGGCGCGGTGGCCATCGACCGGTCAATCTTTGGACTGGATGAGATGCGACGGCCAGGCGAACAGCGCCCATTCTGGGCTGAACTACCGGTGGACGGGACGCGAGTGCGGGTGGGCCAGGGCGTTGCGTTGATCGTCAGCAACGCGCAGGCTCACGACGCGTCGGTGGTGATTGAGGTTTCCCCGACCGTATCCGACCCGGGTTCCGATTTTGAGCTGCTCGGTGAGTGGCCATGGGTGACGGGAACCGGTCAGCAGATCCTGTGCAATATCGACGGACCGGCGCTTGAGTTCCGGCTCCGGGCGGACAGTCGGTACACCCTGAGGGTGTGGTGCGCTGGGGGAGATACGGCTGATGCCCGGTTTCGGGAGTTGATGGGGGTCGTCTTTCCGATCGAGGGCCTGGAGAAGTACCACTTTGGCTTCACTCCCGCGAATGACTAGATGGGGAGAGGGGGCGTGGCCCCGGCGCAGGGGATGACGGTCGGAGAACTCGCCCAGGCCGGCGGTGCGAGCTCCCACAATGCGACGGGACGGTTGGATACCTCTTTTCGATGGCCATCGTTGTCGCCTCACCGGTGCTGCTGATAGCCGGAACGCCGTTCCGCCACCGGTACCTTCGCTACGTGTACCGGGATGAGGCACCACTGATCCTGGAGAAGGAGCAGGGCCGTATCAGTGTCCACTGGTTCGTGGTCACCAGCCCTCTCCTCGATTGGCTCTGCTGGCCGACAGAATCACTCGCCCGGCTCATCTCACGCCGAGGTTGAACGGCGAGCTATGAACCTCCCTCCATGAACCTTCCATGACGCTTCGCAACAATGGGTCGCGATGGTGAAGTCGCCTGATCTGAGCTGGAGTTGTGGCAATTCGGAAGGCTTCTGCTCCCTCTTCTGACGCGCTACGACTTGGGCGCACCTCCGCACCGGTCAGGGAGCGGCTGTCACCCAAGAGGGTTCCGCGGGAGTCGACTGCTGGGGCTTCGTACGGACTCCGGCCATCTTCTCCACGCGAGGCAACCGATGACGGTACGTCACCCTCTGGCCGTGCGAGGGCTCACACGGGATCCCCGGTGAGCTGAGGCTTGACCGACGACGAGGAGAACCATCGTGAGACTGGTCTCACGCGCGCTGACGGCCGCCCTGACGGCTGTGGCGCTGGCCGCCGGGGCTGCGCATGCGCAGCCGACGGCCGAGTCCATACCCGGGGCGCCCCCGGGCGCCTCGGAGGAACGGCTGCCGAGCGGGTGGCACATCGCGGACGGGGAACTGGTCTGGAGTTCGCCCGAGCCCGTGGGCATGGGCAGTGCCCTGATCGAGTTCCGCTCCGGGGAACGGACGCTCGGTGTTCCTGAGGCCACTTCCGATCACCGCACCTTCCGGCTCCGTATCGACCGGGCAAGAGTGGGACCGGTGAGCGAGCTCCAAGTGGTCGCCGGTTGGCGGCGGTTGGACGCCGCGGGCGCTCACCGGGCGCCCGACCAGCGGCGTGCGCCGGCCCCGGCGACGCCCCCGGTCCCGTTGCCCACCAACCCCGTCGACCCCGGTGTCGCCGGCAAGTACCGCACCACCAGCGGCGAGTACGCCCTGAAGTCGGTCAAACTGCCGGGGTACAAGCACCCTGTGGAGATGCGGGCCACGGTCGTCGGTCCGACGGATGCACCAGGGAAGCGGCCCCTGGCACTCTTCCTCCACGGCCGCCACACCACCTGCTACGAGCCAGGTACGGACGAGTCGAACATCCGGTGGCCGTGCCCGACGGGACAGAAGGCGATCCCGAGCTACCGCGGCTATCGGCATGACCAGAAGCACCTCGCGTCCCAGGGCTATGTGACGGTTTCCATCTCCGCGAACGGCGTCAACGGACAGGACGGCTGGAAGGTCGATGCCGGGGCACAGGCCCGGTCCTCGCTGGTGCGCCAGCACTTGGCGCGCTGGGCGGAGTGGGGGGCGAAGCCCGCGAAGGCCCCTGGAGCCGTACAAGCGATGGATGCCGTGGATCTCTCGAAGGTGCTCCTCGTCGGCCATTCCCGGGGCGGCGAGGGTGTGAACCGGGCGGCCCTCGACAGCGTGTTTCCGCCCCCGCGCGCCGAGGACGGCGCCCGGGGTCCGGTGCGCTGGCGGATCCGCGGCACCGTCCTCATCGGCCCCACCATCTTCGGCCAGAACCCCGCGCCGGATGTGCCCTCCATGACCATCCTGCCCGGCTGCGACGGCGATATGAACGACCTGCAGGGGCAGATGTACCTCGACGCCTCCCGGGGCATCGGCCGGGGCACGGCACTGCACAGCGCGGTGTACATGGTCGGCGCCAACCACAACTACTTCAACACCGAGTGGACGCCGGGACAGGCGGAAGCGCCCGCCCACGACGACGTCTGGGACGACGAGGATCCGGTGTGCTCGGCGGGGGCCGGGACCAGGCTGAGCGTCAAGCAGCAGCAGACGGCGGGTACCACCTACATCGCCGCCGCAGCACGGCTGTTCCTCACGGGCGACGACCGGGTCCGCCCACTCCTCGATGGATCTGGCCGCCGTGCGCCCTCCGCCGGCCCCGCCCGGGTGCTCACCCATGCCGTCGGCGGCAACCGCACCGCGGCGATCCTGCCCGACGCCCCGCTCTCCGTGACCAACGGGCGCGTGTGTCAACAGGTCTCACCGAGGGATGCCCAGGCATGCATCCAGCGCTCCGAGCCCAATCGGTCGCCACACTTCGCACCCTGGGAGTACACCGAAGACGAACCGGGCCGCAACGCGGTCAGGGCCGACTGGGACAAGCCCGGCACACCGGTGAAGCTGACGCCGCAGCGCGCATTCTCGCTGGCCGGCTCCGACGCGCTCGCCCTGCGGGTGATCGTCCCGCCGGACATCTCAGGCACCCGGCTCGACATCGCCGTGACCGACGCCTCCGGCAAGCGTGTGACGCTCGGCCGGGTGGAGGTCGACGGACTCCCCGGCCCCAGCGGGACGGCCTCTGACTGGGCGCGTGAGCTCCGCGTCCCGCTGAAGGCCGCCACCGCTGCCGGCCTCGACCTGAAGCGGATTCGGTCGTTGGAGCTCACGCCGCGTGGCGCGTCCGGCAAGCTTTGGCTGCTGGACGCCTGGGGCTGGCGCCCCGGCACTCCGGCAGTGCATCCCGTACCGCTCCCGCGGGTCGACGTCGATCTGGAGACGGTCAAGGAAGGGGACTCGGGTACCCGCACCCACCGGGTGAAAGTCCGAGCCACCGGCAAGGGCACCGGCGTGATCAAACTCGGCGTCATCGACCCGAAAAGCGGCCGGTCCACGGTCCGCACGGTGAAATTGCAGGCCGGTGGTTCCGTGAGTGTGCCGATCACGGTCCGGGGTAATCGCACCTTCGACAACGATGTTCACCACCCGGTCGTGGCCAAGGCCGTGCGTGGCACGACGGTGGGCGCCGCCGCCGGGGGCGTCCTCGCCGAGAACGACGACCCCATGCCTGTGATCAGTGTGGATCCGGTCGCCGACTCGGTCGCTGAGGGTGAGAGGCTCACCTGGCGGGTGAGGCTCTCCGCTCCGGCCGACAGCGTCTTCCTGGCCCGGTTCGCCTTCCGGTCGACGGGCGGGGGTCCGGAGCTCTCCACGAAGGACGTCGATCCGCAGTGGCTGGCCCAACTCGGTGTGACTCCCGATCCGGAGCGTCCACTGTCGGGAGCCGAGTACTGGTTCCCCATTCTCCCGGGCGAGACGAGCATCGAAGTGTCCGTGCCCACGGTTGCCGACGCGCTGGCCGAGCCGGAGGAGGCTCTGCGGATGCAGTTGAGCATATTCCAGCTGGACGGCAGTTGGTCGGAGGGGCCGACTGTCACAGGGAAGGTCAGGGATCCGGGGCAGAGTTGACACCTGGGATGTCCCATCTCATGAGATCTTGCCGAGGTGGGGTCACCCACCTGCGTGGTAACTAGCGCCTCGTCAAGCCACGTTCGCCCTGCCGGCCACGCCGCGCTGGCGTTGGTCGGCGGGGTGCTTGTCCGCCAGCCCTCCCGACCGGCACCGTGACTCCTCGTCCGAATGTGTCTGATAGCGATGGGTGGCCTTGAGGTATCCCGGGGCTCATGCTGAATCAGGACCGCTACACCTTGGGCGCGTGATCCACAGCTCATGGCAAGCGTGCGCTTGGATGAAGCAGGGTGCCTATACGGCGCATCGGCTCTCCAGGGCCCAGGAGCGTTCCATTCTGTGGGAGTTGCCCTGGGGGATTGACTAGCGCCCTTCGGCGACGGGGCCTTCCGCGGGAGGTGTCCCCCTTTCAGGTGATGGTCGGTCTCATGCCTAACCGCCATGATGGGCTTACGCCACTTGAATTGCACTTCCCGGCAGGAGTTTTGGGCCGGATTCAAATTGAGTGCCCAATTCGAGTTGCTCAGCACTTCGACTTCCGATATCGAGAGGAAGAAGTCATGGCATTCAACAACCTCGGGTCTGTCACCACACTGGCTGCCGGTGCTCAGATCACCTGGTGGTACAACTTTGCGAATGGTGAGGATCGGGGCGCGCAACCGGCCTGGCCCGATGTCAAGCTTTCGGGCAACGGCCCCACTCACATCGCGTTCAACCACAGCAAGCGGAGGACCGGGGCCGGATACACCGAGTACGGGGTGACGATCCGCAACATCGGCAGTGAAGCGGGTACTCACAACCTTCAAGGGGGCGGCCTCGTATGAAACTCACCGTCATCACCGAGGGGAACGGCGATGTTGTCGCCGTGCAGGAAGGCCATGCGTCGGAGGCCCGGAAGGCCCCCGACTACGCGGTCATCGCGGCTGGGGACGGACAGACGCTCCATGAGGTGGACATCCCCGATCTGACCGAGTCCCTCAACGCCGGGGAGTTGCTGCGGACCGTGGCCGCCCATCTGGCGGCCTAGTCACCTGAGTTCGACCAGCCGCAGACGAGAGACCGGCGGCAAGCTTGCCGGGTGCCCATCCAAGCACCCGGCAAGCAGCGTGTGGTCTCACTGGCAACCACTGCGTACGGCCTGCAATGTCTTCGCACAGGCCGTGACAATCAATCCGGCACTCGCATGCCATGGCGGGCGGAGCTCGGCCCCAAAGACCGGGTCCAACGCGGATGAACTTGCAGGTGGAAGTGTGGCCCCGCAACTGCGGGGATGGTCCTCGCCCATCGCTCGGGCAGAGTTCTGTGGCCGGAGAACAACATGATGAGTTGAGCCAACTACTCCGTTGTGTGAATCAGTATTTTATGACCTCTGCCAGAGGTCAGTACGGTCGGATTTATGGAGTGGAACTTTCGGAGTGCAGAAGAACTCGCGGTTGCCCTAGGTGCCGGTGAAGTGACCTCGGCGGAACTGACCGACGAGGCGATTGCCCGTATCGAGCGCAACGACAACGTGATCAACGCGATATGTGTACCGGACTTCGACCGTGCACGAGCCGCCGCGCGCGGTGCCGACCAGGCGCGCGCCCGCGGCGAGGTCCGGCCGTTGCTCGGAATTCCGGTGACGGTCAAGGAGTCGTACAACATCGCCGGGCTGCCCACGAGCTGGGGTCTGCCGCAACACCGGGACTATGTGCCTGCCGAGGACGCCGTACAGACGTCGCGGCTCAAGGCCGCTGGCGCGGTGGTACTCGGTAAGACCAATGTGCCCATGGGTCTGCAAGACATCCAGAGCTTCAACGAGATCTATGGCACCACCAACAACCCGTGGGATCACGATCGCACCTCGGGCGGGTCCTCCGGTGGATCGGCGGCAGCCCTGGCGTCCGGGTTCGGCGTGCTGTCCATCGGCTCCGACCTCGCCGGTTCGCTGCGCACCCCCGCGCACTTCTGCGGAATCTACGCGCACAAGCCGACACTCGGACTGGCCGCGAACCGCGGCATGGTCCCACCGTCCGAGCCGGCCTTGCCGGTCGACCTCGACCTCGCCGTCGTCGGTCCGATGGCGCGCACTGCCCGCGACCTCACGCTCCTGCTCGACGTCATGGCCGGACCAGATCCCCTGACGCTCGGCAAGGCGCACCACGTGACGCTGCCGCCCGCGCGCCACGAGCAGCTCCGCGACTTCCGGGTCTTGGTCCTCGACGAGCATCCGCTCATTCCGACCGGGTCCGCTGTGCGGGCGGGTGTGAACCGGGTGGCTGACGCGCTGATCGACGGCGGCGCCTGCGTCGAACGGCACAGCCCGTTGCTGCCCGATCTCACCGAAGCCGCCACGCTCTACACGCAGTTGTTGTTCTCGGGTTCCGTCGCCCGTTTTCCCGTCGAGGCGCACGAGGAACTGCGTTCACGCGCCGCCGCATTGAACGCAGACGACCAGAGTCTCGACGCGACGCGGTTGCGTGGCATGGTGCTCAGCCACCGGGATTGGATCGAGGCGAACAACCATCGCGAACGCCATCGCCACGGCTGGCGGCAGTTGTTCGCCGAGTTCGATGCCGTGGTGTGTCCGATCACACCAACCCCGGCGTTCCCGCACGACCACAACCCCAACGTGTTGGAACGCCGGATCGACATCGACGGCGTCGAGTACCCGTACTTCGACCAGCTCGTCTGGGCTGGTCTGGCCACCATGCCCGGCCTGCCCGCCACCGCCGTACCTGCTGGCCGGTCTCCCGAGGGCCTGCCGGTGGGAGTGCAACTCATCGGTCCGATGTTCGAGGACCGAACCCCGCTACGGCTCGCCGAACTCCTGGAACAGAAGATCGGCGGCTTCCAGCCACCAAAGTAGGCCAGCGGGCCAGCGGTTTGAGGGCGAGATCATCGACGTGGACACCCAGCGTGGACGGGTCCAACTGTCACTGAATGCCCTCCAGGAGAACCTGCTTCTGCCCTTCCGAGTCTGTGACGAACCAGTCGACCACCTCGGCCAGATCGTGAGCGAGGGCGACGAGCTCACCGTACGGATCGTCGTGGTCGACCTGGTATGCCACCGCCTCACCCTGTCTGCCAGGATCTGCCGCAGGACGGGAAACGATCTTCCCGAATCTGGGAAGCGGTCACCAGGTGCCCGGTTCCGCACCAGGTGACCGCGACTCATGAACACCCAACTGTTGTGAACCCTCAAGGGTTGATGAGGACGCTGACCTGCGCGGGCTGTGCGTTGTTCGGCTTCCCGTCCAGTCGAGGAGTCGGCCTCTCCTTGGCGCAGGGCCTTCCGGCAACGGGACACGTCGCTGCTGTCCCAGTCGGCGGTCTGATCCAGCACTGAGGTCACCACCAGCAGCTACCCGGCCCGCTCGGCTGTCCTCCGGCCAGGCGGAGCCAGAAGAGTCAGGGCCACGGTGGTGGTGGCTTCGGTCGGGAGTCGACGGACGTTCGCTGGGAGGGTCTGTCTCGTCGGAGCTCGGCGAGTGCGGTCGTCAGAGCGTGGACGACATGGGCATGGATCTCGATCTGTTCGGTCAGTTCGCTGAACTGCTATGCGTTGTCTTAGTCGGACGCTACGGATGGGCCTTCTCGGTGTGATCGGTCAAGGCAGGATCTCGACGTACCCGTCGGTTCCGTGCACACGGATCCGCTGCCCATCACGGATCAGCCGGGTGGCTTGCTCCACGCCCACGACGGCCGGCAGGCCGTACTCCCGGGCGATCACTGCGCCGTGGGTCATCAAGCCGCCCACTTCCGTCACCAGGCCCGCGATTCCGATGAACAGGGGAGTCCAGCCGGGGTCCGTGCAGGCCGTGACCAGGATGTCGCCCGCCTCAAGATTGGCCTCCGCCAGGTCGAGAATGACCCGGGCCCTCCCCTCGACGGTCCCGACGGAGACCGGTACGCCGATGAGGGCACCGGCCGGCACATTGTCGCGCCGGTACACCCCGGCGACGGCCTCGCCTTCCGATGTGAGCACGCGAGGCGGTGTGAGCGCGTGGTACGAGCGGAACGCGTCCTTGCGTTGTTGGATGAGCCGGTCATCCACCTGGTGCGAGCGCACGACGTCGTGGAACTCCTGGAACGTGAGGTAGAAGACGTCCTCCTGCTCAGAGAGCACGCCAGCCTGCACAAGGCGTTCGGCCTCCTTCAGCAATGCCTTCTTGTAGATGAAGTAGCGGCTGACGATGCCGTACTTCGGGTACTCCCGGTACCCGATGAAGGTTCGGACCTGGTCGATCATTCGCTTGGCCTCGTCCGCCTTCCGGTCCCCGTCCGGGAGGGCCCGCAAGCGTGACAGCACGTCCTGTTCCTTCTTCCGCGCCTCCTGCCGCCCGTGCTCGAAGCGCCGCTCAGCGGCACCCGGCTCGAAGTCCCTGACATGGTCCAGGATGACGGGCACGAGCGTGGAAGGGCGCTCGCGCCAACGCGGCCTCGTGATGTCGATCTCGCCGACGCAGCGCATGCCGTACCTATCGAGGTAGTCCTCCATGGCGTCGCGCGCCGCGGGCCCGCCCGGGAGCTTCGCCAGCTCGTCTAGGAAACCCTCGTCCTCGACGTCCTGCAACAACGCCACCACCTCGGGATGAGGGCGGATCACGTCTGCGATGTCGAGCAGCGCCAGCCCCATCTCCGACGTGACGTTGTCGGGGGCGGAAAGCGTCAGAGTGTCAGCCGCGTTCTTCTCGCCAAGCCACTCCTGGAGTCTGTCGTTGAGCCACCACGTCGCCTCCATCCCTGCCATGATCGCCTGAAAGTTCAGCGGATCACTGAGGACCCGCTTGTGCTCCTCGAAGGCGTCCCACAGGAAGTCGAACACTGCCGGTCCGCTCTTGGTCCGAATGTTGCGCTTCAGGGCGGCGATGGACGCCTGGCTGCGCTCGATCAGCTCGGTGACGATGGCTGGATCGGTCTCGATCGTGACGGGCGCGCCGCCAGGCGGCCTGCCCGGCCCCGAGTCCGGGAGCGACGGGACGAAATCGTCGCGATCCAAGACGGTCTCCAGCGCGTCCCTGATCAGCAGATCGTCTTTCCCCAAGGCGTCCAGGAGTCCGGCGCGGCTCGCGGGCGATGCCAGGCGCCGGGTGACGTCGACGAACAGCCTCCCACCGGCCGGGTGCATCGGCACCATGGCCGTCAGCGGCCACATGGAGAGCCCCAGGGGCTTCATGGGGCCGGTCATCATCTGCCCGTGACCAACGGAGACGTAGACGTGATTCTCCTGGTCGTCGGTCTCGGGGATGGGGAACAGTGTTGTGATCGGCCGACTCTGAACCATCTGGAAGCCATCGTCGAGCAGGCACCATTCGATGTCCTGCGGGCTGCCGAAGTGCGCTTCGATCCGCCGCCCGAACTGCACGAGTCGCACGACCTGCGCATCTGTCAGCGCCGGCTGTTCCTGTCGCTGTGGGTCGATCGCCACTTCCTGCGTACCACCGGCCGGCCGGGCCTGAACGGCACGTCGTTTGGCGGCGAGCGTCTTGGCGACGACCTGGCCGTCGCGCACCTTGAACACGTCCGGGTTCACCAGGCCGGAGACGAGGGCCTCGCCGAGGCCGAAGCCGGCGTCCACCGTGGCGACCTTCCGGTTGCCCGTGAGGGGGTCCGACGTGAACAGGATTCCGGCCGCATGAGGGAAGACCATCCGCTGCACGACCACAGCCATACGGACCGTACGGTGGTCGATGCCGTTCTGCTGGCGATAGGTCACGGCCCGCTCGGTGAACAGTGAGGCCCAGCATCGGCTGATGTGCTGGAGGACCGCCGTCGGCCCCACGATGTTCAGGTACGTGTCCTGCTGGCCGGCGAAGGAGGCCGTCGGCAGGTCCTCTGCCGTCGCGCTGGATCGGACGGCGTAGCCGGACTGCTCGCCGAGCTGGGTGAGCGCACGGGTGATCGCCTCCGCGAGATCGCCCGGGATGACGATCCCTTCGATGGCCCGCCGAATCTGCGCGCTGAGCGTCCGGATCGCCTCCCGGTCATCCGGGTTCAGGCGCGACAGCCGATCGAGTCGGTCGTCGATCCACGGCACTTCCGCCATGATCCGCCGGAACGCATCTGTCGTCACGCAAAAGCCACCCGGTACGCGGATGCCTTCGATCCGAGACAGCCCGCCCAGGTGCGCGCCCTTGCCGCCAACGACCGCGACCTGTGTCTCGTCGACCTCTTGGAGGTCCAACACGTACTGCTCGATCATTGCGATACCTCCGAATCAGTCGTGTCCCGTTGCACTGCATTTGCCGATCGGTTCACCGGCACCTCCAGCTCAGTCGAACCTCTTGTCGGGCACATTCGCATCTCTGGTCGCCTTCCGTCCGACGGCTCGGCCGGCCCGCTCCGCCCGGCCGGGCGGCGTGCCCCCTGCACCACCGCCACGAGGACTCACGACCGCCCTGTCGGGTCCCACCGCTGGTTTGACGTCACCGCATCCCCCTCGTAGGTCGACAGCAGTACCCGCGCGTTGTTCCCCCATTTCCGCAGGTCGTGGCCTCGGCTGATGATTCTGAGCCATAACGGGGGCCTTGCCGCAAGCCCCCCAGTGCGCTATACCTTGAGAAGGGCAAGGAGAGATCTCCTTGCCTTTTGCCGTCCGTTGGCATTGACAACTCCTCGCTCGCGAAGCGGTGGTGCGCCGAGTACGGGGAAGCACCGTTGGCCTTGCGGTTGCAGCTGCGGAACCAGAAGTTCTTTCCCCTGTCGGTAAGGCCCCAACGCCTTCCGCGCCGCATCTCCCCGTGTTGATCGCTCGGACAGTGCATCGAGAACTACTCCGACGGCGACATCGGTTGCTGGTGAGAGTTCGTCACAGACACGTAGCCTATGAGTCGTCGCAGTTCAGAGACCTGCCGATCGGAAGAGTGCGTCGAGCTCAGTCGGGCCGATCGGAGTCTGCTGGACGGTGCGACGGTGCGACGGTGCGGATCGAGGAGGTCGAGGCCGTCGGCGGGCGTCGGTTTCTGGACGAGCGGGCCAGGAACAGGGCGCGGCTTGCCGAGTTGAAGGACGATCTCTTCGCGCCCGGGACCGTCACACAAACGGTGCTGTCCTCACCATGGATGCTCACACTGGCGTCATTGGCTTCGCAGACGGAAGCCGGAGCCGGGAGTCTCCGTTCCTTCATCGGGCTCACGGCGGGATGCGGTGCCGGAGCGATCGGATTGGCGATGGGGGTACCCGCAGGGTTGCGTGCCGCTCGGCGCAATGACGGCGGAGACCCGGACCCGGATCCGCGCGGGGGTGTGTACCCCGTTGTCCTCACTGCGCAACGACGCGATGGCGGGCGTGGTTTCCGGTGTGGTCGTCGTAGCCCTCACGCTCTACGGGACACTGTGCGTCGAGGCTGCGGGTTCGCTTGCCGCTGGCCGTCCTCACCGCCCTGGCCTGCGGTGTGGCCGCCGGGCCCGGTTTTGTCGCGGTCACCAGTCGCCAGTACCTCGGCCTGCTCTCGGTCAGCCGAGGCAAGCTGCCATGGCGCCTGGCAGCCCTTCTCCGCTGGTGCCATGAACGCGGCCTGCTGAGATCGGCCGGCACCGTCTATCAGCTCCGTCACGACGAACTGCTTGAGTGGCTCCGGCGTTGAGGCGGATGATCGCCGGCGTGTGGAGCCCTGCCTCCGCAAGATGAGCTCCGCCAAGTGGCCGGGTGGGCCCGCGTCCTCGGGGGTCCCGTGCCGTTCCTAGCCGCTGCCCTGGCCGGGTTCATCCGGGCCAGGATCGATTGTCAGTGGTGGGTGAGACGGTAGGAGCATCAGTCGGAAAGAGGGGGAGTTACCTTGTCCGGAATCCAGAACTACATCAATCACGTTGCTCTGGTGTTGGATGCCAGTTCGTCCATGTCGCACCTGAGCGGCAAGGTCGTCGAGGTCGCCGACCAGCAGATCGAGTACCTTGCCCGCCGGTCGCGGGAGTTGGACCAGGAAACCCGCGTCACGGTGTATGTCTTCGCGGACAACGTGGAGTGCGTCATCTACGACAAGGACGTGCTGCGGATGCCGTCGCTGAAGCAGCTCTACCGGGCCGGGGGGATGACAGCTCTACTCGCGGCTGCACTGAAGTCACAGAGGGAACTGGCGCAGACTGCTCAACTGTACGGTGACCACAGCTTCCTGACGTTCGTGCTGACCGATGGCCAGGAGAACGTGAGCCATCGCTGTCCGGATGCCCCTTTCAGTAATCCGCTTGAACTGACCGACGCCGTTGCCAAGATGATCGCGACGCAGGACGACAACTGGACGCTGGCCGTCCTTGTGCCGGACCAGATGGGCCGGCGCGAGGCCATGAACTGTGGATTCCCCAAGGAGAACATCGCCATCTGGGATGCCACGAGCACCCAGGGCCTCGAAGAGGCTGGACAGGTCATCCAAGAGGCCACCGAAAAATTCATGGTGGGTCGCACCAAGGGCATCCGCGGGTCGCGGGCGGTGTTCTCCACGGGTGCCCAGACCGTCAACCAGGACACGATCAAGGCGGCTGGTCTCACCCCGGCGAATCCGGCGAAGTATGAGCTGATTCCGGTGTCCCGTGCCGCTGCCATCCGGGACTGGGTCACGGAGTCCGGACACACCTACGGCACCGGCCGCGCCTTCTATCAGCTGAGCAAGCCGGAGAAGATTCAGGCACGGAAGCAGATCGCAGTGATGGAGAAGAAGACGGACCGTGTGTACACGGGGCCCGCAGCCCGAGCTCTGCTAGGACTGCCGGACGTGGAAGTTCGCGTCAAGCCGGACCACAACGACGACTTCACCGTTTTCGTCCAGAGCACCAGTGTGAACCGGAAACTCGTCCCCAACACACAACTGCTGCTCATGCTCTGACCACTTCTTCCCGCAGTCTCCTTCGTGCGCACTCGCAGCGGTCGTGCTGGTGGTGACCCCTCCAAACAGGTCCCGGCGGGTGCATTGACCAGCCGGCCGCGACCGCTGTGGGTAGATGCCGGAGGTTGCGGGCGGGCGGAAGTTGTATCGATGCAGGGGTTGACCCTGACGCAGGGGGAACCTTTCAGCATGGTGGGCATGACTTCGAGAACCAATGCGATCGAGGGCGCCGGACTGCGCAAGACATACGGCGATCACGAGCTCTTTCCCGGAGCCGGCCAGGGATCTCACGAAGAAACGCACGCCGGCAGGCCGACCGGCGACGAGGATCAGACCGGGAGGGGCGATTGGCCGCTACAGCACTTCACGGTCCACCACGACGGCGTCACGATTCCGGTGTCCCGCGGCGGGCAGGGACGCCCCGTGGTCCTCTGCCCTGGACTGAACTCTACGCAGGCGGACCTGCACGAGCTGATCGAGCTCCTTCGACGCGACCACGATGTGGTGACCTTCGATCTCAGGGGGCACGGCCTCGCTTCTGCCGCCGTACGGTACTCCTTCGACGCGTTTCTCGGTGATCTCGTTGCGGTGCTCGGCGAGCTCGATCTGCCCACCGAACCCGTGCTTGTGGGCTACTCACTGGGCGCGGATCTGGCCGTGCACTACGCCGCAGAGTGCCCTGACACCGTCGCTGGGCTTGTCCTCATCGACGGAGCGAACCCATTGCCCGAACCCTTCATCACCGTCGTCGACATGGCGGACTTCCGCGCGATGGCGGACGACCTGGTGAGCCGACAAGAGACCCAACGGGCCAAAGGAGCGGCGCATCAAGTGTTGCTCACCGCACAGAACATCCACGATCTGAATCTAGAGGTTGATGCGGTTCGGTCCGCAATCCTCGACCGGTACCGGAAGATCGATCACCCCATCCGCATGATCATGTCGAAGTACATCGCCGGCAACAGCGTTGAAGGACGTGCACCACGGCACAATCAGATCTGGCGCGCCGGCATCGCACGGCTCATCCGGGAACGGCCGTACGCTTCCACGTGCTGGCTGGATGCTGACCATCGGTTGGTCTTCACCCATGCCTCGGAGATCGCGAACATCATCCGGAGCGGACCGCTCAGCCGACAGACCGGCTTCTAGGACACTGGTCCGATGCTGACCATCGGTGAATTGGCGTCGTATGCCGGAGTGACGGTGCGCGCGGTGCGGCACTATCACGCCAAGGGGTTGCTGCCGGAGCCGGAGCGAGACCACTCGGGCTACCGGAGGTACGACGCCGATGCCGTGGTCGAGCTGATCCAGATCCGGACTCTCGCCGAGGCGGGAGTCCCGCTGGGGCGCGTGCAGGAACTGCTACGGGCCGATGAGGCGGGGTTCGCCGCGGCGATCACCGACATCGACAGGCGGCTGCGGGCTGAGATTCTGGACCGACAGCAGCACCGGGAGCGGATCGCGCACCTCGCCTCCGGGGAACATCTGGCGCTGCCCCTGGAGGTGGTTGAGTACCTCGACCACCTGCGGGAGCTCGGGGTCGACGAGCGAATAGTCCAGGTCGAACGCGATGGCTGGATTCCGCTGGCCGCGCGCTCGCCCGAGCGAATTGCGGAGTGGATGGCACGCAAGCGAAAGCTGATCACCGATCGGCAGTTCGTCGGCTTCTACCGGACGCTGAGCCAGGCTCTCGACCGCCCCCGCGAAGTTCAACAGCTGGTCGAACTGGCCGACGAACTGGCCGCCTACATCACACAGATGGCCAACGAGGAGGGCGAGCACTATGTCGACGACACCGGCATCGAACCGCCACTCGCCAAGCTGATGGACAGGCTGGCGTTCGACACCGTACCGCCAGCCCGGCAACTGATCGCGCTGCTGACGGAGCGAGGCTGGACGGGTTGGACCAGGCTTGAACGCGTGGATCCGCCACCCGCGTGGACCCGCCACTGATGAACGCGCAAGTGTTCGCGCAGCCGGGACCGGATCTTCCGCAGAGGGTAGGACACGGCTGTTGTCGAGCTGGACCGGCTGCGGAAGGGCACTGGTCGACGGGCATTTCGGTACTGAGTATCCGATCGGCCGCCACAGCGGTGTTGAGGGCGGTCGGCTCCGCTACTTCGGGTCGCGGTTGAACTGCGCCGTCGACCAGCGGTAGCCGAGCGCGGTCAGGCCGACGCACCAGGCGATCGCGATCCAGCCGTTGTTGCCGATTTCGGTGCCCAGGAGGAGGCCACGGAGGGTCTCGATCGCAGGGGTGAAGGGCTGGTACTCGGCGATCGGCTGGAACCAGCCCGGCATCGTACCGGCCGGGATGAAGGCGCTGGAGATGAGCGGCAGGAGGATCAGCGGCATGGCCATGTTGCCCGCCGCCTCGGGGTTCGGACTGGCCGCCCCCATCCCCACTGCGATCCAGGTGAGTGCCAGAGCGAACAGTGTGATCAGCCCAAGTGCTGCGACCCACTCCAGTGCCGTGGCGTCCGTGGACCGAAAGCCCATCGCCACACCGACGGCGCCGACGAGTACCACGCTCATCAGGCACTGCAGCACGCCGCCGACGACATGCCCGACGAGCAGAGAGCCCCGGTAGATCGCCATCGTGCGGAAGCGGGCGGTGAGGCCCTGGGTCATGTCAACGCAGACGGACACCGCGGCCCCGATCACGGTGCTGCCGACGGTCATCAGCAGCAAGCCAGGAACGATGTAGGCGATGTAGTCGGATCGGTTCGCGGCGGCGCCACCGATGCCGGCGCTCATCACGTCGCCGAAGATGTAGACGAAGAGCAGCAGCATCATGATCGGCGTGAGCAGTAGGTTCAGGGTCCCGGACGGGTAGCGCCATGCGTGCAGGAGGTTGCGGCGCAGCATCGTGTTCGAGTCGCGGATGGCGAGAGAGAGTGAGCTCATCGAACGGTCTCCTTGGACTGGTTGGGGACGACATTGGCCGGGCCGGTCAGAGCGAAGAACACATCGTCGAGGTCGGGGGTGTGGACGGTCAGTTCGTCCGCCTCGATGCCGGCCGAGTCCAGCCGGTCGAGAATGGAGCGCAGTTCGCGCTGACTGCCGTCGCTGGGGATGGACAGCGACAGTGCTTCTTCGTCCCGGCTGACCTCGCGCAGGGCGCCAGCGGCTGACTGGTATGCGACCGGATCGGTGAAGCGGAGCCGGATGTGCCCGCCGGGAACGAGCCGCTTGAGTTCCTCGGCTGAGCCCTCAGCGGCGATCTTGCCATCGTTCAACACGGCTATGTGATCGGCGAGTTCGTCGGCCTCGTCCAGGTACTGAGTGGTGAGGAAGACGGTGACGCCGTCGGAGACGAGGCCACGGATGATGCCCCACATGTTGTGGCGGGATCGTGGGTCGAGCCCTGTGGTCGGCTCGTCGAGGAAGATGATCCGCGGGCTGCCGACCAGTGTCATCGCGAGGTCCAGGCGGCGCTTCATACCGCCGGAGTAGGTCAAAGCGGGCTTCTTCGCAGCCTCCACCAGTTCGAAGCGCTCCAGGAGCTCGGCAGCGATCCGCCGCCCCTCGCTCTTGGACAGGTGGTGCAGGTCCGCCATGAGGAGCATGTTCTCTTCGCCGGTGATCAAGTTGTCAACGGCGGAGAACTGTCCTGTGACACCGATTGAGGCCCGGACCGCCTGTGGGTCGGCGGCCAGGTTGTGCCCGTCGACGTGCAGGTCACCGGCGTCGGCGGTGACGAGCGTGGACAGGATTTTGACGGCGGTGGTCTTGCCGGCGCCGTTCGGGCCGAGCAGCGCGAACACAGACCCGGCCGGGATGTGCAGATCGATACCGTCGAGCACGAGATTTCCGTCGTATGACTTGCGTAGCCCGACGGCGGAGACGGCGGGGATGGCGGTCAGCGGCGAATGACCGTTGCCTTGCCTGCGCGTGGGCATGACAGATGAAGGCATGTGGACTTCCTTTTGGAGACTGGAGACACCGGGGAGATTTTGGAACCCGGTGGAGAGACGGTCCGGACGACGCGTCAGACGCCTTGCCCTGGAGAGTGGTGTCGAGCGGCCCGCCGCCGGCGCCCGGATCATCGGGGGCGTGGGCATGACTGGGGCAGGTATCGCCAGCCTGCTCGACCGCCTCGGTGGACAGGGCCTGCGGCGGCTACCGGTGGCCGGTCGGCTCGCGCCTGTTCGCGCTGCGCCGAGACGATCGAAGCGGGTGTACGGGCCGCTGCGCCCGCGGTATGAGGCGGCGGGTGCTACGTGTCGGCCGTGCCGGGGTTGCCGCTGATGGACTCCTGGTAGACGTCCGCATAGGTACGTGAGTCCTTGACCAGCTCATCGCAGAACGCGGCGACGTCGCTGCCGATGAGTTCCAGGACCCCCTTGCCAGCGGCGGCGCCCTCCTCGAAGAACTCGACGATCCCGGGGAGCAGAGGTCCGTCAGACAGGTCGACCGGTCCGACCTTGAACAGGTACTTCTGCATCTCCTTGTAGACGATCCGGTAGTCCGGCGGGAGCGCCTTGACCCGAGCCATGTGCGCTCGCCACTGCTTCTTGCCCTCGATGATGTCCTGGATGCCCACGTCAGCCTCCCAGCCGGTTCAGTTTCCTCGCGACGTTCCTGTTCAACTGCTCGCGCCATCGGTCGCGATAAGTTCGAGCCTCTTCCCCACCCGCCAGCGCCGCGCAAAAGCCCGGGATGTCGTCGCCGAGGACGTCGTCGACGCTCTGTCCCTCCGCCGCTGTTTCTTCGAGCAACCCCAGCGCGGCGTCCAGGATCGGTATCAAGTTGCGGCCGGTGAAGTCCCCGTGAGGAAGGAGGTGGACCTTGATCTGGTCCCACGCCGCCCGATAGTCGTCCGGCAGGGCCTGGGCCCGGGCTTCGAACGCCTTCCAATCCCTGGTGAGATCGCTGCCGGTGATGGTCTCCCAGAAGTTCATCGCTCGCCCTCCTTGAGCCTGTCGATGCGTGATGAGACGTACTGCCATTTCGTCCAGAACTTCGCGAGCTCCTCGCGTCCGGCGTCGTTGAGCGCGTAGAACTTGCGCGGCGGGCCGACGCCGGACGGTCGTTTCGTCACCTGGACGAGTTTGTGCCGCTCCAGTCGCAACAAGATGGTGTACACCGTTCCCTCGACGACGTCGGCGAAGCCGAGCTCGTTCAGTCGACGAGTGATGGCGTATCCGTAGGTTTCCTCGCCGCCGATGATTTCGAGCACGCACCCTTCGAGCGTGCCTTTCAGCATCTCCGTCAGGTCATCCATCGCGAGTCCTCCTCGGCCCTAGCGGTACTGTGTAGCACTGAGTACCACTATACGGTACCACTCAGTAGTGGCGGATGTCAGCAGGGCAGCCTTGCCTTCTGGGGGTTGGGGATTTCCCACCGCGACACGCTGAACTGGACGGAGCAGTCTCCTTCGACCCAAGGCGGTGTGAGCGACGCCAGCTGGTGGTCAGCGAGCGGCACACCCACTGGGCGAAGGTCATGCCCAGTGGTGGCCGAAGGCGCCGGCCCTCCTTGTCGAAGGAGAACTGTCGTACGGCCCCGTCAGCGGCAGCACTCGGACCGGGGAGGAGCGATGACCTCAACCGCGGTGCTGTGGCTGCCGGGCACAGTCGTTCTGAAGGTGATGGGTTTCGTACTCGGGTCTATGTGCTGACCCGCAACCGGGCACCGGGACGGTGGCTCGGCGGAACCGTACAAAAGCCCTGGCTATGAGGCCACAACTGGTCTCCGGACACACCGTTGCCACACGGCCCCGGTCAGCTAAGCCCCGTGGAGGACGGGACAGCCATTGGGGGGCGGGCCGTGTGGCAACGTTGCCGCGATCGGTATCGAGTGTCTTCGTTCCTCGAACACGGGATGGACTTGAGCCCGCTCGTTCAGGGACCGACCACGTGGTTCACCAGTTCGCCGATTCCCTCGACGCTGACGCGGATCTCGTCACCGGCGTGCATGAACACCGGGGGCTTGCGGCCCATGCCGACTCCGGCCGGTGTGCCCGTGCTCAGTACATCGCCGGGTTCGAAGGCAAAGTACTGGGACAACTGCTCGATGAGTTCGGCGATACCCGTCAGCAGGTCCGAGGTGTGTCCGTCCTGCATGAGCCGGCCGTTCAGCGTGGTCTTGATCGTCAGGTTCTCGGGGTCGGTGATCTCATCCGCGGTGACCACGGCAGGCCCCATCGGACAGAAGGTTGGATACTGCTTGCCGAGGAGCATGTCCGTCCATGCCCAACGCCCGTCCTCCGGGGTGGTGGCACTGGCGATTCGGGGGACCTCATCCCGGGCGGACACATCGTTGATGATGGTGTAGCCGCCGATGTAGTCCATTGCGTCGGCTGCTGTGACCGCGTGACAGCTGCGGCCGAAGACCACACAGAACTCGCCCTCGAAATCGACCATGTCCGGGGCTCCGGCGGGGATTCGGATCGATGCATCGGGGCCGATCACCGAGTGCGGCGACTTGACGAACCATGCGGCCTTCCTCGGCGCATCTCCGCCCATCTCCAGCACGTGGGAACGGTAGTTGACGCCGGCGGCCACGATCTGGACGCGCTCACCCAATGGCGCAAGCAGGGTGGCGGGCTGCGGAACCAACCATCCCGGGTCCTCGATCCGCTGGACATCTGCGGTGACCTTCGCCAGTACCCCTCGTACGGCGTCCAGGTACTCCGGTCCACGTCGGAAGAGATCGGCGACGGTGGTGGGAACCTCCACACCGTGTGCGTCCAGCACGCGTGACAGGTCGACCACACCCAGGCCCGGAACATCGGCACCAGGGGCAGAACGTCCGGACGGATCCGAATAGGTAACGAGACGCATCAAGTCTCTCCAAGCTGGTATCGGGGAAACGCACCGTGGGAAGGGGCAGCTCTGCATGTCGTACGCGGTGGCAGCCCCGCCGCTGGGCTGGCGGGGCTGGCGGACCGAAACGGGTACCGGAGGCTACTTGAAGCTCTCCGGTGGGAAGGTGCCCCATTCGTCAGCGGAGCGGGGATCGGTCACCGACCAGTGCGTCGGTGAGTAGTTCTCATCGTCGAGGATCGTCATCTCCTCCGACGAGAACTCCAGAATGTGCCCGACGTGGTCGCGGAAGTAGATCGCCACGTTGTGACCGGGACCGTGGCGCACCGGACCCCACAGGATCTCGACGTCGTTCTTCGTCATCACCTCCGATGCCTCCAACACTGCGGCGGCGTCCTTGACCGTGAACTGCACGTGGTGCAGCCCGTTCACCTCGGCGCGTGCCAGCGCCATGCAGTGGTAGAGCTTGCTGCCGCGGAAGAAGGCCATCAGTGGTGAAGTGTCGGGCAGTTGGATCTGAGAGCTCTCCATCAGACCCAGGTTCGTCTTCACGTACTCGATTTCGCCGTCCATGTCGACCGTGCGCAGCACCACGTGGTCGGAGGCGATCGGCGCCGGTGCCACGGACGGCCGCCGGGTCGAAGCGGCCACCGGTACGTCTGGTACGAAGCCGGTCCTGAGCTCGATTGGGTGGCCGGCAGGGGTCCGGAAGCTCAAGGTGGATCCTGGGCGGAACTGCGAGATCTCGTCATTGCGTGTGAAGTCGACGCCGGCCTTCGCGAGCATGGAGGCGGCCTCCTCGAACGCCGCGTCGTCGGTGACGATGTAGGAGATGGTCTCCAGGCCGCTCACACCCGGCGTGTAGACGAGCGAGTAGGCGTCCGGCCCGTGGCCCGCCAGGTAATAGCGGCCTGCGTCGTCGTGCCCGGCGTGCTGGAAGCCCAGGTGACTGACCGCGTACTCGGCCGAGGCCGCCGGGTCGGGGCTGAACAGCGCGACATGGCCGGTACGGTAGATGCCCAGACCCTTCGGCTTGGTGACGGGTTCGACCGGTCGCGGGATCTGCATCGGTTCGGCTTCGGTGTCGACAGACATCGTGCGGCTCCAATCGGTGTTGGGTTCAGTCTCTGAGCTGTCTGAGCTGTCTGAGCTGTCTGAGGATGCTGGGGAGTGCTGGGGCTGCTCGTAGTGGTCTTTTGGGGGGCGATACGGTCGGCTCAGCGGGTACTGCCCACGGGCGCGAGGCCCCCGGCGATGGCATCGGCCGACTCGGATTCCAGCACCGCGACGAGGACGGCGATGTCCTCCTCGCCGTAGCCCTGTGCGCAGGCGGCTTCACAGATCCGGTGCACGGTGCCCAGGAGCGGCATCGCCGCACCGACTTCGGCCGCGGTGGCCATGATGGCCTCGGCCACCTCGACCGCACCGGAGACCGTTCCCTTCACGGGACGGGTCTGACCCTCGGCCATCATCGGCGCGCGTACGTTGAACATCGTCGACGCCGCGGCGGACGGCTTGATCGTGTCGATGACCAACTGCGTGTCCAGGCCCACGGCCTTTGCCAGGGCGATCGCCTCCGCGGCGGCCGTGATGTGGACGAACGTCAGTGTGTTGGCGACGAACTTCATCTTGGAGCCCGAGCCGAACTCGCCGGTGGCGATGACCCTGCCCAGGGCTTCGAGCGCCGGACGGACCCGTTCGAGTGCGCTCGCCTCGCCGCTGGCGAACACTGTTCCCTTGCGCTCTGCCACCATCGGCGGGGTGCCGCTGACCGGAGCGTCGAGCATGGTGATGCCCGCAGCCGCCAGGACGTCGCGAGCGGCTTCCTTGCGGCTCAGCGCCATCGCTCCGATGTCGACCACGAGCAGGTCGGACCGACCGGCGGCGAGCAGCCCGTGTTCACCGCTGATCACATCGTCGAGTGCGTCTGCCGAGGTCACGCACGTGAAGATGATGTCGGCGCGTTCCGCGACCTCCTTCGCGGAAGTGGCCGCCTTGCCGCCGATGGCCTCGAAGTCCGCCATCGAACTGCGTCGATAGCCCCACACGGAGTAGCCGTCGGCGATGAGGTTCGCCGCGAACGGCAGGCCGATCTTGCCGGGGGCGATAAGACCGACAGTGAGGTCGGAGCCTTGGGTCGTCACCAGGTGTCTCCTTGCTAGGTGCGCCGTTCGCGCGAGGGTTGGGGTTGCGATCAGCGCAGGTGGTAGCTGCGGTCCGAGAAGTCGACGGCGATTTCAATACGCCCTTGGTGCACCTGCCACTCCTCGATCCGGAACGACCGGGCGCCGCTGCTGTGGAAGGGATCGGCCGCGGCGAGGGCGGCGGCGGCGTCGGTGCTCGTGGCCCGTACGATCAGCATGCCGTTGGGCCCGGGGTTGCCCGTCGCATCGAGGAACGGCCCCGACATCAGGAGCGCGCCCTGCTTTTCCAGCCCGGTGAGGTAGGCCAGGTGTGCAGGGATGTGAGCGACGAGTTCTTCCGGTCGGGGTCCGGGGTCGGAGAAGATCACGAAGAACTGCTTGTTCAGCGAGCCCGCAGTGGGGTTCGGCATCGCCGCGGTCATCGCTGCTGGCCCTTTTCGGCTGCCAACTCCATGATGCGCGGGTTGCCGTCGGTCCACAGGAGCCCCATCGTCACCGAGTCGAGCAGCCACCCGGACCCGGCGCGGACCAGGCCGAAGGTGTACGTTCCGTTGGTCGCCGTGTAGGGGCTGCCACCGGGGTTCGCCAGTCGCATCTCGACCCGGGCGTGCACGATGCAGGTCGCGTGGTCGCCTTCGGTGCTGATGTGGGGCAGTGACAGGAAGTGCTGTGAGGCATCGGTGTGCACGATGGTGGCGTTCCATCGGGCTTCTAGCTCTTCGGGGCCGAGTACGGTGGCGGGGCGACCGGTGACGGACTCGTAGTTCCAGGTGACCCGTTCGGCCAGGCATCCCACTGCGCGTTTGATGTCCCGGGCGTCCAGCGCGAGGACGAAGGCCGCGACGGTGTCCTCGATCGCCGCGCGGTCCCGCGCATAGTCATTTCGTGCTGTGGAGCTTGTCATAGGGGTCTCCCCGGGTGGTCTTGGGTGACGGTCACCCCTGCCGCTGGCATGTCCGCTCCTGGTAGAAGCCGAGGGCCTTGAGCACCGGGATGTCGGTGTGCGAGAAGAGGATCGCCGGCTCGTTCTCGGTGTTGATGTGCTCGTGCACCGACCATCCCGGCACCGTGAAGGTGTCGTGTTCGGACCAGTCCAGCACCTCGCCGTCCACGATCGTCCGCCCCCGGCCGCGTACCACGTGGTAGATCACACTACTGGTGTGCTGATGCGCCTCGGTGTGCATCCTGGCCGGCAGCGCCTGGATGTAGGCGCCCATGGTCGGCATGATGGAACCGCCGCTGTGGGGGTTGGTGAACTCGAAGATGACGCCGTCGGTGGGCGAGCCGCTCCAGTCGTCGAGGGCGGCCTTGAGCAACTGCTCTGTCTGACTCCAGGGGTAGTTGATGACGGGCGAGTACGGCTTGTCCCACGTCTGCCAGGCCGGGTTGAGCCTGCTGTTGGCATAGAGACGTTCGGTCGAGTCCGCGGAACGCAACTCCTCCTGGACGCGGTCCGGGCCGTCGACGAAGAAGTTCGCTTCGAGCTTGTTGATCAGTGGAAGGTCGAGCCCGTCCATCCACACCACCGGCTCGTCGGTGAAGTTGCCGTGGTCGTGCCAGGCCCAGGAGGGGGTGAGCACGATGTCGCCGGGGTGCATATGCGCGCGCTCGCCATCCACTGCGGTGTAGGCGCCCGAGCCTTCGATGACGAACCGGAAGGCAGCAGCGGCATGCTTGTGCATCGGTGCGATCTCGCCCGGCAGCACCAACTGGATCCCCGCGTAGAGGTTGTTCGCGGTCTCCACCTTCTTGGCCAACCCGGGGTTGATCAGCATCAGGACACGTCGCTCCGCCTCCTCTGCGCTGATCAGTTGGCCCGCGGTCATCAGTTGGGCGCGGACATCGTCGTACCGCCAGACGTGCGGCAGTGCACGGCTCTTCGGCTCGGTCGGCAGCAGTCGTGGGTCGGTGTTGCGCCACAGCGGCTCGACGCTGAACGAGTCGAGGCCCGCGTAGTACTGCTCCACGTCGATGTCGGGCGTCGTACTGTCCGTGCTGGTCTGCATCATCTTGTCTCCTTCTGACTTCTCCGTCCGGCACCTGCGCTGAGGGGGTTCACCACTTGCGCGTCACGACGGGAAGGCTCAGTTCGCCCAGCCCGTCGATCTCGGCACGTACGACATCGCCCGCCTCGATCGGGCCGACTCCCTCCGGCGTCCCGGTCGCGTAGATGTCGCCCGGCCGCAGCGTCACAACGCTGCTCGCCTGCTCGATCAGGTCGTCGATACCGACGATCAGGTCGCGGGTGTTGGCCTGCTGGCGCAGTTCGTCGTTGACCCACAACCTCAGGCCGAGGTTGCTGGGGTCGGTCACCTCGTCGGCGGTGACGATGAACGGGCCGATCGGTGTGAAGGTCTCGAACGACTTGCGCATCGTCCGTTCTTCCTGCCGCTCGCCCTCGGTGCGCAGGGTCAGGTCCAGCAGGATGAGGTAGCCGAAGATGTGGTCGGTCACCTGCTCGGCGGGTACGCCCCGGGCGGGCTTGCCGATGACGATCCCCAGTTCCACCTCGTGGTGGAAGGCACGGCCGGGCATGGGGGGCAGTTCGATCGCGTCGGCCGGCCCTGAGATCGATGCGGAGCTCTTGACGAAGAAACCCACGTCACTGGGCGACCGCAGGGCCTGTTGGTTGGTCGGTCGATACTGCGAGTCGGTCATCTCGGCGACGTGCGCATGGTAGTTGGCCGGTGCTGCGAGCACCTGTCCCGGACGCGGGATCGGCGGCAGCAGGGTCACTTCGGCGAGCGAGCGCTCCGGCGCCGAGGCCAGCGCTGTGCGCAGCGGTTCTTTGAGCTCGTCGAAGTGCTCGATCAGCTGGTTGATCACATAGGGAGTACCGTGCCATCGGCTGTCGACGACGTCGGTGACGTCACGCACTGAGGCGCCGTCGACGATGCCGATGCGGTACTGGTCGAAGAGTGCGATGCGCATGGAGTGGGTCGATCCTTCGCGGTTCCGAGGTGGGTCACCGGCTCCAGCCGGGTGCGGTCGAGGGGGCGTACCGGATCGTCAGTGGTCCCCCGGGTGCGGAGGTGGCGGTGGAGCCCACCCGGGTGTGACGCCGGCCGCCTCCAGCAGCTCACCGACGGTGTCGACGGCCCGCCGGCTGATCCCTGCCGCGTCGGCCGCGATGAGTGCGCCGCCGCGTTTGACGGCCCGGCCTGCGACGAAGACGGTGTCTACGGTCTGACGGCTGGCGTGGTGAACGATCGAGGCGACCGGGTCGAGGACCGGAGTCATCGAGATGTGATCCGTGCGGATCATGACGATGTCGGCCTGCTTACCCGGGGTGAGGCTGCCGGTGACATCCTCCATTCCCAATGCGCGGGCGCCCTCGATGGTCGCGAATTCGAGCACGTCCCGCGCGGATAGTTCGAGCTGCCACGGGTTGGCCCCGTTCTCCAGCGACTGCTGGTTGGCCAGGCCGCGCGGCACTGCCAGTGCGAAGCGCATCGCTGTGAACGGATCGCCGCCGACGGCCATACAGGTGTCGATGCCGATGTTCGGCCTGATGCCTGCCTTCAGTAGCTGGGTGATCGGCGGCCAGCCGTGTCCCATGGCGGACTCGTCCTCGGGGGTCACCGACACCGATACGCCGGCGTCGGCCATCAGCCGGAACTCCTCATCGGTGAGCAGGTTGCAGTGACCGAAGATCAGGTCGTCGCCGAGGAGCCCCGCCCTGTGCAGCCGGGTCACATTGGGTCGGCCCTGCGGATCGAGCACCGCCATACCGATGTGGGTGTTGATCCGCAGCCCCAGTTCGCGGCCGAGTGCGAAATCGGCCCGTACGACGTCCAGGGGCGAGGAGTCCGGTCCGCGTACCGCCAGACCCATGGTGACGAGCCCCGAGTCGGAGGAGAAGTATCGACTGCGCACCCGGCGGATCTCGGCCTCGTTGCTGGGAGTGGTGCTGGTGAACGGGGGCGAGAGGATTTCCAGTTGTTCGGACATCGCTCCGCCGTAGCCGAACACCGCGCGGATGCCGCTGGCTTGCAGCGCGCGCACGGCCTCGTCGGTGTGCTCGGGCGAAGACTGGTTGTGGGAGTAGTCGAAGACGGTGGTGACTCCCGAGTCGAGGGAGTCGTAGGCACCGAGGGCGGTGCCCAGGGACATGTGCTCCGGCGTCATATGCGGGCCGAGCATCCCGAACATCGTTGTGAAGTACTGGAACAGGGACCAGTCGGCCGCCAATCCGCGCATGAGCGCCTGGAACAGATGGCGATGTGAGTCGATGAAGCCGGGGAGCACGATGTGCCGTGAGGCATCGACGATGTCGGCGCTGCCTTCGGCGATCGCCAGATCGGGGCCGATCGCGGCGATCGTTCCGTTCTCGATGAGTACGTCGCCGATCAGGTCACCGACGGTCGGATCCATGGACACGATCCGGCCGCCTCGCAACAGCGTGCGCGCTGCCGTCATGCCGTGACCGCCGTGCACCGGTGCAGAGCAGATTTCATCCCAGGACCCCTCCTGTGGGCGGTGGGTCAGTCTGCTAATGTTCTGCAATACAGAACATGAGACTGTGACACAGAACAATATGTTCGCGTCGTTACGACGCTGTCAAGAGTGCTGTGCCTGGATTTGCCGGAGTGTTGTGGACCGAATTGCCGGACATGCAACTCGCTCGCCCCTGATGGCGAGGCCGCCTCTACACTCGGCGCCGTAGCTTGTGACATCGGACGCCTGGAGGAGCATCGAATGATCGCGCCAGCCAAGGAGACGGATACGTTGACCCCGAACTACCCGATCGGTTCCGTCGACAAGGCCCTGCGCCTGCTGTGCGTCCTCGCCGAGGAGCGGGCGATCCGGGTCGCTGATGCCGGCCGAAGGATCGGGACCGCCCGGTCGACGGCCCATCGACTGCTGGAGATGCTCCAGCTACATGGATTCGCCCAACAGGATCCGGTTACACGCGCGTACGTCCCCGGCCCGCGGCTGCTGGACATCGGGGCAGCCGCGCTGAACAACCTCGACATCCGGGCGATCGCCAGGCCCGTGATGGAGGAGTTGGTGGTCGAGGTCCAGGAGTCGGCGCACCTCGTGATCCTGTCCGGCCCGGACATGCTGATCATCGACGCGGTCGAGAGCTCACGGGCGCTGCGCGTCGGCTCCCGCGTCGGGGTCCGTGTGCCGGGCTACGCCGCCGCCGGTGGACGGGCCGTGCTGGCGCAGTTGTCCGAAGATCGGGTGAAGGCCATGTTCCCGTGCGAGGAACTGGACGTGATCACACCGGACACCCTGACGAGTCGTGCCGCGCTCATCGAGGAACTGGCAGAGGTGCGTGAGCGCGGATTCGCCGTGTGCATCGGGGAGGTGGAGCCCGATGTGGCCACCGTAGCTGCGGTCATCCCGAACGGTGATCGCATCACTCCGGCGGCGATCACCGTGTCGATGCCCCGCTACCGGTTCACCGAGGACGATCTCACCCGGCTGGGCCATGCGACGATGAAAGCGGCACAGCGTTGTGCAGCGGTGGCCTGAACCGACCGTCCGATCCGGCCTTGCCCCGGTCACCGGCGTCGGCGATCCGGTTCGACAGAGTGTGCGCCGGCCGAGTGCGCGGGCGTGTGGTGACCGGTCGGCGTCACCGCTCGACACACCCGGCCGGGGCGACTTTGCCGGGCTCAGCCGTCTTCTCGGTCCAATGTGGTTCTCCCCACCGGCGAGTTCGATGGGCCGGGCGCCCTTGTCCCTCACCATCAGCCCGTCTGATGGCCCGTCCTGACCTGCATGGCCGCGCGAGGCTAACGCTCCGCCGCCCGCCGCAGCAGCGGTGTCAACCGGTAGTCGACGAGTTGGCGCATCACGAGGGCGGTGTTGGTGCGTTCCACGCCGGGAATGCCCAGGATCTGACCCGCGACACGGTAGAGGTCGTCTGCGTCGGTGGCGACGACGTGCACGAGCAGATCGGTCTCGCCCGAGAGGCCGTACACCTGGAGCACTTCGGGGACGGCCGCGAGAGCCCGTGCGACCTCGTCCAACCGGCGCTGGGTGACCTGGGTGGTCACGAAGGCGGTCAGGGGATAGCCCAAGGCCGCAGG
Source organism: Streptomyces sp. NBC_00690 (assembly GCF_036226685.1). Lineage (NCBI taxonomy): Bacteria > Bacillati > Actinomycetota > Actinomycetes > Kitasatosporales > Streptomycetaceae > Streptomyces > Streptomyces sp. NBC_00690. The sequence continues at coordinate 7,990,210 of NZ_CP109009.1, forward strand.
ATCGACCCGACGTGCGAAGGAGCGCAGCGTGGCGTTCCGGTCGAGCGAGGCCAGACGGGCCTGAACGGTGTTGCGACTCAACCCGCTCTGTTCCGCGAGTGCGACGGTCGTGGCACGGGGGTGCTCGGTGAGCGCCAACAGCAGACGGGCGTCGGTGGGATCGATCCGTTCGGGCTTGGGCACGATGCTGCCTTTCGAGAAGGATGAAGGCCGGCGATTGGGCATTCTGCTCAATTTCCTGGCAGGACCTTGTGCACATTCTGATGTGGTGATGTCCTCAATGCAACAACTGCACCATCCTGGGAGCGCTGCACCGACTGTGACCCGGTCGGTCCGACCCGCCCCGGGGCAGTTCTGCTCCGTGTGTCTGCCACACGCCCCCCTTTCTCTCTTTTCCAGCACGGTGCCTCCCTTTTCACGGGGGCGCCGGGCGTGAGGAGGCCCGTTTCCCATGTCCACTGCAGCTGAGACCCGTCGGCGTTCCGCCACCGATCCCTTCGCCACCCTCGGTGAGGTCGAAGATCGTGTGTTGTGGCTTGCCAGCGCGATCGTCGACCACGCGAACCGGGTACGGCCCAACTCATCGGGTCTGAAGGTGGGCGGCCACCAGGCGTCGTCCGCATCGATGGTGTCCATCATGACCGCACTGTGGTTTCGCCACCTGCGTCCTGAGGACCGGGTGTCGGTCAAACCGCACGCCTCCCCGGTGCTTCACGCCATCAACTTCCTCCTCGGCGAACTGGACGCCTCGTACCTCCCGACGCTGCGCGCCTGGGGCGGACTGCAGAGCTATCCGAGCCGCTCGAAGGATCCTGATCCGGTTGACTACTCCACCGGCTCGGTCGGCATCGGCGCCACGGCCACGATCTGGGGGGCCCTGGCCCGCCGGTACGCAGACCAGTCCGGCGACGGTGGCTTCAAGGGCCGGCAGTTCGCCCTGGTGGGAGATGCCGAGCTCGACGAGGGAGCGGTCTGGGAGGCGGTGCTCGACCCACAGGTCGCTGAACTGGGCGAGTTGGTGTGGATCGTGGACCTCAACCGACAGTCCCTGGACCGCGTCGTTCCGAACATCGCCGCGGACCGGCTCCGGAGCATGTTCGCGGCAGCGGGTTGGCAGGTCCTCACACTCAAGTACGGCACGCTGCTCGAAGAGCTGTTCACCCGCCCCGGAGGGGACGCCCTGCGCTCCCGGATCGACAGCATGTCCAATCCCGAGTACCAGCGACTGCTGCGCTGCCCTGCGGACGAGCTGCGCGAGCGGCTGCCGGGAACCGGGCCGGACGCCGACCGGATCGCCGACCTGCTGGCCCAACTCGACGACGCACTGCTGACCGACGCGATGCGCAACCTGGGCGGGCACGACATGTCCGCGCTGGACACGGCCCTGTCCGAGATCGACGACAGCCGACCCACCGTTCTTCTCGCCTACACCGTCAAGGGCTATGGCCTGCCGTCCCAGGGCCATCCGCAGAACCACTCCTCACTGCTGACGGAGCGGCAGATGCGGGAACTCGCTGACCGGGTCGGGACGGACCTCGACCAGCCCTGGACCGGTTTCGCGCCTGATTCCGCGGCGGGACGGCTCTGCTCGGACGCCGCGACGCGTCTGCACCGTGACGACCCGGCTCCGGTGACCCCGCCCGCCCTCCCTCTCGACATCGGCCGCACTCCGGCGGGCACGGCGACCACCCAAGCGGCGTTGGGCCGTGTGCTGCTCGATCTGACCAGGTCCGCACCGGAAGCCGCCCGCAGGGTGGTGACCGTGAGCCCGGACGTCAGCTCGTCGACCAATCTGGGCGGCTGGGTGAACAAGGTCGGAGTCTGGTCCGCAGGGGAGCGTACGGACTGGTTCGCCGACGATCCAGAAACCATCCTGCACTGGCGCGAGAAGCCGACCGGGCAACACATCGAACTGGGCATCGCCGAAACCAACCTGGTCGGGCTGCTCGGAGAGCTCGGCGCGACCTGGAGCCGTTGGGGCGAGCCCCTGCTGCCGATCGGGGTGATGTACGACCCCTTCGTCCAACGGGCCCTGGAACCATGGTCCTTCGGCATCTACGCAGGCGGCCAGTCGATCCTGGTCGGCACTCCATCCGGTGTCACCCTCGCACCCGAGGGCGGGGCGCACCAGTCCATCACCACTCCGTCCCTCGGTGTGGAACAACCCGGCTGCGTCACCTACGAACCGGCCTTCGCCATCGACACGGAGTGGACGCTGCTGGCCTCCCTCGCCAGGCTGGGACGGCCTGATGGCACCTCCGCCTATCTGCGGCTCTCCACCCGTCCGGTCGATCAGAACCTGGCCGTCGTGCCCACGGACCCGGCCGCCCGCGAACGCCGTAGGCAGCAGGTCGTCGCGGGTGCCTATCCCCTTCTGCGCTGCGAGGGCGCCGAGGTCACCATCGCCGCCATGGGTGCGATGGTGACCGAAGCCCTCGCCGCAGCCGAGCGACTGCGCCTGATGGGAATCGCCACGGACGTGGTCTGCGTGACCAGTCCGGGACTGATCTTCAGGGCACTGAACTCCCGCCTCGGACAGGACGACGCCCCCGACTGGATCCTCGACCAGGTCTTCCCCGCCGACCGGGCAACCCCGCTCGTCACCGTCCTGGACGGACACCCCCACACACTGGCGTTCCTCTCCACCATCCACCACGTGCCGCTGCGCACCCTGGGGGTCACCGGCTTCGGGCAGTCCGGCTCGCTGGAGGAGGTCTACCGCTACCACCGGATCGACACCGACAGCATCATCCGAGCCGCCCTCGACCTCACCCGCTAGCGCACCCCGGAGCACGGACACAACCACCCCCGCGGCCCACCTCGGAGTCCCGCCCCCGGGCACGGACGCCTCTTCGGCACCCCAGACATCGGGGACAGGCAGGTCGCAGATCCCGGTCAAGAGCTGCCAGAAGGGATGGGGTGGGCTGTGTCCGCTCTCGGATTCAGCAGAATGGTGGGCAGCGCGGGGCGGGCCAGCGCTCGCACGGGTCGACAGCGGCACCGAGATCCCACGTGGAGCGTGTCGATATCGTGTGGGAGGTGGACTTCGCCTGTGGTCTCTGTGTCTTCTGCGGCGGGGATCTGCTGTGGGAGTGGGAGGTTAGGGGGCCTGGGTGACTGGTCAGACGGCGAAGACCTCATCGCGGTGCGAGTGCGGCAGCATGGCGGTGCGCCAGGTGAACCAGTTCGTCCTTCACGATGAGCTGTGGTGGGACTCGGAGCTTTCTTGCGGATCCTGCGGCGCCCACCTGTGCGAACACGCGGGTCGGGGACCAGCGCCTGATGACGTCCGGGAGGCTCTCCTTGCGGCGCACGGACCCGTCCGACTCCGGTTGGTCGCTCCGGTTCCCGGCCTTGTCCCGGTGTTGAAGGTCATTCGGGAGGTCTCAGCGGTCTCGTTGTCGCGCGCTCGTGAGCTGGTGGGGGAGCTGGGCCGCGATGGCCTGGTGGGGACCTTGTCGGAGATGGAATTCCTCAAAGCCCGGCTGCAACTGCGCGGAGTTCACGTCGACATCGATCGATAGCTATCCCCCCAGAAGCACTGATAGAGAACCTCGACGAACGCATCACCTCCGACTCCGCGGTACAGGAATGCGTCTGCCTTCTCGCGGCCGAGGTGGCCCAGAGTCTGGCCATCGACGTGAACGAGGCGGCCAGCGCCCACGATTCCCTCACCACCGCAGGGCTCCATGACCGGTGTCATGGAGCCCTGCGGACCTTCAGGCCCGTCGGGAGGAGGCCCAGCCGCAGCATGGAAACATGATCGCGATGAGGTCAGCCGCCATGATTAACTCGTTCGGGTCGACGGTTGATTCCAGCCTTGGCGCGGAGTCTTCTGTCGAAGCCGTTCTGTTCACCCTCAGAAAGTTACGGGGAAACGTGAAGACTGCAACTCGCATGATGGCCACGACTGTCAGCGCCATAGCGCTGATGGGGGCGTCCGTCACCGTCGCTGAAGCCCAGGCTGCACCTCGTGCCGCTGCCGCCACCGGTGTTTGGCACTGCTCAGGCGCCAAGATTTCGCGGTGCATCGAGAAGGTCGCCGCGAACAAGGTTCGGGTCAACTTCGTCAACAAGACGAACAAGGCCGTCAAGGGGCGGTTCGGTGTGACGTGCCAGGGGAGTTCGGGCCAGCGCGTCTATGAGTTGAAGAAGAACCTCTCGGCGCGCGGCGGCTACCTCTCCGGCACGATCACCTGCCCCGGCGGGTTGAGGGACTATGCCTTCGGATGGCAGATCACCGCCGACACCTACTACAGCCCGACGATCAAGATCTGACGCCGTGCTCTTTGGCTGGGACGGGCCCTGACTGCTCGTCAGAAAATCGTCGGACCAGGGCCCGACGGGTGGCTCGGGGCGTCAGCCGGCCCCGAGCCCCCGCTGCCCCGGCACCGACCAGCGGGGGCACCTCGCGCACTGACCCGTCCGCAGGGGCCCGGTGATGCGGTGCTCATGGCCCATCCGTGCCGAAGCGCACTGCAGGGTCCTCTTCACCCTTCTTGGTTCGACCAGGACAGGAAGTCCGCCCAGAACGTTGCTGTGGTGGCAACGACCCGTCGCTCCCCATCCGTTCTGTCCTGCGGGCGGCCGAACTCCTGATGCACATAGTCAATGAGGTCGTATCCGTAGGGGATGATGTCGCCGCCGCGGATCGACAACACCGGGTGGGCGAATGTTGCCCGGCCTGCGGGCAGGTAGCGATGCGAATAGATCGGAACCAGCCGCGGTACTGACGCCAAGCGCGTCCTTGCATTGGCCACGGAGTCTGCCCGTCCGGCAGGACGTGTGCCCCAACTCGGATGCCAGTAGCCCGCCTCCATGACCGCGAAGATCACACCCTCAACAGGCCGGTCGAGCCAGGTGTGAAGCTGGGCGGCTTTGACAGAGCGCCAATCGGGCCAGCCTCCCCCCGTGGGCAGCCCCACCCCGAGGAAGGCGCGGTGGTCGTCGGCGAATTCGAACCCGAACCGCGCTTCGACGTCGGTCAACTCCTGCTCCGTCAGGCCCGGGCGGATCTCGGTGTGCCCGAGCCGAGCCAGCAGGCGTGCGGCCTTGGCGCCGAGCTTCACCCCAAAAGTGCTGACCATGTGCCCAGGCTACCGACCCTTGCCGTACAACCGAGGGCCAATGAGCACGAGCCCACCGACACGCACAGAACGCGTTGTGTTCTTGCGGACTGCTGGGCCCTCGTTCCCAACGCCGAGGGCGTCGATAGCGTGGTTGGGAGTGTCTCGTACGGTGCTCGTTGCGCCGCCTCCGCAGCAGGGCGCCATTCTCACCGTACGAAAAGGGTCTCGGCTGGCCCTCTTCCGATCGTTCCGTAGACCCTCGTCCTGCCCGCCGGGCCAATCACCGCTACGCTGGAGGAGGGATTTCGGGGGATTTCTTCCCATCCGGAGTTCTCGATGGTCAATCGGCGAAGGGAAAACGACACCGCGCTGACATCCGCGCTCCCCGCCCCGAGACGGATCGCGTGGTGGGTGTGGAGCGGAGTGGGGACCGCTGCGCTGCTCGCTCTCCTGACCCTGGCGGGAAAGGGCCACGAGGCGTGGAGCGGTGGTGACTGGGTTTGGGGCATCAGCGGCTGGTTGGCCCGGGTGTGCGGTGGCCTCGGCCAGGTGTTCGACCCCGACGGCGGCCTCATCCTCGGTCAGCGACTCGGGTTCCTCGCGGTGGCCCTCCTGGTCCTGTACCTCTACTGGCGGGCAACGCGGGCGTTCCTCGCCTACAAGCCGGGCCCGGTGGATGTCCAGGAGCTCATCGACGCCACACCGCCGAGGTCTCTCACCCACTCCGCCACTGATCTCACCGCCGAACTGCGCCAGCAGTTGTCCGACTGCAGCATGTACGCACCGACGACGCTGCCGGCTGAATCACCGCCCATGAGCTTTCTTGAGCTGGTCGGCGATGTGGAGCTCGGTGCCAAGTCGCTCGGCAGCGCCATACCGCGCCTGCTCAGCCGGCTCCGGCCCAAGCTCGCGTACCGGGTCGGCGGTGTGCTCCGGATCCGGGAGCAGGAGCCGGACCGGTTGGGTATGACCGTGACCGTCACCGCGTACGTGTTCGGCGGGTCCCGTTCGACCACGCTGTGGGGAAACGACTGGGACGAGGTCATCCGCAAGGTGGGTTGTTGGGTGATCAGCACACTCCTTCCGGTCACCCGTGCCGGGAGGCAACCTCCGTGGCGGAGGTGGTGGGGGCGCGAGCTCAGCCCCGAGCTGTACGCGTCGTACCAGAACGCCAACGAGCTGAGCCGGGCGGGCCGCTACCACGAGGCGCTGTCCCGCTACTACGACGCCATCGCGCTCGACCCGGAGAACCCCCATCTGCGCAGCGAGTTGGCGGAGGTCCAGGAGAAGATGGGGCTGCACATCGACGCGCTGGAGACCTGTCAGCGGGCCCTCACTCTTGATGGACAGACCACCGGGCAGTACGCCAAACGACTGTGGCTGCGGCCGTGGGCTCCTAGTTGGCGCCGGCTGCGCTATCTGTTCCACCCTCACCGCTACCGCGAGGTGCTCGGTCTGCGGTACAGGAACGCCGTCATCCTGGGAACGTCCGAGGAAACGACGAAACAGTGGTTCGACACGGGCGAGGTCCGGGACGACGGCACGCGCGGGCGCTTGGCGGGCCTCATCGCGAACCGTTACTGGAGAGCGGCGATCGGACTCGTACCGAGCGGCACCGAGGAGAAGTGGCTCACCTGTGCGCTGAAGCCGCATCCCGACCGTACGACCGTTGCGTCCTCCCTCGATGAGGAACTGGTGCGCCTGGTCTTCCAGCGGGCCTCGATGCAGGAGACGAACCGGCTGGCAGCCGACGACCGGTGGGCACGGCTCGCCGGCCTCTACTGGCCCGCACGAGTGGAGAGCGTCTTCCGGCTCCTGTCACCGTTCTCCAGTGTGCAGAGTTACCTCGGACCGCGGCAGAGCGTGACCAGAGGGGCCTTCCGGATCAACCAGATCGTGTGGGCACCCCTCCGACTCGCCTGGTCCCTCGAACACGCCCGCTCGCATCATTCGGTCAACCTCGACCCGTCCCAGGGCTACCGCTGGCGCACCGGTCCCTCGGTGAGTACGGACATCGCTCCGCGGGAACTCGCAGACCTGATCAACAGGGCGCGGAGTCGACTGGTACTACTGCGTCGCGTGCTACCGCTGTGCCGCCGCAGCGACTGGCTGACCCGCTACAACAGCGCCTGCGTGCACGCCGTTGCCCTGAAGGCGGGCAGCGCCACCGCCAACGTCACCGCCAACCGCGAAGGGGACGAGGAGACAGAGCAAGAGAGACAGCGAAGGGAAGGAAGGAGGGAGCTGCATGTGAAGTTCGCCGTCGAGGAACTTGAGCAAGCGGTTCTGCTTCCCCGGGGCGACTTCGCGACGATCGAGCGGACCTGGATGGCCCATGAGGACCCGGATCTGGCATATCTCCGGAAGGACCCGCTGTTCCAGCGCTTTGAACTCACCGCATATCCAGGGGTGGAGATCCCGGCCGAAACGCCTCCGGACAACTGGACCGAGGCACAGATGAGGGCCTACGACCACCGGCTCCTCCAGGAGGCGGCCCATGTGATGGAAAGGGTGTGGGCCCTGCGCGGGATGGAGTCCAGCTTCGACATCCGGGTCGCGGCGGAATGGCTCCAGGGCGAATGCCTCATCTGGGATTCCGTGAAGAAGGTGACCGACCCCAACCGACTGGGCCACTGGGAGGACCGCGTGGAGCTCATCGCTGCCGTCCGCAACAGCCACCCGGTACTGCCGGTCACGCCCGGCTTCCCTCCGTCGATGCTTTCGCGGGGGATGGCGAAGGACGACAGCAGGCATGTTCAGGTGACTCTGCGGGACCTTCAGAAGGACTTGCAAGGAAACGAAACCCACAGGTTGAAGATGGAGGAGGGGCAGGAGAGCTTCAGCAGGGCGACGGCCAATGGCGTGGCCTGGTTGAAGCCGAAGCCGGTCCACAACCTGTGCGTGGGTTACTCCGCGGTCTGGCAGACGCTTGCGGAATGGCTCGGCATGGATCGCTCGGAGCAGCACTTCCGGGACGCGCTCGGCAGAGTGCCCGAGCCCTCGACGGACGGACTGACCCAGCAGGGTGCCCCGGGACCCACGGCGTGACCGGGTGGGCCTGGCGACATGGTCGTCGTGCTCGACCACCTGCGTGACGCTCAACTCCGCGGACCTTGCTCTCGCCGGTACCCGTGCCCATACCCGTTCGTGTCCACAACCGCCAGTACGGGGCGGGACCCCGGTGGTGGCGATGGCGGCCGTGCCAGGAAGGCGCGGCCGCCATGACGGCGGTGCTGCCGGTCCGCGTACCGGCAGCGATCCGGTCAGCGTGGACGGCTCCCGCGAGCGATCCGCCCATGCTGCGACCCGGATCTCTCCTTGCTCAGGACGGCCTTGGCGACAACGTGCGCCGTTGCCAGACCGACCGGGAAGAGCACGGCAGCCGCCGCGCTGGCCCGTCCCAGGTCGTGCGGGACGTCCGACCGCAGGAGTTCCCGCCAGGCCCACAGGGAGAACGGCAGCACCACCACAGGCGCGGTGGCCACCCCCGGCGTGTAGCCCCGGAGGGCAAGGCTCTGCCCGAGGTGGATGAGACCGTGCCACCCGTATCCGGCCAGCGCCGCCTGGTAGAGCCGGGATCGCCCCCCGGTGCGGTGGCCGTCGGCCGCGGCGGCGGCCATGACCAACCCCATCAGGCCGATCGCGGTACGGACCCGGCCGGGCGTCATATCGTCGCGCAGCCGGTCCCAGGTCTCCTGCCGCACCCTGGGAAACCGCTCCTGGAGTCGGGGCAGGTTCTGCCGCAGCCACCGCGCCATGACGGCCGCTTCCTCCGCCTCGTGGAGCGTCCAGGCCGCGAAAAGCCCCCAGGTCGCCGCCGTGCGCACGGCCATCAGCCGGCCCCCTCCTCCGTCCGCTCCCCGGCCTCCTGGTCGGGCAACCGTACGGAGAGGGAGTGACGGAACACGTCCCGAGGATCCCAACACGCCTTGGCTGCCTGCAACCGTGGGTAGTTGTCCTTGAAGTACAGGCTGTGCCACGGCACACCGGAGGTGTTCCACTCCGGGTTGGCGACGTCGGCGTCGGCGTAGTTGATGTGACAGCCGTCCCCTGTACCCCCGGGCGCGGGGACCCCGCCGGTGGCGGCGAAGACATCCCGGTAGAACTCGCGCACCCAGGTCAGATGCTTGTCGTCCTCCTCGGGGGAGTCCCACTCGGTCGCGAAGATCAGTCGCATGATGGAGTCACGCTGCGGCATCGCGGTCGCGGACGGATCGACGGTGTTCACCGCACCCCCGTAGGAGGCCAGCATGATCCCGGCCGTCATGTTGGCGTAGTCCGGAGTGGTCAGACTCCGGTAGACCGCGCCTATCTGATCGTCCGACAGTCTCGCCCGCAGATAGGCCGACTTGAACTTCGCGTGCTTGGTGTGGTCCGCCCGGTCCGAGACTCCGGGCCAGGTGGTCGTGTGGAGCCAGGGGAGTTCCCGCCGCTCCAGGACGACCGGTTCCGCGTCCGTCCCTTCGCGGACCGCCGCCAAGTAGGCGCTCAGCAGACCCTCCGCGTCCGGGAGGGACGCGTCCATCTGCAGACTCATGATGACCACGCCGCCGTTCGCCCGGGGCGTGGCACCGATCACGCTGTACATACCGGCGTACGGTGAGTCGGGGCCGCTGTTCCGCTCGTGCCACTCGCCGTGGTTGCGCAGCAGACGGGAGAAACTCACCTCGTCCAACATGGCCCACGGCCACAGCAACTGTGCCACCAGCAGCCGCGCTGGCGGCGTCGGGAGCAACTCGGCCGGTTCGTCGCCTTCGGTGTCCGGGCTGCGGAACCAGTAGCGGGTTGCCACACCGAAGTTGCCGCCCCCCGCTCCTGTGTGCGCCCACCAGAGGTCGTGCGCCGGATCCTGCGGGTCCCGGGTGGCCACCACCGCGCGGGCGGTGCCCGAGTCGTCCACCACCACCGTCTCCACGGCGTGCAGATGGTCGACGACCGAGCCGAACAACCGCGACAGGGGCCCCCAGCCGCCACCACTGATGTGAGCCGTGGGTGGTCCAGAGGTGGGCGAGGGAGACCATGATGGCCCAGAGGGCGGGTTGGATGACGTCGACGCGTTGGAGGAGTTGGTGGTTGTTGAGGGCGTCGTGGAGTTTCCAGTTGGTGTGGGGTTCGAGGGCTTGTGCGCATTCGTCGAGGCGTTGGGCGAAGGTGGGGGATTCGGTGGCGAGGTGGAGTCCCATGCCGGTCCATTGGGAGCCTTGGCCGGGGAAGATCCAGAGGTGTTTGATGTGCCCTTCGGGGGCCGTGGTGCCTCCGGCAACGGCAGCAGACACGGTGCACGCCAGAGTCAGGAGGAGTACACGCAGTGGCAGTGGCTGACCGTACGGAGCGCGGCGCTCCCCCAACCGTTCTGACCGGCGGCGGGAGCGTTCCCGCCGCACGGACACTCACGCCGATGACAGTGCCGACAAGCCGAGCTGGAGGAAAAGTGGAAGACACGTACGAGAACCGGCCCAACGCCATACTCACCGGTGGCCCGGCAGAGCTGCTGCCCGAAGGGGAGCGCATCCGCTTCGTCGTCGACCAGACGGCCACGGTCAAGGTGCTCAAAGGCAATCGGTACGAGCACTGGGAGCCGTCGCCGCAGACGGTCCCTCACACGGGTGGCGAACTGAGGGTGTTCCGCTGGGTGCGTTTCACCTACGTCGCCGAGTAGCCGGTACGTCGGGGAGCGGCCGGATCGGCAGCCCGCGCGGGGTCGCCGCCCCGGGGCGTCGTCGCTGTCGTGCCGCGGCCCGTCGGACACCTCCGAAGGCGCACCCCGTCGGCCGCCTCCGATTGCGCCGGCAGGGGGCGGCCCGCCGGCAGGTGCCTCACCGGGCACCAGGGCGGAACTGGCCGCGACGCCTTGACTCCTTCAGTGTCACGGTGTGCAGACTGCGGACCTCTGCCCTCCCCGGCGAGCTGAGGCGGACCCGCACCTCGGCCCCCCGGACGGCTGCTGCTGAAGCGTCAGGAAAGGCAGTGCCGCCCACCGCGAGGTTCCCCGCAGCCGGCTCCCGGGACCGTTCTCATATGGCCAGAACCGCGCCTTCCGGTCATGTGGCGCATTGACCGGACAGCACCGTCGCGGTTGCATGCATGTGCTCCTTCGGTAGGGAAACGAAGGAGGGGCCGTGTCCTACTTGGGGGGAAAGAATGAGGGGAAACACGAACCGAAGCACCAACAGACGTATGAGGGCCGTTCTGAGCACGGCGGTTGCGGTCTGTGCAGTGACGGCGGTGTTACCCGGAGCCGCCTCCGCCCAGCCCACAGCGGCGGGTGACGGTGGAGCCGGTGTTGAGAGGATCAGCGTTGCTGCTGGCGGCGCCCAGGCCGACCAAAACTCTGCCGGCGCCTCGATCACCCCCGACGGCCGCCACATCGTCTTCTCGTCGTCGGCGAGCAACCTCACTCCCGACGGTACGACAGGAGATGACCGGGTGTATGTCCGCGACCAGCGGACGAGTCAGATCAATCGGATGGGGTCCTACGCCCCGCTCCAGCCCCCGGTGATCAGCGGCAACGGTGGATACGTCGCCTATCCGTTGCAGTGGATGAACGGCATTCGGATTCGCCAGTATCAGGTGAGCACGGGAGCCACGGCCTCCGCCAACTGCTCGGCCCACAGCTGCAACCAGCCGTCGCTGACCGCGGACGGCCGCTCCATCGCCCTGGTCATCCTCTTCAGGCCGCCGGCGACCGGCCAACGCATCGAGGTTCAGGACTGGGACGGCACCAAGAAGACCGTCGCCGACCTCAACCACACCCGCCCCTCCACGCCGTCCATCAGTGGCAACGGCCGCTACGTCGCCTACCAGGACGGCTTGGCCGAGGACGTCTTCATATGGGACCGGACCACCGGTACCACCTCTGGTCCGATCGAGGGCCCGTCCGTAGCAGCGACACTCGTTCAACTCAGTGACGACGGCACCAAAGCCGTCTATCTCTCGGGCACCGACACCTACGTCCACGATGTGGCCACGGGCACGGCCCAACTGGTGTCGAACGTCAGGGGCGTGGCCATCGATCCCACCGGCCGCTATCTGCTGTACGCCCCGCATGGCACGAGCGGCGCCTCACTCACACTGCGGGACCTGCCGACGGGCACCGACGAGATCGTTGTGAACCAGCCCGCCTCGGCCGGGACTGACGCGGTCAGCGCAGGTGGGCGCGATGTGGTCTTCCAATCCACGGCCGACGACATCGTGCCCGGCGACACCAACGCCAAGTCGGACATCTTCGTCCGCCACTTCTTCTGACCGTCCCTGCCGCCACGCCCACCAATGTCCCACCGCTCCCGCACGGGAGCGGTGGGACACTCACAAATGGATCAGGCTGTCGAAGCCCCGGGACCACGACCCTTCAGTTCCGGGTACTGCTGCCCCAGGTCAGGAGAGGGCAAGCTCCTTCACACCGCCGAGCTCGTGGACCCAGCCTGCGCTGAGGCCGCCTTCCTTGACGTAGGCGTCACCACCACCGGTGAGCACTCCGATCCGGTTACCCGACAGCTCCAGCTGCTTCACACCGCCGAGCTCGTGGACCCAGCCTGCGCTGAGGCCGCCCTCCTTCACATAGGCGTCACCACTGCCCGTGAGGACCCCGATCCGATTGCCTGCGAGATCGATCCCGACGACGTTGTTGAGTTCGCTGACCCAACCGGCGCTCAGCCCACCCTCCTTGACCAGGGCTTCGCCGGACTGCTTCACGATCCCGATCCGGTTGCCTGACAGCTCCAGCTCCTTGACTCCATTTTCCTCCAGCACCCAACCGGCGCTGAGGCCGCCCTCCTTGACCAGCGCATCGCCGGAGTGTGTGAGCACCCCGATCCGGTCGCCCGACAGAGCGATCTGCTTGACGCCCGCGAGTTCGTGGACCCAGCCTGCGCTGAGGCCGCCCTCCTTCACATAGGCGTCACCGCCGTTGGTGAGAACCCCGATCCGGTTGCCCGACAGGGCCACTTGTCTCACGTCTCCCAGCTCATGGATCCAGCCTGCCCTGAGGCCGCCTTCCTTCACATAGGCGTCACCGCCGTTGGTGAGGACCCCGATCCGGTTGTCCCCGTCGCCGGAGACCGTGGCGACCGCGGATCCGGTGGCTGCCACGACGCCTAAGGAGGCGAGGGCGGCCACGACAGCACTGAAGAGAGACAGTTTCCTGATGAACACAGAAAGACCTTCCTGAAAGATCACAAGAGCCGGAGCAGCCAGGCGGCGGCTCCGGGAAGAACGATCACAACGACCGGCTCACTGCTCGACGCAGTGTGCTCCAGGGCGGGTCCATGCGACGGACACTGCGGGAGCAGCAGAGGGAGCAGGACATCGGTTGCCAAGAGGCACTGAGGCGTACTCCTCTCATGGCTTGCCGACACGCGTGAGCGGTTGTCGGAGGGAAGGGCGGGAACGAAGCGAACCTGCCGCGTCTTCGGACCAGTGGTACGGACCGGTGCTATCGGTGTTGCCGTTCTCGTGGTGCAGCTCGTGCAGAGTGCGCGAGGGCGTCGCCGCCGGGCTGTCCGGTGCTTGTGCTCCGGGCTTCCGGCCCCGGGTAAGTCTCACCCAACGGGCCCGATTACCACCGCTGAATTCCCGCCATTCTCCGACCAGTACTCTTCCGGACTCCGGCAGCGGACGCATCCCGGCACCTCCACAGCGATGGCGGACCTGCCGGAAGCAACCCCTCCACCCGAGGGTTTGACCCATCCCCCTTGCAGTCACAACCGACCACAACTGAGCCGCCCTGTCCGCCGACGGATCGACACACGGAACGACACAACGGAGCGCGAGTGCCATCCGCCCGTCGGTCCCGCGGAGCCTTCGCGAAAACCCGTTGGCGGACCGAAGCGACCACTGCTACCTTCCCGGAGGCCGTGCGAAAGAACGAGGAGGTGGTACCCGTGAACGCAGTATCGACATGGGTGCTCCCCTCCGGGGTCACGGTCGGGCGATAGGTCGTCCGGGAGCGCCGTTCAAGAGCACTCCCGAAAGGGCACGACCATGCACTTCACTTCTGAACGGCGTCTCGACGACGGCGTCCTTGAGCGCGAATTCACCCTCGGCGAGATCCCCGGAACCCTGTGGACGCCTGGCGCCGAACCCGCTCCACTGATCCTGATGGCCCACAACAACGGCCTGCCCAAGGCGGCATCCCGGCTGGTGGCCCGGGCCCGGAGGTCCACGGCGTACGGATACGCGGTGGCCACCATCGACGCCGCAGGGTGCGGTGACCGTCCCCGGTCGGCCGCCGACGAGCAGGCCCGGGCCGACCTGCGTCGGGCGTTTCAGTCCGGCGATCCCGTCGACGACATCTTCGAGTCCTTCATCGGCCCGCTGGTCGACAACGCCGTTCCGGATTGGCAGGCGACCTTGGATGCCCTCCTGTCGCTGCCCGAGATCGGAGGTCCGGTCGGGTACTCGGGGTGGACGGCCCTCGGCATCCGGCTGGCTGTGGTCGACCCGCGCATTGCGGCTGCCGGGTTCTTCGCCGGGGGTTTCGTGCCCCGCGCCCAGCGCGAGGAGGCCCGGCGGGTCACCATTCCGCTGTTGTTGCTGCTGCAGTGGGACGACGAAGGGAACCCACGGCAACGAGCCCTGGAACTGTTCGACGCCTTCGGTAGCAGAGAGAAGACACTGCACGCCAACATGGGCGGGCACGTCGGCACCCCGTGGTTCGAGGTGGAGGACGGGAACCGGTTCTACGACCGGCACCTGAAGTGAGGCCGGCCCGCCAGGCCGACACCACACAGTAGGCGGTGACCTCCAGGACGCCGCTCATCGAGGACGGGCCCTGGCCTCCTTGAGCCCCCGGGTCGTCGTGGTGCATCTCCATGGCGACCCGGACGACCCGGAGTCCGTCGGATCATGAATTCGGCTTGGTGGCCCCCGTGGTGGCGGCCTTCTCCAATGGCCGTTCCGATGTGCTGGGGTCGCCGGGCAGGTCGGGACTACCGGTCGGTCGGGGTCCGAACAGGCCGACGGCGAGGGCCACGACCGCGAGCCCGGCGGCACCCCACAGAAGTGAGATGATGCCGGCCGATTCCACGATGGTGCCGCCGAGGAAGGCGCCCAGGGCGATGGCGGCGGTGAAGACACCGACGTAGAGGCCGGTCACATGCTCTACGCGATGCGGTGCTGCCTGGGTCATCCAGATCTGGCCGGCCACCGACAGTCCGCCGTACGCCAGGCCCCAGAGGGCGACACTGACGCCGGTGAGAATGGGGACGGTGCTGAAGAGCGCGAGCAGGGCGACCGACGCGGCGATGCCGGCCGTCAGGCCCAGCACGGTGACCCGGGCACGGCGAGCCGCGAGGGCGCCGGCGGCGAAGTTGCCGATCAGCCCGAAGAGGCCGTAGACCAGCAGGACGAGGGCGACGGAACCCGGCGAGAGCTCGGTGCGCTCCTCAAGGACCGGCCGTACATAGGTGTAGGCGCCAAAATGAGCGGTGACGAGGAACAGGATCAGGGCCAGACCGACGGTCACCGAGGGGATACGCCACAACGGTTCGCGACCGGTCTGGTCGTCCGTGCCGGCAGGTGCGGATGGGCGGGGCAGCCGGGGTAGCGTCACCAGCAGGCCGACGGCGAGGACCACCGCGCCGACGGACAGACTGGCGAACGCGGCCCGCCAGCCGAAGGAGTTGCTGATCAGTGTGCCCAGGGGCACACCGACGACCGAGGCGGCGGCGACCCCGCTGACAGCGGCGGACACCGCCAGCGCTGCGTTGCGGGGTGCCACGAGCCGGGTCGCCACCGCAGCCGCCAAACCCCACACCGCTCCCATCCCGATGCCCAGGACGATCCGGGACACCACCAGCAGGCCGAAGCCCTCTGCTACGGCGCTCAGTGCGTTGCCTGCCGCGAGCACCACCATCGCCACCGCCAACACCACGCGCCGGTCGAGCCCGCCCAGCAGACGTGGGACCGCCGGGGCGGTGACGGCCGTGACCAGGCCGGTGACGGTCAGGCTGAACCCGGCAGTCCCCGAACTGATGTCCAAGCCGTCTGCCATCGGGGTCAGCACCCCGACCGGCAACATCTCGGACGTCACCACCACGAAGGTGCTCAAGGACAACACCACGACCGCCAACCATTGCCATGGCGTGGTGTGATCCGAATCGGGGCCGGTGTTCTGGACTGGTGCATGCGAAACCATGGGACCAACCAAGCAGCGCCGCACGGCCGGAACAACAGCGATCTCCTCACCGTTCGATCAGCTAGAGTAATCGATGAGGCGTGCCGGAAGGGGACTCGATGAATCAGGTTCACGTTCAGGAGATCGAGTGCCTGCTCGTCCTGGCCGAAGAGCTGCACTTCGGTAGGACCGCCGCCCGACTGGGCTGTTCCCAGAGCCGGGTCAGCCAGCTCGTCGCCGGCCTCGAACGCCGGGTCGGTGTCCGGTTGGTGGACCGCACCAGCCGAAGTGTGGGACTCAGCCGATTCGGCGCGCAGTTCGTCACCGAGGTGCGCCCGGCCTACGAGGAGCTGGCCACCGTGCTCACCCGGGCTCGTGAGCGCGCCGGCAGCGGCGCCCTGTGCCAGCTGCGCGTCGGCTTCCATGGCAGCGTCTACGAAGAGGTCACCGAGGCGTTCCGGCAACTGCGGGCCCACCACGACGTCATGATGGTGCTGAGCGAGATTCCCCTGGGTTCACCCTTCTCGGCGGTGCTCGCCGGCCGCCTCGACGCCGCTGTGGTCGAACTGCCCGTCCGTGAGGCGGCATTGACCACCGGTTTCCGTTTCCCGCCGCAGGACCGGTTGCTTGCCGTCGCGGCCTCCCACCCGCTGGCCGGCGCCGGGCGCGCACACATCGAGGAACTGGCCGGGCTGGACTTCGTCCACCCGATCGGTGACGCCCCCGAGTACTGGATGGCCGCCCGGGTGCCCCGTTCCACACCCGCGGGTGCGGCCATCCGTTCCTCCGCCGGGATCGCCACCGTCCAGGAGGGCCTCGCGCTCGTCGCATCCGGTGAGCACGGCATGCTGGTCTGCCGCCCGCTGGCCGAGCGGGCCACCCGGAGCGATGTGCGCTATCTGCCGGTCGACGGCCTGGACGAGCCGTCGCAGATGGGGCTGATCTGGCGCACCGACCGCACCAGCCGGCAACTGACAACGCTCGCCGGGCTGCTGGACGAGGAGTTCCGTCGGGTGAAGATGCCTGAGGGCCTTCCGGTGTGATGCGTGTGGTGTCGCGGCCGGGTGTTCTCGACGGTGCCCGCCCTTCCTCCTTCGGCTGTGTGGAACCGGCCAGTGCCACCTGGTCGCCCGCCGTCTTCAACAGGACCGTACCCAGGGGCTGTTGGAGGCCGGATACGTTCCCTTCCGTCGCCCCGGTGGTTCAACGGCCCCAAGTCGCAGCATGGTTGTGCAACGGGCGCGATGGTCAAATGTGAATTCTCGATGGACGGCGGGTGACCCGACGCAGCCCAACTGACGTGCAGCGAAAGGTATTTGGGCTCATCGGTCGGGGATACAGGACCCCTCATCGTCTCGGATCGTGAGACGCGAACGGGAATTCCTTGCATCCGCCCGAGACTTGTGGCGATCATCGTTTCATGACCACTCCGACCTGCATCCCCAACACGCCACCGGGCGTGTATCGG
Source organism: Streptomyces sp. NBC_00690 (assembly GCF_036226685.1). Classification (NCBI taxonomy): domain Bacteria; kingdom Bacillati; phylum Actinomycetota; class Actinomycetes; order Kitasatosporales; family Streptomycetaceae; genus Streptomyces; species Streptomyces sp. NBC_00690. The sequence continues at coordinate 8,007,860 of NZ_CP109009.1, forward strand.
GCTGCGGTCACCCGCGTCTGTTGTCAGGTCTGAACCTCTTCTCACGGTTCGACCCCTGCCGTCCGCCGCGTCACCGCGTTGGCAACGGCACCGACGCCCCCCCCGGAGTAGCCATGGTGAACGGTACCGATCCATCTCGCACGAACCTCGGGCCCGCCACGCGGACAGTTGCTGCGTCGGCCCTCGTGCTCCCCTTCCGTCACCCCCGTCCCCCTGTTGCGTTCGGCGGCTTCGCCCCCGAGCGATCGTTCGTCGAAGAGACGCCCGCAGTGCTCCCAACCGCTGGAGCACACCGGCGTACCGCGATGCCTTCCGTACCCTCGCGTGGGCTCTCGCGCAGTCGCGTGCTTTCCCTGCCGTGCCTGTCGGGACACGAAGGCCGGATGTTTCCGTTCGGTGAGGGCCTCTGTCGCCGCTGAGGCAGCGCGCGTGACGGTGCGACCGCATTCTCGGTGACCGGGTTTTCCGAGTCGACGTCACGACCACCCCAGCACGAGTTCATTTCAGCGACACCGGAATCAAGGGGACTTTTTCATGTGCGGAATAGCCGGATGGGTTGATCTGTCTGGTCTCGGTCCGGACGCGCAGGCCATTGCGGAGAGGATGAATGACGAGCACGTTCGCCGGGGCCCTGACGGGTCCGGGACATGGCTCTCCCGCTATGCGGTGCTCGCCCACCGACGGCTTTCCGTGATCGATATCGAGAACGGCGAACAGCCGATGCTCTTCCCGGCCGCACCGGGCTCCGAAGCTCGTTGGGCGCTCACCTACAACGGTGAACTCTACAATTATCGGGAACTGCGCAGCGAGCTCTCCTCCCGTGGTCACCGGTTCCGGACGTCGAGCGACACGGAAGTGGTCCTCGCCGCCTGGGTGGAATGGGGTGTCCGTGCCGTCGAGCATTTCAACGGGATATTCGCCCTATCGGTCTGGGACGATCGAGAAGAAACTCTGTGGCTCGTACGCGATCACCTCGGGGTGAAGCCGCTGCACTACTACCATGACGGCGACCGACTGATCTTCGGGTCCGAGGCGAAATCGATCCTCGCGCATCCGGACGTCGTCACGGCGATCGACGAGGACGGCCTACGGCAATTGGTGCTGCCGCTGCTGAAGTTCCCCGGGACCAATCCGTACCGCGGAATCTCCGAGGTGTTGCCGGGCCAGATATTGGAATTCTCCCGACAGGGCATCCGCACCATTCGGTACTGGGACGTCAAGGATCTCGTCGGCCGGCCGTCCGAGTCGAAGGATCTCGGCGAGGCCGTCGGCCAGTTGCGCGCACTGCTGGATGACACGGTCACCCGGCAGACCATCGCCGATGTTCCCCTGTGCACCTTCCTCTCCGGCGGACTGGACTCCTCGGCCATCACCGCCCTCGCCAACGGCCTGCCGGGACGCGGTGGAGTGAGTTCGTTCTCCGTGGACTTCGCAGACGCCTCCGACAGTGCCGACTCACGGTCCGCCCTGGACCGCCGGTTCGCGCGGGAGGCAGCGGATCACATCGGTTCGCGGCACTCCAACATCGTGCTGGACAGCGCACTGCTGGCCCGCGAGGACGTACGCGATGCCACTGTGCGCGCTCGTGACCTGCCCAATGGATTCGGCGATCTGGACACGAGCCTGCTCCTGCTCTGCCGTGAGGTCCGCAAGCACGCCACCGTTGCGCTGTCCGGAGAAGCGGCCGATGAACTCCTCGGCGGCTACCTGTGGTTCCACGAGCCGCGTGCGGTCTGGGCCGACACCTTTCCGTGGATCGCGGACAGCCCCGCCCACGGCCATCTCCACCAGCGGGTCCTGGGCACGATCGACCCCGGCCTCGCCCGGACGCTTCGACTCGACGAGTATCTCCGCGACGAGTACGCCACCGCCCTCGGCGGGCTCACCTTCGACCCTGCGCTGAGCCGGGAGGAGCGGCGCCATCGGGAGATCATCCACCTCGCCGTCTCCTACTTCCTGCCGATGCTGCTGGATCGGAACGACCGGCTGAGCATGGCCAGCGGCCTGGAGGTACGGGTTCCGTTCACCGATCACCGTATCGTCGAGCATCTGGTGACGATGAGTCAGCAGGTTCACAACGCCGGCGGCCGGGAGAAGGGTGTGCTGCGGGACGCGGTGAGCGATCTGCTGCCGGTGGGTGTGTTGGAGCGGAGGAAGTCGCCGTACCCGACCACACCGGACCCGGAATACGCACGCACGCTGGAACGTCAGCTCGCGAGCGTTCTGGACGACCCGCCCGACGGACTCGCGGACATCTTCGCGCCAGAGGTGCTGGCACCGGGGGGACTCGCCGACTCGGCCAGATCGCATGGGCTCGTCAGCAATTTCGAAGGCGAGGTCGTGCTGAACTTCGCCTCCTGGCTGCGGCAGTACTCCCCGAAGCTGGCGATCTAGCAGCCGCCCACCGCCCCGGCTGCTTCTGTGGGCGCCGGCCAGGCCCCGCCCGGCTCACACACGTCCACCGCCCCAACCGGCGGCGCCCCAAGAGCCCCTGATCGCGGCCATCCCCGACATTCCGACATTCCGGCTGCGGCGCCCCGCGCCCGCGCCGTCTCCGCCCGCACCTGTGCCCCCGCGGACTCGGGAGCATCCCGTACCCACCGCTGTCCGTCCCGCCATCGAACTACCCCCCTGGGAGTGCGACTTGTCCACCTCTGATGTCCAACAGCAGACCCGTGACCACCTCTGGTTGCACTTCACCAACCATGCGAAGTTGTCCGCCGGCGGTGAAGTCCCCGTCATCACCCGTGCGGAGGGCGCCTACCTCTGGGACGACAAGGGACGCCGCATCCTGGACGGCCTATCCGGACTGTTCGCCGTGAACGTCGGGCACGGCCGACCGGAGTTGGCGGAAGCAGCCGCCAAACAGATTCGTGAACTCGACTACTTCCCCATCTGGAACGCCGTCCACCCGCGTGCCGCGGAACTCGCCGAGGCCCTCGCGGAACGCGCCCCCGGCGATCTGAACCGGGTCTTCTTCACCAACAGCGGCAGCGAAAGCGTCGAGACCGCCTGGAAGCTGGTCAAGCAGTACTTCAAGGCCATCGGCCAGCCCGGTCGTCACAAGGTGATCAGCCGGACCATCGCCTACCACGGAACCACGCACGGCGCCCTCTCCATCACCGCGCTGCCGGGTCTGCGCGCACCGTTCGAGCCACTGGTACCCAGTGGCCACAAGGTGCCGACCACCGACATCTACCGGGGCCCCGAGCATCTGCGTGACGACGAAGAGGCGTTCGGCCGCTGGGCGGCGGACCGGATCGCCGAGGCGATCGAGTTCGAGGGCCCGGAGACCGTGGCCGCGATATTCCTCGAACCGGTGCAGAACTCGGGAGCGGCGATCCCGCCGCCCCCGGGATACTTCGAGCGGGTCCGGGAGATAGCCGACAGGTACGGGGTCATCCTCGTCGCCGATGAAGTCATCACCGCCTTCGGACGCATCGGCGACTTCTTCGCGATCAATCGCTACGGGATCACCCCCGACATCATCACCGGGGCCAAGGGCATCACCTCCGGATACATTCCGGCCGGGGCGACGATCGTCAGCGACCGCCTGTTCGAGCCGTTCACGAAGACGGAGAACACCTTCGTGCACGGCCTCACCTTCGGCGGTCACCCGGTCGCGGCCGCGGTCGGCCTGGAGAACATCGCGATCTTCGAGCGCGAGAAGCTCAACGAGAACGTCCGCGCCAACGAGGACCTTTTCCGCTCCACCCTGGAGAAGCTCCGCGATCTGCCGATCGTCGGCGACGTCCGCGGCGCCGGGTACTTCTGGGGCGTCGTGCTCGTGAAGGACCAGCACACCAGGGAGCCGTTCACCCCCAAGGAGCGCCGCCGCCTCCTGGACGAGCTGTTGGGTCCGGCGCTCAGCGAGGCCGGATTGCACGCCCGCCTGGACGAGCGGGGGGACCCGGCGATCCTCCTGGCACCGCCGGCCATCATCGGCGCACCGGAGTTCGCGTTCATCGAGCAGGTACTGCGCACCGTTCTCACCGACGCGTGGGCGAGGTTCTGACAGCATGACGCGAACCCCGCACCCGGTCCGAGACCGGGTCCTCCCACCGAAACGGCCGGCCGCGAGCCGATCGACCGCCGTGTACGCCCTGCGCCGCTGCGGCTACTTCGCCGTCGTGGTCTTCTCGGTGTACACGCTGTCGTTCTTCCTTCTCTACGCCCTGCCGAGTGACCCGGTCGCCCTGATGCTGGAGCGCCGGTCCGGGGGTGCGGGGGGAGCCACGGCCGAACAGACCGAGGCTTTGCGTGCACAGTACGGACTCGATCAGTCGCTGCTGGTCCGGTACGTGGAAACACTCGGGCAACTCCTCGCCGGGGATCCGGGCACCTCCTTCCAATCGGGCCGGCCGGTACCGGAGATCCTGGCCGCGGTCGCCCCGAACACGCTCGCCCTGGCCGGCGGTGCGCTCGTCATCGCAGTTCCGCTCTCCGTAGCCCTGGCGCTGGCGACCTCCTGGCGGCGCGACAGCGTCCTCCACCGGGTCCTGGTGAACGTGCCCGCACTGATCGCCGCGGTCCCCGCCTTCTGGCTCGGGCTGCTGCTGCTCCAACTGTTCTCGTTCACCCTGGGCTGGGTGCCGTCGGCGGGCGGGACCGGTCTGTCCGGACTGGTGCTGCCCGCCGTCGCGCTCGCCCTGCCGGTGTCGGCATCGCTGACGGCCGTACTCGTCCGGAGCCTGGACGACGTCCAGCAGGCCGCCTTCGTCGGACTCCTCAGGGCCCGAGGGCTCCCCTGGTCACGCGTCTACCTCGCGCACGTGGCACGCAACGCGCTGCTGCCCTTCATGACGCTGGCCGGACTGACCGTCGGGGGAGTGCTGGTCGGCACGGTGATCACCGAGACGGTCTTCGCACGGGCCGGGCTCGGACGACTCCTCGCCTCGTCCGTCGAGACCCAGGACGCGCCCGTGATCCTGGCCATCGCCGTACTCGCGGCCGTGCTCTTCGCCGCGGTGAACCTCATCGTCGACCTGCTGTATCCCGTCCTCGACCCGAGGATGCGGCACCGGGGCGGGGGAGCGCGCGCATGACCACGACGACCGTCCCACCCACCCGATCCCGATCCCGGACCCGGGCCTCCATCCCCCTGCTCTCACTGACCGTACTCGGGCTCGTCGGAGCCGCCGCGCTGTTACCGGCGGTCGTAGCTCCCCGGGACCCGTACGCCCAGGACGTCTCAGAGCGGCTGCGCCCGCCGTCAGCCGAGCATTTCTTCGGCACCGATGAACTAGGCCGTGACCTGTTCAGCCGAGTCATCCACGGAACCCAGGCGAGCCTGTCGATCGCCCTGCTCGCGCTGGCGTTCGCGTTCGGCCTCAGCGTCCTCATCGGTCTGACGGCCGGCTACTTCGGCGGCACCACCGACCGCGTGCTGATGGCAGGCATCGATGTACTCCTCGCCCTGCCCTCGCTGTTGATCTCGCTGCTGATCGTCTCCGGCCTCGGCACCGGCCCGGTCAACCTCGCCGTCGCGGTGGGCGTCGCCTCGGTGCCCACCCTGGCCAGGGTCACCCGCGCCGAAGTGCTGCGAGTCAGCGCCCAGACGTTCGTCGAAGCGGCGAACGGATACGGACTCGCCCGCCACCGCATCCTCAGACGCCATGTCCTGCCCCACGCCCGGGGCCCGATCACCGCACTGGCCGCACTGGAGTTGGCCACCATGGTCCTGTCGGTCTCCGCCCTCAGCTTCCTGGGATACGGCACCCAGCCCCCCGACCCTGAGTGGGGCAACCTCATCGCTGCCGGACGGGACTACTTCGCGACCTCCTGGTGGCTGACCACGCTGCCCGGGGCCGTACTCGCAGGTGTCGTGCTCGCACTGCACCGGGTCGGACGCGCGCTCGGCGCCTCGGAAGCGGGGCTGGTATGACCGCCACCATCGACACGGCGATCGACCCGGGCGCCCTGCTCCGGCTCGAAGGACTCCGGGTGGCCTACCCCGGGCACCGCGGGCGCGAAGGAACGGTCGCCGTCGACGGTCTGTCCGTCACCGTGCCCGCGGGCCGGGCGGTCGCCATCGTCGGGGAGTCCGGCTCCGGCAAGTCCACCACCCTGCACGCACTGCTGGGCCTCACCCCGCACTCCGCGGACGTCAGCTTCGAGCGGCTGGAGTTCGGGGACGGGACCGACGGTCTCCGTCGCATCGATGATCCCCGCGCGCTGCGCGGCCGTTCGGTCGGTCTGGTACCCCAGGACCCGGTCCGGTCGCTGGACCCCCTGATGCGGATCGGGGCACAGTTCGCCGAGTTGCACCGGCACTTCCTGGGCCTCACCGATGCGAAGGAGAGCAGGGACCGTACGGTCGACGCCCTCGAATCCGTCGGTGTCGACCGACCCGAACTGCGGTTGCGGCAATACCCGCACGAACTGTCCGGCGGCCAACGGCAGCGGATCCTCATCGCCCTCGCACTCGTCGGCGAGCCGCGTCTGCTGCTCGCCGACGAACCGACCTCCAACCTGGACACCACCGTCCAGCGGCGGGTACTGGACCTGTTCGACGAGGTACGAGCCGCCCGCGGCCTGTCCGTCCTGCTCGTCACCCACGACATCGCCGTGGCCGGCGAGCGCGCCGACCATCTCATGGTGATGCGCGCGGGCCGGGTGGTCGAGTCCGGGCCGACCCGGGAGGTCCTCGACGCTCCGCAGGATCCCTACACACGGCAACTTCTCACCTCCCTGCCGAGCCGGCTGCCCGCCCGCCCGCTGTTCCGGGCCGCGTCCCCGCCGCGGGTGGTGCTCGCATCGCACGGTCTGGTCAAGTCCTTCGGGGGCGGCAGGGGCCAGGAGCGGATCGACGCCGTACGGGATGTCAGCCTCACCTTGCACCGGGGGCAGACGGTCGCCGTCGTCGGGGAATCAGGGGCCGGGAAGTCCACCCTGCTGCGCCTGCTCACCGGACTGGAGCGCCCGGACGCGGGGACCGTACTCCTGGACGGCGAGGAGCTGCGCCCCGGCCGCCGGGCCCGAGCAGCCTTCGCCCGGCGCGTACAACTCGTGTACCAGAACCCGGCGCGCAGCCTGAACCCTTCGTACCCCGTCGGGCGGGCCATCGCGGAGCCGTTGGAGGCGCACCGCATCGGCGGGGCCAGGTCCCGTGCCGAGCGCGTCCGGGACCTGCTGGAACAGGTCGAACTCCCGGCCGAGCTGGCCGAACGCCGCTCGTCCCAGCTCTCCGGCGGACAGTTGCAGCGGGTGGCGATCGCTCGCGCGCTCGCCCTCGACCCGGATGTGATCGTGCTGGACGAGCCGGTCTCTGCGCTCGATCAGGCCGTCCAGTTCGCCCTGCTGAAGCTCCTCGGCGCCCTACAGGAACGACTCGGAGTCGCGTATCTGCTCGTCTCCCACGACCTCGGTGTGGTGCGGGCCATGGCCGACGAAGTGATCGTCATGCATCGCGGCCGGGTCGAGGAGCACGCCCCCACCAGATCCGTCTTCGAAGCCCCCACCAGCCCCCACACCCGTGCCCTGCTGGATGCGGTCCCCGCCCTCCACCTGCAAGCCCCCCTCGGCCCCCTTGTACCCCCCGCCCATTTCACCCCTCTCTCAACGTCAGACGGGAAGAACCAATCATGACCCGCGCGCCACTGACGCGCTTGTTCGCCGCCTCCGGAGCTGCCGCGCTCCTGCTGACCGGCTGCACGAGCGGAGTCGAAACCTCGGACACCACCCATCTGCGTGTCGCCTACGGCTGGTATCCGACCTGCTTCGACTACGCCCAGTCCAATCCGTTCGCGCTCTTCGGCAGACAGGTTCTGGACACCCTGCTCAGCCACAACCCGGACACCGGCAAGCTGGAACCGTATCTGGCCCAGTCCTGGAAGAACCTGGACGGCGGGCGGGCCTACGAGTTCACCCTCCGCGACGGAGTGACGTTCAGCAACGGCGAGAAACTGACCGCGCAGGTCGTCGCCGACAACTTCCAGACCCTGTGGAAGCACGCCGGGCAGGGAGTCTCGCCGACCCCCGGCGCCTACCTCCGCGGCTACGACAACGCCAAGGCCATCGACGGGCGGACGGTACGGGTCGAGTTCACCCAACCCAACGCCGGCTTCCTCCAGGCCAACACCGAGGGCCAGTTCGGCATCATCGCCCCCGCGTCCCTCACGAAATCCCCGAAGGAGCGCTGCGCCGAGGGAACGATCGGCTCGGGACCGTTCGTCCTCAAGGAGGCCGTCCAGGACGAGCGGGTCGAGTACACCAAGCGGGAGGGGTACGACTGGGCCCCCGCCGCCTTCGGGCGCAAGGGCGCCGCCGCGCTCGACCGGGTGACGATCCAGATCGTGCCCGAGGAGAGCGTCCGCGCGGCCGGTGTCGTGTCGGGCGAGTACGACATCGCCTACTCGATGACCGAGAAGGGACTCTCCCAGGCCGGGAAGCAGGACGGTGTCGAGACCGTCCTCGCCGCCGACCGCAGCGTGGTGAACACCTTCGTCGTCAACACCGCCGACCCCGTCCTCACCGACCCCGCCGTACGGCAGGCGATCCAACACGGCATCGACCGCAAGGAGTTCGTCGACACCTTCTACGGCAAGGGGGTCGAACCCGCCACCGATGTGGTCTCCCGCGGTCACCCCAACTACCGGGACCGCACCGCCCTGCTCGCCCACGACCCGGAGCGCAGCCGCGCCATCCTGGATCGGGCCGGCTGGGCGAAGGGCGCCGACGGCATCCGGGCCAAGGGCGGCAAGAAGCTACGGCTGGCGCTGACCTACTCGAACTCGGACATCGGCGCCGCGGCCTCAGGCTGGGAGTACGTGAAGAACGGCCTCGCCGAAATCGGTGTCGCCCTCGACCTGAAGCCGGTGTCCGACGCGGCCCAGGCCGACCTGCGCAAATCCGGGAAGTGGCAGCTCGCGGTCTACCAGGGGGCGAGCCGTGGCGACGCCGATGGGATCGCCGCGTTCTACCACACCGAGCTCGCACCGTGGGACGGCCAGGCCCCCCGACCCGAGGTCGACCGGCTCCTCGCCCAGCAGGCGGCGACCGTCGATCCGGTGAAGCGGAACTCCCTCGTACAGACCGCTGTGACCACGATCCTCCAACAGGGCCACGGAATACCACTGTTCGACTCCGCACAGGTGCTGCTGACGCGCACCTCGGTGCGTGAGTTGACCTTCCCGGTCAACTCATGGGAGCCGATCCTCCACCGCGTCGAGAAGAAGTGACGCCCGCACCCGCCAAGCCCCGGCGACAGCGGGTGCGCCATCCCGAAGCGCCGCACGCCGCCGGCGCCCACCCCCGCCGCGAGCGGCGTGGCCAGACCACCGAGAGGAAACGATGACCACCTCGTCCCCCACCGACACCCTGGTGGCCGGCGCCGGACGGCGGGCCGGCGGCACGCCGGTCTCGCTGCTCAACGCGCAGTACCTGCCCACCAGCCGGGACTGGCGGACGGCGGCTGGCCGCACCGACACCCCGTTCGAGGTGGACACCTTCGTCCGGGCGGCCCAGCAGGCCGAGGCCGCCGGTTTTGACGCGCTGTTCCAGGCCGACTTCTCCGGTGTGAACCGCGCCGGGCTGCGCGCCGGACCGCCGCTGACCGTCTTCGAACCGTTCCAGGCCGCCGCCATCATCGCCGGCGCCACCTCGCGGATCGCGGTCATGCCGACCGTGTCGACGCTCCACACCCATCCGTCGTCGTTCGCCCGTTCGCTGGCCAGCCTGGACCGGATATCGGCCGGGCGGGCCTGGGTCAATGTGGTGTCCTCCTTCCGGCCGGGTACGGCGATCGGCATCCGGCGCGAGGTGCCGCGCGACCGACGGCACGCCCAGACCGAGGAGTTCATTCAGGTCGCCAGGGCACTCTGGGCGAGCTGGCCGCCTGCGGCGAACACCCCGGACCCGGCGACGGATCGTTACGTACGCGAGGACCTGATCACGGACGTCGATCACCACGGCGAGTTCTACGAGCAGTCCGGACCCATCGACATGGCCCCCTACTCGGCGGGGTTCCCCTTCACCCTGCAGGCCACGTCATCGCTGGCCGGGCTGCGCCTGGCGGCCCGGACCGCCGACGGGGTCTTCGCCGGCACGGCCACCTTGGGCGCGGCGCGGGAGTTGCGCCGCATCCTGCGCAAGGAGGTGCAGCGGGCCGGTCGGTCCGCCGACAGTGTGGCCCTGCTCCCGGGCAGTTACATCCATGTCGTCGGCACCCGCGACGAGGCCGAACGGCTGTCCCGCTCGCGCTACCGGGGCATCCACGCCCTCGGCGGACAACGGGCCGTGGGCGAACTGCGCACCCGCTACCCAGGGTTGCGCCTGGACGGTGTGAGCCCTGCTGACAGGCTCCCGGCCGATGTGCTCCCGGAGGATCCGGACGCGGTGTTCGCGGCTTTCGGCTCGCGCTATCTGCCGCTGTGGGACCTGGCCCGGACCCCCGGACGGACCGTGGCGCAGTTCGCTGCGGAGGTGCTCGTCCTCAGCGAGCACGCCAGCTTCATCGGCACCCCCGAGCAGATCGGGGATGAACTGCGCCGGTGGTACGACGACGACGGGGTCGACGGATTCCAGACGATCCTCGGCAACGACTTCGAGGCGCTCTGTGAACGCGTCATCCCCCGCTTCCGCGGCGACGACGCACGCGGCGCACACGGGGGAGCACACCCCCGCCCGGTGAATCGCCCGTCCCACCGGACCGCCTGAGGCGATCCCCCCCCACGTTTCCACCAGACAGCTGCATCTCCCCTTCGGGGTGCGGGCCGCATCCGTCGCCGCGCGCTGACCCACCCCGTACGGAACACCCCTCAGCAGAGCAGGTCTCACGGAGCAGGAGAGGCAACCACGCATGACCGAACAACAGCGGGCGCCGGCCTCCGGCACTCCCACCCCCACCGTCATCCCCTCCGACACCACGCGCCGCACCGCACTGTGGAGGCGCCGTCTCTTCGAAGCCGAGGCTGGCCTGACCCGGTTCCTGGTCGAGGCGCGAGCCGGTGTGCACATGCAGGAACTCCTCCTGGTCAAGCAGGCCATCTTCGAGTCGCTGCCGGACGGAGAGGAGGAGAACGACTGGAAGGCGGCGTTCTTCCGCGGGCAGGCACTGATGGAGAAGTTCGTCGTGGCGCACTTCGGCCTCGATGACCTCGCCGCCTGGGCCGAGTCCAACAGCACGATCTACGCGGCCGTCGATCCGGGTCCCAAGCACGACGCCGCCGTCCCCCTGGAGCGGCTCAACGCCCAGGCCGACCTCTACGACTCCGACACCGAGTGGGTCGAGCACGGCGCCGATCGCTCGGTCCTGCGCATACGGCACTGCGCCATCTGGGACTACCGGGAACTCGCCCGCGACCGCGGAGTCACCATCACCCTCCGATCCCCTTGCGAGTACTGCGTCCCCGCCACCACCGGAATGATCACCAACAAGGGTCTCAGCGCCACGCACGAGTTGACCGAGGACCAGAACGGCAAGGGATGCGTCTGGACCACCTCGCGCAATGTCTCCCGGCCCGCCGATGGCCACCGCGCCGTTTCCGAAGGATAGCCACCATGACCGGACACACCGCACCGACCGGAGTCGACTCGAACGCGCTGGCGGAGGAGGACCGGGACCGCTTCAGCGGACTTCCCGCCCGCCAGCAGCCCGACTGGCCCGACCGTGAAGTGCTGCGCAAAACCCTGGACGCGCTTCCACCGCAGGATCTCGTGAGCCGGGCGTCGGTGGCCGAACTGAGGCGCGAACTGGCGAACCTCGACGCCGGTGGTGGACTGATCCTGCAACTCGGCGACTGCGTCGAGAACATCGAGACCGATGTGAACGCGAGCACCCGCAACATGATCGCGTTCCTGACACACTTCCGGTCACACCTGCGCACCCGTACCGGCCGGCACGTCGTCGGCGTCGGGCGGCTCGCGGGCCAGTACGCCAAGCCGCGCTCGGCGGACCACGAGATCGTCAACGGGGTGAGCCTGCCCAGCTTCCGCGGTCCCATCGTCAACTCGCACCAGCCGACTCCGCAGGCGCGCCGGCCGTCACCGGACCGTGTCGCGCTGGCCCACGCCGCCGCGCAGACGTCCTACGCCGCGATAGCCGACTACCACCGCGCCACCGCGAACCTCGACCCGATCTGGACGAGCCACGAGATGCTCCTCCTCGACTACGAACTCCGGTATCTGCGCCGGAGCGAGGGCGACGGTCACCATCTCGCGACCGCCCACTGGCCGTGGATCGGAGCGCGCACCCGGCAACTCGACGGGGCGCACATCGCCGTCGCGGCCACCCTCTCGAACCCGGTCAGCGTGAAGATCGGGCCGGACACCGCCCCGGAGGAGGCGGCGGAGTTGGCAGCCGTCCTCAACCCGCGCGACGAACCCGGCAAGCTCACCTTCATCGCCCGGCTGGGCCACCGCAACACGGACCGGCTGGGGCCCATCGTGCGGAGTGTGCACCGACGGGTCGAGCACGTGCACTGGATCAGCGACCCGATGCACGGCAACACCGTCCAGGGCGTCCACGGCTTCAAGACCCGGCACGTCGAGCACATCATCACCGAGCTGACACAGTTTCAGGAGATCGTCGTTGCCCATGGTCGGCGTCCCGCCGGGCTGCATCTGGAGGCGACGCCCGAGGACGTGCACGAGTGCACCGAGAACTCCCACGAGCCTCAGGACCCGGCCCGCTACCGGACGCTGCTGGACCCCCGTCTGAACCCCGAGCAGACAGCGCGCGTCCTGAGCCACTGGTCCGTGTGATCCGACGCAAGCCCCTCGATGTGGAGCACTGATGACACGTTCACTCCTCGAACTCGAAGAACTTGAAGAACGCGCAGACCTCGACGCACTGGCAGACCTCGACGAACCCGCAGTCACCGCGCCCATCGACCCGGACGAGTATCTGCAGGCCGCCCTGCGCTGGCACTTCTCGGAAGACACCGGGTCCCGGCTGTGGCTGGAGCTCGCGGGCAAGCTGGACTTCGATCCCCTCTCCGACATCCGTTCCTACGACGACCTCGCCCGGTTCCCCGATATCGCCGAGCACCTGAGGGACAGACCGGTCGAGGACCTCATACCGAGGGGACTGGCCCATGAACCGCCCCCGTCGGTATTCGAGACCGGTGGGACGACCGGCGCGCCCAAACGCCTCCTCTACACCGATCGCTGGATCAAACGGGCCCTCCGCTGGAAGACGGCCGAGCTACGGGCGGCCGGGTTCCCCGCCGGTGCACCGTGGCTGGTGGCGATGCCCTCGGGACCGCACGCCTTCGGGCACACCACCCGTCTCCAGGCCAAGGCCCTGGGCTCCGTCCTCCACACCGTCGACATCGACCCGCGCTGGGTGAAGAGGCAGATCCTGTCGGGCGGCAGCCCCGACGCTTACCTCACCCATCTGACCGACCAACTCGGTCACATCATCCGCACCCAGAACATCGCGGCCATCACCATCACCCCGCCGATCTTCTCCGAACTGCTGCTGGACGACGAGCTGACCGAACGGCTCCGGCACCGTCTCACCTACCTGGCCTTCGCCGGCGCACACCTCGACGACGACACGCGCGACGTCATCGCCGAGATCTTCCCCGACACCGTCATCCAGAACCTCTACGGCAGCACCATGGTCCTGACCACGGCCCGGGTGCGCCCCGGCACCGATGCCTCGGCCACCGTCTACGACGGCTACTCGCCCTTCGTCGTCTTCACCGTCGTCGACCCCGAGACCCGCAGGCCCGTTGCGTACGGCGAACGGGGACAGGTACGCATGACCCACATCAGCAGCGGGGTGTTCATCCCCAACAATGTCGAGCGGGACTCGGTCATCCGCCTGCCCGCTCCCGAAGGGGCCGTCGGCGACTCCTTGGGCTCGCCCCGGCCGCTCGCCGCGTTCGACGGGGAGCCGGTCATCGAGGGGGTGTACTGATGACACAGACCCCTCTTGGCATCGCCGAAGACGACGAACTCCTGTCGCTGCCGCTGCTGACCCACCGCGGCGAACACACCACCCGGGCACGCGAGATCCTGTACGGAGTCGACGGGCGCCCGCTCGCCTCCCTCTCGCTCGCACCCGACCTGCTCATCTCACAGACCCTTCAAGCCCAGGCACGGGCCGAACCGCTGCCCACCGAGGAGCGGGCGGAGCGGCTGGCGGAGGCATCGCGGCGCTTCCTGGACGACGAGCTGGGCGGGCTCTCCTTCGAAGAACACCTCGGGTACGTCAACCGGGCTTCCGGGCACAATGCGCGGCTCACCGAGGAGCTCAGCCGGGCCGTCGCGGCGGCCATCGCCCAGGCACCGGCACGGGCCGACCGGGCCCGGCCGAACGGCTCGGTCCGCTCCTGGCAGGAGGCCGCCGACGGAGCCGGAAGCGGAGTCTGGACACGGCGCGGCGAGACCGTCGCGGCCGTGCTCTCGGGCAACGCGCCCACCATCCAGAACGGCTGGCTCCAGGCCCTCGCCCTCGGGTACCGCGTCGCTGTGCGGCCCTCCCGCCGCGAACCGTTCACCGCCCGCCGGGTGATCCTGGCGCTGCGAGCGGCAGGCTTCCCCGACAGCAGTGCCGTATATCTGCCCACGACGCACGGGGGAGTGCCGACCCTGCTGCGCCGCGCCGATCTCGGGTTCGTCTACGGCGGGGCCGATGTCGCGGCCCGGTACGGCTCCACTTCGACGATCAAGGTCGGTGGCCCGGGCCGGTCCAAGACCCTGGTGACCCGGGAGCACCTCACGCCCGCCGTCCTCGACGCCGTCGCGGACTCGGTCGCTGCGCTGTCCGGCGCGGCGTGCGTGAACACGACGGCCGTACTCGTCGAGGGCGACCATCGAAGGTTCGCCCGCGAACTCGCCGATGTGCTCCGCGGTCGGGCCGGCGAGCGGCAGACCACCGGGCAGCACCTCGGACCCCGGGTGACCAGGGAGTCGGCGGACGAACTGCTCGGCCAGCTGGAGCGGAGCGCGTCCCACGCCCTCGCCGAGATACCGCTCAAGGAGGTGGCGACTCCACATCCGGATGGCGGTGTGGTGCTCGGCCCTGCGGTCTTCGCGGTCGATGACCCCCGGGACCGGCTCCTCGGCACCGAACTGCCCTTCCCCTGTGTCTTCGTCGCGCCCTGGACGGCGGCGGACGGGGTCGGTCCGCTGCGCAACTCCCTGGTGGTCAATGCGATCACCGGGGACGCGGAACTGGTCGGCGCGCTGCTGCGGGCGCCGAGTGTGGGGAACGTCCACGTCAACGTGCCCACCGTGCACAGCGACGGGAACCTTCCGCACGAGGACTACATCGGCGACTTCCTGATGCGGAACAAGGCGGTCGTGTCCGTCTGACGGTGAGGGCTCGGCCTCCGTCGGGTGGCTGCGGCACCGGACGCGTCCTCGCCCCACCGCAACGCGCGGTGGGGCGAGAACGGCCAACGGGTGTCTGCCGGCGGAGCCCGGAGCACAGCGTCAGGTGGCGTGGGGCGGAGCAGTGCCGCGACATGGTCCCGGGTCGACTCGTCGGTGGTGCCCGCACCCGGTTCCGGCCGGGTCGGCTCCCTACGCCCGCTGCTTCCGCTGGGCGCCCAGTGCCGGAAGAACCGTTTCCGCTACCCGGTACGCCTCCTCCAGCAGCGGGTTGCCCGACAGGATGAAGGTGTCGACGCCGAGGGACTCGTACTCCGCGAGTCGCTCCACCACCTGAGCGGTGGAGCCCACGACCGCCGTACCGGGCCCCGGTCGGAACAGACTCATGCCCGGCCAGATGTTGCGGTGCTCCTCCAGATCGCGGGCTCTGGCGGGGATCCGGCCGCCGTGCCGGAACTGCCGCTGCCAGCCGACGCCGTCCTCCGTCGCCTTCACCCCGAGTTGGCGGGCGTAGGTGGCCTCGCTGGTGACGTCCAGCAGACGGTCGGCCGCAGCCCACGCCGCGTCCTCGGTGTCCCGGACGATCAGATGGACCCGCAGTCCGATGCGCAGTTCCCGCCCGTACGCGGCGGCCCGTGCGCGTACCCGGTCGAGCTTTTCTTTCAACAGGTGCGGCGGCTCGGCCCAGGTGAGGTAGACGTCCACGTGTTCGGCGGCCATCTCGATTCCGGCGGGGGAGGACCCGCCGAACCACAAGGGGATGTGTGGTTCCTGGACGGGGGTGAGTTCGCGCAGCCCCGCGCCCGCGTCCCGCAGATCGTAGTAGCGGCCCTGGTGGTCGAACACCTCACCCGCGGTCAGTCGTTTCACGATCGACCAGTACTCGGCGCTGAGCGCGTACCGTTCATCGTGCTCGACGTGCAGGCCGTACTCCCGTAGGGAAGTGGTGGAGCCGTTGACGACGTTGAACCGTAGCCGCCCGCCGAACAGGGTGTCGAACGTCAGCGCCATCTTGGCGAGCAGGGTCGGTGCGATCAGTCCGGGATGGACGGCCAACAGTGGCTTGAATCCGGGCCCTGTCGACGCGGCGAGGGCGCTGCCCAGCGTCCAGACGTCGTGCAGGTCGGTGGCGAGCAGCGCACCGCTGTACCCGAGGCGCTCCACGGTACCCGCGAGTTGTTGGAGGTAGCCCAGGTCCACGGGGCGACGGCCCTCGGGTTCCCAGGGGTAGGAGCCTTCGCGGGGGATGATGTACCAGAGGAATTCGGAGGCCATCGCTCAGCCCGCCGCATGCGCGACGGCGTGTGCGGTGGTGACCGCGCGGGGCAGGAATTTCGCGCGGTGCAGGATGTCCGCGGCCTCCTGCTGTTCCGCGAGGAACGTCTCCGTGACCGGTTCGATGTGCCAGGGCAGGGCGGCGAGGGCCGTCTCCCAGTCGTCGGTGGTGCCTCCGAGTTCGTCGGCGGCTATCCGGGCGGCCTCCTGGGGGTGTGCGGCGGCCCAGTCGTCGGCCTGTTGGAGCGAGGTGACCAGGGCGGCGACGATCTCGGGGCGCCGCTCGGCGAAGTCGCGGCGGGCGAAGAACACGGAGCGGTCGGCGATGACGTCGCCGGAGCGCAGGAGGACTCGGGCGGAACCACTGCGCACCGCGGCGGCGAGGTCGGCGCCCTGGGTGATCCAGCCGGTGATCGTGCCCTCTGCGAGGAGTCGTGCGCTGTCCTGTCCGGCCGCGGTGGGTGTGACGTCCGTACCGTAGGAGAGTCCCGCGGAGTGGAGTGCCTTGGCGAGCAGATGGGTCTGCCACGACCCGATGGAGAGATGGACGGTGCCGCCCTTGAGCCCGGTGATGTCATGGACCGGTCCGTCCGCGGCGACGAGCAGGGCGCCGTGGTCGGGGCGGGGTGCGGAGACGGCGGTGTACACGATGTCGTGGCCGTCGGCCTGTGCGGTGATGGGCGGGGTGGAGCCGGTGCCGCCGAAGTCGAACGTCCCCTCGCTCAGCAGGGCGCCGGTGGTGATCCCGTTGGTGTAGTGGTGGAAGGCGACCGTCTCACCGAAGGGTGCGAGCGCCCGCTGCGCGTGGTCGAGTCGCGAGAGATAGGTCAGGGTCGGGTTGTTGGCGTGGACGCCGATGGTGATGGTCATGACAGGGTCGCTCCAGTCGGTGCGGGTGCGGGTGCGGGTGTGGTTGCGGAGTTTGCGGGTGTCGCGGGTGTCGGGGACGGCGGGCCGTGGTGAATGGGCTGGTGCACACCGAGGTCGCCGAGCAGACGGCGGCGCAGGGCCGCGAAGGCAGGGTGCGCGGGGTCGCGGGGATGGTCGAGGCCGACCGTCTCGTCGGTGACGAGGCGTCCGTCGCGCAGCACCGCGACCCGGTCCGCGAGTCGGACGGCTTCGTCCACGTCATGGGTGACCAGGAGGACGGCGGGGCGGTAGCGGCGGCACAGGTCCCCCACGAGGTCCTGCATCCGTAGCCGGGTGAGTGCGTCGAGCGCGGCGAACGGCTCGTCCAGCAGGAGGAGTTCGGGGCGCCGCACCAGGGCGCGGGCGAGGGCGACGCGCTGTGCCTCGCCACCGGACAGGGTGCCTGGCCAGGCATCGGCGTGTGAGGCGAGGCCCACCTCACGCAGTGCCCGCAGCCCGGTCTCCCGGGTGGCGGCGCCGCGCGGCATGGCGACGACGGTATTGGCGAGGACTCTCTTCGAGGGGACGAGACGGGGTTCCTGGAACACGATCGTGCGGGCCTCGGGCACCAGGACCTGGCCACCGTCGGAGCGGTCGAGTGCGCCGAGGATGCGGAGCAGAGTGGTCTTGCCGCTGCCACTGGCACCGAGCAGGGCGACGAACTCGCCCCGGGCGATGGTGAGATGCAGTCCGTCGAGAACGGCCCGCTCCCCGAACACCCGACGCAGTCCGCGGACCTGAACGGCGGTGCCAGTGTCAGCGGCATCGGCGAAGTCGCTCATCGGACCGCCCCCAGCGTGCGCCAGGGCATCAGGAACCGCTCCAGCAGTCGGACGATGCCGTCGGCGGTGAGCCCGAGCAGGGCGTACACGAGGATGCACACGGCAAGGACGTCCGTTCGCGCGTACGCCTGGGCCTGGGCCATCAGATAGCCGATGCCCGCGGTGGCGTTGATCTCCTCGGCGGCGACCAGTGCGATCACGCTCAGGGTCATGGACAGCCGCAGTCCGGACAGCAACGACGGCAGCGCTGCGGGCAGGACGACCTCACGGACGAGCGCCAGCCGGCCCATCCCGAAGGAGCGCATCGCCTCCAGGAGCTTGCGGTCGGTGCCGCGCACTCCGCCCGCGGTGCTGACGTACATGGGGAACGTCGTCGCAAAGGCGATCAGCAGGATCTTCGCCGTCTCGGTGATCCCGAACCAGACCATGAACAGTGGAACCAGGGCGAGGAAGGGGATCGTGCGCATCGCCTGGAGGGAGGAGTCGAGGAGTTCGTCCCCGGATCTACTGAAGCCGGTGACGACTCCGAGGACGACGCCGGCGACCAGTCCCAGCAGCAGTCCGATCCCGGAGCGGGTGAGGGAGGCGGCCAGGGCGTCGGGCAGTTCGCCGTTGCCCCACAGTTCACCCACCGCACGGAGGACATCGGGGGGTCCGGCGAGGATGTCGGGGGTGAGCAGTCCGGTGGCGGACGAGGTCCACCAGGCGCCGATCAGCAGCAGTGGGCCCAGGGCCCGTACGGTGAGGGAGACGGCTCTCGGTCGATCGCGGGGCAGGTCGGGCCGTGGGGCGACGAGCTTGTCGGCGGGCCGGGTCGCGGTGCTCATCCCAGGGCCTCGACGTCGAGGATGTGGGGCTTGACGTCGACCGGCTTTCTGAGCACCTTCTGTTCGAGGTAGAAGCGGGCCACGGACTCGAAGCGCTTGATGTCGTCGGCCCCGATCTGTTCGACGGTCCCGCCCTCGCGCAGAATGCGGAGCTGGAGCTCCTTGGCCGCACCGGTGACGGCCGTCGGCCCGCGGTCGGTGAAGACGTTGACGTACTTCTCCGGGGCGGCCTTCTGGGTCACGCTGCCGGTGCGGAGATAGTCGTACAGGGCCTTGACCACCTTGGGATGCTGCTCGGCGAAGCCGGTGCGCACCGCGTGGAAGCTGTAGTTGTCCGAGCCGACGGCGGCGCCGTCGGCGACGAAGCGGGAGTCGCCGCTGCCGAGCTCCGCGACGGAGTAGGCGGCCCAGGACGCCCAGGCGTCCACCTGGCCCGTCTTGTAGACGGAGGCGGTCTGGTCGGGGCGTAGATAGACGCGTTCGACCTTGTCGGCCGGAACGCCGTGCCGGGCGAGCGCCTTGAGGAGGAGGTACTCGCCGGTGCCGCCCTCATTGACGGCGACCTTGCGTCCGGCGAGGTCCTTGACCGTGTTGATGCCGGAGTCCTTCCGGACGAGGATGCCCTCGCCCGCGCCGTCCGGGGTGATGGCGCTGAAGAGCTTGAATCCGGGTTTCTGGGTGAGGGCAGTGACTCCGGAGGTGATGGATCCGGTGGCGATGTCCAACTGGTCGGCGTTGAGGGCCTGGGCGGCGGGGGCGAACGGCCCGCTGCTGCCCGTCCATTCGACCCGCGCGCCGACCCGGGCGAGCGCCTTGTCGAGGCTGCCGTCCTTCTTGCCGAGTGCGAGGACACCCGAGTTCTTGGGGTCGGGGATGCGGATGACGACGGACTTCTTGTCGCCCGTCGTGTTCCCTTCGGCGGTACCGCAGGCGGCGAGCGGAAGGAGGACGGCGGTGGTGGCGAGAGCGGCGGCGGTGGTGCGCGCGGTCCGGCGGTTCAGGGGATTCACTGGGGGTCCTTGGCGGTGGCGAGGTGGTGGCCGTGGGCGGCTGCCCGGCGGAGGGGTTCGGGTGCGGCCCAGTCCCGAACGTCGACGGGGGCGGCGAGGAAGCCGTGGGCGCGCAGGGCGTGTTCCTGTTGGGTGAGCAGGTCGAGGCGCTCGTCGGAGAGGTCGATGTGCAGATCGCGATGGCTGTGTGCTCGGTAGGCGCCGGCCACGCTCACGGCGTCCGCACCGGTTTCCCGGCTCAGTACCCCGGCGAGCTCGTCGGTGTGGTCGGCCGCCCAGTCGGCGGCTCGGACGAGGACGGTGAGATAGCGGGAGACCAGGTCAGGCCGCTCTTCCAGCAGGCTTTCGCGGACGGTGATCGGGCGGGGGGTGCCGTTGTTGATCCGGGTGCGACGGTCGGGGTGGTCGTCGAGTTCGACGGCGATCCGTGCGCCGTACCGGGCGGCTGCCGCGAGGGCCGTTGCCCCCTTGGCGTACACAGCGTCGACGGTGCCTTCGCGCAGGGCGGCGAGTTCGGCGGACCACTGGTCGGCGTGGGCGTCGGCGGGTACGTCGACGAGGACGGTGTCCGCGAGGGAGAGGCCGGCGGTGGACAGCGCGCCGTCGAAGCCGCGCAGGGCCATCGCCCGCCAGAAGTCGATCGGTAGCGGATGTCGGGGGATGGCGAGCCTTTTGCCGCGCAGTCCGGCCGGCTCATGGACGGCGGAGTCGGCGGCAACGAGGA
This sequence comes from Streptomyces sp. NBC_00690, assembly GCF_036226685.1. Lineage (NCBI taxonomy): Bacteria > Bacillati > Actinomycetota > Actinomycetes > Kitasatosporales > Streptomycetaceae > Streptomyces > Streptomyces sp. NBC_00690. The sequence continues at coordinate 8,028,669 of NZ_CP109009.1, forward strand.
TGACTTGGCGTTCCTCGATCCAGGTGAGTCCGATCAGTCGGGTGGGTTCGCCGCGTGAACGGGCCCACAGCGCGGGGACGTTGCCGCCCTCGCGGAAGAGTCCGTCCAGGGCGTGGGTGTAGTGATGGTCGCGGGCGGTGGCGGCGGGCGCGTCCTGGAGGGAGCGAACGGCGATCCCGTCGGGCGCGAACTCGTCGGCCAGCCAGCCGAGATCGGCGGCGATTCCGGTGGCGGTGGGCACGGGGCAACGGGTGAACCACAGGGCGGTGGGTGTCGCGGAATGTGTCATGGGCCCTTCTCGGCCGGAGAGACGGTGATGACCGCCGCACGGATCGACGGACGGACGTCCGGGAACACGGGGGCGTAGGGAGGGTGCGTGGGTGTCTGCCGGAACGGTGCCGGAGCAGTACGCATCAGCAGCGGGACGCCGCCGCCCGGTCAGGTGTGTGCGCCCGCTTGGGGAACGTCACACTGCGGGACGAGTGAAATGGTGGCGGCGCGGGGCCTGGGTGCGGGTCAGCGACAGCCGGAGCTGGCGACCCGGACCAGGTCGATGTGGCGACGGCTGCTGAGAGCAGGCGTCACCGAGGGCACCAGGGCGGTGAGGGTCCGGTGGACGGTCACGGCGGTGCTCCTCTCGACAGTGGCTGGATCGGTGCCGCGACTCTTGCACGGCCGTTGCCGCAGGGACAAGTTGCTTCCCACATCGTGGGACATTCGGCCTTCTGTTCATCCTCTGGAAACGCATTCACACTTCTCCCGCCAGGGCAGGGCGAGTTGACCCGAACGCCGAGTCGGGGAAGGCTGCCACATCATGGGAAGCTCATCTGATGAAGCCACGGCCCGACCACGTCCCGCCCGGCGTTCACGGACCGCCGCGCCTACGGCGCACCCCGACCCCGGGCACGGACAGCCGGCTGCCACCGCCCCGACCGGATCGCAGGCCGTGAGCCGGGCGCTCGGCGTCCTGCACTGTTTCCGCGACAACGGCACTCCCCTGAGCGCCTCGGACATCGCGCGCCGCACCGCACTGTCGGTCTCAACGGCCCACCGGCTGGCGCGGACCCTGGTGGCGGCCGGATTCCTCGAACAGGACGCCCACACCGCCCGCTACCGACTGGGCCCCGCCGTCACCGAACTCGGCCAACTCTCCTACCACCAACGCGGACTGCACCTCACCGTCCCGGAACTCGCCGACCTCGCGGCCCGCACCGGGGCCACCGCCGACCTCGCCCTGCGGGACGGTGTCCATGCGCTGATCCTGGTCGGCGGTTCGGTACATCACAACACCGGCATCGGCCTGCGCCGGCCGCTGCACTCCACCGCCCTCGGCAAGGTTCTCCTCGCCTGGCCGGGCGACGGTCCTGACCCGGTCGATGCACTCCCGGGACTGGTCGCCTTCACCGACCGCACCATCGTCGACCCGGAAGCGCTGCGCACCGAACTCGACAGGGTGCGCGAGCGGGGCCACGCCGTCAACGACGGCGAATCGGCGCTCGGTGTCCGTACGGTGGCGGTGCCCGTGTTCGACCACACCGAACGGGCCCGATTCGCCCTCGCCCTACGCGCGACACCGGCTGTGCTCACGGACGATCGCCTGTCCTGGTTCGCCGACCAGGCACGGGCCTGCGCCGCCGCGCTGGAGGTCCTGCTCCTGCCACCGACCGAACGCCGCGCCGCCACCCGGCCATAAACCGGGTACGCCGCAGAACTCCGCTCGCCATACGTTGCGCACTGGGGGAAGCATGATCAGCGGGTCGCCTCCCCACCATGCACGGGCATGGTCCAACGCCGTTGCACCATGCGGACCGTGGTTGACGAGAAGGGCGATGTACTGCTCAATTAGTCGTATGACTGCCGATCAGCGTCTGGTCACCCGTGATCACATCGACTTCGGCCGGGTGTGGTCCGCGGCGTGTTGTGCCTGACACAGCAGCGAGCCGGCCGCCCGGCTTTCCCCCTCGGTAACCCCGTTGCGGGCCGGTTCCCACCGTTGCGACACCCTCGTACGCATGCGCTGAGCAATCCCCAACACTGAGTCCGCGTACGGATGGTCCTGCGGGAGCGCCCACTCTGCCGCACCGCGCCCGAGGACCCCCTCGGTGTCGTCCCACCCGTTCAGCCACCTGTTCCCAACTCTGGGGCACTGTCACGCCCGCCCATGCCGAGGGCTGCTCCGCCGTACCCGCGTACTGTCCGCGAAACGGCCCCGAGGACCGCCACTTCGGTGGGATCCCTTGGCAGCCGTCGGCACCGAAATCGTTTCCGAAGAGGGCTCCGAATCGGCCCTGTGACAGCGCCTGCGCCGCTCTGCCGCGGCGGCGATCCCCCATCAACCCCACACTCCCGAAGGGCCCACCATGGCCACCGTCCTGTCCGTCTCCGGAAGTCCCTCCGCCGCCTCGCGCACCGCACATCTGCTACGTCACCTGGACCGGCGGCTCAAGGACCAGGGACACGAGGTGATCCCGTTGGACGTCCGTACCCTCCCCGCCGAGGCACTGCTCAAGGCCGACTTCAGCGACCCGGCGATCGTTGCGGCGACCGCGCTCTTCGACCGCGCGGAGGGAGTTGTCATCGGCACGCCCGTGTACAAGGCCGCCTACTCCGGGGTGCTGAAGGCCCTGCTGGACCTCCTGCCGCAGTACGCCCTGGCCGGAAAGACCGTCCTGCCGCTGGCGACCGGTGGCACCACGACACACGTCCTCGCGATCGACTACGCCCTGCGCCCGGTGCTCAGCTCCATGGGGGCCGGACACATCGTGCAGGGCTGGTTCACACTCGACAAGGACATCGTGGTGGGCGACGACGGAATCGTGACCGTCGCACCGGGCACGGCCGAGTCCCTCACGCGGGTCGTGGACCAGTTCTCCGAGGCTCTGGGCGGGCGAACGGCACTCCTGGCGGGCGTAGGTGGCCGGCCGTGACCGTCGGAGGTTGGTGGGAATCCCACCCGGGTTACGGTGTGTTTTTCCGCGGCCTCCGGGCCGGGCGCGGGAGTCCCGGTGCCCCGGGTGGGTTCAGGTGAGGGGAAGTCGCCGGATCAGCAGTACCGCCACGTCGTCGTATCCGGGGGCGGTGAACGCGTCGGACACCAGGAGGTGGGCGAGTTCCTCCAGATCGGATCGTGTGTCGGCTCTGCCGTCCCTGGCCTCCCTCATCCACTGGCCAAGGGCGGTGGACACGGCTGCCACCGCCTGGTCGTACGGGCGATCCGGCCGGTCCACCAGACCGTCCGTGTAGAGCAGCAGGGTGGCGCCCGGTTGAAGTTGGCCGTGGAAGACGGGATACCGGTCATCCGGTGCGTAGCCCAGGGGAAGCGCGCCGGGCACGTCCAGCTCCCGCACGGTTCCGTCCGGCTCGCACTGGAGTGGGCTGGGATGGCCGGCCCGGACGATCTGGAGGCTTCCGGGCGGGGCGACATCGACGATGCAGCAGGTGGCGAAGCGTTCTGTGTCCAAACCCCAGAGGGTCTGATTGCCGCGTGCCATCAGATGCTCTGCTCGGTATCCGTCCGAGGCGTGTGCCCGCAGCGCGGTGCGCAGCTGTCCCATGACTCCGGCGGCCTGTGCACTGTGGCCCTGTACGTCCCCGATGACGAACGAGGCGCCGCCGTCATCGCGCGGCATCATGTCGAACCAGTCGCCCCCGACCTGCATGCCTTCCGCGGCGGGGAGGTAGCGAGCGGCGATCTCGAACCCCGTCAGCTGGTCCAGGGTCCGCGGCATCATCAGTTCCTGGAGTTCGGTCATCCGATGGCGGAAGAGGTCGGAGAGCCGGGCGCGGGCCAGGGACTGGGCGAGAATGCTGCCGACGGCCGCAATGATGATCTGGTCGTCGGAACCGAAGGCGCGCGGTTCGGAGTAGGAGATGAGACACGTTCCGACCGTGCCGTCCGCCGAGGCCAGTGGCATGAAGACAAGCGCCTGGTGGCCGGGGGAAGGCCGGAACCGGTGGGCGGGGAAGCGTTGGACGTACTCCTTGCGCGTCCGGAAGAAGAGTGGGTGTTGCGCGCGCAGCGCCGCGGCCATCGGACCGTCGCCTTCCGCTCCGAGCAGGCGCAGCCGCTCCATGGTCTCTTCGGGATAGCCGGCGGCGCCCGCGAGGAGGAGCCGTCCGTCGTGCTCAAGGTGGATGGCGATGGCATGGGCGCCCAGCTCGGGCAGGACGGTGCCCGTCATGGCGGCCAGGACCTCCTGGGTGGTCAGTGCGGCGGCGAAGGCGCTGGTCACCCGGAGGACGAACTCCCTGCGGGCCTCCCTCCGGGCCTCGCGCTCCCGCTGCTCGGAGATGTCCCACACCACACCGACCATGTTCCCGGGCTCATCGTTCTCCGTACGCTCGACCTTGCCCTTGGCCTCCAACCAGTGGTGGGAGCCGTCGGGCCAGACCGCACGGCAGATGACGTGGTATTCCCCGGTCTCCATGCTCTCCGCGATCGCCTGCTGCACGGCTGCTCGGTCGTCCGGGTGGATGGCGTTCTCGAAGGACGCAAGACGCGAGTCGAAATCGTCCGACTCGATGCCGAACAATTTGACCGTGCGCTCGTCCCAGATGAGAGTGCCCGTGCCGATGTCCCACTCGAAGGCCCCGATGTTTCCGCTGGACATGGCGAGTTCCAGACGGGTTCGCCGGCTGAGTCGGCCCGTGGCGGAATCGGCCGCGGGCACGGCGGCGAGTGGGCCGGACACCTCCAGTACGAGCAGGTGCTCCAGCCGGTGCGCGAACACATCGGCGACCATGGTCAGCAGTTGCTCGTCCTCCGCGGCCAGACTGCTGGCCCGGGAGAACCGTACGACCAGGCCCCCGAGGGACCGGTCATCGACCATCAGCGGCAGGACGACGTAGTCCATGGCGACGTCCAGGAGCTCGCCCAGGTCGGGATACCGCACCATGAGCTCTTCGGCCATGCCGAAGACGGGCCGCTGTTCCCGTACGGCGGTGGCGAGCGGCAGTGTGGAGTCGGGGGCGACCACCGAGAACCGTTCGATGAGGTCCGTGTCCATTCCCCGGTGCCCGGCGAGGCGGAGCCAGCCGTCCGCATCGGCGATGAAGACGGCCCCGGCATCCGGGGCGATGCCCGCGAGCGCCACATCGAGAGCCGTGGCGAGCAGAGTGTCAGCGTCTGGGCAGCTCAGCAGTCGGATGACGCTTTCGCGGAGGGTGGGCGGCCGGGCGATGGCACGGGATTCCGCAGGGCCCGACTCGGCCGTATCGGGATCCACCGTATCGGGACCGGCCTCATCGGGATCGGTGGGATCGGGATCGGTGGGATGGACGGCATCCGAGGTGGCGGCAGGGGGTGCGGTGGGTCGGCCCGACGTGGGCTGTTCGGGTGGTGGACCGGGCTTGGCTCGGGGAGGTGTCCGGCTTGCCGGGTCGGGCTCCTGGACGGCTTCCGGGTCCGACGGTGCCGCGGGGTCAGTGGGCCCGCTCGCATCGGGGGACCGGTGCCGCGGCGCGTTCGGTGGCGGCCGATCCTCGCTCCCGGGACTGCCCTGCACTGCCACGGCTCACCTCCTCACTCCTGCTTGCGGCACTCAGGCTCGCACCTAGGCCCTGAAACCCCTGTTCGACGTCCGGTAGCCCTCTCGGTCGGCACGGCCATGGGCTCCGTGACCTCACTGCCCCTTCGGGTGTGGTCGCTCGCGCTATATTGATCAGTTTGCTCCTCTATCGCAGGTTTTGTGATTCGGTCGGTGGTATCGGCCGGTCGAGTCGCCCGAACCCTGTCCGGGCCCGGCCGTCCGTCTCGGGGGAGTGTGCTCGGGGCTGGCTGGCTCGGCCGGCCCCGAGGGATCGGCGGTGGGTAAGTGCTACGGCCCCGCCGTACTCGACTCGGTCGAACCTTGGGTAACGCCTGGTGACATCTGGTGACACCTGGTGGCGAGAGTGCAGGGGATGCCATGTCCCGTCGCGTCGCGTATATCCGTAGGCCGTACATGTGATGTCCGCCCCCGGGTGAAGGCTTCCCGGCTACCACCGCCAAGCCGGTCGGGCGAGGGTTGCGGTACCGCGGGGAGGTATCGCGCTCGCCTCTGCGCTGCGGAGTGTTCCAGGACGTTATGGCTGGAAGAGATGGGTGTCCATCGCGCCATCGGTGAGAAACGTTCTCACCTGCGTGGGAGTCGTCTCATGATCGTTGCCCAACCACTCGCCCACCCCTAGCGTCTGTCCCAGACCGCGGCGGACGCAGCTACTGGCCCTGGATGCGGTGCGATCACTGTCACTTCCAAATCAGAGGAGGAGCGATGGGAACTCGCCTCGCACACGGTCCGAGATCTCGGACCGCCGCGATATTGACGGGACTTGCGGTCCTACTGGGCTTGCTGACGGCGCTGACGAGCCCGGCACAGGCCGACGACAGCAACCATCCGGGAGCCCCCACCGTCATCGCGGTCACGGACACCACGGTCACCGTGAGCTGGACCGCGCCCACCGGGCCCATAGACGTCGTCCACTACCAGGCTCTGAAGAACGAGTCGGTCGTCGGGACCACGACCGGTACCACCTTCACGTACACCGGTCTCGTCCCCAGCAGGCGATATGCGCTCTCAGCGGTCGCAGTGGCCAGCAACGGGGGCCGCTGGGCCAGCAACGCCATCACGGTCACCACGACGGGCACCACACCGTCGATGCCGGCGAAGCCGGTCGTGATGGGTGTCTTCACCGAGAAGGGCAGTCACGAACGCGGCTTCCACGCCAAGGAACTCGTTACGGGCGGCTCCGCGGCCAAGCTCACCCACCTCACTTACGCCTATGGCACGGTCACCAACGGCCAGTGCGGCATCGGGGATCACAACGCCGCCCTGAACAGGTCCTTCACCGCGGGGAACAGCGTCTCCGGACAGGCCGACACCGCGAACCAGCCCCTGCGCGGCTATCTGAACCAGCTGCGCGAGCTCAAGGCCCGGTACCCGAACCTCAAGCTCCTGTGGTCCTTCGGAGGACCCGAGCAGACTGGTAGCTGGACCGGGGCGCGGCAGAACCCGGCCGCGTTCGCGGCCTCCTGCGCACAGCTCCTCAACGACCCGCGCTGGGCCGGCCTCTTCGACGGCCTCGACCTGGCCATGGAGTTCCCCATCTGCCCCAGCAAGGGCACCTGCGATCTGGGTGCCGCGGCAGCCGTGACCCCCTTGACCAGGGAGCTGCGGAGCGCGCTGGGTAGCAGCAAGCTTCTGACGGTAACTCTCGGCCGCAAGGCAGGGAAGAGCACATACGGGCGGGCGGACCTTCCCGGAGCAGCGGCGCACATCGACTGGTACAACGTGAAGGCGTTCGACTACTACCACCCCCACGACACGCTCTGGTCCCATGCGACGGCTCCCCAAGCCCCCCTGGTCAACTGGGAGGTGTATGACGAGGGTCGGCACGTCTCCCACGACATATGGAATCTGACGGAGCGGGGCATCCATCCGAACAAGGTGGTGCTCGGCATCCCCACGCACGCATGGGGTTGGAAGGGCATCACCAGTAGGCCCTGGCCGAACGAGTACAACGCGACGGGCCCGGCCAACGGCGCCTCCGGGCCGGGACTGGACGACTATCGGGCCATCAAGCCCCGGTGCGCACCCACCGGAGAGCTGGGGAAGGGCGCCATCGCGGTCTGCGGCACCGAGTTCTGGACCTACGACACACCGGCGACGATCACGCACAAGGCCGCCTACATGAAGCAGAACGGAATGGGCGGGGCCTTCCTGTCCAATCTCCGCGGTGACACCGCGGGAGGCGAACTGCTCACGGCGGTGACCTCCGCACTCACCCCGTAGGACGGCCCAGATACGGCTGTGGCCCCGGACCCCGAACAAACGGGTCCGGGGCCACAGCCGTATCCGTGTTCATGGGGCGGGTCGATCCCTGTCCCGGGAGGCAGGGACGTTCGCATGGGCTGGCGCTGAGCAGTCAGCGTCGGGCCGTCGGATGTCGGACGGCGGGGTACCGCTGCCCCGCATGGACCATGTGTGAAGGCGCCCGGCCCTGCCAGAAGGCACCCAAGCAGCCCCCTATCTGTCAGGGCAGGTCCGGACACTCCTTGGCGAAGCCCTGCGAGACGGTCTGCCATACGCCGTGGTCCTCACGTGCGCTCAGGCGATCCGCCTCCTCCGCGGTTTCGATCAGCTGAGCGGTGGTCAAGGGGACCGCCGCTGCGAAGACCCGACCGAGATGGTGGCAGTGCAACATCGGGCGGAGTTCCTCGGAGTAGGGCTCGTCGGCGATCGTGAAGAGATCGGGCAGGGTCCAGCCCAGCGGACCTGCCACAGCAGAGAGTTGCAGCCGGCGGTGGGGACTCGGGTCCGAGCGACACACCATCCCCTGCAGTGTGCTGCGGGACAGTCCCATGAACGGCAGCTCGTGGATGCCGAAGCCGCGATTGCGGATCAATGTACCGAGCACGGCGGCGAACCTGGTCTCGGCGGGACGGCGGCCCGGCCACGCCAACTGCACGAAGGGATCTGGAGCGGCACCGCGTGGTAGCGAGCGGACGAAAGCCTCCAGCACGGCGAGCTGCGAGTGGTCGCAGTGACTGACGCGATATGCGAACTGCCTCATGGCCGTGGTGTCGCGTTCCGGGGGCAGGAGTTCCGCCGGCACCGGGTGGCCTGCGACCACGAGAAGGTCGGCGGCCGGTATGTCGAGTTCGGCGGCAAGCTCGATGAGTCGCTGCGGCGCCGTGTCGGTTCCGCTCGCGGCGATGCTGCTCAGGATGGTGGCCCGTTCCATACGAGGAAGGTAACGGGTGGTGTGCAGGTACAGATCTGGTGGGCGACGACTCCCGTACGAGCCGCTGGCTGAGCCAGCCCCTGCACATTCGGCCGCCGCATCCGGTGGCGGCCGGGTCGCCCCGCCCGCCACCGGGTCGCAACCGCAGGTCAGCGCCGCAGCCCGCGGTCCAGCGCAGCGATCAGCGAGCCCTGGGCGTCATCGCCGTCCAGCGACCAGACCATCACGCCGCCAAGACCGTTCCGCTGGGCGTAGCGGGCCTTCTGGGCGGCGGTGGCCGGGTTGTCGTACGTCCAGAACTCGGTGCCGTCGTACTTCCAGGCCGCGCCGTACTCGCGGTCGGTGTGCACGGTGCCCGGCAGGTCCTTGATGGCCTTGTAGGGTAGCTGGCCGCCGCCGCGCGGGGACGGGCCCGTGGCGGGCTGGTAGAGGCCGTTCTTCGCCCCGGCGGGGACTCCCGTCCAGCCGTAGCCCCAGAATGGCACCCCGAGCACCGCCTTGTGGGCCGGCAGGCCACCGGCCAGGTAGTGCCGCACCACCTTGTCCGCGTTGTAGCCGTAGATGCCGGAGGGGTCGGCCGGGTCGCGGTAGAGGCCCGCCTGGTGGTTGGTCGGGCCCTGCGGCTCCCAGGAGCCGTGCATGGTGTAGGTCATCAGGTTCAGGAAGTCCACCTGGCGGGCGACCTTCTTCAGCTCCAGCCGGTCCGCGACGTCGGTGTTGTTGGCGACGGCCGCCGTCAGCAGGTGGCGTCCCCGCCCGCGGTCGCCCGCCGCGTCCAGCTGCCGCCGGAACTCGGCCAGCAGCAGGGTGAAGTTGCGGCCGTCCTCGGGGCGCACATGGTTGTCCGGCAGACCGTCGCCGCCCGGGTGCTCCCAGTCGATGTCGATGCCGTCGAAGACGCCCGCGCCGCTGCCCGCGCCGCCCCCCGGTGTGTCCAGCAGCTGCGGCAGGTTGCCCTTGATGTAGAGGTCGACGCAGGAGGACACGAACTTCTTGCGCGCGGCGTCGGTGGCGGCCACGTCCGAGAAGTACTTGGACCAGCCCCAGCCGCCGAGCGAGATGACGACCTTCAGATGGGGGTTCTTCGCCTTCAGCTTCCGCAGCTGGTTGAAGTTGCCCTTCAGCGGCTGGTCCCAGTTGTCGGCGACGCCGTCCACCGAGTCGGCCGCGTCGATCGGGCGCTGGTAGTCGACCCAGGCGTCGGCCTGGTCGGCCACGTTGCCCGCGAAGCAGGTGCCCTCGGGGGAGATGTTGCCGAAGGCGTAGTTGATCACGGTCAGCTTCGATGCCTGGCCCGAGTCCTGGACCTTCTTGGCGGTGAAGCCGCTGTAGGCGCTCCACGCGGTGAAGTAGCCCACCCGGTGGCCGGGCAGCCGGGGGCTGTCGTCGTCATCGGCGTGAGCGTTCGCGGGGCCCGCGACGAGCGAGGCGAGCAGAGCCGTCGCCAGGAACGCGGAGGTGCGTCTTAACATGCTGGTGGCCTTGTCTGAGTGGGGTCAGATGATCTGTACCAATCGCGAGAAGAGATCTAGTCCATGCCGGGGGGTGCACACAAGAGGCCGGACCACATGAAGTAGCCCGGCCCTCTTGAGAACTGATGAAGTGTCAGTGATTCAGGTTGCGCAGGCGGATGTTGGCAGTGGTCCCGCGGATCGTCCCTCGTGGTTGCCGCGGCCCGCTCGGGGATCGTGTGGGCGATGCCGCGGCGGCGGAGCCAGATGCGGCATCGCCTGAAGACACTGCCTAGAGGAAGGGGGTCCCGGCGTCGAGCCCCGACAGCACCCTGCCGTACAACTCCAGATTGGCTGAGGGGTTGACGAACGAATGCAGGTTCAGTGCGTTCAGGTCCCGCACGATCCGCTGGATCGGCACCTCTCGGTGCAGCGACGAGGCACCGGAAGCGGACCCGATGAGGTCGCCGGCCTCCTTGCACAATCGCGCCAGATACCCGCACTGCCCCCTGATCCGGGCCCGCTCCGCCGTTGTGTACGGCTCCGCATTGGCCACCTTGGATTCGATCAGTTTCACCAGGTCGGCGGTGAGTAGTTCCGCGGATGAGACCTTCATCGCGGCCTCAGCGAACTGGAGATGTGTCACCGGGGCTTCGTGCTGGTGCTCGTAGAAGGTGTACGTGATGCCCCGTTGCTGGATGCGCTCGCTGAACTCCGTCAGCGCCGCCCGTGCCAGACCGAGGGCGTTCGCAGCCGTCCAGGCGCAGAACAGCAGCATCACCGGCATCCCGTAGAAAGGGTCGGCGCTGTTCCGTTGCGACGGAAACGTACCTTCGAGTAACGGCCCCACCGGCAGGACACGACGGGCGGGCACATGAACATCCCGGGCCACGACGGTGTTGCTGCCGCTACCGGCCAGACCGGTGACGTTCCAGTCGTCCAGCACCTCAAGATCGGTCATGGGGATGGCCAGCCACAGCATCTTCGGCGGGCCTTCGCCCGTGCCGTCCAGCGCGGTCAGCAGATGCCAGTCGGCGTCCTGACAACCGGTCGCGAAGGGAGAGTTTCCGTTCACGACATAGCCGCCGTCCACCGGAACGGCTTTCGAGCTGGGGATGAGAGTGCCACCGACCCGTGCATCGGGACTGGTGAAGATCTCGTCCTGGGCCTCGTCGGGGAACAGGGCCGCGATGAATGCGGTACCCCCTTGGATCAACGCCATATAGCCGGCCGACCCGCAGGCGGCGGACACCTCGCTCAACGCGTCGACCTGGGTCCGCAGCGAGGTCTGGTAGCCCCCGTAGTGGTGGGGGACGTTCATCCGAAGGATCCCGGCATCCGTGAGAGCCTCGACGACCTCGCCCGTCACCCGCCGCTGCTGTTCCGCCCGAGCGGCGTGCGAGCGGATGAGCGGCTTGAGGTCACGTACGCGTTCGACGAGGTCGGTGTCCGAACGAGGTGCTGACGAACCGGCCAAGGGGTGACCTCCGGTCTCGGGCTCGCAAAGAGCTTTCACCCTCGCGCCGACCCCTATTGCTGTCAATACCGCGTCAGGCCAACGGGGGCGGGATCACTCGCTCCGATGTGGACTGTGTGCGGCGTCGAGCACAGAGCAAGGAGCAGCTCGGACTGTGGAGCCACCGTTCGTGGCCGCAGCAACCCCGCGTAAATGAATGGTGTCGTGACCGTCCCGTACCCGACGGCCTTCATGACTGGCGTTCCGGGGAGCGGCCTGGTGGGGGCCGTAAGTCTGCTCGGCCAACGGTCTCCGCACGCGTGGTCCGTTCTTGCCAGCTGTCATGGAGAGGATTGTTTCCCCTGGTGGGAGGGGGGTGCTCAACAAACCCTGGCGGTCGAAGACTCGGAGTGGAACAGGGCGACGGCTTGCTCTTGGCAGCTGGTGTCTCGCCCTCCGTTCAACCGTGTGGACGCGGATTCTCTACGGCCTCGTCCACGGATCCACCGAGAAGAAAGCAGGGGAACGCAGAACAAGTTCCGTGCGATCGCCGTCTCCGTCGCCGCCGCGGTGGCGTTCGGCGTCGCCGCACCGGTTGCCACCGCGACGACACAGGGATCACCCGGTCCCGCGGTCACCGGAGTGGCTCATGCCGATGCGCAGCGCGCGGCAAACGGCGTCCTGCAGAGCACCGACGCGCAGACCCGGGCGATCGTCGCTCGTCTCACGGCTACCGAGCGGGCTCAGCTCCAGGGCGCGGGCGGCAGTATCGGCGCTCAGGGAATCTCGAAAGAGCTGAAGAAGAAGCTGAAGCGGCAGATCCTGAAGATCATTTCGAGGTATCCGGGCCTCTACCAGGCACTGACGCACGTGTATCGGTTCATGGAGTGGTACAGCAAGCTGCCCCGAGGAACCAAGTTCCTTGTGAAGCGGATCGCGCCCTGGCTCACCGTGGCGGACATCTTCTTCCTGCTCAATGACCGTCTCTAGTAGCTGATGTGCTGCTGGCTGGATCCGCTGGGACGGGTCCAGCCAGCGTGCGGGAGGGCTTTGAGATGGCAGAGGTTTCCGCGGATAGCGGTGTGCAGGGTGAGATTCCCCGAAGCGGTTGGATTGCTGCGGTTGCCGTGCTGACGGTGTCGCAGTTGGTCAAGGTACTCGCAGGCTTCTCGTCCTCACCCGTGTGGCTGGCCGCGGCTTGGGGACTGTTCATCGTGGCGGCCGTAGTGATGGTGGGGGCATGGGTGTCCCTGCTGCGCTGCGGTGCACGTGATGGGGGGAACTGGACGGTGTGCGGGTTGGTGCATGCCTTGTTCGTCTGGCAGTTGGTCACTCTCGCCATCCGTAGCTGACCGCCGAGTCGGTGGTCGAGGACTGAGAGTGGCCCCACATACGGCCGGTGTCCTGTCGGTGGTGACCATGTGGTCACGGGGGTGTGGCTCCGTCGGCGGGGCATCGGCTCCATCCTGTTCCGGGCGCGATATACGCAGCGCGCCCGGAACAGGGCTCTACGGCTCGGTTTGGCTTGGGAAGAGTCCCTACGAGGCCCCGGGGTTCTTCAGCAGGTGGTGCGGTACGGAAGATTCGGGAGTCGGGTCTTCCACTCGGCGCGGGTCAGCCCCGAGCCGGCGCGTTGACAGACGGTGTCGGCGAGCCGCTGGGGGTGGATGTCGTAGGTGTGCAGCCCTGTGTGGAGGCCCGCCGTGTAGAGGGTGTGGCCGTCGGCGCTGAACGCGACGGAGAAGGCCGGGTCGCCGGGGGTCGGGAGGGATGATCCCAAGTGGCTCTGGGTCGCCACGTGCCACAGTTGGACGCTGCCGGCCCCGTCGGCGACCGCGAGGATCTCCTCGTCGGGGGAGAAGGCCAAGGCGGTGATGCCGTAGCCGGCGTAGTGCGCGGTTGTACTGGGGGTGCTGGAGAGCTCGGCGAGCTTCCTGCGCAGTGCACCGTCCCATACGGTGACCCGGCCCTGTACGTCGCCCACGGCCAGATACGTTCCGGTAGGGCTGAAGAGGAGCGCTTGCGCGTCGCTGTCGTCCAGTGTCCGAGGTTCCACCCGGCCAGACTCGGTGTCGATGATGTCCCCCGCGGAAGTGACGAGTTCGGCGGTGTCGTGCCGCGGAGCCAACAGATCCCCTCTGACGCCGGCGATTGCTGCGGTCTTGCGGGCATGCCCCGGCTTGCGCAGGTCCCAGATCTCCAGGGTGGCTTTGTCATCCGAGCGGATCGTGTACAGATGATGTCCGTTGGCGCTCAGAGCGAGATCCTGGACCAGGGGCCCACCTGTTCCGTGCGGATTGGTGTGCGTCGTCTGTACATATGAAATCCTTCGGCGCGCTTCCACATCCCAGATGGAGAATCTGCCGCTGTCCATGTTGCCGTAAGCGATGCGCCGGCCATCGGCACTGAACACAGCGGCGTCGTAGCAGATTCCAGCTGACTGCTGTGCTGGTTCGGCTGTTTCTGCGGGCTGGTCTTCGCCAAGGTTCTGCGGGCACATCTCACCCGTCGCGACCATGCTCTTTCTGCTGCCGGTTTCCAGTAGCCCGATCTGGTTTCCGAGCGTTCCCTTCGTCGTCAACGAAGTCAGCGTCTGACCGTCCAGGGTCAACTTCTGGGTAGTGTCACGCTCCGTTCTCCACTGGCTCGTTGCCACTGGCCCCAGGCTGAGCGACCTGATGGCCGCTTCCGAGCTGCTGCGGAAACGCAAGGCGCCAGCCTCGATGTCGACCGCAAAATCCGCCACGTCCTGGTTGACCAGAGCATGTCGGAGGACGGGCGAATGGGGTGAGTCCAGTCGCCACAACAGGAGCTCACCGCTATCGACCGTGGATGCGGCGATGAACTTCCCGTCTTCGCTCAACCGCAGGGACATCAGGGCCTGCTGCGCGGTGATCAAGGGAAGCTCTCGTCCGGATTCGAGATCCCAGCGATGGATATCCCGGCCGTTGATGAACGCAACCGTTCGGCCGCCCGGAAGGAACTCAAAATCCCGCTCACCACAGAATACTTGGGAGGCAGGCTTCCCACCCCACGGCAGAGCCACTCTCTTTCGGCTCGCGAGGTCCCAGATCCGCAGGGGGTTTTCGCTTGAACACAATGCGAGTCGGCGACCCTCCGGGCTGAGGATCATCGCCTCCCAGTCCTTCTCGCCCTGTGGAGCGACGATCTGCGCTACTCGTCGGCGACGGGTCATGTCCCAGATCTCGACGGTGCGTTCAGACCGTTCCACTGCCAGTGTGCGCCCGTCAGAGCTGAACACCGCGTCGTGGAGGCCGTCGATCGCGAGCCGTCCGCTCACTCGCCCGGCACGTACGTCCCACAACACCAGACCGTTGGGTTGGGCGAGTACCAGTGTCCGTCCATCCGGACTCAGTTGATACGCGTCCCCGTTCATGAGCCTTCCTGGCCCCGGATGAGAGCTACGCCGGCTGGGGTCACGCAGATCCCAGCTCTCGATCCGATTCCGATCCCGCTCCACGGACACAAACGCCCGTCCGTACGGTGTCAGATGCCGTTCACCCACATCCCTATCCACTACCGGGATGCGCAGCACGTCCTGCTCCCGCTGTGTCACAGCACCGAGCACCGCCGCGCGGGTTTCGGGCATCTCAGCGAGCCGCCACGCGGCAACGCTCAGCCGCATCGCCAGCTTCGGATCGCTGGAACGCATCCCTTCGGCGACCGATGCGATACGCCGCGCCTCCGCCTCCACCTGTCTGCGATCGCTTACCCGGGTCTGCTGCCAGGCGATGACTCCGGCGATCAGGGCGAGGACCATCACGACGGCGAAGACCGAGACCCCGACCCGTCTGCGGCGGTGCTCTCCTGCACGAGCGGTGCGGCTCGCGGCGAGGAATTCCCGCTCCCGCACAGTGAGCGCGACCAACTCGTCAGACCCGGCGAAGTGTTCCTCAGCCGTGGCCAGTCGGGTGCCTCGATACAGCCCACCCTGGTCCTGTCCGAGGTCGTGCCAGGCGTGGGCGGCCTCGGTGAGTCTGCGGTGGGCCCGCAATCGTTCACGACCCTCCTCGACCCAGCCGCTCAGCCTCGGCCACCCGCTGATCAGCGCCTCATGGGCCAAGTCCACCGTGTCGTCGTTCAGTGTGAGCAGCCGCGCTCGGGCGAGGCGCTCGACCACGAACGCGACTTCTGTGGGGGCGCCGAAGTCAAGCTCGGTGCGGTCGATCGGCCGGCGGGTATCCGGTGAGTCTTCGCCCGGGGTGATGAGCCGCAGCAGGATGAGCCGGGCCAGCTCCCGCCGCTCCTCGGAGAGCTCCGCGAATGTCTCCTCCGCGGTTCGGGCGATAGCGCCGTGGACACCACCCGAGGCTTCATAGGCAGCCATGGTCAGCGCTCGGCCGCGGCGCCGGCGCCACGTCTCCCGTAGTGCGTGCGACAGGAGTGGCAGCCCCCCGGGCGCTCCTTCCACCTCCGCGACCAGGCGTGCGGTCAGCTCCCGTTCCACGATCAGCCCGGCCGCCTGGGCGGGTCCCACGATCGTCTCCCGCAGCTCGGCGCTCGTCATCGGCCCCACCAACATCGCCGCATCGGTCAAGGCGTCTGCCAGAGAGCGATGTTCGGCGCAGCGGCTGTAGAAGTCCGCCCGCACCGCGACCACCACCCGCAGACGGCTGCCCGGCTCGGCTGCCGAGAGGAGCCGGTCGATGAACCCGAAACGCTCCGCGGTGTCACGGCAGAGAGTGAAGACCTCCTCGAACTGATCGACCACCAGCAGGGTGTCCCCGGTGCCAGCCTTCGGGATCAGGGCATTCGCGTGGGTCCTCAGCGGGTGCTCTCCAGGAGTGAGGATGCGGATCGCCGCCAAACCCGTCCCGCCAGCACGCAGAGCGGGCACCAGACCCGCCCGCAGCAACGACGACTTTCCACTGCCGGACGGCCCGAACACTGCCGTGAAGCGACGCTTCTCCGTAAGCTCACTGACGGCGGCGATGAGCGTGCTCCGCCCGAAGAAGCGCTCGTGATCACTCGGCTCGAAACGGGCCAGCCCCTGATACGGCGACTCGCTGTCATCGGCCCGCCCCTGCTCGACGGTCTCTTCGGCCGCCGCATGCCACCGGCGCTCCCATTCGCCCACGTCACCGCCACATGCCCCCACATAGGCCAGGACCACCGCCAGCGATGCCAACTGCTCACCACCTGCGGCACGGGAGAGCGCGGTCACCGAGTAGTTGGCCTTGCGTGACATCTCCCGATAGGTGATCCCGTCGGCTTCGTGACGCAATTGCCTCAGTTCATGAGCGAACCGCTGCACGGGGCCCGCGCCGGGGTCGAGAGGCGCTTCACGACGTCCCATCCGTCACTTCCCCCTTCCCCGCCATCTGTGGGGGGCGTCGTCCCCCCGGTCTCCAGGAACGGGCGACCCCTCTTCCTGCGCACAGCCCGCGAGAGGGGTGGCGACACGGCCCAGGTGCGGGTCGGTTGGTGGCGGTGCCGAGTGCTGTGACGGAGTGCGTGCGCAGCAGTCTCTTCGTCTTCACGTTCACAGGCATATCGGTGCCGCAGTCATCTCCTCAGTGGGATGGCACCACATCACTCAGACGGGTTCGCTCCTCCGCCGCGAAGCGGGGGCTCGGTACCTCACCATCTGCGTGATCAGAGCCGCCCGTTGCACGCCAACAACGTCATCGGGCTCCTCGACGGCTACGGAAACGGGTTCCGCGTACGCCAAAGGCCCCAAGTCGACCAAAGGCCCCAGCCGTCGCTGAGAGGGAGACCGAGAGGCGATTTTCGGCCATCAGTGGGGCTGGGAGCAACGGGAGTTGGATCTTCCTTCTCTTCCCGGCCGTGAGCGGGAGTACGGGGCC
Source organism: Streptomyces sp. NBC_00690 (assembly GCF_036226685.1). NCBI lineage: Bacteria > Bacillati > Actinomycetota > Actinomycetes > Kitasatosporales > Streptomycetaceae > Streptomyces > Streptomyces sp. NBC_00690. Next base: position 8,046,125 of record NZ_CP109009.1, read on the forward strand.
GCTCCATGTCTTTCACCCCCCGACCCCGTGCAGCAAGGAGCCATCTTGTTCTCCAACAGACATCAAGGGCGCGGTGCGACCACAGTCACCACGGCCCTTGTGGCGGCGGCACTCGTCGCCGGAATGACCAGTACGAATGCCTTCGCGGATACCGGCGCCGCCGATGACGGTACTGCCGTCGGCAGTGCCGGGACCGGACTCCGATGGGTCACCCTGATCACTGGCGACCGGGTCGGCGTGGACTCCCGTGATCGGGTGGTCTCCGTCCAACGAGGCGCGGGCCGAGAGAAGTTGGCCGTTCGGAGTTGGACCGAACGGGGGCGCACCTACGCCGTTCCGGTCGACGCCGAGCGGCTCATCGCGGCCGGAAAGCTCGACCGGAGACTCTTCGACGTCACCGGGCTCAGCGCCCCCGAAAGCATGCGGGCCTACCGCGACGGTCTGAAGGTCGTCGTCGCATACGAGGGTGCGTCGGAGGCCAAGGCCCGGCAGGGGGTCCGCGCCGATGCGAAGGTGGCGCGGACATTGCCGTCGATCAACGCGGACGCCGTGACCGTACCGAAGGGGGATGCGGGTGGGCTGTGGGCCACCCTCACCGGAGCCGGAGCCGGAGCCGGAGCCGGAGCCGGAGCCGGAGCCGGAGCCGGAGCCGCCCGGGCCGCTATGACCGTCCCGGGGATCCAGCGGATCTGGTTGGACGCGGTGTACACCGCGAACCTGGACACGAGCGTGGGCCGGATCGGCGCCCCGAAGGCTTGGCAGTCCGGGTACGACGGCAAGGGCGTCACCATCGCGGTCCTGGACAGCGGGGTCGACGACACCCATCCGGACCTGGCGACCCAGGTGGTCGGGGCGGCGAACTTCACCTCGTCCCCAGACACCAAGGACCGGAACGGGCACGGCACGCACATCGCCTCGATCGCGGCCGGAACCGGTGCCAAGTCGGGTGGCAAGTACAAGGGCGTCGCGCCCGGAGCCAAGATTCTCAACGCCAAGGTCATGGGCGACCACGGGACCATGGAGTCCGGGGCCATCGCCGCAGTCGACTGGGCCGTCGGCAGGGGCGCCGACGTCGTCACGATGAGCTTCGGCAGCGGTGACGGACCCGAGATCAATCCGCTTGAGGCCCACATCAATCGGATGTCGAAGGAGAAGGGCGTCCTCTTCACGGTCTCCGCCGGCAATGAGGGGCCGAACGCCGGTTCCGTCGGCTCCCCGGGCAGTGCAGAAGCCGCTCTCACCGTCGGCGCCGTGGACGACGCCGACAAGATCGCACCCTTCTCCAGCGTCGGCCCGCTGCATGACGGGGCGATCAAGCCGGATGTCACCGCTCCCGGTGTCAGCATCACCGCTGCGTCGGCCCCCGGCAGTGCCATCGCCGAGCAGGTCGGGGAGAACCCGGCCGGCTACTTCTCCATAGGCGGCACGTCCATGTCCACCCCGCATGTGGCGGGCGCCGCGGCGCTGCTGAAGCAGCGGCACCCCGGCTGGTCGGGCGAGCGGCTCAAGGCCGCGCTGACCGCCTCCGCCCAGGACGGCGGGTACTCGGTGTTCCAGCAGGGCACCGGGCGGATCGCCGTCGACCGTGCCATCGAGCAGACCGTGGTTGCCGACGAGACAACCGTCTCCTTCGGACGTCAGCAGTGGCCGCACACCGACGATCAGCCCGTCGCCAAGCAGATCACCTACCGCAACCTGGGCACCCAGGACATCGCCCTCGACCTGGCGGTCAAGGGGCTCGACGCCCGAGGTGGCCCCGCCCCCGCCGGCCTCTTCGTCCTCGGTACGAACAAGGTCACCGTTCCCGCGGGTTCCACCGCCACCGTCCCCTTCACCGCGGACACCCGGATCGGCGGTGACAACAACGGCGTCCACACCGCCGTCGTCACCGCGACCGGCGGCGGCCAGACAGTCCGGTCCACGGCTTCCGTGGACCGCGAGGTCGAGTCGTACGACCTGGCCCTCGACTTCGTGGGTCGGGACGGCCTGCCCGGCAAGGACTTCTACACCTATCTGAGGCAGATGTCCGGCGAGGGTGATGCCTCCACCACCCTGTACGGCAGTGTCACCGGCACCGAGAAGCTCCGGCTACCGAAGGGCGACTACGCGATCTTCTCCAGCGCGTCGAACGAGTCCGGTGGCTCGGACCGGCTGATCCACCCCAGGCTGGCGCTGACGAAGAACTCCGCTCTCGCCATCGATGCCCGCACCACCAAGCCCGTTGAAATGACCGTCACGGACCGCGGCGCCAAGATGACCGGTGCCGCGGCGGCCGTCTTCGTCGGCATCGGTGAACGGTCCATGGAGTTCAAGGACCACGCCTCCACCACCTTCGACGGCTTCCGTACCGCGCAACTGGGCCCGGAGCAGCCCACCGGTGTCGAGCTCAGGGAATCCCTCTACGCCCAGTGGGAGCGTGGTGCCTCGACCCAGTACGGCCTCGCCGCGGGAGGCGAGGTGAAGCGGCTCTTCACCGGATACAGCAAGAAGTTCGGGGCCGCAGACTTCGCGAAGGTCACCGCATCCCTCGGCGCCTCGGTCCAGGGCAAGACGGGACGTACGACGGCGTTGGGCGGGAAGGATCGATTCGACTTCGGCTCGGAGCACCCCACCGCCCTGCCGGGCTCCCGGACCCACTATCTGGCCACCGACGGGAAGGCCAACCTCTGGTCCCTTTCCGGGGTGCAACTCGATGCCCAGGGGTGGGAGGAGATCGGGTACACGGCTCCGGAGCAGGAGTTCCGCCCGGGTACGAGTCACCGGGTGAAGCTTGGGCCCGCAGTGCACTCCCCGTTGATGCAGGGGCGCAACGGTGTCTTCCGCCAGGGGAACAGGCTTGAGTTCGTTGTGCCGCTGTTCTCGGACGGCCGGGGCAACATCGGTCGGTCCACGTACTCCTCGGCCACGACCACGCTGTACCAGGGCACCACCAAGATCGCGGAGAAGGCGGATCCGCTGATGGGCTGGGAGTTCTACGCCATCGGTGCGGACGACGCCGAGTACACCATGAACACATCGGTGACGCGGAGCCCGGCCGTTTCTGCCGTCGGAACCCGTGTCGATGGTTCCTGGACCTTCCGCAGTGCCAAGCCCGCGACGGAAGGTGAGACGCGCACCGCGCTTTCCACCGTGCGGTTCGGTGCCCATGTGGACCTGGACGGCACTGTTCCGGCAGACCGTACGGTGACGTTTCCGGTGACGGTGCAGGGGCCCGCGGCGGGCAAGGGGCTGAAGTCCCTCGACGTCTCCGTCTCCTACGACTCTGGCGCGACCTGGCAGCGGACATCCGTCACCAAGGGGAAGGTCACCGTAAAGAACCCCGCGAAGGGGAAGACCGTTGCCCTGCGGGGCGAGGTCGCCGACGCACAGGGTGGCAAGGCGAGTGTGACTGTGTACGACGCGTACATCGGCAAGTAGCCACCGGTCGCTTTCGGGCGCAGATGAGAAGGCCCCACCGCACGAGACCTCGTGCGGTGGGGCCTGGTGGAGGTCTCTTGGCGAATGCGCGAGGGAAGGCACGGTTGCGATCTTCGCCGCCCTGTAGTCACCGGGCGGAGGGGAGGTCAGCGGAAGATGTCGACTGCTGTGGTCACCAGGATGGCGTCATGGGCCCCATCAACGACACCGGTAGTTGGCATTGCACGCGGTACCGGCTCACGCCGTTTGCGAGCCCGGGAGCTGGACGCACAGTTCGACCATCCGGTGGCGATGTGTCCACAGCATCGGAGCCGGCCCGATCGGCTCCGGGGGTTCGGCGAGTCGTCGTCAGGCGATGCCGACGGCAAGGGTGGCCATGTCGTCGTCGCGAGGGCCGCCGGTCCATTGGTGGATGGCGTCGGCGAGTGCGTCGAGTACGGCTGCGGGCCCGGCAGGGTCATTGCCGGGAGTGGCGAGGTGGGTGGGATCGTAGAAGTCTCCCCTTCGATTGCGCGCCTCGGTGACCCCGTCGGTGACGAAGAGCAGGATGTCGCCTGCGGAGAGGGGGAAAGCGTCGGGGGTCGTGCGCTGACCGCCCAGTTCTCCCATGCCCAGGGGGAGATCAGGGGCGGCTGGGGTCAGTTCGGTGATGTGGCCGGCTCGAATGAGATAGGGGGCGGGGTGGCCCCGGTTGAGCATGTGCAGGGTGTGGTTCCGGTGGTCGATCTCGGCGATGAGGGCGGTGGTGAACTCCTCGTCATGGCCGCCGTTGGGGTTCTCCGCGCTGTCGCGTTCCAGGGACTGTTCCAACCGGACGGCGAGGTCAGCGAGGTCAGGTACGTAGTGAGCGGCTTCACGAAATGCGCCGATCAGTGTGGAAGTGGTGGACACCGCCCCGAGCCCTTTTCCACGGACGTCGCCCACGAGGATGCGGACACCGTAGGGCGTGTCCTGGATCGTGTAGAGGTCTCCGCCGATCCGGGCCTCGGTGTCCGCACCCTCGTAGCGGGCGGCCACCTCCAGCAGGCCGATCCGTGCGGGAGGGGAGGGCAGCACCGCGCGTTGCATGGCCCCCGCCACCGACCGGACCCTCGCCAACTGCCTCGTATGACGGTCGAGCATGCGGTTCACGTCCAGGCCGATGAGCATCGCGAGCCCGACGTTGAACACCTCCACCCAACCGGTGGCGTCCTCCAGGAGCCCGAGCCACCAGTTCAGCAGCAGTGTGATGCCCAAGGCGAATGCCCCGGTCCACGCCGTACCCCGCAGAGACAGTGTCGCCCCCGCCAGCACACATGCTGACGCGATCAAAGGGACGCCCGTATAGGCGGTCGGCGTCGCCGCATCGGCGACAGCCACGACAACGATCACCGTCAGCGGAAGCCAGCGCACATACGGCCACCGAGCGGTCAGGCGATCCATCCCTCGACCCCCGGAACAGTGTGACGATCGGATGCCACCACGCACTCCCAGCCCTAACCGCACCCGCTCACGGCCAAACCACAGTGCCGCCCGAATGGGCCGCTCCCCGGCGCCCGCCCCGTCCTGACGACCTGACACACAGTGCTGACAGCATCCTGCCAACGGTTGGGCCCCGGCCCCCGTCCTTACCGAAAGGCAACGGTGGAGCCGACGAAGTCGGGCTCCACCGCACCGGCTGGCAGGTATCACATGCCTGCTCGCCGACAACGACTTGCTACTTCAGACGCACGTGCGCCAGGTGGAACTACTGGTCAACGCAGACCGCGTAGGCTTGGAATCCGCCGCCGAGAATCGTGACGGATGCCTGGGTCTGCCAGCCGGTGGCCGGTCCGGACTGCGTGCCTGCGCCCTTCGGAATCGGCGCGTTCTCGATGACGTTGACGGTGCTGAGAAGCCCGAAGGTGTCGTAGCCACCGCCGGTGGCCACGTCGCCGGCCAGGCAGTTGGCCGTTGACGTCACGCCCAAACCGATGAGCACCGGGATAGCCTGGGGGCCCCGGATGACATAGGTGCTCAGCGTCGCCGGGCCCTGCGGCCCCTGTGCACCGGTAGTGCCCTGGGTGCCCTGCGGGCCTTGCGTCCCGTTGGTGCCGTTGGCACCCTGTGCACCTTGGGTGCCTTGCGTGCCGTTGGCACCGGTGGTGCCTTGGGTGCCCTGAGGGCCCTGTGTGCCGTTGGCGCCGGTGGTTCCCTGCGTGCCCTGGGGTCCCTGTGTACCAGGGGCTCCCTGCGTACCGTCTGCCCCGTTGGTGCCCTGTGCGCCGGTGCTGCCTTGGGTGCCCTGGGGTCCCTGTGCGCCGTCCGTGCCGTCCGTGCCGTCTGTGCCGTTGGTGCCTTGTGCGCCCTGGGCTCCCTGCGTGCCGTTGGTGCCCTGGGTGCCCTGGGTGCCCTGCGGGCCCTGAGCTCCGGTGGCTCCCTGGGTGCCGTCCGCGCCATCGGCACCTTGTGCGCCGGTGCTGCCTTGTACACCGTTGGTGCCTTGGGTTCCCTGCGGGCCTTGTGTGCCGTTGGCGCCGGTGGTGCCTTGGGTGCCCTGGGGTCCCTGTGTACCAGGGGCTCCCTGCGCGCCGTCCGTGCCGTCCGTGCCATCGGCACCCTGTGAGCCTTGGGCTCCCTGGGTGCCCCGCGGGCCCTGAGGTCCGGTGGCACCTTGCGCGCCGTCCTCGCCGTCCTCGCCGTCTGCACCCTGCGGTCCCTGTGGGCCAGTAGCACCCTGAGGGCCCTGCGGACCTCGCGGTCCCTGCGCGTTCCCGTTGCCCTTTCCGCCGGGGCCGCCCGGCCGCTCGGGGCCGCTGGCCGTCACGGCACCGTTCGGTCCTGGCAGGCCCAGGCTGTGCTGACTGCCGGAGCGCTCGACGGCATCGGCGATGGCCGCTGCGCTCGGCGCGACGTTGAGCACGGCGGCCAAGGTACCTACCGAAACCAAGGTGATGACTCTCACCCGGTTTCGACCGATGGTTCTACGGTTCACCAGAATTCCTTTCACGAAGAAGCGATGGAGACGGGTCGTGGCAACCAGTTGAGAGGCCGCCAGTGGACCCCGAACGGCTACCGAGGAGGGCAGCCGTCAGCCGAATGACGCATTTGTGCGAAATTCGTAGAGAATGATGAAGCAGGTCATTTTTGACAGGCGCGGAGGTCAGGTGCGCCCGTGGCTCGCGGCAGATGCAAAACATCACACGAATGGTGACGCAAAGCGGTGAGGGCGGAGGTTGGTGCTTTTGGGGGATCGCGCGGCGGTGAAATCGGTTGCATGTCCCAGGCGAGAGCTCTGGGTGCACGGTTGAGATGAGTTTTTTGGTGATGCCGGGAAGCTCGTCCGAGCATGCGGCTGGCAAGTCCCGGCTGGGCAGATTCAAAGGAGGCACCTGGTGTCAGGCGAGAGGAGCCCGGACACCCCTTTGGATGGTTGAACCACCTGGTGGGCGGTGGGCGGTGGGCGTCAGAGCAGGGCGTGGTACCGCTGATCGGCATGCGACATGCCGCGCCGGGAGGGAAGGGCTCGCAGGAAGAGTGCGGTCTGTACTCTCTGCGTGGCGAAAACCGCTGTCCGAAGGCAGTACAACGATGTCAGGAAGACCATCGGTAAGCCATATGCGGAGAATCGAAGGCACGGAGTGAAAGGGGATGGGGAAGCGTTCCCGTACGGACATGGCTTCCCTGACTACCCATGCGTGGAATTCTGCTGGCCGGTGGTACCGGTTCACGGCTTTGGCCGCTGACCCGTTCCGTTTCCAAACAGCTTCTTCCGGTGTTCGACAAGCCGATGATCTACTACCCGCTCTCCACGCTGGTCCTGGCGAAGGTGAGTGAAGTCCTCGTCATCACGACCCCGGAACACCAGGAGCAGTTCCGCTCACTGCTCGGCGACGGCGGTCAGTTCGGTCTGCGCATCGACTACGCGACGCAGGAGCGTCCGGAGGGAATCGCCCAGGCATTCTTGCTGGGTTCCGATTTCATCGGTGACGGATCGGTCGTGCTGATCCTCGGTGACAACATCTTCCATGGTTCGGGGCTGAGCGCCCGGTTGGAGCAGGTGGGCCGCACAGATGGCGGCCATGTCTTCGCCTATCAGGTGGCCAACCCTTCCGCCTATGGCGTGGTCGACTTCGACGAACACGGCAGGGCGCTGTCCATCGAGGAGAAGCCCGCACGCCCGAGGTCCCGGTACGCCGTGCCCGGGCTGTATTTCTATGACAACCGCGTCGTGGAGATCGCTCGCGGACTGCGGCCCAGCGCACGTGGTGAGTTGGAGATCTCTGATGTCAACCGTGTCTATCTGGAGGCCGGCGAACTCTGCGTCACCCGACTCGACCGGGGCACCGCCTGGCTGGACACGGGGACCTTCGCATCCATGGTCCAAGCCTCGGAGTTCGTCCGGGTCGTCGAGGAGCGCCAGGGCCTCAAGATCGGCTGTGTGGAGGAAGCGGCCTGGCGGGTCGGCCTGATCGATGATGACCAGCTCCGCACTCTGGCCCGACCGCTGCTGGCGAGCGGCTACGGCCAGTACCTGTTGGATCTGTTGGACCAGGACGGCCAGTGTGCCGTGGTGTCGCCTCGGGGCGGCGGCTCGCAGGCCCGGCCCGTGGCGACCGCCTGATGGCAAACCGGCGGAGACGGAAGGAACACTACAGGTGAGACCGTTGGGTATCGAAGGCGCCTGGGTGGACACACCACAGGTGTTCACGGATCAAAGGGGCCGCTTCCACGAATGGTTCAGGGCCGACCGGTTCCGTGAACTGACCGGTCACGCGCTGCGCCTGGAGCAGGCGAACTGCTCCAGGTCCGGTCGTGGCACCCTGAGGGGAATCCACTATGCCGCAGTCCCGCCGGGGCAGGCCAAGTACGTGACCTGCGTCAGTGGAGCCGTGCTCGATGTGGTGGTGGACCTTCGCACCGGCTCCCCGACCTTCGGCACGTGGGAGGCCGTTCGCCTCGATGATCGAGAGCACCGGGCCGTGTATCTGTCGGAGGGCCTCGGTCACGCCTTCATGGCGTTGGAGGAGGACTCACTCGTGGTCTACCTCTGCTCCGAAGGGTACGCACCGCAACGCGAGTTCGGGATTCACCCACTCGATCCACAGTTGGCGATCGCATGGCCCGACGACCTCACCCCGGAACTCTCGGACAAGGACGCCGCGGCCCCCACACTGGAGGAAGCCGGGCTGCTGGGTCTGTTGCCCACCCATGAGGAGTGCATCGCCTATCGGCGACGGCTGCGCGGAACTCGGGGAGAAGCATGCGTCTCCTTGTGACCGGCGGGGCCGGGTTCATCGGTTCGGAGTTCATCCGGGGCTGGCTACGGTCCGATCCGAAGGCACATGTCACGGTCCTCGATGCACTCACCTACTCCGGGGTGGAGGAGAACCTGACGTCGGTCGCACACCGTCCCGGCTATCGTTTCGTTCGCGGCGATGTGTGTGATCCCGCTGTGGTCGACCAGGTGATGACTGGTCAGGACGCCGTCGTGCACTTCGCGGCCGAGTCACATGTGGACCGGTCGATCCAGGGAGCTGGGCCGTTCGTCCACACCAATGTCGTCGGGACCCAGGTACTGCTGGACGCAGCCCTGCGGCACGGTGTGGGTCGGTTCCTTCAGGTGTCGACGGACGAGGTGTACGGCTCGATCAGCGAGGGCTCGTGGACCGAGGAGTGGCCGCTTTCGCCGAACTCCCCGTACTCCGCTTCCAAGGGCGCGGCCGATCTCCTCGCCCTCGCCTACCACCGCACCCACGGCCTGGACGTCGTGGTCACCCGTTGCACCAACAACTACGGGCCACACCAGTTCCCCGAGAAGGTCATCCCCCTGTTCATCACCCAGCTGCTCGATGGGAGGTCTGTCCCCCTCTACGGCGACGGTCGCCACATCCGCGACTGGCTGCACGTCTCCGACCACTGCCGCGGCATCGAGCTCGTCCTGCGCGGCGGAAAGCCGGGGGAGATTTACCACATCGGCGGTGGGACCGAGGTCAGCAACCACAAGCTCACCGGACTGCTGCTCGACGCCGTCGGCGCCGGTTGGGACCGGGTCACCCGGGTGGCCGACCGCAAGGGCCATGACCTGCGCTACTCGTTGGACGACCGCAAGATCCGCGAACAGCTCGGCTACGAGCCCCAGGTCCCGTTCGCGGAGGGTCTCGCGGCCACGGTCGACTGGTACCGGGACAACCGTTCCTGGTGGGAGCCGCTCAAGTCCCGATCGGAGCAGGGATGACCGGATCAGTGGCGAACACGGCGTGGCTGGTGACAGGCGCGGGCGGGATACTCGGCCGGGACGTGGTGACGGAACTCCTGGCCGCCCCGAGCACCAGGGTGACCGGACTGACCCGCGGCGAGCTCGACATCACCGACCCTGAGGCCGTGCGCGCAGCAGTCGCTGCACACCATGTGGTCGTCAACTGTGCCGCCTGGACCGATGTGGACGGTGCGGAGGACAACGAGGCCGCGGCGACCGCCGTCAACGGCATGGGCGTACGGCATCTGGCCCGTGCCTGCGCCGAAATGGGGGCGATCCTGCTGCACGTCTCCACCGACTACGTCCTCCCCGGCGACGCCGGGCTGCCATATGCGGAGGACGCCCCGACCGGGCCGGTCAACGCCTACGGCAGGAGCAAACTACTGGGCGAGCGGATGGTGGCCGAGTTGCTCCCGCGCACCGGCTACACCGTGCGCACCGCCTGGCTCTACGGCGAGCACGGTCACAACTTCGTGGCGACGATGCTCGATCTCGCGTGTAGGAGGTCGACCGTGGACGTGGTCGCGGACCAGTACGGGCAGCCCACCTGGTCGGCGGCGCTCGCCCGACAAGTGGCCGTACTCGGGCGGGTCGCGCTGGCCGGGCGGGCTCCGGCGGGTGTTTACCACGGCACGGCTGAGGGGCGTACGACCTGGTACGGGCTTGCCCGGGAGGTGTACCGGCTGAGCGGGCTCGACCCTGAACGGCTTCGCCCCGTCGGCTCGGTGGCGTTCCCCAGGCCCGCGGTTCGACCGGCGTACGGAGTGTTGGCACATGACGGATGGGCGCGCGCCGGGGTCGCCTGTCAGCCGAATTGGCGGGACCAACTGGCAGCGGCCCTGGAAACCCCCCGGTTCGCGGAACCGGCCGCCACCGCTCGTGCCGCGGCCCTCACCCTCGCGGCAGGGTGAAGGCCGCACACCAGTCGTGGAGTCGACTCAGACCAACAACGGCCCGCCGCAGCGTGTCGCACCCTCCTTCATGGCGATGAGGTTCGCCACCACGTAGGAGATGTTGTTCGAGGAGTGCCACTCGGTCGGGAAGTACGTCACCAGTCGGGAACTCTGGAAGCGCGCCTCGATCTCGGGGACGAAGGTCCGGTACTGGTTGTCCGTGTAGTACCAGAAGGAGTTCTCGTTGTAGAACGCGACGTGGGTGGGGTCCTGGTAGGCCCCGCGCCCGTCCGAGCTAGGTGTCGTGGTCAGCAGCATTCCACCGGGTGCCAGCAGCCGGTACAGCTCGTTGATCAGCGGCACCTTCGCAGGCACGTGCTCCAGGAAGTCCACCGCGCGGATCAGCCCGACCGAGTTATCCGGCAGGTCCAGTGGGTCGGGCAGCGTCGCCACGATGTCCACGCCCTCCCCCGGGTGCTGGTCCACACCGAGATAGCCCGGAGGCTTTCGGTGGGCCGCGCCCAGGTCCAGCGCGAGCAGCCCATGGCGCCGGCTCCAGGCCAGGGCATTGGCTTCGACGTACTTGTCGTAGAGGGCGACCGTCTCCTGCTGGATGTGTGCGTTGACCTCTGCGTCGCGTTGGGTGTTTCCCGCGTGCATACGCTGGAGGTAGAGGCAGCTCTTGATGTGATGGAAGTCGCCCACCTGGAACAGTCGACACATCAGGTCCTGGTCGTCCAGGACCGAACGGGTGGCGTCGTAGCCACCGACCTTCGTATAGGCGTCCTTGCGGAACGCGCGCACGTGGTTGGGCGCGTACCAGATGTACGAGACGTTGTGCGGCGTCGGCGCCATGGTCTTCGCGGCCAGCAGTTGCCGTCCGTCGACGAGCACCTCCTCGTACTGCCAGCCGTACGTCTCGTTGAACCGGGTGTCGTCCCGCCCGCCGTCCTCGGTGATCTGGGCGGTGTTGCTGTAGACGAAGACGGCGTCCGGGTTCTCGTCGAACGCCTTCCCCAGCTCGGCCAGACAGTCGCGGGCCAGCAGGTCGTCATGGTCGAGCTCCACCAGGATCTCGCCGCGGGCCAGTTCGCAGGCCCTGCGCTTCGTCGCGCCGACGCCCCGGATGTCGTCGGCGATCTCCACGCGGATCCGCTCGTCGGGTTGCTCTGGCCGCCACCGGGCGCCGTTGTTGAGGAGGACGACCCACTCCCAGTCCTGACAGGACTGTGCCTGAAGCGTCGTCAGGCACTCGTCCAGGAATCGTGGGCGGTGGCTGGGGGTGAAGACGGAGAACTTGGGTGTCGCGGTCGATGCCATGGGAAGATACCTGCCTGGGGTCTAGGAGCTCTCGGTGGTTTCGGTGGTTTCGGTGCTCTCGTCGGGCGCGCGGTAGGGTGCGGCCGACCCTCCGAATGCCTCCGGTACGTGGGAGTGCAGGGACGGGTCGAGCTCGACTGCTTGGTGGTAGGCGGCCCGCGCCTGCTTGTCCAGACCCTTCCGGGCCAGCGTCTCGCCGATGTGGAAATGGGCGGTGGACGCCTTCGGGTCGGCGGCGACGGCCCGCCGCAGGAGGTTGAGTGCCGCGTCGGGATCACCCGTCTCCAGCAACAGGGCCTTGTTGAAGAGGGCAGAGGTGTATGACGAGTCGGTCTTCAGCGCCGTGTCGTAGGCGTGGTGGGCGTCCGCCTGGCGGCCCTCGTTCTGGGCGAGGACGCCGAGGTTGTACCAGGCGAACTTGTTCTTCGGGTCCAGGGCCAGGACCCGTTTGAAGGTCACTTTCGCGTTGGGAATGTCCTGGTGACGGATCTGCAACAGACCGGATTCCAACAAGGCGTCGGCCGCCAGCATCTTGCCGTTCGCATGGTCGAGCACGGCATCGTTCGATGTCGGGTCCGCATGCGTCGTGACGGCCCAGACGACCGCGCCGGTGGCGAGCGTGAGCGCCACCCCGACTCCCGTCCACATTCTTCTCATTTATCACCATTCATTTCGATGTGGTATACGGCGGTCAAAGTAGCGACGCGCCTGCCTCACCGTCGTCTCACACGGGCTCTGCCCACCGCAGACCACCCGAACGTACGCAGCACCCGGCCGCCCCCGCCCCCACACCCCGGCGTGCCGCAGTGGGTCGACGAGACCGGCACACTTGAAGCCGCTCGCGAGGATGGCCGGTTTTCCGGCATGCGAGGGTGTCCTTCTCGACCGGGGTCACCCACGTTGCAGATCACCCGCCGAGCCGACGGCGTTGAAGGCGCGGCCGAACCGGTGGTGTGCTCGGAATCCTGATCACCGCAGTGCAGCGGCGTCTAGGTCCTGCCCTGGCGGATGGCCTGCTCAAAGCCTTCGATGCCGCCCTCTGGCCAGCAGCGCTTGCTCAGGCATCGATCCTGGCGGGGGAGTGGCACACATGGCCGGGAGGAGCGGCGGATCACTCCGCCGCTCCTCCCACCGCCCGTTTCGATCGCCAAGCAGAAGCCTTTTGAGGGTCAAGCCCCCTTCTCGAAGACGAGCACCTCCGTCGAGGCGATGCCCATGGGTGCCAGGAAGCTGGCCTTCAGTCGGCAGCCGAGGGTGGCGAAGAGGTCCACGCAGGTCCGACGAGGCATGGCTGCCGGGTAGGAGCCGTGACCCGCGCCGCCCTGCGTAGCCCAGGCGCGTACCCCGGCCGGGTCCAGGCAGGTCTCCGTCATGACGTCGAAGACGATCCGACCACCGGGCCGCGTCACGCGTGCCATTTCGAAGAAGTAGCGGGAGGCACAGAGGAAGGTCACTGTGTTGAAGACCTTGTGGGCCTGAACCAGGTCGACGCTTTCGTCGGGTGTCGGGGCGAGACTGGATCCGGCAGTCGGTTGGGCGACCACGCTGAAAGTCTCCACCAGGTAGTTCGCCCAGGGCGCTGCCGTCTCATAGATCTCGTAGCGGTCTGGTGAACACTCCTTGAGCGTCTTCTCCAGGTACCGTCCGGACCCGGGGCCGATCTCCAGCACCGTGTTCGGCTTGGCGGCGAAGACGCCGAGAGCGCCTAGTTCATCGATGGTGGACTGGGTGGCGCCGGGCGTCCCGTTCATGACCTGGTCGATGTGGTCACCGACCGACAGACCGGCCGCCCGCGCCGCCCGCATCGTTGCTTCGAACGGGATGAAGTCGTCGACCCCTCCCAAGTTGTTGGTGCTGCGCACGATGTCGAATCCAGCGCGCCCCAAGAGCCGCTTGATCCCCGACTTCAACACTGACGTTCTCCTGTCTGCTGCCTTCACCAGGCATGCTCCCCAGGCCGTCTGCACCTCTCGGTGTCAGCATAGGATCGCGGACGCGGACGCGCAGTGGGACGGCCAATTCGCTACACAGCAGTGCGAAGGCCGGTTCACGATGACAGGGTCGTATCACCGAAATGCGTCCCCATGGAGGCTTCATCGTCGGCGGCGCGGAACCCGGCTGACGTAACCAGCGCCCCTCCCGACCGCGCCAACGTACCCTGCACCATGACCAGTTTGAGAACCGGGTCGGCATGTAGGGATCGATTCTGAGGTGATGGGGATCTCGGTTGCTTTGGGGCCTATACCGGATGGTGGGCGACCGAGCGGCCCGTTGGTCGTTGCGGCGGGTCACCGGATCGACAGACCGTTGATGCACGGTGGGAGCCGGCTGGTGGAGCATGCGCTCGTTGGACCGGACGCCGGTGGCCGCACCCATGCCGACCACCCATCACAACAAGCCACCCTCAGCCGACCGGAAGCGGTGGACAGGTGACCGGCCGCCCGCCGTCCGCGGTACTCCCCCCGGCACTGCGTGCATGGCTCGGGCTGATCGCGGCCCTCGCCACCCTGACGGCCGTTGCGGTCGCTGTCCTGTATGCAGGCCACGACCAGCCCGGCACGATGGACGCATGGATCCAACCGGCGGTGGACGGTGTGCAGCAGCCCTGGCGGAATGTCGCTCTGGCCACGGACTTCCTGGGTGAGCCCGCGGGAGCGGCGGTGCTGGTCCTCGGCGCAGTGACCTGCTGTCTGTTGCTTCGGCGACCCCGCGCGGCGGTACTCATCGTTGTCGGCGCCGGCCTCACCGTGGGGGCGACGAAGCTGCTCAAGCCCCTGGTGGGACGCACCATCCACGGCGACCACCTGGCCTACCCGAGCGGGCACACCGCCTTCTTCACCGCGCTCGCCCTCATGGTGGCGCTGCTCGCGATCGGCCGGCTCGACCTCGGCAGGACGGGCAGCACCCTCTTCGTACTCGCCGCGGCGCTGGTTGCCGGCGCAGCCATGGGGTGGGCCCAGATCGCTCTGGGGGCGCACTACCCGACCGATGTCCTCGGGGGCTGGTGCACCGCGCTGGCAGTGGTACCGGCGACCGCGTGGCTGGTCGATCGGATGGCTGACGCCGGCCGGCAGGGGCGCCGCTGACGTCACCTCATGCGAGGCGTCGGAACACGGGCTTCACCGGTTGCCCGGCCAGCCAGGGAGTGGGGTCACCGGCGTCCAGTGCCTTCCGGTACACCGCACATGCCTGGGCCACCGTGTCGATGGTGTGGTCGATGTCGGCGTCGTCGAGCGCGCTGCTCACCACGAACGACGGGGCGAGCACCCCGCCCATGAGGAGTTGGCGCAGGAACAGGGTCCGGTACTCCTGCGAAGGCTTCCGGTTCTCGTCGAGGGTGGCGAAGACCAGGTTGCTGGCCCGGCCCCGGACGACGATGTGGTCACCGACGCCCATGCTGGCCGCCGCTTCGCGCACTCCGGCCGCCAACCGCTCCCCGAGGGCGTGCAATTGCGCGGTGACACCTTCCTCGACATAGGTGGTCAGCACGGCCATCGCGGCGGCCAGCGAGTGTGTTTCCGCACCGTGCGTGGTGGACAACAGGAACACTCGGTCGCCGGAGTGACGCAGCCCGCCCCGCTCCATGAGCTCACGGCGTCCGGCCAGCGCGGAGACGGCGAACCCGTTGCCCAGTGCCTTGCCGAACGTGGAGAGATCGGGGACGACGCCGTACAGGCCCTGCGCACCCGCCTCGGACCAGCGGAGGCCGGTGATCATCTCGTCGAAGATCAGTACGCAGCCGTGCCGGTGGGCCAACTCTCTTAGCCCGGCCAGATATCCGGCAGTGGGGTCCTCCTCGCCGGAGCGAAGGGAAGAACCGGGCGAGGACCCGGTGTGGTCGGCGGGTTCGAGGATCAGACAGGCGACCTCGCCCTGATACCGGGTGAGCAACTCCTCCGTGGCGGCCAGGTCCCCGTAGGGGAATGCCACGGTGAGCTCGGTGGTCGCCGCCGGAATCCCCGCGGACATCGGCGTGGTGCCGATGAACCAGTCGTCGACGGAGTAGAACGGATGATCGCCGCAGATGGCCACCCGTTGGCGCCCGGTGACGGCGCGGGCGAGGCGCACCGCGGCCGTGGTGGCGTCGGAGCCGTTCTTCGTGAACTTCACCATCTCTGCGGTCGGCACGGTGGCCAGGAAGCGTTCCGCTGCCTCGACCTCCACGATGGACGGCCGGACGAAGTTGCTGCCACGGTCGAGTTCCCGCCGCACCGCCTCGATCACGCGTGGATGGGCGTGGCCGAGACTGACCGAACGCAGTCCGGAGCCGTACTCGATGTAGCGGTTGCCGTCGACGTCCCACACATGGGCGCCGTGGCCGTGACTGATGATCGGGGCCAGGTTCTCGGGGTACTGGTCGTCGCCCTTGGCGTAGGTGTGCGCGCCCCCGGGGACCAGGGCGTGCAGCCGCTCGTTCGCGAGCCGAGACCGGGGCAGGAGGAACTCTTCGGTGCCTGCGATGCCTTGGGTGTACACGCCGACCCTCAACTCTTCTGGTGCTGGAGGACCTCGGCGAGGCTCGGCGCCTCCCGGTCCCGTGCGGACATCGATGTGACCGGCAGCGGCCAGGGAATGGCGAGCTCCGGGTCGTCGAAGGCGATCGTCACGTCCTCGGTCGGGTTGTGCGGGCGGTCGATCCGGTACGAGACGTCCGCGGTCCCGGTCAGTGCCTGGAAGCCGTGCGCGCACCCCGCCGGGATGTACAGGGTCACCTGTGTCTCGCCGGACAGCTCGAAGAAGGCCCGATTGAGGTAGGTCGGCGAGTCTCTCCGCAGGTCCACGACGACGTCGAAGATCCTCCCGTACGAGCACCGGACCAGCTTGGCCTCGCCGGCTCCGGAGCGCAGATGCAGGCCGCGCAGCACCCCCTGGACCGAGCGGGAGACGCTGGACTGGACGAAGGCGTCCGGGTCGAGGCCCACCGAGCGGACCACGTCGGCGTCGAAGGTGCGGCAGAAGAAGCCGCGCTCGTCGGCGTACGGGGTCGGCTCGAACTGGTATGCGCCGGTGATGGCCGGGACTTCGATCGCTTTCATGGAGCCTTCCGCAGGGTGGTGGCGTGGGTGTGGTCGGTCGTCGGGAAGAGGACCGCGGTCAAGGCGGTGAACTGGTGCTCAAGGCGCTGGACGGCGACCGCGTTTCGCTCGATGAGGGTCCGTCGGACCTCAGCCGAGCTCTGCTCAAGTTCCCGGAACTGCTTGAGCAGCCGGTCGGCGTCGACCTCGCGGGCCGGGTGGCAGTACGCCTCCAGTCCCATCTGAGCCATGAGTGCGTCGCTCTTTGCCGCATAGCTGAGCGAGAGCGTCGGCGTACCGACCTTCAGTGCGCAGATCAGGTTGTGGTACCGGGTCGCCACCACGGTGTCGGCAGCCGCCATCTCCTTCATCAGATCGGTCACCGAAGACGCCTCGGCAGCGGTGACCAGCGGCGAGTCCACCGTGTCGAGGATCGAGGCGACCACCGCCGTATCCACCCCGTCGCCGGTGAGCAGTCGGACCGGCCTGCCGTCCTCGACCAGCGCGCGGACGAAGCGGGTGGTCCCGTCGAGGTAGCGCCGATAGATCTCCTCCGCCCGGGCGCGGTCGTCATTACTGCCGTGGAAGGCCATGACGCCGACGCAGACCGGGCCCGGCGCCCCCGGGGGCGTGCCGGTCCCGGTCCGGGGCAGTGTCGGCAGCGCGAACGCCAGGTCCGGATAGACCTCGTCACGCGCGGTGTCCACGCCCATCGCCCGCATCGCGTCGCGGGACGGGGCATCCCGGTACGACCGGTACGTGGCCAGCCGCGCCGACCAGCGCACCAGGGCGCGTGTGGGTCGACTGCCGATCGCGGCGGCGCCGACGCTGACGAGCGCGACCCGGGTACCGAACAGCCGGCCGCTCGCGCAGAGCAGGAACAGCGAGTAGGGAAAGCCCCACGGCCGCAGTGGCAGCGTCGCCTCCAGGACGCCCATGCCGGGGATGATCACCACATCGTGCCGGCGCACCCAGGCAGCGGTGCGGAAGGCATCGACGAGTTTGCCCAGGCCCTTCCCCGCGATCGCGCCCGCACGTGACGCGGTCCGGTACTCCCCGCGGTACCAGTGCAGTCGCGTCGCGGGGATCCCGTACCGGGCCTCGACGACCTCGGGCCCACCGCACAGCGCGTCCACGACCGCCTCCGGGTGCTTGGCGCGGAGGTACCCGAGCATGGCTTCGAGCGACCCGTCGTTGCCGAGGTTGCCGGAGCCGAGCAGACCGAACACCCCGACACGCACCGGAGTTCCGTGCGGGGACTTCATGCCTGCCTGCCTTCACGGCCGGCGACGAGGGCGTCGACGGAGACGGTGAGCCTGCTCGGGTCCACCGGGGCACGGTCCTCGACCCGCTCACCGGCGCCCGGCCGGACCCGGCTGGTCATCCATGCGGCCAGGTGGCCGTAGCACGCCCGGCGGTCGGCCGGGGACAACGGCGCCCGCCGGATCGCCGCGACGAAGCCCCAGACGTACTCGGCGAGCAGCCGGGGCGTCGGATGCAACGCCCCTGCCCGCCGCGGGTCCAGATTGACGCACCGGGCGCGCTTGCCCGGGTTCGCCCGCTCGGCGCGGGTGGGGTGGTCGCGGCGGAAGTACATCAACTCCGGCACCTGGTGGAAGGGCCCGTGCAGGGTGATCTCAGCGACGAACGTGCGGTCCGCGTGGTGGTAGCTGTCGTGCGGCTTCACCCGGCGCAGCACATCGGCCCGCATCACCCCGTAGAAGTCGTCGCCACCGGGCTCGAACAGCAGACTGCGAAAGCGCTCCGGAGCGTGCGGCGAGTCGGTGGCGAGCCCGTAGTCGTACGGGACTTTCACCTGGCCGTCGCCGTCGATGACCGCCTGGCCGGTGTGGGCGAGAATCACCTCCGGCCGCTCGTCCAACGCCTCCACGCAGCGTTGCAGCAGGTCCCGGGCGTACAGGTCGTCGTGTGAAGCCCACTTGAACAGCTCGCTGCGGCATTCGGTGAACACATGGTTGTGGTTCGGTGCGGCGCCGATGTTCTTCGGTAGCCGTACGTACCGGATGCGCGTGTCCTGCGCGGCGTACCGACGGCAGATGTCCTGGGTCCCGTCGGTCGACGCGTTGTCGGACACGACCAGTTCGAAGTCCTCGTAGGTCTGGCCGAGCAGGGCGTCGAACGCCTCGGCGAGGTACTCCTCGCCGTTGTACACGGGCAGGCCGATGCTCAACCGTGGAATGCGGCGAGATGCGGTCATGGTGTCCTCACTTCACGAAGGGAGTTCTGGTGGTGCTCACGCAGGGCGGACCGCAACTGCAGCCACCACACGGCCGAGCTGCTCAACGTCGCGGCGGCCACGCCCCAGGCCGAGCCGACCGTGCCGGCCACGGCGGCTCCACCGAGCCCACCGCTGACATAGCAGGCGGAGGCGAACAGTTGGCAGCGCAGACTGCGTCGGGCCGCGCCGAGCGCGCGCAGCCCGGCCGCTGCGCCGACGCCGAGACCGGCGCCCGCGACACCGAGTGTGGCCGGCACGATGAGCGTCGATGCGGAGTGCCAGACACCGCCGAGCACGAACTCTCCGAACCGGTCAGGCACCAGCAGCAGCGCCGCGCCCCAGAGCAGGGCGGCGACGGCCTGCCCGCCGCCGAGCAGGAGGCAGAACATGCGCAGCCGGTGCGGTGCCTGCCGCAGTACCCGTGCGGCCTCCGCGACGGTGACCAGCGACAGCCCCATCAGCGCGGCGAGGAACGGGGCGAGCAGGAGTTCGGCGCCCCGGATCACACCCACCGCACTGACCCCGACGATCAGACCGAGGCCGTAGGCCCGCAGTTGGGCCGCGCCACTGACACCGACGTTCTCGACCAGGTACCGGTATCCGAGGTCGCGGTGCTGGCGGAGCCACTCGCGCGCTCCGGTCAACCGGGGGCGGATACCGGACTGGACGCAGCCGTACACGGCGGCCACCGCGGCGGACGTGCCCCAGGCGAGCACGAAGGCGGCCACGGTGTCCACACGGGCCGCAACCACCATGGCGGGGACGAGTGCGATGCCCCCCAGGAGGTCGTTGACGAGCGCCTTCCGCCCGGTGCCGGCGGCGAAGAACGAGAACCGCCAGGCGTCCTGCAGGAGCAGTGCGGGCAGGACGAGGCCGAGTGCGGCGAACGCGATCCCCAGCTGGCCGCCCAGAGCGAGTCCAACCACCAGGAACAGGGTGCCGACGGTTGAACCGATGCCCAGGGCCGTACCCGACGATCTGCCCACCGCCCCGCGCCAGGACGCGACCTCCACACCGCTGAAGCGCACCATCAGCGGGTCGGTGGCCAGCCCGCGGGAGACGCTGAGCACCACGCCGTAGGTCAACCAGGCCAGGCTGAACACACCGAACGCGGCCAGCCCCAGCGAGCGTGCCACATAGATTCCCACCGCGAAGTTGGTCAGGCTACAGACCGCCTGGTCGGCCAGTCCCCAGGACAACCGGCCGAGGACGGCCCGCTTGGCGTTGGGCCGGGTGCCTTCGGCCGGGGCCGCCGACGGCTCCGCCGTTCTCGGGTTCTGACTCCCGGTGGTCATCGGCGTCATGCCTTGATCAGCCCGGCGCCGTGGAGGGCGTCGGCCGCGACGGCGACGGTGTCGAACGGAAGCCCGGCCCGTTCGGCGACGTCCAGCAGACTGTGCTCGCCGTCCGAGAGGTTGAGCACCCAGAGCATGGCCATCTGGGCCTGCTTCGCATCGCTTCGGCCGCCGAGCGATTCGTACAACCCGCGCCGCCCCAGCTGCGGTTCGCCGTAGGGGCTGAGGTTGACGTACCGCCGGTTGCGCTCCAGCACCGCGAATGCCTCACGACAGACGGCGAGAGTGTCCGCCATCGCGTCCGGGGAGACGAAGTCCGGATTGTCCGCCGAGGTGTGGTACTCGGGGTAGCCGGCGTACGGGGTACGGCTGAGCGAGCCCACCCCGAGATCGAACCCGGGCGAGCAGAACTGCCGCTCGTCATAGCCGTACGGAGTGAACTCGGTGACCCGGTGCGGGCGTTCGGAGGCACGGAGCACATGCCGCACCACCCGGTCGATCTCCGCGTCGCCACGTCTGCTCTGTTTGTACGTCAGTTGACCCGGGTCGCCCGCACAGGCCAGCACCAGACCGTGCTCGACCCTTCCGCCGGCTCTCGGCTCCTCCCTCGACCCTCCACCGGGAGGAGCTCCCGGAGCGGCGGACACCCCACCCACCCGCTCCGCATTGCGGGCCAGCCAGGTGATCGCCCCGATGGTGCCGGGCGCGAAGATGAACCGGTAGGTGTAGTACGGCGTCGTCTCCGCCAGCGCCCGGGCCAGGAACGTCGCCACCGCGATGCCGGCCAGATTGTCGTTGGCCAGCGATGGGTGACACACATGGCAGGAGACGATCACCTCATCGGAGATCTGCCCGGGGACCACGTGCTCCGCGTAGGTGAGATGGCCATCGGCGAGCGTGGAGTCGATGTGCACCTCGTAGTCGCCGTCCGGCAGTGCGTCCAAGGTCTCCTGGGCCAGACAGAAACCCCAGTCCGGCTTGTAGTAGCTGGTGCGGTACGGCACCCAGCTCGGATGGTCCGGCAGGGTGTGCAGATGCTCGCGCAGCTCGGCCAGCCGTATGGTCGCCGACACGGGCACGCTGTAGCCGAGCACGTGCAGGCTGGACGCCGCGAAGTCGACGACCCGGTTGCCGGCGGTGTCGGCGATGTACGCGTCCCGGATGTTCCACTCCTGCGGCACCGTCCAGTCGAGTACCTGCGTCCCGGTCGGCACTTCGTGGACCTGGAGCGGAATGTACTCGCCGACGATCTCCAAGGTGGCGCGCACACCGTCGCCCGTGATGCTCCGGCACAGTGGGTACAGCCGCTCCACCAGTTCGTGCATCTGCTCGCCGGCCGCGGTCATCGGCGCCACCGCAGGGTCTCGTCGACGGCGCCGGCACCCTGCTGCTGGAGCGCCGCGCGCAGCACGGCCAGCCGGGTGAAGCGCTGTTCGAAGTCCTCCTGGGTCAGCCCGTGTTCCCGGTAGGCGTCGGCGAGTTCGAGCGCACCGCGCTTTACCGACCACTCGCACTCGAAGTCCGGGACCGCGGCGCGGAACCGGGAGAAGTCCACCCGGTAGGACCGGGGATCGGCACCCGCCTCCCCGGTGATCACCACCCGTGAGCCGGAAACCGCCTCGGCGACCTGCTCGGCGATCTCGGCGACCGTGACGTTGTTGATCTCGCTGCCGATGTTGAACGCCCGGTCGTGCACCGCCTCCCGAGGCGCGATCAGTGCCGCCGCGAAGGCTTGTGCGATATCGGCGGCATGCACCAGTGGGCGCCAGGGGGTGCCGTCGGAGAGCACCAGCACCTCGCCGGACAGGAGCGCATGGCCCACCAGATTGTTCAGCACGATGTCAGCGCGCAGCCGGGGTGAGTAGCCGAACGCGGTGGCGTTGCGCATGTAGACCGGGGTGAAGTCGCCGTCGGACAGCGCGTGCAGATCGTCCTCCACCCGCACCTTGGACTCCGCGTACGGCGTCACCGGGCGCAGCGGGGCGTCCTCGGCCACCAGGCCGTCACCGCCCGAAGCCCCGTAGACCGAGCAGGTTGACGCGTACAGGAAGCGTTGCACCCCGGCGTCGCGTGCCAGCCGGGCCAGGTGCACGGACGCATGGTGGTTGATGTCGTAGGTGAGGTCCGGTGCCAGCGCTCCCAGCGGGTCGTTGGAGAGTGCGGCCAGATGGATCACGGCGTCCACCCCGGCCACGTGCTCGGCCGTGATGTCGCGCAGGTCCACCCGATGCCCCGGCGGGTCCGCTGGCGTCGGGCCCAACACGCAGTGGGCGAACAGTCCGGAGTCAAGGCCGACGACCTCGTGCCCGGCGGCGGTGAGCACCGGGGCCATCACGGTGCCCAAATAGCCCTGGTGTCCGGTCAGTAGCACGCGCATGGTTCATTCCCCCAGGTCGAGAGTGAGTTTGGTGACGGCGAACGCCTCGGCGTAGCGCGCGTGGCATTCGATGCCGCGGATGCGTGCCAGACCGAGGAATGCCTCCCGGTCGTACCAGGGCCGGTGCCGTTGGGACGGATAGTGCTCCTGTAGGAGTTGCACCTTCCGCTCGGCGAGCTCCGGCGACAGCGGCTGGTACGCCACCGGACGGCCCAGATCGCCGTCCCACTTGACGATCTCGTAGCCGAGCACGAGGTGGTCGCGGAACGCAGTGGACATCAACTTCGCCAGACCGCGGTGATCCTGATGTGCGTCATCGGTGCGCGGCGCCAGTACGAGATCCGGCTCGGTCCGCCCCCGTAACTCCTCGACCGCGGCCTTGGCCTCGTCCCACTGCGCAGGCAGTCGGCCGTCCGTCAGCTTGAGCACGGTCAGCCGGAGGTCGGCGCCCGGGCAGAAGGCGGCGAGCGCGGCCTGCTCCTCCTGCTCCCGCTCGCTGCTACCGCCCGAGAGGACCAGCGCGTCGACGCGGATGCCCGGCCGTGCCAGGCACATGGCCAGCAGTGTGCCGCCGGCCCCGATGGCGATGTCGTCGCAGTGCGCGCCGACCACGGCGACCTGGTTCAGAGGTCCCGTTCCGAGTCGGATCATGGTGTCCTCGCCGCTTCGGTCACCTTCGCCTGCGTACCGCTCCGCTCCCACACGGCCCATGGACGGTCGCCCCGGGCGTAAGCGGCGTCGAGAGCCGCCCGCTCCTTCACGGTGTCGGTCGGCTTCCAGAAGCCGCGGTGCTGGTGTGCGACCAGTCGGCCGCGCTTGGCCAGTTGGGCGCAGCCGTCGGCGACCAAGTCCCCGTTCTCCGGGATGTGGTCGAAGACCTCCTGCCGTAGCACGAAGTAGCCGCCGTTCTCCCACAGCGGCAGTTCGCTCACCGCGGTGATGCCTCCCACCAGGCCGTCCTCGCCCAAGTCGACGCAGTGGAAGGAGGACTGCGGGGGGACCACCATCATCGACGCACCGACGTCGCGCTGGGTGAACCGTTCGATCATCTCCGGCAGGGGGGCGTCGGTGAGTACGTCGGCGTAGTTGGCGAGAAACATCTCATCGCCGTCCAGGTGGTGCCGCACCCGGCGCAGCCGCTCCCCGATCGGTGACTCGATGCCGGTCTGCACGAAGGTGATCGTCCAATCGGCGATGTCGTTGGACAGCAGTTCGGCGCGCCCGTTGCGCAGCACGAAATCGTTGGACATCGTCTCCTCGTAGTTGAGGAAGAAGTTCTTGATGTGCTGGGCGCCGTAGCCGAGGCACAGGATGAACTCGGTGTGCCCGAAGTGCGCGTAGTAGCGCATGACGTGCCAGATCAGCGGCCGAGGCCCGACCATGGCCATCGGCTTGGGCATGTCGTCGTCGGAGGCTCCGTTGCGCATGCGCAGCCCGTAACCGCCGCAGAACAGTACGACCTTCATGCTGCGATCTCCTTCACGACGCGACCTCGACAATGCTCAGTTCCGGGATGGGGAAGACCAACCGGCCGCCCCATTCGTGTACGAAGGACAGTTGCTCGACCAACTCGGTCCGCAGGTTCCAGGGGAGGACGAGCACGTAGTCCGGGCGGTCGGTGGCAATCTGCTCGGGCGGCAGGATCGGGATGCGGGTGCCCGGGGTGAACCTGCCGTGCTTGTACGGGTTGCGGTCGACCGTGTACGCGAGCAGGTCAGGCCGGATGCCGCAGTGGTTGAGCAGGGTGTTGCCCTTGCCGGGGGCGCCGTATCCGACGACCCTCTCGCCGCGCTCGGCCGCCTCGATGAGGAACCGCAGGAGGTCTCGGCGCACCTTGGCCACCCGAGCGGCGAACTCGGTGTACCCGGAGAGTTCCTGGAGACCGGCGGCCTTCTCCTGATTTAACACTTCGGCCACCTGCCGGGTCTGCTCGCCGGCCACCTCCGTCGGCCGGGCCCACAACCGGATCGAGCCGCCATGGGTGGGCAGCAACTCGACGTCCACGAGCGAGAGCCCGCCGCTCTCCAACGCCCGGGCCGCGGACGCGACCGTGTAGTACTGGAAGTGCTCGTGGTAGATCGTGTCGTACTGGTTCTGCTCGATCAGGGTCAGCAGGTGCTGCACCTCGATGGAGACCCAGCCGTCGTCGGCGACCAGGGCGCGCAGCCCCTTGGTGAACCCGACCACATCGGGGATGTGCGCGTACACGTTGTTGGCTACGACCAGGTCCGCCGGACCGTGCTCGGCGCGGACGGTGGCACCGGTGGTCGGGTCAAGGAAGGCCGTGAGCGTGGGCACGCCCGCGTCCCGCGCTGCGGCGCCGACGTTCACCGACGGTTCGACGCCGAGGCAGCGGATACCTCGGTCCACCAGGTGCCTCAGCAGATACCCGTCGTTGCTCGCGACCTCGACCACGAAGGCTTCCTCGCCCTTGGAGCCGAGTCCCAGCCGCTCCACGGCGTCGGCGACGAACGTGCGCGCGTGCTCCACCCAGGAGGTCGAGTAGGACGAGAAGTACGCGTACTGCGTGAACGTCTCCTCCGGGCTGATCAGCGGGGGGATCTGCGCGAGCCAGCAGTCGGTGCAGACCTGCAAGTGCAGCGGATACGCCGGCTCCGGTCGCTCCAGTTGGTCCGCGGCGAGAAAGCTCTCGCACGGCGGGGTCGCTCCAAGATCGACGACGCTTGCCATCGCCGCCGAGCCACAGAGTCGGCACGGTGTCATCTACTGTCCCCATCCCTGCTCGCGCGGGTTCCCCGCCGCGAGCCAGTGCTTTTGTCCCCAACCGGCGGCGGGTTGTCCCCGTCGCCGGACCGCCCCGCGATCGCGGTGCGGTATCCATGCACCAGGCGCTCCAGCCCGACCGTCGGGCTGAAGTCCAGTTCGTAACGGCGCCGGGCGGCCCGCCCCATCTCCCGGTTACGGTCCGGCTCTCGTGTGATCCGGCGCAGACAGGACGCGAGCGAGGCGGCATCGCCCGGCTGGTGCAGCAGCCCGCTCACGCCGTCGTCGACGAGTTCGACGAAGGCGCCGTGACCGGCCGCGACGGTCGGCACCCCGGCCGCCATCGCCTCCGCCACCACCAGGCCGAACGCCTCCAGCCAGGTCGAGGGAGCCACGACCGCGACCGACCGCGCGATGACCTGCCGGCACTGTGCCGGGTCGTACAGACCGACGTACCGCACGTCGTCCCGGCCCGCGGCCCAGGCCGTCACCTCCTGCTCCAACGGCCCCGTACCGGCGATCACGAGCGGTACGCCGACACCGCCGTCCGCGGCGATCTCGTCCCACGCCGTCATCAGCAGCCGCACGCCCTTGGCCTCCGCGAGTCGGCCGAGATAGAGCAGGTGGTCGCCGCCACCGGTGCGTTGGGTGCCCGGCTCGGGCACGAAGTTGTGCTTCACCGCCAGTCGCTCGGCCGGCATGCCGGCCTGCACCAGGACTTCGCGCTGCGCCGCGGAGATGCAGAAGAACCGCTCGACGCCGGACCACCACCGCTGCCGGTTGACGAGAAGGCTGATCGCGAGCGGCACCGTCGCCAGCCGGGAGTTTCGGTAGCAGCCGTGCCGGACTGCGGGCAACGGCGTCGAACCGACGCACTCGGTGCACGGCCGGCCGTCCCGCTGCAAGGTGCCGGGCGGGCAGATCTGGGTGTAGTTGTGCAGCGTGGCGACGGCGGGCACCCCGGCGTCGGCGCAGGCGGCCAGCACTGCGGGCGACAGGAGCGGGAAGACGTTGTGGACGTGTACGACGTCCGGCCGGTCGGTACGAAGCCGGGTGGCGAGCTCCGAGCGTACCCCCGGGTGCCACGGCACAAGGAGGGGCAACGCGGCCTTGCCCAGCAGGGACCGGGTGGCGATGTCGTCGCTGCGTCGCTCGAACAACTCGACCCGGTGGCCCGCGGCGCGCAGCAGTGCCACCTCCCGATCGACGACGTTGTTCTCCCCGCTCGGCTGCGCCGAGGAGTAGCGGTTGTGCACTACGAGAACGTGCATGGTCAGGTCACCTCCGATCCCCGGGCAAAGCGCGGGAGACGTCGTCGCGGAACTGCGGGCGTCGAGAGTGGTGTGGTGGCGGCGGTCGACGTCAGCAGCGAGGCGGCCACGGCCAGATGCAGGAGATACGGTGAGGCGTCGCCCAGCCCCGCCTCGGTGTACGACGCGATGGCGCAGTAGCTGATCAGGAAGATCGCACAGGCCCGCTGGAGCGAAGGCGGCCGGAGCAGTGCGACGCCGCCCAGCACGAGGAAGACCGCCGCCACGATGACCGCACCGGTCAGGCCCTGCTCGTGGTAGACGGCCAGCCAACTGTTGTCGATCGGCAGCCCGCCGAACGACTTGTCGCCCAGCCCCACGCCGAACAGGTACTCCGAGGTGGTCCGAGGGGCCGCCAGCAAGGCGTCCCAGACCTTGGCCCTACCGGTGAGGTTGGAGAAGTTCTCCTGGCTCTGTCCGCGCAGGAACCACGCCTGGAGCGCGGAACTGAGCGCCACCGCGGCCACCACGGCGCACAGCACCGCCCAGGCGAAGAACCGACGGGCGGCGGCGCTGGTCAGGACGAGCGAGCCGATCGCCAACACTAACCCGATGAGCAGGCCGAGCGTGGCCGTTCGGGTGTGGGTCAACGCGAGCAGGACGAGTGACGGCACGATGATCACCACCGCGCTGTTCCTGTCGGCCCGACGGCCCAGGACGAGCAGCACGGTGAGCCCGATGATCACCGCCGCGTACTGCCCGATCTGTGGTGGGGTGAGCGGCCACAACGCGCCGACCAGCCGACCGCCGTAGAGCTCGGGGACGGCAGCGCCCGGTGAGATCACCGCGCCGGCCGCCACCGACCCGAGCACCGCGAAGTACATCCGGATGTGGTGCCGGACGAACAGCACGCCACCGTCCCACCAGCGGCTCAGCAGCCATAGCGTCCCGACGAAGAGAGCCAGCCGGGTACAACGGAACAGCGCGCCCAACCCGGACTCCAGGTGCACGCTGGAGATCACGCTCGGCACCAACAGCAGGGTGAGCAGGAGCAAGAAGGCGCTGGCTCGGATGCGCAGCCGAAGGTTCAGCGCGAGTGCCAGTGTGAACGCGGCGAGCAGCGCGCCCATGGTGACCATCTGGATGAGGGAGCGTGGCAGCGGGATGATGGTTTTCGCCCCGGCGGAGCCGAGCGTGTTGAGGATCAGCAACCCCCAGACCAGCCCGACGGCCTTCGGTGTGCCGACAGGGCGCGGCTCCACGCCGGGCTGTGCGTCCGCAGTGTCTGTGATGGCTGTCGTGGCTGTGGTGGCCTGTCCGCTCGATGACCCACCGCGCCGCAGCTCCCCGCCCATCTCAATCACCGGCCCGTAGGTCAAGGGTGCTGCCCGCGTCCTGCTGGTAGGGCGCGTTCTGCCACTGCCCGAAGTCGAGGACCCGGCTCGGGTCGTGGGCGACGAACTTCCACGGCCCGAGGTAGACGTTGTCGTGCCAGCGGTTGCGCTGCTCGTGGGTGATCGCCTCCGCCACCCGCTCGCCCTGGTACGGGGACCAGTCCGGGTAGGTGCCGTAGTTGGCCAGCACCGCCATGCGGTCGCACTTCACCGTGCACCCGACGACGGACTTGTCCAGCACGAAGCGGTTGCCGTGGATGTCCACCCGCTGGGTCTTCCACCGACAGTCGGCGAGGAGCGGTGTGGTGGCGATCGCGGGCTGTGCACAGCGGCGGACGTCCCGCACCAACAGTGTGCAGTCACCGGACGACGTGTTGGCCGGGCTGTTGCAGAACCGGTCGGCGTTCTCCCAGAGGGTGATTCCGGACCAGTTGTTCTCCAGCACGTTCCGGTAGATCTCGATTCTGTTGGTGCGGGCGGGTATTCGTGGTTCGCCGCCGGACTCGGACAGATAGATGGTTCCGAGCGGGAAGCTGTCGCCGCGTTCGGCGTATCGGCGGCCCTCGACCCAGTTGTTCCGCCGGATCGTGTTCCTCCGGATGACCGCGTTGTAGCTGATCTCGTAGATCAGCGCGGCACCGTCGTTGGCTTCGAGCACATTGTCCTCGATGCGGAAGTCATTGTTGTTGGTGTCCGCCCACAATCCGGCTCCGCGGTTGTCGTGCACCCAGTTCCCGCGTATGTCAGCTCCGTTGACGGCCCAGAACTTGACCCCTCCGGTACAGCCACAGCCGGGCCGCCGCCGCTCCCAGTCCTGGGTGTTGTTGCCCACGATCTCATTGCCCTCGACCACCAGGTCACTGACCCGGCCGCTGGTCTTGTACGCGTTCAATCCGTACTGTCCATTGCCCCGCAGACAGTTGGCGCGGACCCGCTGGCGCGCGCCGGCCATCAACCCGGCGCCGGAGTTGTGTTGGATCGTCGAGTGCTCGATCACCCAGCCGTCCGCCGAGTCATGGTTGACCACGCCCTCGTTGTGTGGTGCGACGAACCCCTGCACGGTCAGATGGCGGATGGTGACATCGGGGGCGCCACCGCCGAACGCGTACTGATTGGTCCGCCGGCCGTCGAGCACCGCGCCCGATGCACCGAGGTAGCGGTTCCCCTTCTTGGGGATGACCTGGGCGTAGCGGTCCGGTTCGAGCCTGTGTTGGCCCGGTCGAAGCCAGAACGTGCTGTTCGGGGGGTTGTTCCGGGTCTTCGTGGCCAGATCGCCGACCACCGTGGGATCGATCGTCACCGCGCCCGCGGGTGCCTGCGCCGGCCCGGCCACAGGCCCCGCGCACACTCGTGCCACGGTCCGGGCCACCGATGTGGAAGGGGCGACGGTCGGCTCCGCCGGGGCGCCCTGTGTTCCCACACAGCCGGTCGCCAGCATGGCCGGTGCCGCCACCGGTAACGCCCAGTTCCGCCACTTGATTCCCACGTATCCCCCTAGTCGTGGAACGTGAGCACGGTGGTGAACTCCCCCAACGGCGCGGCGCCGTCGGCGAAGCCGGTGCCCACCAGCGTGGTGGTGGGTTCCTTGCGCCCGAAGCCGGGGGAGTACCAGCCCAGCGGTGGGTTGCTCTCGCCGCGATGAGCCTGCCAGCGCAGCTGTTCGGGCAGGTCGAGCACCGCGGAGCGGTCCTTGCCGTCCCGGGTCCAGGTGAGCACTGCCCGGCTTTCCACCAGGTCCGCTGTGATCGCCGGCCCGAGGTGGAATGCCAGCCGGGCGGGCCGGCGTGGGCCGCTCACCTCGTCGACCACGCGCAGCTCCCGGCTCCCCGCGGTCAGCTCCACCCGACGGCGGTGCACCGAGCCTTGGTAGCCGTCGTGCTCGGCGCACCAACGGGCCGTCGTTCCTTCGGCGGCTCCGGCTGTGTCCGCGACCAGGACACGGCTGCGGGCATGCCGGGTCCACAGGAACGGGCCGCCGGAGCCGGACTGGTCATCGCCGTCCAACTGCAAGGTGTTGTGACCGAGGGTCGACCGGAAGTACTGCCGCCAGTCGGGCTGCCCGTGGTAGCAGTACGTTCCCGGGTCGGCGAGCACATCGACCCCGTCATGCCGGACCTCCACGGACAGTGCGTCCGCATGGGCGTGTGCGGCGATGGACAGGAAACCGTGCGGACCGCCGTCACAGCGGCACCAGATCCCCGCCGGACCGCGCAGGATGGTGAGCCCCGCATCGGCGAAGTGGGCCGGTCGGCTTGCCGGGCGGGTCGCTGCCGGTGCGCTTCCCTCCTGCGCGTACGGCCGGATGAGCGCGGCCAGCAGCGGGGTGCGCACATCGGTGCCGGTCACGGCAGGCCACCAGCTGAGCCCGCCGAACACGGCGTCCCCGGTGGTCAGCAGCGAGCCCCAACGGTCGGTGCCGGCGCCGTCCAGGACCAGGCCGTGCCCGTCGTCGGCATCCCCCTGGCGCGGCGGCCGTAGCCGGTTGTCCACGATGGCCGCGAGCGCGTCGGTCATGCGCAGCAGCACCAGCCGGATGGTGTCGGGGACCGGCACGCCGGCGGCATCCGCCTCGGCGACCGCTGCGAGGCCGAGCTCCAGGACGAGTCCGTGGTACTCGGTGGCCAGCTCGCGATTGAGGCCGGAGCTGAAGGTGTTGCTGCGCAGGTGCCGTTCCAGTGACCGCAGTGCGTCGGCCCGCCAACGCTCCGATGAAGGGAACCACCCGAACGCGCAGGCCGCAGCGAACTGCCCGGCAGCCTCCGCGATGATGTGGTTGTTCGCCGAAGACGCCCGGCTGGGGAAGGCGGCCAGCCAGCGCTGGTGGTGCCAGATCTGCTGGAGCGCCACCGGGTTGCCCTCGAACAGTGCGGTCGCGCCCGACCAGCCGTCCAGCAGCCGACGGATCCACACCCAGGAGAGCAGCCGGATACCCAGCTCGATGCCACTGATCCAGTGCACGCTTCGCAGCGGCGCGTTGGCCGCCCACCACGACCGCAGATGCTTGGCCACCCGCTCGGCGTACTGCTCGTTCCCGGTGATCGCATAGGCGGCGGCGAGCACGGTGAGGTACTGGTGCCGGGACAGCTCCCAGATCTGCTTGATGTCCCCGGCTTCGTCCTCGTTCCGGTACGGCACGTCGAAGGCGTAGCCCCAGGGCGCCCGGCGCCCGGTCTTCGGGTCGTACCACCAGTCCGGTTCGTCCAGGTCGTCGCGGACCACCCCGAAGTACTCGACGTGCCCCGCCATCAGCCGGTCCGCCTCGGCGATCAGACGCTTCGCGGCGTCCGGTGGCACTGCGGTGATCGTCCCGACGGGCAGTACCGCGGTGAACCGGGCGCCGGTCACACTCGGGCCGTCCGGCAGCCCGGAGCGCCAGCGTCGTCTGCGCACCGCGTCGCCCGCCCGGCCGCCGACCTCCCGCGGCCCCATCCGCGACAGCCGCCGCAGGTACCAGCCCAAGGACGTGCTCGTGGTCATCGGCCGCTCGCCAACGTCACCGGCGCGCCGCCGGCCAAGCTGGTCTGTACGGCGAGGGTGGCGGCCGTGGTGGCGACCAACGACTCCAGCGGCATGGGCATCGGCCCGCCGCTCCGCACGGCCTCAAGGAAAGCACCCACTTCGGCGCGCTGGCCCTTGTCACGGGCCTTGGCCAGCCGCGGGCTGCTCCACCGCTTGCGGCCGTATACCGAGGCACGGACGAAGTCGTCGAGCCGCAACACCTTGCCGTCCGCGATCAGGTCCAGCGTCTCCTTGGGGAAGCCGGGTGAGCCGGTGGTGACGTAGCTGATGGTGGCGGTGGAGCCGCCCGGGTAGCCCAGCACGATCTGGAGGTCGCCGCCGCCTTCGCTGCCGGACGTGGCGACCGCGTACACGGACACCGGGTCGGCGGCGAGCAGCCAGCTCGCCGTGTCGATGAAGTGCCCGCCCTCGCCGACGAACCGCGACCCTTCGGTGTCCTGGCGGAGGTACCAGCTGCCTTGCTCCAGGCGGCCCGCGTTGACCAGGTAGCGCAGGCTCGCCGGACCGCTCCGGGCACCGAACCGCTTCCTGGCCTCCTGCAACAGTGGTGCGAACCTGCGGTTGAAGCCCACCTGGAGCCGGTCGTTGCCGGACTCCTCCACCGCCGCGAGCACGCCGGCCAACTCGTCCTGGTCGAGCGCCAACGGCTTCTCCACGAACACCGCCTTGCCGGCCAGCAGCGCTCTCCGGGTCAGTTCGGCGTGCGAGTTGTGCCGGGTGACGACGAACACCGCGTCGATGGAGGGGTCGCCGAGCACGGCGTCGAGATCGGTGGTCGCCTCCTCGAAGCCGAACTTCCGCTTCGCATTGACCGCGGACAGCGCCGTTGTGGTGACGACCGTGGATAGCTCCACGCCGTCGCGTCGGGCCAGGTGGGGCAGCAGCATCGACGTCGCGTAGTTCCCCGCGCCGATGAAGCCCACCCGTACCGATGCCTTGGCGGACCGCGCCGGGGCCGAGGCTCCACCGCCGCGTCGCACTGCTGGCACGGTGATCACCGGGGCAACCGCTTCGGCCGCCCGTTCCGATGCGCCAGGGCCTGCCGGGTGATCGGAGCCTTCGGGGTAGCGGAACAGCACCGCCACGGCCTTCAGATCGCCGTCCTTCAGGCTCTGGTACGTCTTCACGGCGTCATCGAAGTCGGCGATGTGGGAGACCAGGGGCTCCACGTCGATGCGATCGCGCGCCATGAGATCGAGGAAGCACGCCAGATTGCGACGCTCGGTCCAGCGCACATAGCCGATCGGGTAGTCCCGGCCTTCGAGCTCGTACTCCGGGTCGTAGCGCCCGGGGCCGTACGAGCGGGAGAACCGGACGTCGAGTTCCTTCATGTAGTACGCGTTCCACGGCAGGTCGAGGCGGCACTTGCCGATGTCGATGACCCGGCCGCGGTCCCGGCTCAGCCGAGCGGCCAACTCGACGGGCTGGTTGCTGCCCCCGCCCGCGGCCAGATACACCTGGTCCACACCATGACCGTCGGTCAGCTCGGCGACGGAGCTCTCCACGGCCGCGGACGCGGGATCGCCACAGGCCACCGCGCCCAGCCGCTCGGCGATCTCGCACCGCACCGGGTCGGGGTCGACACCGACGACGCGCACTCCCGAGGCGGCCAGCAACTGCACCACCAACTGCCCGATCAGCCCGAGGCCGATGACCAGCGCCACGTCGCCGAGCTGCGACTCGCCGCGGCGGACACCCTGCAACGCGATCGACCCGACGGTTCCGAAGGCCGCGTGCCGCGGTGAGAGACCGTCCGGCACCGGCGTGTACAGGTTCTTCGGAACCCAGTTGAGCTCCGCGTGCAACGCGTGCTCATTGCCGGCACACGCCACCAGGTCGCCGACCTTCACATCGTCGATCCCCGGGCCGACCTCCTCGACCACCCCGCACAGCGAGTAGCCCAGCGGTGTGTAGGAGTCCAGCTTGCCCATCACCTTGCGGTAGGTGGCGGGCACCCCGTTGGTGGCCACGCTCTGCACCACCTTGGCCACCTGGTCCGGCCGGGAACGGGCCTTGCCCAACATCGACATGCCGGCCTCGGACACCTTCATGAGCTCGGTCCCGGTGGAGATCAGCGAATAGGCGCTCCGTACCAGCACACCACCCGGCTTGCACCGGGGCACCGGCACGTCGAGCAGCGCCAGCTCGCCGCTCTTGTAGTTCTGCACAACCTGTTTCACCCGAGCTCCTCTTGTTTCTACGCCGTCAAGCCGTCATGCCGTTCAGTTCTGGCTGGAGCCAGAGGTCGCGCCGCGATACCAGTACTCAAGGGTCAGCACATGCCACAGATGCTTGGAGAAGTCCCGCTGCCCGGCGGCGTCCTCGGCGACGAGTCGCGCCAGCGCATCCCGGCGCAGAAACCCGGATCGGACGAGCACGCCGTCGTTCACCACCTCGCGCACCAGCGGCGCCAGATCCCTGCTCATCCAGGCCCGCAGCGGGGCGCTGAACAGGCCCTTGGGCCGGTACACGATCTCCCGCGGCAGGATCGAGGTGGCCGCCTCCTTGAGGACCGCCTTCCCCTGCCGTCCGACGATCTTGCGGTTGCCGGGCACCGCGAAGGCGGCCTTGACCACCTCGACGTCCACGTACGGCACCCGCACCTCGGTCGACGCGGCCATGCTGGACCGGTCCGTGTACGCGAGATTCAAACCCGGCAGGAACATCCGGGCATCGCCCAGACACATCCGGTTGACGAAGTCGTCGAGGTCGTTGTCCTGGTAGATGTCCCGGTGCTCACTCAGCACGTCGTCGACCGTCCCGGCCAGATCCGGATTGATCAGGGCGAGCAGTTCGTCCTGGTCGTACATGGTGTAGCTGCGGCGGAACGCGGTCTCCTCCGGCAACTCGGCGAAGGAGAGGAACCGCTTGGCGAAGCGCACCGACCGGTACCCCCGGCGGGCCGTGGCGACCGGCAGCCGGTCCACGACCCCGGCAACCCCCTGCCGCAGGGGACGCGGGACGCGCTGGTAGCGCAGCGCAAGGAGGTTAGCCAGGTGCTTGCGGTACCCGGCGAACAATTCGTCGGCACCCATCCCCGAGAGCATCACCTTGACGCCGGCCTCTCGGGCGGCCTCGCAGATCAGGAATGTGTTGATCGCTGCGGGGTCCCCAATCGGCTCGTCCAGGTGGTGCGTCATCCGCGGCAGTAGGTCGAGCACGTTCGGAGCGATCTCGATCTCATGCAGGTCGACGCCGAACCGCTCGGCCACCTGCCGCGCATAGCGCAGATCGTCCGGCATCGCCTCGAACTTGGCGTCCTCGGGGCGGAATCCGATCGTGTAGGCGGAGATCCCCGGCCGGTCGCGGGCCGCCAGCGCCGTCAGATAGCTGGAGTCGAGACCACCGGAGAGGAAGGTCGCCACGGGGACGTCGGACAGTAGGTGCCGTCGGGTCGACTCCTCGACGATGGCGCCCACGTCCGGCTGCTCGCCGCTGCGGGCCCGCTCCCGACCCTCGGCGGCCACGTCCTTCAGGTTCCAGAACCGGCCGCGCTCCACCCGACCGTCGGGCCGGCACCTGAGCCAGCTACCCGGCGGGAGCTTCTCCGCTTCGCGGAATGCGCACCGCGAGTCGGGCACCCAGTAGTACAGGAGCGAGGCCACCAGCGCCGCATGGTCCACCTCCAGCGACCCACCGGTCACGGCGACGAGCGCCTTGAGCTCGGAGGCGAACATCAGGCCCGTACCGCGCCGGAGTAGGAACAGCGGCTTGATGCCGAGTTGGTCGCGGGCGAGCACCAGATCACCGGTTCGCTCGTCGAAGACCGCGAACGCGAACATGCCGCGCAGCCGGGGCAGACAGTCCGTGCCCCAGCGCCGCCATGCCTCCAGCAGCACCTCGGAGTCGGACGTGCCACGAAAGCGCACCCCGGCGGCCGTCAGTTCGGCACGGAGTTCGGGCGCGTTGTACAGCTCGCCGTTGTACGTGAGGGCCAGACCGTCCGAGACCATCGGTTGGGCGCCGGTGTCGGACAGGTCGATGATTGCCAGCCGACGGTGTCCGAGGTGCACTTCGCCGTCACCGACGGAGTGGTTGTAGCGGCCTGCCCCGTCCGGACCGCGGTGGGCGAGGACATCGGTGAGCCGGTCGGTCACGACCTTCCCGTCCGGCCATCGGTAAGTGCCTGCGATTCCACACATGTCTACCGCGCCTCCTGGTCGCTGTCCGGAACCAGCGCGGTCGGCATCGACGGCCGCTCCGTCCGCGGCTGGCCCGTTCCGTTCTGCCGGGCCAGCCGCTCGGTCAGCGGTTGCCCCGTTCCGTTCTGCCGGGCCAACCGCTCGTACTGGCCGCGCAACGCGGTGTGCAGCCCGTCCCACAGCGTGCCGTCGGTACGGTCACGCGGATCGGGGTCGACCAGCACCACACCGATCACCGGTATTCGCTGGTCCGCGAGCTGCCGGGCCACGGTGTGCAGCCATGCGGCGCTGCCGTGCCCGGCCCGCACCACGAGCACGGTCTGGGCACCGAGGTACTGGAGGTCGGTCCACGCCGTGCCGGGCGCGACCGAGCCGACGCCGATCCGGCGCGCCTGCTGCGGCACGGACGCGACGATGTCGCCGCTGACCACGGTCGGCCCTCCCAACTTCCGACGGTTGTTGGCGAGCTCCGGACCCGGCAGACCGTTGACGACGACCATCGGCCCCTCCTCGGCCAGTGCCTCGGCGACGTTCAGGGCGATCGCACTCGCGCTGTGCGCACACCCCAGTTCCAGCAGCGAAACCGGTTCGGTGGAGCCCCGCACGATGCGGGTCAGGGTCACGGTGAGCCGTTCGCGTGCCGCCCGGGTCCGTCGGCTCTGCCACAGCCCGATCGACCGGCGGGGCACGCGACGTAGCTCCGCGATGACGGAGGCGCCCAGGTTCGCCGCGATCTCCCGGCGCAGCACGGGACGGTCCGCGACCACCGTGCCGACCGCTGCCAGCGCGAGTCCGAGGACGAGTCCGAGCACGAGCCCGATCGCGGCATTGGTGACGGCGGTCTTGGGCAGGGAGTGCTGCACCGCCCGGGGTGCATCCACGATCTGTGTGCCGGTGATGACCTGGGGCGTGCCGGTGCGCACCTCCGCGGCGCGCTGGTCGAACTCGGCGATCCGTGAGTTGAGTTCGGCTCGGCGGGCGAAGAGCGACTCGATGCTCGCCGACGATTTCGGGTCGCTCTCCGGCGACCGGTCTCCGATCGACTTGTTGACCCGGGCGAGTTCGTCCCGCATGCGGTCACGCTGGTCGAGCAGGGCCTCGGACTCGGCCTTCGCGGCTGCCCACATCCGCCCCACGTGATCGGCGATGAACGCATCGGCCAATGCCTTGGCCCGGGCCACCGCTTGTGCGTCGCTGTCACCCGTCACATCGATCTGCAACAGGTTGTTGGTCAGCCCGGTGCCACGGTAGTCCTGGATGAAGTCTTCCGGCTTGTCCGGGGAGTTGAGGGTCTTGAGGGCCTTTCCTGCGATCCGGGTGGTCCCCAGCAGTGCGACGTCGGTACGGATCAGTGTTCCGGTGTCGTTCGGCTGGTCCTCCTTGTGGGTGACCAGCACCTTGGTCACCGCGGTCGGAGGCGGCGGCAGCATGACCGCCACTGCCGCACCGAGCAGCAGTCCCAGTAGTGCCATGGAACACCAGAGGCGGCGGCGCCTGCGTACGGAAACCACCAGCGCTTGCAGGTCCAGCAACGGAGCGCCTGTCGACGGCTCCGAAGTCGTGCTCGTCGTCACACCGACTCTCCCGTCGCGTGGCCGCGTACCGCGAGTACCGGAGTGGCCTTCTCCGGTGGGGGGCCGGTGGACGGCGTCGGACGGGTCCGGACCGTGCCGGCGACGACGATGCCGATGATGTTGTGACCGCCGTCCGCACACGCCTCGGCGATGCCGGCGAGCTCTCCCGCGGTCCAACTGCCCGCGCTGAGCACGACCAGGGCACCCGACTCGGTGTCGCGGTCCGGCACCATCGGCTGGGACACCGAGACCTCCACCACCCGCAGCACGGGGTTCGCCGTGGTCGTAGGGCTCGGCGAAGGATCGCTTTCCGCCTCGGCGACAAGTTGCCCCGCTGCTCGAAGGGCGGTCCCATCTCCCTCCGGCACGACGACCAGCAGTCTCCCAGGGGAGGGCAGTTGGTCCCGAAGGCGGGCACACACCCGTCGATAGCGGATCTGTCTGCTGGCCTCGTCGCCGGATGCTTGTGGGGTCGGTGTGTCCCACCGGCCGTCCACACCCAGCAGCCGGCGGATCCGGGCCCGCGGGCCGAGCTCTTCCGGCCGTTCCGAGCTGCCTTTGCCGGGCACGTCGACCGTACCCAGCAGCGCCGAGCCCAGTGCCGCGACGATCTCGGGCTCGGTGCGCAGTCGGCGATTCAGCCGTGCGGCGGCGAGGTGGCCGACGACAGCGAGCAGAGGGAACAGCAGCGCCCCGGCGGCGATGAGTTGCACCCTCGTCGGCGGCGCCTCGCCGGTCGGCCGGGGCGCCGGCCCCATGATCACCATGCCCGCCTTGTTGCGCGCCGTATCCGCCTGGTCCAGCTTCTTCATAGCCTCTTCCAGCGCGGTACGCAGCTTCGCGAGCGCGGTGCGGGCCTGCACGCTCTCCACGGTCTGCCCCGGATCGGCGGCATTGGCCAACTCGGTGATGTGACGGTTCGTCTGCACGACTTTCTGTCGCAGCGCCTCGGGGCCCGTGGCCGCCTCGGAGTCCGCACCGTCGCCTGCGATGCGCGCGGCGAACGCCACGAGTTGCTGGGCCACCCGGTCGGAGAGCTGCTGCGCGCGCTCCGGAGTCTCGGCCGTGCCCGAGATCCTGATGATGTTCCCGTCAGCGGTCTCGGCGCTCACCCGATCCCGTAACTCACCGCCGCTGACGCCCCTCCAGTCGAGCGTGGCAGCCGCCCGGTCGACCACCGCCGAACTGGTCGCGATGTCCACCTGGGTCAGCAGTTCGCGTTCTTCCCACTGCCCCGGCAGCAGTACGGATGCCGACGCCGTGTAGCGCGGCGGAAACAGCAGCGAAGTGCCGTAGCCGACGAGTGCGCCCAGCACGGTGAGGACGGCGAGCAGCCGCCAGCGCCGACGGAGGATCCGCCCGATCGTGACCAGGCGTATTATCTCATTGCTCAACGACGCGGCCTCTTCTTCCCGGTGCTGACCGGGTTGCCCGCCGACACCGGAGTGTGGTCGCGGCAGGCAACGGCGTAAGCGGCGAGCAATGATCGCTGGGAGTTCCGCCAGGAGAGCTCCCCGCTGATCCTCTCCTGACCGATCTTGCCCATCTGGGCCCGCTTCTCCGGATCGTCGAGCAGCAGCGCGACGAGCCTGGCGAATTCGGCCTCGTCGTTGGCTGGCGCGTAGACGGCGGCATCACCGGCGGAGACCCGGGCCTCACGGAGGTCGAACGAGACGATCGGCCGGCCCATCGCCATGTACTCCAGGACCTTGTTCATCGTCGACACGTCATTGAGCGGATTGCGCGGGTCGGGGGAGAGGCACACATCGGCGCTCGACAGATAGCGCACCAGATCGGCGTCCGGAATGCGCCCGGTGAACTCCACCTGCTCCGAGAGCCCGAGCCGCTGGGACAGCTCCACCATCGCGTCGAAGGCGTCGCCGGCGCCCACGAACACCGCATGCCAGTCGGTCCGCCCGAGCTCGTCGCGCAGCTTCGCCAGGGCCCGCAAGGCGTAGTCGACACCGTCCTGAGGCCCCATGACACCGAGGTAGCACAACAGATGGGGCTTGCCACGCTTCAGCTCCGGCTCGGGCGCCACCGGTTGGAACCGCTCGATCTCGGGCGCGCTGCGCACCACGAAGACATCCTCCGGCCGCTGACCGCCACGGCCTATCGCGACATCCCGGTAGCTCTCGTTCGTGGCGAGCACGACATCCGCGGCCCGATAGGTCAGCCGCTCCAGAGCGCACACGCCTCGGTAGAGCAGGTCCTCACCACGATCGAACCGGGAGAGGTACAACTCGGGTACCAGGTCGTGCTGATCGAAGACGAACCGCGCACCGCGCCGCTTCAACCACAACGCCGGTAGGAACAGCAGGTCGGGCGGGTTGCAGGCGTGCACCACGTCGACCGGACCGACCTTGCGGGCCAACCTGGCCGTATGCCACAACGCCGAGCCGTACTCCCGCAGGTAGCCGGCCGGTCCTCCGGTGGCCGCGCGCAACGGGTAGCGGTGGATCCGCACCCCGTCGATCTCGATCTCCAACTCCGTGTCCCGCTTGCTCCCTCGGGGACAGATGACGTGCACCTCCCAGCCCGCGTCGCGCAGCGTCTTGCACTCCTGCCACACACGCCGGTCGAACGGCACCGAGAGGTTCTCCACCAGGATCAGCGCGCGCCGGTCCGGTCGTTCGTCGCTGATTGCATCACCAAGCAAGGCCCACGTACCCCGGTTCTGTCCGGCGCGTTTCGGCGTCGGGAAGGTGGATGAGATCGATGAGCACCGGGCCGTCGCCATGGGGGAGTACCGACAGCACGGCCGGATCCCTCGTCCCGATCAGGCACACCTCGGCGTGTTCGAGAACGTCGTCGACGGAGTCGGCAAGCAGTTGTGCGAGGTGTGGCAGCCGGGTTTCGATGTACTCGCGGTTCGCGCCCAGCAGCCGGGAGAGGCTCACATTGGCGTCATAGATCCGCAGGTCGTAGCCCTTGCCGAACAGCGTCTCCGCCAGTGCGACCAGCGGGCTCTCGCGGAGGTCGTCGGTGCCGGGTTTGAAGGAGAGTCCGAACAGTCCCACCCGGCGCTTGCCGGTGCGTTCGACCAGCTCCACCGCGCGCTGAAGATGCGCGGAGTTGGAGGGCAGCACATTGGCGAGGATGGGAACCGACACATCGGCCCGCTGCGCCGCATGGACCAGACTGCGTAAGTCCTTGGGGAGGCAGGAACCACCGAAGGCGAAACCAGGCCGTAGATAGGCGGGGCTGATGTTCAGCTTGCGGTCGGCCAGGAACACGTCCATGACCTGGTGCGAGTCCACCCCGAGCGCCTGACACACCGCGCCCAACTCGTTCGCGAAGCCGACCTTGAGACCGTGGAACGCGTTGTCCGCGTATTTGATCGCCTCGGCGGTGGGGATCGGCACCCGGAACACCTCGCCGGGTAAGCCCTCGTACAGTGCCAGCACCGCATCGCCGCTGGCCGGGTCGAGTTCTCCGATGACGGTCTTGGGCGGGTCGAAGAAGTCCTGCACGCTCGTGCCCTCGCGCAGGAACTCCGGGTTGACCGCGACCCCGAAGTCCACTCCGGCCGTGCCCCCGACGTACTTCTCCAGGATCGGCACCAGCAGTTTCAAACAGGTGCCAGGGAGCATGGTGCTGCGGAACACAACGGTGTGCCGCCGGCCGCGCTCAGCAGCATCCGCCAACGCGGTGCCGATCTGCTCGGTGACCCGCTCCAGATAGGTGGTGCACAGGCTGCCGTTGGGTTCCGACGGGGTGCCCACACAGATCAGCGACACCTCGCTGCCCATGATCGCCTCGTGGACGTCGTCCGTGGCGCGTAACGCTCCGGTCCGCACGACCTCGGCGATGAGCTCGCCGATCCGTTCCTCGACCACCGGGGCCTTGCCATGGTTGACCAGGTCGACCTTCACCTGGTTCACATCCACCCCGATGACCTCGTGACCCATGCTGGCCAGGCACGCGGCCGACACACAGCCCACATAGCCGAGGCCGAAAACGCTGATCCTCATGACCCGTCTCTCCCCATAGGCAGGCACTCCTGGCCTGCGGTCGGCGCGTCGGCCGGACGACGACAGTGGCGCATCAGTAGGCCCCCTGCCCGTAGAGCACCGCACGCAGCGTCTTCCACAAGATCACTGTGTCCAGGGCGAGTGACCAGTCCTCCACGTACCGAAGGTCCAGCCGGACCGCCTCGTCCCACGGCAGGTCACTGCGTCCGCTGATCTGCCAGAGGCCGGTGAGCCCGGGCTTGACCAGCAGCCGCCGCCGGATGTCCGGGCCGTATGCCGCGGACTCCTCCGGCAGCGGGGGCCGTGGGCCGACGAGCGACATCGACCCGGTGAGTACGTTGAAGAGCTGCGGGAGCTCGTCCAGTGAATACCGGCGCAGCACTGCTCCTACCCGGGTCACCCGCGGATCCCGGCGGAGCTTGAACAACAGACCGGCACCCTCGTTGCGGTCGGCCAGTTCGGCACGTGCC
This sequence comes from Streptomyces sp. NBC_00690, assembly GCF_036226685.1. Classification (NCBI taxonomy): domain Bacteria; kingdom Bacillati; phylum Actinomycetota; class Actinomycetes; order Kitasatosporales; family Streptomycetaceae; genus Streptomyces; species Streptomyces sp. NBC_00690. The sequence continues at coordinate 8,087,945 of NZ_CP109009.1, forward strand.
CGGTCAGCCCCGTCGACCATGGTGCGGAACTTGAGGATGGTGAACTCGCGACCCTCCTTGCCGACCCGGCGTTGGCGGTAGAACGCCCCACCCCGACTGTCCAGCAGTATGAGCAGCCCCACGAACATCATCAGCGGCGCGAACACCATCAGCAGAATCGTTGCGCCCAGTCGATCGACGACCTCTTTGACCGCCCGGCGGCCCCCGGTGAAGGTCGGCATGCTGACCCGCAGCAGTGGTATTCCGAGCACCGCGTCGACGTGCAGCCGCGGGCCGGCCACCTCCATCAGCACGGGGGCCACGACCATCTCGGCATCGCTGCCTTCGAGGTTCCAGGCCAGCCGTTGCAGCCGGTCCGGTGTCCAGTGCGGGTCCGGTGTGACCGCCACGACTCGGTAGCCGTTGCGGTGGACGTGATTGGCGACGTCGGCCAGTTGGCCGACGACCGGCACTCCGTCCAGTTGGTCGCCGTCGAGTCCGAGACCGTCCGTCGTGCACACCGCGTCCACCCGCCAGCCGAGGTGCGGGGACTTGCGGGCTCGATTGATCAGATCTCGTACGGTGGGCAGGCTCCCGGCAGCGAGCACCGGTCGCAGGCACCGGCCGTCCTTGCGCTGTTTGTGCAGCCAGAGGCGTAACAGATATCGCGCGGTCATAGTGACGAGTGCGAGCGCGGGGATCGCAACGAATATCCAGAGCTTGATGTTGCGCGAGGTGAGGGCGATCCCGCCGAGTGCGAGTACGACGGCCGCCGCGAAGAGGGAGCGTCCGAGCCGACGGAATTCCTCGGCGCCCTGACCGAGCACGGCCGGAGCCCAAGCCCTGCTCACGGCAAGCGCTCCCAGCACCAACAGTTCGGTGCCGAATGCGAGTATTCCCCACTTCTCGTGCCAGTTGGCCGCGTCCCGGGCCCCGAAGAAGTTCCCTATTGCCGCCACCACCAAGGCGGTGGCCACGGTATCGCTGGTGATGACGGTACGGCGGTACCGCTCCTCCCAGTCAATCGCGGGCTGTCTGATTGCCCCGTTCGTCAACCGCCCGTGCGTTGACGAAAACGGCTTGACTAACTCCCCCTGCTCCACAGGACCCCCCAGGTCACCAGCAGTTCGACGTACTCGTCTCACACTGTTCCTGTCTCGGGAGCTCCCGTCCCCCGAGCCGCGCTGTTCCTCCCCTTGGGAGGCCCCGCCCCCCGTGCACGACCTTGTAGCTGCAATTGCAGCACTATGTGACAACTCGCCCTGGCAGCAGTGAACTTGCTTGCTCTGCCGGGCCCTTGAGGTGCGTGGAGCCCATCGCAACCTCGGGTGCTCCCCGCACCCAAGGTCCCCCTCTCGGGCTCCCTGAACTGATCATCCCCATGTCTGGCCGGGGACTCGACTACTGGCTGTTGGTGGCGCCGGATCTATAGATCAATGTCGTTCGCCTCGTGCCCGAACGGCTGAAGCACGGTCAATCTAGACCATCGGGGCCGGCATGAGGAGGCCATGTGTGGAATTTGTGCTCAGGCTTTGAGATCGGATGCACCTATGGGCGACTGTCAACGAGTGTCTGGCGACGAAGACGTATGTTGTGACCTGTGGTGATGGGACTTCTCCGAGGTGGCGGCGCCGGTAAACCCGAGGTGCTCCAGATCTGGCAAATAGGCCGTATCCAGGCCCTGTTGGCACCCCCGCGTGAGCATCGTGGCGGATCGATTCTACGTCGGCCGGACCCGGGTGCCGGGGTGGAGTCGGCGCCCGCGGATCACGGTGTCACTCCAGCGGGTCGCCCGGCCTGCGCAGCTTCCACGCAGGAGTGGTCGGCGGACCACAGCGGGCCATCCACGGCCCCCGGTGTGTCCCTTGCTTCTCGACGTTCGTGCGCTGCTCAGTGTGGCTGTTGGTGCCCACGGTGGGGGAGGGGCGATCGACCCGTACGCCGAGACGCACGACTTGCCCGGCGGCTCGGTGTTCACCCTGCGATCACTGGCGATGGGACCCGATCCCCGCTTCCGGCCCCGGCCGGTGCACAACGCGGTCGCGGTGACGGGATTCGGGGACGGGGATTGCAAGACGGCCTTGCGCCCGGTGGCGTCCGGACCTACTCGGCCCGAGCGCCCGGGGTCGGGCCATCTGTTGGGCCTTCTGGCTCCTCCGGGGTACCCGTGGTGGGATCGTTGCCGGGGTGGGGGGTCGGGTCTGCTCCCGTCGTCGGTACCCAGCGCCGGTCGTTGGTGTCGTACAGATAGGCGGGACCGCCCAGGACACTGCTCGTACGGAACGGTCGTCCGGCGTCGTCGATGCGTACGGTCCCTGAACGGTCGGCGCTGCTCCACTCCAACTCCAGATACCAGTCACAGTCGCACGTCACCGTGCGGGCGGTGATGAGCAGGATCTCCGGGTCCCTGGCCGATACCCGGTACGGAAAGGAGGCGGCGGGGATCTCCACCCCGGAATCATTGCCGGGCACGGAAAGGGCCGTCGGGCGGGCGGCGTCGAGGTCGACATCGAACATCCGGGGGGTCATCGTCCCTCCGCAGCCCAGGCTCATGCCGTAGACGTTTCGGCGCTGCGGAGGACGCTGGGCGGCCACTCGTACCCGGAGCCCCTGAAGCACCACCGCCTGCTCACCGAGGCCCTGGATGGTCAACCTGACCAGGGTGTCGCCCCCGTGCACTGCCCCCAGGGAGCGGGCCCAGGGCTCGGCGTCGGACACCGACGGCGGCGGGGGGACCGCTGTCGGGGGGCGGTCGACGATGTAGGAGTGGCTACAGCCGCTGGCCCAGATGTGCTGGTTGACGCCCCAACTGAACGGCAGGGCGCGGTTGCGAGGCTCCGACGCCCTTGCGGACTCCCGGGGCGCTGGGCGGGAGCCTGTGTGGCCCGGGCCCATGGATGCAGTGGGACCGACCGGGGGACGGGAAGCGGTCACCCCGGGTGAGATGGACCAGGACGGTGGGGAGGGTAGGGCGGACGAGGCGGCAGTGGTGCCCGAGGCGCGTACGGAAGGGAGATCGGTGCCCGCGTATCGCGGACCGCTTGCGCGCTGTCGATCGTTGCGGTCCTCCGAGGAGGAAGGCGAGCGCTCGAACGCCAGCAGGACTAGAAGGGTAACGAGAAGGGTGAACACCGCCGCGACGGCGACCAGTCCGGTGGCATGGGTGGCATGGGTGGCAAGAGTGGCCCGGGCGGCCCGCCGCCGTGGCACCTCCGGCGCCCTGGTCGACCCGGTCGCCTCCGGCTGTGGCCCCCCGGCCTGCTTCTTCTCCAGGGCGACGGTGACCTCGGGGGAAGCCTCCAGTGCCGCGGACCCGGTGCACTTCGCGGCTCCGGTGAATCCGGTTACGGCGGCGTTGACTTCGGGTGCCCGGTCGCCATCTTCCTGGACGGTCCCATCCTGAGCCAGCCTCGACAACGCCTCAGGCATTCCGGCCGCGCTCCGCGCCTGAACCCCGCCAGCTGCCTGACGTCTGCGGCGCTCCCCGTCCGCCAGCACCCACAGACGGTGCAGCTCCACGAGGTCCTCGCCCCGACAGCCGCACAGCTGTGCCAGCCGCGCGACCGGGGCGAAATCCAACGGCACGATGTGACCGGAGCAGTAGCGGTGGAGGGTGGAAGCGCTGACCCCCACTCGGTGGGCCAGAGCTCCGTAGCTGCGCCCCGACGCCTCCCGGATTACCCGCAGTCGACGCGCGAACACCTCGGTCCCCGACTCTAACGCGCTCAACCGTTCCAGCCCCCCAGCGTTTCGTGGCGGCGTTCCATCCCTGCCGAGTATTGCCACGTCAGTGGGGCTGGAATGGTTCCAGTGTTCCACCAGTGCCCCCTGTGCTTGCCGTCTATCGCCGTGCTGTCGAAGCTGTTGACCGTCAAGTCGGCCACGCAGCAGGGGAATGCAACTGCTGAACGCGGTCCGCATCCCTGGGGTGAAGGGAACGAACGCCGCTGCTTGGCATCAGTCGCTCAACCAAGTGTCTTGGAATCCATCGACAAACGATCACACCAACAGAATCGGCGCCGACCGTTTCCGTGCCCATCGAAGCAACCATCGAGGAGTCTCTGTGACCCGTTCGTCCGCGCTACGTCTGCGTTCCACGGCCGTGGCCCTTGCCACCTCGGCGCTTCTCATCGGAGGGGTCACCTCGGCACAGGCGGCCCCGGTTGGCGCCGAAGCCGCCCAGCAGAAGCTGGTTCTGCCTGAGGTGAGGACGTTCACCGGTACCGGGATGGGCACCTCGCCGTCCCAGGCGGTGAACGGCGCGGTCCGAATGGCCTACACGATCGCCCAGTCGGCCGGCTGGCAGTCGAACCACTGCCATGTCCGAGCCACCGACGTCAGGTCGGTCGGTGGCGGTGTCTACTCCGCGGTCGCCGACCTGTTCTGCCAGCGCTAAATCACACCCAATTCCACCAAGAAGCTCACCAGTAACTCAGCAGGAACTCACCAAGAATGGGGATAACACAATGAATTCGCTACTCGTCCGGGGCGGCGTTGCCCTGGCTCTCGCGGGCCTCGCCACGTTTGCGCCCGCTGTTGCGCACGCCGATGTGAGCGTCAAGGAGACACAGCCGTTCACGGGCTGGGCGTACGAGAACAGCCCCAGCAAGGCCAAGCGGGAGGCAGAGAACATGGCCCGTCGGTCTGCGCTGATCAGCGGATATCTCCATGAGCAGTGTGTGCTGCTCTACGCCTACTCCACCCGGCTCGCACCCGGCTACTTCGCGGGCGATGCTGCCATCAGGTGCACCCGCTGATCTGCTTAGGCCGGCCACGAGTTCACTCGGGGGCGGTGGCGAGACCCGCCCGATCGTTGGGATCGGGCGGGTTTTCGTTGTTGGCGAAGGACGGCCGAAACTTGTTGTGGGTGGTGGCCGGCGGCATCACAGCGGATGGACCGGTGAGGTGGGTCGCAGCGGCGACCATCGGGGTGTTCGCCGATCCACGTGATGTGGACCACTCTTCGAGTGCCACGGGTCGGGCATGCGCGATCATGACCGGAATGGACGCCCGTTTCCTTGGTATCACCGAGCTGGTCGAAGCCCCGCCCGTGGCGGTTGTCGTCGATGTCATGCGCGCCTTCACTGTCGCGGCCTGGGCGTTTGCCCAAGGCGCAGACAAGATCGTTCTGGCTGAGTCGCTGGACGAGGCCCTGGCGCTCAAGACTCGCCACCCGGATTGGGCGGCACTCAAAGACGGTCCGCCAGCGCCCGGGTTCGACATGGTCAACTCGCCGGGACTGCTGCGGGCTGTTGACCTAGGCGGTCGGACCGTCGTGCAGAAGACCACGGCAGGGACGGTCGGCGCCCTCGCGGTCAAAGAGGCATCGTTGGTGCTGTGCGCCAGCTTCGTGGTGGCGGAGGCAACGGCTCAGTTCTTGCGTACGCGTACGGGTGACAACGTCACCTTCGTCGTCACTGGTGAGGACGGGCAGGCCGACGAGGATCTGGCGTGTGCTCAGTACATCGCCCGCAGGGCCACGGGGACAGCGACGGATGCCACCGAGTTCCTCCGTCGCGCTGCCGGGTCGCGCGCCGCCGCCGAGTTGGCTGAAGGCGTGCGTCAAGGAGTGCATGCCGATGACGTCGCACTCTGTCTTGAGGTCGACCGGTTCCCCTTCGCCATGGTGGCGACCTTGGAGGGTTCGCTGATGGTCCTCCGCCCGTACCCAGTGCCTTCGCAGCCGACGACCACCTGAGGTGATGCGGTCTGCCAGCCTGGTCAGGCACTCTCCCAGGTGGCGGTGTCCCACAGCCCGGAACGGTGCAGGGCCCGGGGGCAGTGCCGATAGATCTCGTCGATCTCGATCAGAATGGCGAGGTCGGGACGCCGGTCCGCGGATGCCATCGTGTCGAAGAAGGGCGCGTCGGTGAGGAGTCGTGCCCTGCCGTTGATCCGTAGGACGTCCCGACTGCCCGGTATGAGGTAGAGCAGTCCGGCGTGGGGATTGTCGAGGATGTTGTGGAGGCTGTCCCCCCTGCGGTTGCCGGGGCGTTCCGGTAGCGCCAGGGTTCCGGGATCGACGACGTGGGTGAAGCCGGGGCCGTCGCCGCGAGGGGAGACGTCGCAGGCGCCGTGCGCGTCGGACGTGGAGAGCAAACAGAACGTGGAGCGGGCCAGGACTGCGTGGTCGTCCTCGTCCAGTCGGGCGTGCACCTTGTCGATGACGATCGGGTGCGGGGTGCCCAGCAACTCCTGCAACTCCGCGTGTGAGCCCAGCCCGATGAACCCGGGCCGGTCGGTGAACCCGGGCCGGCTGGTGGGCCCGCCCTGGAGTTCGGTTCCGGCAGGCCCACCGGTGCGCTCGGTTTCGTGCGGGGTGTCGGCCGCTCCAGCGGATGGGGCCGCGGTGCGCTCCGCGGCCGTGGTGGCTTTCCTCCTAGACAAGCTGGACAAGTCAACTCCCTTTGGTGGTGTGGGGTGCGGTGCTGGCCGTCGTCTGCCGCCGGTGGGCCGTGTGCGGCAACTGATCTGCCGGTGTGCGGCGGCCGGGACCAAGGGTGGTGCGGCCGGGTTCATCAGTCGGACTTGCGTTCCGGGACGGTTCCACGGGGTGCGCTCTGTGTCGGCCTGATCCCGTGGCGTCCGATGGGCAGCATCAGGGGCCGGCCGGAGACGGGGTCCTCGATGATGCGGCTGTCGAGACCGAAGACCGTGCGGACGTTGTCCTCCGTGAGCACTTCGTGCGGCGTGCCGGCGATGTGCAGCCGGCCCGAAGCGAGAGCGACGATGTGGTTGGCGTATCGGGCAGCGAGATTGAGGTCGTGCAGGACCATCACGACGGTCGTTCCCCGAGAGTGGTTCAGGTCCGTCAACAGGTCAAGGACTTCGATCTGATGACTCGCATCGAGGAAGGTGGTGGGTTCGTCCAGCATTAGGATGTCGGTCTGCTGGGCGAGCGCCATGGCGATCCACACCCGTTGGCGCTGTCCACCGGAGAGCTCGTCGACGCAGCGGTTGGCGAGGGGCAGCGTGTCCGTTGCCTCCAGCGCAGCTGCCACGGCCGCGTCGTCCTCGGCGTTCCAACGCGAGAAGACCCGCTGGTGAGGATGGCGTCCGCGGCCGACGAGATCGGAGACGGTGATTCCTTCGGGAGCCACCGGCGACTGGGGGAGTAGCCCGAGTGTACGGGCGAGTTCCTTGGCGGGCAGGCGGTGCACCTCCTTTCCGTCCAGGACGACGCGACCCGCGCGGGGCGCCAGCAGACGGGACATGGAGCGCAGGAGCGTCGACTTGCCACAGGCGTTCGCGCCGACGATCGCCGTGATGCCGCCTGGCGGCACGACCAGATCAAGCGACTCGACGACGGTGCGTTCGCCGTAGCCGAGGGTGAGCCCTTCGGCCGCCAGGGAGTGGGTCGTGGTCACAGGGAACTTCCTGCCCGGTTGGTGCGGATGATCAGGTAGACGAGGTAGGGCGCGCCGAGTACACCGGTGATGACGCCGACCGGGAAGCGGGCGTCGAAGGCGAACTGGCCGGTGAAGTCTGCGACCAGGACCAACAGGGACCCGACCAGTCCCGCGGGCACCAGGAGCGAACCACCCGGCCCGGTGATCCGTGCCGCGATGGGCCCGGACAGGAAGGCGACAAAGGCGATCGGCCCGGATGCCGCCGTGGCGAACGCGATCAGGCCGACAGCGGCGATGATCACCGTGACACGGGTGCGCTCGACGCGTACCCCGAGCGCTGAGGCGGTGTCATCTCCGAGTTGCAGCGCGGACAGGTTCCGCGCCTGCGACAGCAGTACGGGGCACAACACTGCCAATGCCACAGCGGCGGGGGCGGTCTGGTGCCATGTGGTGCCGTTGAGACTGCCGGTCAACCAGCGCATCGCCTCTTGGAGGTCCCACTCGGCTGCCTGGGACAGTACGTAGGCGACGACGCTGTCGAGCATCGCGGCGATGCCGATGCCGATGAGGATGAGCCGGGTGCCGACCACCCCGTCCTTGAACGCCAGGGTGTACACGAGCAGTGCGACGGCGAGGGCGGCGGTGATCGCGACGATCGACACCTGCGTCTCGCCCAAGGAGAGGGTGACGATCGCAAGGGCCGCTGCCGCGCTCGCACCCGAACTGATGCCGATGACGTCGGGGCTGGCGAGCGGGTTGCGGAGCATGGTCTGGAAGGTGACACCGGCCATCCCGAAGCTGAAACCCGCTACCACGGCCAGGACGGCCCGAGGCAGTCGTAGCCGTCCCACCGTGAACGACGCTCCCGGCACCTGTTCGCCGATGACCACACGGACCACCTCGTCCAGGGGGTAGTACGTCTGCCCGGCCATGAGGGTCACGGTGAACACGGCCGTCACCAGAGTTGCCAGCAACAGGACGACCGCGCGGCGGCGAAGCGCCCTGCCTCTGCGGTCACGGGCCACGGTCTCGGCGGAGGGCGGTCGAGGGGGAAGGGCGACGGTGCTCACAAGGCACGTACTTTCTGCCTACGGACGATCCAGATGAAGAACGGGGCGCCGATCAGCGCCGTCACGATGCCCACGTCGATCTCGGCGGGCCGGGCGACGACCCGCCCGACCACATCGGCAGCCGTGAGCAGTGCCGCCCCGAGCAGTGCTGCGAAGGGCAGCAGCCAGCGGTGGTCCACTCCGATGAGCAGCCTGCACGCATGGGGGACGACGAGACCGACGAAGGCGATCGGGCCGGCCACCGCCGTTGCCGCGCCGCACAGGACGACGGCTCCGAGCGCGGCCACGCCCCGGGCGAGGGCGACCCGCTCGCCGAGTCCCGCCGCGAGTTCTTCGCCCAGCGCCAGCGAGTTCAGTGACTTGGCCGACAGCAGACTGATCATGAAGCCCGCCGCGAGATAGGGGAGCACCTGCCCGATGCGCTCGAAGGAGGCGCCGCCCACCCCGCCGATCTGCCAGAGCCGAAAACTCCCGGCGATGTCGTTGCGCGGAAGTACCACGGCGGTGACGAGCGAGGCGAACGCGGCCGAGGTGGCGGCACCGGAGAGCGCCAGTTTCAAAGGGGTGGCGCCGCCCCGTCCGAGCGTACCGACGCCGTACACGAATCCGGCCGACAGCGCAGCCCCCGCCATGGCCACCCACACGTACCCGGTCGGCGAGGAGAGCCCGAAGAACGCGACGGCCGTGACGACTGCGAGTGACGCGCCCATACTGACCCCGAGGATGCCCGGGTCGGCCAGTGGGTTGCGTGTCACCCCCTGCATGACGGCACCGGAGAGCCCGAGCGCCGCGCCGATCAGCGCTGCGAGCAGTGTTCGGGGGATTCGCTTGCCGGCGGCGGCCTGTTCCAGGGACGCGTCCGCGCCCCCGAGCGCGGCCCAGACATCGGACCAGCCGACGGCCCGGGAGCCGAAGGCGACCGAGGCCACCATGAGCGCGGCTAGGACCAGGCCCACCGCGAGGAGCCACAACAGTTGGACCCGCACCGGGCGTCGCATCGCGGTGGTGTCCGGTGTCCGGCAGGCAGGGGAGGGGGTCACTTGACCTTGTCCGCGGCCTTGGCGAGCGCGGCGACGTAGTCCTCCAGCACCCACGAGATCGACAGGGGCGTCGGGTTGGCCGCTGTTGCGAGGGGCGAACTGCCCGGGAGCAGATAGGTCGAGCCGCGGTTGATCGCGGGGACCTTTGACAACAGCGGGTCCTTGCGCAACGTCGTCGCCAACTCGCCCTTCTCGTCGCCGTAGCCGGTGATGATGTCGACGTCGTTGAACTCATCGATCTGCTCGGCGCTACGGGTGAGCGCGAACTTGTCCGTGCCCTGTGACGCCTTGGCGATGCTGCCGGGGATCTTCAGACCGAGGTCCTTGAAGAACAACGTCCGGGTGTCATGAGCGGTGTAGAAGCCCACCTTGCTGATGTCGCCGGGGTCGACGTGGGTCATGAACATCGCCGACTTGCCCTTGAGCTGCGGGTACTTGGCGACGGTCCGACCGATCTCGCCCTCCAGGTCCCCGATCAGCTTCTCGCCCTCGTCGGTGAGCCCAATCGCCTTGCTGTTCGTCCGGACGATCTCCCGCCACGGAGTCGCCCACGGGGCATCGGGGTACGCAACGACGGGAGCTATCTCGCTGAGGGTGGCGTAGTCCTGCTTGGTCAGACCGGAGTACGCGGCGAGGATGACGTCCGGCTTGGTGTCGGCCACGGCCTCGAAGTCGATGCCGTCGTTCTCGTCGAACAGGGTCGGGGTCTTCGCGCCCAGTTCGGTGAGCTTCTTCTCCACCCAGGGCAGTACCCCGTCGCCGTCGTCGTCACCGAAGTTCGCGGCGGCCATGCCGACGGGGACGACACCAAGCGCCAGTGGCACCTCGTGGTTGGCCCAGTTCACGGTGGCCACGCGCTTCGGCTTCTCGGGGATGGTCGTTGTGCCCAGGGCGTGCTTGACCGTGAGCGGGAACGTGTCGGACGACGACGAGGAGCCCTTCGCGTCTTTGGCCTTGGCGTCGTCCCCGTTGGAGGAAGTGGTGCCGCAGGCCGTGAGGCTCAGGAGAGCGGCGGCTGCGATGGGCAGCCGCAGGCGATGTGAACGCATGATTTTCCAACCCCACTGGTCCGGTTGTCAGGTGCCGGTCCTCGCACGTCCGGTCCCGGGACGCCGTCGTGGAGTGTGTGCACCACACTGAGTGCAAGCGGCTTAGGTAAGGCTTGCCTTGGCACTCTAAGAGGACGTTGAACCGTGTCGCAATCGAGCTTATGAGACACCTGATGTAGCGAACGGGACGTATATCCCCTGGGGTAAGGGGAAACGGCCCCAGCGCGGGCCGGGCCGGGCGACTCAGGGCACCCGGAATGTGCCCGGCGTGAGCCCGGTGGTCCGTCGGAAGGCCGCCCCGAAGGCGCTCGCGGACCGATATCCGACCTCCTCGGCCACGGCCTCCACCTCCCAGCCCCGGGTGAGGAGGGCGACCGCGTGCTGAGCCCGGACCGAGGCGATCCAGCGCGCGAAACTGGTACCGGTCTCCGCGTTGAACGCACGGCTGATGGTCCGGGCGCTCACGCACAACTCCTCCGCCCAGTCCGCGAGGGTGCGCTGGTCACCCGGATCCTCACGGAGCGCTTCGGCGATCGGCCGCAGCAGAGCCGAAGCGGGAGCCTGTACGAGCAGTTCCCGCGGCGACGGTTCGAGTACATCGAGCACCATCGCCTCGGTCGTCGTCCGCGAGGCGGGGGAGAGCCGAGAATCGCCGAGTCGCTCCAGCAGCAGCCGCAGCAATGGGGTGATCTCGACGGCCACCGGTGTGTCGGAGATGGACGGCGTGGTGTGGAAGCCGAAGAAGCTCGCCCGGAACCAGGTGCCGGCGACCGCCGACCCCGAGTGCAGTGTGCCCGCGGGCATCCACATGCCGAGCGCGGGTGTGATCGTCCAGACCCGTGCCCCCACCACGGCCGTCGACGCGCCGCGCTCGTTCCAGAGCAACTCGTGGAAGGGATGGGAGTGCTCACCCCAGGTGGTGTCGTGCGCCACGATCTCGTCGTACGGCTGGATCCCGAACGGCATGACCACCGCGCCCGCCGCGACCACCGGCAGTGAACGCGTCGCCCGCGTCGCCCGCGTCGCCCGCGGGGTCGCGGACGCTCCGCGCGCCGCCGCGGCAGCAAGTGCGCCGGGGGTCTTCAAGGCTTCCGGCTCGGTCGCGGCCGACGCACGGTGGGCGTCGGCGGGGCAGGGCGTGGCATGAGGACGCAGGGACGGCATGCCTTCACCCTAGGGCGCTCCACGGGGCCGGCAGGACACGTCCGTCGACGGTGAACCGGGAGCACGACGCCGGGTCACGATGCGTCCGGGAGCGAGCCGACCTGTCAGTGTGCGACCGCGGGAGCCCCGCCGAGCGTCTCCCGCAGCAGGACCGCCTCCTGGTCGAGGTGGTGGAGCAGCGCCTGCAGGGCGGGTGTGCGCGTGCGGTGGGCGGCCTCGGTGGTGCCCACCGTGCGTCCCACCGAGGGAAGCTCGACCGGCAGCGCGGCGAGGTGCTCGTCCTCGCGCAGGACCAGTTCGGGCAGGAGCGCCACCATGTCCGTCTCCAGCAGCAGTGCGCGCATGGTGAGGATGGAGGTGCATTCGACGCGGTCGGCGGGCAGTGTGAGGCCGCGGTCCACAAAGAGGGCACCGAGTTCCTGACGCAGGGCGGTCTGCTCGACCGGCAGGATCCAGGGGAATCCCAGGGTGTCCGTGAGTGTGACGCCCGTGGCGTCGAGGAGCGGATGGCCGGAGCGGACGGCGAGCCGGATGGGCTCCCGGTACAGCATTCGCTGACGCTGCCCGTCCCCCTCCGCGGGGGCCGATCCCACCCGGCCCACGATGACGTCCAGCTCACCCGCCAACAGTGCCGGGTGGAGGACGTCCAGGGTTCCTTCCCTGACGACCACGGTGAGCCGGGGCCGTTCCCGCTTGAGTCGGGCGACCGCCCGGGGCAGGAGCACATTGGCGCCGGCCAGCAGTGTGCCCACGGTCACCGTGCCCTCCTGTCCCTGCCGCAGCCCGGTGAGGTGTTCCCCTGCCCTTCGCACCTCGGCGACCACCGTGCGGGCGTGTTCTGCCAACGCCTTGCCGTAGACAGTGGGCCGCATGCCACGCGGTACGCGCACGAAGAGCGGTAGGTCGGCGATGGCCTCCAGCTCATGGAGGGTCCGGGTCGCAGCGGGCTGGGTGAGGTGGAGAGATTCGGCCGCCCGTACGACGCTCCCGTGCTCGCACACTGCGATCAGAAGGGTGAGGTGCCGGAACTTCAGTCGGCCGTCCAGGAGGTCCATCCAATGGGCTCCTTTCGGTGAGGCGAGGGGCTGAGGGCGGTGCGGCACAACGCCATACCGGTTTTGCTATACCTCCCACGCCAATCGGCATTGGATCGGCATAGGTGGGTGGGCGCACTATACCGGCACGCCCGGGGACGACTTTCGGACATAACCCCGGCCCAGCAACGGAGGTCTGCAAGGTGGGTTCACCCGTGCGGCATTACGTAGGAGGCGGTTTCCACGCGTCCGACGCGCCCTTCCCGCTCGTCGACGCGGTCACCGGGCGCGCCGTCGGCGAGGTACCGGAAGCGCCTCGGACGGTGGTCGACCGGGCGGTGCCCACGGCCCCGAAGGCACTGCGCCACACTTTCGACACCCGCGACCTGCTGGTCGAGGCGGGACGACGGCCGGTCGGTGAGCGGCAGGAACTGCTCACGCACCGCGCGCTCGATCCCACCTGGGACCGCGATGCCGGACCCACCCCCTCGTACGACGACGGAGACACCCCATGCTGACCGAACGCGCCGCCGCGCTGGACGCCGCCGACGCCCTCGCCCACATCCGCTCCCGCTTCATCCTCCCCAAGGGCGTCGTCTATCTCGACGGCAACTCCCTGGGCGCCCTGCCCGCCGCCGTCCCGGCTGTCGTCGAGGACGCAGTGCACCGCCAGTGGGGCACCGACCTGATCCGTTCCTGGAACGGCAACGGCTGGTGGGAGGCACCGCTGAGGACGGGTGACACCCTCGGCAGGCTCATCGGCGCGGCCCCCGGTCAGACGGTGGTCGGCGACTCCACCAGCGTCCAACTGTTCAACACACTGCTCGCCGCCGCCCGCATGCGCCCCGGACGCCGGTTGCTGCTGACCGACCCCGACCACTTCCCCACCGACCAGTACATCGCCGACTCGGTGGGCCGGCTCCTCGGGCTCGACGTCCGCCGGGTGCCGGCGCGGGATGCCGCCGCCGTACTGGCCGCCGAGGCCGGCAACGTCGCCGTCGCCGCCTACGCCCCCGTGGACTACCGCACCGGCGAGCTGTACGACATGGCCGCCCTCACCACCGCCGCGCACGCCGCTGGTGCCCTGATGCATTGGGACCTGTGCCACGCTGCGGGCGCCCTGCCCGTCGAGCTCGACGCCATCGAAGCGGACTTCGCGGTCGGCTGCGGCTACAAGTACCTCTCCGGCGGCCCGGGGGCCCCGGCGTTCGCCTACGTCGCCCGCAGGCACCAGGCGGACTTCGACCACCCCCTCACCGGCTGGCACGGACACGCGGAGCCGTTCGCGATGTCCGGCACGTACGCCCCGGGGGCGGACATCAGCAGGGCCCGGATCAGCACTCCGCCGCTGTTGTCGATGCTCGCCCTGGAAGCCGCACTGACCGCCTTCGACGGGGTGGAGATGACGGCCGTACGGGAGAAGAACGTCTCCCTGACCGGGTTCTTCCAGGAATGCGTCGACGAGCTCCTCGACGGCCTCGGCTTCACCATGGCCACCCCCCGCGACCCGGCGCACCGCGGTAGCCAGGTCGCCCTGCGCCACGCGGAGGCGTACCCGCTCATCGCTGCGCTCACCGCCCGCGGTGTCATCGGCGACATGCGCGCCCCCGACCTGCTCCGCTTCGGTTTCAACGCCCTGTACGTCACGCACGCCGACGTCTTGCACGCCGTGCGGGAACTGCACGCCGTGGTGACCGACGGCGAGCACCGCACTCCCGAGTTCCGGCAGCGCCCCACCGTCACCTGATTCGGCCCACCCGCCCGCCCCAGGGGCACACCGCACGTCCCGCTCCCTTCCTGCTCCGAAAGGACCGTTAGATGCGTCCCCTCCGCAGAAATGCCGCCCTGGCCACGGTGGTCGCTGCCGCCGCCACGGCCACACTCCTCGTCCCGGGTGTGTCCGGCGCTGACACCGCAGCCAGCGCCAAGGCTGCCACTCCCACCGACCCGAACATCCTCGATGTGTGCGAGGACCGCCGACCCGTGGCGGCCGACCCGGGCTCGTACGGCATGCAGCTGGACGGCAGCTTCCGCCACCCCGCCCTCACTCCGGTCGACGAGCAGAACGAGCACCCCTTCCCGGGCCGCAACAAGAAGTACGACACCCGCTCGTACATCAAGAACATGAAGGTCGAGGCGGCCTACGAAGGCGACGCCTTCACCCCCGACTACTTCCACACCTGGCAGAACATCGTCGACTTCGACGGCCGGCGTTACCTCTTCCAGTACAGCCGCTCCGACGGCCGCGTCTACGACATCACCGACATCAAGAAGGTCCGGGTGGTCGAGAGGATGAGCCGCAAGGACGTGGGCGGTGACGAAACCAAGGCGAACGGCGACTGGGCGGCGCACGACTACTGGGGTGCTTCCACCATCCAGTGGAACAAGAAGCTGAACGCGTACGTCATGGTCCAGAGCTTCGAGAGCCGACGCCAGATCTCGGAGCTCTCCGACCACCCGCCCAAGGACAAGTACAACAACCCGGAGGGCGTCGCGAAGGTGCGCGCGAAGCCGGGGCTCAAGGGCTTCAAGGTGTTCCGTCTGGACGGCCCCCGCAAGAAGGACTGGAAGCTGCTGACGACGGTTTCCACCGACTCCACCCAGGCCAACCCGCTGAACACCAACCCGGCCAAGGCACAACAGGGCTCCGGCTCGATCGACGTGCCGCACTGGTCCGGTGAGAAGTACATGTTCATCGCCACCGCGCCGAACGACACCTACTCCGGGACTGAGTACCCCACGAATCTGCACTCGGCGGGTTACCAGTCCTGGGACATGTCCAACCCGGCCCGCCCGAAGCTCCTCGACACCTGGCACCTGCCGGGCCAGCGGACCGGTGAGGAGGCCGCGTACCGGAACAACCCGCGCTGCGGCAACCGGACCAGCTGGATGGGCGCCCGGATGCCGCTCTTCCTCCCCAAGCCCGTCGAGCAGGGCGGACGCTACGCCTTCGCCGCGATGGGCGGCTACGGCCTGACGGTGCTGGACGTCTCCAACCCGTCGAACATGAAGACCGTGAGCCACCTGGACCTCCCGGCCTCCGTCGCGGGCACCGAGGGTGACAACATCGACGTCTCCCAGTACCAGAAGACCGGAATGATCTACTACTCCGGTTACCCGCTCACCGAGGACTGCTACGAGCCGTACAAGGACATCTACCAGATCGACGCACGGGACCCGAAGAAGCCCCGCGTCGTCGGAGTCCTCCCCCGCCCCACCCCGCCGAAGGCCGCCGGCATCACCGACTACTGCCAGCGCCGCGGCAGCTTCGGCCCCAAGCGCACCGGCTACTACACCAACCCGGGGCAACACACCTCCGGTGTTCTGAGCTACGGCTTCTACAACGCGGGCGTGCAGTTCTTCGACGTCTCCAAGCCTGCCTCCCCGGAGATCTCCGCCTACTTCGTCCCCAAGGCGTACGGTGCCTCCACCGCCGACTACGCGTACGGTAACCAGACCCACGGCGTCTACGTGGAGTGGGACCGCAACATCGCTTGGACGCTGACCAACCACGGCATCTACGCACTGTCCTCGTCGAAGGTCCTCGGCAAGCCGGACCTGAACGCACCGGCGAAGCCGTTCCGCAACAGCGAGTTCTGAGTCGCTGCCCCTCTCCCACTCCCACTCAGTCACCATCCAGAAGGGCACCACCGCCATGGCCGCACCCAGCGACTCCGCACCGCCCGCCCCGGCACCCGACGCCGACGGCACCAGACCGGCACCCACCGGCGGAGGACTGGTCCGTTCCCTCACCCACCGCCAGACCACCATGATCGGGCTGGGCTCCGCGCTCGGCACGGGACTCTTCCTCGGCTCCAGCACCGCGATATCCGTGGCCGGCCCCGCCGTGATCGTTGCGTATGCGATCGGTGCGGTACTGGTCGCCATCATCGCCGTCCTGCTCGGTGAGATGTCCGCCGCCCACCCGGTCCAGGGCTCGTTCGGCACCATCGCGCACCGCTACCTCGGCCCGTGGGCCGGGTTCCTCAGCCGGTACCTGTACTGGTTCAGCGCCGTCGTCGTCATCGGGACGGAGGTCGTCGCCTCCGCGCTCTACATCCGCTGGTGGTGGCCCGAGGTGCCGATGTCGGTGGCAATCCTGGTGATCGCCGCGATCGTCCTCGCGGTCAACATCATCAGTGTGAAGTCCTTCGGCACCACCGAGTTCTGGCTCTCCAGCATCAAGGTGGTCGCACTCTGCGCGTTCATCCTGTGCGCCGCACTGCTGGTCTTCTTCGGTCTGCCCGACACGGAGGCATCCGGCTTCGCCAACCTCTCCGACGACGGCGGCTTCATGCCGCACGGCCTGGACTCCATCTGGCTGGCCATGTCCGTGGTGATGTTCGCCTACGCCGGCTTCGAGGTCGTCGCCATCGCCTCCGCGGAGGCGGTCGACCCGCAGCGCACCATCCGCACCGCGATGCGCCAGCTGGCTTGGCGGCTGAGCTTCTTCTACCTCCTCGCCATCACCCTGGTCCTCGCGCTGATTCCGTGGCGCAAGCTGGCGGAGGGTGACGGAAGCGTCGAGACGAGCCCCTTCGTGCGGGTCTTCTCGGAGGTCGGTGTGCCGGCCGCGGCGACCATCACCAACGCGGTCGTGCTCATCGCGGCCATGTCGGCCGCCAACGCCCACCTGTACGGTGCATCCCGGCTGCTGCACTCGCTCGGCGACGACGGCCTGGCCCCGGCGCCGACGGCCAAGCTGAGCAAGCGCGGCGTTCCCGCGATCGCCCTGGCCGTCTCGTCCATGGGCATCGCCGCCGCGGCGCTGCTCGCTTTCTACGACGTCAGCGGCCTCTTCAACATCATGATGTCGATCGCCATCTTCGCGGTCCTGCTCGTGTGGCTGCTGATCCTCGCCTCATACATCGCCTTCCGGCGCCACCGTAAGGCGAACCCTGAGGAGTTCACCGGGTTCAGCGTCCCGGCGGGTGGAAAGCTGGCGGTCGTGGCCGTGGTCGGGGTGCTGGCAGTCGCCGCCACCGCGATCGAGGTCCCCGACATGCGCCAGGCGGCGGGCATCGGCCTCGCCTTCACCGCCGTCCTCGGCATCTGCTTCTACGCCCTGACCACCATCCGTCGGTCACGGGAGAGCTGACATCCGCCGCAGGAGCGGCTCTGTCTCTGACACCTGAAGCCCGCGGGGCGCTGCTGTTCCACAGCAGCGCCCCGCGGCACGTTGTGTCGCGAGGGCCGTGCGACTCGTCTCATGGCCGCCGGGGCGACCGGACAGCAGCCTGCGGCGACCCACCCGATGCAGCAGGGTGCCGAGATGCGCTATATTGATCTTGTGCTCGCGGCCGGGATTCCCGGTTGTGGGACAGGCGTTGGTGGTCCAAGGAAAGACGCCCCACTTCCCGTGGGGAGATGCAGGTGCAAGGCCTGCCCAGCGCTCGATCAAGACCCCGGTCTCTCTACTGAGGCCGGGGTCTTCTGTCTGTCCACCCGTGGAACGGTCGGACACCGGGCGATTCTTCTGCGCGTCCCTCGACCCATCCTCTATCCGGCCCCTGAGGCGGGGTATCGATGGCGGCGGGCACCTCCGTCACAGGGGAGGGCCGGCGCGGCACCCTTCGGCCCGGGAGTGTGGCGGCGGGTTGGGATGGATTTCGGCGTCCCGGATCGAGGCATGGGGGGCGTAGCCGATCATCCGGTGCGATCCCGCCGAGAGCCCGTCCTTGAGGGGCGGGCGGATTCATGCCGGATGATGTACGAATGATCGATATCTCGGATGTGGAAGCAGCGGCCCGCCTGATTGAAGGGCGGCTCGTACGTACGCCGACGGTGCCCAGCCCGGGGCTCACCGCGCTGCTGGGCGCGCCGGTGACAGCCAAGCTCGAACTGCTCCAGCACACGGGTGCGTTCAAGGCCCGCGGGGCGATGGCGAAGCTGCTCTCCCTGAGCCCGACCGAGCGGGCTGCGGGAGTGGTCGCGGTCAGTGGTGGCAACCACGGCATCGCCGTGGCAGTCGTGGCGGGCCTGCTCGATGTGAAGGCGACCGTGGTCATGCCACGATCCGCACCTGCCCGCGCGGTCGAGATCGCGGAGGCGGCGGGCGCGTCGGTACGGCTGGAGGCCACGATGGACGGCGCCTTCGCCTTGATGGACCGGCTGCGTTCGGAGGGTCTGACCCTGGTGCACCCCTTCGACGACCCCCTCGTCATCGCGGCGCAGGGCACGGTGGGTCTGGAGTTCGCCGAGGACGCGGGTGAGTTGACCGACGTCCTGGTCAGCATCGGCGGCGGTGGTCTCATCTCGGGCGTTGCGGTGGCGATGAAGGCCCGTCGTCCCGGCATCCGGGTCTGGGGCGTCGAGACCGTGGGCGCGGAGGCCATGTCCCGGGCACTCGTGGCGAAGGGCCCGGTCCCCGTCGAACTGTCGTCGATCGTCTCCACCCTCAGCGCGCCCGCTGTCTCACGGCTCACGTACGAGCACGTTGCGGCGCTGGTCGAGGATGTTCTCGTGGTCTCGGACGCGGAAGCGGTGCAGGGGGTGCTCGACCTGGCGCAGCACGCCAAGCTGTGGGCGGAACCGGCCGCCGGTTGTCTGCTGCCCGCTGCCCGACAGGTCCTGGAGCGCGTCGGCGATGCTACCGAGGTGCGGTTGGGACTGGTGGTGTGCGGGGGCAATGCGGCGGTGTCGGACGTGGTTCGATGGTCGACGGAGCTGGGGTAGGACGTCGAATCGCAAGAGGGCGTACACAGGGGTGGCCCCTGGGCACATTCCCACGGCCGGGACCCTTGCGGGCAGCCGTCGATGACGTGCGGCCGAGCAGCGCGCCGACCCATCAGTTGACGTGTGCGTCGGGCAGGTGGGAGGGGGCTGGAGACGCGAGTCCCTAGAGCTCCCACCACCAGGCTTCGAGCTCATGGTGATCGGCGAACTCAACCGGGACCGCGTAGGACGACCGTTGTGCAATGGCCAGGGAACCGGTGCGGCGGACCACCGCGCGCACGTCGCGCACGGCGGACATCTCGGCGAGTTCATCGACGTCGAAGGGGCAGCCCGCGGGCCCGCCGACGAGGGTCTCGCAGCCGAACGCGTACCACAGACCGATGAGTTCGTGATCCCCTTCCTTCTCCGCGGCGGTGGCGATCTCACGGACCACATCGATGAGCCGGGTGGGGCGCGGAGGTGCGGTGTCGGGGCCCCGGAGTTCTCCCGCGGTGGTCATGCGCTGCCACAGTGCGGTGCCTGCGTCGCAGTAGAGGAACGGTGGTTCGACATAGCCGTCTTCGAGCCAGGAGTCGTAGCCGTCGAAGTCCGGGGCCTCTTCGTCGAAGGTGCGCAGGCCGGTGAACTCGTCCAGTGCGTCGAAGTACTCGGAGCGCTGGGCGTAGTCGGGGTGCCGGTCGACCGGGAACCGATAGGTGTACCCACGACGCAGCAGGATCTCCATCACGCGGAAGTGTGTGAACGAGCAGTCGTACTCGCCCTGGAATCGGTACAGCACGGTGAACCAGTCCCGGACGCGTGGATCGTCCGACTTGCTGTGGACGTCCAGGATGCGGATCGAGTCCGCGACCAGGTCCTCGATCTCGTGCAGGGACATCGGGTTCTCCCCCTGAAACAGACGACGACGAACATGCTCCCAGCCAGTGGACCGTACGGGCGACCGAACGGAGGAATCCGTCGGGGCGTTCGATGCTCTCGTTGGCAAAGCCGGGGGAGACCGGGCCGGACGTGGCATTGCGGCTCCCCCTCGGGGGCATGCCTTCGCCCAAGCGAGTGACGCCCACCGCTCGGTCGGACCGGCGCCCGCGTGGCTCGCCGGTCCGCGACACGGCGGCCCCTGGCAAACACTCTCTTGGGCTTCCCGGGTGGATGTGGTGGTCAGGTCAGACGTCGGGGCCGTTCACCGCCTTGGGCCGTCCGAGAGCAGCCGGCGGGGCTTTCGGGTGAAACCGGACCCGCCGACGCGATCGGGTGCCAACTGCTGCTGTTGTGTTGGTAGGTGTGCCTGGGGGGATTCCCAATCCGATCGGAGTACATGTCATCATGCGTGGCTCTCCCGGCAGACGTCGCCATCTGGGCGTTCTCGCTGCCGTTGTCACCACCGGGGTGATGCTCGCGGCCCACCCCGGCGCCCTGGCACTCGCCGCCCCCTCGGAAAGGGCAGCGGCTTCGGTACCCGGCTCTCCCGGAATTCCGCAGCCGCCGACCGTCGTCTACGCCGAGGACTTCGAGAACGGCACCGGCCAGACCCCGATCCTGCTGAACAACTACACCGGCGCGCCGCCGACGAACGCGAAGTACACGGCGGCGTCCCAGTGGATCGACGCACCGCACTGCAACGGGATCATCCTGAACCAGTCGGGTGCCAACCAGCCCGCCTGCCAGAACCAGAACCCGGTCGCCATGTCGTCGTTGAAGTTCATGGCCAATGTCCTCGGCGTGGTGAACGGCGCAGCGAATCCCTCCAACAACCACGCGGTCTCGGCCTACACCGATGGTGCGAACCCCGGCGCGAACCGCGTCGAGTTCCAGACGGTCAATCCGCTGCCGCTGCCCACCACCAACCGATTCATCACCTTCTCGGTCGATGTGGCAGCCCAGAACTGCTCCGCTTCCGCTCCCCGGCTCCAGTTCTACCTGACGGGGGCCGGACCGGACATCCCCGCCTTCAGCCAGCCGATCAACCCATGCACCGACCCCCGTGCCCAGACGTACAACATCGGTCCCCGGGCCATCGAGGCGGGCTCCTTCGCAAGTGACGGATCCGTTCTGTTCAGCGGACCGTCCGTGGGCGTCAAGATGACCAATGCCAACGGCAGCGGCATCGGCAACGACCACGCGTACGACAACATCCGCATCCTGGACGTCACACCCCAGCTGGACAAGGAGTTCGTACCGGCGTCGATCGACACCGGGGATGTGGCGACGGCGACGTTCACGGTCACCAACACCACGGATCTGGCGGAGAAGAGCGGCTTCGGATTCACGGACTCCCTGCCCGCCGGTGTCACCGTCGCCGCCACTCCGAATGCTGCGACGACCTGCGGGGCGGGTACGGTCGCCGCGACCGCGGGCGGTTCGTCGATCGCCCTGACCGGCGGGGTCTTGGCCGCGGGCGTGGCGTCCTGCACCGTGACCGTGGATGTCACAGCGAGCGCGGTCGGGACCTATGTCAACGAGCCCTCCGATCTGACGCCGACCGGGGTGAACCCACCTGGGCCCGCTCCCATCACGGTGACCGTGCCCGGCTCGCCGTCCATCACCAAGCAGGTCGCCGAGTCCTCCTTCGCCGTCGGCCAGCTGCTCCACTACACCTACACGGTGACCAACAACAGTGACCAGGCGCTCAGCAACGTCACCGTCACCGATACGGGACCGGGCACACCGACCGTGACCTGTCCGCCCGGCTCACTCGCCGCGGGTGCTTCGGTCAACTGCACGGCCACCTACACGGCCACGCAGGCCGATGCCGACACCGGGACCGTCACCAACACGGCGAACGTCACCGGCACGCTGCCCTCGGGAACGGAACTCACCGCGGTGAGCAACCAGGTCGTCGTCCCACTGCGGTCGCTGACCATCACCAAGGCGGCCGAGGAGACACAGTTCAGCGCCGTCGGTGAGACGATCCACTACACCTTCACGGTCACGAACAATGGTCGGGTACCGCTGTCGGACATCACTGTCACGGACTTCGGGCCCGGCGCTCCCGCGGTCACCTGCCCGGGCGGAACGCTGGCGCCCGGCGCGACCGTGGGCTGCACCGCCACCCACACCACCACCGCCGCAGATGTGCAGGCGGGTGAAATCGTCGACTCGGCGACCGCCACCGGCACGACCGAACAGGGCGACGATGCGGAAGCGGACAGCAACACCGTCACCATTCCGTACGTCGCACCCACCCAGGTCGATCTCGCCGTCGTCAAGACCGGTCCGGCGACCGTGAGCGCGGGCGGACAGATCACCTACTCGATCGTCGTCACCAACAACGGTCCCGGGAACTCCACCGGATGGACACTGACGGACACCATTCCCGCGGACCTCTCCAACGCAGCCACCAGCACCCCCGGCTGTGGGATCGGCGCAGAAGTCCTGACCTGCACGGGAGGCGCACTCGCCAATGGTGCCAGCGTCACCATCCAGGTCAGGGGGACCGCAGCACCCGGCGCCACCGTGATCGAGAACACCGCCAGGGTCACCGGGGAGGAGGATGACCCCGACCCCGGCAACAACACCAGTACGACCACCACCTCCGTACCCTCGGTGAAGATCATCAAGAAGCAGAACGGATCGGCCACCGTGGAGCCCGGGGACACGGTCTTTTACACGATCACCGTGCGGAACACCGGAGCCGCGCCGACCGCCGCCTCCTTCACCGATGACCTCAGCGACCTCGTCGACGACGCCGCCTTCAACAACGACGAGAGCGCCACGGTGGGCAGCGTCACCTATGACGCACCCGATCTGAGCTGGAGCGGCACCCTCGCCCCCGGACAGACCGCGACCATCACCTTCTCCATCACCATCAACGAGCGGCCGTTCGGAGACCTCAAGCTCGACAACACCGTCGTCTCCGAAACACCCGGCAACAACTGCCCGGTCACGAGCGACGACCCGGACTGCACCACCCACGGCACCGTCAAGGTCGAGGACAAGGACAAGAAGGACCGCGCCTGACGACCCCACCCCGGTGATCCGACGGCCCGAACCGCACCGCGATGTGGCACCGAGCGGTGAAGGCCACCGGGCCTGAACCACCCCATGGCTCCCTCCCGCACCCCTGGGAGGGAGCCATCGGATTGCCGCGGCAGAACCCGGCGAGCCCGACATCGCCCCACACGTCGCAGCGTTCGAGTGATTCATGTGATGAACGCCTGTCCAAGGGCGTATGACGCCGCCCCTGCGTGGTGACATGTCGTCACCGAAGGTGCGACAAGCACAACATCCACGAAGGGCAGGAACCAGATGTACGGAGGCCACCTCGCACACACCGGAACAACGGTCGTGGCGATCGGAGGACTGACAGTGGGAGCCGGCTGGATCGTGGCACTCGCCGCGCTCATGGTCGTGATCGGAGCCGTGCTGGTGCGGTTCGGCTTCCAGAGACGAACCTTCCAGCCGTGAGTGCCCCCGTCGTTGCCAGACGGCCCCGCGCACTCGTCGTCGCGGCGGCGCTCCCCCTGCTCGTCGTCGCCTGTTGGGCAGCGGTACGGGGCCTGGAGGCCACGAGCCTGTTCAGCGGCGGCCCGACCGCCTCGGTGTGGCTATGGGCACCGGTGGCAGCCCTGCTGGCGGGCCAGACCGTCCTCTACGCCTGCGAACGCCCCCACCGCGCTGACGCGCTGGGACAACAAGCACTCGACCGACTCCGGGTAGCCGTGTTGATGCCCGTCTACAATGAGGACCCGGCCTACCTTCGAGCCGCACTCACCGCCCTGGCCGCCCAGACCCGTCGTCCCGAAGCCGTCCACCTCGTGGACGACGGCTCCGACGTCGACTACACCGAGATCCAGGACTGGTGGACCCGCCACGCGCACGAGACCGGTGTCCACACCAGTTGGCAGCGCACTCCCAACCAGGGCAAACGTCGGGCCCAGGCCACCGCGCTCGAACACGCCGACCAGGCGGACATCATCATCACGGTCGACTCGGACGCGATGCTCGCCGTGAACGCCCTCGACGAAGTGCTCCAGCCCTTCGCTGACCCCCGCGTCCAAGGTGCAGCCGGTCTCGTCGTCGCCGCGAACCACCGCGCCACCTGGCTCACCCGGCTCACCGACCTCTACTTCGTCGCCAACCAACTCGTGGACCGCTCCGCGCTCTCCCCGCTCGGCGCAGTCATGGTGGCACCGGGCAGCCTCGCCGCCTACCGCGCACCCATTCTTCGTGACCATCTCCCGACCTACCTCGGCGAGAAGTTCCTCGGCCGGCCGGTCCAGTTCTCCGACGACTCCCTCCTCACCCTCTTCGCCCTCCTCAAGGGACGCGTCGTCCAACAACCCACCGCCGTCGTCTTCACCGCCATGCCCGAGCGCACCGGTCACCATCTGCGCCAGTACCTTCGCTGGATGCGCGGATCCACCATCCGCTCGCTCTGGCGCGCCCGTCATCTCCCCCTCACCCATCCCGCGTACCTCGCCCAACTCCTACGCTGGTTCCTCCAACTCCTGTGCACCGGAGCCCTGGTGTGGCTCGCCGCCGTACACCTGCGCCACGGCACCGCGCCGTCCCCGTGGCTGCTCACGGTTCCCCTCGCCATCGGCTACGCACAGGCCCTGCGCTACCTCACCCTGCGCCGCAGCGATGAGACCCCGGCCCACCAGGCGGTCACCTGGCTGTTGACTCCGCTGGCCCTCGCCTGGGGCTGGACCGTGCTCCGCGCGGTGCGCTGGTACGGAACCCTGACCTGTGGCCGCACCCGTTGGGGCACCCGTACCACCGGCCCCGAGGTCACCCTCGCAACGCCCTAGCTGTATTGACCGCCTGCTGCCCATGACAACGGCCGCGGAGCCTCTTGCTCCGCGGCCGTTGTCATGGGGCGCCCCGCGTCCTTCTCCTCAGTCCTTGTCCTTGGTGATGACGGTCCCGTGGGTGGTGCAGCGGATGTCCGCACTCTTCACCGGGCAGTTGTTGCCGAGCGTCGTGGAAACGACGGTGTTGTCGAGACGCAGATCGCCGAAGGTCCGTCGATCCGTGGTGATCGAGAAGGTGATGGTTGCGGACTCGCCAGCCGCTAGTGTCCCTTCCCAGGTCAGGATGGGCTCGCTGTAGTCGACGGCTCCGATCGTCGCGGTGGCGTCGTCGTTGTACTGGGCATCGTCGAGGAGACGGGACAGGTCGTCGCTGAAGCTCGCGGACACCGGCGCGGCTCCCGTGTTGCGTACCGTGACGGTGTAGTTCACGGTGGCTCCCGCCTTCACGGCCGAGGGCCCCTTCTGCTTCTTGATGATCTCCACCGACGGTACGTCCGTGGTGGCGGTGCTGGTGTTGTTCGCCGGGTTCGGGTCCGGTTCCCGCCCCGTGACGGTGGCCGTGTTGGTGACGGTGGTGACGTCTGCGGCGATGGTTCCCGAGAACTGGACGGTGACGCTGTCGCCGTCGGCGAGCGCTGCTCCGGTGCAGGTCAAAGTGGCCGACCCGATGGCGCAGCCCGGACTGTCGGTCGTCACACCCCTCAATGAGTCGGGAAGCGGGTCGCTGAGTGTCCAGCCGGTGGAGGCAGCGGGACCGTGATTGGTGACGGTCAGGGTGTAGGTGACGCGTTCGCCCGAACCGGCGGTGGCAGGCCCGGTCTTCTCGACGCCTAGATCGACGAGGAATGGTCGGTAGGGGACCGTGACCGTGCCACTGGTCGCCCGTGCGGTCTGCCCCTGTCGATCAGCGCCGCTCGCCGTGGCCGTGTTGACCACCTGCCCGGCCTGTACGTCGGCGGCCGTGGTGATGTGTGTCGCGGTGCACCGCAGGGTGGCGCCCGGAGCCAGCACGATCGTCGGGCACATCACATCTGGCGTGCCCGGGCCGTCATCGGTGACGGTGACCTGGGGCAGTTGGGTGCGTCCCGTGTTCGTGACCCGATAGACGTAGTGCAGCGTCTCGCCCGCTGCCGTGAACGCCGGTTCGAAGACGGCCTTCTGGACCGCCAGTGAGCGCAGGGGAACGACGACGGTGTTGCTGGTGCCGCTGAGTCGGGTGCCTGCTTCGGTGGTACCCGTGACTGTCGCCGTGTTGGTGATGGTGCCCGTCGCGGCATCCGCCGCGGTCGCGGTGTACAGCGCGTTGCAGGTCACGGAGGCCCCCGGGGCCAATGGCCCGGTCGGGCAGGTGACCGTAGGGCTGCCCGGCCCGTTGTCGGTGACCGTCACATCTGTCAAGGGTTCGTCGGCGTGGTTGGTGACGCGGTACGCGTAGTGAAGTTGCTGCCCTGAGCTGAACGACGCTTCGGCGGCTGCCTTCACCAACGACGGGCCGGGAGCGGTGACCGTCAAGGTCGCTGCCGCTGGGGCATCGAGCCCGGTCAGGGAGAGGTCCCCGGGGGTGTTGGTGTAGACGCCCTCGTTGGCCGCAGTGACATCGACGGTCATCGTGCACGACGCCGCACCGGTCTCCAGGTTCGCGTTGGCCAGCATCACCGTGGACGTTCCGGCGCCTGCGGTGACGGTCCCGTCCCCGCAGGTCGTGGACGCGTTCGGCGAGGCGGCCACCACCACACCGGCGGGCAGCGTGTCCGTGAAGGCGAAACCGTCCTTCGCCGCCAGATCGCTGGTGTTGGTGACGGTGAACGTCAGCTGTGACACCGCGTTCTCGGAGACCGTCGACGGGTTGAACTCCTTGTCGAGCTGGGGAGTCACATCCAGGATGCTGATGTTGTCGAACGCGTGGTCGTTGCCGCCTCCGCCCCCATTGGCGTTCACCATCTTGATGCCCACGGAAGTACCGGTGAACAGGACCGATCCATCGCTGGCGAACGACCCCGCCTCCACGTCCTTGTCCCCGGCGTCGTACGTCTGCGCCCGTGGATCGGTGCAGGGGTCGATGGGGCTGGTGAACGTGGGGACGTCCGGTCCCGAGCCGGTGAGATAGAACTCCAACTGCGGTCCTGACGCGAAGCAGTTGATCGCGGCGACATCGACCGAGAAGGTGATGAACCGACTGTCGGTCACCAGCGGGATCGGATCGACCGTCGCGAACTCCGTCAGGTCCGCCCCCGGGCTTCCAGCGGTCCAGGCGGAGACGGCATGGTTGACCGTCGGATCGGCCGAGCCCCCGACCTGGCCCAGTACCCCCGCCATGTCCCGCAGATCGAGCATCGCCACCGAGCTCGCGCTCTCGCAATCCGGCTGGTCCTCACCTGATTCGGTCAGGATGATGCCGTTGCACTGCGTCGGATCCAGCCAGTTCGGGTCAGCGGTGTACGTGGCGTTCACCGGCGGCGCTCCGACGTACTCGTCGAGCAGGATCGGCGTGGGGCCCGTACCGTTCTCGAAGTCCTCCAGGAAGACCTCGACGGGGTCCTGCGGCACACCCGGAGTCCCCGGTAGTGCCCGTACCACCGCGGCTGCCGACGACGGAGTCGCCCGGGCAGTGGTCGCGGTCGGTACGGTCACAACTGCCATTGCGCACAGGACGGCACCGAGCCGCCGCCCACGGGAAGTACCACGCATCTCGCTGCGCACTCCGCTCCTGGATTCCGTCCCCCGTGGGAGGGATAGCACAGTGCGGTGGCTCGGTGTGGCAAGAGCCCGGTGTGGCGACGAGGCGCATCACTCGTACGGGCCCGGACCGGGAGGCACCCGGGCGGCGGCCACCTCGACGACGTTCGAGACGGCCGGCCATGGGCTGCTGCTGCGACCGTATGGGCTCGCCGGCGACCGCGGCCGACGCCGCCGTTCGGTCGATGTCCGACCCTTGTCATCCCGATGTCGAGTATCGGGTGCCAAGACGACTCCGCAAAGGGGGTATTCACTGCCGCACATAGCCGAGGGCCGGATACATGAGTGGAGCCAGGACATCCGTCGTCAGCCGATGTCCCCGGTCGTGTCGACGGCACGGGTGGCGACATCCGCGGCGCGACGTGCCGACTTGGCCTCCTTCTCCGCCGTCCGGACACGCTTCGCGGTCTCGTTCGCCTGGGACCTGGCCGCGGTCCGATCTTCGCGGGCCTGATCCAGCTGGGTTCTGAGGGTCGCGATGCGTTCTTCCGCGTCTGCGAGTCGCGTGGTGGCCCGCTCGTGTTCCTGCTCGACAACGCGGAGCGCGTGCTCCTTCTCGCCGGCCTCCGTGGCGGCGGTGCGTGCGGCTTTCCGAGCGGCCTCCCGACGCGCCCGCTCCTTCGTCCCCTTCTTCTTCTCGGCAGATCCGATGGCAGGTGCCGACGGGGCCCTCGGTGAACCGGTGTCGGCCCCGTCGGGCGCGGAGCGTCGGGTGGTGGCCGACCGAGGAGGCGCCACTTCGGGTTCCAGTCCGGCGAACCCGATGGATACGTCCCCGGCCTTCACCAGGCAACCAGCGGCCCAGCCTTCGGCGGTCGCGGGGTCGGCGAGCACGGCACGGAGCGTACGTTCCACCTCCTGGTGCACTCCCTCCGTGACCGGTTGCCCCGCTTCCTCCGCGAGGGTGACCGCGTTGCGGGCGAGCGTGGTGATGACCTGGTGCTGTTGGTGGCTCAGCTCCCTCAGCCGGGCGGGGTCGAGCGTGCGGTGCGCTTCCCGCAGGGCCTGCCCAAGCCGCAGAAACCGTTCGGTCTCGTCGGGGTCGTTGCGGGCGATGAGGTTCGCAGCCCATGCCGCGAGCGTCGGGCGCCGCAGCTCAGTGATCCGTCGGGCGGTCTGCTTGTCGCCCGCCTGACGGGCTTGCGCAGCGTACGCATCGCGGGCGGCGATGAACTCCGATGGCTTCATTCCGTACAACTCGGCGGCGATCTGCTCCACATCCACACCCCTAGCCTCCACCCGCTCTCCCGTACAGCCAGGTGGAACACGCGCAGAGCTGCGCACATATCCGGCTCCCGCGGGCCGGCGCTTCCCTCGGGGGCGTTGCACCGGGAGAGCGGAAGGGTTCCGCCGACGTGCCGGCCATGGAACTTCGAGTGGCGGGTAGGCGTTCTCACAGGGACGCGCGGAAGTCACGCGGACGAGCGAATTAGGTAGCCGAGGTGGCACGGATGGCGATGTGGGACCGGATCAAGGACCAGGCAAAGGGCCTGCAGCAGGCGCAGGGGACACGGAGCTCCAGCGGCCACGGACGGCCGGCGGCAGGAGCCAGCGGGGGATCGAAGGCCCAGCTCGTAGGTCTGCTCAAGTCCCAGCTCGGCTCCCTCAAGACCGAGCTCAAGAGCGGTTCCTACCGCGATGCGAGCATGGCCATGTGCGCATTGGTCGCGGCTGCCGACGGATCGGTGGACCCGGCCGAGCGGCAGCACGTGGAGTCGCTGATCCTGCAGAACGACGTCTTGCAGAACTTCCCGCCGGAGCAACTGCGCCAGCGGTTCAACAAGCACGTCGATCAATTGATGTTCAACTTCCCGCAGGGCAAGGCCGAGGCCATGCAGGAGATCGCCAAGGCGGCCAAGAAGCCGATGGAGGCCAAGGCGGTCGTGCAGACCGGCTTCGTCGTCGCTGGAGCAGATGGCTACATCGCTCCGGCAGAGGCGCAGATCCTGCGGGAAGCCTGTATGGCACTCGGTGTGTCCCCGCAGGAGTTCGGCCTCTGATCAAGCCCTGGGGCACGGTCGCCCAGAGCTAGCCGCGCATGGCCCGGTCCCCCGGCATCGATATCGATGCCGGGGGACCGGGCTTGCTGCGTTCAACAGCGGATGTCGGACGGGACTCGACGGCCGGCTGCGGCGCGCGGCTCAATGCGACCGGGCGGCCTGGGCTTCAGCAGTTGTCTTCAGATCGCGCAGCCACGCTTCGAGTCCCTGGCCGAGGACCTCGGTCGCGAAGGGGACGTTCGCGTCGACCTGAGGGCCGGTGTGGGTCTCCTCGGTGCTCACCCGGACACCTCCCTTGACCTTCGTGAAGGTCCATACATGGATGCCGTCGATATGCAGCCCCTCACCGATCGCGGGGCCGGTCCAGCGGATGCAGGAGTTGCGCTTGAGCTGCTCGACGGTCGACGTGATGTCCAAACTGGTGGCGGGTGTGACGGGGTTGGGCGGTACCGGGGTCGTCCACCGGAACGCGGAACCCTCCCGCAGGGGCCCGTGGTCCAGGCGGTCCACCCGGGTTACCGGTGCCTGCCAGGACGGCCAGCGCTCGACGTCGGTCTGAAGCTTCCAAATGGTCCGCAGCGGTGCATGGATCACCGTTTCGGTGCGGTGACGGACGAGTGCGTCGGGGTCGACGCCCTCCCCACGGCAGGTGAGGGGCTTCACGGGGTGGGGCGGGGTGGCCCCGGCCGGCGTGACGGCGGCACCAAGAAGGCCGATGACGAGCGGGACGGTGAACAGGGCGGCGCGAATGCCGGTGTTGCGGATGCCGGGCACGGAGTTCCCCTTGTCGGTTGGTGACGGTTCCTCTGCTGAGCGCGTGTCCGCCGTCAGTTGGGCGCCTGGTCTCTCGGCAGGCGCGCCGGGTGGTCGTCGACGGTGTTCGGCGACCCTTCCCACCAGGTTCCGGAAGGTGCGTGTTCTTGGTGGTGGGCGGGTGCCGGTTCACCGTGCGGACAGGTTGTGGTGACGGGCTGGACGGAACTCGATGAATAGAAGCTCTTGTGTTCGTTAGAAGTTATAACTCTCTGCATTGCGTGAGGTCAACGATTACGTGATGGCTTCTCACGAAACTTGGAAGCTGTAACCTCAGGGGCCAGGGAGGTGGCAGAAATGCAGGAGACGGGTGCTGCAACACCGAGGGAGCGCTATCGCGCCCAGGTGCGTGCGGAGATCAAGGAACACGCCTGGGAGCAGATCGCCACGGCGGGAGCGTCCGCGCTCTCCCTCAATGCGATCGCCAAGCGGATGGGCGTCAGCGGACCCGCGCTCTATCGCTACTTCGCCAGCAGGGACGACCTGATCACCGAACTCATCAGGGAGGCGTACCGAAGCCTCGCCGAGACCCTCCGATCAGCCACCGCCGAGGGTGCCGATCTGGCTGAGTTGGCACACGTCCTGCGCCGCTGGGCCCTGGAGGACCCCCAGCGCTACCTGCTCATCTACGGAACCCCGGTTCCCGGATATCACGCACCCGAGGACATCACCGGCATCTCCTCGGAGATCATGACCACGCTGCTCGATGCGTGCGCGGCGCTCGCCACGGACACCCAGGAGACGCCGTTCAGCGCTCACTTGGAGAGCCATCGGCAATGGGCCGCCGGCCACCCCGCTCCGTCCGCAGCACTCCATCGGGCACTTGTCTTCTGGACCCGGCTGCACGGTCTGCTGTCGCTGGAACTGGCGGGCCACTTCGGCGGGATGGGCTTCGACCCGGCCCTCTTCTACGCGGCCGAACTGGAAGAGCTCCTGGCATCCCGGGTCTGACGACGGTGTGGGACCGGGGTGGACGGGCGGGCTTGCAGGGTCCGTGACGCCGCCGGTCAGGGGAGAAAGGAGCTCGGCCACACCGGCAGGGGGCGACGACGGTGTGGGAGACCCCAATGCTCCCATCGGCCCGTTGCCTTGGGCGCAGAAGCGGCTGAGTGCGCAGGCGTCACAGGGGTGCGTCGGCGCGAGACACGGCGACGAAGGCAGCTTCGGTGTCGGCGACCGCCAGATCCGCATTGATGTGGGCGCCGGCCAGAGCGCCGGCCGCGGCGGATGCGCCGACCTGTGCGGTTGGATCGGTGACGTTGCCGGCAACCCACACTCCAGGTACCTCCGTGGTGCCGGCCGTGCCGGAGGCGAAACGTCGGCCCATCCCGCCCGGAACGTCCTCCAGCGGAAGTCCCAGTCCGTCCAGGCCCTCGGTGCGTGCCTGCATCTTGGTAGCGACGGCGAGGACCCGGCGGGACACGAAACGCCCGTCGGTCAGGCGTACGCCCGCGATGTCGCCCTCCTCGTCGGCCATGACCTCCGCCACTGGAGTGTCATCGATGCGGATGTTCCGGGCGGCGAAGCGCCCGCGGGTGGGCTCGTCGAGTTCGGTGCCATGGGTGAAGTAGACGAGGTCGTCGGTCAACTGCCGGAACAGCAGGGCATGGTGAACCGAGGCCGCATTCACGGCCAGGACGCCGATGGGTTCGTCGCGCACCTCCCAGCCGTGGCAGTAGGGGCAGTGCACCACGCCGTGCCCCCAGTGCTCGGCGAGCCCGCGGACATCGGGCAGGACGTCACGCAGTCCGGTGGCGATGAGCAGGCGGCGCGCGGTCACAGTCCTGCCGTCGGTGAGGGTAACGGTGAAGCGTGGGTCTCCCGCCGTGGTGGAGGCGGCTCGGGCCACAGAGTTCACTTCGCCGTTCACGACCAGGCCGCCATAGCCGCGGACCTCTTCGCGCCCCCTGTGCAGTAGTTCGGCTGGTGGGATGCCGTCCAGGCCGAGGAGCCCGTGTACGCCGTCGGCGGGTGCGTTGCGTGGGGTGCCGCTGTCGATCACCACGACCGAGCGGCGGGAGCGGCCGAGCATCAGCGCGCCGTTCAACCCTGCGGCGCCCCCGCCGATCACCACGGCGTCGACGGTCTCACTCGGCAGCTTGTCACTTGCGGCTGGGGTCGTGGTCACGGTCATGGAGTCGCCCTCTCTTCGTGTCTGGTCCGCATGGGCTGTTCGTGTCCTGGTTCGCATGGGCCTCGGTCGTTCCGGAGGCTGCGATGGCGACGATAGGCCGGCTTGGCGTTTGGGGCATAGAATGTTGCCTATGACGCAAGACAATGGCGAGCTGGAGAGCCTCGTGCGCAAGCGGATCCGAGCCCTGCGGGTGGCGCAGGGCTGGTCCCTCGCGGACCTGGCAACCCGGGCGAACGTCAGCCAGTCCACACTCAGCCGCATCGAGAACGGTCAGCGCCGACTGGCTCTGGACCAGTTGGTCACCCTGGCCCGGGCGCTGGACACCTCCCTGGATCAGCTCGTCGAAACCGCCACCGATGACATCGTCACCAACCCGACGATCGATGCAGCTCATGGACTCATGCGCTGGCCCATCAAGGCCGAACCCGGTCTGAGCGTCGTTCGCCAGCGCATGACGAGCCCTCCGCCCGACAGCCCCGCACGGCTGCGGGCCCATCCGGGCCGTGAATGGCTCGTCGTCCTGTCCGGCACCGCGGTCCTGCTGCTGGGCAACCGACGGATTCGCGTGGAGACGAACCAGGCGGCGGAGTTCCCCACGATGCTGCCCCATGCCATCGGTGCCGAGGGCGGCCCCTGCGAGATCCTGGGCATCTTCGACCGCGACGCCCGCCGCGGCCATCAGCGCGGTGACGACGGCTGAGACGGCCGCCGCCGCGTCATCGACCGGCCCGACCACTTCCGCATGCGCTCCGCACGACGGTGACGAGGCATCCCCACGCTCTGTGCGCAGAGCATCGGCGCTCAGGGGCATCGGCTTGCGCGTTCGGCAGCGAATGATGTCATCGTCTTGCGCACACCGGGAACCATGGTGCCGCGATGGCCTGACGCTCTTAGCGTGGATCACATGACACACCCCTCCTCGCACGCGGCACACGCTCACCCCGGCGCTCACCACACCCACACCCCTGACTCCCACGATCAGGTGGAGCTCCTCGATCTGGATGCCGAGGTGCTCGCCGAGCACACGGATTCCATCACCGCCTGGCTGCCCCTCAAGAGCGCGCCGCGCCACATCCTCGACCTGGGATGCGGCACCGGGGCCGGTACCTTCGCCCTGCTCGCGCGCTTCCCCGAAGCACAGGTGACCGCCGTCGACGTATCGGCCAGCCATCTGCACCGGCTACGGGCGAAGGCCGAGGAACTCGGTGTGGCCGACAGGGTGCGCACCGTGCTGGCCGATCTCGACGCGGACTGGCCCGCGTTGGGCCGACCCGATCTGGTGTGGGGATCGGCGTCGGTGCACCACATGGCCGACCCCGACCGAGCCCTCAGCAAGGTCTATGACCTGCTCTCTCCGGGCGGTCTGTTCGCCGTCGTCGAACTGGCCGGCTTCCCACGCTTCCTGCCCGACGACGCTCCGCAGGAGCGGCCCGGCCTCGAAGACCGCTGCCATGCGGCCCTTGAGCACCACCACGCCGAGCACGTGCCGCACCGTGGTGCCGACTGGGGTCCGAGACTGACCGCCGCCGGGTTCACCGTCGAGGGCGAACGCTCGATCACCGTGCACATCGAAGGCTCCGACGACCAGTCAGTCGGCCAGTACGCACTGAGCAGCCTGAAGCGCCTGCGCGCCGGCGACGCCGACACTCTGGCCGCTGAGGACCTCAGCGCTCTCGATCGACTGCTGGACACCGACAGCCCCCAGAGCATCCTGCGCCGCCGTGACCTCGCGGTCCGTACCGAACGCACCGTATGGGCCGCACGCCGTGCCTGATCGGCCACTGCCCTGACGGCCTGATATCGAATCCGGGTCGGTCCTCCCCGAGACGGTCGCGGTCACAACGCCCGACCGGCCCGGGGAGGAAGATTCCGTAGTTCCACCGACACCCCGTGCCGTGCCCGGCCACGCCGGCGGCCTCGGCCTAGATTCCCCAGGGTGAACGCGCTCAGCTTCTCCGCCGCCCTGATCACTTTCGTATCCGTCGTCGGTCCGCCGAAGGTCCTGCTCTCCTTCGCCCACCTGGCGCAGACGCACCCCACCCGCGAACTCCGCACCATCGCCTTCCTCTCGTGCGGCACGGCGATCCTCATCGGTCTGGCGACCAGCTTCACAGCCCCCTGGGTCCTCGACCTGTTCCACATCAGCACCCCCGCACTCCTGCTCGCCGGCGGCATCATCTTCTTCCTCTACGCCGTCGGCCTCGTCCTGGGCCTGCCCACGGGAACGGGCACACCGCACGATGACGGCGCCGACACCACCGGTGCCCTGCGTGAACTCCTCGTGCCCTTCGTCGTCAGCCCCCTGGCCATGACAGCCCTGCTCATCGAAGCAGCAGCACGCTCCGACTGGACCTGGCGCTCCACCGTCGCCGGTGCGTACGTCGCCGTGATCGCGTTGGACCTCGTCTGCATCCTCCTCCTGGAGCGCGTCCTGCGTGCCACGCACCATGCCACCGTCGAACTGCTCGGCCGGCTTCTGGGGTTGCTCCTCGCAGCCGTCAGCATCGACCTCGTCCTCGATGCACTGGAGGCACTCGGCGTCGGCCCGTTCGACGACCGCTGACCGGCCCGGGTACCTGCTCGTCGTACTGCCACGTGAGCTCCGCCGTACGCCCTGCACCCGGGTGCCCCACTCGTCAGGCGTCGAACCGGTGGCGGGACGCCTCGATGTGGCCGAAGTACCGGTGGGTCCAGTCACACATTCCATCGACCGTCGCCCGGAGTGCCTGGCCCGGCTCGGTGAGCGTGTACTCGACGCGCGGTGGCACGGTGGGATGCACATTCCGCTCGACCAGGCCGTTGCGTTCCAGCATGCGCAGGTTCTGGGTGAGCATCTTGTGGCTGATGCCGTCGACCTTGTTCCGTACCTCACCGAAGCGCAGGGTGCCATCACCGAGGACCTCGATGATCAGGAGCGCCCACTTGTTGGCGACCTCCGAGAAGATCTCCCGCGCCAGCGAGTCCGCGCGGGTCAAGTCCGCCTCGTCGGGGGAGCCGTCATTGAGTTGCTTGGTCACCATCTGGTTCTCCAGTCACCAAAAAGTGCGTTCTTCCCTGCCGAAGAAGACTCTCCTACGGTTCCTCAGTAACCACAAGTGACCGTGAACGCGCCGGTTCTGAGGCGCGTAACCACGGGATCTCAACAAGGAGTCAACATGGCCGTCACCCTGAAGAACCCCGAAGGACTCACAACGGTCGACCTGTACCGACAACTGTCCGTCGCGACCGGGTCGAAACTGGTCTTCATCGCCGGACAGGTCGCTTGCGACCTCGACGGCGTCACCATCGGCAAGGACGATCTCGCCGCTCAGGTCGAGCAGTGCTACGTCAACATCGGTACGGCGCTGGCGGCAGCCGGTGCGACCTTCCACGACGTGGCGAAACTGACCGTCTATCTCGTCGACTGGACCCCCGACAAGATGCCCCTGCTGAGGGAAGGGATCGCCCGGGCAGCGGCCAAGCTGGGCACCCTCCCGACCCCGCCGCTCACCGGCATAGGAGTCGCAGCCCTGGCCGGGCCCGACCTCCTCGTCGAAGTCGAAGCCACCGCGATCATCGACTGAACCCGTCTTCCTGCACCACGGATCGGCGACTCCACCGACCGCAACGCCGCCCGTCCGAAACAGCCGGGTGTCGAAGCGGGTCAGAGGTCATCGGCGATCAGGATCCGCGCCGCGGCGGCGGTGCCGAGCAGCCCGACACCGGTGATCACGAAGATGCCACCCGTCCCGATGCTGCCGGTGAATGCGCTGAGGACGACAGGGATCACGGACTGGCCGACGCGGTTGCCACTCAGGCGCAGGGCGAGCCAGGTCGACGTCGTCCCGGCCGGGGCGGCGGCGGTCACGATCGACATCGAAAGTGGTTGACCGATCCCGAGGGCGAATCCCGCGATGGCGAGGAGGATCCCCGCGACGACGACCGGTGCGGGAACGGCCAGGGCCGCCACTGCTGCGCCCGCGACGATCGTGGAGACGTACGCGAGCCGGGTCCGCCCCACTCGGGTGGCCAGGCGCGCAAGCCCCAGCCGCGAGAGCATCGTTGCCGCCGCCCGCACGGCGAGCAGCACACCGATGGTGGCCGACGGGATCTCCCGTTCCACCCCGAGGGCTGGAAGGTAGACCTGGATCAGGTCGACCGCCGCCAGCACGAGCATGCTCAGCAACATCGCACCCGTCATGGTGCGCCGAGTCGTCCGCGGGACGCGGAGGGCGGATTTCAAGGAGTGCTGGCTGCCCAGGCGCTGGTCGGCGTTCCGCGGAGGCGAAAGCAGTCCGGTCACGGCCAGCAAGCCCACACACGTGGCCGTGTAGATGCCGAAGAGGACGCCGGTGTCCGGGAGCACCGCGCTTCCACCGACGGCCGCCAGCACCAGCGGGGCCGCCGCCTGCCCCAGGGACCCCACGAAGGTGTACGTACCGAAGGCGGAGTCCAACCGCTCTCGCCCGAGTTCGGCAACGAGCGTCTGCTGACCCACGATCGCGAGGAGGTGCCCGAGACCGATGACGGCATTCCAGATCAGCAGGCTCGCCAGGCTCTCGGACCAGAAGTGGATCCCGAGCCCCGCCCCCGTCATCAGCACACCGCCGATGACGAGGCTCAGCCTGACATGACCGCGATCGTTCCACCGCCCGATGGACACGGCCACCACGAGTGGTATGAGCGCGAAACTCGCCGCGATGAGACCCACCATCTGCGGATCCACACCCAGCTCGATCGCACGGTAGGCCGAGGTCGGCCGCACGATGTAAGCGGCGAGCTGGATGAGGAACGCATGGCACAGGAGGGCCGCAGGGGCTCTCAACGGTCCGAGGACTCCCGGACGTCGGGAACCTCATCTTCGAGGGCGGTCTCGGTGGCAACGGCGCTGCGCCTCGGCCTGCGGAGGAGGAAGCCTCCGACCAGGACGGTGGCCAGCGTCAAGTACACGACGATCGTGAACGGCGTCGACACGAGGGTTGAGATGTCACCCCCGGCGATGTCGAGTGCCCGTCGCAGCTGGACCTCTGCCAGGGGGCCGAGGATCGCGCCCACGATCATCGGTGAGACCGGGAAGCCGAACCGGCGCATGAGATAGCCGGCGAGACCGAAGAAGAGCAGTACTCCCACGTCGAACGCGCTGCCGTTCACGGCATAGGTGCCGAGCAGTGCGAAGACCATGATGCCGGCGAACAGATAGGGCTTGGGAATCTTGAGGATCTTCACCCAGAGCCCGATGAGCGGCAGGTTCAATCCGAGCAGGATGACGTTCGCGATGAGCAGGCTGGCGATCAGACCCCAGACCAGCGCCGACTGGGTCTCCAACAGCTGAGGACCGGGCTGGATGCCGTACTGCTGGAAGGCGAC
This sequence comes from Streptomyces sp. NBC_00690, assembly GCF_036226685.1. Classification (NCBI taxonomy): domain Bacteria; kingdom Bacillati; phylum Actinomycetota; class Actinomycetes; order Kitasatosporales; family Streptomycetaceae; genus Streptomyces; species Streptomyces sp. NBC_00690. The sequence goes on from NZ_CP109009.1 coordinate 8,126,087, forward strand.
GAGGATGACGGCTGCCGTGGCGGACGTCGGGATGCCGAGCGTCAGCAGCGGGACGAGGGTACCGGCGGCATTGGCGTTGTTCGCCGCCTCCGGTCCGGCCACTCCCTCGATCGCGCCCTGTCCGAACTCCTTCGGGCGCTTCGACAGCTTGCGCTCAAGGGTGTACGAGAGGAAGGTCGGGATCTCGGAACCGCCCGCGGGGATCACACCGAGCGGGAACCCGATGGACGTTCCACGCAGCCAGGGTCGCCAGGCGCGCCCCCAGTCCTCGCGGGACATCCAGTGCTTGCCCTTCTTCACCTGCATGACGTCGAAGCGGCTCGACACCTGGTGTGCCGCTACGTAGAGCACCTCGCCCAGGGCGAACAGGGCGACGATGAGGACGACCGTGTCGATGCCGTCGAGCAGGGACACCTGCTCGAAGGTGAGGCGCTGCTGACCGCTCTGGAAGTCGAGTCCGACGAGCCCGACGGTCAGGCCGAGCGCCATCGAGATGAGCCCGCGCAGCGGTGAGCTGCCGACGAGCGCGCTGACGGTGAGGAAGGCGACGACCATGAGCGCGAAGTAGTCCTGGGCGCCCAGCTTGATCGCCACCTCGACCATCCACGGCGCGAAGAACGCCAACAGCAGGGTGGCGATGGTGCCCGCGATGAACGATCCGATGGCTGCGGTGGCCAGTGCCGCGGCCCCGCGGCCCTTTCGTGCCATCTTGTTGCCGTCGATGGCGGTGATGACCGACCCGGACTCGCCGGGGGTCTTCAGAAGGATCGCCGTGGTCGATCCGCCGTACATGGCGCCGTAGTAGATGCCGGCGAACATGATGAACGCGCTGGCCGGCTCCAGTCCGTACGTCATCGGCAGGAGGAGGGCGATCGTCAGCGCCGGGCCGATGCCCGGCAGGACGCCGATCAGCGTTCCGACGATGGTGCCGATCAGTGCGAACAGCAGGTTCTCAGGGGTGACGGCGAGCGAGAGCCCGTGCAGAAGTCCTTCCCAGCCCGACATCAGAGGACCCCTTCCAGGACGCCGGCGGCCAGCGAGATGCCGAGGGCGCGCGTGAAGACGAGATACACGACGACGGACAGCACGACGGCTATGCCCGCCGACTTGAGGTGGCTACGAGCCCCGAGGGCCCATGCCGTGAGCCAGAACGCCAGGGCGGAGACGATGATGTAGCCGAGGGTCTCGACGCCGGCTATGAAGATCAGCACGGCGCCCACACAGACGGCGAGGGGAACCCACCTGGTGCTGCGGACGTCGACGTCGCCTTCTGCCGCGTCGGCCTCACCGCGCTTGCCGCGCGCGACTTGAATGCCGAGAGCCACGGAGAGTGCGATCAGCAGTACGCCGACGACCTTGGGCATGAAGCCGGCTCCGACGCCCGATGCGGACGTTGAGGTCGCCTGCCCGAGGCCGTCGAGCAGTGTGACAACCCCGATGGCGAGAAGCCCGGCGGTCACGGCCCACTCGCCCAGTGCCACACCTCGGTGGTCGCGGGGCTGGGCCGAGGAGGGCTCGGGTGTTGTCGGGTGGGTGCTCATGGGTGTGCCTTTCTCACGCCGAGGTGGTGGGTGCCCGCGCACGGCGGGCACCCACAACGAGGTTCAGTTCACTTCTTGGACAGGCCGAGGTCGTCGAGGACACCCTGGACCCGGGTGTTCTCCTCCTTCAGCCACGTCGCGAACTCGTCACCGGCGATGAAGTTGTCGTTCCAGGCGTTCTTCTTGAGCGTGTCCTTCCAGCTCTGCGAGGCGTGCAGGTTCTTGAGTGCCTCGCTGTACTGGGTCTTGAGCGCGTCGCTCACACCGCCCGGTGCCATCACCGAGCGCCAGTTCTGGAACTCAAGGGTCTTGTCCACGTCGGTCGCGGTCTGGGCGAACTTGACCCCTTCGATCTGCTCCAGCGACGAGATGAGGAGGCCGTTCATCTTGCCCTCCTTGATCTGCGCGGAGAACTCGCTGAGGCCCGAGACACCTGCCTGGACCTTGCCACCGAGGATGGCCGTGGTCGCCTCGCCGCCACCGCTGTAGGGGACATAGTTGACGTCGGCGGGCTTGACTCCGTAGTGCTTGGCGAGCAGGCCGATGAAGATGTGGTCGGCGCTGCCGGCGGAGCCTCCGGCGATGGAGACCGCCTTCGGGTTCTTCTTGATCGCTGCGAAGAGGTCATCGATGGACTTGTAGGGCGAGTCCTTCGGCGTGACGATGACCTCGTACTCGCCCATGATGCGGGCGAGAGGCGTGAGGTCGTCGAGGGTCACGTTGGTGCCGTTGCTTATGACACCGCTCATCATGGCCAGGCCCGAGGCGATCCAGAGGTCCTCCTTGCCCTTCTGCGGCGCGACCTGCGCGAGGGCGACGGTGCCCGAGGCACCCGGGACGTTCTTGACCTCTGGAGACTTCGCCAGCTTCTCGGTTCTCAGCGAGTCCTGGACTGCGCGGGCGGCCTGGTCCCAACCGCTGCCTGGTGCTGCGGGTGCGATTATCTCAAGTCGGTTGAGCGCCTGAGGCTTCTTGTCGGCCTTGGCCTTCGTGCCTGAGGAGCTGTCGTTGCTGCCGCATGCGGTGAGGGCAAGGACAGCGACCGCTGTGGTAGCGGCGATGCGGGTGAGCTTCATGGGAGACATCCTTGTCTCTGCGACGGGAGCGTCTGGAGAAACGGAATGTATACAGACTGCGGGGTACCCACAAGAGTTTCCCGGTACTTTGTGCTCGCCTCGTGACCCACAATCAACTCGTGTATACACTCCGCCCTATGTTGACCACTTCCTCCACTGCCGCAGGACGTGCATATACTCAGCTGCGGTCGGAGATCCTCGACGGCGACTTGCCACCGGGCGCCCCCCTCTTAGAGGTGGAACAGTCCGCGCGCCTTGGGGTCTCCCGCACACCGGTTCGCGAAGCGCTTCGCAGACTGGCCGCGGAAAGCCTCGTCGAGCCGTCGGGAAAACGAGGTCTCGTCGTCACGCAGGTCGCCGAACACGACGTGCGAAGCCTCTTCGAACTGCGTGCCTGCCTTGAGGCACAAGCAGCCCAACTCGCCGCCGTACGCGGCAAACCCGCGCTCTTCGCGGCCTTCGAGTTCCAGTTCACGCAGTGGCACGGTCACCTCCGTGGTTCAACAGTCTCCGACGAGCAGGTGAGCGACTACTACGCGCTCATCAGCCGCTTCGACGAGGCCATCTACAAGGCGACGGAGAACTCCTTCCTCGTCGATGCGGTCGAGAACCTTCGGACCCACATCACTCGTGTACGTCGCATGGCAGGCCACTCCCAGGCCAGGCTCGAAGCGTCCGCCTCGGAGCACGCGCTCATCGCGCGGGCCATCTCCCGGGGCGACGCGGCGCTCGCGCTGCACGCCACGCACGTTCACCTTCACAACAGTTTTGAGCACTTCCGCCAGTCCTGGCGTCCCGACGACCGGGACGCGATCGAGGAACACAACAGCCCCACCACAACAACGGAGACACCACGATGAGGAACCATCTCGTCCGATCCCACCGCAGCGAGGAGAACCTCCCCCGGGAGGAGCAGCTGGCCTGGAAGATGGCGCAGATAGCCACGGACCCCGTCGAGGTCACGGACTCGGCCGTCGAGATGATCGTCAACCGGGTCATCGACAATGCGGCAGTCGCAGCCGCCTCCATCGGCCGCTCGGCCCCTTCCTCGGCGCGTGCGCAGGCGTTGTCACACACCCCGAGCCGTGGTGGCGTTGGGTCCACCCTCTTCGGACTGGGGTCGGACGTCCGCACGGGCCCCGAGTGGGCGGCGTACGCCAACGGGGTCGCCGTGCGCGAGCTCGACTACCACGACACCTTCCTCGCTGCGGACTACTCGCACCCCGGTGACAACATCCCATCGGTCCTCGCCGTCGCTCAGCACGTCGGCAAGGACGGACGTGCGCTCGTCCGCGGTATCGCAACGGGCTACGAGCTCCAGATCGACCTCGTGCGCGCCATCAGTCTGCACAAGCACAAGATCGACCACATCGCGCACCTCGGCCCGTCGGCCGCTGCTGGCATCGGAACGCTGCTCGACCTGTCCACCGAGGTGATCTACCAGGCCATCGGTCAGGCGCTGCACACCACGACGACCACGCGGCAGTCCCGCAAGGGTGAGATCTCGTCCTGGAAGGCGTACGCGCCCGGGTTCGCCGGCAAGCTCGCGGTCGAGGCCGTGGACCGGGCGATGCGCGGAGAGACGAGCCCGGCCCCGATCTACGAGGGTGAGGACGGGGTCATCGCCTGGCTCCTCGACGGTCCGGACGGCCGTTACGAGGTGCCGCTCCCCGGTGCGGGCGAGCCCAAGGAAGCCATTCTGCTCAGCTACACCAAGGAGCACTCGGCGGAGTACCAGGCGCAGGCGTGGATCGACTTGGCGCGGAAACTGCTTCGCGAGTACCCCGACGTGGCGGATCCGGCCAAGGTCGAGAGCATCGTCGTCCACACCTCGCACCACACGCACTACGTCATCGGCTCGGGTGCCAACGACCCGCAGAAGTACGACCCGAACGCCTCGCGTGAGACGCTCGACCACTCACTGCCCTACATCCTCACCGTCGCACTGCAGGACGGGCGCTGGCACCACGTCGACTCGTACGCCACCGAGCGGGCCACACGTGCCGACACCGTTGCGTTGTGGCAGAAGATCACCACCGTCGAGGACCCGGTGTGGACGCAGCGCTACCACGCGGGCGGCGACAGCCAGTCCTACGGCGGGCGCATCGTTGTGCAGCTCGTCGACGGCCGCACGGTCGAGGACGAGATCGCTGTTGCGGACGCACACCCCGCCGGAGCCCGCCCCTTCGCCCGGGAGAACTACATCGAGAAGTTCCGCACCCTCGCGACACCCGTGCTGGGAGAGGTCGAGGTGAAGCGGTTCCTCGACCTGGCGCTGCGGCTTCCGGAGCTCGGGGTGGACGAGGTGCGCGAATTGACCTTCGTAGCCCAGGCGGGGCAGCTGCCCTCCGCGGGCCGACCCGGAATCTTCTGAGGAGCCAGCGATGCTCTACACGACTCGAACCGATGCGGAAAAGCGCCGATCCTTCCGCGAGCGGCTCGCCTCCGGTGAGCTGCTGCGACTGCCGGGAGCCTTCAACCCGCTCTCGGCGCGGCTCATCGAGCGCCGCGGCTTCGACGGCGTCTATGTGTCGGGGGCAGTGCTCAGCGCCGACCTCGGCCTTCCGGACATCGGGCTGACGACACTGACCGAGGTCGCGGGGCGCACGCGCCAGATCACGCGCGTCACCGACCTCCCCACGCTCGCCGACGCCGACACCGGATTCGGTGAGCCGATGAACGTCGCGCGCACCATCCAGGAGCTTGAGGATGCCGGCCTCGCGGGCGTGCACATCGAAGACCAGATGAACCCGAAGCGCTGCGGCCACCTCGACGGCAAGCAGGTCGTCGACGCCGGGACGGCAGGGCGGCGGATTCGGGCGGCCGTCGACGCCCGGCGCGACGCCAACTTCCTCATCGTGGCCCGTACGGACGTACGCGCGGTCGATGGGTTGGACGCGACGATCGATCGGGCGCGGCAGCTGGTGGACGCCGGGGCGGACGCGATCTTCCCGGAGGCGTTGCGAAGCTTGGACGAGTTCGCCCAGGTGCGCGCCGCGATCGACGTACCGATCCTCGCGAACATGACTGAGTTCGGCAAGAGTGAGCTGTTCACCACCGATCAGTTGCGGGACGTCGGGGTCAACATTGTGATCTGGCCCGTCTCACTGCTGCGCATGGCCATGGGAGCGGCGGACCGGGGCCTGACCACACTGCTGGAACAGGGTTCACTGACGAATGAACTCGATGCGATGCAACACCGGCGTGACCTGTACGACCTCGTGGACTACGAGAGCTACAGCCGCTTCGACTCCACCGTCTTCAACTTCCAACTGGAGGCGGACTGACCAGCACCCCGCTCATGGTGCGGTCGCCAGCACCGCCCCCGCAGCAACCACCGTCCCCGTGAGATGCAGCAGGGTGAGGGGCGGGCGGACGCGCTGGCTCCAGTGGAACCGCTGTGGCGCGAAAGAGGCGAGGAGTCCGGCCGTGGCGCTGACCGCGAACGCCGCCCAGGCGAGGTGTTCCAGTGCACGCGGAGGGTTGCCGCAGTCGTCCGTCAGACTGCACTGCGGGAGCATCACGAGGATCGCGAGGACGTACACCGGGGCCAGGCTCACCAGCCCGATCCTTGCTGTGCGCCGCCACCGCTGATCGCGGGTACGGGGGGGTGACTGCGACGTGGTTTCGTCCATGGCCATCAGTGGGCCACGGGCGGGCTGCCTCCGGTATCCGTACGAATACTCATTCGAGGAGCCGGAACCAGAGCGAGTTTCGGTCCGGCCGAGCCGAGGTCTGGCTTGGTCCATACGGAGCTCGCGTTGGTCTGCCCTGGTCCTGGGTTGGTCTGTAGGGGCCTGGCGTTGGGCTGTACGAAGCCTGGGCCGATCAGGATGTGGACGGTGGATTGACCACAGGGGGTTCGGTGGCCTGGACAGGAGGGTGCGTGGATGGGCGGCGTCGGCGGCACTCGCCACGGCGGGATTCGGAATCCACCGGCTTCGGAACCACCGTGAGACGGTGGCCCTGTCGGCCTGCGTCCTGTTCTTCGCCCGTCTTCTCCAGCTCGGAGACGGGCGTCGTGTGACCCGTTGTCCTAGAGTCGGGGCATGAGTACGCCCCACCGCGCCAGCCGAGTGATCGCCGCACCACCGGCGGCTGTGTACGACGCCCTCCTCGATCGGGCGTCCCTTGAGGCATGGCTACCACCGGACGGGATGAGTGGGCGGATCGAACGATGGGATCCACGGCCCGGCGGTGGATTTCAGATGGTCCTCACCTATCTCGACCCGTCCGACAACCCCGGCAAGACGTCGGATGCCACGGACATCGTCGACATCGAGTTCGCCGACATGGTGCCGCTCAAGCGCGTGGTGCAACGGGCGGTGTTCGAGGCCGACGACCCGTCATTCGCGGGCACGATGACGATGACCTGGGATCTTGCCGCCACCGCCAACGGGACCGAGGTGGCCGTCACTGCCACGGACGTACCGCCCGGCATCGACCAGACGGTCCATGAGTCCGGCCTCGCCTCCTCACTGGCCAACCTGGCCTCGTACCTCGAAGCGGGCGATTGAGCCGACCGCGCTCCCCATAAGGACTCCGCTAACGCGTGGCGTGCTAGGTCGTGTTGGAGAAGTGGCTGACGTACGGCCACGACGGCTAGCCAACGGCGTTCGCCGCGTCGGTGACCGTCGGGGTGGGGGGCTCTACGATGGCGGGTTGTGTGCGGTAGGCGCGGAGGGTCCTATTGGTCGCCGCAACGGCAGCGATCGCCAAGGTGGCGGAGAGGCCGCCTGCGACCAGTGAGAAGGTGGCGGATGTGGCCGACGCCAGCAGACCGCCACGGAAGTTGCCCAGTTCGGGGCCTGCGACGCCGATGACGTGTTCCACGGAGGAGACCCGCCCGCGGTAGGCGTCCGGAGTCTCCAACTGGATCAGAGTGCTACGCGTGATCACCGATACGGTGTCTGCAGCGCCGGCGACGGCCAGACAGCCGAGCGCCAGCCATAGCGGCCCGGGCAGCCCGAAGCCCGCCAGGGCCAGTCCCCAGATCCCGGCCGCGGTCAGTTGGACCACACCGGCGCGGGGCCAACGCGTCACCGTCCCGGACAGCAGACCGGCTGAGATCCCCCCGACCGCAACGGCCGAGAGGAACAGGCCGAGCGTCTGCGGATCGCCGTCGAACCGGATTTCATTGACGAGGGGGAAGAGTGCGATCGGCATGGCCAGCAGGGTTGCGGACAGGTCCGTGGCCATCACCCCCCACAGCGCGGGGCGGCGCAGGACGATCCGCCAGCCGCCGCGCTCCGCACGGCGTCTACCGTCTGTGGTGAGCGCGCCTTCGGGCTTGATGACTGGGAGGCGCAGCACGGTCAGCATCGATACGCCGATGGCCACGGCCTGCACGGCGTAGGCGGCAGCGAAGTCCCAGCGGGCGATGATCAGCCCGGCGAGTGCGGGCCCGGTCAGCATTGCCGCCTGGAAGGACACATTGTTCAGCGCGAGCCCCGCGGCGACCTGATCGGCCGGTAGCAGTCGTACGGGGAATGTACGCCGCGCGGGGGCACCGAGCGCGCCGGAGGCGGCCCCGAAGGCGACCAACACGAGCAGCAGCAGTACGTTTCGGTTGTCCGCCAGCGCCTGGGCGCACAGCCCCGCGGCGGCCAGCAGTTGGCCCACGGTGGTGATCCACACCACCGCACGACGATCGACGGTGTCGGCCAACGTGCCTCCGAGCAGGCCGAAGACCACCATCGGCAGTCCGGTGGCGAGCCCGATGGCGCCGGTGGCGACCGGACTGCCGGTCAGCTCCCAGACCTGGGCCAGTACTGCCACGGTGGCTATCTGCCAGCCGAGTTGGGAGGCCGAGGAGCCGATCCACAGGTCACGGAAGGGCCGACTGCTCCGCAGCGGACGGAGGTCAAGGAACCGGATCCGCCCCTTCACTGAGGTGGCTCGACGAGATGGTCGAGGACCCGCTGTCGCATCGGCCGCTGCTCCAGGGCCCGCCGCAACTCCTCGACGACGGTGGTCATCGCGTACGGGACCTCCCCGTCCAGCTCGGCCACGGTCGCGTGGGTGGCGCGCCACTCGGCCTCCAGGAACGGCACCAGCGACCGGCCGCGTTCGGTCAGTTCGATCCGTCGGGTGCGGGCGTCAGGCCCCGGTTCGGAGGTGACCAGCCCCTCCTTGCGCATGGCGGCGATGGTCTGGCTGATCGCCGAGTGCGAGCGGTCGAGGGATTCCGCAAGCTCGCGGATGGTCAGAGGCCCGGTGTGGGCGAGTCGGATCAACGGATAGGCGAACCGTGGTCGCACCCCGTTGATGCCACGCTCGACGTAGACCTGTTCGATTTCGGCGTCCATGTCGGACAGGAGCTTGTGCAGCGCATACCAGGGATCGGGCAGCACCGTGGGATCGGGATTTCTCACAGCGCTAATATAACAGCGCTGTGAGAATGGATCTCCCCTGATCGCAGGACCCGTGCCGGGGACGCGGCGGTGAGGGCTCCGGGCGGCACCTGTAGGCGGCGAGGCGCCCCGATCGAGCGCGTCTGCATCCGCTGTCCCGAGGGCCGCCAGGGCAGCGGCCCTCGGGACATGCGCTACCGCACCGCGCTGGCGCCGTTGGGACACGGTCCGCGCAGGACCAGGACGGCGAGCTCATCCACCGTCAAGCGCTCGGTCTCTTTCTAATCCGCTCTGAGGAGTTCGATTTCTTCGTCATCGAGGGCGATGTCCCGTCGGTCTTCAGGAGTGTGTTCCGCGGTGGGTGTGATGATCACGAGCGCCCCGCCCGGCCTGAGCCGCCCGCCGAGTCCGTGCATGACCCGGGCGCGGTCCCGTATGAACGGCAGCACGAGCCGCAGGGTGATGAGGTCATAGCCCATGCTGCTCAACTCCTCCGGGTCGTCCCGCTCGATGCCCAGCCGTAGCCAGCGCACCCCCTTCACATCCGCGTGCTCCGATTCGGCCCGGGCGATCGCACTCGCGGCGAAGTCCACTGCATCCACCGCATAGCCCTGGCCCCTGAGGTGGACGGCCAGGTCGCCGACCCCACAGCCCACGTCGAGCGCCCGGCCACCGCCCTTCGGCGCGGGGGCGTGCTCGGCGAGCACGGCGCGCTCTACGTCTCCCAGCGGCCTGAAACCCTTCCCGTCGGTGTAGTGCTGGTCCCATTCCCCCCGGATGACGTAGCCCATGGTGCTGCTCCTCTGCTGATGTGCTGGACGGTGTGCTCGTGGGGGAGGGGAACTCGCCGCGGCCCGACCCCAGACCGGCCCACCCGCCCCGGCAACCGGCTCTGTGGTTGCCAGGTGGTGACGGGCCGCCTGCCGGTGACCAGGCGAATCGAAGCGTGACCTGTTGGCGACCGGGGCACGGACGGTCGGGGGTGCCGGAGTCATGGGACTTCCGTCCCGGCGGCGAAGGCGTTCTGATAGCCGGCGGCCTGGAGCATGAACATCTCCGCATACTCGCCCCGTTGATCCATCAGCTCCTGGTGGGACCCGCTGGCGACGATCCTTCCGCCGTCGAAGACATAGATCCGGTCGCATTCGGTGACCGAGGCCAGCCGGTGTGAAATGAGGACGGTGATCTGACCGGCGCGCCGTGGACCTCGAAGGACGGCCTGGTAGACGCCGTGTTCGGCTTTCGGGTCCATGCTGGCGGTCGGTTCGTCGAGCAGCAGCACGGGTGCGTTCTTGTAGAGCCCGCGGGCTACGGCGATCTTTGCCCACTGACCCGCGGAGAGTTCCTGCCCGCCTTGGAAACGCTTCGACAAGAGGGCTTTCCAGGTGCCTGGAAGAGCCCCGATGACCTGGTCGGCGCCGGCGGCGACCGCCGCGGCGTGGGCGGCCTGCGGCTCGGCTTCGGTGATCGAGCCACGGGAGGCGGCGATGTTCGCCAGGGCGGTGAACGGATAGCGAACGGGGTCCTGGAGCACCATGGCCACCCGCTGCTGAAGCGAGACCCCGTCCAACTGTTGGGCGTCGGTGCCGTTCCAGGACACGGTGCCGGACGCCGCATCGTAGAGGCCCGCGATCAGCTTGGAGCAGGTTGACTTTCCGGAACCGTTGACGCCGACGAACGCGACGGTCTCCCCGGCCCGCAGGGTCAAGCTGATTCCGTCGAGGGCGGGGGAGTCCTTGCCCGGATAGGTGTAAGAGACGTCGGTGAGGCGGATCTCGTCGACCTCCTCCGGCGCGGCCCGCCCGCCACTACGGGGCAGCAGTTCTCTGCACCGGGTCTGTACTGACAGCAGGTCGCCCACCCACAAGGCGTGTTCGTACACCATGTGTGCCATGTTGACGAAGGCGGTCAGGGAGCGGTGGCTTGACTGGATCGCGAGGACCGCCCCGGCGCCGACGGCGAGTGGGATCCAGCCGCCGATCAGCATGGCGCACAGCGCCGCGTACGTGATGCCGGTTCCGATCCCTCCCACGGCCCGCCCGGCGAGGGCGATCCGGGCCGCGCGCACCCCCAGCCGGGTGTCCTCCTGCGCGATGCGCGCTGTCAGCCGCCGATGTTCGCAGAGCAGCGCGTTCTGGGCGGTACTGGAGCGGATCTCGGCAGCGGAGTCCTGGTCGAGCAGCAGCCAGGAGAACACGCGCACCCGACGCTGGAGCGCGTTCCACCGCATGTAGGAGTGGAAGCGGTCACGGGCGGCGCGGACGGCGGCGGTACCGACGGGGAGGACGGACAGCGGCAGCATGAGGATCAGCAGCGGATGCAGGAGGCCGAGCACTCCGATGGTGCCGAGGATGTCCAGGGCCGCCGCGGCGAGGGCGACGATCTGTCCCACGATCTGACGGGCGTAGAACAGCCCGCGGTCGCTGGCGCGATGGATGTCGTCATGCCAGTCGGCGTCGTCGACCGCCTCCAGTCGTACGTGCGCCGCAAGATGGTAGAACTCGGACTCCAAAGCGGTTCTGATCTTCGGCGTGAGTCTCGCCTGTGCCGATTCCACCGCGGCTTCGAGGACTGCGCGCAGCGACAGTAGCCCGACCACGAGCAGGAGTTGAGGGAGGGCGGCACGGATCCTGTCCGGAGTGGGCCCGGACCCGAACAGCTCGTGCAGGACCGCCACCGAGGCGACCAGGCCGAACGCGCCCATCGCCGCCGAGGCCAGTTGGAGGACCGCGACCGCGATCGTGTTGAGCCTGTCGGCCTGCCAGGCCAGCGCCCCGACCTGCCGCACGATCCGGGGCAGGCTGGCGAGGATCTCCCGCACGCTCGCCTTCGCGGACGCCCCGTCGTGGACCGCCCAGTACGCCACCTCCAGGGTGTCGGTGATGTCATCGCCTTCAGCGGGCCCGGCAGGCACAAACTCCGGAGGCAGCTCCAGCACCCGCGCCGCCCGTGCTGGCGGGATGCGCGTCTCGGCCGCACCGGCTTGATCCTCCGTCGCACTCATCCGTGCCACCTCGGCACGGCCACCGCTTCCGAGGTGCGGCACGGGCGGACAGCCCGCCCCCGGGTCAGCGGGTGAGCCCCCGCACAAGTCGCAGAATCCATCGGCGTTCTCCTTTCCCGTCCCGTGCCCAGCGCGCGGGACGACCAGCCATCCGCCCGGTCGGCCTCGGCCGATCTCGATGCCGACGACTGGTCCGTTCGGCACGGCGGTTGGGGTGGTATCCGGGACAACGATTCGACCTGTCCGATCGAACACATGTGTTTGAGACGGAGCGGGAACCGCATGAAAGAGCGAAATCCGGAGTCTGTACCGACCATCGACCCGCACCAGCTCCGGGGTGCCGTCGGGGCACGTGGTGGCCGAATCGCCGACGCCGATACCCCTGCGACCAAAGATTTCCGTGTGACCCACGTCGGCGTCGCCGGTGTGTACAGGGACTTGTGTTTGCAACGACGGCAGAGCGATCTCGACAAGAGGACTGGAGTGCTCCGATCCTTCAGCCCGACCCGACATCAGCAACCTTCAGGGGTTGGGGAGGATGCACCGCCCCTACGTACATGGCGACTTCGCAGCGGGGGAGCGGTCACTGCATCGACGTCGACCACCCATCACAGAATCCCGGCACGACCGACGGTGGTCCACATATGGGTGCGGGTCTTGGTCGGTCACACCTCTAGGCTGCGGACCATGAAGCGGACCCCTGTTGAACTGGTGATCTTTGACTGTGACGGCGTGCTGGTGGACAGCGAGAAGATATGCGTCACCGTAGACGCGATGGTCATGAATGACCTGGGGTGCACATTCACCGAGGCCGAGATCATCGAGCGGTTCGTGGGATCGTCCACCGAGGTCTACACCGCGGCCGTCGAGGAGCGACTCGGACGGCGCCTGGAGAAGGACTGGCAGCAGCGGTACGAGCCTTGGTACCAGACCGCCTTCGAGGCCGAACTGACCGCCGTCGAAGGCATCGCGGACGTACTGGACCGACTCATGCCCCCCTTCTGTGTTGCATCGAACGGTGATCACGCCGGGATCCGACGAAGCCTGGAGATCGTCGATCTGATCGACCACTTCCGAGGACGCATCTTCAGTGCGGCAGACGTGCGCCGAGGTAAGCCCGCACCCGACCTCTTCCTGCACGCTGCCCATTCCCTGGGCGTCGATCCCGGGCGGTGCGCGGTGATCGAGGACAGTGTGTATGGAGTGCAGGCGGCCCGGGACGCCGGCATGCGGTCCTTCGGCTACTGCGGCGGCCTCACACCGGCCTCGCGACTGGAGGGATCGGGAACCGTCGTCTTCGACGACATGCGCGACCTGCCGGAGCTACTGGCGACCGCGGTCCATTGACTTGCCCCGCCGGGTGTTACGCATCAGATGTCGAGCCACATCGGCTGGAGTGACGGTCCGTCATCCAAGAGGTGGATCGGTTCACCGTGGTCGCGGAATCCATGCCGTGCGTACAACGTGCGGTTGTCGCGCGTGGATGCCTCCAGATAGACCGGTAGACCCCTTTCCTTCGCCTGGGCAAGTCCGTATGTGAGCATCATGCTTCCGGCACCTCGACCTCGGTGTTCCGGCAGAACGGCCATGGACTGGAGGTAGAGGTGGGCACGCTCGGGGCATCGGGTGTCCGTCGCCTTCTGAACGGCCCGTAGACGCAGGGATGCTGGATCGCTGCCTGTGGGCAGTTCCATCGGTTGCGGCCTGCCCGTTCGGGGCAGCCAGATCGAGGCGCCGATGCGTTCACCGTCGGCGACCGCGAGCATCAACGCCCCTGCGTCGGCGGCGCCACCGAGAGAGCTGCCGAACATGCTGTGCATCTGCTGGATGCGGGTGTCGGGATCGGGAAGGACCCAGGCCATCACCGCCTCGTCGGCGAATGCGGCGGTACACAACGCCGCCACTGCTTCGAGTTCGGAGGCCGTTGCGAGGCGTGTGGTGGTGGTCGGTAGGGTCATCTGTCGCTCTGCCTTTCGTTGTTGTGTGGTGTTGCGGGGAATCAACCGTCGCTGGCGTGAGCGAGCGCGCTGGGCGTGAGGCGTCCGACGATCGCCGGGGCCTCGTGGACGAGTGTTTCGTCGGTGAGCGCTTCGACCATGAAGAGTGCGAAGTCCACCCGCCGTGTCATATTGCTCTCCAGGAGCGGGGCACCGACGTGTCGGCTCCACACGGGAAGCCCCTGACTCTCGCCCTCTTCCAGGTCGCTTCCGCGGGCCAGGGTCCACCGCCGGTCACTGGCGAAGATCCGGCGCGATGCCTCCACCTGGTCATCGATGTCGATGACCCGCAGTGTGCGCCCCAGCCAGGTGGCGATCCGGGCGGACGCCGTGAACTTCCGGGAGTACCGGTCCTGAGCGTCCCGGGGGACGTGCCAGCCGCAGGAGAAGACCAGGCGGGCATCGGGGTCCGCGTGATCGAGTACGGCCTGTGCGGTGCCCGACGAGTACTGCTGCATGCCCCAGGGGACGAGTACGGTCAGCACCCCTTCGCACCCCGAAACGGCTCGTCGGATCACTTCTCGGTCGTTCGTGGGGCCGGCGACGATCGTGATCCTGTCCGCGAGTGCGGCCAGTTTGCCGACGCTGCGTTCGCGGCAGACACCGACGACCTCGTAGCCGCGGTCCAGCGCATGCCGAACCAGGTACTGGCCCAGCTTCCCCGAAGCGCCGACGATGCAGACCTTCCGTATCCGCTCCCTGCTCATCCCTCAGCTCCTACCCTGCTCGACCACCAAAACTTACGTTGTAAGTAAAGTAAGCTTACGCCGTACGTCAAGCAAGGTGGTAGGGGAGGAGGCTTATGAGCGAGCACGGCACCGGTCGGCGCACCAAAGCGAAGAGGGCGGGGCTCAGCCGGGAACGAGTGGTCACCGCCGCGATTGCCCTGGCCGACGAGAAGGGTCAAGCCGGGGTCACGATGCGGGCGCTCGCCGCCACGCTGGGCGTCGAGGCGATGTCCCTCTACAACCATGTGCGCGGCCGGGACGACATCCTCGACGGAATGGTCGACGTGGTGTTCGGCCAGATCGACCTGCCGTCCTCGACGACGGACTGGAGGTCGGTCATGCGTCACGGCGCCAGATCAGCACGCGCCGTCCTTCGAGCTCACTCGTGGGCCGTCGGCCTGATGGACTCCCGCAGCCGGCCGGGTCCGGCGACCTTGCGTCACCACGATGCCGTCCTCGGGGCCCTGCGGGCGGGAGGCTTCTCCATCACGATGGCTGCGCGCGCCGTCACGGTGATCGACAGCTACGTCTATGGGTTCGTCCTTCAGGAGCTGAGCCTGCCCTTCACCAGCGACAGCGAACTCGATGGCGTGGCCGGGGGCATCCTGCGCGCATTGCCGACCGACACCCACCCGCACCTCGCAGAACTCATCACCGCGCAGTCCCTGGGGCCCGGGTACGACTACGCCGAGGAGTTCGAGTTCGGCCTCTCCCTCATCCTCGATGCACTGCACCCCGACGAGGTCTAGCACTCCTGATCGCTGCCTGGGACTGATGGGGTTCGTAGTCCCCACGCCCCAGGGAGGCGTCAAGGGTGCCGTACGTGTGCGGCGCCGCGCCCGAGGGTGGGCGCCACTGTCCCGGCCGTCGAACCCTCGTCGATGACGATCTTCCGGTAGCCGCCGCCCTCGGCTGCCCGAGCGGCGACGAAGGTCGTGGCCCGGGCGGGATCGGCGATCGTTCCGCCTGCCCACTCGGGGCGCTCCCGTAGACCGGCTAGGCCAAGCCCTGAGCCCATCGGATGGCTGCCGCCCTGGCGGTGGCGAGGGCTCCGGCACTGCGGAGATCGGCGATGTCGCCCCGCTCCGCGGTCGGCCTCCGTTGGCATTGCAGATTCGGCGGCCAGACAGAACACGCCCGGTGTGGTGGTCACTGTTGTCCACGGCGGTGTGATGGGAGCCGGCGTTCACCCTCTGACCCATGGGCCCATGCCTCTATCTCACCTCGTGGGATGGCCCGCTCCTGTGTACATGGGGGCTGGCCTGGTGGGGCATCAGATCAGTGAGTTGTATCCGATCGGGGCCCTAATATGGCAATTCTTCCTGAATTCCCCGTGGGTATTGCGCTGAATGGATCCAACCATTAGCGTTCACTGAACGTGCCGCTGACGCAGCGGAGGGGGATCACTTCATGATTCACAGGTCAGAGTCCGTACTGACCACTGCTGCCCGGACCGTACCGGCACCGCAACTCGACACTCCGTTCCTTGTCGAGCCCTGCTGGGGCACGAACGCCCGAGGCGGCATGGCACCCTGCTCCGCGGCAGTGGCGTCACACGGCACCCGTGGCGGCCGTGGGCGTTGGGCGATCACCGTCCGATCCGGTTTAGCGCCCTGGAACCGGTAGTCGCCTGGCCGGCGACGCCGTCCTTGTGCCGTTCCGCTCCGCCACGGGCACATTTTTTCTGAACCCCGTACCGAACCGATCCACTGACGAACCAGCACCCGCATGTGCAACGGAGGTAGCAGCATGTCGTTGCAGGAGTTCCTGCCCACACCAAAGTTCGACGAGTACAAGGATTTCTTCAAGGACTTCTTCACCCTCGATCGTCGCGAGGACGGCGTGCTCCTGGCACGTGCCCACACCCGAGGGGACTCGGTCCAGCTCAACGTACAAAACCATCGCGCCCTCGGTCAGTTCCTCAAGACTGTGGGAGCCGACCCTCAGAACGAAATGCTCATCCTGACCGGCACCGGCCGTGACTGGATGATGGGTTCCGATCCCACGGGCTTCGAGCTGGAGGAGGAGGACCTGGAGTACTGGGCCTACGAGTACGCCTACAAGGACGGCCGCACCAACGTCAGCGCCATGGTCAACGACCTTGAGATACCCACCATCGGCCTGTTCAACGGTGACGGGTACCACTCCGAGGTGCTGCTGATGTGTGACCTGACGCTGATGGCCGAAGACGCCCACATCTACGACCTGCACTACGGCATCAGCTCGGTGCCCGGTGACGGCATCCACAATGCGTTCCAGGAACTCCTCGGCGTCAAGCGCGCCGCCTATGCACTTCTCACCGGTGAATCCTTCGACGCCCAGAGCGCCCTTGACCACGGCCTGGTCAATGAGATCCTCCCGGCCGACCAACTCGTCGACCGCGCGTACACCATCGCCGACCACATCATGACTCAGCCCCGCACCATTCGCCGTCTGACCACCCAGATCGTCCGGCGGCCGTGGAAGAAGCGCATCCTGGACGACCTTGACGGCGGATTCGGCATCCAGATGTTCGGCCACCTCGCCAAGGGCAAAGCGGTGCACAGCAACGAGCACATCTCCGGCACCGGCAACTACGTGAGAGAGGGTCGTCGCACCCCCTTCGACTGACGGTCCCGGGACCGATAGGAATACCGGTACGGCATGCCACCGGCCTCCTCGCCCGAGGCCGGTGAGCCGCCGACCCACTGCTCCGCCGCAGTGCAGGACAGGGAACAGCCCCGGACGTCGGCCAGCCGTCTGCGCACTACATCATGCGCCCCGCCCGTACCCGATGTGGCTGGCTGATCCGCCGGGACCGCGCACGGTCGCCACGAAGGCCGTCGGTGTCCACTTCCTCCTCCTATGGCCTGAGAGGGCAGCGCTGACACGCGGTGCGTCGGCGGTGCCTCAGTACGATGGCCCCACCCCAACGCACGGCGGGTTTCGAAGGCGGGAGGTTGACGGACATGACGGGCCAGAACAACGGCGGTGCCGGTCAGCAGCCCCGCCGAAGGGGCCAGGGCGAGCTGGAAGCGCAAGTGCTCACCGCACTGCGCCGGGCCGAAGGACCGGTGAACGGAGCCTGGGTCCAAGACAGCCTCGGCGGAGACCTCGCCTATACGACGGTGATCACGATTCTGACGCGGTTGCATGCCAAGGGCCTGGTCAACCGTGCCCGAGCCGGCCGCTCGTTCCAGTGGACTCCGGCAACGGACGAGGCCGGACTCGCCGCGTTGCGCATGCGCCGAGTGCTGGACGGAGAAGGTGACCGCGAAGCGGTTCTGGCGAGCTTCGTCACCGCGTTGTCGCCGGGGGACGAGCGACTCCTGCGCGACCTGCTGGCTCAGAGCGCCGAGGAAGAGGAAGACTGAACCCATGGGGGTTTTCGTCTTCCTGCCACTGGTACTGCCGCTCACCGCGTGGCCGATCGCCCGCGTGGCCGAACAACATCTCCATCCGCGCGTCGCGACCTGGCTGCTGACCGTTGTGGCGGGCGTGCTCGCGATGTGCAGCACCATGTGTCTCGCCCTGCTGGTCGTGGTCGGGACCGCCCAACTGCCAGGCAACCCGCTGCCGGACGGATGGTCGGACCCCGAGGTTCGCGCGGCGGTGCCGTACGACGAACTTGCGGGCAAGGCCGCCATCCCCGCACTCCTCGCCCTGGTCTTCGCCTGTACGAGAACGGCCTGGCGCCATCACCGCGTACGCCACCATGCGCAGCGGGCCCTGGCGGAGCTTCCTCCGGGGCCGGTCGTGGTCCTCCCCGACGAGACGCCCTATGCGTACGCCCTGCCCGGGAGACGGGATCGGATCGTGGTGACGACGGGGATGCTGGCGGAACTCACCGCAGCCGAGCGCCGTGCGCTCTTGGCACACGAGGGAGCCCATCTGGCCGCTCGTCATCATCGGTTTCTGCTGACCGTATGGCTCGCGGCCGGCGCCAACCCGTTCCTGAGGCCGTTGCGCACGGCCGTCGCCTACACCGCCGAGCGGTGGGCGGACGAGAGTGCTGCCGAAGCCGTCGGGAGTCGCCGGACGGTGGCGCGGGCAGTGGGCAAGGCCGCGCTGGTGTCCCATGGTGCGCCCTTCGCCACCATCGCGGGGTTCGCCACCGCGGGACCGGTGCCTCGTCGGGTGGCCGCGCTGCTGCAACCGGCCCCCGTCGCACGGCTGTGGCCGCCCGTCTTCACCCTGGCGGGCCTGGCGGCCTGGGCGGCTGCGGCGGGGACCACGGCCTCCGCACTGTCCTCGGCGAACTCGGCCTTCACCCTCTTCTTCATCCTGAAGGCAGCGACCCCGATATAGGACCAAAGGACCTGCTGACCAGCCCTGACACTGCCTTCCAAGCGTCAGCGGCGCCCGGATCCGACCATGCCGATCGGGCTCCTTTGCGGCCAGTGATGATGGTGCTGGTCGATGACATAGCGGTGGTCATGCCGCCATCCGCCGGGACAAGGGTGGGCGTTGGCGAGATGGGGATGGTCTCGGGGCAGGTCGGGGTGGATGTGTTCGAGCTGCGCGGGATCACGGACGGGCCAGAGCGCGGCTGCTGCGACTGCGGCGATCAGTGTGATGACACCGAGGACCATGGCCGTGATCGGAAGCCCGCTCTCCGTGGCGAGCCAACCGGCGAGGGGATAGGTCAGCAGCCAGCAGCCGTGGGAGAGGGAGAACTGCGCGGCGAAGGCCGAAGGCAGGTTCGCGTCGCCCGTCGAGCGGCGGATCACTCGCCCTGCGGGAGTGAGGACGGCCGAGCAGCCGGCGCCGATCGCCGCCCAGGCGGCGAGCAGCGCCGGCCAGGACCAAACGCTCGGCGGTGTGGCGACGATCGGGACCACGGCCGTCAAGGTGGTGGGGAGGGCGAAGGCCGCGGTGATCATCACCGTACGGTCGGTGAAGTGCCGCAGGAGCGGCGGAAGCACCAGCGCGGCCAGGATGGAGCCCGCCCCATAGGCGCCCAGCGCGAGGGAGACCGCGGTGACCGGGCGATGGAAGTGGTCGCGGACCAGTACGACGGTGTTGATGAAGACGATGGCTCCGGCGGCGGCGACCACGAGGTCGAGGGCCAGCAGCGCCCGTAGCCGGGGAGTCGCCCAGAACAGCCGGGTGCCGAACGCCGCCTTCGCATAGCTGTTGCCCGTCCGCTCGATGGGCCTCGGCTCGGGGAGGACGGCGGAGACGACCAGGGCGGCGGAGGCCATCAGGGCGACACCGGTTCCGGCGAACAACCAGTTGTACGAGACGAAGGCCAGCAGCGCTGCGGCCAGCACAGGACTGAACAGGCTCTCCAGGTCGTACGCGAGCCGGGACATCGACAGGGCCCGGGTGTAGTCGCCTTCGTCGGGCAGGACCTCGGGGATCGTGGCCTGAAAGGTTGGGGTGAAGACTGCCGAAGCCGACTGTAGGAGAAAGATCAACAGATAGATCTGCCATACCTCGGTGACGAACGGCAGGACCAAGGAGACACCGCCGCGGACGAGATCCATCGAGACCAGCAGGGCACGCCGCGGTATCCGGTCGACGAATGCGGCTGCCACGGGCGCGATGGCCACATAGGCGACCATCTTGATCGCCAACGCGGTGCCGAGGACCGCTGAAACGCTGTCACCTGCGATGTCGTATGCCAGCAGGGCCAGCGCGACGGTGGCGAGCCCCGTTCCGGCCAGGGCGATGACCTGGGCGGTGAACAGATGTCGATAGGTGCGGTTGCGCAGCACGGAGAGCATCGATCCCGTTCCGTCCCCTGAGGCGGCATGGTGCGACGACAGCATCGTAGCCAATAGGTGCGCACGTATGCACCTATTGCTTTTGGGCCTGCCGGGCCGCCCCGCTGTCAGTCGTGGGGCGGTAGGGCACCGATCTGGTGCTCGGCGACGTTCAGGGCCTCGTCCACCAGTCGACGCAGATGCCCATGGCGCAGGGCGTACACGACATGGCGCCCGTCCTTGCGGGCGGTGACCAGGCCCGCCAGGCGCAGTTTCGCCAAGTGCTGGCTCACGGACGGCCGCGCCGCGCCGCATGCATGGGTGAGCGTGGTGACGTCCGCCTCGCCCCGACCGAGTCGTTCCAACAGAGCCAGCCGGGTGCGGTCCGCGAGCAGGGCCAGGACGGATGCGGCGACGTCCAACCGTTCGTCCGGTTGCTGCGAATGATGCGCACCTGCCAGGTGCATGCCTGCGCTCATGCCCACATCGTAGGCGGTCCGGGAGCCATGGGTGCGTCCCTGCGCACGGGTGATCATCGGCCCAGCCCCCCAGGCGGGCCCGGAGCCCGCCCGCCGACGAACACTGAAGGGAGGGCGGCTCGGGGACGAACGGCCTCGAGGCGGCTGCGGGTCGTGCTCGTGCCCCCGGTCGGCCTCGGAGCGCGCTGAGTTCCCTCACGGTGCCGAGTACGGGACGCTCCCTCGGCGCCCCGGCGGCCCCCGTCCGGTCTACGCGGACGAAACAGCCCGGCGCCAGGCCGAATCCCGAAGCAGCCGCAGGCCATTAAGACCGACGACCACCGTCGACCCTTCGTGGCCGAGCACCCCCAGCGGCAGCGGCAGATGGCCGACGAGATCCCAGAGGACCAGGCCGGAGATGAACACACCGGCGATCACCAGATTCTGCACGACCAAGGTGTGGGCGGCGCGGGACAGTGCGATCACCGCAGGAATCGTGGCGAGTTCATCGCGGACGATGACCGCATCGGCGGTCTCCAGCGCGAGGTCCGATCCGGCGCGGCCCATGGCGATGCCGGTGTGGGCGGCGGCCAGTGCGGGGGCGTCGTTGACGCCGTCGCCCACGATCAACACTCGTCCGCCCGCCGCTTCTCGTTCACGGACGACGGCGACCTTGTCCTCGGGCAGCAGACCCGCGCGAACGTCGGTGATGCCCGCTTCCTCGGCCAGTCGGGCGGCGGCTCGTGGATTGTCGCCGGTCAGCAGGATCGGGGCGGCCCCGGTCAGTGCCGTGAGGGAGGCAACCGTCGCAGCCGCGTCCGGACGCAGCCGGTCGGAGATGCCCAACACCCCGACCGGGACACCGTCCCGCAACACGACCACCGCGGTCCGGCCCCCGTCCTCCACTTCCCGGGCGACGGCAAGCGCGACGGCATGAGCTGTTGTCGGCACTCTGGACAGCAATCGGGCAGGGGCTCCGACCGAGATCCGCAAACCGCCGACGATGGCCCGCACCCCCACCCCCGGGGTCGACTCGAACTGCCCCACGGAAGGGATGTCGAGCCGACGTTCGTGCGCGGCATCGATGACGGCCCGCGCAAGTGGATGCTCGCTGGGGTGTTCAGCCGCGGCGGCCAGAGCCAACAGACCGTCCTCATCGAGGCCGCTGCCCTCCAAGGCGGCGACCAGGGCGATGTGCGGAGTGCCTTCGGTCAGGGTGCCGGTCTTGTCGAGTGCGACCGTGTCCACCTGGCCGAGGCGCTCCATCACGACGGCGGACTTCACCAACACACCGTGCCTCCCGGCGTTGGCGATGGCGGACAGCAGCGGAGGCATCGTCGCCAGCACCACCGCACAGGGTGAGGCGACGATCATGAAGGTCATGGCCCGCAACAGCGCGTCGGCCGACTCCTCGCCGAACGCGAGCGGAATCCCGAACACCGCCAGTGTCGCCACCACGATGCCCACCGAGTACCGCTGCTCCACCTTCTCGATGAACAACTGGGTCGGTGCCTTCGTCCGGGAAGCCTCCGCGACCATGGCCACGATCCGGGCGATGACGAAATCGCCGGCGCTCCGTTCGACCCGTACCCGCAAGGAGCCGGTGCCGTTCAGTGTGCCGGCGAACACCTCGTCACCCGCTTGCTTGGCCACGGGGAGTGGTTCCCCGGTGATGGTCGCCTGATCCACCTCGCTGGCACCGTCCAGCACCCGGCCGTCCGCGCCGACCCGCTCGCCCGGCCGGACCAACACACGGTCCCCGACCAGCAGGTCCCCGGTCGCCACCCTCTCCTCGCCGCCGTCGTCCAGGAGTCGGGTAGCGCTCTCGGGGGCGAGGTCGAGCAGGCCGAGCACCGAATCCTGGGTGCGTGCGGTGGCCAGTGCCTCCAGGGCGCCGCTGGTCGCGAAGATGACGATGAGCAGGGCGCCGTCCATGACCTGCCCGATCGCCGCGGCCCCCAGGGCGGCCACGATCATCAGCAGGTCGACATCGAGCGTCCTCTGTTTGAGTGCGCACATCCCGGCCCAGGCGGGTTCCCAGCCGCCGACGACATAGGCGAGCCCGTAGAGCGGCCCCCAGGCCCAGGCCGGGGTTCCGGTCAGTTGCAACGGCAGCGCGATGAGGAAGAGGGCGAGAGCGGCTCCGGCCCAGCGGGCCTCTGCGAGGGCGAACACCCGCGTACGGCGCAGCGGCGGTCTCGCTGTGGCGGCCGGTAGGGGGTTTTCGGAGCGGTGGACCACGGCAGAGGGCATGGCGGAAGAACCCTTCACGGGCAGGAGGGCAGCGACGCAACTCAGAATACATGTACACATGAATATGTCTTCATGTGTTGTCGGTAAGATGGCTCCATGGGTCATGGAGCCGCCGACAAGAGCACTGCCACCGCCCGCGAGCGCCTCGACGCGGCCGGGGTGTCAGATGTGGCCGCAACGCTTCAGGCGCTGGCAACCCCCTCCCGGCTCTATATCCTCGCCCGCCTCCAGGAAGGGCCTTGCTCGGTCGGTGACCTGGCGGACGCGGTCGGGATGGAGCACTCGGCCTGCTCCCACCAACTCCGCCTCCTGCGCAACCTCGGCCTGGTCACCGGCGAACGCCGTGGCCGTTCGATCGTCTATGCCCTCTACGACCACCATGTCGCTGAACTCCTCGACCAGGCCCTCTACCACGTGGAACACCTACGGCTCGGGCTGCGCGACGCGCCCGCCGAACCGATGTCGACCGAGGTGCGGAGGTAGGAGCCCCTCTCGGGTTCGAGCGGCCGGCCACTCGAACCGACGAACACGCTCGCCGCCGCGGCGATGGGTGTGCCTGGCAACGGACGGGGCGGCGGACCGCAGAGGGGTTTGGGCTGGCGCTCAGCCTTCCTCGGACCCTTCCGCGGAGGCCGCTTCGAAGAAGTCGCCCACCTCGTCGACGACTTCGGCGGCCACCATGCCGCCGACGACTCCGACCGCTAGGCCCGCGGCCCCGGCGGCAATGGCCGTACCCGGCCCCTTGGGGCGGTCTTCGGCTCCCTGGTGACCCACCTCGTACGCATGCCCGTCCGGCGATCCGGAATGAACCTGAGCCGGGACTGTCCGGGTGCCGAGCGATGCGGTCAGTTGACGGATCCAGCCGTCGACCTCGGCCGTCAAGTCCCGCCCGGAGTTCTCCCGGTGGCTGACGTCGAACCGAGTGAGGGCTGCGTGCCCCGAGGAGAACAGGCCCTCCGGTTTGTCTGCCTCCAAGACGACCTCCATACCGCCCGGATGGGCCAGAAAGGTCACTTCGAGTTCCTGCATGGCGTACGCGTACTGAGGAGCCGGCGTCAGTTCGATCTCCTGATAGAAGGGCAGTCGTTGCCCCGTGCCGCCGATGCGTCCGTACTCCAGATCGGTTGAGGCGAATCCGAATCCGAGCAGTCCGAGCGCTTCCAGGACCGCCTGCTGCGCGGGTAGAGCACCCACCGTCAATGGATCCAGATCGCCCTTGTCCCTCGCTCCCGCCACCACCAACTCGGTGCGCACTCCGAGTGTGATGCCCAGGTTCTGGCCGTGGAGCGTGGTGATCGGGGTCTCCCACGGCAGCTTCGCCTGAAAGGGGAGGGTGAGCTGCTGTCCCGCGGCGAGGCGGAAGTCCCCGCTCACGGTGAACCGGTCGAAGACCACTGATCCTTCGTGCGCGACGTCGTCCGTCTCGGCCTCGACCCGGGCGACCAACTCCCATCCGATCCGCTCGATGGCAGCGTCCGTGCTCCCGCCCTGGAGATGGACCTGGCCCGTGAAGCTGCCCCCGGGCAGCGGGGTGCCGGGGTCGAGCACCGTGTCAACCGTGGGACCGCCCACGCCGAGCGAACCGAGCAGTCGTTTGAACACCATGGCGGAGTTCACTCCTCATCTGTGCGTTGTCATGTTCGAGTGTTGGGCCCGATGTGCGCGTGATGGGGCGCGCCGGGCTCCCTCGGTTGGGACTGCTTGGCCCCAGCGCAAGCCTGGGCGCGCGCCACTCCACGAGCCGACTGGAGCACCGTCATCCTCGATCTATTTCTACACGACTGTAGAAGCACAGGGGGGAGTGTACGAGTGAGGCAATGCCTCGGCGACTGGCGGTGGTTGTCCGAAACCGATAGGTCGACCACCCATATGAGTTGACCGTCGTCCTGTCGCACTGAGGGTTCGCGGGCCCACAGCGCCCCCGCCACCGTGTCTCCGGCCGTTGGCGATCTCCGGGGCCGACCACGACAGGATCAGGGGCGCCTATCCACCCGCTGTCAGTGGGAGTTGCTACCGTCCGGGCCATGACGTTTGAGGGGGCGGAAAGCCCTGCGCACGGAGTGACATTGACGGAGCAGGTTATTGAGAAGGTGCGGCGCGATCCGGCGGCGTCCGTGCTGTCGTACCGGCACATACCCTGGGTGGAGGGCGCCGTCGCCCGCCCGCTGGACGAAGAAACCCTCGCGGATGCCGTGTTCCCGTCCGGACGTCCGTTGTCACCGAGCCTGCGCGCCTGGTTGGCGTTCGACACCAGCCTCCTGGAGCGCCATGGGTGGTTCGACTCCGACGGCGATTTCGCGCCGCTCCCGCTCGACGAAATGGTGGGGGAGGAGATGGGCGACATATGGGCCGAGGAGTTCACCTGGCTGGCCGGGCGTTTCTCCGAGTGTTTCCTGCTTCCTGGCGGATCGGACTCCAGACGGATCCTCGCCGTCACCGAGCCGGACGCAGAAGGCGAGTACCCGGTGCTGGCTCTCGACTGCGACGACATGCCGTTCCTCGGACTCATGTATCCGGGGTTCGACGTCTATCTGGCCGACGCAGCGGGCTTTCTGCCCGAGGGTGAATCGCGGGGTTACACGGAGTTGATGGACCACGGCGTCTACGGATCCAGGATGCGCCGGCACGCGAACCAGTGCTTCGCGGGGGACTCCCATGTCGAGTTCCCCTTTGAGCGCACACCGGTGTATGCCGAGCTGCACCCCCAAGCGGAGCGGAAGCAGCGGTCGACCCGAGCGCCGGACGCACATCGCTAGACCAGCACCCCGGGAGGGCCAAGAACCCTTGTCCGGTGGCTAAGCCTTACCGGGCTGGGAAATCTCGCATCAACGCTGTCGAGAAGGTCGTCGCATGGCGGGTGATGTGTGCGGCGTCGGTGCGGTAGAGGGAGTCATGCCCGGCCGCGATGTGCCCGGCGAATGCCGTGGAACCCGCGCTCGCCTGTGCATGCATATGGCGGACCAGGTGTTCCAAGCGGTCCCGGGCCGTTGCGGTCAGTTCCGCGCGATCGTCGACACCCAGCCGATAGGCGTCTGCGAGGAGCCGAAGCCGATGTGCCTGTTCCTCGACGGGCAGGGTGACATCACCGTGGTCCGGGTCGGTCAGGGGAACGAACCGATAGGCGGCATAGGCGAGGTCCCAGATGCGCGGGCCGGGGTGTGCGGTATCGAAGTCGATGAAGGCGATCGGCCTGCCGCCGCGGAAGACACAGTTGTACGGTGTGACATCGCCATGGCAGATCACCTCGGCCGGTTCGCGGCCGGGGAAGTACCAGTCGGCGTCCGCCCCAGGGGCGAAGCCGACGGTGGCATCGTGGTACTCGCGCAGCAGCTGGGCCACTGCGCACAAGGCCGCGTCCGATCGCACACGGTCCGCCAGGGGATGGTCGGCGACCTGGCCGGGGAGGAAATCCAGGACCTCCCGGCCCTCCGTGTCGAACCCATGGGCGCGCGGGGCACCGGTGAACCCCACCACGCGCAGATGGGCGAGCAGGGCATGGACGGTGCGGGTCCACGGCCCCACCGGCCGTCGGACAGTCGATCCGATCCGTACGACATGGTTGACACCGCCGCCTATCAGCACTTCTTCGCCCAGATGTTCTGGCGTTGTCATGGGGACTCCTTGGCTACCGCAACGCGCGGTTCGAGCGCTCTTGGTCCGCCCTGCCCGCGCACTCGCGTGGAAATGCTCGTCGACGAGAGCTCAACGACGCCGCGCACTGAGTATTCACCGACTACGCCGCCATCGCCCCCTTAGTTGCAGACCGCCGGGCTGATGACCGCCGACCACCAGCTCCGCCCTCGTACGTCACCACTAGGCCGTATGTTCGAGCAGTTGAACGGGATCTGCGGCACGGCATGGGCGACGCCCGCTCGCCCGCGTCACAGCCGACACCCGCCACGCATATCGGCTGACCCGAAGGAACCACCCGGGAGGTCGGACGACTCCAGCGCACGTACGGTGAGACCCACGCTCGTCTCCGGGGGTGCAGAAGATGGAACGGTCGGTCAGGAAGCGGAAGGCCGCGCTCGGCACCGTGCTCGCGGTGGTGCTCGCCACCCTGCTGGGCGCGTGCTCCGATGACTCGGGGACCTCGCCCGAGGAATCCGCCACCCCTTCGGCGGGGCCGGTGCTCGCCGTCAAGATCGACAACGCTCCGCAGGCCCGTCCCCAGACGGGGCTGGGCGCGGCGGACGTGGTCTACGCGGAGCAGGTCGAGGCCGGGCTGAGCCGGCTCATGGCCCTGTACGCGACTCGGCTCCCCGACTCCGTGGGACCCGTGCGGAGTGCCCGGGAGTCCGATCTTGAGCTTCTGGCGCAGTTCCCGGACCCGACGCTGGTGTTCTCCGGGGCCCAGTCGAAGTTGCTGCCGCTGATCGAGGCTGCGCCGTTGCGGCCCGTGACCCCCGGTAGCGCCCCGGCGGGAGCCTTCGTTCGCGACCAGGAACGGACCGCCCCCTACAACCTGTACGTACGGCCGCAGCGGGTCCAGAAGGACACGGCCGGGGCGAAGGCCCTGGAACGGGCCGGGTTCCGTACGGGCCCACCGCCGGGTGGCGGTGAGGCGGTGACCGAACGCACCGTGCGTTTCCCCAGCGCTCGGTTCACCTTCACCTGGTCCGCCGATCGGGGCCGTTGGCAGATCGCCATGGACGGTCGCCGGGCGGTTGAGCCGGACGGTACGGCGGTGACCGCGGCCACTGTCGTCGTCCAGCGGGTGGAGATCAGGGAGTCCCAATTCCAGGACTTCATGGGCAACAACTCCCCGCTGACCGTGACCGTCGGCTCCGGTAGCGCCGAGGTCCTGCGGGACGGGCGGGCATTTCCGGGGGAGTGGAAGCGCGCCTCGGCGCGAGGTGGAACGACTTTCACCACACCGGACGGCGATCCGCTGAATATCGCGAACGGGCCGGTGTGGGTGATGTTGGTGGCAAGCTGAGAGACGGCTGCCGAGTGGCGGCGCGCAACGGCCCTGACGGGGCGAGGTCGGTGGAGGTGCGAGCTCGGCCGGGTTCCACTACCCCGCCGAGCCCAGCAAGTGGGAGAGCGCCGACTCAGAACTCTTCGGGCTCGGGCAGGATTCTGACGGTCAGCGTCTGGGTCTCGCCCAGCAGGGTGAAGGAGCCGTTGAAGTAGCCCCCTTCGTAGGGCGCGTCGTAGTCGGCGGCGAGATCGATCGTGATGGGGCGGGCGAAGGTCACCCGGTTCGCCGGGAAGTACCCGCTCGCGCTCAGCCCGTCCGGGGCGACGCGCGAAGTGCATCCCGGCGACTCGCAGTTGATGTTCAGGGAGACGATCCTGGTGTACGGCGGCGCTTCCACGTCGAGGTAGCCGGGTCCGCGGCGTACCTGTCGGTCCGGCGGCAGCACCACCCTCCTGGCCGGGCCCCCTGCTTCCAGCTCGGGAATGTTCTGTTGAGGTGGTAGCGCGAGGACAGCCCGGGTCTGTGCCACGGCGGGAGGCGCAGACAACGCGGTCGGTACACCCGCGCCGCCGAGGAGCACCACGGCCGTGACCGCCCAGACGGGCATGCGGATCTTCCTCGTGACCATGGGTGCAGTCCTCTCCTCAGAGCCCGGCGAACGGATAGGGGATCAGGACGTCGCCCTGCCCACACGATCCTTTTCCGGATGCAGCCGGATATGCCGGCAGGCCATTCGATTCACCTGAATGAGGGGGCTGCGCACGGCCGGAGCGCCTACCGGTCGGGTGCGTGGACCGGCCGTTACCACCACACGGTGACCATGTGCCTTGGCTCGGGTAGCCGTACGGCCCGGGCTCGCGGACCCGATCCAGCGGCGGTGTAGCGCGTGGATCGCCCCTCGGACCGGGACCGCCCCCTTGGCGGACGTCTGGGTGCCTGATGCCCGGTCGCCGATCATGAGGTGCGGGAACGTAGGCGTTCCGGCAGCACAACGGCCCCCGCCCACTGAGGGACGCTGTTGGCGAATGGTCCTTGCTTCGCCCCACCGATGTCATTCGGTGGGGCGAAGTGCTGCCAGGTGGCTGGTGCGGGTGCGGGCGTGGGGTGTCCCGGTGAGATGGGCGTCGATGCGGACGAGGTTGATCGCCGCGCCGGTGAGCTGGTGCTGAAGGCTGGTCTTGGCCAGGCCCCGGTAGCGGGATCTGCGCAGGCCGTGGGCGAGGACGCCTTGGGAGATGGTGCCCTCGACCCCGGCGCGGATCTTGTAACGGGCCTTCCAGTCATCGGTCTGCTGGAGAGCCCGGGCCTGGTGGATGGTGTCGTACTCGTTGCGGGGCCGCAGGGTGAGGTCGCGGCGGATGAGCTTGCGGCTGCCGGGCTTCGATTTGATGCAGTCAGGCCGCTGCGGGCAGGGGGTGCAGTCGCGTGGGGAGAACTGGACGCGGATGACCGGCGTCCCTCGCTGTGACATGGCCTGACGCCACACGGTGCTGGTGTGAGTGCCCGGACACGTCACCTGCTGCTGGTCGCAGTCGATGGTGAACGCATCCTGTCCGAAGGCCGCTTCACCTCTGGACTGGGCGGAAGTGACGGCCTTGAGCGGTCCGTGCAGGTCCACGCCGTGATCCTGGCGGGCTGCGCTCATCGCGGGACCGTTGGCATAGCCGGTGTCTACCCAGTGCTCGCCGGGCAGCAGGTCCCGTCCGGCGAGGGCACGGTGGACGACAGCGGCCATGCGGTCATCGCTGACCTCACCGGTCGTGGTGGCGACGTTGGTGATCAAGCGGACGGTATCCAGCTCGCAGGTCTCGGTCAGATGGACCTTGTAGCCGTCCCAGAACACGTCCCTCTTCCCGCCGTTGCGGGCCTCGGGGTCATACGGGGTGGCCAGGCGCGTGGCGCCCGGCGGACGGTCTTTTGGGCCTCGGCGAGCCACCTCGCCGTCGACCAGGTGGAAGTGCTGGCCCACACCTGCCGCAGGATCTCCGCCTCGGGCAGTGTCCGTAGTCCTGGCGGAGCACCGTTCGCCCAGATCTTCCGCAACAGGTGCATGCCGTCGGCGCCGATCCGCTCGTAGACGCGCGTGCGCTTCGTTCGGTCCTTGGGGAAACGGGATTCTTCGGCGCGGGTGGCATAGTGCCTGAACCATTCCGGCCGGGCACACTCACTCAGCCAGTCCGGCTCGGCGCGGGCCACCGCGTTCAGGGCTGCCCGCAGACTCTCCGCAACCAGCTCCAACTGGTTCAGCTCACGCACCGCAGACAGCACGTGCGTGGAGTCTGTCCGCGCTCTGCCGGCGGCGGTGATCAGTCCCCGATGCCGGGCCGCGGCCAGAATACCGTCCAGGATCTCCCGGCCGCCGTCCGCACCGATCAGCCGGTCCCTGAACTCTGAGAGAACCGAGTAGTCGAAGCCCGGGTCGGTGAGTTCCAGTCCGAGCGAGTACTTCCAGTCGATACGGGCCCGCACCGCCTCGGCGGCCTGCCGGTCCGTCAGGTTCTCCACGAACTGCAACACCAGCACTACAGCCAGCCGGCCTGGTGACCAGGCATTCTTGCCCCGCACCGGGAACAGATCGGCGAAGTCCTGGTCCTGGAACAACACCCCCACTTCGTTCCGGACCCTGATTGCCAGGCTGCCCTTCGGAAACGCAGCCCGTGCCACCCGCACGGTCTCCACCGGAACGTCTCCCGATACCTGCGGCCTCATCGACACGCGTACCCACCCCAAACAGCAACGTCGGCCTTCGAGACCACAACTGGGTCTCGAAGGCCGACGTCACGCGACAGGCCCTATTCGCCAACAGCGTCCCACTGAGGACGGAGGCCGTCAGCCACGTTCGGAGCCTGTCAGAAGAGCAGGTTGTACTTCTTCCAACCGGAGGCGACCTTCACCCGGGCCGCGTACGGCTTCGCTGCGTCACCCGTGCCCTTGTAGAACCAGATGGCACCCGCGGCGTCCCGTGCGACCAGGTCCGCCTTGCGGTCCGAGTTCAGGTCGCCCGGTGCCACCAAGGAGTTGTAAATCTGCCAGCCGGTGCTGACCTGCACCCGACCGCTGAGCGGCTTCGACGCCACTCCCGTTCCCCGGTACAGCCACAGCACGCCCTTGGCGTCCCGGCCCAGCAGATCTGCCGTGCCGTCACCGGTCACGTCGGTGCCGCCCACCAGCGAGTTGTAGATGTTCCAGCCGGTACCCACCTTGGTCCTGGCACCGAACGGCGCCGTGGTGGTTCCCGTGCCCGGGTACAGCCACAGCACGCCCTTAGCGTCCCGCGCCAGCAGATCGGCCTTCTTGTCGCCGGTCAGATCCGATGCACCGGTCAGAGAGGTGAAGGCGTTCCAACCCCCGCCGACCCTCAGCCGGCTCTTGAAGATGCCGCCGTCACCGGACGTCCGGTAGAACCACAACACACCGCTCTTGTCCCGTGCCACTGCACCGGGGCCGCTGCTCTGGACGGTCACCGGAGCCAGCCGGGTCAGCGCCGAGTACTGGTTCCAGTTCACACTGCTGCCGACCAGCTCGACCGAGGCGAACGGCTTCGAGGCTTTGCCCGTGCCGCGATAGTCGTACAGCTCGCCGTCCGTGCCTCGGCCCACGACCCGGAAGCGCTCGGTCACCGGGATCGAACTGCTCACCGCGAAGTCCGACGCCTTCTGCGGGTTTCCGGTGCCGAAGCCGTACACCTCGTAGACCGCGGTGTTCCGCAGTCGCCATGCCGGAGCGGTTGCAGCGGCCTTCAACCCGTAGGTGACCGTGTAGTCGCCGGGCTTCTTGACGGTACAACGGATGTCATTGCCCCAGCCCAGCTCCCCGAGCGAGTGATCGCACTCGGCGCCGGTGGCGCCCGCCGCGTTCACGCCGTCGACGCTGACCTTCAGCTCGCCCTCGTCCCAGCGCCGGAAGCCCGGAGCCTGGGACAGGCTCAACTGGAGTTCGCCCTTGTCGACCGCGTGCAGCTTCACCGTGTGCTGCACGGAGCCACCGGCCGGCAGTGTCGCCGTCGACAGGGTCATGGTGTTCTTCGCGACGTGTGCCTTGGTCTTCGCCGTGACCGTCGCATGTGCACGCCGCGGACCGATGGCCTTCGAGCCGGCGGTCTGCGCCTCCTTGATCCCCGCGTCGACGCTCTTCCCGCGCGGCACGTAGACAAGGCCGTAGTAGAGCGTCGTACCGTTCGCGGCACTGCTCGCCGCCGAGACATTGGGCCCCGGGGCGCCCCAGCCCTTCACACTGCACAGGTACACACCGGTGACCCCGGTCTTCGCCTTGCAGTCGGCCGTCGGGTCCACCTTCAACCCGGTCGGCACCCCGCCGCTGGACCAGCGCGCATCCGTGAGCGGCTTCTTGCTCAGGGCGTAGACGAAGGTTCCGTCCGCCTCCCCGCTCTGCTGTCCGCCGGTGGCCGGCGGTGACAACTCCTCCCAGCCCACACCGGGCATCAGGGCCATGTCCTGGACCGGGTCGAAGTAGAACGTCGGATCCCCGGCCGCCACGGCCGTCCCCGCCCCCACGACACCACCGGTGACGAGCAGCGCCGTCGCAACACCGGTTCCCACGAGCTTTCGCAAAGCTACCCCCATCAATCAAACGATCGGCGGACGGTAACACGCCCCACTGACAGCCGATTCAATCGGGGCCAGCCCCGGGAGGCATGTGCCCCTGCTCGCCGCCATCGTGTCGGTCCTGCCTTGCGTGCCCCACGACCTCGGAAGGAAGCACAGGTCACCGCCATGCGCCGGCTCGGTCGCACCTGGGTGATCGCCTACGTTCCTGTAGGCGCTTCACCGTCTGAGCTGAGGAACGCACCCGGCGCACCGAGTGTGTTGTGACGGTAGTCCCGAGGGGGTACGCCGTAGGCGGCACGGAAGGCGCGACTGAACTCCGACGCCTGGGGCATTCCCCAACGAGCTCCGATGGTGTGGACCGGCTGCCCGGCGCAGATCGGGTCCGCGAGGTCCGCGCGGGCGTTCTCCAGACGGCTGCGACGAATCAGTGCGGCCACGGTGGTGCCTTCGGTTCGGAACAGCCGATGCAGATGGCCTACGGAGATGTGGTGGGCGGCGGCGATGTGCGTGGGAGTGAGGTGGGGGTCCGCCAGGTGCTGTTGGATGAACGCCTTGATCCGTAGGACGAGCGCACGCTGCCGGGTGTCCGGCGGCAGGAGGTTCTCCGACTCCAGCGCATGCGCGAACATCGCCGCCACCAGGTCGGTGAGGACTACCCCGAGACGCGGGGCGTCACTGAGTCGATAGTCGTTGAGGTTCCGGGTGAACTGGGTGAGGAACTGGGCCAGTAGCGCCCCCATGCCCTCTCGTCCCGACATGGGCAGTCCAATCGCACGCTCGGCACGGTGGCGGGGCAACGGCAGCACCGCCTTCGGCACCTCCACACCGATGAGGAGGATGCGCTGCTTGCCGGAGACGATCTCGTAGGGGCGCGAGGTGTCGTTGGTGTGGTAGCTGAACGGGTATCGGCTGACCTCCTGGCGCCCCCAGAAGATGTGGCCCTCACCGCGCAGGAGCAAGGACACGTGGTAGTTCTCGGGGTCCGCCTGACGGATGTGCTGCGCCGTCCGTCGGAAGACCACCGGCGGGAAGGCGGCGGGCCACACCGTCACATCACCGAGTTCGATGACCCGCTGGCGCGCCCGGAAGTCGCAGGCGTCGTCACTCCGGAGATCCATGGGGGCATGCGTGGAGCTCATCAGGTCGCGCCAGTAGTCGAATCGATCGGCAGCGGGAATGCCCGTGGAGCGCAGCACGACGGACGGCAGTGGTCGGCCGGCCGCATGCGATGCGGACTCTGCTGCGGCGCACGGATCGGAATGAGGTGTGGGTCCGTCGATCGGTCCGGGATGGTCCCCGGGGCCCGTCAACGGTCCTGCATTCGGGGCCTGTCGCTGTGGCGGGACGAGTGTGCGTACGGACATCGCTTGAATCCCCCTGAGTGCAACGAAGTTCATGGTGGCGAAACGGCTGCGATGTCGTTCGCCCCGGCCCTGCGCACCGGTCCAGGTCACGGTGGTGCGATGACGCCCATGGGTTGTGATGGCCCGTGCGGGCGCCTCAAGGGCACGGTTCGCATCCTGCTACGGGGGTGCCATTGCGCACCGCGTCGAGCCTGCGTACGCATGTAATCTGCGTACTTGTGAAGCACAATCAATCTGCACCATTACCGTGTGGATGTGGCAAAACGACCGCACAAGGGGCCTGTGGGCCCGCCCAGGACTTCTACCGGCGCCTACTCGATGCAGGACGGCTCCCCGGGATCGACGCTCCGTCCTGTCTGTGGCAACTCCATCTGCTCGCAGACGATCCACGGGATCCGGGATCCGTCCTCCCCGTTCCGCCGGATACCGCGGCGCCGGCCGCGTTGCAGCCGTTGGAGGATGTGTTCGCGGAGCAACGCAGCAACCTGCGGTCCGCCCGGGCGGCACTCGCCCGCTTTGGGGAGTTGTACACGGAAGCCCAGCGCTCCGAGATGCCGGGCGCTACCCTCCTCACCGGAGCGGCACTGATCAGCAGGACCCTCGAAGCGACCGTGAACAACGTCCATCACGAGGTGATGACCGCGCAGCCGGGCGGAGGCCGCCCGCCCGATGTGCTGGAAGAGGCGATCGCCCGCGATCTGCGGATGTTGGCGCGGGGCGTGCGGCAGCGATCCATCTATCAGCACACCATCCGCCTCCATCAGCCGACCCTGGCCTACGTCGATGCCACCACTCGGGCCGGCGCCGAGGTGCGCACTCTCGCGGAGGTCTTCGAACGGCTCATCGTCCTGGATCGCGAGGTGGCGTATATCCCGGTCTCCGACCAGCGTGCGGATGCCGCGTTGGAGATACGTCACCCCGGGATGGTCCGCTTCATCTGTCTCTTCTTCGAGAGCGCGTGGAGCCGTTCGCTCCCGGTGCACGGCGAGAGCAGGCCGCGTCCACCGCGGGTCACCCAGGAGGTCCAACAGGCGATCTTGCGGGCAGTCGTCTCCGGTGACACCGACGACTCCATTGCGCGCAGGCTCGGCATGAGTAGACGCAGCGTCTCCGAGCACATACGCAAGGTGTCACAACAGCTGGGGAGCAGCAGTCGGGCCCAGCTGGGCTACCTGTTGGCGACGTCCGGTTGGAGATGGGACGGCCAGGACCCGCAGAGCGCGCCGGAGACGACACAGAGTACGCAGGAGACGACCGACGGTCCCTGACCCGGCCTCCCCGTACCAACGTGTCGCAGAGGCGCGAAGGTGTTCCCCGGGCCCGCTGCGGGGGCAGTCGCTGTCGAGTGCGGGATCGCACTGCCTGGGCTGGCCTCCGCCGGGTCGGCTCGACGGCGCCCTGTGACGGCACGCGCACGGAGGATTGTCCGCCCTGGGATCCGAAACTTCCCGGAGGCGGGATCAGCCGCAGAAACGGCTGGTCCCTGCGCCCGGGGAATAAAAGTAAACGGTTGTACAGTTTTCATGTGTCGTAGCGACAGGCCCTGACCCTGGAGTTCTTGTGTCACGTGATGCGGTACCGCCGCCCCGGTCCCTCCGGGCGTCTCGGACCCGGCAGCGGTCTGCCGCCCGCCCCCTCGTCGCCCCGCCCCGGCCGCTGCACGCGCGCGGTCGATGCGCCGGGACGACCCGGGCCTGTGTACCTGCCCCGACCGGGCCCACCGGACTTCTTGCCCCGACCGGGCCCGCAGGGTTTCTGGATCGCTTCGATCCGACACCGCTTCTCATGCTCGTACTGGAGAGACCATGTCCCCCAAAGTTGTGATCGTCGGCGGCGGCTACGGCGGCAGCGCCGCGGCCAAGGCCCTGGATGCTGTGGCCGACGTGACCCTTGTCGAGCCTAAGGACGCCTTCCTGCACAATGTCGGCGCCCTCCGGGCCGCCGTTGACTCGGACTTCGCCCCCCAGATCTTCCTGCCCTATGACCATCTGCTCAGCCGGGGCCGTGTCGTCCGTGACCGCGCGGTCCGGGTCGAGCCCGGGACGGTCTCGCTCGCCTCGGGCAAGGCGCTGGATGCCGACTACATCGTCCTTGCCACCGGCTCCAGCTACCCCTTCCCCGCCAAGAGCGACCTCGATGACTCCTCGGCTTCCCTGGAGAAGTTCGGTGCCACGCAGAAGCAGCTCACCGCGGCGGACAAGGTCCTTCTTCTCGGAGCGGGGCCCGTCGGCCTTGAGTTCGCGGGGGAGATCAAGGCCCGATGGCCGCAGAAGCAGGTCGTCATCATCGACCCGGCCCCGAGCATCCTGAGCGGCTACTCCGATGCGTTCCGTGAAGAGATCCTGCGCCAACTGGACCAACTCGGGGTGGAACTACTGCTCGGCGACTCGCTCGCCCAGGAGCCACCGACCGAGGTCGGGACGGCTGGGGCGTTCGACGTCACCACCCGTTCGGGCGCCGAGGTGAGCGCGCAGGTCTGGTTCAGGGCCTACGGAGTCACACCCGCCAGCGCCTACCTCGCGGGCTCGCTCGCCCCGGCCCGGTTGGACAGCGGCCGTGTCGAAGTGCTGCCCAGCCTTCAGGTGAAGGGCCAGACCACGGTGTTCGCCCTCGGTGACATCACCGATGTGGCCGAACCCAAGCGAGCCGGGGCCGCCATGCAACACGCCGAAGTGATCGCGGGAAACATCACCGCCCTGATCGGGGGCGGTAAGGAGCTGACGTCGTACGAGCCCGGTCCGGCCGCCATCCTGCTGCCGTTGGGCCCCACCGGCGGTGCCACGGAACTGCCCGGCGGCGAACTGTTGGGGCCCGAAGTGACGGCCCAGTACAAGGGGGCGGACCTGATGGTCGGCCGCTTCTCCGAAACCTTTGGGCTCAGCGGATGAGCAGGACCATGCGCACCGGCCGCGCCCTGCGGCACGGATCGGACGCGTGTGGCTGTCAGTGGAGGGCGTCATGAGTACGTGTTCTCGGGCCGAACGCGAGCGCTTACCGCAGGCGGGCGGTCACCGGACACGGGTGGTGGGTTGAAGAACACCCCATCGCTGAAACGTTCCTGCATTGGGTTCGACAGAGATATTTCCCAACGGATTTGAGGAGCACAGAGCCATGGACATCAAGGACCGGGTAGTCATCGTGACCGGTGGCGGCGGCGGGATCGGTGCCGAGACCGCGAAGCTGTTGGGCAGCAGGGGTGCCCGGGTCGTGGTCACGGACATCAGTGAGTCGGGCGAGGCAGTGGCCGAGGCCATCCGGGAAGCGGGGGGAGACGCCGCGTTCCTGCGTGCGGACATCACCGTGGAGGAGGAGGCCGAGGCGCTGGTGGCCAGGACCCTCGACCGATACGGCAGACTCGACGGCGCATTCAACAACGCCGGTGTGGAGCAGGCCGCGACGCCGCTCCACCAGCTCACCGCTGCGCAGTGGGACCGGGCGATCCGGGTCGATCTGACCGGTGTCTTCTACTCTCTGAAGTATCAGATCACGGCCATGCTGGAGTCGGGCACCCGCGGATCCATCGTCAACACGGCATCCGCTCTGGGGCAGGTGGCCGTTGCCAATGCGAGCGAGTACGTGGCCGCGAAACACGGCGTCATCGGCCTCACCCGTGCTGCCGCTGCCGACTACGGACAGCACGGCATCCGTGTCAACGCCGTACTGCCGGGCATCGTCGAAACCCCCATGGTCGCCCGCATCGCGGAGGAGCCCAGCTTCTCGGGAATCTTCGACGGCCTCCGCCAGCGACACCTGCTCGGCAGATTCGCCCAGCCGAACGAGGTCGGCGAGGCCGTGGCCTGGCTCCTTTCGGACAGCTCGGCATTCGTCACCGGAGCGGCGATTCCCGTCGACGGCGGCTATCTCGCCGTGTGACCTCGGACAGAGCGTAGGACGGTAACACCGCCAGTCCGTCATCAGACAGGGCCCGCTGATGGCGGACTGGCGCATGCATGAACCCATGTGCCGCCTTCGCAGGTCACCACGAGGGGAGTTCGGCCTACAGCGCTTCCCCCATCGACGCACGACTCCCGGCGTGGGACTGGGCGAGGAGACGTCGGAGCCAGCGCAACCGGGCGTTGCGGGCGTCCCGACTGAGTGCCGCTCCTGGTACGAAGGTGTCGAACCCGTGGAACGCGCCCGGCCATACGTGCAGTTCGGCTTGGCCGCCGGCCTGCCAGATCGCCTGGGCATAGGCCACGTCCTCGTCCCTGAAGGTCTCGGCCGATCCGACGTCGATGTAGGCCGGGGGAAGCCCGGACAGATCCGTGGCGCGGGCGGGAGCCGCGTACGGCGGTAGGTCCGGGGCGCCGCACCGGTCGCCGAGCAATGCCTGCCACGCGGTTG
This sequence comes from Streptomyces sp. NBC_00690, assembly GCF_036226685.1. Lineage (NCBI taxonomy): Bacteria > Bacillati > Actinomycetota > Actinomycetes > Kitasatosporales > Streptomycetaceae > Streptomyces > Streptomyces sp. NBC_00690. The sequence goes on from NZ_CP109009.1 coordinate 8,164,384, forward strand.
CGTTGGAGGTGCGGTCCCAGGTGTCGACGCCGGCCATCTGGTGGCTGGAGAAGGTGTTGTTGCGGTCGTCGAGCATCGGGCACAGAAGCAGCTGCCCGATCGGTGCGGGCCCGCCCCGGTCACGGGTGAGGAGGGCGAGCGCCGCGGCGAGCCCACCGCCGGCACTCTTTCCACCGACGATGATGCGGTCAGCGTCGACGCGCAACTCGATCGCGTGCGCGGCCACCCAGCTCAACCCGGCGTAGCAGTCCTCGATCGGCTCGGGGTAGCGCGCCTGCGGTGCCAGTCGGTATTCGACGGAGACGACGGCCAACTCCAGCGCACCGGCCCATTCGTGCAGCACTTGCGGAAGGACGGACCAAGCATTGCCCATCACCATTCCGCCGCCGTGCATGTAGTACAGCACCGGCAATCGTCCGGTGGCCCCGGTGGGGCGAGCGCAGACGAGTGCGACGTCGGGCCGGCCCGATTCTCCCGGCACAAACAGTTCGTCCACCTTGAACAGGCCGTCGGCGCTGAGTTCCGGAACTGTGGGCCTGGGCCTGGTCGCAGCGTCCTGCTGCTGTCGGGTCGCGAGGTTCTCCGGGGTGACCGGTTCCCGTCCCTCGTTGCCCCAAGCCGTCAATGCGGCGCTCAGCTCGGGATCAAAAGGGGGCGGTTGCCACGTCGGCTGGAGCCGATCCGGCTCTGAGCGCCTGTCAGCCACACTCAAGACGATCCCTCCCGTCGGACGAAAGGACAACGGCCCGCACGGCGACGGCTCCAGCTCGTCAGTAGTTCCGTACCAGGAGGAAACGTTCGCGCGAGGTTCATACGGCGTAGTCAAGCACCCCTCGTACGGACACCCCGGCTTCCTCGGGCATGGTATCCAGGAGTGCATTTCGGGGCGCTGTCAGAAACCACACCAGTCGAGACGGCTTGATGCAGCGAAGACCGGTCGACAGTTCGCTCATCGCGGAGATGCGGCGATCCGCACGCGATCGCTCTCGTTGTCGGAGAGGAACGACGCCAGTTCACCGCCCTGTTCGGCGACGCCGGCGCGATCCGTCCGTGAGAAGGGGCGCAGTGGAGTGACAACCACGGTGTCGTCGTCGACGCCCCACGTCGCGGAGACCCGGCCGTCGACCAGGACGACGCGCTCGCCGGCGACGGACAGGCCGCGATGGGCGTCGTCGATGATCCGGCTGCGATCGTGATAGCCCAGGATCGCGTTGTCGAAGGCGGGGAGGAACCGTACCGGCGCGGGGGTGTCGGGGTCGGGGCGCGGGAGGTCAGGGAGGTCCAGCAGCTCGCGACCCCGCTCATCGCGGAAGCTGACCAGGTGTTCGCGCATCGCGGCGATCGCTTTCGGGAGTCCGGTCAGACCGCACCAGGCACGCAGATCAGCCGATGCGGCGGGACCGAACGCGGTCAGATAGCGCCGCACCAGCGCTTCACCGACCGGGTCGGTGCCCGGCGGGGCCGCTGGGTCGATGCTTCGCCCCAGCCATGAGGAGAGCAGTGCGTACCGCGCTCCCCCTTTGGTACGCCACAGCCCGCGCGGCGGCAGTTGTGTCGTCGGGAGGAGGGCTGCGATCAGCAATTCGCCCAGTGCCCGCGGTCCCGGGTCTGGCCAACGCTCGCCGAGCGCCCTGGCGAGCTGGGACATCGAACGGGGTTCTTCGTCGGCCATGACCTCCAGGCCGGCCACGGTGAGTTCGTCGAGGTCCACGCCGTCGAGTTCACGGCGATAGGTGCCGAGCACCCGTTGACGCAGCATGCCGTCATGTCGTGCGCGCCAGGCCAAGGCATCGTCCGCGGTGACCAGATGGACGGTACGGCGCATGAGGTGCATCCGTACCACGTTCCGCTGGGTGAGCAGGTTCGAGAGCGTTGCGGGGTCGAACCGGCCCAGCCGCGACCACAGCCCGACGAACGGTTCCTGGGGTTCTTGCGCTTGTAGACCGCCGAGGTGTGCGACGGCGCCGAGGACGGGGAGGTCGGCGCGATCGAGCAACAGTTGCCGGGCGAGCGTGGCGCGGTTGAGTGCCCGGGTGGCGAGGAAGCTCATCGGGTCATGCCTCCGAAATCTGCCCCACCGGCCCCTTGCCCGGTGGGCGCGTGCAGCTGACCCCTGGCGATGTGTGCAGGCCCCCCATGGCGCTGGTCTCCTGGCAGGGTGTCCTGCCGCCGCTGCCTTGGGCGCTTGCCCGATTCCGGATCTGTTCCTGCTCGTCTGCTGTCACAGTGCTGTCGTTCCCATCGAAATCACGATTCCAGGTCAGGGCCGGCCGCCGCGCGTCCATCGGCCACGGTGGTGCGGCCTGCTCGATCCGGGTGCCGGTGCCCCGCTGCCACTGCACCAGGTCAGGGCCGATCGCCTGCACCGGACCGGATCTGGCGTCATGGGTTCTTCTGTCTGCCACGCGACCACCATTGCAGGAGTAGCGGACAGGATGTGACCTCTACTGCGGGCCGTATGGACACCAAAGCCGGAACTGAAGGAGGCATGCGCACAAGTGGCGCGGCGAAGTACGAACGCCGCGGCCGGCATGGTCACCGCCCCCGCGGGCGTCGCCATGAACCGGATCGTGGCGCCGCTCTTTCGAGGTAATGCGCGACGTATGAACGGCGGATCGTCCGCCCCCGGGCTACGGTCGCCGATGACTTGCAGGCGCACATCCGGGGGTGCACTCGATCATGCGCGGGAACACTGGGGAACACTCGTGGACACGGGCGCCGAGGTGGCGCAGGTGGATGGCGGCCTGCTGCCTGACGGCATTCGCGGCAGCTCCCCTGATCGGCCCCGGCGGCGGCGATGTCGTATCCGGTGCACAGGCTGCGACCCGATCCGTTGCGGACGGCGCCGGTGGGCTCGTCCCGTACTACGAGGACCAGTTCAGCCAGGAGGGATTCGACTTCCGGGACCGACTGGGCACTGAGTACAGAGGCGCGTACATCCGGGAGTCGGGCCAGTACGCCAACGGCTACAGCGAGTTCGCCAACGTCGCCGCAGCGCTCGTCGATCCACGCGGGCGGACCGACGAGGAACTCCAGTCCCTGCTGCGGACTGCTCGACCCGAGGAGGCACCGGCGTACGACTTCAAGCTGGTGCCCCTGGAGACGTGGAAACGCTATCTGCGGCCCGGCGACTATCGGAACCTGCGTGCCGAGGGCGTGAAGAACCTGCTGATGGTGCGGGCGATGAGCTTTCCCGGCCTGCGGGAAGGCCGCAAGAAGACGGGCCTGCACTCCGAGAAGCTGATCAAGAATGTGCTGCAGGAGCGCAGGACCGGCAGAGCCGCTCTGAAGCCGCTCTCCTGGTACACCGATCGGGGTCCATGCGAAGAGTGCGACGAAGAGGTCATCGAGGACGGCACTCCGACCTATCACGCGCAGGAGTACGGCCTGAGCCGACCGGAGCGGGCGCAACGTAACACCGAGTTGAAGAAGGCCGAAGCCGAAGTTCACCAGGCTGCGAACAGTCAGAGGCGACTCGTCGAACGGGCGCAGAAGGCGGCCAAACTGCCAGCCGCACAACGTGCCAACGAGCGGAAGGTGATCAAGAAGGAGATGGAGAAGGTGGCCGTTCGCCGGGAGACCGCGGAGGCCACCCGACAACAGATCACCGATCGCTACCGGGACATCGAGAGCGTCCGAGCGGCCACGGCTCGCGGCAACCTCCGCAAGGACATCAACACGGCACGCAAGACCGACACCGCGGCCACGTCCCTCTTCACCGCGGCTCCAGCGAACTGCCCCAGGCCGCAGGCCCAGAGCCTCGCGCAATCCGGAGCAGCCGCCTTTCGCCTCGCAGCCCATTCCACACCGCGGATCGCCAGCTGTGATGGCGCGGACGACCAGGTCAGAGGCGGTCTGGCACGGGGTCTGACAACACCGCACGAGGCACCAGGCGGTATCGACTTCTCCCGTCTTGAACTGCGCTACCTCAGCGATCCCGGGGCGGATGGCGGTGGGCTTCGCTATGCCTTCAAAGCCCCCTTGACGGCATCGGACAAGGGGAGCGGATCGACCGGGCTCGCCGGTGCCAAGGAGTCGTCGGACGCCTTCTTCGTCTGGCTGCAGTTGGAACCCTCGACGTTCTGGGTCAACCTCAATCCCAATGAACCGGACCGCATCGTCGACTCCCGGTTGGGCCGGACCGATGCGGGACGGGTGTTGCTGCAAGCCGATCTGCTGCTGAAGAAGACGACCGGCACCTTCATCCACCCGGATACGAAGCTCGGCGCGGACTACTGGGAAGCACTGTCGGGGAACTGCATGTCGTTCCGCACCTGGATCGTGCCGTCGCCGGCGACCGTGCACCAGAAGGAAGGCGAACTGCACATCCTTGACGCACCGCTGGATGTGCAGATGGAGACGCAGTATCTGAAGTCGCGCGGCGCGAAGGCGACGATGTCCTGTGCGGAGCAGTCGACGTCCGTGCAGGAGCACAACGAGAAGGTTTTTCGGCGCATGATCCTGCCCAGGGTGGTCGAAGCCGTGAACAAGGCACCCGAGTACGCAGAGCTGCGGCGTGTGTACCTCAGTCGGGTCGCGGCGGAGTGGTACCGCCAACTGAGCGCCCGTACGAAGACGACGTACGGTTCGATGATCGACAACGGTGACATCAGCGCGTACACCACCGCGAAGAGCTGGACTCCCCGCGACACCTTCGACCAGTACGTACGGTCCTACACCAAGGGCGAGTTCAAGGTGACGCACCGTACGCGCGAGGGCAACACCGAATACACCAAGACATATCTCTACGGCGGCGTCGACTTCACCGCCGTCCCCTTCACCTCCATGTCGGGCGACCGGCTGAAGGAGCGCTGGCCCACACTCACCCGGGATGTGAGCCGGTCGTTGGCACAACCCGTCACGGACACCCAACAGGGACAAGTGTGGCTCGGCGGCGGCGCGCAGAGCCTCGACGAAGGTACGGAGCCCGGCACGTCGGACGGCGAGGAGGCATCCGCCGGGGACGTCGCGTCCGCCGCCATGCGATGGCTGCCCGCGCTGCTCCCCGTGCTGCTCGTCCTCTTCGTCCTACGAAGGAGGGCACGACGTCGTTCCGGCCGTTGACTCCGCCATCGAAGCAGGTCGGAGGGCCGCTGGTGAGGAGTTCACCACCACCCGCCGCACGGTGCAATCCGTCCGGGTCGCGCCGGGAACCACCCTTCCGCACTACCGGCTGCAAGGCTCGGCTTGCACGACCGAGCCGCATGCACCACCACCGTGCCCCAGCCCACCGGGACGGGCTGGGGCACGGTGGCGAGCAGGTCTCCGCGTTGTTGCAGGCCCTCCGGGGGATTCGCTCATCGACGGCGCTCCCCATACGGGCAGGCCCAGCATCACGAAGGCCATGCCGTACGGTCCGGCAATGCGTCACACCAGGTGGGACACAGCGCGGTAGGCGGCGTCGAAGGCAGCGTGCGTGTAGCCGAAGGCTTCGGCGTCCGAGTTGGCGATGGCTATCCGACCGACGGGACGACGGGCCTTGACATAGGGCCGCTGGCTCTCGGGCCCGAACAGCGCCGGGTCGTCGAGCGAGTTGTACTCGTAGGAGTACCCGTGCGCCCACCGGTTCACGGTGATGGCGGTGATGTCCTTGCCTGGATCGAATCCGTGGTCACTCAGAGAGCGAGCCATGGAATCGCGGATCTCCCGTTCGAAGTTCTCGAACTGCATCCTGGCCAGGGCGCGTCGGCCGGCCTTGTGCTGGTCGCGGCACGCACCGAGGCCGGGCTGGTTCGGAGTCGCGGACAAGGCGATGACGGTCGGCAGCTCGGGGCGGTGCGGCATCTTGAAGTCGCCGATCTCGGTCACCGTCGGCAGCCCGAAGCTACTGAAGTACATGGACGGGGTGCTCACCCGGGAAACGCGCGCCGCGGCGAAGGCACGCCAGTCACGCAGCGCCACCCGTGCGTAGACCAGCGGTACCTTCACCCCGTAGCGCATCGCTTGGACCTGGTCGGCGGGCAGTTCGGGAACGATGTAGGAGGCCACCGAGTTCCAGCAGGCCATCACAACGCCCTTGGTCCGCACCCGGTAGCTGCGCCCGTTCTTCGAGTAGCTGACGGTCGCGCCGTGTCGACCCTCGTTGCGGACCTGGAAGACCGTGCTCGACAGCCGGATGCGTACGGAGGAGTCCGAGTCGTCCAGGTTGGCGTAGCGGGCGGTCGCCGTGGGCGCCTCCTTCCAGTCGAGGCGGCGGTCCTTGAAGGCGTCCGGGACCAACTTGCTGACGAGGAGCCGTGCCAGAGTGGCGTTGCCCTCGGGGAAGTAGTAGTTGCCGTCCCCTTCTGTCGCCGCGAGTTGCATCAGAGGTGTGAAGCCGGCGCCCGGCCAGGGCGTGCTCTCCAGATTGAGACCGTTGAAGCCGGGCTGTCCGGTCGCCCAGGCGTCGGCGGCGGCGACACGGTCGACATCGACGCCCCACAGCCCATTGGTCCCACGCCTCATGATCGCCAGCGCATCGGTATCCATTCCGATCTTCTCGCGCAGATAGTTCTCGTACGGGGTGCGGGCCAGCGCTGCCTTCTTCTGGGCGTCCGTCATTCCCGGAAAGAAGTCTTCGGTGGTGGTGTACAACCGGACGAGCGCCGCCCTGCTCGCATCGCTCATCGGGAGCTTGGTGACGTACGAGGCCCAGGACTCGCCGGACTCCCGGATCACCAGCCGATCCTTTCCCCAGCGCTCGGAGTTGAAAAGGGTCCCACTGCGCAGCGCGTACTGCTGGTAGGCATCGGATTTGACGGTGGCTTCCAGTGCCTTGAAGTCGACACCGAGATCCCTGGTCACCAGTCTGTACGCCTCGCGGGACCAGGTGCTGGGGGTGTCCATGTTCACGGTGCCGCCGTGGGAGAGCAGCGTGTGGCGGCCCACGCGGAACTCATTGCGCCGCGCGTGTCCGCCGAAGTCGTCGAGGGCGTCGAGGATGAGGATGCGGGCGCGCGATCCGACGGCCTTGCGGTAGAAGTGCGCCGCGGCCAGCCCACTCAGTCCCGCGCCGACGACGACGAGATCGTAGGACTCGCGCGTGTCCTTGATGGAGCCCGGGGCGAACTTGCCGTCGCGCACCGAGTGGGCGACTTCGAACGAACCGGCCTGCTGTCCCCTGAGGCCGGTTTCAGTGGGCGGGTACGACGTGTGTCCACCGTGTCCATGTCCGTGCTCATGTCCGTGTCCGTGGCCCTTGTCATGGCGAGGGCCCGGTGCGGCTTGGGCAACGCCGGGCAGTGCTGCCGCCACCGCAACACCGGCGGTGCTGACGGCCACCCCGTCCAGAAAGTCCCTGCGGGTGATTTTCCGGGTCATTCCAAGCTCGCGATCACTGAATCTGGGCATACCCGACCCCTATGAGAGATGTGCGAATTCCGGACCTGGATTGCTAGTTGGGCATGCTATACCGCACATAACCGGCTTCGTAATAACTAAATTCGTTGTTCAATGACCCATCTGATGCGAAATCAGTTGTGGCGAATGTCTTGTGCGGGACTGAGTGGCCGAAATCGCTGCTGTCGTGCACTCGCCTTCGCCGTTGGCCGGCGGCTCCACCGCTCCCAGGGAGCGCCCGTACCCGTGTCACCCGGACGGCCGATCGGTTCACTCTCTCGCCCATCGCGGAGAGCGCGCAGCGGCGCCGCGAATGAAGGTGGGACCAGCCCTTCCCCCAGCAGAAGAGAGACCCCTCATGGCCGTACCACCCTCCTCCAGTGCGCGGCGCCGCATAGTGCGCGTGACCGCTCTGTCCGCCGCGCTGACGGCAGCGGTGTTCGCGACCGGGCCCGCGATGGCCGGCGGTGACCCTTCCGGAGCCAGCCACCCGGAACCCACCGCGCAGGGAGTGAAGCCGACCGTGGTCCTGGTCCACGGTGCCTTCGCGGACGCGTCAGGATGGAACGCCGTGGTCGAGCGGCTCCAGCACCGCGGCTATCCGGTGGTCGCTCCTCCGAACCCCCTCCGCGGCGTTCTCAGCGACTCCGCCTATGTCGCCTCCGTCCTCAAGAGCATCAAGGGACCGATCGTGCTCGCCGGGCACTCCTACGGCGGGGCGGTCATCAGCCAGGCGGCGGCCGGAAACGAAAACGTGAAGGCGCTGGTGTACGTATCGGCCTTCATGCCGGACGTGGGCGAGAACCCTGCCACGCTGTCCACGAAGTTCACCGGCAGTGACCTCGGTACCGCGCTGCGCCCGGTTCCCTACACCGACGGCACTACGAGCGGCACCGACCTGTACATCCAGAACGACAAGTTCCACGCCGTGTTCGCCGCGGACCTTCCCGAGGCCCAGACGCGGGTCATGGCGGTGGAGCAGCGCCCCGTCGCCCAGGCGGGCTTCGGCCAGAACGCGACCGCCGCCGCGTGGCGGACGATTCCGTCCTGGTTCATCGTCGCGAAGAACGACAAGGCCATCGCCCCCGACTTGGAGCGGTTCGAGGCGGCGAGGGCCAAGTCCCACACGGTCGAGGTCGAATCCTCACACGTGGCGATGATGTCCCATCCCGATCTCGTCGCCGATCAGATCCGCAACGCCGCACACACCACCGTCGGCAACGCCCAGTAGCGGATCGGGATTCGGTCCACGCCACGTGGTCCGTTCTGGCGGCGCTCCTGCGCGCGGGGCGTGGACGCCGTGCCCAAGGGCCCGGGCCAACACCCGGGCCCGATGCGGTGCACCGTGCGCTGTGTCATGTGGGTCAGGGGCGGTTGTCGGCACGCCTTGGTCACCCAGCCCAAGCGATGACGTTCGACTTCACACCCGATGCGACCACCCAATAGCGGCCGGGGGCTTCCATGGGGAAGGCGCCGAACTCGCGAGTGCCGTCGGCGTCGATGGTGTGGATTCTCTGATCGTACGGACCGTCGGTGGTGTCCGTGTCCGTGTATGCGTAGATCATGACGTCCTCGTCCGGCTCGAAGCCGGTCATGTTGACGTTCATCTCATTGCGATGCCCCCGAACGATGAAGATCTTGCTCGACGGCCTGTTGGTCTGCGCAGAGGTGGAAGGGGTTTCTCGCGGCACCGGTCGTCGGGGGATGGACTTCCGCGATGACGCAGCAGGTGATGACGAAGGACGGGGGGAGTCAAGGGCCTCGCTGGCCGGGCTGTCCGTGCTGGCCTTGTTGTCCGGGGCGCGCGAGGGCCGGCGCGGCGGTGCTTGTGGGGGAGTCGTGGACGCGGAGCGGGACATCGTTGTGGTGAGTCCGTCGGCTGGTCCGGTTGCGGGTGCGCGAATCCCCCGACGGCCCGGCTCCGCAGAGAAGGGCATGCTGACGACGAGGGCGATGGCGACGACGGTCGTGATCAACAACGCGATCAGAAGCGCAGTACGAGGCTTGCGCTGACCTGCACGCAGCAGCCTGCGCAGCCGGCCCAACTCCCTTGCATTGGCATCGAGCTCCAACGCGATGGCCCGTAGCACTTCGTCGTGGTCACCCCCGAAGGCACGTGACGGGAGGGTCGGCTCGATGAGCCTCTGCCGCTGGACGGTGGCCCGGGGAACCCGGCCCGTTCGAGCGTGTTCCAGCGCCCACTTCTCTGCCCACTGCTCGGCCGCGTGCCGCAGCCGGTTGGCCCGCTTCTTGTCCGCTCTGGCCCGTCTCAGCTGTGACTCGGCCCGTCGACGGCGCTTTCGGAGGTGGTTCCGCTCCAACTGGACGCTCCGCAAGCCCCGTGTGCTCGGCACCGGCCCGTCATCGAGCCCACGCAGCTGGGACTCCAGTGAATCGATGGCCTCCAGCAGCTTCCACACCAGCGTCGTACTGAAGCGCTCGGCATCATTTGCGTCCAACACGAGTTGGACGATGCCGCTGTTGGCGAAGCCGCCGGGCCCCGCATACGCGTCTCCCGTATCCCGGGCCTGTTGTACGGGGGTTTCGTTCGGCGGTCGTATCAGTGATGGTTCGGCCGTCGGATCAACATCACCGGGTTGGCCTGCGCCGCGCCCCACCGGTAAGGGGCGACTCTCTTCGGGCGGGTCCTCCTGTGCGGACATGCGGGGTCTTCTCGCGAAACTCCTGGCTAGGTCGTGGGCTTGTCGGCGGAGTACACACCCGAGCAGGCGAAGCTGCCGGGCCCCTGTGCCGTGACTTTCCCGGAGTCCTGCACCCGCATCGGGATGCCGTCGGCACCGCTTCCGCGCACCCCGCCGCTGACCGCCGTGCCTCCGTCGCTCGCGCTTGCCCGTCCCGAACCGGTCACGATGTCCACCGCATCCGTCGCCCTGCGGGGCTCGGCAGCACCGGGGGAGGTGAACAGGCTCCACACCAGAGCGACCACTCCCGTGGCGCCCTGAACGGAAGCGGCGACCAACCGACCACTATCGGGGCCGCCGAGCAGCCAATACAGGGGCGTTGAGGCGATCGCCGCCGCCGCGCCCGTCATGATCGCAACCTTCATGCCCTTCGACACGACCACGCTTTCCTCCCCCGGTGCTTCACGCTCCATCAGACGGTCCGAGGTCGGAAGACCTCGACGCTCCGCCCTTTGCGCTCGTCGCTCCTCAGCCGACCGGCACGATGAGCTGGCGGCGGACAAGTACGCGCACCGGGTCTAACGACAATCGGCCGGGTAGGTGACGATCGCCCCTGGAGCGAACGGCTGCGGGGAACCCGGTCGACGCAAGGCGTAACCCCAGGGGCACTCCCGAAGTCCCCGTGCTACGCGCTCGCAAGGGTCGGTGGTGAACCATCCTCCTGCTCGGCAGACCGAACAGGGCCGCCCATAGAGGGATCTGGCTACTTGGCCGCCCACAGTCCCAGGTGATTCTCACCCGTGTCAGCCGCCCGTCGCAGCGCGTCCGGGGATCCCAGCACGTCGTGCGGGAGGTAGCCGGACCTGACGTTCAACTCCCATCCGTGCACTTGAACCGCCAGGCAGGCCAGGCCGAGGACGCCCAACGGGAACAGGGTTCTGGGGGCGGGATCGGGGCCCGTGTTCTCGCGGTGCTCGATGAGTCGGGCCACGAGCGCCCGCTCGAAGGCTCGCTGGTCGTCGTCGAGGAGTACGCGAAGGAGTCGCTGATCCGGTGTCAGAGTGTCGAAGGCATCCAGTTTCAAGGCCGCTTCGGCGCGCTCATCGGCAGCGGGCTTGCACAGGGGCACGGTGGGCCAGTCCCGGGGGAGATGGCCATCGGCCTGCCTGAGGTAGCCGCACAGCGCGTCCATTTCAGCGAGGTCGGCCGGATCCGACGTCGAGTTCAGAAATGAGTACGGCACCCCCTTGTGGATCTCGGGTGCGTAGTCCTCGCGCAGCAGGAGACCAACCACCCGCTGCCACTCCCACACCAGGCCACTCACCAGGGATACGGCAAAGGTGTCGAGCCAGGTCCTGGCCGTGGGGGCGATGTCGACGGCGTCGCCAAAGTCGGTGTCCTCGCTGGTGAGCGTCTCCCCGATGAGCGGGAAGACGATCTCCTGGTCGCCGTTGGGGAAGCAACCAACGCTCAATATGCCCAGGGAACACTCCGCCGCGGTCCGCAGTGCGGACCGCGATGGTTCGTCGAAGGTCGCCCCCTTCTCCAGACTGCGAGCGGCGACATGGTCCATGAGCTCGTCGTGCATCTCCCGCAGCTTCTGCGGTGAAGGGTCTTCGTCGCACAAGGCGTTCCACCGCTGCCGGGTCCGTCGGTCGATGTCATCGAGTGCCCGAGCCGCTTGCTCTCCACTGACCTCGTGACGGGTCACTTCCCGCATGTCTGCCGTCCCATCATGATCTTTTCGGCTGGATCCGGCACGCTACCAGCGGGCTCGGACATGGCCGTGGGCTCGGCGCAGTACATCGGGAGCAACGGGAGCTCCACACCGGGCGCACCACTCGTGAAGGGCGGTGCGAAGGGCCGGTGATGGGTCACATCGCCTTACCGACGATCGTTGTGGTTTGGCATCATGGTGGTATGACGCAACGGAAGCCGCCCGGTGTCCCCTTCGAGGGCTGGGTCGACCACCAGATCCATGAGGCGGAGAAGCGCGGCGAGTTCGCGAGCCTTCCCGGCTTTGGGAAGCCCTTGTCGAACGACAGTGCTCCGTATGACGAGATGTGGTGGATCAAGGCGAAGATGGCACGTGAGGGAGCCTCCTACCTCTCCCCGGTCATCGAGTGCCGCAAGGAAGTCGAGGATCTGCCCGCATCCCTTTCGCAGGTGATGAGTGAGGCGGAGGTGCGGCAGCGGGTGTCGGACCTCAACAAGAAGATCACTGATCTCCTGCTGATGCCTCCGCCGGGGCCACCGTTGGGAATCAAGCGTCTCGATGTGAAGGAGATCCTGCGCGAGTGGCGCCGGGCGAGGGATTCCGGCCGGTGAATCCCGCCCTCGGACGCACTGGACCGATGGCCCTGATGCTGGTGGGGCGAGGGCCCACTTCCTAGGCTTCGGCGTCCGCCGCCCGATAGAGCTCGGCGACGTCGATCTTCTTCATGCCGAGCATCGCCTTCATGGCGCGCTGGGCGCGCTTTTGGTCTGGGTCGCTGAGCAGCTCACCGAGTGCGGCGGGGGCCACCTGCCAGGACAGCCCGTACTTGTCCTTCAGCCAGCCGCACGGCCCTTCCTGGCCGCCTTCGGACAGCTTGCTCCAGTAGTGGTCGACCTCTTCCTGATCGGCACAGTTGATCAGAAGCGAGATCGCCTCGCTGAAGGTGAACTCCGGGCCGCCGTTGATCGCGGTGTACGGCTGCCCGTCGAGGACGAAGTCGACCGTCAGTACGGTGCCTGCCGGGCGTGGACCGGCCTCGCCGTAGTGCGAGACGTTCGTGATCTTCGAGTTCGGGAAGACCGATACGTAGAACTGCGCTGCGTCCTCACCTTGGGTGTCGAACCAGAGATTGGGCGTCACGGTGGGCATCGCATTCCCCTTGTCGTCGTGCTGTGGCTCTCTCCGCTTTCCCTGTATGGACTGTCGGGCCGCTCGGAACTCATCGCCTTCGACCGGCCGGATGCTCCAAGGGACCGACACTGCCATCGTGCGGGACATGATCGGGTCTCGCCGAACGGGTGGCACACGGTCCGTTCGCTGGACACGACTGGCCGTCACATCGATCGGGAGCCCCTGGACGGATGGAGCCGACGCGGTGCAGTCCCGCAGGGTTCTCCCCTGCGGGACTGCACCGCGTCGACTCCATCAGCGGCTCCCACTGCGGAGCGGGCTCAGAGCAGGATGCGCATTGGGTGTTCGATGCGTTCCTTGAAGGCGCCCAGCCATTGCGCGGCGAGTGCCCCGTCCAGGACACGGTGATCGCCGGAGAGAGTGACGGTCATGATCGTGGCCGATGTGATGCCACCGTCGTCGTCCACGACCGCGCGACGCGTGGCCGCGCCCACCGCGAGGATTCCCGCATGGGGCGGATTGATGATCGCGCCGAACCGTTCGATCCCGTACATTCCGAGATTCGAAACGGTGAACGAGCCTCCTTCGAGGTCGGACTGGCTCAGTCGGCCTTCCCTCGCCCGCCCGGCCAGATCGGCGACGGTGCGGCCGATGTCGCCGATCGAGCGGGTGTCGACGTTGCGTACGACCGGGGTGACCAAGCCGCCGTCGATGGCGACCGCAACCGCAATCGAGACCGACGAGAACCTGCGGATCGCATCCGGCGTCCAGATCGCATTGGCCTCGGGCACGTCCTGGAGAGCTCCGGCGACCGCCTTTACGACGAAGTCGTTGACGGACGGGGTCGGTGTGTTCGGTCCGTGGTCGGCCTTCATCGTCCGACGCAGCTCCAACAGTGCGTCGACGCGGCAGTCGATGTCCATGTAGAAGTGCGGAACGGTGCTCTTGCTCTCGGTGAGTCGCCGGGCGATCGCACGGCGCATACCGGTGTGCGGCACATCGGTGAACTCGCCGTCGTCCGCGTGGCGCGGAACGGGTCGGCTCGCCTCGCTGGTTGCCGGTGAAGGTACGGCCCCGGGCCGGACCGCGGGTGCAGCCGGTTGCGCGAGGGTCGGTGCGACGGGTTGTTGCGCCGCGTCTGCCTTGAACCGGTCGAGGTCGCGACGGACGATGCGTCCGCCGGGGCCCGTGCCGACCACCGTGGTGAGATCCACCTTTCGATCGCGGGCGAGCCGCCGTACGAGCGGGCTGGCGAACAGACGCTCCCGGGACGGCAACTCTGCCACCGGCACGGAGTTCTCGGTGTACTCCTGTTGCTGTGTGTCCGGGCGGGCAGTCGATGCCTCGGCGGGAGCCGTGGCTGTCTCGGCCGGGGCCGGGGCGTCACCTTCACCGTCGGCAGACGTACCAGACGTACCAGACGTACCAGACGTACCAGACGTACCAGACGTACTGGACGAAGCAGGTCCACCGGAGACCTCGGCCAGTGCCTGCTCGGCCGTCTCACCTGCGACAGCCAGTACGAGCATCGGTGTACCGACCGTGACCGGCGTGCCGAGCTCGACGAGGAAACCCGCGACCGTGCCGGCCTGCTCGGCCTCGTAGTCGACCGCGGCTTTCTCGGTCTCGATCTCCGCGATCGCCTGTCCGACCGACACCTCCTGGCCCGGTGCGACGTGCCAGGCCAGCACGATGGCTTCGGCCATGCCGGTCAGGACTTCGGGCATGCGGATGACAAGGGCCATCAGTTCCCTCCCATGGCGGCCAGGCTGCGTCGGAGCGCGGCGGCGATGTCATCGACCTGTGCGATGGACGCTGCTTCGAGCACCCGGGAGATGCTGGGGCTCGCCTCACCACCGGTGACCCGCTCGACCGGCTGATCCAGCCAGTCGAAGTACCGGCGCTGGATCTCATCGGCGAGCCAGCCACCGTAGGAGGTGCCCTGTGCGCCCTGCTCGACGATGAGCACCGCGTTCGTCTTGCGGATGCTCGCACCGATGGTGTCCCAGTCGATCGACGCCCGGTCGAGCCAGCGCAGATCGATCAGATCGGCGTCCGCACCGGTGTTCTCGATCGCTTCGAGTGCCTTGTGCACCATCGACAGATAGCTGATCACGGTGATGTCGGAGCCGGTGCGGCGCACAGCCGCGACACCCAGGGGAAGCTGGTAGTCGAGATCGCCCTCGGGCACGTCCTGTGACACTCCGTACAGGTCGACGTGTTCGATCACGAGGACCGGATCCGAGAGGGCCATGGCGGTGTTGAACAGCCCGATGTAGTCGGCCGCTGTGGAAGGGGCCACGATGCGCCAGCCGGGGCTGGTGGCGAAGATTCCGGCTGGATCCATGAGGTGCTGCGAGCCGTAACCGGAACCCATGGCCACCTTGGTGCGCAGCACGAGGGGGACGGCGCTGTCGCCGCCGAACATGTGGCGGGCCTTGCCGATCTGGTTGAACACCTGGTCGGCCGCGACCCAGAGGAAGTCGGGGTACATGAACTCGATGACGGGCCGGAACCGACCGTCCAGTGCCAGGCCGGCGCCCAGGCCAGCGAAGGCGTTCTCGCTGATCGGCGTACCCAGTACGCGATCGGGTGCAACCTGTAGTGCCCGCTTGGTCACGCCGTTGGTTCCACCACCGAGGCGGTGCACGTCCTCGCCGAGGACGACGACCCTCGGGTCTTGCGCCATCCGGCGTCCGAGGACATCGGAAGCCGCCGTGACAAATCGTTTCTGCTCGGCAGGTCCGTCGTACGTCGCCGGGTCGAGGGTACGGGCGCCGGCCAGCTCGCTGGCGTCGCCGCGCAGACCGTCGTTGGCCGTGGCGGGGTCGGGCCAGTGCGCCGGCATGATCCGTCGCTTGCCCTGGTTGTCCGGATCGGCTTCGACGAGCTCTTCCGTGAGCTGTCGCATCGCCTCGCGCGCCTGCTCGCGGACCCCGGCCGCGGCTGCTTCGTCGAGCAGCCCGAGGCGGGACATCTCCCGCTCGGTCTTCAGGATGGGGTCGCGTTCGCGCCAGGCCGCCTCTTCCTCCTTGGTGCGGTACCCGAAGGCGCTGCCGGTGTACCCGCCGTTCTGGTGGAAGTAGCGGTAGACGTCGGCCTCGATGATGCACGGCCCTCCGCCGCCGCGCATGACCTCCTCCGCCTGGGCCATGGCGAGGTGTACGGCGAGGGGGTCCATCCCGTCGACGCGCCACGATGGAATGCCGAATCCGAGGCCACGGCCCGAGAGCCTGTCTTCGCGGGTGACCTCCGCGACCCGTGTCGAGACGGCGTAGAGGTTGTTCTCGATGAAGAAGCACAGCGGCAGGTCCCAGGCCGCCGCGAGGTTCAGTGTCTCCAGGACCGATCCGATGTTGACCGCTCCGTCGCCGAAGTAGGTGACGGTCAGGTCGTCGGTGTTGGAGTGGCGCTGCGCCCAGGCGTTGCCGGCTGCCAGCGGGACGCCGCCTCCGACGATCGCGTTGCTGCCCAGGGCGCCGGCTTCGAGCCACTGCAAGTGGATCGAACCGCCGCGTCCCTTGGTGAAGCCCTGGGCGAGTCCGAGGATCTCCGCGAGCGTGCGGCGCAGCACCGTGCGGACGCCGTCGTCCACGAGGTTCTCCAGGTCGACCTCGCCCTTGGTGACATGGGTGAGGGCCTTGGAGAGGAACTGGTGGTGGCTGCGGTGCGAGCCGTTGATGCCGTCGGAGGTCCGCAATCCGATCGCTGAGCCGACGGCACCGCCTTCCTGCCCGATGCTGGAGTGGGCGGGACCGTGTACGAGTCCCTCACCGGCGAGGTCGAGCACCGTTTCCTCGAAGGCCCGGATGAGGTGCAGCTGGGCGAGCATGCCGCGCAGCAGGTCGGGATCGGCCTTTCCCCAGTCGGCCTGTGTGGCGGTGAACTCCACCCAAGGGCGGATCGGTTCCAAACGTCGTTGGCGCGGCAAGGCTCCTCCGTGGCGGTCGGGCGCAACAGCGCGTCGTCGCGCCGTCGAAGCTGCGGCAAAAGTAGACCCAATAGGATCCAATCGCAATACCTTGTTGTGTCATGTGCCAGAAATTGTCGGAGTCTGGTCGCTCATTGTATCCAATGCTACGGTGAGGACTCATAGGCTTGAGGAAAGGAAGGCATATGTCCCTGCCCGGCTTGAAAGGCACCGAGCACATCGGATTCACCGTTCCCGACCTGGAAGAGGCGGACGCCTTCTTCACGGACGTCATCGGCTGCGTGCGCATCTACGAGCTCGGTCCGTTCGCGCACGAGCGCGGGGACTGGATGAGTAAGCAGCTGAACGTCCACCCGCGCTCGATCATGCGCAAGCTGTACTTCTACCGCTGTGGCATCGGGCCGAACTTCGAGGTCTTCCAGTGGGAGGCTGCGGACGGCCAGCTCCCGCAGCCCCGCAACAGCGACGTCGGCGGACATCACCTGGCGTTCTACGTCGACGATCTCGACGCCGCGGTCGCCTATCTGAAGTCGCGGAACGTCCGGGTGCTCGGCGAACCCGTCGCGAGCGCCAACGCCAGCGCGGGCCAGCGCTGGGTCTACTTCCTCTCCCCGTGGGGGATGCAGTTCGAGTTGGTCAGCTTTCCCCAGGGCAAGGCATATGAAGCGGGCGCGCCAGTGACATTGTGGAACCCGACGCGCCCAGCAGACTAGGAGGCCCTGCACCGTGAGCGACAACGCCACGCCCACCCCGAGCACGCCCGTGGACGCCCGCCCCGCTCTCCACGGGGAGAGCGGGGCAGGCGCAGGACGGCACGGCAATGCGAGCCGTCGCATCGCCGACGGCCTCCGTGCCGCGATCCTGTCCGGGGAGCTGCCTCCCGGAACCCGGATCCGCCAGGAGGAGGTCGCGGCGAACTACGGAGCCAGCCGCATCCCGGTGCGTGGTGCCCTGAACATCCTGCAGTCCGACGGCCTGGTGACCCTCGTGGCGAACGCCGGGGCCTGGGTCGCGCAACTGAACCTCGCCGAGTGCGAAGAGGCGTACCAGTTGCGGGAGCAGATCGAACCGCTCCTGCTCCGGGCGAGCAGGCCCGGTCTGACGGCCGACAAGCTCGACCGGATGGACGACCTCGCATCACGGATGGAACGGGCGGCGACTCCCGAGGAGTTCCTCCATCTCGACCGGGAGTTCCATGACCTCTCCTACTCCGGGGCCGAGACGGTCGTGCTTTCCGACTTCGTCGATCGGCTGTGGAACATGACCCAGCAGTACCGGCTCGCTTTTGTGCGTCTGTTTGACGAGCAGGGCAGTGCGATCGTCCACGACGAGCACCGGATGCTGGTCCGTGCGCTGCGGGAAGGTGACGACGATCAGGCGGGCCTCGTCATGCGCGGGCACATCCGCCGAACCCGTCTGGCGCTCGCCCAGCATCCGGAACTCTTCGACACCACAACGCCCAAGCAGAGTTGACGCCCCGCGGTACCCGATCCCCCCGCCTCGAAGATCGCTGCGGCCAGGGGGTTCGACCGCGTTCACCACGAAGCAGTCGTGATCCGGATTGAACCGGTCGTTGATCCGGACCGGCCACCTGGGGCGAGTGCGCAGACCGCACTGCGGCGGCCACCCGCGCGGAGTGCGTAGGCCACCTTGCGATGGTGCCGTTGGGGGAGGGTGAAGGAAGTGTGCCCCTCCGCCGAAGTAGCACGGCGGCCCGTGGCGTCTCGTTAGGATTCGACGACGAACTGCGGACTCTCCATGACACCGCAGAACGCCCAGACCTGGTCCCTACGCAGTCGCACCCCCGGCGCACGGTTCCCTGGCCGCTCCCGGGATCCCGAGCACATCCCGAGGACATCCCGAGCCCGAGTCCCGGCATCGGTCGAGTGAGCACGGTGGACGGCACAGTCGGCCGATGGCCGGCCGCGCGTACGGGCCCGCCGGGGAAGGGAACACGTCCGGAACGGGAGCGCGTTCGGAAATCGGGGGAGGGCCGCCGCGGACCCGTTCGCATTCCTCCGTGCTAAAGGCGGATCCAGTTGTTCGCAACGAACTCCCCCTACCGCGACCTGATGACTCGTGAACTACTGCTGTGGGGCGTCCTCGCACTCTTGAGCAAGGCCCCCGTGGCCATGGCACCGCTGGCCCTGGTGTTTCTGAGTCGGGAGAGCCCGGCCGGCTACACGCTCGGCGCGGGCCTGGCCTCCGCGTACGTCGTGGGTGAAGTGGTCGGCGCTCCCCTGCTCGGGGCCCGCCTCGGCCGAGGCGCGATGCGACGACGGCTGTCCGCCGGGCTCACCGTCGGGGCGTTGGCCTTCTGCGCCCTACCGTTCGCGATAGCCGCCCCCACTCCGGTACCGATCGGCCTTGCCTTTCTGGCCGGCGCGGCACCGGCCGCCTGCCCCGGTGGCATCCGAGCCATGCTCACCCGACTGGTGCCCGAGGATTCGGTGACCCGCGCATTGAGCATCGAGACCACCTTGACCCAGATCACCTGGGCCTCGGCGCCTGCTCTGGTCGTCCTCCTGGCGCTTCGGGTCCATGCCGGAGCCCCGCTGGTGGTGGGCGCGATCCTCGCGGCCACCGCTGCGATCCTGCTGTTTCGGCTCCCCGAGACGGAGGAACCGGAACCCGCCGATCGCCCTACCGCGCCGATCACGCGGACCCTGCTCTCCGGCTGGCCCGTCTATCTCACCAGCGCCGCTTCCATGGCGATGCTGGCCACGGCGGAACTGGTCCTGCCCGCTCTCCTTGAATCGCAGCGGATCTCCGTCGGATGGTCGGGGCCGCTGCTCGCCGGCTTCGCACTGGCCAGCGCCGCCGGAGCGCTCTGCTACGGCTCGCGGACCTGGCCGGGTTCCCTGCGCGTCCAGAGCCTGGTGCTCCTGGTGCTCACTGCCGGGTGCCTCGTACTGATCACCGTCTTACCCGGCCCGGTGGGCATCGCCTTCGGTCTCCTCCTGGCCGGCGTCTTTCAATCCGGTGTGATGGTCACCCGCAACCTCAGCCTCCGCGAACGCCTCCCCGCACACGCGCACGCCGCCGCGTACTCCGTCATGTACGCGGTTGGGGGCTTGGGCTACGGTCTCGCGGCGTCCCTGTCCGCCGTCGCCCTCGAAAAGGGAAGCCCTTCCGCTGCGATCCTCGGCGGTGTCGCTATCACCCTCGTCATCACGGCCGTCAGCGCCATGGCTGAAAGTCGATCCCCAACCGACTAGAGCCACTCAATCGGTCGTCTCTTCCGCTTCCGGCGTCGTCCCGGCCACAGCGCGTCGCGCAGCCTCACTTTCGGCCGCAGGGGGCGACAGTTCGTCCAAGGTGTCGAGATCGTCCCCGGCCAACTCTGCCTCCCAGGTGGCGGCCAGCTTCTCCTGCTCGGCGCCCGACTGCTTCCCGACCGCTTCCCGATCTTCGGGGCTCAAGGCGGCAAGGAATCTCGCAACGGAGTCATGGGGCATCGAGGTTCTCCTTCGGTCACATGGGCACAGCATCGCCTGGTGCCCGTGCCAGCATGACCGAGGCATGCCACTCGACGGCGGATGCCGCGCCTCGGAGCCCCCGAATGGGTACCCCCGGACGACTGGAGAGAGCGGTCGACCGACGAGGCGCCCGACGTGGCGCTGCACCGCTCGGCAACGGTCGGGGTCACACCTGCGCGGGCGGGCAACGAGGCGCTCCCAGCGTGCTCACCGCTGCCTCATAGCTTCGAGATGCCTCCGTTTAGCAAGGAGGGCAGGACGAATCCGCTCGTTCACCGGGTCCGGGACTTCGGCCTGAATACATCCCTGGACCGGCCCCTTTTGGACATTGGTGATCTCCCGACCAACCCGCATCACGTGAATGCCACTTCTCCCAGGATGAGCGCAGCCATATGGACGCGCTCAACTCCCGACTGGAGGGCATGTGTTCACGAGACAGCAACGCGCCGCGGGGGCGGCGCTCACCGCCGCGGTCTCCCTGGCGCTGGTTGCCGGGATGACCGGGGCCGGCACTGCCACTGCTTCCCCGCCACCTGGTACGGCAGGGGCAAGGCCGGCGTCCGGCGGTTCCACCTGGGTCACCCTGATCACCGGCGACCGCGTCAGGGTGGACGGCAAGGGTAAGGTCACCGGCTTTGACCACGCGGATGGCCGGGTCGGCATATCCGTACAGAGGTACACCGAGGGCGGTCACACCTATGTGGTGCCCCATGACGCCCGTCGACTGATCGCCGAAGGCAAGTTGGACCGACGGCTCTTCGACATCACCGAGCTGAGCAGGCCGGAGAGCCGGCAGGCACACCGGGACGGGCTGCGACTGATCGTGGCGTACGGCGGTTCCGCTGGCCCGAACGCGCGGAAGGCCGTCCGGGCAGCCGATGGCACGGAGCTCAACCGTTCGCTGAAGAGCCTCAACGCGGACGTGGTGACCAGCACGCCCGAACTGTGGGGAACCCTGACCAAGGGGGGCGGCCAGGCGCGGTCGGCCGCGTCCGGGATCAGCAGGATCTGGTTGGACGGCATGCGCAGGGCCACGCTGGAGAAGAGCACCGGCCAGATCGGCGCACCGAAGGCGTGGCAGTCAGGCTTCCAGGGCAAGGGGGTGAAGATAGCCGTCCTCGACACGGGCATCGACGCCGACCATCCCGACCTCAAGGGCAGGGTGATCGCCGCCCAGAACTTCAGCCAGTCCCCGGACACCAAGGACCGCGTCGGCCACGGCACCCATGTGGCCTCCACCGCTGCGGGCAGCGGGGCCAGGTCGAACGGAACCCATCGCGGCGTCGCACCCCAGGCCGAGATCCTCAACGGCAAGGTGTTGAGCGACCATGGCGCTGGCAGCGATTCCGGGATCATCGCGGGCATGGAGTGGGCGGTCGCGCAGGGCGCGGACATCGTCAACCTCAGTCTCGGTGGGCGGGACACCTCGGACATCGACCCGTTGGAAGCCCACATCAACAAGGTGTCGGCCGAGACGGGTGTGCTCTTCGCCGTCGCGGCGGGCAACGCCGGGCCGAATGCCATCGACTCACCGGGCAGTGCCGACGGCGCTTTCACCGTCGGCGCCGTGGACGCTCAGGACAAGCTCGCCCCCTTCTCCAGCACCGGCCCCAGGGTCGGTGGTGGCAGGATCAAACCCGATGTGGCAGCACCGGGAGTGGACATCTCCGCCGCAGCCGCGGCCGGGACCGTATCCCCGGGTGATACGGGATACACGACCATGTCCGGTACGTCGATGGCGACGCCGCACGTCGCCGGTGCGGCAGCCCTCCTCAAGCAGCAGCATCCGGGGTGGAAGGCGAAGGAGTTGAAGAACGCGCTCGCCTCGTCCGCCAAGGATGTTGGGCACAACCCTCATGAACAGGGCACCGGCCGGATCGCCGTAGACCGGGCCGTCACCCAGACCGTGGTGCCCGAGGAGAGCTCTCTCGACTTCGGCACCCAGCAGTGGCCCCACACCGACGACACTCCGGTTTCCAACAAGATCACCTACCGCAACAGCGGCACGGCGGACATCGCCTTGGACCTTGCGGTGACCGGCTACGGTCCGGGGAATCAACCCGCTCCCGCCGGCTTCTTCACCCTCGGTACGAACCGGATCACCGTCCCGGCCGGAGGCACGGCCTCGGTCGATCTCACCGCCGACACCCGGCGGGGCAGCGATGACGGCCACTACGCAGCCGCTGTCGTCGCGTTCGGGGGAGGCCAGACCGTCCGGTCCACCGCGGCCATCGAGCGTGAGGTCGAATCGTACGACGTCGCCTTCAAGCACATCGGACGGGACGGCAAGCCGAGTACGCACTTCACATCGACACTGCTGCCTCTCGCCATCAACGCAGCGCCGAGTTTCGTCGAATCCTCGTCCGGGGACCTCACCGTGCGCATGCCCAAGGGCGAGTACGTGCTCGACGCGCAGGCTCCGGTCGACGCCACCAAGCCCGCCAGCGGGCTCGATGTGCTCCTCCAGCCGAAACTGCTGATCGACAAGGCGCAGTCGGTCACACTCGACGCCCGCCGGGCCAAGCCAGTGAAGCTCACCGTGCCGGACCGGAAGGCCGTGCTCGGAGCCGGAATGATGGAGTACACGCGGACGGGGGCTGCTGGTCGGAGCGTCGGTGTCTTCTACGACGTGGTCTCGTTCGATGCCTTGCACATCGCCCACGTCGGCCCGCAGATCACGGACGGGTCCCTGCACCAGGTGTGGGCAGGCAACTGGCGCAAGAACGCCCGCACCGAGTACAACGCTGCTTCCGGCGGTGTGGTGAAAAAGGTCGCCACCGGCTACGAGCGCGACTTCAAGGCTGCGGAGTTCGCGGCGGTGAAGGTCGGCATCGGTGCTTCGGCCAAGGGCAAGAAGGGGACCGTCGAGCCGACCGCGCACTTCGAGGGCAGCCACTGGGGGATGGTCGGTTTCAGCATTCCGCGGCCCCTGCCGGACACCCGCACGATGTACGTCTCCACCGGTGACAAGGCGAAGTGGAACTTCTACGTCGGCCAGAACACCGAGGACCCCGACGGCTCCTACGTGATCGACGTCATGATGGATTCTCAACCCAGGACCTACCGCGTGGGCAAGGCCCATCAGGAGACCTTCAACACCGCCGTCTTCGGTCCGAAGATCGACGAGAGGTCGGGCTTCTGGCGCCTCGGGGGCCATCTGTTCGCCATGATGCCCCAGTTCGCGGACGGCCAGGGTCACACCGGATCCTCCTCGATCGAGTCCGCGAAGACCACGCTGTACCGCAACGGGGTGAAGATCGGTGAGAGTGCCGACGAACTGACCAGCGGGACGTACCTGCCCATCGGTCGGGAGGCCGGTCAGTTCAAACTCACGACATCGGTCCTGCGCGATGTCACGATGGCACGAGTGAGCAGCCGGATCGATGCCGAGTGGGCCTTCAGCGCGGGCGCGGCGACCGCCGACGAGGAGGTGATGTTGCCGGTCTCGACCGTGCGCTTCGCCGATGCACGGGTCGGCTTGGACAGCACCGCCCCGGCGGGTGCCACGCAGTCCATTGCGCTCCAGATCCAGGGTGCGGCGGCGAAGGGCAACGTCAAGTCGCTGACCGCGCACGCGTCGTACGACGGTGGCAAGACCTGGCGAAAGCTCACGGTGACCAACAGCAAGGCAACGGTGAAGAACCCGGCCAAGGGGAAGTCGATCGCTCTGCGGGCCCGAGTGACCGACAAGCAGGGCGGCTCCCACCAGGTGACCGTGTACGACGCCTTCTTCGGCAAGTAGATCTCACTGCGCCACTGCGCCACTGCACAGCGGTATGACGGCTGATGGCCGACGGCGGCGGCCCGCTGGAACCCACATCGGAGGGTTCCAGCGAGCCGCTGTCGGTCGTACGGGGAGTGCGGCCGATGGAGGGGAACCCCGCATTGCACCGCGCCGGATGGGAAGGTGTACGGGCACCCATCCGATCGACGGAAGAGAACCCACGGCATGGCCGTCATTCACCACACCGTCCTTGAGCCGACCAAACTGGAACTGCTCACCCATTGGCTGCCCACGCGACCGTGGTACCGCGGAGATTCGGGTGAACCGAAGCTGGCCAAGGCAGGCGGATTCCGACTGGACGATCCGAACGGCGAGGTCGGGATCGAGTTCATCGTGGTCACGGACGCGGGAGGACCTCGACCGACCGACTACCTCGTCCCACTGACCTATCGCGGCGCCCCGCTCGAAGGGGCGGAACACGCACTCGTCGGCACGATGGAGCACGGCGTCCTCGGCCGGCGCTGGGCCTACGACGCCTGCCAGGACCCAGTGGCGGTCACTCAACTACTCGCCCTGATCGCGGGCCGTGTCGGGGCCCAGGACCAGAACACCAGCGACACCCCCGACCATGAGGTCCTCGGCTCCTACACCGGAGAAGGCCCCATTCCCGGAGACTTCGGCGCCACGGTCTCCGACGACCGAGCCGGTACCGAACTGTCCGCACCGTCCGGCAGTCTCCTCCGCTTGCTCCGGGTCCTACGTCCTGTTCCTGACGGCTCGTCGTCGTCCGTCGGGGAAGCGAGCGGCAGCGTCGTGGGTTCTTGGCAACTGCCGGATGGCACTCGCGCCCGCGGGCTGTTCGCCGTACTGCACCACAACCCGCAGCCGTGACGAGGTCCTGACGGAGAGCGGGTGCCCCAGGTCCGGCGCGGCCGGGGCACCCGGCAGACGGCTCGGGCAGAGCGGCCCCCGTCCCGTGCGGTTGCCGACTCCCTTGCGCGGTGGGGAAAAGCTCTGCGCTAGCATCCCATTTCCGCGTGTATGAAGGGGCCTTCGTCCAGGTTTCCCCCAGGGCGCGTTGTGCGGTGGCGACCGGTGCCCCACCCGGGGGCAGTGTCCCGTACAACCGCTCGATGGTGGTCGGTATGACGGCGGTGCCCGGAGGAGGAAGAACATGATGCGTTCCCGGTCGTCGCTACGGGCCCGATGGAGTGCGGTGCTGTTGGCGGCAGTCGCGGTGTCGGGGTGTTCCACGGGCGACGCGAAGCAGGGAAGGACCGACGCCCCTGATGCGGGGACGCAGGCAGCTGCGCGCGTAGCGGCAGCGCCCCTGACCGTGGATCGCCTGGCCAAGCTGACACTGAGGAAGGGCGAGGTGCCCGACCTGATGGGCGATCAAGTGCCACCGGTGGAGGAGCTCCCACCAGGAAAGATGCGACAGCCGTTTCCCCCGGTGTCGAAACCCGAGTGCCGTCCACTGATCGATGTCTCCCAGGGCAAGGAGGCGGTCGCTGTGGTCAGCCAGAGCTTCCAGTGGGTAGACGGCGTAGGAGGTTGGACGACGATCTCCGCCTATCGCTCCCCGGAGGAGGCGCAGCGGGCCTTCACCCGGTTGGAGAAGGCCGCAGCCGAGTGCCGATCCTTCGAAGGAGAAGGCTGGACCGGACGGTTCTGGGCGACCGTCACCACCGATGAGCCACTCAAGCTGGGCGACCAGGCCATGAGCTTTCGCCAGTCCATGCCCATGAGCACCGAGGCCATGCCCGTTCGGCCGGGCACCGCGGGCGCGGTGGACCACACGACCTACAGCACGGCGGTCCGCACCGGTGCCGTCATCGCCGTGTTCCGCAATTCCCAGAAGGCGTTCCCCCGCCAGCTCATGGCAACGCAGATCCGACGCCTCCACACGGCACAGCAAGCTTGATGGTGCTGTGTCGAGGCACTCGACCCACCGAACGAGATGCCCTTGGCCGACCGACGTCCGTCGGCCCGCCCCCGTTGCGGGCGCCCCATCGCTCGTACATGCGTCACACTGCCCTCGGCGCACGCCTGAGCTCCTGATACCGGCCCCCGAGCGCCCGACTAGCTCGGCCGCCGTAGACCGGGGCGATCGCGCTGGGGATCGAAGAGGTGGCCGGCGGCCCCCGCCACCACCAGCCCGGAAGCAATCAGCAGCCCATCGCTGATGACCACCCCGACACCGAACAACACGCTGGCGGCGGCCAGAAGCAACCAGGCAGATCGGTGCCGATACTCCCGAGGGCGGCAGGGCTCTCCGCGGTCCATCGCCCGGGCGAACCGCGGATCCTCGGACCTCGTTCGGTGCGCAAGGTCAGCTAGGGGGTCGTTTCCGCTCCTGGCCATGATGATCTCCTCCCAACGACAGGGACGGGCCCGGACCGCCCCTGCCGGACTGCGGCAGGGCCGCACAACGCTTCGTCCGCCCGACCCTTCGTACGGCGGTGAGCGCCTCACACCGGGCAGCGCTCCACCGTGCGATGCCCCGTGGCCCGCCCCACGGGGTGCCGGTCGTCCGCTGGTTCCCACGCTCCCTGAGGCCGATGACCGAAACCATCCGTGGCGCCACCCATCTCCGCGGCGGGGACCATGTAGAGCAGGTCCGTTCCGGGGGAGGGATGGGTGGTGCCACGGATGGACACGGACCACGCCGACCGGCACGCTGGCCGGATGGCCCGATGGGCAGGTCAGGGGGGTGGGGGAGCCGTTGCCGCAGGTAGGAGCGATAGTGGAGACACTCCATGGAGAGGAGGGGGCACCCGCCGTGTCCGTGTTCGCTTCCTTGTCGTCGAAGCTGTCGTCGCTGTCGTCGTTGCTGCCACTGTCGGCACTGGCAGCACCTTCGGCGCTTTCGTTGTTCTGGCGGATCTTCCTGTTGAACGCCGCAGTGCTCACCCTGGCCACCGCGCTTCTGCTCCTGGGACCCGTCACCGTCTCCACACCGGTCGTCCTCGCCGAAGCACTGATCCTGAGCGCCGGCCTGGCCATCATGCTCATCGCCAACGCAGCGCTCCTGCGGCTCGGTCTCTCCCCGCTTCAGCGCCTGGCCCGGACCATGGCCACGCTCGACCTGCTGCGCCCCGCACCCCGGCCTGCCGCCGCCGGACACGGCGAGATCGCCGAACTGATCACGACCTTCAACAGCATGCTCGACCGGTTGGAGGCCGAACGGGCCACCAGCAGCGCCCGGGCCCTGTCCGCACAGGAAGGGGAGCGCCGCCGCATCGCTCAGGAACTGCACGACGAGGTGGGGCAGACCCTCACCGCCGTCCTCCTCGAACTGAAGAGGGTCGCGGACCAGGCTCCGGAAGGCATTCGGATGGAACTGCTCCAAGTGCAGGAGACGACACGGGGCAGCTTGGACGAGATCCGTCGCATCGCCCGCAGGCTGCGCCCCGGCGTCCTCGACGAACTCGGTCTGGCGAGCGCCCTCAGATCGCTGGTCAACGAGGTTCCGTCCCACGGCGGGCTCACGGTCGGGCGCCGACTCCAGACGGACCTGCCGGAACTGGGAAAGGACCTAGAGCTGGTCCTGTACCGGGTCGCCCAGGAGAGTCTCACCAACACGGTACGTCACGCCCGGGCCTCACACGTCGAACTCACGCTCCGTCGGATCCACGACGGAGTGGAACTACGGATCCGCGACGACGGTCGGGGGCTCCAGGGTGCCCCGGAAGGCGCGGGCATTCGCGGCATGCGGGAGCGTGCCCTGCTCATCGGGGCGCAGTTGCACCTTGAGCCCGGTCCCGGGGGCGGTACGGATGTGCGTCTCGTCGTGCCCCTCGCGAACGCCGCAAACGGAAGCGACTGAACCATGCCCGACGACACCATGCCCGAGAAAGCCAGGACCCGCATCCTCCTCGCCGACGACCACGCACTCGTACGCCGCGGGGTGCGGCTCATCCTGGACAACGAACCCGACCTGACCGTCGTCGCCGAGGCGAGTGACGGTGCCGAAGCCATCGAGATGGCGCGCGAGGAGCGCCCTGACCTCGCCATCCTCGACATCGCCATGCCGCGTCTGACCGGCCTCCAGACCGCGCGTGAACTCTCCCGCCTCCAGCCGGAGCTGCGCATCCTCATCTTGACCATGTACGACAACGAGCAGTACCTCTTCGAAGCCCTCAAGGCGGGTGCCGCCGGCTATGTGCTGAAGTCCGTGGCCGACCGGGACCTCGTCGAAGCCTGCCGTGCAGCCATGCGTGACGAGCCGTTCCTGTACCCCGGCGCCATCAACACACTGATCCGCAGCTACCTCGACCGTGCCCGGGACGGCGGCGCACTGCCGGCGAAAGCCATCACCGACCGTGAAGAGGAGATCCTCAAGCTCGTTGCTGAAGGGCACTCCTCCAAGGAGATCGCCCGCATCCTCGTCATCAGTGTGAAGACGGTCGAACGGCATCGGGCCAATCTGCTGCACAAGCTCGGCCTCAAGGATCGACTGGAACTCGCCCGCTATGCCATCCGCGCCGGACTCATCGAGCCATGAGGGCTGGGCTGTCCCGCAGTCCCTGGCTGATCCACCACGGATCATCGGACGGCCTTGGTTCGATCCCTGCTCTCAGAGGGCGAACGCCTCGTCGGTGCAGCGGGTCGGACACCTTGTCAGTTGGTGCCAGTGGTGTTCTCTGGGATCGTCGTCGCTCCGAAGCGCCACCCGAGTTCACCCTCTGCGCACCACAGCTCACTCGCTTTTCCCACCCTATGGTGACGTTCGGTTAGTTTGCTGTGCTTTGCCCTGCGCTAGAATTCCTGACCGAAGCACATGCTCCATACAACGGGTGGGGTCTTTCCAAGCGTTGGAGCGCAAGACCTAGGGATACCGGACCATCGGGGGAGGGCACGACATGGCTCAATACACGTGTGCCCTGCGCCTGTCCGTGACCGGCCTCGCTCGCTGCCGCTTCCCCTTCCCGCCCACGCCCTGGGCTGTGCGGGTCGAGACTCCCGCTCGTGACAGCGTGCCGGATACCGGCGAGTTCGAGCGCCACTTCTCGTCACCCGTCCGGCCGGCCCTTTCCGTCTGAGGTTCATCGCCTCGTTCGTCTGCGTGGAACGGGGTTTGCCCCGCACCTGGGCAATCCGGTCGATCGTCGCGGCTGACGCAGAACTCTTCACCACCGGCAGTGCGCGCGGACCTCTGGTCTCCCCGTGCCGGTGGGTGATGCCCGCACGTCCGCTTTCGTGCCCCGGGAGTACGCCATGGAGCCAACCGCCAGTCTTCGCACCACCGAGTTGCCAGGAGTCGGCCGCCGCCACGACCTCGAAACCGAGGCCGGCCGCCATCTGTCGCTCATCGCAGCACCGCGCCGCACCACGGCCGTTCCCTCGCCTTCTCGCACGTTCCGCTTCACCATCGGCGGCCCCCTGGTGGTCGCCGATGGTGGAGAAGGCGTCGAAGCCGTGGCCGAACTGATCACCGGAGGATAGACGCCTGTGCACAACACCACGGAATTGCTCATCGAACTCGGTGCGATCATTCTTGCCCTCGGCTTGCTGGGGCGGCTCGCCGGGCGAGTGGGCTTCTCGCCCATTCCCCTCTATCTACTGGCCGGGCTCGCTTTTGGCCACGGAGGAATTCTCCCGCTCCAGGCCAGCGAAGAATTCACCGCGACGGGCGCCGAAATCGGCGTCATCCTTCTCCTGCTCCTCCTCGGTCTGGAATACAGCGCCTCCGAACTCGTCACCAACCTCAAATCCCAGTACCCGTCCGGCGTGGTCGACTTCGTCCTGAACGCCGCTCCCGGTGCGATAGCGGCACTGATTCTCGGCTGGGGTCCGGTGGCCGCCGTCGTCCTCGCCGGCGTCACCTGGATCTCCTCCTCCGGAGTCATCGCCAAGGTGCTCGGTGACCTCGGTCGGCTCGGGAACCGGGAGACACCCGTGATCCTGGGAGTCCTGGTCATCGAGGACCTGGCCATGGCCGTGTACCTAC
Organism: Streptomyces sp. NBC_00690; assembly: GCF_036226685.1. NCBI lineage: Bacteria > Bacillati > Actinomycetota > Actinomycetes > Kitasatosporales > Streptomycetaceae > Streptomyces > Streptomyces sp. NBC_00690. Next base: position 8,194,278 of record NZ_CP109009.1, read on the forward strand.
CGATCCTCACCGCCCTGCTCGCCGGTGTGAGTCTGGCGGGCGGCGCCACCACACTGCTCATCTCCCTCGGCACCGTCGGAGCCGTGCTCTACCTCGCCCTGCGCCACGGTCGGCTCATCAGCAAGGCCGTCTCGTCCGACAGCGCCGAGATGTTGCTGCTGGTCGTCCTGGGCCTGACGCTTCTCGTCGCCGGCATCGCGCAGGAACTCCAGGTCTCCGCGGCAGTCGGCGCGTTCCTGGTCGGAATCGCCCTGTCCGGGGAGGTCGCGGAAGGCGCCCGCAGCCTGCTCATGCCCCTGCGCGACCTGTTCGCTGCGGTCTTCTTCGTCTTCTTCGGGCTCTCCACCGACCCCGCGGACATCCCGCCGGTCCTCGTTCCCGCGCTGATCCTCGCCGCGATCACCACCCTCACGAAGATCGCCACCGGCTGGTACGCGGCCCGTCGGGCCGGCATCAAGACGGCCGGTCGTTGGCGTGCAGGAGGCACCCTCGTCGCCCGGGGCGAGTTCTCCATCGTCATCGCCGGCCTCGCGGTCGGCGTCGACTCACGCATCGGACCGCTCGCCACCGCGTACGTCCTGATCCTGGTCATCGTCGGCCCCCTCGCCGCGCGCTGGACCGAACCCGTCGCACGCCGACTCACCCGCCGCTCCGCACCTCCCAACTCTCCGGCGCCGCCTACCGGTCCGGCGACGGAAGCGGTCGACCCGGTGGCGACGAACACATGAGGGGACGTCCGTCCGTCGAAGCCCGCTCTGCAATGCCCGGCCGCGGCCGTTGCGGAGGGCCGACCGTCACCACCGGGCTACCCCGCTCCGGATGTTCGCTCACCATCGCTGAGAAGGGGTCGGTCCGGCATTCCGCTCCCGGCTTCGGTGATGCTGGTGGCCGTCCACGGTGGGACACCGGCCGGCGCTGCGTTCGTGCTCCGGCCGGCGTCAGACCGTTCTGATCTTGTTGCTCTCCCATGGCAGTTGGCGGGACTCGAACCCCCGCCAACTGCAATTAGCGACATCATCGCATCTGGTCAATTGCATATTTCTGCAACTTGAGAGCATGCGAAAAGGAGAGAGGGGTTAGCGGAAGTGCCCCTCGTCGTAGGGGTGGAGGGGCTGGTCCCCCCTCCCATCCCACTGCCGCGAGTCGACCACCGGCCCTGAGTACCACGGTTGGTAGTACGCGGGTTCGTCGAACGTCGGCTGCACCGGCCGCAGTCCGTCGGTCAGTTCGCCCTCGATGGGCGCACCGTGAACGTATGGCCGCCCCCTGTGCTGATCGTTCCTGTTGTGATCGTGCTGGGGCTGGTGCGGGTCGGCCAGATGCACCGAACCGTTGACGTACCCGCGGGCCGCGAATTGCGGTACGGGCTCCGATTCCGCCCCATGCGGGTGCGCGGCGATCGCCTCGGAATGCGCCGTGGCCGACTGCTCGGGGTCGATCTGAGCCCTCGCCACTGCGGACTCGGCGGCTTCCTGCGCCGACTGGTCGCCACGGAGGAGGACCGAGACATGTTCGGCACCCGCCTTGCGGCGCTGCTCGGCCCACCCCTCGATCTCACTGAGGCACGCCATGTCCAGATGGACGATTCCGCGGGCGTCGATCTCGACCCGGGAGGCGCCGGACACGGACTCCAGAGCGTCGATGAGACGGGTCAACCGGAGGAACGTGGCATTGCCGCGCAGTTCGAGCCGGGCGAAGTCGCCTTCGGTGCTCCGGCGGATCGTCATGGTCGACATGCGCAGCACGGTGAGGACGATCGCGACGGCCAGCCCGGCGAGTACGCCTTCGAGGAGGTTGGCGACCACGATGGCCAGCGTGGTGATGAACATGACGATGCCTTCACCGCGGTCGGCCTTCCACATCTCGATGAACGCGGGCGGATTGAACAGCTTCCAACCGGCGTGCAGCAGGATGCCGGCGAGAACGGTGACGGGGATGAGGCCGAGCAGCCCGGGAAGCAGAAGGCCGAAGCCGAGCAACCAGGCGCCGTGCAGCACCCGGGAGATCTTCGTCTTGCCGCCTGCCTGGACATTGACCGCGCTGCGCACGATGACGGCGGTCATCGGCAGTGCGCCCAAGAGGCCGCACACCGTGTTTCCGACTCCTTGGGAGAACAACTCCTTGTTGTACTGGGTACGGGCTCCGGTGTGCATACGGTCGACGGCCGCCGCGCTGAACAGGCTCTCCGCGGAGGCGATGATGGTGAAGGTGACGATCATCATGAGCACGGCGGGGTCGAGCAGACCGCCGAGGTCGGTCGGGCCGACGACGTCGATCGCGTCCAACATGTCATCGACGACGACCTTCTTCACATCGAACATCGGCAGTGCCGCGGCGAGTGATCCCAGCACCACGGCGACCAGGGGGGCGGGGACCCGACCCAGGGGAGCAGGGACCTTCTTCCAGAGGAAGCACAGCACAACGGTCAGTCCGCCGAGGAGGAGCGCACCCCCCTTCTGTCCGTCCGAGAGGACGTCGGTCGCCAGGTCCGGCAGTCCCGCGAGGTTCTTCAGGGCGGCGCCCAGCTGTTTGGAATCGACCAGGGCGTAGGTCTGGCTCAGGATCAGCGGCAGACCGATTCCGGCGAGCATGCCCTGCACGACGGCGAGGGAGATGGACTGGAAGAGCCTGCCCATCTTCATCATTCCCAGGACCATTTGGAGCAGGCCGGAGATCAGGACGACCGGTCCGAGGAGTTCCACGCCGTGTTCGGTGGTGAACTCCAGGACGAGGACGGCGAGCCCTGCGGCGGGCCCGGAGACCTGGAAGGTGCTCCCGGGAAGGAACCCGACGATCAGTCCGCCGACGATCCCGGAGATGATTCCCAGTGAGACCGAGACGCCCGATGCAGCCGCCACGCCGATGCACAGGGGCAGGGCCACCAGGAAGACGACGACGGAGGCCACGAAATCGGTGCCGATCGAGCCGGTGAGGGCGGGTGAGGGCGGGGACTTCTTCGCCCGGCCGCCGGCGCTCCTCTTCGCATGTCGGCCCGTGCCAGGGCGTGTTCGTTCAGACGACACAGTGATCCTTTCACCGCGTCCATCGGCCGACGGGCAAGAAGGAGCTCGTATCCGGTCGATGGGCACGTGGGGGGAGAGACGAATCCGGGTGTCTCACTTGGGACGGCTGGCGCGCGGGCGGGACGCCGCCAACGGCCCAGGGCGCGGGAGACCTCGACGGGGCTCGTCCGCGAGCCGAGGACGGTGAGTGGTGGGGCGTCGGTGCCATCGCCGGCGTGAACCGGCGGAGCGAACTGCTTCAGGGGGCCACGCGATGCCAGAAGTCCCGCGCGTTGCCCAGCAGCCGCTTCATGGTCACACTCCTCCAAGAGCCAGCTCGGCAAGCCGGAACGGGAGACATACCCGGGGGATGTCCTGCGCCCGGAAGCATGCGCCCATGCCATGAGTCAGTCGTGAGATCACGATGAGAGAGCTCTCATACGGTCCGAGGTGACGGGCGCGGGAGTAGCAGCGTGGGGTCCAACCGCTTCTCGATCCGCCACGAGAGACGGGAGGAGTCGGCCGGGCCACTCGCTCGTGGCGCCGAGGTCGTGGTCGCGGGGTTCGCCGGCGCAGGTGCTCGGGCAGCCCAGGCGGCTCCACTGCGCGCCACTGCGCCGGGGAGAGTGAGGAGGCGGTCGTATCGCCCGATCAGTGAGGGTCCGTGTCATTTGTCTGGAGTGGAGTGAGAGAATGCTTCGCTGACGGCAGCCCCGGCGACGCAGGACCGTACCCAACGGGGTCGCGGGCCGTCGCCACCCGACGAAGGACGGTCCGATGCACGACCAGATGGAAGCAGCACAGGACGGTCCGGTGGGTCGGAGGCTCTCGTGGCCGTGGTTCCTGGTGGCGGTTGTCGTCTACGCGGGCATCATCCAGGGCATCGGACTTCTGACCGGCGTGGACACCAGTGGCTCGGACAGTCAGTTCCCGACCGCCGAGTCGATAGTGCGCAACGCTCTCATACCGATCGGCGCGTCCATCGTGTTCGTCGTCGGCCTGATCACCTGGCTCGGCTGGTGGGGCGAGGTCCTGCACCATCGGGTTCCGGTGCGACGGTGGGTGCGTTGGGTGCCGATCTCCATGCTGGTCGTCGCCGTGCTCGGTCTGAACTACTGGCACCTGTCGGAGCAGAGCTTCTCCCTCGTGGTCTGTCTGCTCCTGCTCGGACTGTTCGTCGGTGTCGGTGAGGAACTCATGTTCCGGGGCCTGGGCGTGCATGTGTTCCGTCGGGCCGGGTTCACCGAGGGCAAAGTGGCCCTCTACTCCTCACTCGTCTTCGGTCTCGTCCACGTCAGCAATGCCGTCAGTGCGGGAGCCGAGGCACTCATCCAGGCTGCCATCGTCTCCACGTCCGGCTACTTCTTCTATCTCTGTCTGCGTGTCGGAGGTGTGATCCTGCTGCCGATGCTCGTGCACGGTCTGTGGGACATCAGTTTGATCTCCAACCTCGTCGGTGCAGAACCCCAGACAGCCTTCGGGATGGTCCTCGTCATCCTCCTTCAGGTCGTCCTGATCGTGGTGCTTCTCGTCAGGCGCCGTTCGATCGAGCCCGTACCTCCGCAATCAGCCGTTCCCTCCGGTCCTGGCGCAGTGGCCGGCTGACTGATCGGGGCCCGGCCGTTGGGGCCGGGCCGGGGATGCCGGTGCCGTGTCATAGGCGGTGGATACCCTGCGGGAATGAGCAATGCGATATGGGCTGCCCTGGCCGCGACACCCCTCCCGGAAGTGCAGCGCCGCGCGGCCGTGGTGAACGACCTCGCCGAGGTCGAACCGGTGACGGTGACCGGCGCGCGCCGTCTCGGCTGGAACGACCGCGGCGGCCAGTCCGCGGTCTGGTACTTCACGGACGACGGCCGCGCGCTGCTGCTGACGTTCGACCATGAGTCGTCGCTGAATCTGTACGCCGAGGAGGATTTCGCCCTCCAGGAGTCCTTCTACCAGGGCGTCCCCGAATCCCTCGTCGCCTTGGTCCGCGACCGTCCCGAGAACTACGAGTCACTGAACCTCACGGACTCCGCGACCGGCCGGACGATCCACTACGCAGGCGGTGTCTTCTGGTACGACGGCACGCACTGGCAGGTGTCCGACGGCCTGGCGGAGTACTGCCGCCGCGAGGACGTGGACCTCTTCGGCGAGTCCGGCTTCGACTACTGCCTGAAGGTTTACCGCTTCGGCCAGGACTTCACCCCGGAGACCGTCGTGGCGACCCGGGACGAGAAGGGTCGTTACGAGGACGACAAGGAGAGGGAAGCGGACCTGCTCGGCGTCCGCGAAGTCTTCACCCGACACGGCTAGGCATCTGACCCGGACGATTGCCTACGCGGATGATGGGCGGATGTCCGCCCACTGCAGGGGGCACCGCGGCGATGCAGGTGCCGCGGTGCTCAGTGCCTCACACACTCCGGCCGTACGAGCAGTGTCATACGAGCGGCACCGGGGCCAGTGCCACACTCGTCCTCGTTGTGCATCCATGCGGGGCGGGCGCCCTATGCGGACGAGGGCTTCGCGTAATTGCCGTAACCGGTCCAGTCCACGGCTACGCAAGGTTCCTCGCCCAGCACCCAGGCGTCATGTCCGGGCGGGATCTGGAGGAAATCGCCCGGACCTGCTTCGGCGCTCTCGCCGCCGTCCATGACGATCTTGATCCGCCCGCTCACCACGTATCCGGTGTGGGCTTCCTGGCAGCTGGCGGTGCCGGCCAGCGGTTTGATGTGCTCGGACCATCGCCAACCGGGCTCGAAGACTGCCCGGCCGACCGGTCCGCCGGGCGTTTCGAGCAGGTCCAGCCGGCCCGTGCCATCGGGGAAGGGTCTTGTCTCATCGGCGGAGTCGAAACTCCGGATCAGCAGTCCAGCCATGATCGACCGCCTCCCGGCGGGAATGTCCCCGAGTTCCCTTCCAGCCTAGTCCGGTGCCGGGAGCTGTGCGACGGTCCTGGTCAGTGGGTCAGTGGACCCGCACGTCCGCGAAGAGGAACTGTGGACGAGGGTCCGATGCTCATCCGGGCGGGCGGGAACACCGAGAGACACCGAGAGACACCGAGAGACGCCGTGAGACACCGCGAGGCACGGGGGCGGTGCACAACACGTCCCGACCGCGTCCCGACCGCGTCCCGACCTCGACTCGACGGAGGTTCTGACCGGAGTCGAATACACCCCGACAGGGCGAGACGGGTTGATTTGGCGCGGAGTTGACGGCTTGCCCTACAGTGACCGCCATGGTGGGGGCAGCAGGACGTCTGGTAGGCGGGCGCTACCGTCTGGTCGAGCTGGTGGGCCAGGGCGGTATGGGCAGGGTGTGGCGGGGGCACGACGAGACTCTCGACCGGCGCGTTGCGGTCAAGGAGGTCGTCCTGCCCGCGGGGCTCGCATCCGACGACCGCGAGCAGCTGCTGCAACGGACCCTGCGCGAGGCCCAAGTGGCCGCCAAACTCAACCATCCGGGGATCATCACCGTCCATGACGTGGTCAAGGACGACGACGCTCCGTGGATCGTCATGGAGTTCATACCCGGCCAGTCCCTCGGTGGGTTGATCGCACAGAGCGGCAGGCTCCCCTGGGACCGGGTCGCCGTGATCGGAGCTGAGGTGGCCGACGCACTGGCCCATGCACACGCCGCAGGGGTGGTGCACCGCGATCTGAAGCCCGACAACGTCCTCATCCACGGCCGTCGCACGATTCTCACCGACTTCGGCATCGCCCGGGTCCTCGACGGCTCGGCAGGCACCCGACTCACCCGCACGGGAACCGTGGTCGGCACTCCGCAGTACATGCCCCCGGAGCAGTTGGAAGGCGCGGACGCCACCGCTGCCGGGGATCTCTGGTCCCTCGGGGCCACCCTCTACGCGGCCGTTGAGGGAGACGTCCCCTTTGACGCGCCGTCCTTGGCGGCCCTGTTCCACGCGATCCTCGCCCAACCCATGCCGGCGCCCTCGCACGCGGGACAACTCGCCACCGTTCTCCATGAGCTCCTCGCCAAGGACCCCGGTCAGCGCCCCGGCGCCGCGACCCTGGCCAGCCGTCTCGCCACCCTCGCGCACCCCCGTACCCAAGTCGACCATCAACCGCCACCGCCGCAGCACCGGCCGACCGTCACCGCACCGGCCCGCCCACAACCCCGCACACCGCATCCGCCCACGGCGCACGCCTCCGCACCGCCGAGGACGGCGACCCCATCCGTGACGGGGCCGGTGATCGGGCCGCGGTCCACGACGACAGCACCCCGGAAGGTCGGTCGTCGTACGGTGCTGCTCGCCGGTACGGTCGTAGCCGCGGCCACCGCCGGTGCTGTGTGGTACTGGATGCCGGACTCCGCGGCGCCCTCCGACCGGCCCGGCATCGCCACGCTCACCGGTCATGGCTACATGGTCAACGCAGTCGCCTTCAGCCCCGATGGCAAGGTGTTGGCGACCGCGAGCGACGACAGCACCGTACGGCTCTGGGACGTGCCGAACAGAACGCTCCTGGATACGCTCACCGCCCACGGCGACATGGTGTTCTCGGTGACGTTCAGTCCGGACGGCAAGACCCTGGCGACGGCGAGCGCCGACTCCTCGGTGTTCCTGTGGGACCTGCGCACACGACGACGCACCGCCGTCCTCAACGGCCACGACGGACGCATTCGCTCAGTCGCGTTCACCCCTTCCGGGAAGACCCTGGCCACTGGGGGACAGGACAACACGGTCCGGTTGTGGAATGTGGCGGATCGTCGCCGTACCTCGGTCCTCTCGGTTCCGGGGGAAGCCGTCTACGCGCTCTCCTTCAGTCCGGACGGGAAGACCCTGGCCGCCGCCGCGGGCTTCGGACCCGCGGTGCGCCTGTGGGACATGGCCTCCAAGAAGCCCAGGGACCTCGCCGAGAACCCCGGCACCACGAAGTCGATGGCGTTCAGCCCTGACGGCAGGACGATGGCGATCCCGGGGCCCACCTATGCCACCGCTTCCCTATGGGACGTGGCCACGCGCAAACTGATCACCGAGCTTGAGGTCGTCCACAAGTCCGAGGTCAACGCAGTGGCGTTCAGCCGGGACGGGAAGACCCTGGCCACCGCGAGCGAGGACAAGTCCGTCCGACTGTGGGACACGACCACTCGCGCTCCCAGCGCCACCATCGTCGGTCACAAGGGTGCCGTGTACGCGCTCTGCTTCAGCCCCGACGGCACCATCCTGGCCAGCGGCAGCCATGACAAGTCCGCCCGCCTGTGGGACCTTGCCTGATCGTTGCCCATGGTCGACGGGTGCAGGGACCTGTGCACGGAGCGACCTGGGCACGGCGCACGCGAACGCGACGAAGGGGCCCGATGCGCGAGCGGACCCCTTCGAACCTTCAGATCATGCGTCGTTCCGCTGCCCCACGAGGTTGAGGGCGATGTCCGCGATCATGTCCTCCTGTCCGCCGACCATGCCCCGGCGGCCCACCTCCAGGAGGATCTGCCGGGTGTCGAGACCGTGCCGGCGAGCGGCGTCCTCGGCATGGCGCAGGAAGCTGGAGTAGACACCGGCGTACCCGAGGCTGAGGGTCTCGCGGTCCACCCGGACCGGTCGGTCCTGGAGCGGTCGGACGATGTCGTCCGCGGCGTCCATCAGAGCGAACACATCGCTGCCGTGGAGCCAGCCCGAAAGGTCGGCGACCGCGATGAACGCCTCCAGGGGACAGTTCCCGGCTCCAGCGCCCTGGCCTGCGAGGGAGGCGTCCACGCGCTGTGCGCCGTTCTCCACGGCCACCACCGAGTTGGCCACACCGAGGCCGAGGTTGTGGTGGGCGTGGATGCCGATGCCGGTCTCGGGGGCGAGCACCTCACGATAGGCCCGCACCCGGTCGCGGACGCCGTCCATGGTGAGCCGGCCGCCCGAGTCGGTGACGTACACGCAGTGGGCGCCGTAGGACTCCATGAGCTGGGCCTGACGGGCCAGTTCGGCGGGTTCGGCCAGATGGGACATCATCAGGAACCCGGCGACGTCCATGTCGAGTTCCCGCGCCGCTGCGATGTGTTGGGCCGCGATGTCGGCCTCCGTGCAGTGGGTCGCCACCCGAACCGAACGGATCCCGAGTGCATGGGCGCGGCGCAGATCGGCGACCGTGCCGATGCCCGGCAGCAGCAGGGTGGTGAGCCGTGCACGCGTGACGACCTCCGCCGCGGCGGCGATCCACTCGTCGTCGGTGTGCGCACCCGCGCCGTAGTTCACACTGGAGCCGGCGAGGCCGTCCCCATGGGCGATCTCGATGGCGTCGACGCCCGCCGCGTCCAGGGCGGCGGCGATGGTGCGGACCTGGTCGACGGTGTAGCGGTGCCGGACGGCGTGCATCCCGTCGCGCAGCGTCACGTCCTGGATATAGAGCCGGGACGGTGTCTGAGGAGATGTCATGAGGAGGCCAGCCTTTCCGCGACCCGCAGTGCGGCGGAGGTCATGATGTCGAGGTTGCCCGCGTAGGACGGCAGGTAGTGGGCGGCGCCCTCCACCTCCAGATAGACCGAGACGAGTTGCCCGGTTCCGGCCGGGGCACCGGTGAGCGGAGCGAGCGGGTCATCCGCTTCGATCGCGCGGATCTGCACTTCCTGCTTCAGCCGGTAGCCCGGTACGTAGGCGGCGACCTCGGCCACCATCGCCTTCACCGAGGCCCGTACCGCTTCCTGGTCGCAGTCGCCGACGACGCAGTACACGGTGTCCCGCATCACGAGCGGCGGCTCGGCCGGATTCAGCACGATGATCGCCTTGCCCAGGGCGGCGCCGCCCACCTCCTCCAGGGCGCGCGAGGTGGTCTCGGTGAACTCGTCGATGTTGGCGCGGGTGCCCGGCCCCGCCGACTTCGAGGCGATGGAGGCGATGATCTCCGCGTAGCGGACCGGGGTGACACGGGACACGGCAGCGACGATCGGTACGGTGGCCTGGCCGCCGCAGGTGACCATGTTGACGTCGGGCGCGGACAGGTGCTGGTCCAGGTTGACCGGCGGTACGACATAGGGACCGAGGGCCGCCGGTGTGAGGTCGATCAGCCGCTTGCCGTGCGCCGCCAGTACGGTGGCGTGATGACGGTGGGCTCCCGCCGATGTGGCGTCGAAGACGATCTCGATGTCGGGGAAGCACTCCATGGCCACCAGTCCCTCCACCCCCTCGTGGGTGGTGGGGACACCGAGCCTGCGAGCCCGTGCGAGCCCGTCCGACTTCTCGTCGATGCCCGCCATCGCGGCCATCTCCAGTCGGTCCGACAGCCGCAGCACCTTGATCATCAGATCGGTGCCGATGTTGCCGGAACCGATGACGGCCACACGGGTGCGCGTGAGCTGGTCAGACATCGTTGCCTCCTGACCGCGGGGAGAAGAACTCGACCGCGTTGGAACCGAGGATCATCGCCTGTTCGGCTTCGGTGAGCCCCGGGCAGTCGCGCACCACCGTGCCGGGCTGCTGCTCACCGAGGGGGAAGGGGAAGTCCGTACCGAGCATGACCCGGTCCGGGCCCATCACATCCACCAGCAGCCGCAGCGCCCGGGGGTCGAACACCGCGGTGTCGACGTAGAAGCGGCGGGCGTACGCGGACGGCGGTTTCGGGGAATCCGCGCGGACGATGTCCCGGTTGTGCCAGGCGTTGTCCGCGCGGCCCAACAGGAAGGCAAAACTGCCACCGCCGTGGCAGAAACAGAGCTTCAGGGACTCGGGGAGCTTCTCGAAGGCCCCCGAGAGGGCGAGACCGAGGATGGACAGCTGGGTCTCGGCGGGCATGCCGACCAGCCAGCGCAGCATGTTCCGGTCCATCCGCCCGTCGCCGAGCATGTCCCACGGGTGGATCAGAACCGGGATGCCCTCCCGGGCGCAGTGGGTGAGGAAGCCGAGGACGTCCGCGTCGGCGAGGGTGCGTTCGCCGATGTGATTGCCGATGTGGACCCCCCGGTGTCCGGCGGCGGCGGCCTTGGAAGCCATCTCGCAGGCCAGTTGGGTGTCCTGGAGCGGCACTTGGCAGAGCGGGATCAACCGTTGTGGATCCTGGGCGCAGTATTCGAGGATGCGGTCGTTGACCAACTCGCACCATTCGGCGGCGCGGTCAGGCGGGGCGGCGTACCCGAACATCAGCGGCGTCGAGGAGATGGCCTGCACATCGATGCCCAGTGCGTCCATCTCGATGAGTCGCCGCTCGGGGTCCCACAGGGATGCGGTGACCGGACGGTACTCTTCTGTGCCGCTCATCATCATGCCGGTGCCCGAGCCGTCCTGGTGGACACGCAGCCAGGGCTCACCGGCACCTTGGAGGAGGCGGCTCTCGGATTCCGAAATGCGCGGGAAGACATGCGCATGGACGTCGAAGACAGACAAGGCGAACTCCGGGGGGCGTGGTTCAAGAACGGGTCTGTGTGCGCGGACGCATCTCTTCGGGCCACTCCCGGCCCGGGTGCACGGCCTTGCAGTGGGGACAGGTGCGGTCGCTGTCGTAGAAGGTGCGGAAGACGGGCGGCAGGTCGTCGACGATGGAGGTGAGCCGGAGCTCGGACCGGTGGACCAGCCGGTGGCATTCGGTGCAGTACCACTCGACGGCGTCCAGCAGGCCCGGCGGGCGGGTGTGCTCGACGACCAGACCGATGGATCCCGGCTCGGGGCGCTGGGGGGAGTGGCGTACGTGCGGTGGGAGCAGGAAGACGTCGCCCTCGTTGATCTGGATGTCGGTGGGCGGCCGGCCCTCCTCCTCCATGACCCGCAGCACCATGTTGCCGCGCAGTTGGTAGAAGAACTCCTCGGTCGGGTCGTCGTGGAAGTCGGTGCGCTGGTTCGGGCCGCCGACGACGGTGACCATCAGATCGGCGTCGCGCCAGATCTGGATGTTCCCGACCGGGGGCTTGAGCATGTCCTGGTGCTCGTCGATCCACCGGGCGAAGTTGAAGGGAAGTCCGTGGGACAGCTTCGGCAGGGTCATGGCGCCGTGCTCCTGATCAGGATTCTGTGACGGTTACTGAGCCGGTCGCGGCGGTGGTGGTGCCGGCGAGCGGGATATGGGCGACGCAGGAGATTTCGATCAGCAGGTGCGGGTGCGGGAGCTGGTGGACGGCGACGGTGGTGCGCGCGGGGCCCGTTTCGTCGAAGTACCGTGCGTAGACCTCGTTGTAGCCGCCGAAGTCGTTCATGTTGACGAGGAAGGTGGAGATGTTCACCACGTCGGCCAGTGAGCCGCCGACCGCCGCCAGCAGATCGCGGATGTTCTCGATGACCGCCTGGGTCTGGGCCTCGATGTCGAGACTGGTGGTGCCGGCCTCGTCGGCGCTCGCTCCCACGAAGGTGCCGTCGGGGCGACGAGAACTGGTGCCGGAGACGAACACGAGGTCCCCGGCCCGCCGCAGGTGCGGGAATCGGCCGCGGGGGCGCGCCTTGCCTTCGACGAGCAGCGCCTGGGGCGCCCCGCCTGTCGCCTGAGCGTCTGCATCAGGCACGGCCGCGTCGGGCGTTGTGTTGTCGGGCGTTGTGGCGTTGGGTACGGGGGTGTTCATCGGGTGGTCACCTCTACTCCGCCGAGGCCGTCGCCGAGAATGCGCACATGTGCTCCGCGGGGGAGCGGAAGGGCCGCGGTCGCGGCACCCGCGAGGACGATCTGCCCCGGCTCCAGCGCGATCCCGGCCTCGCCGGCCAGCCGTGCCGCGGCGACCAGGGAACGCAAGGGGTGCCCGAGGATCGCCGCGGACGAACCGGTGGCCACGACCCGGCCGTCGATCTCCACGAGCAGACCGATGTTGCTGAGGTCGCGTACATCGGCGGGCTGCCAGATGCCACAGCCGTATCGCGCGGCCGAGGCGTTGTCGGCGATCACATCGGGGAGGGTGAAGCGGAAGCCCTCGTAGCGGGAGTCCAGTACCTCGTACGCGACCGCGACACCGGCGAGCGAACGGACGGCCTCCGCCGGAGTGATCCGGCCGGAGATCGGGCTGCCGATCAGAAAGGCGATCTCCGGTTCGATCCGCGGGTGGATCAGGCCACCGAGGTCGAGCACGGCTCCGTCCTCCACCTGCATGGCGTCGGTGAGCAGTCCCCAGATGACGTCGTCGACGCCCATCTGCACCATCTTCGCCCGGCTGGTGAAGCCCATCTTCACACCGGTGGACGATTCGCCGCGGGCCAGCCGGCGTTCGATGACCGCGCGCTGGACGGCGTAGGCGTCGGGCAGGGTGAGTTCGATGGAGTCGGTGGGGCGGTCGACGGTGTGCCCGTCGACGGCCGCAGCGTCCAGGATCTCGGTCAGCTGTGCGAGGGTCATGTCATGCCTCCTGGCCGGTCGCTGCGGCGAATGCGACCCGTACGTCACCGAGTCCGTCGATCCTTGCTTCCACCACGTCTCCCGGAAGGACGGGGATCATCGGACCGAGCGCTCCGGTCAGTACGGTGTCACCCGCCCGCAGGGGGCGACCCACCCGTACCAGCGTGTCGGCGAGCCAGAGTGCCGCGTGCAGTGGGTTGCCGAGGCAGGCGGCTCCCGTTCCCGTCGACACCTGTTCGCCGCGTCGCTCCATGACCATGCCGGCCAGGCGCAGATCGAGCCGGTCCAGCGGGACGGGCCGGTTGCCGAGGACGTACAGCCCGCTGGAGGCGTTGTCCGCGACGGTGTCGGCGAGGCTGATGTCCCAGTCCTGGATGCGACTGCCGCACACTTCGATGGCGGGCAGTGCGAAGGCGGTGGCGCGCAGGAGATCGGCGACGGTGTGCCGCTCCCGGTCGAGGTCGGCATCGAGTACGAGGGCGACCTCGGCCTCGACCCGTGCCTGCTGGACCGCTCCGACGGGGATCTCGGCACCGTCGGGGACCGCCATGTCGGCGTACAACATGCCGAAGTCCGGTGCGTCGACACCCAACTGCTCCTGGACGGCGGCCGAGGTCAGACCGATCTTGCGACCGGTGAGACGACGACCTTCCCCGAGCCAGTGCTCGGTGAGCAGGTCCTGCACGGCGTAGGCCGATTCGGCGCTCGTGACCAGATCGCGTACGGGGGCGCAGGGCCGGCCCTCGGCGTGGGCGCGCAGCAGGCGATCGGCGGCGGCTCTGATGTCGGCGGACCCCGGTGCGCGGGCCTCGGTGGTGGTATCGGTGCGATTCATGACGGTTCCTCAGACCTGGATGCAGACGTTGACGGGCTCGGAGAAGAAGTCCAGGGAGTATGTGCCGCCCTCGCGGCCGATGCCGGAATCCTTCACACCGCCGAACGGGGTGCGCAGATCGCGCAGGTTCCAGCAGTTGACCCAGACGATCCCGGCGTCGATGCGCGGGGCGACCCGGTGGGCGCGGGAGAGGTCGCGGGTCCAGACGGTGGCGGCGAGGCCGTAGCGGCTGTCGTTGGCGAGCCGTACCGCCTCTTCTTCGGTGTCGAAGGGGGCGATGTGGCAGACCGGCCCGAAGACCTCCTCCTGGACGGTCCTGGCGTGCTGCGGCAGTCCGGTCAGGACCGTGGGTTCGACGTAGAAGCCCTCGTCGCGCCGGTCCCCGAAGTGCGGGGCCTTGCCGCCGGCGACGACGGTGGCACCCTCCTCGACCGCGAGCCGGTAGTAGGACAGCACCTTGTCGCGGTGGGCCGCGGAGATCATGGGTCCGTAGTCGGTGAGCTCCCTGGCGCGGGCGCCGAGCAGGCTCACGAACTCCTCGTAGCGGGAGCGTTCGACGTAGACGCGTTCGGTGCACAGGCAGATCTGCCCGGAGTGGGTGAAGGCGGATCGTACGGTGCCTTCGACCGCGGCTTCGAGGTCGGCGTCGGCGAAGATCACGGCTGCGTTCTTGCCGCCGAGTTCGAAGGAGACGGGTGTGAGGTGGTTCGCCGCCTCGCGCATGATGGCCGAGCCGGTGGCGGACTCCCCGGTGAAGGCGATGGCGTCCACATCGGGGTGCGAGGTGAGGAAGGCGCCTGCGGCGTTCGTGCCATGGCCGTGGACGAGGTTGAACGCACCCGCGGGCAGACCGGCCGCGTCGATCGCCTCGGCGAGCAGCGTCGCCGTGGACGGGGTCTCCTCCGACGGCTTGGCGACCACCGTGTTGCCCGCGGCGAGAGCGGGGGCGACCTTCCAGGTGAGCAGCAGGAGCGGGAGGTTCCACGGGGAGATGACGGCGACGACTCCCAGAGGCCGACGCACGGTGTAGTTGAGCGCCTGCCCGGAGCCGCTCCAGCCGGGGACACTGGTGGAGTAGGACTGCTCGGGGCGGCCGTAGAGCAGGTCCGCGTAGGCGCGGAAGTTTCCGATGGCGCGCGGGATGTCGACGGTGGCGGCCAGTTCCCGGGGCTTGCCGGTGTCGCTCACCTCGGCGTCCACGAAGGCGTCGAACCGGGCCTGGATCTCGTCGGCGATGCGGTGCAGTGCGGCGGACCGCTCCTCGGGACTCGTCGCCCCCCACGCCCCGTCGAGTGCCTCACGAGCGGCTCGGACGGCGGCGTCCACGGTCTCCCTGGCTGCCTCCGGGACCTGTCCCACGGTGCTTCCGTCGACCGGATCAACCAGGGGGAACGTTGTGGTGGCGGGGTCGTTCGGCAGGAATGCCCCGCCCACGTAGTGCGCCGCTTGCATGGCTCGCCCCTCACTTTCGCGTCCTGTTGTTGTGAAGCCGAGTGGTGGATACGACCGGCTGTTCAGGAGCATGGCGCTGGCGAGGTATGCCTGTCTAATGCCCATTGGGGTGTCTGCTATAGCAATATGGGCATGGGTTCGGGCGTGCGTCGGGGCTATGCGGGTGGCTGGTCCTGCTGGGCTGTGAGTCCGGCTGCCGCGGTCCTCAGCGCGGTCAGCAGGGCTCGGGTGGATGGGCTGAGCGGGCGGTTGCCGGGGAGGGTGGTGCCGACGCTGTGGCCGATCGGGTCGAGCGAGATCGGTAGGGATGCCAGTCGGGGGTCGTCGCCGCCGATCAGACCGGGCAGTACGGCGATCACCTCGGTCTCCAGAAGGAGCTGCCGGACGGTGAGGAAGGAGGTGCACTCGACACGGTTCTCGGGCAGGGCAAGGCCGGAGCGGACGAAGAACTCCTCCAGCTCGCGGCGCAGGACCGTTTCTGCACCTGGCAGGATCCAGGGGTGGACCAGCAGGTCCGGCAGGGTCACACCGGCCAGCTTCAGCGCCGGGTGATGGGCACCGACGACGATCCTGACCGATTCCTCGTAGAGGGAGTGCCGCACCATCGGCCCGCTGGCGGGGGTCGTCAGCCGGCCCACGATGATGTCGATCCGGCCGGCTTCCAGATCGACCAGCAGGGCTTCTGGCGTGCCCTCGCGCACCACGACGGTGAGCAGTGGATGCCCGGCCTTGAGTACGGCGATCGCCCGCGGCAGCAGCAGGTTCGAGCCGGCGAGGTGCGTACCCACGACGACGGTGCCGCGATCGGCGTCGGCGATCTCGGCGACATGCCGGGCGGCCTGGGTGAGCTGGGCCAGCACCGCCCGGGCATGGTCGGTGAAGGCGGCACCGAAGACCGTCGGGGAGATACCGCGCGGCCCCCGGTCGTACAGCCTGACCCCGAGGATCGCCTCCAGGTCGTGCAGTCCGCGGGTCACCACCGGCTGGGTGACGTGCAGGGCAGCCGCCGCCCCGACGACGCTGCCCTGTTCGGTGAGCGTGTCGACCAGGATCAAATGGCGCAGCTTGAGGCGCCCGTCCAGAAGGCGTGGAATGTCCATGGCCGCCGACCATATAGCCGCATCCCTTCGTCGGGAAGGGTTTCCCCTTCTATGGACGCTATGGACCTTATGGACGCCCCGGAAGGCCCCGGTGCCCCGGGCCCAGCGGGCGTCACTCCGTGCCCGGGCGGGTCGCGGCCGGACCGGCATCGCACGGTGCGGGCGATGCGCACGTCCTGTGCCTTCGCCCACCGCGACCCAATCGTGTGGACCGGGGGAATGCCCCTTCCCCCGGTCCCCGGTCAGCGAGCGCAGGGCGCTCAGTGAGTACGGACACCGGGTGAAGGGTCTTCGGCCGTCCGAAATCCTCGGCACGGCACGACATCTGTTGTGGTGGGTGGGGATCAGCTGGCTTCGGTCGCCGTTGCGGGTCGGACGGCGGTGACGGGGAGCACGGGGATCGTGTCCGGCCGGGAAGGTTTGATCGCGAGGGCGATGAGGGCGGTGAGGATGCCCACCACTCCCATCAATGTCCAGGCGGCCGGATAGCCGGGGCCGTCGGCGAGCAGCCCGAAGGCCCAGGGGAGGACGAATCCACCGACGGCGGAGACGGTGAGCATCAGACCGATCGCGGTGCTGAGGTGTTCGGGGGCGATGTGTGGGGAGTCGCCGGGGGCGGTCTGCCAGATGGCGAAGGTGAAGTTGAACATAAAGCCGATGCCGACGGCTGGTATCCAGAAGGTCGCGGGACCGGACAGGGGGAGCGCCAGGAGGAAGAGGCTCTCCAGTATGGCGCCGGCGATGAAGAGGCTACGGGTGCTGCCGAACCTGTCGGCGATCCAGCCCGCCGCGATGCTCCCCGGTACTCCGGCCATGCCGATGAGGAAGGCGGCGGCGGCGACCGTGGAGCCGGACAGCCCACGGTGCTCACCGTAGGAGGCGATCAGTTGGGAGCCGGTCAGATAGGCGCCGTAGGCACCGAAGAAGGCGATGCCGTACAACCAGATGTCCCGGTTGCCCAGGGTCCGCCGCAGCCCCTCGCGGGTCAAGTGCACGCCCTGGAGGGCATCCGCACCGGGTGGGATGCGGAAGAAGACGGCGCTGGCGGCGGCGACGGCGAGGCAGAACACACCGCCGATGACCAGTGAGGTGCGCCAGGAGGTGGCCGCGGTGATGTCCGCCCATACGTACAGTCCGAGCGCGGTGCCCACGCTGAACGCGGCGGAGGAGATACCGAGTGCCAGGGTGTGATGTCTCTCGCGGAACCACACACTGACGGCCGCGATACCCACTGCGGCGAAGACCGAGGCCCCCACCCCGCACAACGCCCGCCAGATGATCAGTTCGGTGAAGCTCTGGGCGGTCGCCGAGAGCAGGGCGCCGAGGCCCTCCACGGCGAGACCGAGGGCGAGTACCTTGCGCAGTCCCCATTTCGTGGCCAGGAAGCCACCGGGGATGTGCAGCAGTCCATATGCTGCGACGAAGATGGAGATGAGCATTGCCACCGACGGGACGGTGAGTCCGAACTCGTCCGCGATGGGACCGAAACCCGTGGCGATGTTGAACCAGTTGACGGTCATCGCCACGAACCCGAGCGAGACCAGCGTAAGCATTCCCCACTTCATGCGGTGCTCCTCTTTCGGCGGCCGGACGCCCTGCGGTAGGCGTCCGGATGTGGTTCGCCTCAGACCCGCCTTCGGACGGTTCTGGCTGCTCCGGCGGCTGTAGAGGATTGGTCCACCAGGTGCACCAGCCGTTCGAACAGCGCGGAATCCGGGTCGGCGAGGTCGAGGAAGATGTCGTAGTGGTGACGGCCGGGGACGACCAATAGACTGGCCGGGGCGTGCGCGGAGTAGGAGTCGTGGAATCGGGAGCTCTGCTCCAGGAAGCCGGTGCCGTCGTGTTCGGCGACGGCGATGACTGCCCGCGGATGGGTGGTCGCGGGGAAGTCGGCGAGCAGGGGGCTGAGGGCTGCCGCGCGTTGTGCGTCCAGCCCCAGCCATTCGTTGGCGAAGGACTTGACCAGCGGTCTTAGATCGAAGAGGCCGCTGATGGGCAGGGCGCCCTTCACCACGTCGGGCGGTAGCCCCAGTGGTTCTTGCCACCCACCGACCATGGTGGTGGCGGTGAGGTGTCCACCGGCCGAACTGCCTCCGACGACGATGCGATCGGGGTCGAGGCCGAAGTCGGCGCCGTGTCGGTGGATCCAGGCCACGGCAGCCCGGACCTGTCGGACGATCTCCTCCAAGGAGGCGGTGGGCGCCAGTGTGTAGTCGATGGAGACGGTGGCGATTCCGGCGTCATTCAGTGCGCCGGCCATGAAGGCGGTGTCATGGCGCGACAGCATCCGCCAGTAGCCGCCGTGCACCGCCAGGAAGACCGGGCGTGGTCCTTCGTCGCTCACCCCCCACACATCAAGACGCTCATCGCTGTGCTCGTCGTAGGCGATGGCCCGGTGTCCGGCGAGCGGGCCCGTCACCCGCTCCGACTCCGTGCGGTAGGCGGTGACGGTACGCCGGAACTCGGTTTCCTCGACGGTCAGTCGGACGTTGTACGCGGCGTCGATGCACGGGTCGGAGCTCATGGCGCGCTCAGCTCGCCCCGGCTTCGCCGTCAGCGAGGAACGCTCGGATCTGGTCGGCCACCACCTCCGGCGAGTCCAGTGTCGGGAAGTGTGTCTCTCCGCCGACCTCGTGGTACGAGAACCAGGGGTGCCGGGCCGCGAACTCCCGCTGGGCGTTCACATACGCGGGCACTGTCGGTTGCGAGAACAGATGCCGTACGGGACGGTGTTCGCCCAGGGCCAGCATCCGCTCCAGGGGAGAGCCCCACTGTTCGTAGGCGTCGGCGATGACCCGGCAGGACCTCGCCCACATCTCGAAGTCGAACCCGGCCATCTCGTGGTCGAGGTGGTGGCGCACACCGGCGTGCGTCGAGCCGTTGAGCCAGGTGTCGAAGAGCCCTTGGCGCCCGGCCACCCACCGCTTCGGGTCCTGGATGGCGGCCAGCCCGTCGGCGAAGCCCGCCGGAGGTGCGGTCATGATCCAGTCGATCACGATCGCCCTTGGCACCCGGGCCGGGCCGAGCCGGTCGGCGATTTCGACGTTGGCCCAGCCGCCATGCGAGGTGGAGACGGGAAGAAACGTTTCTACCTCTAGCTTGTCGAGCAGGGCGAGTACATCGTCGGCCTGTTCCTGATAGCCGAAATCGGTGATGGGCGACCGGTCATCGCCGTGGCCACGCCAGTTGATGCGAAGTACCTGATGGGTGCTTGCGAGTTGGGGCACCAACGGATTGAACAGACGGTGGTCCTGGCACCAGCCGCTGAGCAGCACCACGACCGGGGCGCCCTCGGGTCCGTGCAGATCATGAGTGATGGGATGGCCGTTCACGGTGGTGCTCCGGAGGGCGTCAGAACTGCTCACCGGTACTCCCTTCCACATTCGTTGTGTTCCGGTGGTCATGCGGCAGCGCCGTCGAAGCGGTCAGCGCCCGTCGGGACGGCGAGGGCCGCCCGCATCCTGGACGCCCCGAGCCCCTTCCACCGACCGGTCAGACCGAGCAGCGAGGAACGGGGTGCATCGGGGATCAGATTGAGCAGCCGCAACCGGTACGACCACTGCTGGGTGTGCTCGATCAGCGGGCGCTCCGCCGCCTCCCAGGCCGCGAGCCGCCCTTCCACCGGGCCTGCACCCGGTGCGGACAGTGCGTCGGCGAGCCCCAGCGCGTTCATCATGGCGCACCCACCGCCCTGCCCGAGGTAGGGCGGCTGGGCGTGCGCCGCGTCCCCGATCAGCGCCACTCGCCCGTGGGACCAGGAGCGGAGCTTGAGGAACTCAAAGGTGTCCCAGCGGGCGGGGACGCCGTCCAGCGAACGCAACAGGGTCTCCAGGTGTGGGAAGGACCGCACCCAGGTGTCGGTGTCGACGGGCACCTTGCTGGCAGCCGTGTCACTCTCGTCGGCGACCAGTGCGACATAGAGCGCCGTGGCGCTGGACGGGGTGTAGAGGACCCGGCGACGACCACTGAAGTACTCGATGTACTTGTCGCGGTCGGCGGCCGGTACGAAGTCGTCCGAGCGGGGGACGGTGAGCCTGGTGGCGCCCTGTTTCATATGGTCGTGGCAGACAGTCAGACCGAACCGGTCCCGGACTCGGGAGCGGACGCCGTCCGCCGCGATCACCACGTCAGCCCCGCCACCGACGGATTCACCGTCGACGTTCACCAACGCTCCATCCGAACCGGAGACGGTGACCTCGGAGCCGGTGACGATCTCCACGCCCGCCGCTTCGGCGCCCTTGACCAGGGTGCTGATGAGACGGTCGCGCATGATGGTGCGGACCTCGGGCCGACCGGCGGAGTTGATCGGGATGCTCTCTACCACTCGGTTGCGGTGGTCACGGCTCTCCAACACCGGACCGATGTGCGCGCCGACGACGGCCTCGTCGTGGAGACCCAGCGCTTTCAGGGCCCGCAGTCCGTTTCCCCACACGTAGATGCCCGCACCGATGGCCCGGATCTCACTGTCGCGTTCGTGCAGTCGCACGGACCAGCCTCGCTGCCCGAGGGCGGTGGCAACGGTCAGTCCGCTGATTCCTGCGCCGATGATCTCGGCATGTCCCTGGGCCGGCTTCGTCGACATGCAGACGCCTCCTTGTGTGGTGCCGATCATCATGAGAGGCAGCACACATGCATGTCGAATGCCGACTTGGGGCCGCGACATGCCTGAACGGGCATGGGAGCGCAACCATGGGGGCTGTTGATGATCGCGTGGCCGGCGGGTGATGGCACCGCTCGGCTGCGGTTCGCCATCTTACGCACTGTGCGGGGAGGTTCGGGACCCGGCCCCGGTTCGACGCGAAACCTCGATCGGCAGACGACGGCAGCGGGGAGCTGGTTCCACTCGATGTCACAGCGGCACCCCTCTCCCTGTGCACCCGCCCCCGGCGTACGGCGAGCGGACTCATCTGCCGCGAATGGCAGGATAGTGACGGTGCATCAGTTCAGATGTGAGGGAGTCGTCTGCTGCTCAGCGATGGGAGTGGACGCCCTCCGCTCGGATCCCATCGCACCCGCCGACCGGGCCCGCACCGCCGAGCTCCTCAAGCGTCTGACCGGTCGTCCTCAGTCCGCAGGCCAGAGCAATGGCCGCACCCGCCGCCAACACCCCCGTGACCAGCGCGAACACCCCGCCGAATCCGACCACCGGGTACAGCACACCGATGGCCAACGGCGCCGCGATCCCGCCGAGCCGCCCGAAGGCGGAGGCGGCGCCCGCACCGGTCGCGCGGATCGCGGTCGGGTAGACCTCGGTGCTGTAGGCGTAGAGAGCGGCATAGCTGCCGTTCATGAAGTACGAGAGGAACGCTCCGCACCACAGGATGCGGGCCTCCGCGCCACCCTGGGCGAGGAGTCCCGCCGACAGTGCACCGCCGGCCAGATAGAGCGCGATCGTCCGAGTGCGTCCCAGACGCTCGCTCAGGAACGCCGCCGAGTAGTAGCCGGGGATCTGGGCGAGCGTGATCAGGAGGGTGCTGGTGAAGCTCTGCTCCATGCTCATACCCCGCTCGATCAGTAGCGAGGGCATCCAGATGAAGAAGCCGTAGTAGGCGAAGGTGGTGCAGATCCAGAGCAGCCACAGCACGACGGTGCGCCGTGCGAAGCCACCGCGCCACAGGGCGGCAAGCCGTGTCCGCGAACGCATCTGTGACACGGGTGGAGCCGAGAGGCCGTAGGTCGGTGGCACCGGAGGAAGGGTTCGACCGGTCGCCCGCTCGACCCTGGTCTCCAACTCCGTGACGACCTCGTCCGCCTCTCGCATCCTGCCGCGCTGTACGAGCCAGCGCGGTGACTCCGGGAGCCTGGTGCGCCACCACAGGAGCATCAAGACCGGTGCAGAGGTGACGAGTTGTGCGATCCGCCAGCCCTCTTCATGGCCCGGAATGAGGAATCTGCCGAGCAGCGCGGCGCCGAGATAGCCGAAGGAGAAGAAACCGGCGATCGCTCCGACGAAGAGCCCGCGCACCCGGCCGGGCACGAACTCGGCCATGAACGCCGGGATGATCGCGGCCTCGGCGCCCGCTCCGATGCCGGCCACTACCCTCGCTCCGAAGAAGAACTGCCAGTTCGGAGCAAGGGCCGCCACGGCAGTCGCACCGCAGTAGAGGGCGAGGGCGTACATCATCACGGGCCGCCGCCCGATCTTGTCCCCGACCAGCCCGGCTGTCAGTGCGCCGATCATGATGCCGATCAGGAGCGAACTGCCGAGCAGCCCGGTCTGCCAGGACGAGAGGTGCCACAACTCCGTGACGGCGGGCAGGACGTACGCGAGGAGTGCGCCGTCCATGCCGTCGAACGCGATGCCCAAGCCGCCCATGAGCAGCAGGGCGTGATGCGGCCTGGAGACCGGGAGGCGTTCCAGCCGGGCGAGCAGGGTTTGACCGTCGACCTGAGCCGGCGCAGCGGTCGATACCCGCATGGAGCCTCCTGGTGCAGGGACACTCCGATCGCCGTGCTGGCAAGGAACCGGGCCGTGTCATGACCTCCGCAGCCATGGCGGAGGTGGTGTTGTTGTGGACGGTGGTGGATGCACCCGGAGCTCGCAGCCGCTCGCACTGAGTCGTCGGGCCGTTCGGCCCACGAGTGTGAGGTGGGGGCTTCCCGAGCCCGTGGCAGTCGCAGGCCGACGGGTGCTTCGCCCGCCCGGAGGTCAGCCCGTCGGGCGAGGTGTGGGTGAGGGGCGGGCCGGATCCACCCGGTCGGCCCGCCCGGGGCTCGTCAGGCTCCGACCGGGAACCCGAAACTGATCACGCTATCGGGTGTCTTGAGCACGGACACGTTCCGCAACGGGTCGCCGTCGATCAGAACCGCATCCCCACGAAATCCGCGCGCCAGCCTGCCGGCGGTCCGCTCCAGGCCGATCAACCGGGCCGCGTTCGTGGTGGCGGTGCGGATCGAGTCCAGTGCGGTGAGTCCAGACGCCCGCATCAACTCGATCTCGCGGCCTATCGGGTCGACGGTGCCACCGGCCGAGTCGCTGCCCGCAGCGAGTGGAACGCCCATCTCGTGCGCCCTGAGCACGGCGCGCTTGATGACGGGGAGGAAGACGCGGCCACGCTCGGCAAGGATCGGGTTGGGGTCCTCGGCCAGCCCGGCCATCGCGGACAGCGTCGGTGTGAAGTAGGTGCCGCGTCGGCGCATCTCGCCCATGGTGCGCTCGCCGAGGTACACGCCGTGCTCGATGCTCTTGACGCCGGCCACCACGGCGTCGTGGCACCCCTTCTCGCTGTAGCAGTGGCACAGCACCGACGCGCCACCCCGGCGGGCCGCGGCCACGATGGTGGACAGTTGGTCACGGTCGTAGACCCGGGTGAGCGGGTCCTGGTCGGGAACTCCCGCACGGCCGTTGGCACTGGTCTTGATGGCATCGGCGCCCCGGGCGAGATTGACCCCGACGATACGGCGCAGATCGTCGTCGGCATGGATGCCGTCCTTGCGGCGGGCGAGCGGTGCGAGATCGGGGTCGGCGAGGATCGAGTCGCCCAGCTTGGGCTGGACATGGACGCCCGCGGCCCGCACGCGCGGTGCGCGCTGAGGCGTCCAGCGGGCCAACTCGCGCACGGCGATGTCCTGGTAGAAGAGCGCGGAACCGCTGCGCACGCTGGTGACGCCCTGGCGGAGCACGGTGTGGGCCTCGGTGAGGGTGCTGAGGTGGATATGGGCGTCGACCAGCCCGGGGAGCACCCAACGGCCGTGGGCCTTGACGATCCGTGCGATTCCCTTGACGGCGGCGACGTCGTTGCGGGTGGCCCTCCGGGTCCCGGCGGCGCGCACGATGCCGTCCTCGATGACGACCACCGCGTCCTCGGTGGTTCGACCCGTCAGCGGGTCCAAGAGCGTGCCACCGTCGATGATCATCGTTCCACCGCGTGGCGGACGGCTCTGCGGGGCGGTCTTCGGTCTCTCGCCCGCCACCGCCGTTCCCGATGCGGTACCGGTCAGGGCTGCTGCCCCCGCGAGTGCTGCCGCGGCAGCCATCACACCCCTGCGGGTGGCTTGTGCGGAGGGCGGCGGAGTGGAGTGGTCAAGGCACATGGGCAAGGCTCCTTGAGTTGGCCATGGCTGCGCGGCTGCTGGGCCGGTGAGCGACTGCGACGGACAGTATCTGCACAAGAACATGCGTACAACACTTGATGCATCAATTCATGCAAAGAGAGAATGGCTTCGTGACCTATGACAGTGGTGCTGACGACATCGACACGGGGGCACACCCCCCAGAAGGCGCGGGCGGTGGGGGCACGGTCGCGGAGTGGCTCGACGGGTTACTGACCGGCGTCTCCGTCGGCCCCAAGGCGGCCCACGTCCGCGAGGTGCTGACGACCCAACCCACCTACTGCTCGTACGCCACCGCCGCGGAGGTCGCGGCGCGTGCCGAGGTCAACCCGGCGACGGTGGTGCGGTTCGCGCAGCTCCTCGGCTTTCCCGGATGGCCGCAACTGCAGGCCGGATTGCGGGCCGTCTACCTCGACCAGCGGTTCGACACCGGGCATCCGGTCGGGGGCGACGGGGGCCTGCTGGCGACCGCCTTCGCCCGGGACGCGCAAAACCTGAAGGCGCTGGAGAAGTCCTTCGACTTCGAGACCGCCCGACGCGTGGTGAGCGCCATCCGAGACGCCCGCCGTACGGTCGTCGTTGCCTCCGGCACTCACGCCATCCCGGCGAGCGCCCTGGCGATGGTCGCGGCCAGCCGCGGCTTCCCGATCAGTTACGAGGACCGGGGCGGACCCCAACTCGCCAATGTGCTCGCCCGGCTGGGGGCGGGCGACTGCCTGGTGGCCTGGAGCTTTTGGCAACACTACCGGCAGACCGTCGCCGCACTACGGATCGCCCGGGCGGCGGGCGCCACGACCTGCGTGATCACGGACACGCTTCGTTCCCCACCGGCGCGGGAGGCCGAACACGTCCTGGTCATCCCCACCGAGGGAGTGGCGAGCATCCAGTCGATGACCGCCGCGACCAGCGTCGCCTACGGTCTCCTCGCCGAGCTGATGGCATCCGACCCCGCGGGGAGCCGCACCGCGGTCCGGCAGGTGTCCGGCATCTGGCGCGAGCTCGACCTGTTCGCCGAGGACGCGTCGGAGAAGGGTGTCTAGCGCGCCAGCCGAAAGGGTTCGCAGGAGTCGGCAACGGGCTTTCCTCATCCGGCCGGCCGACTGCTGCGCATCCCCGGAGCCAACGGCTACCAGGGAGAACACCGGAGTATGGCGCGGCGGACCGTCGTCGACACCGTGAGCCGAGCTCGCCACCAAGCAGTCGGACTGCCGGATCGGCAACCCGGTGGCGCTGATGGCCGCAGCAACCGTCAGCAACGCCGAATCCCCCCTGTGAACCTATCGGTTCGCGGCTCCGCCCCGCAGGGAGACACGGGCGGGTCGGTGAACGGCCACCTCGACGATCCATGGAACGACGGACATCACCCACCGTACGGATGCGGGTGCACGTCCTCGTCCGCGGTCGCCACCGGGGCCGCTCGGCTCAGGACGCGTACCACCACGCCCAGAACCTGGTCCACCGGGCAGGGGCCGTGGCTTCGCGAGTCGTCGCTGTGCACGCCGTCGCCGACGACCGCGAGATGGCCCGCCGGCACCGGTCCGGCGCCGAACGGGTCGCCCGCCAGCGCCACCGCCCGTTTGATGAACCACTCGGTGGCCGCCAGATCCCCGGAGACCGGTGGCCTCTCTCGCCACGAGGTCATCGAATCAGGGCAGGCGACCACCACGATGTCATTGCGCCGCAGTCCGCGCCGGCCGCGCCGGATGAGAACCCGGTCGTGGTCCGCCAGGGTCGGCAGCATGCTCTCCCCGCGCACGGTCACGGCCACATAGCGGCGCCGTACCCACCACGCGGCGAGGGCCGCGACTGCACAGAGCAGTACAGCGAGCAGGGTGAGGAACCACGTCATACGATCCGGCCGTCCTGTTGCCGGACCACCCGGTCCAGACCCAACGACACCCTCGACGCGCTGGCCCTGGCCCCGACTCGCCGATCGACGTCCATCCGGTACCCCTTGCACGGCCCGCCGACCTCGACCAGGAAGTCCTGCCGGCCCACGAAACCACGCCGGTCCCTCGTCGATGCCGCCGCTTCCATCGAGTCGCTCACACCGCCACCTCCTCGTCCTCTGCTTCGTCTTCTGCTTCGTTCTCGTCGTCGGTGTATCCCGACGCCTGGAGTGCGAAGAGCCGCGCGTACTCACCTCGCAGGGCGACGAGTTCGCCATGGTTGCCGCACTCGCTGATCTTGCCGTCCGCCAGGACCACGATGCGATCGGCCCCGCGTACGGTGCCCAGCCGGTGGGAGATCAGCAGACTGGTCGCGCCCGCGCGATGGGTCCGCATCCGCTCGTGGAGGCCGTGCTCCGCGGCGGCGTCGAGGCCGGCGGTCGGCTCGTCCAGGATGATCAGATCCCGGTCCTCGCGCAGCATCGCGCGGGCCAGCGCGAGGCGCTGCCACTGGCCACCGGAGAGTGCCACACCCATCGACGGCTCGCCCGTCCCCTCGTCGTCGGCCTCTGGGAAGGTGCGGGACAGCAGCGTGGCATAGCCGCGCGGCAGTTTGCCGATGAAGTCGTGGGCATCGGCGCGACGCGCCGCGTCGGCGATCCGCTCGGGGTCGCCGAGATGGCGCAGGTCCCCGATGCCGATGTTATCCGTCGCCGACAGGTCATAGGCCACACGGTCCTGGAACACCGCGCTGATCCGGTCCCGCAGCCGTGCCGGGTCCATCTCCCGGATGTCCGTACCGTCCCAGCGCACGGTGCCCCGCGTCGGGTCGTACAACCGGCAGATCAGCTTGACCAGCGTGGACTTGCCGGCACCGTTGAGGCCGACGAGGGCCACGGACTCGCCCCGAGCGATCGTCAGACTCACCCCGCGCAGCACCCATGGCCCGTCCTCCCGATAGCGGAACCAGACGTCGTCGAACTCGATGCGGTCCGCCAGCGGTGCCACGGGCACCGGGTCGGGTCGCACCGGCAGATCGACGGGGAGGCCGTTCACATCCACGTAGTGACGGAACGTCAGCAGGCCCTGGTAGCCGCCGGTGATGTGGCTGATCATGGCCGACAGGGCCCCCTGCACCCCGGCGGACGCGGTGAGGAAGGCCGATACGTCACCGACGCCGAACCGCCCCGACAGCGCGCCGTGGACCGTCCATGCCAGTCCACCCGCGGCGATGAGGGCACTGAGCACCAGGGGCGGTGACTGGAAGGCGAACACCCGCCGCTCGTGCCGCTCCTCCGCGGCGTTGATGTCCCGCGTCTCGGAGTTCATCCGGCCGAGCAGAAAGCCCCCGGCACCGAACAGCCGCACCTCCTTGACCGCGGAGACGTCCAGCATCAGCCCCTGGTAGAAGATCTGGCGCCGGTTGCGGGGACTGATCCGCCACATTAGCGCGGCCTGCCGCCGGGTGAGCGAGACCTGGACCAGCAGCGCGGGCACCGCCGCCGCGGCGGTCACGACCGTCAGCCACGGGGAGATCGAGGAGAGGACCGCGACCATCCCCAGGACTGCGATGGCCTGTTGGACCAGGCCGGACATGGCGGTGGTGATCTCGGCGGGTGCGCTGATCGCCGAGTCCTGGGCCAGCCGGAGCCGGTCCAGGAACTGCGGGTCCTCGAACCGCGACAGACCGACGAAGCGGTTCACCTTTCCGTACAGGCGCTGCTGGGCCAGATGTGCAATGCCGCGCTGGAGGCGGGCTCGGGTGTAGTCCGCGGCGAGCGGCAGCAAGGCCATCAGCGCGGTGACCGCGCCGAGTCCCGTCGCGAGCGCCAGGGGGGAGGGGCCGGCTGTGTCCCGGCCGTACTGGAGTGCGTCGAAGAGCCACTTCGTCAGCAGGGTGAGTGCGGCGGGCAGCAGCCCCTGCACCACGGTCAGTAGAAGGTGGCAGACGCAGGCGACCGGCCCGGCGCGCCAGGTCAGCTCCAGTGCGGCGCCCGCGCCGGTGACGAAGCCCCGCAACCCGCCGAGCTGGTGCGCCCCGGGCTCCCCCCGGCCCGCGTTCACGCCGGTAGGCGGTCCAGCACCGGATTGGTGCCGGCTCGGGCGTAGGTGACGGTGCCTTCCGGGTCGACCGACACCGTGGTGGGCGTGCCCTTGATCGCGTACAGAGTGGACAACGGGCCCGCGGCCTCCTCGAACACCACCTTGGCGACCCCGTCCAGTGGGGCCGCCATCTCCCGGGCCGTCGCCTCGTCCCCGGCGATCACCACCACCATCTGCTCGGCGGCCATACCGGCGAGCCTGGCGGCCTCGGGCAGGTCGGCCGCCGCTGTGACACAGACGGAACAGTCGGTGGACAGGAAGGTCAGTGCTGCTTCTCGGCCCCGGAGGGCGTCTGAGTCCACCAGCGTCCCGTCGGTGGCGACAGCGGTGAAGGCGGGGAGCGGCTCACCCGTCGGAGGGCCGGATTCCAGATTCTCGGTCCCGAACAGCCTCTTGCGCTCGTCCTCGTGGCGGCGCAGCCGCCTGATGACGGCGAGGATCAGCACCAAATTCAGCGCGGTGACGGCTCCCACGAGCAGCAGTCCGATGGACAGATAGACCATGCCACTTCCTTTCGTCCGATGAGTCCTGCAAGTCCTGTGAATCCGGTGCGTTGGGTGAGTTGGGGCGCATTTCGTGTGGGAGCGGGTGGGTCGACGGGGATGCGTTCCTCGTACGGCCAGGTCATGGCACGGCCAGCAGATCGACGATGTCGTCGAAGAAGGCGGTCACCGCGGTGATTACCGCCGCCGCGGCGGCACAGAGGAACACGGCGGGCAGTGCCGGTGCGGTCCAGGATGCGGCTCCGGCTCCCACCAGCCCTAGGGCAGCCAGACACAACAAGGGTGCGTTGCGTACGATGTGCCGCCGACCTAGCCGTGCGGTGGGGCGGCCGAAGCAGGCGCACGACACCTCGGTGCGGGACACGGTGGCCACGACGGCGACAGCGGTGAACCCCGCGGTGAGCACGACCGCGGCGATGAATCCGGGTCGTACCGTCTGCGCCGGGCCGAGGAGCGCGACGGCGGTGACGCCCTCTGCCGCGATCAGCGCGGCGGCCGAGGGCCGGGCCAGACGCCGGGCGCCGGGGCCGGCCCGCCGCAGCAGGCCGTCCAACATCTCCCGCGTCTCCCCGAACGACCATGCCTTGGCGATCGCGGACACCAGGAGGACCCCGGCGAGTGCGAGCCGCGCCATGAGCACCGCGTAGGTCATGCCCACTCCTTTGCCAGCAGTCGGGCCATTGCCCTGGGCCGCTGGATCAGTACGGGGACCGGTTCGGACGCCGTAGCCAACGCCCTGCCCGCGACGATGACACCGGCGCCGAGTACGAGTGGGCCTTGCACCACCCCGCGGGACAGCAGCCACAGCGCGGCGGCCCCAACGAGCAACCCCCCGGTGGCCGAGCCCAACAGGTCGATGAGCATCATCTCCAGATGCACCAACCGGGTTGTCACATAACCTCGTTGGGTCGGGGTCACGACGTCGTAGGCGTCACGGCCCGTGGAGATGGCGCCTACGGCGGTCAGCATGCCGGCCTCCGTGTGACCGACAGCATCGCGAACGACGGCATCGCTCTTGGGAGCCCGGCGAGGAGAGCCATGAACTCGACCGGTTGACACGCCGGTTGGCACTGCATCGAGCGGAACACCTACCCTCCTCGTCGGGCCGGTCAGCGGACGGGAGGACCGGTCAGCAGGTCAGGACGCCACAGTTCTTCCAGGGGCCGCAGGACACCGTGGGGCAGGCACTACCGCCCACGTAGCAACAGCGCTTGTGCAGCCGGTTGGCTACACAAGCGCCGACCTGGACATAGGCGGTGTTACAGGCGCCGGGTGAACAGCTGCCGAGACATGGGTTGTTGGCGGCCCACGCCTCGGTCTCGGGGGCAAGTTTGCTCAGCAGGCTATCGCCGAGTCGGGTCAGGAACGTCACAGGTTCGCCTCTCTCATCGGTCGGTGCACCGTGGCGGTTCTGAGGGCCCGGGATCCCTATGGGTTCTCCAGGGAACCCGGGACCACGCGTCCATCCTGAACGCGATGTGGATCAGAGCATTCACTCCCCGTGATCACAACGAGGCAATCGATTTGTGACCCAGGCCACATTCGGCGGTGGTGGGTTGTTCAAGTGTCCTGTCTCGAAACCTTGTTGCGCCTCCAGCCATGACATTCTGCGTCTGTGCTGGTCAGAGCTGGAACGGAGGGTGTCGGGCGGGGCAGTCCCGACTCCGGTTCATGCCGCGGCCACCGGCTGAAAAACTTCGACTATCACGAGATAGGCCCAGGAGCCGGCCGTGATATCGGCGTTGGAACCGGTCGACGGCAGCGGCTGTTCGATCGTCCGAGGGGAGGAGGACAACGGATTGTTGGTTCGGATGCGAAGAAGGTGAGCACTGGCCGGGCCGGGCGGAGAACTCCGCCGCGGGCGCCGGGTTCGCCCCGCCGGGCCGCGAGGGACTAGATCTGAACGCTCACACTGCCCGTCGGAACCGCACAGCACAGGAGCGCCTGGCCCGGTTCCAGGGGGACGGACGGTGTGACGAGGTGGTGGACGGCGCCGGTGACGCGCTGACGGCAGGTTCCGCAGCCCCCGGAGCGACAGGCCGATGGAGGGGCCAGCCCGGCGGCCTCAGCCACATCGAGGAGTGTGCCGTCATCCTCTGACCAGCGGGTATGAAGGTCCGACCCGGCGAAGTGGACGTCGAACGGACCGGGCGCCGGCGGCGGACGCTCCGCCAAGGAGACCTCCCCGGGGGAGTAGAACAACTCGTCCGCGATGGCGTCGTCGGGCACCCCGGCTTGCACCAGGGTGTTCCGTACGCTCTGTACGAATCCTTCCGGGCCGCAGAGATAGACCTCGACATCACCATCGGCGGCCAGTCCCTTGAGGTCGTCCTCCGTCGGGCGACCGGGGGTGGCGCCCTCGGGCAGGGTGTGTCCCGGGTCGTGCGCGGTGACGAAGAGGCGGTGGGAGGCGCGGGGCAACTGGGCCATCAGCGCCAACGCCTCGTCCCAGAGGGGGACCTCGTCGAGCGAGCGGACGACATTGATCACGGTCACCGCTCGCGTCGGGTTCTCGTCGATCAGCTGCCGCAGCACCGGCAGCACCGGAGTGATGCCGATTCCCGCACAGGCCAGCACCAGGGGGCGCCGGCTGTCGGAGTCGATGAGCTCGTCCCCGTACGGTCCGGAGATCAGTACCGGCGAGCCGGTCGTGAGGGAGTGCAGCAGAGGGGACGCCCGGCCCTCCTCGACCTGCTTGACACTGATGCGGATGGACGTCGCTGTGGCGGCGGTGATGGTGTAGCAACGCCACAGCGGCGCACCCTGCCCGTCGGTGAGGTGGACGCGCAGATGTTGGCCGGGGCGACAGTCGGCACCCGCGGAGTCGCCGAAGGTCAGACTGGTGACACTGGGGCTCTGGGGGGTGCGGGCGATCAGCTCGGCTGTGCGCGGCCAAGCCGGATCGGGCTCCGGCAGTGTGGACGCATCGACGAGCGGACCCAGATCGACCAGTGCGTCGCCGGGGGCGATCGTGCCGCCCCGTACGACCCGGGCGTACACACCACAGCACATGTGGCCGTAGCGGGATGCGAGCAACACCGGCACATTGAGGTTCCGTCTCCCGGTGTCGGGGTCGACGGTGGTGGCCCGACACCGGTCGGTGGTCTGGACGACCTCCAACTCTGCATCACCGATGCGGACCCGATGCCCCACGAGGTCGAACTCCCGCCAGGCCCCGAGTCCCGAGACATAGAGATTGGCGCGGAACCTGCGGGGATCGATCGCGACGCCGGACACGGCCGCCATGTCGTCCAGGGTGTCCAGATTGATCAGCGAGATGGCCGCGTACGGCCAGTCCCACACGGGTGCCCGAGGGCGGGTGAGTTGTACGGGGCCGAGCGGGCCGGCGGGGAACCAGCCGGCCAACTCGGAGTTGGCCTTCTTGAGCTCGGTGGCGTCCGGGCCGCCGTCCATCCCGGTACGAATCTCCACCGACCGGCCATCCGGCGCGCTGATGCTCAGCGCGCCGGCTCCCGCGGGATCGTCGTCCACCAGCGCCACTCGGTAGCGGGCGATCTCCGCGTTCCGCACGAGGCGCAGGAAGGCGAGGCTCGAGATCCAGCCGTCCTCCACCGTGGCCGCCACCTCACCGTTGAGCAGACCGCAGACACGGTCCATGGGCAGCCCGCGGCCGGGGGTCAGGGTGACCGCAGGCAGGGCGTGCCCCTGGAATCCCTTCACCGGGTAGCGGGCGATCTCCGTGAGCCGGGCCGGGGTCATGGGGGGACGTCCTTTCACGATCGAGAAGTGGCCAAGGTCAGAAATGCTGCCAGGTGGAGGTGCCTGCCGTGCAAGGGCCACCGTCGTGGTAGCGCAGGCTACTCGCGGCCAGGTCGAGACTGACCGTGAGCAAGGTGCTCCACTGCTGGTGGGAGGGCAGGTCTGGCTGGGGATGACAGCAGATCGGCGCCCCGTCCACGTCGTGTGAACGAAGCAGATCGGTCCAGTGTGCCCGGTCGCAGGACATGAGCAGTTCGCGATGGGCGCTGAGGTGGGCGAGACGGGGATGGGTGCTGGCCTCGCGCGCCGCCTGATCCCCCTTCGCCAGTGTGGGATCGAGGAAGTGGTTGGTGTGCAGCAGCACTCCATCGCGGTCCGGCCTGACGGCCGCCGTCCCCGCCGGGCTCATTTCGATGCAGGCGGCGTCGCTCTCCCGGCCGTCGTACGTGACCACGGTCAGCACGGTCGAGGCGGAGACGGTGGCAGACGCCGCGATGTCCCTCGCCTCGGCGACGGTGGTCGCCTCCTCCAGCACTCTGCGGGCCACGACATGGACGGGAACGTTGATCCCGGTGCCGTCGCTGCGGTGGCTGAGGATGTTGAAGTGGACACCGAGTCCGGCGGAATTGACACCAATTTTGGCGAGGATGCCCGCCTCGGTGAAGGTGCTCACCGTTGGTCCACCGCCGACGGGCCGGAGGCGGACGAGCGTCCGGGAGGCAGTGAACTCCCGGTGCCAGTCCCACGTCTGTATGGTGTGCGGCGCCCCCGGGCCGCCCACGTACACGGCGGTCGAGCACTCGCCCTCGCCAGTGGCACCCACCGTGGCGAGGATCTCCGTACGGGCGTTGAGCATGCCGATGCGCCAGGGCGGGACCTCGGCGCCGGCAGCCACCGCGATGAGCTCGCGGTGCAGGCCAGGGGCCCATCCCTCGATCTGAGCCAGTGCGGTTTCGCCGTGCTCGCGCAGATCGGCGGGTTTCACTCCCACCGCGGTGAACAGGTCGTCGTATCCGGCGACTGCCGTGTGGATGCGGGCCCGCACGGCCGTCCCGACGGCGAGCCCGCGGCGCTCACGGTCGGTGTGGTCGCTGCGAACGCGGGCGATGGACAGGGGGAGCTCCGGGCACTCGGTTGCAGCAGGGATCACAGGGCGCTGCTCAAGATCGCGTCCCACATGACCTCGGAGGCCACCGCCCCGAGGCCGACGGAGGTGAGGGCGTGTGCCCCGAGCCGTGATGGAGTGCTGGGGAGGTCGATCTCGTCCGTGGTGAGGGTGAAGAGGGTGTCTCCGTCGAGATTGGTGTGGAAGGGCTGGATGCCGCGGTGCATGGAGCTGTGCACCTGACGGCCGAACATGCGCAGTTCCTTGTCACCGAGCCGGACGTTGGTGATGACGATGGAGATGGTGGTGTTTCCCGCCAGGGTGGCCGGAGCGGCTCCGGATTCGGCGAAGGCCGCTTCGTAGTCGAGGGCGGGCAGCCTGCGGGTGCCGGTCGTGCTGTCGTAGTTGCCGCGGACGACCGTGCCGTTTCGGTCCACGATGGCACCGACGGCATTGACCACGGTGGCGGCGAGGATCTTGACATCGCCGATCTGTCGGAAGGCTGCGCCCTGGCCGGCGAATTCACAACGACCGTGCTCGATCTTGCCGACGGACGCGGTGGCGCCACCACCGCAACGGCCGACCGGGAAGGTGCCGTGGACGGCGTTGCGCAGCGCTGCGGCCCCGAGCGCGGCATCGGGATGGACGGAGTTGTCACGGGCAGCGAAGTCGTAGACGATGGCGCCGCTGGCGAGCTTGAGGTCGTTCCAGCCGACACGGTTCGCGTTGCCCCTGAGCAGCTCCTCGTTGACGCCGGCAGTGGCGGCGAGCCCGTAGAGCGATCCGCCGGCGAGACAGACGGCATGGGTGAACTGCTTGTCGCTGGAGAGCAGGCCGATGGCGCCACCACGCTCGTCGATGTGCATGCGGGCTCCCGCGGGCACATGGATGACCGTGGCGCCGGTGGGGCCCTCGGTGTACTCGGCGGTGCCGACCTCGACGCCGGGGAAGTCGAACTTCACGCTCTCGCGACCCGGGCTGGGCCGGGGGACCAGGGGCGCTCCGAAGTCCGCGTTGCCCCGTTGGGCACTGTCCCGGGTGTCGGCGGGCACCAGCCGGGGGCCGGCGGGGTGCAGCTCCGCGGCGGTCGGGGTGGTGGGCTCAGTGGTCACAAGGTCTCCAGAAGTTGTTGTGAGTAGGGGTGCTGGGGGGTGTCGTAGAACCGTTCGGTGTCGGCGAGTTCGACGACCCGGCCGTGTTGCATGACCGCGATGCGGTGGGCCAGATAGCGGACGGCCGCCAGGTCGTGCGAGATGAACAGCGCACCGAAGCCGTGTTCGACCTGGAGGTCATGGATCAGATTGAGGATCTGTGCCTGGACGGACACATCGAGGGCGCTGACGGCCTCGTCGAAGACGATGAACCGGGGGTGGGTGATGAGCGAGCGTGCGATGGCGACGCGTTGGCGCTGCCCACCGCTGAGTTCGTGCGGCAGCCGATCCGCGAACCCGCCGCCGAGCCCGACCTGTTCCAGCATCCCCAGGACCGTGGCCCGGTGGGAGCGCAGCCGCCCGCCTTCGGTGGCGGTCAGGGGTTCTGCCACCGAGTCCCCGACCGTCAGCCGCGGGTTGAGGGACCAGTGGGGGTTCTGGAGCACCGCTTGGATCGCACCGGCGCGGGATCGGGGCGAACCGAACGCGCCGCCGAGGAAGCGGACCGCCCCGGAGTCGGGCTTGCGCAGACCGAGTGCGATGGACCCGGTGGTGGTCTTGCCCGAACCCGACTCGCCGACGAGGCCGAGGGTCTCACCGGCGTGGATGTCGAAGGAGACCGAATCCATCGCGGTCACGGAGCGCCTGGATCGGCCCCGGCCCGAGGAGAACACCACCCGGACCTCTTCGAGTTCGAGTACGGCCCGTGGCGGAGTCGGTGCAGTGCTCATCGGGTCGCCTCCGCCCGGTGGATCGGACTGGATCCGAGGGGCGTGCTCGCCTCGGGTGCCAACGGGTCGGGGTGGTGGCATGCGACCGTACGACCGGCGACGACACGGGCCGCCGGACGGTCGGTCCTGCACAGTTCGGTAGCTCGGTCACAGCGCGGGGCGAAAACACAGCCGTCGAGTCGGACATCGGGCGTCGGTGGGCCGCCGCTGATCGTGCGAAGCCGCTCGCCCGAGGTCGCTCGGGCCGGATCGGTGTCCGACAGGGCTGCGGTGTACGGGTGTCGGGGTGAGGTGAGCACCTCGTCGGCGGCTCCGTCCTCGACGACGCGACCGCCGTACATGACCACGGTCCGTTCACACCAGCGGGTCACGCCGGCGAGGTCGTGACTGAGCCACAGCACGGTGGTCCCGTGCTCCGAGGCGAGGGAGAAGATCAGTCGTAGCACCTCTGCCCTCACCTGGCTGTCGAGGGCTGCGGTCGGCTCGTCGGCGATCAGCAGATCGGGTTCGCGGGCCATGACCATGGCGACGGCCACGCGTTGGGCCATGCCGCCCGAGATCTCGTGCGGGTAGAGCCGCAACACCCGTTCCGGGTCGTGGATCAGGACCCTGTCGAGCATGGCGCCCAATTCGCTCTCGCTGGGCTTGCGGGCGGTCCCACGGCCCGAGCGCAGCGCGAGTCGTAGCTGTCGGCCGATCCGCAGGGTGGGGTTGAGCGCACCGACGGGGTCCTGGGCGATCAGGCCCAGTCGCTGGCGGCGTAGCAGTGCGATGCGTTCGGCCGGCAGGTCCAGTACGGATTCGCCGTCCACGAGGACCCGACCGCGCGGATACCGGGTCGCAGCCGGCAACAGCCGTCCGATCACGAGCCCTAGGGTGGACTTGCCCGAACCGCTCTCGCCGACGATGCCGACGCGTTCGCCGCGGTTGACCGTCAGGTCGACACCGTCGAGGGCCCGTACGGTCCGTTGCGGGGTGTGGTACTCGGCGACGAGGTCCTCAATGGACAACAACGGGGCTTCGGTTCCGGGGGGTGACGCCATCGGACGGCCCCGAAGGGTGTCGGGTGCAGTGTCGGGAGGAGGTGTACCGGCGGTCATGTCAGCGACCTCGTCTCTCGCGGTTCGAATCGGTCGCGCAGGCTGTCACCGATGAGGTTGATCGAGACGATCGCCGCGACCAGCACCACACCGGGCGCCACGATCAGCCATGGGGCGTTGACCATGTACAGGCTGCCTTCCTGGATCAACAGGCCCAGGGAGGCATCGGGGAGTTGGACCCCGTAGCCGAGGAAGCTCAGTCCGCCCTCGACCAGGATTCCGACCGACAGTGCGTAGGTCCCGTGGACGGCGATGGTGCCGGACACATTGGACAGGACGTGTCGTCGCATGATCGTGGTCGTCGAGACGCCGCTGATCCTGGCCGCGACGACGAAGTCGCGCTGGGCGACCGAGCGGGCCGCCGTTCCGACCATCCGGGTCATGAGCGGAACCGTCACCAGCACGATGCTGGCGAGCGCGGCGATCCTGCCGGGGCCGATCACCGCGGCGACCAGGACGGCCAGCACGATCGCCGGGAAGGAGTAGAGCACTTCGCCCGCTCTCATGATGAGACCGGCCGTCCGTCCGCCCCGGTAACCGGCCACGATACCCAGTGCCGTACTGATGATCGCGGTGCACAGCACCGCCACGGACGACAGCAGAAGGGTGGTGCCCACCCCCTGGAGCAGCCGGGGGAGCAGGGACCGGCCGAGGTTGTCCGTGCCCAGTGGCAGGCCGCCGCCCGGGGGTGAGAGCCGCTGTCCCACGGTGGCGTCGGGTGCGCCTCCCACTCCGATGAGTTGGCCGGCCAGGGTGACGACGATCAGGAGGGCCAGCAGCCATACGGCACCCCGGAACAGTGAGTCGAATCCGCCCATGGCCAGTACCCGCCGCAGTCGCC
Organism: Streptomyces sp. NBC_00690; assembly: GCF_036226685.1. Lineage (NCBI taxonomy): Bacteria > Bacillati > Actinomycetota > Actinomycetes > Kitasatosporales > Streptomycetaceae > Streptomyces > Streptomyces sp. NBC_00690. The sequence continues at coordinate 8,232,094 of NZ_CP109009.1, forward strand.
CTCGTGATGTGGATCGGGTTTCGGTACTCATGCTCCGTCCTTTCCGGCTGCGGTGTCGATGCGGGGATCGATCACCGCGCTGACCAGGTCGACCAGGAGGTTCATGACGATGAAGACGGCTGCGGCCAGGAGCACTCCGGCCTGCACGATCGCGTAGTCGCGGCGATCGAGGCCGTCCACGAGGTACGAGCCGAGACCGGGCAGGTTGAAGAGGCGCTCCACGATCACCGTGCCGCCCAGCAGATATGCCGTGAGCGTGCCGACGAGGGTCAGGACGGGGATCGAGGCGTTGCGAAGGATGTGGTGGCGCACGATGAACCCCTTGGACTCCCCCCGGGCGACGGCGGCGGCCACATGGGGTTCCACCAGGACGCCCATGACCGCATCCCGTGTGGTGCGAGCGGTCACGGCGACGCAGAACACCGAGAGGACGGCGCCGGGCAGCAGCATCGAGGTGACCGAGCCGACCGGGTCCTGTGACCAGGGGACGTACACGCCGACGGTGAGTCCGAGGCTGTACCGGGTGAAGAGGAAGAGCACCAGAGTGCCGAGGACGAACTCGGGGACGCTCATTCCCAGGCTGCTGACCAGCCGCCCCACGATGGCACCCCTGCCGCTCCCGACGCTGCGGATTCCGGTCAGCACACCGAGGGGAATGCCGATGAGGAGGATGAAGACGAGTGCCAGGGTGGTGAGGAGCACTGTCACCGGGAGCCGAACGGCAAGTTCCTGGCCGACCGGCGTGCCACTGGCCAGGGACGTTCCGAAGTCGCCCTGCACGGAATTGAGCAGCCAGTGCCCGTACTGCTCCACGACGGGTCCGTCGAGCCCGAACTTCTCGGCGGCTGCCTTCTTCGCCTCCGGGGTGGCGAGGGGGCCGAGGACGAGATCCGTATAACTCCCGGGCATGGCCCGGACCGCCGCGAAGATCAGGACGGAGACGCCGAGCATGGTGAGGGCCGCCACCCCGACCTGTTGGACGAAGCGTTGGAAGGGGCGCAGCGCCCTGCGGACGCCGGCCCAGGGTGAGGCGGGCGAAGTGCCTGGCTGTGCGGTGAGGGTGAGGTTCGGCATCGCTGGCTACTTCGCTGACGGGAGCGTGAAGTCGACGATGTTGCGCAGGATGTTGCCGTATCCCTCGTTGCTGTGGAGGGTGGGGCTCACCTTGTCCGTGCGGTAGCCGATGACGGCCGGACGGGTGACCAGCGGCAGCAGGGCCGCATTCGTGTCGACGCGTTCACACACCTCGGTCAGGCTGGTGTTGCGAGCACTGCCCGCGGGCTGCCCACTCGCCTTGTCGATCAGCTTGTTCAGCTCGACGTCGTTGTTGAGGAAGGCGGCGGAGAAGCCCGCCACCTCGGGATTCCACCAGCGGGTGACCATCGCCGGATCCACGTAGCCGGCGAACCAGCTGATGGCGAGGTCGAAGTCGGGCTTCTCACCGTAGATTTTGGAGATGTAGGTGCTGGTGTCGTACTTGAGTATCTTCACCGTCACACCGGCCTTGGCGTACTGCTGCTGGATCACCTGGGCGATCTGAGCGTTGGCCGGTTCCGAGTTGTACACCGCGAGCCGGAGCGTGAGGTCCTTGAAGCCGGCTTCCTTGAGGGCGGCTTGGAGCGCTTGCTTGGCGGAGGATGTACCGGCTTCTGCCCCGGGGAGCTTCGTCGGGTCACAGGCGCCCGGCAGCACGGTGGGGGTCACCCCCGTCGGCTGGGTCTTTCCGCCGAAGGCGACGGACGCTATCTGCCCTCGGTCCAGCGCGCTGTTCAGGGCGAATCGCACCTTCTGGTTTGCCAGGGGTGAGTTCTTGTTCTTGGCGTTCTGGATCAGATAGTAGAAGTCGCTATTGCGCTGACTGACCGCCTTGGCATTTCTGGTTCCGGCCAACTGATCAAGCGTGTCGACGTTGTTGAAGAATACGAAGTCGGCGCTGCCGTTTCTGAGGGCGGCGAGTCGTGTGGTCTCCTGCGGAACGATTTTCACGTTGAGTTCGGAGATTCTCAATCGCGCCGCGTCACGGTAGCTGGTACTCGGGGCGAACACCCAGTGCTGGTCCTGCTTGTGTTCCTTTACGGTGAACGGGCCTGTGCCCAGCATCTCCTTCTTGAGGTCCAGCGAACCGTCGTTCACCTCCTTCATGGGAAGGATGGCCGCCGGGGTGTTCGCCAGCGCGGCGAGGAATGGGGTGTAGGCACGGCTGAGCTTCACCGTCACCTGGTCGGGACCGGTGGCCTTCACCGATGCGACGGGGCCGAGCTGGCGGGCGTACGGCGCGGGCAACTTCAGCAGGCGCTGGAGGCTGCCGACCACATCGGCCGTCGTCAGTGCGCGCCCGTTGGAGAACGTGACGCCCTTGCGCAGGGTGAAGACGTAGGTCGTCGCGTCGGGCTGGGTCCAGGAACTCGCGAGGAGCGGCTTGATGGAGAAGTCGGGACCGACGGTCACCAGCGGTTCGTAGACCAGGGAGCCGAGGGACCAGGAGCGGGCGGTGTCGGCGGACTGGGGGTCGAGGCCGTCCTCTTCCACCGAGTCGTAGTCGAGTTGCACGGTCAGCGGGCCGCGCCCCGTAGCGGAAGTGTCCGCCACGGCGAGGAAACCGGCCTTCTTCGGGGACTTCGTGGCCTCGGTCGCGGCGGGCGCAGAGCAGGAGGTGATGAGAGCCGACAGGGCGGCGGTGCATCCTATGGTGACGATTAGTCTCCGCACAGGGCCGCCTCCTTTCCGAAAAGGATGGGCCGGATCGTTCCGGCATGGGGGAAAATTAGCCCCCTTGAAATGGCCTGTCAACGACTTGTGCAAGGAAAATTGATAGGTAATGAGAAGGAAATGCGGGGGGTGAAATAAAGGCATGCGAAAGCGCCGGACAGGTCTGGTGGCCTGTCCGGTGGATCGGAAATCCCTACCAGCGGGTAGAGTCCCGGATTTTCATTTCGATCGACAGGGTCCGCGTGGTGCCGGGTTCCGCGTCCCCGGTCAGGATTTCGCACAGCAGACGGGCGCATTCCGCGCCCATGACGCGTGGTCGAAGGTCGATCGACGTAATCGGCGGCTCCGCCATGCGCATGGCGGAACTGTCGACGCACGAGGCGAGGAGGATGTCCTGGCCCACCGTCCGCCCGGCCGCACGGATCTCCGGGAGCACGGCTGCCGCGGCCCCGTCAGCACCACAGATCAGGGCGTCGATCTCGGGAGATCGGGCCAGCATGTCGCGCACGGTCCGTTGGAGCACATCGGGAGACGCGCTGAAGGGAGCCTTGCCGACAAGAACGGGCAGGTCATGTGCCGCGCACCACTCAGCATGGGTGTCGAGCAGGGTCGTCGCCCAGTCGGATGTGGTGTCGGAGGCGAGGAAGGCGGGCCGACGCGCTCCCGCGTCCCTGAGGTGATCGAGCAACTGGGTGGTGAGCTGCGCGTGGTCGGACCAGATGATGCCGGTCGGTTGGGCCTCGCCCACATAGCGCTCGGCCGTCACCACCGGCAGATTCGCGTTCATCAGTTGGTCCACCACGGGATCACCCGCCACCGGGTCGCACAGCACCAGCCCGTCCACCTGCGGAATCGCGCTGTGCTGGGGAAGATGGCCGGAAGAGATCAAAGTGACGTTCAGCCCCGCCCGCGCTGCCTGCTCGGCCACCCCGAAGACGAACCCCATGTAGTACTCGGCACTCGTCAGGAACTCGGGGATGTGCAGCGCGATCGTCTCGGTCACCGAGGTCCGCAACGATCGCGCATTGCGGTTGGGTGCGTATCCGAGCTGCCGGGCGGCGGCCAACACCGCTTCCCTGGTCGCGCCCGATACCCTGCCGTGCCCGCGCAGCGCATCGGACGCGGTCGTCTTGGACACGGACGCCGCCCGTGCCACATCGGCGATGGTCGGGGCTGCTGGAGTGTCTTCTGCGCTCGGCATGAGCGGAATCCTAGAGGCCATCAGCAATCGCCCCCCACATGATCGGGAATGCCCGCCCGGTCCTTCACCCGGACCCCGGGCGCGTGCGGCCGAAGGAGGCCATTCCGTGGTCGAACCGTCATGATCACCACCCGTGGGAGAGGACGTCGTCGAGTGCGGACAGGAACACATCAGCGCTCCGGTCGGTCAGACACATCGGAGGTTTGATCTTCAGGACGCACTGGCGGTCCGAGGTCGGTTGGACGATCGCTCCCAACTCGCGCAGCCGTTCACAGATGGCCGCGGTCTCCTCGGTGGCCGGCTCCAGGGTGACGCGGTCGCGCACGAACTCCACGCCGAGATAGAGGCCGTTGCCGTGCACGGCACCGATCAGCGGATGCCGCTCGGCGAGCGCCTCCAGACCCGCCTTGAGATATGCGCCCACCGTGCTGGCGTTCTCCCGTAGACCTTCGTCGCGCAGGACATCCAGCACGGTCAGACCGACCGTGGAGCTGACCGGGCTGCCGCCCGCCGAGGCGAAGAAGTAGCCCTGTGAGCGATAGGCGTCCGCGATCCCCCGACGGGTGATCACCGCACCGAGCGGATGTCCGTTGCCCATCGACTTGGCGATCGTCACGATGTCCGGGACGACACCCTGCTGCTCGAACCCCCAGAACCAGGTGCCGAGCCGCCCGTAGCCGACCTGCACCTCGTCCGCGATGCACAGTCCCCCAGCCGCTCGGGTCGCCGCGTACACCTGTTCCAGATAGCCGTCCGGGAGCGCCATGCCCCCGGCATTGCCGTAGTACGCCTCAGCCACGAACGCGGCCGGAGCCCGCCCGGAGCGGGCCAACTCTGCGATGGCCTCGGCCGCCTCCGGTCCGTACCGGTGGGCCTGCGTCCCCCGGTGCCGACCGCGGTAGGAGTTGGGAGCCGGCACCGTGTGCACCCAGGAGGGCCGTGACACCAGGGCGTTGGGGTTGTCCGCGATGGAGGTGGAGACGGCATCACTGGCGAAGGTCCACCCGTGGTACGCCTCGCCGACCGCGACGACGTCCTGCCGTTCGGTGGCCGCCCAGGCGAGCCGCAGTGCCAGATCGACCGCCTCGGAGCCGCTGTTCACCAGGAACACCGTGTCCAGCTCGGGAGGCAGCAACTCCGCGAGGCGCTCGGACAGTTCGACGACGGAACCGTAGTGGAACCGGGAGTTGGTGTTGAGGCGCTGCCACTGTCGGTGCACCGCGTCACTCAGCACGGGATGGCCGTGTCCCAGCACCGTGACGTTGTTGAGCATGTCCAGATAGGTGCGGGCCTCGGTGTCGACCAGATGGTGCCGCCAGCCGCGCTCGATCCGGGGCGGTTCGAGATAGTAGTGCTCCTGGACCCTGGCGAACGCGCGGTCGCGGCGGAGCAGCAACTCCGCGGCGCTCTCGCCCGGTACCGCTCCGGCGCTTACCCCGCAGTCCGGGGCCGGGTCAGCAACCAGCAGCCGGGTCGGGTCGGGGCAGACGGCCAGCCATCCCGCCGCCAGGTCCGCGCTGACGAAACGCGGCGGCACGACGGCGCTTTCCAGCTGGGAGAGTTGGATCCACAAACCGTCCCCGTTCCCCGCACCGGGGACGGTACCCAGTGGCTGGCCCGCGACCACCGGGCCGCGCTCGACGGTGGCGTCCACCCCGTCCAGGAACAACGCCGGGCCATCGTCCCGGGTGAGTGTCAGCGCCCGCCCCGCGCCCGGGACGACCGTACCCGCCCAGGGAGCGTGGACGACCGCGCTCGACCGGGGGTGCAACTCGACTCCCAGCGCAAGAGTGGCCGTGCTCGTGGTGACGTCGGTCCGGGCCCGGGTGAGTCGGTGCTCACCGTGGGCGGTCCGAACGGCCCGGGCCGATGGGTGTTCGGCCAGGGTGTGCGCCACGAGCTCCGACTCGATGCCCTCCGAGAGCCACCGACCCGAGTGGAGCGCATCATTGTGCACCGAGAGGTCCACGACGGCGAGGCGCACCGATTGTTCTTCGTACCCCGGAGCATGGCCGTCGGACGCCCACAGCACGGAGTGCTGGTCATGCGCTCGGGCAAGCCGCCCGGCTTCTGTGGCGGATTGTTCGAGCTCATGACACAGCTGTGCCGTCATCACCTCGACCGGTTGGGACGTGGCCATCTCGAACATTGCCCACTCGCGCTCCAGCGCGGCAGCCGCGTACGCATTGCCCGGGTCGTGCTGTACGTCGTACCGTCCGCTGGCCACGAGCACGCTCGCCCGCAGCACGATCAGGGGCCACAACACCGCCGTCTCATCGGGGCCGAGGGGCCGGACGGTGTGGAAGGCCCGTACAGCAGGGAGTACGGAGGCGGGGGACGCGCCGTGGTGGTGCAGGATCGACGTACAGGTGACGGCGAGCTCAGCCACGGTCCAACCGTACGAGAGGTCACCGAAGTCGATCACTCCCGCGGGCAGCGGTCGGCCGTCCCGCTGCCGGTCGAACACCACATTGTTGTCGGTGACATCACCGTGGATCATCTGCACGGGCAGACGGTCCGCCACCGCCGCGACCACTCGATGGGCGCCGAGGGCGGCGCGGAGCACCCGTTGGGCGTCCTTCGCCTCGCTCATGTGTGGCGCGAGTGATTCCACCACTTCGAGGGCGTTGCGCAGGTCCCACATCGTCGATGGAACGATCCCCACCGGAGTGAACCCGGCCAGCCCTGCCGTGATGCGCCCTGACAACTCGCCGAGTCGGGCGATGACGTGAGGTGCGAGATAGCGACTGTCCATGATCGGCTCGCCGTCGACATAGTCGAACAGTCGGCAGTGCAGCTCGCCGCTCTCCGTCCGCAGTGGTTGCAGGTACTCCCCGTCCGTGCCGCGCCGAGCACGGGGCAGCCGTAGGCCCGGGGCAGTGGTCGTCAGATGCTCGACCGCCTGACACTGGGCGCGCAGCGCGTCCGGACCGGTGGCGGGGTTCGACACCTTCAGTACGTAGCTCTCGCCGGATTCCGGCTGAACCCGAAAGTTGCGGTCCTGCTGGCTGCCCAGATCCCGGACCGTTCCGCTGACCCCGAACCGCTTCGACAACACGTCCAGCACGGCCTTCTGGGGGACACCGGGCGTCGGCCCTACGCACCAGTCGGCAGCGGATGCGCTCATGGGGTGGTCCCTCTCTTCCATGCCGGAACGTTCCGGCAGACGGTAGTGACCGTCTCCAGCGGTGTCAATGGTCTGGGATCGCCCTTGTGTGTCCGGCATGTGCGGTGTTCTCTGCGGCCGGCCCGGGCGCCGATCATCGGGTGCGGGCGTGCGCTCCCCGGCTTGACCTTGTCACGGTGACAACGTCTTCACTGTGTCAAGGAGGTGGTCGCCCTGAACAGGCCGGCGCAGCACACAGACCCAGGCACAGTCACAGGAGCACGAGCAGGAAAAGACACCGACACAGGTACCGACACGAACATGGTTCGAGCTCTTCGGGGGCTGGAGGACGGTGACTCGTCGGTGCGGCTGCGGGCGGCACTGGCGGTCGGCACAACCCCTGACGAGCGGTTCATCGGCAAGCTCATCGAGCGATCTGCGATCGAGCCCGAGTTTTACGTGCGCGACATGCTCACCTGGGCACTCACCCGCCACCCAGTATCGGTCACCATGCCGAGACTGCTCCAGGAAGTCCATTCGGACCGGGTGCAAGCACGCAGCCAGGCACTGCACACACTGTCCAAGATCGGGGACAACCGGGCGTGGCCGGCGATCACCCGTGCGCTTCTGTCCGACGCCGACGACGAGGTGGCACGGAGTGCTTGGCGGGCGGCGGTGGTACTGGTACCGGAGGGCGAAGCACCGGAGTTGGCAGTAATGTTGTCGACCCAGCTGGGGCGGGGCGCACGGGAGACACAGCTCAGCCTCAGTCGGGCGCTGATCGCACTCGGCGAGGTGATCATGCCGATGCTGCGCTCGGCGGCGGAGCAGGATCGCGACCCTCGCGTGCGGGCGCACGCGCTGGCCACGGAACGACTGTTGCGCGACCCGGACGCAGGGTTCAAGTTCGCGATTGGGGAGGCGAAGCGCGTGGTGGCCCTCGGCAGCACCACCGGCCAGGAGGGATGATGGACCGTGTTGATCGGTGATGTGGCACGGCGGTCCGGGGTCAGCGCCCGCATGCTCAGGCACTATGAATCGTTCGGCCTGGTGCGGCCCACGGGTCGTACCGAAGGCGGCTATCGGGAGTACTCCGGCGAGGACATCCGACGCATCTTCCACATCGAGAGCCTTCGATCATTGGGACTGTCATTGCGGGAGGTCAAGCGCGCCCTCGATGATCCCGCCTTCACCCCTTTGGAACTCGTCGACGACCTCATCCGGCAGACGCGCGAACGCATCGAACAGGAGACGGAGCTGCTCATGCGCCTCCGTCAGGTCGGTGCCGTGGAACCCGCCGGTTGGGAGGACGTCCTCCAGATCGTTGGACTCCTTCGGGCGTTGGCGTCGAAGAGTGCCGGAAAACGCCAGAGCGCGGCCCTGTTCTCGGCAGAAGAGACCGTGGTGCCCGTGGAGGCGCTGGTCGAGGCGGTGCTGAGCGAGTCCGATCCCCATGTAGCCGGCGCCCTTCGATGGGCCTTGGCACAAGCGGGCGACGGTGTGGCCGAGCTACTGGCGGAGGGCCTTGACTCACCGACGGCCGAGGTGCGCAAGCGCGCCGTCCAGTCCATCGCCGAGGTGACGAACGGTGGGGCGACCGCAGCGCTGCGGAATGCTCTCACCAACTCCGACATCGTGGTGCGTAGATGTGCAGCTCTGGCACTCGGGCCACGTGGTGTGGCCGACGCGGTCCCGGTTCTCATCGACATGGTGGTCGAGGAACAGAGCGATGTGGAGGCAGCCGATGCGCTGGCTGCGTTGGCGAGTCACCCCGCGTTGGCGGACCGGATCGCCACCGAGCTCGTTGAGCGCCTCGCTCACGGTGCCGCTGATGCGTCCGCGCGTCGACGCCTGGCCGAGGCCCTCGCGGACATCCCGGGAAGTGTGGCGGCACGGTCCCTCGCAGAGCTCTCGCAGGACGAGGATCGAGCCGTCGCGCTCACCGCGGCCTATGTACTGAGGTTGCGCGACACGCGATAGCGGTCTTCGCTGAGGTGCTGGGCAGGCGGCCCGATGGTGGCAGGTCATCCCCGGGCCCGGTTGTTGTTCATCCCGGGCCCCGGGGATCTGCCCACCACGCAGTGCAGTGCCACCGGGGCAGCGCAGGGAGGCACCTGTCCGCTGTGGCAACCCGTACGCCATGCGTCCCGTATGACTCAGAAGCCTCCCAGGCCACCGAGGGAGGGTGGGTCGCTGATCACGATTTCGGGCTCCCGAGGTCTCTCCTGCGGCGGGGGTGAGGGTGCGGGCGGAGGGTTCAACGGGTGCTTCTTCGCCAGTGCGCTACGACCGCGCCACGCCACCTCCCGGGCGAGCCGAGCATCCGTAGTCGTGAGCCATGCGTCGTTCAGCACGGCTTGCAGCATCTTGTGCCCGTGTTCCGAGACATGCTCACGGGAGTGGTACCGGTAGTGCTGGCGACGGGTGTGCCCGGCCCACATCAGGAGCGGGTAGAGCAGTAGCGGGAGGTAGGAGTCCGTCGCATAGGCCACCACCGCTCCTGCCACGGCCAGATACCCCACCCACCACCATGCCGTGTCGAGATGGGCGTGTGCCTGTTTCCAGCGCAGAACGGCGGGCTGGCCTGGGAGGACACCCGGCGGAAGGCCGGCGTCACAGAGCAGTCCGTCCCGCATGAGTCGCTCGCGCAGGGCGTCGATGCGAGGATCATCGGTCGGGGGATGGATCGGCCACTCGAACATGCCGTCCCCTCCCACGGTCGCCGCGAGGGCTTCCAGCGCCATGGCCTCCATGTCGTCCTGCGGCGCCGGTCCGGGCGTCTCGACGGCGATGCGGTGCGCCGGCTTCTTCTTCTTCTTCTTCTTGACCACCAACCGTCCCTCGGCATGCATCAGTACCATCGCCGTCTCGATGAGTCGACGCGGACCGAGCTTGAGGTACGCCACTTCGTAGGGATCGAGGCCGACATCCGGCGTACGTGGGGGCGGAGCGGAGGACCGGAGGTCCCGGTCTGCGCGGCGCAGCGGTGCCTCGGTCATGGCCACCACCACAAGTGCCAACAGGACCAGGGCGCACCCGAGTTCGTTGCCTAACACGGTCCCCATCCGTTCCCCCGACTCAGCTCGACGACCAGCTTGACGACCAACTCCCGAGGCGTACCCGCTGGCGACAGAGGGAAGCCCGGATCGGCCCTCCGCCGCACGCCGAACCAACCGAACGGAACACGCGCGTCGGATGGGAGATCTGAGGGCACGACTCGCCTTCCCTCGTCCCGGTGCAGACCGGACAGAAGGCATCAGCCGACGCCGGGGTTTCGCCAGACGACGACCTCGGTGCTCGGCTGCCGCTCGGACCACCAGCCGGACGGGGACGACGTCCGCAGCAACTGGCGCAGGTCCGACTCGAAGTCGTCCCGCCGGGTTCCGAAGAGGTGTGGGGTCGACGAGGACAGGGAGAACACCCCTGCGACCACCGAGTCCGAGGTGCGTTCCAGGGCCTGTCCGCCCGGGATGACATGGTGCTGCGGGTCCACGAGTCCCGCGCCGGCGTACACCGCGGCCTCATCGCCGGGTGTCCCCTTCGGAAGCACGCCGCGGCCGGCGCGGCGGACCGGCCCCAAGTACCGCTTGACCAGCGTGTCGATGGCGGCGTATGGCACTGGCGGATGGGTGAATCCCTCGACGGATCGGGATTCCGTCTTGAGGTCCGAGATGTGCACCAGAGCCCCTTCGGGCCGCAGCATTCCCCTGACCGTCCTCGCCACCAGCTCGCGGTCCATCCAGTGGAAGGACTGGCCGAAGGTCGCGACGGTGAACGTGCCGAGGTCCGCGGGCAGTTCCTCGGCACGGATGGGCACCCAGATGGCTCTTCGAACCACGCCCGCAGCCCTGGCCGCGCGGCCGGCCTCGGCGATCATGTCTCGGTCCGGGTCGATCCCGACGACCTCGGCGAAGGAGTGCGCCAGCGTCAGCGCCAGGGTGCCCGGTCCGCATCCCACGTCCAGGAGGCGACCTCGTCCGTCGAGCCCCAGCACCTCGGTGAGCGAGTCCACCAGTCCGGGCGCGTAGGGGAGTCGACCGCGGGCGTAGTGGAGGGCCGCACCCGAGAACAGTGTCTCGTCCCACACCCAGTCGTCAGTCACTTCCGTGCACGTCCTTCGATGAGATCCCTGGTGGACGGCTCCGATGGTTTCACGGCCGTTGCCTGCGGCGCCGCGATCCGGTGCGCGAGCCGGGGGCGTCACCGTGGCGAGCTCCCAGCATCCGGGGAGGCGTGTGGTCCGGAGACTGCGACGGCATGCCCGAAGGTCAGCGCCCCACCGTATCCGCGTGGGCTGGGTCATCGGGGTAGAGCAGGGTCAGTCGACCGCCTTCGTCCAGCGGTGTCGGAACCGTCAAGGTGGTGCGCTGATCCGGTCGGTCCGCGTCCACGAGTTCGATCTCGCCATGACCCCCTCGGGTGACGGCGATGAGTGAACCGGCGGGGGAAGCGGCAATGGCCCTGCGCTGGACGCCGTCCCAGGGTGTTGTGCCCTGCTGTGGCGCGCCCGACATCGCAGGCAGGGCGATTCGTGCGCTGATCCGGGGGGACTGTCCTGGCTCGACCAACACCAGTTCGTCGCCGTCGGGATGGACCCGGGCATAGGCGATGTGCCGGGCGGCGACAGCCAGCCGAAAGACCAGCCCAGGGCCGAGCGGCAGCCGACCGGTGCGGCCCGAGTCGAGGTGGTGCCACCAGGCGTCGTTGTCCCACCGGTGCCACTGGTCCGGCTCGGGCGGACCGCTGCGGATGCCGGACCAGAGCAGCCGTCGGGCTGGATCGAGTCGCAGATAGTATCCGCGACCAGGTCCGATCCAGGGGAGAGGGGCTTCCGGCACCAGATCGGCACCCTGGTAGCGCACCCGGTGGACGCCCGAGCCCGCCGCCGCGAACAGGCGCCGGGTGTGCGGGTCATGGGCGTCGCCGTGCCCGTCGTCGTCCGGTAGGGAGAGGGTCGATCGCGGCTCGGGACGCGGGCAACCGGGCGTGGCGCCCAGTACATCGGTGTGACGGTACGCGGCCAGCAGTCCCGGCTCCCGGTGGCGCAGCACGATCAGTGGGTCCTCGGAGCCGGTGAGTGTGACGCCGGGCTCGCCCGTGCGCGCTCGAAAGCGCACCGCGTCCGGTCGACCGGGCGGCCTGAGGTCGACCGCGGTCACGAGGTCCGACCATGCCTCTGCGTGGTGGCCGAGTCCGGTGGTGACGGCGAGGCGACTGCCGGTCGGATCGGCCGCTAGGTGCTCGGCTGGCACGGCGACCGGCACCGTCGTTTCGATCAGTGGTCGTCCGTGGGCCGGGCCGTACGGGTCCAGGACGATCAGTTCGCCCGCCCGGTCGTCGACGAAGGCCGTGCGGCTTCGGGGGAGGGCGAGGAAGCCGGCGTGTTCGGCGAGATGGCGTCCGTCGACGACCGAACTCTGCTGGCCGTCGGGCAGGTTGAGGACCCTCAACGATCCGGCGACCTGGTCGGCGACGACCAGGAGCGGGGACAGGGACACGGAAGACCTCCACATCGGCTTTTTGGTAATGATTATCATGTGGCACTATCGCACTCATCGACAAGAAGCCCGGGGGGACCCATGCTCCGTAGAACATCACTCACCGTGCGCAGGCTGGCACTGGCCGCTGTTGCGGCCGTGGCACTCGCCGGCTGCAACACCACCACCGAACCAGCGACAGACGGCAAAGCGGACAGTGGATCGAAGACCGAGGTCACGGTCCGCCCCATCGAAGCCGCCCGCAGTGTGACCGATGCGCGCGGTGTCACCGTGACCACACCGGAACCGCCGCAACGCATCGTCTGCCTCGTCGCACTCTGCGACGACATGCTGACCGAGTTGGGCATGACGCCCACCGCCAGCAACTCCCGCCTCCTCGCCCACGACAAGTTCCTCGGGCCGGCCAAGGCCGCCCAAGTACCCGTGGTGCCCGGCGGGTTCCTCAGCCCCGAGGTGGAGGCGGTCCTCTCCTTCAAGCCCGACCTGGTTATCGGTCTGAAGGACACCCACGGCAAACTCGCACCTGCGCTCAAGGGCGCGACCGTCTTCTGGCCGGTACAGCCCGAGACCTGGCAGCACAGCGTGGGATACCTGCGCGATCTGGCCGCGCTCACCGGACGCACCGCACAGGGGGAGAAGGCTGAGGGGGCATTCCGGCAACGGCTCGCCACCGCGGAGGCCGACCCCAGCGAACGGACCGCCCTCGTGATGTACGGCAACGACGAGAACTTCGGTGTCGCCGCCCCCGGTTCCGATGTCACCGCCGGTCTCTTCCCGAGGATCACCCGGTATCCGTGGGAGAGCCGGGGGATCGAAGGGACCTACAGCATGGAGGAGATCCTCGCCAAGGACGTCGACGTCCTGTTCGTCGAGACGCTCTCCTTCGGCGGCCCCGCTAAGGCCGGGGAGCGGCTCTCCGACAAGCTCGCCAAGAACCCCCTCTGGTCACGCATCCCCGCGGTGAAGAACGGCAAGGTCATCGAGGTCGACCCCGAGGTATGGGCCAAGGGCCGTGGCACACGGTCGTTGGGCATCGTCCTCGACGAGGCCACGGCCGCACTGCGGTGACGGCCCCACAACCCCCGTCCCGGGCGGCCCTTCGCCCCTTGGTGCTGGTCGGGTTGCTCATGGTGGCGGCGCTGGGGACCCTGTGTCTGGGCACCCCCAGGCTGTCCCCCGCCGAGCTTCCTGCCGCGCTCGGCGGCGACGACCTCGCCGGGGTCGTCCTGACCGAACTGAGAATGCCCCGGCTCGTGCTCGCCGTCGTGGCCGGTGCCTGCCTCGGGGCGGCCGGGCTGGTCCTCCAGGAGGCGCTGCGCAACCCGCTGGCCGTACCGGAGATGCTGGGAGTGTCCTCAGGCGCCGCCCTCGGTGTGGCAGCCCCGCTCGTACTCGCCGTGACGGTTCCGGTCGTCGTCGAACCGCTTCTGGCGCTGGCCGGCGCGGTGGTGGGCGGTCTGCTCACACTGGTGGCCGGAGGGTTCGGGCGCAGCCCATCGGCTGTGCTGTTGACCGGCGCCGCCGTGACCGCTGCACTCCAGGCCGGGCTGCTCGTCCTGATGGTGCTCGCGGACCAACTCGACCTCCAGCTCATCTACCGCTATCTGCTGGGCAGTCTGGCATCGCGCACCTGGGACGATGTCACGGGGCTGTGGCCCTGGCTGGTCGTGGCAGTGCCGGCCCTCGTGTTGTGCGCGCCCGTCCTGTCCGTCCTGCGCCTCGGCGATGACGAGGCGCGTGCCCTCGGTGTGCGGGTGCGGTGGGCGCGGCTCGCGGCCCTCGCCATCTCCATCCTTCTCATCGCGCCCGTGGTCGCCGTCTGTGGACCCGTCGCCTGGGTCGGCTTCCTTGCACCCCACCTCGCCCGGCAGTTGGCCCCGCACACCACGTCCGTCGGTTGGCTGCCGTGGTCGGCGCTCCTCGGAGCGATCACCGTGGTGCTGGCCGACCTACCCGCACGGCTCGCCCTCGCCCCCGTGGAAACCCCGGTGGGCGCCTGGACCGCACTGTTGGGCGTGCCGGTGGGCGTGGTGCTGCTGCGCAGGGGCCGCAGGGTCGTGGAGGAGAGCCGATGAAGTCATCAGCGCCTTCGGTACGCCCTTCTCTCCTTCGTTCACTTCCGGCCGCTGTCGGGCTGGGCGTACTCGGTCTGCTCGTTGTGGTCGCCGGGTTGGCAGGGCTGGTCTCCGGCCGGGCGGTCGACCTCCCCGTGGTGCGGGAGGTGCTGTCGGGCGGTGGTGATGCCACCGCCCGACACGTCGTCCTCCAACTCAGGCTGCCACGCGCCCTCGTGGCCCTGGGCGCGGGTGCGGCACTTGGCCTGGCGGGTGCCGTCCTCCAGTCCGCGCTGCGCAATCCACTGGCCGGCCCGGAGGTCACCGGGGTCACCCCGGGCGCGGTGCTCGGTGCCGTCGCCGCCACCGGCCTGGGGCTCGCGGGTTGGGAGGATCCCGCCGCGGTGGTGGTCGCGGCCTGTATCGGTGGTTTCGCCGGCGCCGGGCTGCTGTGGCTGCTCGCCGGACGGGAGCAGGGGGACCCGGTCCACACCGCGGTGTACGGCGTTCTCGCCTCGGCGGTGCTCTCCGGGCTCACGGCGATGATCCTCCTGGTCGCACCGGGGGAGTTGGGCAGCATCGTGCAGTGGCTGGTCGGATCGACCGAGGGGCGGGTCTGGGAACACTGGCACCTGCTCTGGCCCTGGACCCTCCTTTGGGGTCTCTGCGCCTTTGCGCTCGCCGCTCCGCTCACATTGCTGCGCTGCGGCGATGAACAGGCCGCAGCAGCTGGGCTCGCGACGGGTAGGGCCCGCGCTGCCGCCCTGGTGTGCGCGGTGGCCCTGACCGCCGGTGCGGTTCCCGCCGTGGGCGCGCTTGGATTCGTCGGTCTTCTCGTCCCTCACCTGGCGTTCGCCCTGTTCGGAGCCGATCTGCGGAGCGCGCTGCCCGGCGCTGCGCTGTTGGGCGCCCTGGTGGTCGGTGGTGCGGACGCGGGAGCCCAATGGCTCTCCCGGGTGCTGGCCGAGGTGTTGGGCTCGGACCGGCTGAGCATTCCGGTGGGCGCATTGACCACGGCCGTCGGTGCCGCCCTGCTGCTGGTCGTGGCCCGCCGTACCGCAGGGGTGCAGGAGTGATCCCCCCACCAGGGCCCGCAGGGGCGCGGGGCGATGTGAGCGTGTCGAAGGCGGCGATCCGGCGGCCGGGTGAGGAGGAAGCCATGACCACGAAGGACTCCGATGCGGTACGGGAGGGAAGGGCTGAGGTGATCGACAGCGGCAGGGTACGGGCCGAAGGTCTGCGCTTCGGATACCCGGGCCGTGAGGTGCTGTGCGGTGTCGACCTCGATGTGGCGGCCGGTGAACTGGTCGCCCTGATCGGCCTCAACGGCTGTGGCAAGAGCACCCTGCTGCGGCTGTGCGCCGGGCTGTTGCGGCCCGCATCGGGGACGGTGCGGATCGACGGCGCGGACGTCGGTCGGCTCTCCCGACGGGCCACGGCCCGACGGGTGGCCCTGCTCCATCAGTCGGCACCACCGGTCCCCGGTATGACAGTGCGTCAGCTCGTGCGGCAGGGGCGCTACGCGGCCCGTGGTCCGCTCGGCATGCTGCGCGATGCGGACGATGCGGTGTGCGCACGAGCCATGGCGGACATGGGGGTGACTTCCTGGGCCGAGCGACCGGTGGACGCCCTGTCGGGCGGTGAGCGTCAACGGGTGCGGTTGGCGATGGCACTGGCGCAGGACACCAGGGTCCTGCTGCTCGACGAGCCGACGACCTATCTCGACCTCCGACATCAGTTGGAGGTGATGGAGATGGTGGTTCGGCTGCGCGAGGAGCGAGGTCTGACCGTGGTCATGGTCCTGCACGACCTCGGCCATGCGGCCCGCTACGCCGACCGGATCGTGGCGTTGCGGGATGGTCTGGTGGTGGCGGACGGCGCTCCTGGGGCGGTGGTGACACCACGCCTGCTGGCCGATGCGCTGGGCGTGTCCGGTCGGGTCGGGATCGACCCGGTGGGCGGCTGGCCGGTGTGTTACCCGGATCACCCTCTGCGATCCGAGCATTCAGTCTTGAAAAATGACAATCATTTTCACTAAGATGTTCGACATGGCAACGACCGTTGCTGCAAACACTGATGTATCGGAGGCTCAAACCATGGAGCAGCACCAGGTGTTCACGCCGATCGCAGAGCCGGGCCAGCTCGCCCACCAGTCGGCCACCCACTCCAACGCCCTCGTGGAGAACCCGTTCGACGACCTGAACACGGACTCGGGCGCGACCGACACCCACGGCGACAAGTAGGTCCTGCGAGCGGGCCCGTCCGGCGCACCAACCGGGCGGGCCCGTTCCGTTCCGTCCCCTCCCGTTCAGGAGACACACCGTGGCCACTGCCCCACGACTCGCCCCCGGCACCACCCTCGTCACCGTCCCCGGGCGGGGGCTCGCCCTGCGCACACCCGACGGTGACTTCCTCCACGTCGACACCGCCGCCACCGATCCGCAGGCGCTGACGGCCGCGCTCACCACGGGCGTGGCCGACCCCGATCCCGAACTCGACCGGCTCATCACGGCGTTCGAGCGAGCCGGGTACGCACGGCCCTCCAACACGGAACCCGTCGGACGGATCGCCGGCCGCACCGTTCTGCTGCTCGGAGACCCCCAACTCCTCGCCCCGCTCGACCGATTCGTCCGGGCCGAAGGCGGGCAGCCGCGCTCAGCGGCCCCCGCCGAACTCGCCGCACTGGGCCGCGGCCCCCGACGACCCCGTACCGCCGTCGTCTGGTGCCTCGACACTCCGGTCCCGCCCGGACTGTGGGACGAGGCCGACCACCTGCCCGCACGGGGGACCGCCTGGCTGCGCTGCCATCGCGAGGGGGCCCAGGTCTGGCTGGAACCGCTGGCCGACCGGCCGGGCGACGTCACCGCAGCACATGTCAGACGGCGCCGCCTCGCCGCCACCCCCGCCCACCGTGAGTTGGACGCCTACTGGCAGGGGCTGCGGACCCCCGAGACCGAGTCCCTGAGCACGGCCACATCCGCGGCCCTGATCGCCTCGCTGCTGACGGCCGACCTCATCGCCTGGGCGGCCGGCGATCCCGGGTCCGATGCGCTGCCCCTGCGGCGCAGACTGCGCAGGCTCGATCTGCGCGACCTCACCGTGACGCAACACCCGGTCCTGCCGGTTCCCGATGTGGCGCCACTCCCCGCCAGGACCGGGCCGTGATCACGAGCGTGCGCGTCCTGATGGACGACGGCGCCGCACTAACGGCCGATGTCTGTCTACCCGACTCCGACGCCGGTCCCCACCCTGCCGTGTTGCTCCGCACTCCCTACGGTCGACACAACCACCGCGCCGAGTTGCGAGCCTGGGCGGCTCATGGCTTCGCCGCCGTCGCCCAGGACGTCCGCGGCCGGCACGAATCCGAAGGCGACTGGCGTCCGTACCACCGCGAGGCCGCCGACGGTGCCGTGACCCTGCGCTGGCTCCGCACCCGCAGGTGGAGCGCCGGTCCCGTCATCACGGTCGGCAGCTCCTATGCGGCCCACTGTGCCCTCACCGCCGCGCTCGACAGCGACCCGAGCGTCCGCGCCGATGCCGTCATCGCCGCGGTACCCGCGCTCGGTGCCAGCGCGACCGCCCGCGAACCCCACGGCCCGGAACGGCTGTTCTCCCGCGCCGGCTGGTGGGCCGCCCACGGCGACCGTCCCGACTCCGACCCCGACGCCCTCGACCGTGCGCTCGCCGCCGACCCCCAACTGCTGGCACACCTCCCCGTCGCCACCCTTCCCGAGCGCCTCGGACGTGCCCTGCCGTCCTGGCGCGGAGTGTGGAACGCCGAACACCCGGATCCACTGACGCCCGAGCGACTGCGGAGTGCCCGGGTGCCCCTGCTCGCCATCGGCGGCACCCGGGACCCGTTCGCCCCGGACACCCACCGCCTGTGGCAGGAGTGGGGCGGCCCAGCGCGCCTCCTGATCGGCCCCTGGGGACACGGCCTCACCGCCGACCCCGGCCCGGAGGCCCGCCCGGGCCACCGACTCAACCTCGGCCGGCTCTATGTGCAGTGGGGACGCGCCGCCCTTGTCGGAGTACTGCGGAAGGGGCACCGAGGGGCGCTCGCCCTCGGCGGCAGCCGACTGTGGTGCCGCGCCACCGACCAACACACCGAGCTCGTATGGGACGTCGGCAGTGCGGAGGGGCCACGCGTCGTGCACGGGGCCGCGTTCGTCGCCGACCCCGTACGCCCCGTGCGCTCGGACCGGCTGGACGTGCCCGACACGGGAACCCCCGACCGCTGTCTGCTGCTGACCGCCCCCCTCGCCCGTCCACTCGACCTCCTCGGGCCGGCAGCGCTCCGCCTGAACGCCGTCGCCGATGCAACGCCGGCCGACTGGGCGGTACGGATCGTCACCCTCGATCCCGCGGGCACGGCAGCCCCGCTCGCCACGGCCGTCGTACGCCGCACCGACCCGCCCGGCACTGCGGCCAGCTTCACCGTTCCGCTCGGACAACTGGCCCGTCGGCTCCCCGCCCGCACCCGGCTGCGCATCGAGATCGCGGGCCACCACTTCCCCGCACACATCCGCCAGCCGCACACCGGCGAGGACCCGGTGACCGCGACCCGTCTGCTCGCCTCGCACCGGACCGTACGACCCGACGGCAGCGCCCTCCTGCTCACCACGGGCCGCGGCCGAGGCGTCAATCCCGTACAGGAGATCTGCCGTTGAACACCCCACCACTGCCGCTGGACGCGCTCGTGGATCCCGTGTGCGGAATCGTGCGAGCCGTCGCACCCGTGGAACACCCATCAGGTGCCCCGCGCCGCTACACCGCCATGACCGCCGACGTCTGTGACGCCCGCCGTCTCGGAGCCTGGCCCGCCGACCGGGTGTCGCTCGGGACCACCTTCGGCGACCGGGCGGGCGCCGAACTCGCCGCCGTCGCCGAAGCGGTCGAACGGTACTGCGGCAACCGGCTGCCGCCCCCCGGCCACCCCGACGCGCCCCGTCGGGCCACCGCCGCCGAGCTGGCAGCCGAGGGCCTGAGCCTGTACGGCCCCGGTGAACTGCCCCGCTACGCCGAGTGGCAGTACAACCGTCCCGGCTTCCCCTACCAGCGCTTCGACACCCACACCCCGACACTCTGGGCCCGGGGCAGCGAAGAGGAACGGGAGTGCTGGGCGCCCGTCGCCCTCACCCACCTCAACTGGCGGCAGGGCGAACTGCGGACCCTGCCGCGCACCCACCATCTGAACTACGCGGGCATCGCGACCGGTCAAGGACTCGACGACGCAGTCGAACGCGGACTGCTGGAGGTCGTCGAGCGAGACGCACTCGAACTGTGGTGGCACCTCGAAGGACCCGTGCGCGGCATCGATCCCGCCAGTGTCCCCGGCCTCGATCAGGCCCTGGAAGGCTGCCCCCTCGACGTATGGATCGTGGAGATGCCATCCGAGTTCGCGCCCTGCATGGCCGCACTGGTCCACGACCCCCGACGCGGCATCCACGCCGCGGGCTTCGCCTGCCGCTACGACCCCGCCGAAGCCGCCGTCAAGGCCGTCCTGGAAGCCGTGCACACCTGGGTCTTCACCCAGGGCGCCATGGATGTCGACGGGTGGGTGTTTCGCGCGATCGACGCCGGAATGCTCGCCCGCGGCCTCTACCTCGACCACCGCGCCGACCGCCGCTACCTCGACGACTGCGGGCCCCAGTTCGAGCGGATACGCGACCTGGGCGCCCATGTCCAGGTGTGGCTCGACCCCCGGATGACTGCGTTGGCCAGCCGATTCACCGCCCCCGCCCTGGGCACCGTCGACATCGGGGACATCGCCCGGGGCACCCGCATCGCACTCGACGCCCGCCTCGCCGAAGGCGGCCATCGCGTCATCACCTTCGACCTCACCACGGAGGACGTCGCCGAAACCGCCCTGCGCGTGGCGCGGGTCCTGGTCTCCGGCCTCATTCCCAACGCTCCCGCAGCCTTCGCCTATCTGGGCTGCGACCGCTTCACCGACGCGGCCCTCACCCGGGGCTGGCGCACCGCCGCCCCGACCGGCCCGGACGACTTCACCCTCGCACCACCCCCGCACATGTGACCGCCGCCGTGACCCACGCAGACGCAACGCACTCCATCACCGCCGCCCTCACCCGAGCGCGCTCCGTCGAGCAGCCCACCGAAGGCACCCCTGCCCCGCGCCACCGACCGACCGGGCCGAGCACCACGCTCCCGCCCGAACTCGACCGCGTCCTACGACACTCCCTCGCCGCCGGCCCCGGCGGACGGCTGCGCCCCGTACCGTCCGCCGGGGCGCTGCACCCCGTCGACGCACATCTCCTCGTCGGCCCGGGCAGCGCGCTACCGGCCGGCCGCTACGCGTACCACCCGCTCACCCACCGCCTCCACCGACGCGGCCCGGCGCCCTCCACCGCGCCTCCCGGCACACTCGCCGTCCTCACCGCCACCGTCGAGCCGACCGCCGCCCACTACGGACACCGCGCCTGGCCACTGTTGCTGCTCGACATCGGGCACGCGGCAGCGGCACTCGCCCTCGGAGGCTGCCCGGCCGTATGCCTGGACGCCCCCGGCCCACTGCTGGCCGCCGCCGCCCGCCTCGACGCCACCGACGCACCGCCGCTGGCGGCCGTACGCATCACGGCCGACTGCCCAACTGACGCCCTGCTGCGCTGGGCCGTCCGCGACGCGAACGACCCAACCGACCCGACCCACCCAATCGACCCAATCGACCGAACCGACCAACCGCCGCCCGCCCGCATCCGACCCGCGCGCCACGATCGGGGCGCCGACGACCCCAACGCCGGTGAACCCGCGGACACCCACCGGATCCTGTCGGCACTCGGCCAGCGCGCCGACACCCGGCACCACTGGCAGCCGACACCATCCGTCGAGGTCCCCGAATCCGTGCTGCTCACCCGACGCAGCGCCACACCACCCCTTCTCGGAGCCCCGGACGACCGACAGTTGGTCACACTCCTGCGCGTGGCGGCGGCCGCCCACCCCGACGGCCCGTCCTGGTGCGCGGCCACCGGAGGGCCCCGACCTGCACTCGTGCACCTCGGGGACCACGGCCGACTCGAAGCCCTCGCCACCGGGGACGCCCGGCCCACCCTCGCCGTCTGGGCCGCCCGGCAGAGGTGGATCGCCACGACCGGTGCCGTGCTCCTCGCCCACGGCTGCCCCGACGACGCCCCACCCGCGCAGGTGCGCGCCCTCCACCAGATCGCGGGCTACGCCATGGGACACGCCCAACTAGCCGCCGTGTCCATGGGCCTGCGGTCCCGACCGATCGGCTCCTGGCAGCGCGCGGACCTCGGGGCAGCCATTGGCCGTGCACCCGGCCGCCACTGGGTGCTGCACGGCCTCGCCATCGGCCGCCAGCCCGACGAATGCCACGAAGGAGACGACGACCCCTCATGATGCTTCACCCCGAACTGCTGCGCGCAGCCCGCGTCGCACGCGGGCCACTCCTCGCCGCGACCGGCGTCCTGATCGCGGTGACCCTCACCCAGTTGGCGCAGGCGGTGCTGCTCGCCCTCGCCCTCGCCGACATCGCCCACGGTGACACCCATCGGCTCATCGTGCTCCTCGGTGGGGTCCTGGCCGTCGTCGTCCTGCGCGCAGCCCTCGTCCTCGTACAACGGGACCTCGCTGTACGGGCGGGCACACGGGTCCGCGTACAACTGCGGGACACGCTCCTGGAACGTCTCGGGCGGCTCGGGGGGATCGCGGGAACCGTGGCACCCGGGGAGCCCGCCCGCGCCGGAGCCCTGCGGGCCACCCTCGTCGACGGCGTCGAAGGCGTCGACGCCTATGTCTCGCGCTACCTTCCCCAGGCCCTGGTGACCTGCTGCATCCCGCCCGCGCTGCTGGTGTGCGTCACCGTCCTGGAGCCGCGGGCCGTCTTCGCGCTCGCGCCCGCGCTGCTGCTGGCCATCCTGGTGCCGCGCTGGTGGGACCGGTTGCTGAAGCGGCGCGGCGAACAGCACTGGGGAGCGTACGAAGCCCTCGCCGCCGACTACCTCGAAGCCCTCCAGTCGATGCACGTTCTCCGGTCGGCCGGTGCCGTCGGACGCACCCGCGCTACCCTCGCCCGGCGCTCGGCGACCCTGCACCGCGCCACCGTCGCCAAACTGCGTGTGTCCCTCGTCGACACCGGGCTCACCGACCTCGCCGTCCAAGGCGGCACCATCGCCGCCGTCCTCGTCGCCTGCTGGTCCGCCGCGACCGGCCGGGCCACGGCCACCGGTACCTACCTCCTGCTGATGTTGGCGTCCGAGTGCTTCCGTCCCGTACGCGACCTCTCGCGCGAATGGCACGCCGGCTATCTGGGAGTGTCCGCCGCCGACGGAATCGCCCGGCTGCGCACCGCCACCGGAGGGGCCATCGACGCCGGCACCCGCAGCGCCTACTGGCCGCTGGCACCCGACGTCCGGTTCGACGAAGTCTCCTACCATCACCCGGGCGCCGCCCGGCCGGCCCTGACCGCCGTCACCTTCACCGCCGAAGCTGGGCGCACCACCGCGATCGTCGGTCCCTCGGGTGCGGGCAAGTCCACCCTGCTCGGCACGCTCCTACGCCGACATGATCCCGACGGCGGTCAGGTGCTCATCGACGGCGTCGACACCCGCGACCTCACACTCGCCTCACTGCGGCAGGGAATCGCGGTCGTCTCCCAGGAGACGTACCTCTTCCACGGCACCATCGCGGAGAACCTCCGCATCGCCCGCCCCCAAGCCCCCGACCTAGACCTCCACACAGCCGCCCGCACGGCCGGCATCCACGACGAGATACGTCGGATGCCCCACGGCTACGACACCCTCGTCGGAGAGCGGGGCACCACCCTCTCCGGGGGCCAGCGCCAACGCCTCGCACTGGCCCGGGCACTGCTCGCCGACACACCCGTACTCGTCCTCGACGAAGCGACCAGCGCCGTCGACGAGAACCGACAGGCGCGCATCGGACAGGCCCTGCGCAACGCCGTACGGGGACGAACCTGCCTGGTCGTCGCCCACCGCCTCTCCACCGTGCGACACGCCGACCGCATCGTGGTCCTCCACGAAGGCCGGGTCGAGGCGATCGGCACGCACGACGAACTGCTCGCGACCAGCGATCTGTACGCGCGGTTGGTGACCGCCGACGGCCCTCGCGGCGGCGTGCTGCGCCCCGCTCCCGACGCGTCCACCACAGTCCCGCAACCCGTTCACCAGGGAGACGCCGCATGACCCCGTCCGCCGCTGACCGCCCGCACTCGGGCGCCCTGCGAGCGCTGCTGCCCGTCCTCGCAGCCCACCGGGCCATGACCCTGCGCACGTTCGCCGCCGCCCTGGTCGACCAGATCGCGCTCGTCGCCCTGGTCGCGCTCGCCGCGCACACGCTCGGCACCGCCGTCGTGGCGGGCACCCTGCCGGGCCCCGCCACCATCGGGCTGCTGCTCGGCCTCGTCGTGGTGCGCGCGCTGGCCACCTGGCGGGAGATGGACCTCTCCCACGACCTCGCCTACCGCGTGCTGGCCGAACTGCGGGTCCGGGTCTTCGACGGGCTCGCCCGGAGCGCACCGGCCCGGATCGACGGCCGTCGCAGCGGGGACCTCGCCGCCGCCGCACTCGGTGATGTCGAGGCGCTGGAGTTCTTCTACGCCCACGCCATCGCCCAACTGGCCTCCTCCGTCCTGGTCTTCAGCAGTGGTGCCGCAGTCCTCGCCGCCGTCGAACCATGGCTGCTGGTGGTGGTGCTGCCGCTCGCCGCACTGCTCGCCCTGACTCCACTGCTGGACGGGCGGGGCCGCACCGAGCGCGGCACCAGAACCAGGACCGCAGCCGCAGAGCTCTCCGCCGATGCCGTGGAGACCGTGGACGGGCTGCCCGAACTGCTCGCCTTCGGCGGGTTGGAGGAGCGCCGGGAGCGACTGCGCCTGCGCGGCCGGCGGCTCGGCGACGCCCAGCGTCGTGAACACACCTGGGAGGCGGGGGCGGGAGCGCTGCGCGACCTCCTCGTGGTGGGGGCGGTCGTGGCTGTGGTGGCCGTCGTCGCGGGAGCGGTCGGCGCCGGTCGGTTGGGGGGCGCTTGGGCACCGACGGCGATGGCGCTCGCTCTCGGTGTGCTGGCACCGGTCGCGGACTCGGCCGCAGCGCTGGGGCAGGCGGGTGGGCTGCGCGCCGCCGCCGCCCGGGTCGGCGCCGCGGTCCGTGCTCCCGCCGGGGCTCCTGAGCCCGTCGAACCGCGGACGCTGCCGCCCGGTCCGTTGGGGGTACGGCTACGGGGTGTCCGCTTCGACTACGGGGGCACGCGCGTCCTCGACGGCCTCGACCTGACCGTGCGCGCCGGTGAGACGATCGCCCTGGCCGGAGTGTCCGGGGCCGGCAAGTCGACCTGTGCTCATCTGCTCGCCCGATTCTGGGACCCGTCCGAAGGCGCGGTGGAACTGCTGCCCCGCGACGGGGTCCCGGTGGACCTGCGCGAACTCGCGGAGTCCGACCTCCGCCGTGCGGTGGCCGTCGTCGGCCAGGACACCCCGCTGTTCCGCGGCAGTCTGGCCGAGAACCTTCGATTGGCCGCACCGGACGCATCCGAGGGGCGGATGAGGGAAGTGGCGGCCCTGTGCGGGGTGGACCACATCGCCGCGGGGCTCCCGGACGGATACCGGAGCGCGGTGGGCGAGCGGGGCGCCACGCTCTCGGGTGGTCAGCGGGCCCGTATCGCCCTGGCCCGGGCGCTGTTGGCCGAACCTCGGCTCCTGGTCCTGGACGAGACGACCGCCCACCTCGATACAGAGGGCGATGAACAGATCGCGCACGCACTCCTCGCATCGGCTGGTGACCGTACGACGATCGTCATCGCACACCGCCCGGCCACGCTGCGGCGGGCCGACCGGATCGCGGTTCTCGCGGCTGGCCGCGTCGTGGAGGACGGGACGTGGGACACTCTCGTCTCACGGCCACAGGGCGCGCTGGGCCGGGTGCTCATCCACAGGGACACCGGCCACCACCGCAACGCGCTGACACCCTAGGGCCCGGCGAACCGTGCGGGGTTCGCCCCGGGCCGGTGGCGGACTCGCCGGTGTCGGGCTCCTGGGAATCCTGCTGTTGCGGCCATGACTCCCATGGCGGTCGCCCCCTTGAAAAGAGGGGGAGCGGCGGCCAAGGCAGAGGTGGGGGAGTACGCCGCTCGAACCTCGTTGCCGGTTCCCGGCAGTGCGCGAAGGCGTCCGACCGGACGGTCGCAGCGGGAGGAACGCCCACCGCATCGACCGTCCGGCCGCCCTGGTCACCAGGAGGACTTGGTGACCCCGGGGAGGAAGCCCGCGTGCGCCTGTTCGCGCATCCGTACGCGCGAGAGTCCGAACTTGCGCAAGTGGCCGCGTGGGCGGCCGTCCACGGCGTCACGGTTGCGCACCCGGGTCGCGCTCGCGTCCCGGGGTTGGCGCCGCAACTCCGCCACGGCTGCGCGCCGTTCGGCGTCGGAGGAGGAAAGGCGGCGGATGACCTCCTTCAACTCCGCCCGTCGGACCGCATACCGGTCGACGATCGCCTTCCGCTTCTCGTTCTGCGCGATCTTGCTCTTCTTCGCCATCAGACCTTCCCTCCTCGGGCCCGGATGCGGGCGACGGCCGCTTCGATGCCGATGCGGTCGATGGTCTTGATCGCCTTGGTACTGAGGGTGAGGCGTACCGAACGGCCCTCGCTCGGCAACCAGTACCGCTTGCGCTGGACATTGGGGTCGAACCGGCGCGAAGTGCGTCGATGGGAGTGGGAGATGGCATTGCCGAAGCCGGGTCGGGCTCCGCTCAGTTGGCAGTGTGCGGACACGGTCGACGTCACCTCGCCCTGGAAGATGTCACGGAAGGACTGCTTTTGAAAATGGAAACCATTCCCATATAGTACAGCTCCATGGCCCGCAACGAACTCCGCCCGATCATCAAACTGCGCTCGACCGCAGGGACCGGCTACACGTACGTCACCCGGAAGAACCGCCGCAACGACCCCGATCGCCTGGTCCTGCGCAAGTACGACCCGATCGCCCGCGCGCACGTCGACTTCCGCGAAGAACGCTGACCCCCGACAACCGCGCTCCCCTAGGAGGCACCTCATGAAGCCAGGCATCCACCCCGACTACCGGCCCGTCGTGTTCCGCGACCGGGCAGCCGACTACGCCTTCCTCACCCGCTCCACCATGAGCAGCGACAGGACCGTCGAGTGGGAGGACGGCAACACCTACCCCGTCGTCGACGTCGAGATCTCCCATGTGAGCCACCCCTTCTACACCGGGACCGCTCGCGTCCTGGACACTGCGGGCCGCGTCGAACGGTTCGAGCGCCGCTACGGACTGCGGGGCGCGAACTGATGGGGGAGGAACGGGCGGCGGGAGGCAACCCCCTCCCGGTCGTCATCGTCGCCGGACTGCACGCGGACGCCCGCAACGCGGTGGTGGAGGGCCTGCTGCGCTCGGTGCCGGGCAGCCTCGCCCTGCACCACGACCTGACCACGGCCGCCGAAGGCACCGTCCGGCGCGGCGTCCGCGACGCCTCGGGCGAACGGTCATCGGGCAGTACCCCGCTTGTCAACGACTGCGCCTGCTGTGCGCTGCGGCAGGACCTCATCCCCGAACTGGAGCGACTGGCCGAGGACTTCACCACCCGGCTGGCGATCGTCGAGCTCTGGGATTCGGTGGAACCCAAGGCCATGGCCGAGGTCGTGGACTCGCACGGCGGATCCGCCCTCGAACTCACCAATGTCATCACCGCGGTCGACCCGGCGCTGGTGCTGCCCTACCTCGCCAACGGGGACGATCTGGCCGAAGCCGGATTGGCAGCAGCGGCCACCGACCGACGGACGATCGGTGACACCTGGGCCCGGCAATTGGAGTACGCCCCGGTCCTCGCGCTCGTCGAGTGCGACACCCCCGACGGCCGCGAGCCTGCGGACGACGCCGACCGTGCACTGCTGACCCAACTCCACCCCACCGCTCGACAGGTTCCGGCCGGGTCGGGGGAGCTCGCCGCGCTGGCCTTCGCCGGCTTCGACGTCGAGGCCGCGGCGGCGGCCCATCACCCGGCCTGTGCCCTCCTGCCGCACGAAGCTGACGAGGCGGGCGTCAGCACCCTCGTCTGGCACCGTCGACGCCCGTTCCACTCCGAGCGTCTCTACCAGGCGCTGGAGGACCTCTGTTGTGGTGCGGCCCGTAGCAGGGGTCGCTTCTGGCTTGCCGACCGACCGAACGCCCTGCTCGCCTGGGACGCCGCCGGTGGCGCGCTCAGCGTGGAGAGCGCGGGCCCCTGGCTCGCCTCCCTACCGGATGCTGCCTGGGAACTGGTGCCGCCCGTGCGCCAGGTCGCCGCCGCACTCGACTGGCACCCCCAGCACGGAGACTGCTGTCAGCATCTCGTCTTCACTTCCCCCGGCCTTGACCGCGATGCCCTGACCCGTCTTCTGGACTCCTGTCTGTTGACCGACGACGAGTACGCCGCAGGGCCCGATGCGTGGAGACAGTTGCCGGCCGCCTTCGACGCCTTCCTCGCCCCCGTCACCTGACGGGGTGATCGAGTCCTTGCGGGGCGGACCGTGCCCCCTCCGCAACTCTCTCCGCCCGGGCTTCTTCGCGGTCCGGGTCCGGCCAGCTGCTCAATCGAGGCTGTTCGCCCCGGGAGAAGGGAGGGCGGTGTGCACCGCGTGGTGCACGGCACGGGCCAGACGTGCGCCCCACAGCGACCGTGGGCCGGCGAAGGCATGGGTCTCGGCTTCGGGATGGGGACGTCGTGCGGCGATGCACACGGCATCGGTGGGTGTGCCGGTGCAGTCGTATCCCGCGTCCAGCAGGGCCTGCACCTTGGCCTCGGTGGCAGTGGCCACCGCGTTGACCAGCGCGGCATCGGTCAGCGGCACCGGGAGCGCGGCGATGATGTTGATCGTGCCGGGGGCTGGTGCACGAGAGGTGCCTTCCGACGGGGATGCGGCCCAGCCGCGTACCCCGATGCCCGCGGTCACAACGGCCGCCGCGCCCGCGTCGTACCCCTGGGCGTGCGCGGTGACGTCGGCGGCAGTCAACATGCCCACGCCCTCGCCCCGGGCCCGGGCGTCCCGAGCCAGCTCGGTGAGGTGTTGCGCCGGATCGGTCCGTCGGTAGCCATGGGAGACCTGGGCATTGAGAACCCACGCACGCTCGGCGATCCCACCGCCGAGGACCGTACTGCTGATCATCCGCCAGCCGGGGCCGGCGGACCACAACAGGGCGTGCAACTGTTCGCCGTCCTCGGTGCGCGTCAGACACTCCACGGACAACGGGAGCGTACGGGTGCGAAGTGGCGGGACGACGGCGGTCACGGGCGAAGGCTCCTTCGGGCGGCACGGACCGGCTGATCGTAGGCACGCCCTCATCGGCAGGGGCACGCCGGGGGTCCCTCCGCGGTCCGGGTGCCGAAGGATGTCACCGGATCGGACGGCACACCACCCGGGTACGGAGCCCACGTGCTGATGTCTTCGGCTCGCCGACCTCCCCTGTCGGCGAGCCCATGGCGTTCGGCTACGCCGTGTGTTGGAGTTCGGGCACCTCATCGTTCGGGTCCGAGGCGAGGAAGTCCGAGACGGTGTCGCAGTTGACGAGCAGGGTGCCGTCCGGCAGTCGTTTCACCAGACCGCGGCAGGTGAAGTTCTTGAGGAAGAATCCGATACGAGACCGGGTCGTTCCCACCATGGCGGCGAGTTCATCGTGGGTGATGCGGGCGTCGATGTGCTGCCACTGCGAACCCCGGCCGGCGAATCGGTGGGACAGATGCAGCAGGATCGCCGCGAGGCGGTACTCGCACTTCATGGTGACCAGATGCTTGATGGTGCTTTCGCGCTCGCGAATGCGCTGGGCCAGATGCTGGCTCCATTTCTGGAACAGATCCGGGTCGCTGCGCAACATGCGGACGAAGTCGCGGCGATTGATGCGCAATACATGGCTGTCCAGCATCGCGGTGGCGGACTCTTCATGCACGGAGGGTCTCAGTGAAAGAGCGCCAAGAATGTCACCGCGTCGACAGATATCGAGAATACACTCCTTTCCGCTGTGCGCGCTGGTGGTGAGTTTGATACCACCGTGGATGACGAGGAAGAGGTTGTCGATGCTGTCGCCGCAGGTGTAGAGGTTGTAACCACGCTCCAAGTTGATGGGGGTCAGCGAGATCTTGGACTCGTCCATGTTCTGCAGCAGATGTAAATAGAAGGCAGACTTGCCGAATCGAGCGTGCTGCATCGAAATGCCTCCCCATTGTTAATATGCTGCCCTGGAGGATTCGGGGTCACGGCCGCGGTGGGCCGGACCCCGACCAGGCGAATCACTACGGATATAGCTTCTCTTTGTTCAACATCATCGCGATGAACTTCTCGATGCGCTTGGCGCGCGTCTCGGCCTTTTTGGCGCTCTGGAGGCGGTACAGAATGGCGTACCGGTTCTTGCTGTCCAGCGTCGCGAAGAACTCAGCTGCTTCGGGTTCCTCGGCGAGTGCGGACTGCCAGTCGTCCGGCACGGTCATCTTGCTCTGGGAGGCGTAGGCCGCCTCCCAACGCCCGTCGGCCTTCGCCGCGTCGATCTCGCGCTGGCCCGCCGGGCGGATGCTGCCCGCCGCGCTCAGTCGCTCCACCCGCTCCCGGTTCGCCTGCGACCAGGGGCTCTTCTTGGTCCGCGGGGTGAAGCGCTGCTGCCAGTACAGGTCGTCCACCTTGTCGCGCTGGCTGTCGATCCACCCAAAGCAGATGGCGACGTCGAGTGCCTCCGCATAGGTGATGCTCGGCAGCCCGCTGGCCTTCTTCGCGATCTTCACCCACACACCGGCAACAGTGTTGTGGTTCTCCTCCAGCCACTGCTCCCACCGTCGTTGTTCCTCGA
Organism: Streptomyces sp. NBC_00690; assembly: GCF_036226685.1. Classification (NCBI taxonomy): domain Bacteria; kingdom Bacillati; phylum Actinomycetota; class Actinomycetes; order Kitasatosporales; family Streptomycetaceae; genus Streptomyces; species Streptomyces sp. NBC_00690. The sequence goes on from NZ_CP109009.1 coordinate 8,262,484, forward strand.
AAAAGATGATCGATTCGCTCATCCTTCGATCCAATCAGAACCGTGCGGTCTGCGGGCGTTCGTCGTCGGTGCCGGACAGGTGAACCCTGACCGTGACATCGCTCCCCTGCTCGATGGTGGCCCTGCCCTGTACCGCCAGGGCGAGAAGTCCACCGCGCTGTACCGGCCACTGCCTGAACGTGTATCGGGCGTGCTCGGGCCCTGCGGCGAGGGACAGCAGCGCCGGCCGGCTGGTGCCGACCGCGAACTCGCACGCGGTCATGGGAAACCGCATGCCCGAGCCGATCGCCTTGAGGTACGCCTCCTTCACCGTCCAGTAGCGAAAGAACAGTTCCTGGCGCCGGCCCGGCGGGGCCAGATCGAACTCGCGCTGCTCGCGCTCCGAGAGCACGGACCTGGTGAGCCGGTGCAGCGGCAGCACCCGAACAGGGCGCTCCACATCAACACCACAACGCGCACCCCGGGTTGTCACACAAGCCACGATGCCGTCCGTGTGCGACAGATTGAACCTAAGGGAACGAGCCCAGGTCGGATAGTGCACCTCGGGGCGACCGAGGCTGGAACGGAGAAAGCGCCACTCATCCGGGTGTACCCGGGGTTCAACGGTGCTCAGGGCGTGCCGGACAAGACCCCAGGCCGCACCGTACACAGCGCGATCCTGTGTGCGACGCAACGCGTCCCGGCTGGTCCGTTCCGAATCGGACAGCGCCCACTCGACGTCAGCGACACCTACGCCGTTACCAGTTGCCGCCTCGTCGGCGACTTCTCGGCACCACACGTGCGCCACCGTTCCGGAGTATTGCATCGGCCCTGCGCCTCCTCGTGGCCAGGTCGGAGCATTTTGGACTGATTTTGCACTGGAGCACTTCTAGCGGTTCCGCCTTAAGGAACTCTTCAGCGCGGCCCCAGGCCGTGTCTGTCAAATCCCGCCTGTCTGGCGGGGTCTGCCCCGTTACCGGTCCCGGTGAGGGCGTCCCCCTCCCTTCGTACGGCGGCAAATTTTCATGTTCCTGACACAGCCTTGTGAGGTTAGCGTGGTACGCAAGAGGATCCCCAGACTGCGCAATAGTGTGCAGTCACCGCGTTCCTCTCCGCGTCATGCTCGGCGCCGGTCAGACGGACGCCGGCGCGCTCCGGCAGACGGGAGAGCCGCATGGGCGTCGGAATCAGAGCACTCCACCCGTACGTGGGACGGACCTGCGTCGACATCAGGACCCTGTACGAGACACGGGGCCATGACATGAGCCGCTTCGGCAATCTGATGATGCGCCGGAAGTCGGTCAACCTGCCGTTCGAGGACGCGGTGACCAATGCGGTCAACGCAGCCCTTCCGCTGGTGCGCGGGCTCACCCCGGCAGAACGCGATCGGATCGAGGCCGTCGTGGTGGCGACCGAGTCGGGCGTCGACCTCGGCAAGTCGATCAGCACCTATGTGCATCACTACCTTGAACTCGGCCCCCGCTGCCGCTCCTTCGAGGTCAAACAGGCGTGTTACGGAGGAACTGCCGCGCTGCACTCCGCCGTGGGCATGGTGCACGCGAGCCCCTTCGACGATGCGCTCGCCCTGGTCATCGCCGCCGATGCCGCGGGAGTGCCGGCACTCGGCGAACAGTGGGAGGGCGCCGAAGGTGCCGGAGCTGTCGCCATGCTCATCGGCCGCGACGCCACCACCCTGGACATCGATCTCGGCGCCAGCGGCTGCCACACCTTCGAGGTGATGGACACCTTCCGGCCCGGCCCCGGCATCGACGTGGTCAACCAGGACATCTCCATGCTGGCCTACCTCGAATGCGTACAACAGGCTTTCGGCGCCTACCGCGACCGGGTGGACGGCACCGACGTCGTCGACAGCTTCGCCTATCTGGGCTTCCACACCCCGTTCGTGGGCATGGTGCGCGGCGCCCACCGACGACTCCTGCGCCAACAGCGCAACTCCGACCAGCAGGAAGTGGACGCCGACTACGAACGGCGGGTGAGCCAGTCCCAGGTGTACGGCGCGGAGGTCGGCAACATCTTCTCCGCCTCCCTCTACCTGGCGTTGTGTTCGCTGATCCGGCACGGCAGCTTTCCCGAACCCAGGCGGATCGGACTCTTCTCCTACGGATCCGGCTGCGCCTCCGAGTTCTTCAGCGGTGTCGTCCACCCCCGTGCGGTGGACGACCTGGCGGCGCTCGGCGTCGAGGAAGCACTGGCCACCCGCAGGCCCCTGACCATCGCCGAGTACGACCTGGTCGCCGCAGCGGGCGACCGTGCGCAGTTCGGCGTGCGGGACGCCCACTTCGACCTCGATGAACACGGCGACCTCGGCAAGGAGTTCACCGGCCGGGGCCTGCTGGTGCTGGATCGGATCGAGGGGTACCACCGCACGTACAGGTGGACCTGATGACCACCCACACCACCGGGCCGGCCGTGCTCGTCGATCGGGACGGCCCCGTCACCCGGCTCACGATCAACCGACCGCACCGCCGCAACAGCCTGACACCCGACGACGTCGCCCTGCTGCGCGACGCGGTGGAGTCGGCGGCCGTGGATCCACGGACGCGCGCCCTGGTCCTTGAGGGCAGCGGCGGCACACTGTGCACAGGCATGGACCTCGCTGACATCTCCACCGACGAGGGCGACAGCGGCGGCGGTGACTTCTTCGACCTGCTCCACCGGATCACCGAGGTGCCGATCACCGTGCTCGCCAAGGTTGACGGCCAAGCCGCCGGAGGCGGGGTCGGCCTGGTCGCAGCCTGTGATCTGGTGGTCGCCACCGACCGCAGCTCCTTCGCCCTGCCCGAGGCCCTGTGGGGCCTGTTGCCCTGCAACATTCTGCCGTTCCTGATGCGCAGGATCGGCTTCCAACGGGCCTATGCCATGACCCTGTCCACGGCACCGATCACCGCATCCGACGCACGCGCTTTCGGGCTGGTCGACGAGGTAGAAGGCGAACACGGGCAGCAACTGCGCAGACTGCTGGGCCGCGTCACCAAGATAGACCGGTCGACCACCGCCGCCGCGAAGGCGTACTGCGCAAGCCTCGCACCGATCCCCGATACCGCGCGGGCCCACGCCGGCGAGGTGTTCGCGCAACTGCTCGCCTCCCCGGCGGTGCGCACCAGGATCGACAACTACGTACACCACCAGCGGATGCCGTGGGAGGGATAGATCCGTGCTGACAGCCCTCGCCTTCGCCGGACAAGGCGCCCTACGCGGGCAGAGCGGCGCCGAACTGCTCGACCGGTATCCCGAGCTGACCGCGCAGGCGGAGGCCGTTCTCGGCCATCCCCTGCGTCCGGTGCTCACAGCCGAGTCCGGCAGCGCCTGGCGCCACCTGTCCAGGGTCCAGCCGACGCTCTTCGTCATCACCCGCCTTGCCGCACTGGATGCGCCCGAAGCGTCCTATCTGGTCGGTCACAGCATGGGCGAGCTCACCGCGTTGTGCCACGCCGGCTGCATCGACTTCCCCACCGCACTGCGTCTGGTGCACACCCGGGCCCGGTTGATCTCCGCATGCCCGGTGCCCGGTGGGATGTTGGCGGTCACGGGCATCGGAGTCCGGGAGCTGACGGTGGTGATGGCGACCGAGGGGTTCGCCGACATCGACATCGCCAACCTGAATGCACCGGACCAGACCGTACTGGCCGGCCCCACCGGATCGCTGCGGGCACTTGCCGCAGTGGTCCGCGGGGGCGGTGTCGCCAAGGCAACCCTGATCGACGCGCCCAACCCAGGCCACTCCCGGTACATGGCCGACGCCGCCGCGGGGTTCGCCGAAGTGCTCGCCACGGTCACGTTCGCCTCTCCCCGCATTCCGGTGATCTCCAATGTGACCGCCCGGCCCCATCGCCTCGACCGACTGCCCGAACTGCTCGCCCAGCACCTGTACAGGCCGGTGCGCTGGTCCGACAGCATGTCCTACCTCCGAGACGCCGGGGTCACGGAGCTCCACCAGGCGGGCACCGGCAGTCTGCTGCCCCGCCTCTGGGCGGCATGCACCGCGACGGACGAATCCGATGGTCCGGTCACAACGCTCAGGAGTGAGCGGGGCAAGCGCCCGTACGCCTCTAACGTGCGGGGCGGAACACCGAACGCTGGATGACAGGGGTGAGCGTGGTGTACAGCGAGCAGGAACAGTGGGTCCTCCTCTCAGCGGCCGACGAGGAGCGGCTGGTGCACCTCGCCCGGCTCTACCGGGACTTCCTCGACACCGCGGAACCGCCGGCGTTGGCCGACATCGCGTTCACCAGCCAGAACGGTCGGGTGCCGCTCGGTCACCGCCTCGCCGTACGGTGTCGCACGGTCGCGCAGTTGTGTGCGGCACTCGACGATGTGGTGGCGGACAGGTCGTCGGCGGCGGTGCGGCGCTCCGTGGTGCACACGCTCCCCTCCCGCACCGCGGAACCGACGGCGGTCACCGACCGGCAAGAGGCGGTGGCGGCATGGCTGGCTGGGCAGGAGGTGAACTGGCGGCCCTTGTGGAAGGTACCGGCCCGGCGCATCACACTGCCGTCGTACCCCTTTGACGACTTCGACCCGTCACCCGTGCACACGTCGCCTCCTCCTGAGCCTGCTCCCGACCCCGAACTGTCGGCGCCCACCGATGGCGGCTGGGCGCTCGACTACATGTGCCGGCTGTTCGCGGAGACGGCCGGCCTGCCCGTGGAAGACGCCCATCCGCACACTCCACTGGAGGAGTTGGGCCTCAGCTCCTTCCTGATCACCCGGCTCAACACCCGGCTCGCCCATGACCTGGGGGAGCGGAGCAAGACACTGTTCTTCCAGCACCGCACCCTCGCCGACATCGCCAGCGTGCTTGCGGTGCGTCACAGTGCACCGGTGGACGTGTCCGCCCGCGCCCGGGTGCGCCCGTCCGCGCCGGGGTCCACCGCACCCGAGCCCCTGGCCATCGTCGGCATCGCAGGTCGCTTCCCCGGCGCCGACTCGCTCGCCGAGTTCTGGGAGAGCCTGCGCACGGGTGCCTGCACGGTCGGCCCGATGCCCGCCGACCGGCTGCGACCGGGCTGGCCGGCCTCCTTGATGCACGGCGGCTACCTCAGCGACGTGGACCGGTTCGACCCACTGCTGTTCGGTATCAGCCCCCGGCACGCGGAGCTGATGGATCCACAGGAGCGACTCTGTCTGGAAGCCGTCTGGGAGGCCCTGGACGACGCCGGCTACCCGGCTCACCGACTACGTACCGCCCATGACTCCAAGGTCGGGGTCTACGTCGGGTCCATGTACAACGAGTATCCGTACTTCGGAGTGGAGCACAGCCTGCGCGGCGCCGTCGCCGACAGTGGTTCCACCGTGGCGGGCATCGCCAACCGCATCTCGTTCGCCTTCGACCTGCACGGCCCCAGCATGACCGTGGACACCATGTGCTCAGCCTCCCTGGTCGCCCTGCACCTGGCCGCCCGTGCCCTGCGCGCCGGCGACTGCGAGGCCGCCGTGGTCGCCGCGACGAATTTGTCGCTCCATCCGAACAAGTTCCGCCAGATCGACCGATTGGGCGGGGCGTCCAGCGATGGCCTCTGCCGCAGTTTCGGACGCGGTGGCGACGGGATGGTCCCCGCCGAGACCGTCTGCGCCCTGATCGTCAAACCGCTGTCGGCGGCCTTGGCCGCCGGCGACCGGGTGCACGCCGTGGTGGCCGGCACCGCCGTGGTCAACGCGGGGCGAACCAACGGATGGATCGTCCCGAGCCCCACCGCTCAGGCCGAGGTGGTCCAACAGGCCCTGTCGGACGCCGGTCTGGAGCCCCAGGACATCGGATACCTGGAGGCGCACGGCGCCGGCACCGCACTCGGTGACCCGATCGAGGCCGAGGGTCTGCACCGGGTCTTCCAGCCGGACGCGATGGGTCGTGCCACCCTGCCGATGGGGTCGGTGAAGTCCAACATCGGCCACGCCGAGGCAGCAGCCGGCCTGGCCGGCATCGCCAAGGCCGTGCTCCAGCTCACCCATCGGACGCTGGTGGCTTCCCTGCACGCCGAGGAACTCAACCCGGACATCGACTGGGACTCCTCCCCACTGCGGGTCCAACGCACACGGCAACCGTGGACCGTGCCGGACGGGAAGCCGCGTCGGGCCGGGGTGAGTTCGTTCGGCGCCGGGGGCACCTTGGCCCACGTCATCCTTGAGGAACCGCCCACCCGTTCGGCTCCGCCCGCTCCGGCTCCCTCTCCGCCGAACGCGACCCTGATCATGCTGTCGGCGTATGACGAGGATCGACTGCGCGAGGTGATCACCCGTCTGTCGGGCCATCTGCGCGACCATCCGACCATCGATCTCACCGATCTGGCCTTCACCCTCGCGGAAGGTCGCCATCACCTGAGGGAGCGGGCCGCCGCGGTGGTGGCCGACATCGACGAACTGGCCGGGCGGCTCCGCCGCCATCTGGACGGGGATCCGACCGCGCTGCTCCGGGGCCGGGCACCGTCGAACCGAAGGCCCGACGACGCAGTCAGTACCGGTGACCCGGAAGCGCTCGCACAGCAGTGGGTCACGGGACGGCCGGTCGGCATCGAGTGGCCGGCCGGGTGCCGGCCGAGCGTACTGACCCTGCCCGCCTATCCCTTCGCCCGGATGCGCTGCTGGCTGCCCGATCCCGAACCGGCCATCGGCCTTCCCGCCGTTGCCCCTCCCGCAACGGACGGTCCCGATGAACTGCCGCTGTACCGCAAGACCTGGCGCCTGGCCGGCCCGGTGGGCGCCCCGGTGGCCCTGCACGGCAGTCTGCTCTGCCTCTACGGTCCGGGCAGCCGTGCCCTGGCCCATGCCGTCGTGGCACGGATCGGTCCCGACCGGGTCCACCTGGTGCAGGAGGGCCCCGGCGACCGCGACGCGCACGCATCCCTCACCGGTGCCCGCGGGGAGGACCTCGCGGATCGGGCCCTGGCCGCGCATCCCGACCTGGCGGCCGTCATCGACCTCACCGATCTCACCGACCCTTCAGACACCGCAGACACCGCAGACACCGCAGACACCGCAGACACCGACCGCCCCACCGGTGGGACGGAATCGTGGCAGACGCGGGTCGCCCTGCTGCAACGGCTGACCGCCTCCGGCCCCGCCCGCCGGGCAGCGGGCCGCACCCGGCCGGTGCACGTTCTCCACGCCACCCGTGGCCGACGCGCGGTCGGCAGCGGCCCGGGGCAGCCCACCGGGGCACGCATGGCCGGGTTCATACGCTTCCTCGGTGCCGAGACCGGCCATCTCACCGCGGTCACGGTCGACCTCGACGAAACCGGCCGGACACTTGACGACCAGGTCGGGGAACTGCTGGCCGCCCTGCCGGGAAACACATACGGCGAGTGCGTCCACCGAGCCGGACAGACGTACGTACCGGCCCTAACCCCGATCGTCGACGCCCTGACTCCCGCGCCCCGGCTGGACCACTACGGCGTCTATCTGCTCACCGGGGCCACCCGTGGCATCGGCTCCCGCGTCGCCCGCCACCTAGTGGCACGCGGCGCCCGTCATCTCGCCCTCCTGGGTGCCCGGTCGCTACCGGAGACGGCACGTTTCGACGCTCCGGACCTGAGCGCCGAGGCGCGCGCCGCGGTGGAGACCGTACGGGCGTTGGAAGCCGCAGGCGCGCGGGTGCACGTCCACCGTGGTGCCCTGCTGGACCAAGGAGGGCTCGAAGACTTCCTCGACCAGGTCCGCGAAGTCAGCGGCCCGGTGCGCGGAGCGGTCCACTGCGCTGCGGTGACCCCTTCGGTGGGGCCATTCGCCGGGCGGGCCACGAGCGACATCCAACGCGTCCTCGAACCCAAGGCGGATGCGCTGGACGTCCTCTACCGGCTGTGCCTTGCGGACCGTCCCGACTTCCTGGTGGCCTTCTCCTCGCTTGCCGCCGTGGTGCCATCCGTCGCCTCAGGTGTGCTGGAGTACGCGGCGGCCAATGCGTACGTCGACGATCTGACCGAGCACCTGGCGACGGCCAACTCCTGGGTGCACTCGGTGGCCTGGCCCATGTGGCGCGACAGTGGTGCCCGACAGGGTGCGGGCAACCCGGGAGCCCGGTTCGGGCTCGACTCCGCCGGGGACGAAGAGGCACTGCGCGCACTCGACCGGGTCATCTGCTCGGACACCGGTGGCCCGGTGGTGGCACTGCGCACGCTGCGGGGCGCAGAACCCAATGAGCTCCTCAAACTGCCGGCCGTGATGGACGATGCGCCACCGCCCGCACTCCAAGCGCCGTCGCCGACCCCTGAACCCTCACCTCGGCTCAACGGCCACCGTCCGGTGCCCAGTTGGCTGTTCGACATCTTCGCCCGAGTGGTCGGCATCCCGGCCGCCGACTTCGACCCGACCGCGGAGTTCGCCGAACTGGGTGTCGAATCGGTGATGCTCGGCGAACTCCTCGACGCGATCGAACAACAGGTCGGCAGGTCCCTCGACCCGGTGTTGCTGCTGGAGCACAGCACCCTGCGGGCCCTCGCGGGCCGGTTGAACGAGCTCACGCCGCCATCGGACCGACCGCAGGAACCCACTCCGGTCGCCGAGCCATGGACCGAAGCCACTCAGCCACCGCTCACGACGGTTCGCCACTCCCAGCCCCCGCCGGCGACGCAGCCGCAGCCCGACCGAGTACGAACACACGAGCCATCGACACCGAAGAGTGATGCCATCGCGGTGATCGGGATGGCCTGTCGACTGCCCGGGGCCCCCGACGTGGCGACCTTCTGGCGCAACCTGGTGGCGGGACACCTGGCCATCGGTGAGGTACCTCCGGAGCGCTGGGACGCCTCCCGGTTCCACCGGCCCACTCCACAACCTGGCCGTACGGTCGGCAAGTGGGGCGGCTTCGTCCCCGGGATCGAGGAGTTCGACGCCGGACACTTCGGCCTCACGGACGACCAGGCCCGCTATCTGGACCCGACCATCCGGCTCTTCCTGGAAGGCACGGCGGACTGCTTGCGCGATGCCGGTCTGGAAGGCCCCGAACTCGCCGGCCGGGACGTCGGAGTGTTCGCCGGAGCCCGAGGCACCGGCTACGCCGGTCGCGGTGAGATACGGGCCGAAGTACCGGAGTCGGACGCGAACTTCGTCGCCTCCCACGTCGGACAGCACTTCGACCTACGAGGCCCGCACCTCGTCGTGGACAGCGCCTGCTCGTCCTCCCTGGTGGCCATTCACCTGGCCTGTCAGAGCCTGCGCAGCGGGGAGATCGACCTGGCCGTCGCCGGCGGCAGCAGCGTACTGCTGGACGAGACGTCCTTCCTGGAGTTCTCGGCCGCAGGCGCCCTGTCACCCACGGGCCGGTGCGCCGCGTTCGACCGGCGTGCCGATGGATTCGTACCAGGGGAGGGCAGTGTCGTCCTCCTGCTCAAACCACTCGACGCCGCCCTGCGCGACGGGGATCCGATCCGCGGTGTCATCGAGGGCTCAGCGGTGACCAACGACGGTCGGACCATGGGCCTGACCACACCGAATCCCACCGCCCAAGCCGCCGCGGTACGAAGGGCCCTGCGTGCGGCCCGGCGCTCACCCTCCGAGATCGGCATGATCGAGACACATGGCACCGGTACCGCGATCGGCGACCCGCTGGAGTTCCGGGCCCTGAGCACCGTCTTCGACGAGGACGACTCCCAGCGGGCCGGGCGGTGCCTGCTCGGCTCGGTCAAGACCAACGTGGGCCACCTCTTGCACGCGGCCGGCGCAGTCGGCCTCCTCAAGGCCCTGTTGGCCGTCGAGCACGGCATCGTCCCGCCGACGCTCAACTGCGAGAGCCCCAACCCCCGACTGCAACTCGACGCCTCGCCGTTCGCCCTGGCCACCGAGGCGCAGCAGTGGCCACTGCCAGGGCGCAGAGCCGCCGGGGTGAGCTCGTTCGGCTTCGGCGGCACCAATGCCCATGTGGTGGTCGGGCAGGCGCCCCCCGCCGACCGGCCCAGCCGGGCGAGCCGGCCGCCCATCGCCTTCGAACGCCGACGCCTATGGCTGGAGCGCCCGGGCGGGGCACCGTCCGCGCCCGCGGAAACACCCGCACTGCGCCTGGTCTTCCGATGATCGCTCCGGACCTGGGAACGCGGACGTGGCCGGATGCCGGCGAGATCCTGCCGAACCCCCGTCAGGGCCGGTAGTATCCCGCGCCGGCGCGGGATCACAGGGGCCGCACGAACAATCGGCCGCCGGGTGCGGCGAAGCGTCCGTGTCCGCAACCACGTCCAGAAGATCATCGGCAAGCCGCATGCGGAGAATCCGTACGCGCGGAATGGAAAGGGGGATGGGTCCTGGCCTTCGGGAACCGGGCCCCAACTACCCATGGCAGCGTCGCAACCGCAGGACTTAGCCCGACCCGAATTGAGCAAACGGCAGATCAACCGCGCCATCATCGGTGTGATGACGGGCCTGCTGCTCTCCGCGCTGGACCAGACGGTGGTCAGCACGGCACTGCCCAGCATCGTCAGCGACGTGGGTGGCCTGGAGAACCTCGCCTGGGTGATCACGGCGTACCTGTTGACGTCGATGGCGAGCACCCCCGTCTGGGGCAAGGTGTCCGACCAGTTCGGGCGCCGCAGCGTGTTCATCGTTGCGACGAGCGTCTTTATCGTGGGCTCCGCGCTGTGCGGCATCGCCCAGGAGATCGCCCAATTGATCGCCGCCCGCGCGGTACAGGGCCTGGGTGCCGGTGCGCTCTACGCCCTGGCCCTGGCCGTGATCGCCGATGTCGTACCGGTCCGTGAGCGGGGTCGCTACCAGGGCATGGTGGCCGGGGTCTTCGGCATCGCCACCCTGGCCGGCCCCCTGGTCGGCGGCGGTCTGGTGGACGCGATCGGCTGGCGGTGGATCTTCCTGATCAATGTTCCGCTGGGACTGCTCTCGCTGCTCGTCACGGTCTCCGCACTGAAGATCCCCACCGAACGCCGCAGCCACTCGGTGGACTATCTGGGCGCCACCCTCGTCATCGCCGCCACCACCCCGCTGTTGTTGTACTTGAGCTGGGCCGGTAGCGAGCACGGTTGGACGGACCCCCTGTCACTCGGGCTCCTCGCGGCCTCCCTCGTGCTGTCCGTCGCCCTGGTCGTGGTGGAGCGGCGTGCTGCCGAACCGGTCATGCCGATCCCCTTGTTCCGGCTGAGACTGTTCGCCCTCGGGTCCGTCTACAGCCTCGTGGCCGGCATGGCGCTGTTCACCGGCATCATCTTCCTCCCGGTGTTCTTCCAAGCCGTCAAGGGCATGTCGGCCTTCACCGCCGGCTTGGCCATGGTGCCGACCATGATCGGTGTCGGCTTCGCCTCGATCTACGCAGGCAACCGGATGAGTGCCACCGGCCGCTTCCGCGTCTTCCCCGTCCTCGGCGCCGCCCTGCTGGGGTTGACGCTGCTGCCGCTCGGCTTCATCAGTGCGGACACGCCGAGTTGGCTGGTCATCGTGTTGGGCGTCGTCTTCGGCATCGGCGCGGGCTTTAGCCTCCAGCCGATCATCACCGCCGTACAGGGGGTCGTACCGCAGACGGACATCGGCGCGGCCACCGCCGCCGTCAGCTTCTTCCAACGGCTCGGCTCGGCGATCGGTGTGGCCCTGCTGGGTGCCATCCTCAACAGTCGGTTCGCCGATCTGCTGAGCGAGAAGGGGGCAGTGAGTAGCGGCCTGGACGAGAAGTCACTGGGCAGCATCGATGCCATCCGCGACCTTCCTGGCGCGCAACGGGACATCGTCGTGGGCGCGTACGGAGAGGCCCTCGCCGCGGTGTTCCTGACCGTCGTGGTCTTCGCCGTCCTCGCGCTCGTCCTCGGCCTCCTCATGCCGGAGACATCGCTGCGCGAGGCCACGGAAGAGAGTACGGAAGAGAGCACGGAAGCGAGTCCCGAACAGGCCGCCGACGGCAAGGAAAAGGTTTCCGAAGAAGAGTAATTCGAGCGACTGCGCAAAACTGTGCGTCGCCGCGATCCCCGCTCCTCCTAGTGTCGGCTTATCAAAGCCCATGAGGAGCGGAGGTCGCGGTGAACGACATTATGAAACCGGCCAGCCACCAGGTCGACAGGCCCGAAAAGGAACTGCTGCACTCGGGTAATGCGGGTTTCATCATCTCGCGCTACGCACATTTCAAGCCCGGGCATGAGCAAGAGGGTCTCAATTTCGTTTCCGAGGTCCTCAACCACATGAACAAGGCCGACCTCAACGGAATGACGTTCTTCTTTTTCCAAAAGGCATTCGGCGACCAGGCCAAGCACCACTGGTTCATCAACATGAAGAGCCCGGCCGACTACGCGGCCAGCCTGGAGATGGTCGACCACGACGAGACCACCAAGATCCTGCTGGAGGACGACGTCGTCGCCGACGACCGTGGCTTCGGCAGCTGGGGCAACGCCGTCGTGCAGGGCAGCATCACCGAGGACATCCTCGTACCCCAGCACGGCCTGGACTACGGCGAGGACCACACCCACGAGGCATGGGTCCCGGAGGCGTGGCGACAGACCTCGGTGCCCCCGGAGGAGCAGCTCAACTCCGCCAACGCAGCCCTGATGGTGCACCGCGTCGCCTACGCCCGGTACCCCACCCGCAAGGAGGCGCGCTACTACGCCTTCGCCTGGCAGAACTACGTCAACGAGAATCTGCGGGGCAAGGTCACCGCGTACCTCTACGAGGAGACCTTCGGCGCCATGGACCGGCTGCACATGCTGATCCACCTCGCCTCGTACGAGGCGTGGGAGGAACTGCGTAACCTGCCGCACCGCGACCCGCAGTTCCGCAAGCTGCTGGAGCGCGAGATGATCAGCCCGGAGAAGGGTGGCGGCACCGGAGCGCAGGCATTCGTGCCCGGTGGAGTCACCGACACCCTCCTCGTCCCGCGCCAGCTCTGACGCCGTGCGCGCGCTGCTCTTCGCCGGGCAGGGCAGTCAGCGCCGGGGCATGGGAGCCGAAGTCTTCGACGCCTTCCCCGAGCACTGCGCCCTCGCCGACGACATCCTCGGCTACTCGATCAGGGACCTGTGCCTCCATGACGAAGGCGATCGACTTCGGCGGACCCGGTACGCCCAACCCGCCCTCTTCACCGTCCATGCGCTCACCCACCTGGCACAGCGCGCCGAACACCCCGAGCCCGACGTGGTCGCCGGGCACAGCCTGGGTGAGTTCAACGCGCTGGTGGTGGCGGGCGTGCTGGACTTCGCCACCGGACTGCGCCTGGTCGCCGAACGGGCACGGCTCATGGGCGAGGCCGACGGCGGCGCCATGGCCGCGGTCATCGGCCTCGGCGTCAGCGACGTGGCAGAAGTCCTCGCCGCGTCCGGTCGGGACGACGTCGAGATCGCCAACGACAACTCGCCGACCCAGGTGGTGATCTCCGGCACGCCCGACGGCGTGTCGACGATCACCGGCCTGCTGACCTCGGGTGGCGGCACGGTCAGATGTGTCCCGCTGCCGGTCAGCGCCGCGTTCCACTCCCGGGACATGGCGCCGGCCGCCGACCGCTTTGCCGCGCTGCTCGCCGAGGTGACGCTGGGCCCACCAAGGCTCCCGGTGATCGCGAACGTGACGGCCCGGCCCTACCCGACCGGGGAGCCAGTGGCGGCGCTCCTCGGCCGACAGATGCGCTCCCGGGTGCGGTGGGGCGAGTCCATGACCCATCTCCTGGAGTCCGGCGTGGACGAGATCTGGGAGATCGGCCGGGGGCGAACGCTCACGGGCTTCTGGCGCGAAGCGGTCGCGGCTCATGGGAAACGTGCGGGAACTCGTCCGGAACCGATCCTTCCGGAGCCCGTGGCCCCACGGGTGCAACCGGCCGGGCGGCCCGGTACGGAACTTGGTTCGGCGCGGTTCCGGCAGGTCTACCGCACCCGCCACGCCTATGTGGCCGGGTCGATGTACCAGGGCATCGCCTCCACCGACATGGTGATCCGACTGGCCGAGGCCGGACTGTTCGGCTTCTTCGGCACCGGTGGCCTCTCCCTCGCCGAGGTGCGCACGGCGCTGGACGACATCGAACGACGGCTGCCGGTCGGCGCCGCGTACGGAATGAACCTCCTGCACGACATGACGGACGGAGCGTTGGAACGGGCCACCGTCGAGCTCTATCTGCAGCGCGGGGTGCGGTTCGTCGAGGCCGCCGCCTTCACCCGGGTCACCGCGCCCCTGGTGCTCTTCCGGGCCAAGGGTGCCCATCGCGACGGCGCCGGCCGCCCGATGGCTGCACACCAGGTGCTCGCCAAGGTGTCCCGACCGGAGGTCGCGCGGCAGTTCCTCGCCCCGCCGGCACCGGAGCTCCTCACCCGGCTGCTCGCCGAACGCGCGCTGACCGAAGAGGAGGCGGCGATCGCTGCGGAACTACCGGTCGCATCCGATCTCTGCGTGGAGTCCGACTCGGGCGGCCACACGGATGGAGGAGTCGCGCTCGCCCTGCTGCCCACCATGCTCCGGCTGCGGGAGAGCATTTCGCCGCGTGGAGGGGAACCGGTGCGGGTCGGCGCCGCCGGCGGGATCGGCACCCCGGAGGCGGTCGCGGCCTGTGTGCTGCTCGGTGCCGACTTCGTGCTCACCGGCAGCATCAACCAGTGCAGTCCACAGGCGGGCACCTCCGACCTGGTGAAGGACCTGCTCGCCGGACTCGATGTCCAGGACGTCACCTACGCCCCCGCGGGCGACCTCTTCGAGATCGGCTCGCGCGTACAGGTCGTACGACGGGGCACGATGTTCGCCGCCCGCGCCAACCAGCTCCACGAGCTGTACCGCCGTCACCCCGGCCTGGAGCACATCGACCGCAAGACCCTCACCACGCTCGAACGCACCTGCTTCCGACAGCCGTTGACCCAGGTCTGGGAGCACGTGGTTCGGCACTACCGCGACACCGGCCGGCCGGAGCTCATCCGAGACGCCGAGCGCGACCCGAAACGGAAGATGGCGCTCGTCTTCAAGTGGTACTTCGCCGAATCGACCCGGCTGGCCCGTGACGGCGTCAAGGAGAACGCGGCCAATGTGCAGATCCACTGCGGGCCCGCGATGGGTGCCTTCAACCACCTGGTGGAGGGAACCGCACTGGAGTCCTGGCGGCGGCGCGATGTCGACGCCATCGCGGACCTGTTGATGACCGGCGCCGCCGAAGTCCTCGCCACGGCCGGCGCCCGCTGACCGACACATCCCCGGACCAAGGGAAGAAGACCATGGACGACTCCCTGCCCACCGCCACGACAGCCCAGCACCAGGTGCGCACCCCCTCGGACAAGACGCTCGACACGGCCTCCGCCGAGGTCGTCCTGTGGCGCACCGGTCAGATCCGGGCCGGCCACGGCCCCCGCGCCCGAGCACAGACCCGAGCACTTGCGGACGACTTCAACGAGCGGAACGAAGGCGTCGCCACCGCGTTCAGCTACGAGGACGGCTTCGGGACCCGGGGCCGGTTGCACTGGCTGATCCATCTGCGCTCCTTCCAGGACTACACCGCACTCACCCAGCGCGCCGGCGACCGGGGGAGCGGTGTATTCGGGCGCGCCGCGGGCGAGGACGACGGATGGGAGGAGCTGTTCGAGCCGGGCAGCGTGCAGGAGACCGTTTTGCTGCCGCACCGCTGGGGCATCTTCGGCACCGCCACGGAAGCCATGGCGAAGCCGGAGATGAGCCCGATCGAGAGGGTCGACGGCCGAGCCCGGTTTCAGTTGCTGCCGGCTGCCCAGCAGACGTCGCTACCGGTCGCGGACCTGATAACGAGCGGTTCGGCCGGGCTGCTCATGCACCGCACCGCCCGATTGAACTACGGCTATCGCGCTGAGGCCCGGGTGCTCGCACGCACCCTCGCCGAGACGTACAACCTCAACGCCAAGGGCAGGACCACGGTCTTGTTGTTCGAGGAGGCATTCGGTCAGATGGACCGGATCCACTTCTTCATCCACATGGCGGACATCCAGGCGTACCAGGAGTTGATGGCCCTGGACGCCAGCCCGGACCCGAGCGCGCCCCGGGCGTCCTACATCCAGGAGTGGATTTCGCCCGAGCGCGGCGGCGGGACCTGGGACAAGATCGTCGTTCAGGACAGCACGCTCGACAGCCTGCTGGTGCCCCGGATCTTCGGCTGACCTTCCGTCCCACGACGGCCGAGTCCCCCGTTCGCGCGTGCGGCGAACGGGGGACTCGGCCGTCAGGCCACGATCAGCCCATCGTGGTGATGCAGAACGGATAGCCGGATGGGTCGAGGAGGACCGTCCACTTCCCCGCGCCGGGCTGCACCTCCGGCTTGCTGGCGCCGAGCGCCACCAGTTCGGCCTCGGCCTTGTCGAGGTCCGCGACGCTGAAGTCGATGTGCACGCGGTTCGTCGCGTTCGGCCACGTCGGAGCCTCAAATCCATCAGACTTGACGAATCCGAGGCGCATGCCGTTCTGGCCGGCCAGATAGGCCGCAGACTCGCTGCTGAAGATCTTCTGCCACCCGGTCACCTGGGCGTAGAACTCCGCCAGTGATTCTGGGTTGGGGCAATTTAACGTCACGGCCCCGGGCTCGGCAATCGCTGCCATGATCCACCTTTCACGAAAGTTAATTCTGGGCGGTTACGCCCACGCACAGTCTTTCACATGTGACGATATGGAGTGGGCAGCTCCACGATTTGCTCCCACAGGCCCGCCGACAGCGCACTATTGAGCGGTCGTCACCAATTCTCGGCCGTACCGTCGGATCATGAGTGAGAATTTGGAACGCATGCCCGATGACTGGGGAAGCGCGCTCGTCCTGGCCGCCCATCCGGACGACGTCGAGTTCGGCTCCGCCGGCGCCGTCGCAGTGTGGACCCGGGGGGGCCACACCGTCTCCTATCTGCTGGCCACCCGCGGTGAAGCCGGGATCGACACCCTGCCGCCCGCGGAGGCGGCGAAGGTCCGCGAGGCCGAGCAACGTGAGGCGGCTGCCCGGGTCGGCGTCAGCGACGTCGAGTTCCTCGACCACCCGGACGGCGCCGTGCGCGCGGGCGAAGCGCTGCGGAGCGATCTGGTGGCGGCGATCCGTCGACGCCGACCCCAACTGGTGGTCGTCTTCAACCACCACCAGCGCACCGGCACCGGACGCTGGAACGCCCCCGACCACCGCGAGTTCGGCCAATGCGCACTGGACGCGCTGATGGACGCCGGGAACCGGTGGATCCTTCCGTCGGCGGGTGAGCCCTGGTCGGTGCAGTACATCGCCGTGGCGAACGCTCCCGAGCCCACCCACGCCGTGGACATCTCCACCGGTCTGGACGCGGCGGTTGCCTCGTTGGCGGCGCACAAGACCTATCTCCAGGCGCTCGGCTACAGCCAGGAAGCCGTGCGTCCCGCGGTCACCGGACAGGCGCAGGCCGTCGGTGCCCGCTTCGGTGGTGTGCCGGCGGTGGCATTCGAGATGATCCCCTGCTGATCGGACCCGCCCGGGGGCCACCGCCGACACGGTGGCCCTCACACCTGCTTCTGTGCCACGGTCAACCAGCACGACCACGCCTGTCGGCGCACCCGTTGGGGCTCCGGCAGGGCGTACAACTGCTTCAGGATCGGTTCGACGACCTCGGCCGCCCGCTCAGGCGCCAGTCGCTGGAGGAAGGGCACCTGCCGGTTGACGATCAGGGCGATGAAGGTCTCGGGGCTCATCCCGCTCTCGTACTCCGGCTCCAGACCCTGCTGGCACATCTGTAGCCCGGCCACCTCGGCGGCAGTCCGCACTGCGGCCGGCTCGTCCGGCCTCGCCGGTTGCATCCCCTGTACCTGACGCAGAATCAACACCAGGTCATCGGAGTCGGCCACCGGGTCTCCGTGCCGCACCACCACGCGTCCGCCTGGCCGGAGCACCCGCGCCGCCTCGGACAGCGCCGACGCCATGTCAGGCATCAGGTGCAACGCATGCACGTACACCACATTGTCCTGCGAGGCGTCCTCGAACGGAAGCGCCATCCCATCGCCGAGCAAGAGCTCGCCGTCGAAGCGCTTGGCGGCGACCTCCAGCATCGGCTGGGACACGTCCACGCCCCGCACGGTGTGACCGAGCGCGGCCAGACCCGCCGCCACCACACCGGTACCGACCCCCACTTCGAGCACCGAGCCCGGTGCGAGGTGCGGTGAGATCGTGGCCGCGGTCATATGTCCGCGCCCCTCCCCTCCGCGGGCCGCGTCGTAGGTCGCGGCGAGCTTGTCGAACTTCACTGACTGGGTCATGGCGTCACTCCCTCGTTGATGGATTTCTGGACGGCTGTTGGGGACACGTCCGCGACCGGCGCTCCCCAGACGATCTCCCTCGGTGCGGCGATCGGACCACCGGCCGCTTCATGGGCCGGATCGTGGGTCGGATCGTCGAAGAAGGCCGCGCACACCGCGGCCACCACCTCCGGACGATCGAGCATGCTGTAGTGCGTCGCGCCGACGAGTTCGCCGTGCCGCCCGGAGAGCAGTGGCAGCAGCGCCCGTGGCGGTTCGGGAGCGGCGACCCGGTCGAGTCCCGCCGCCAACGACAACAGCGGTGGGACGCTCGCACCCGGGCCCGGTAGCTCGCGCCGCCACAGCTCGGACAGTTGATGGCTGTAGTTGACCAGGGCATTGGCATCCCGGAAGGGGCGGCGCAGGACGCTCGCCAACCCGGGCGGTGTCCGGGCCAGCACTTCGACGGCCGCCAGGCGTTCGTCCACGGGGAGCGGAACGACGGCCCCCGCGCCGGCGAGCATCCTCAACGCCCTTGACGCGCGCTCAGGCCGGGCCACGACGGAGGCGCACACCGCGGCCAGGTCACGTTCGTAGCGGGAGGCCGCGTCCGCTCCTGCCCGCGGGTACGACCCGTTCAGCAGCACTGCCGCACGGACCGCACCGGGCCGTCGGTACGCGTACTCCAATGCCACCTGAGCACCCGAACACCAGCCGATGACATCGCATGAGCGCACCCCTTCGGCGTGCAACACGGCGTCGACGTCGGCCAACTGACCGGCCAGTGTCCAGGGTCGCCCCGACGGATCGCGCTCCCCGGCGTCCCACATCGCCACCCGCCGACCAGGCAGCAACCGTTCCGCGAGCGGGTACCAGACCTCGTCGGTGTGACCCAACGCGGTCACCAGCACCAGCAAAGGACCCTGCCCGCAGACCCGGTAGTGCACACTGCGTCCCTCGTGCCGGGCGGTCCGCCGATCCATCGCTCGGGCCAGATGCGCGGCCCGCGCGGCACGCAGGGCGGTGCGCCGGTCCTGGTCGTGCCGCCACCGCGCCCATCCACCGGCCAGTTCACTGCCGGGGACCGATCCCGTTGGGTCGCACCTTCTGCGGTCCACCAGCTCGTCGACCGCGGTGAACTCCTGCGCGGCGGTGGTGAGCAGCCGCGCCCCGAACGCATCGGCCACCGCCGCCACCGCCCCCACCGGGGGTGCACTCACCCGCAGTGGACGCGTTGTGAAGTAGTCGGGCGCCCTGCGCGTCACCTCCGCGAACGTGCGGTGCACGGCTGACAGGAACGACTCGATGCTCTCGGGCATGCTCCTCCAACGGTCGAGGACGAGCATGATCCGGCCGCCGAAGCCGTGCTGCTCAGTAGTGAGCGGCGCCGTTGGGCGCGCGCCGCTTCGCTGGGCGTGTCATCGAGTGGAAGGGCGTCGTAGTAATGATCACGTACGAGAGCCTGGAACAGATCCTGCGCGCCCAACTCCCCGCGCTGGAAAACGAAGATCCGGTCCCCAAGGACCTACAGCTGGCCACCGTGGGACTGGATTCGGTCGGGTCGGTCGTCCTGATGGACACCCTGGAGGACATCCTCGGAGTGACCTTTCCCGACGAGGACATCGCTCCCGCCACCTTCGACACCCCGGGCTCGCTGTGGGCGGTCCTCGACCGGCTGACCAGTGGCTGACCCGGTGCCCGCCGATGCAACCCTCCTCGACCAGTGGTTCGACCGGGGGCTTGCGATCGCTCCCGACGGGCCGGCCCTCAGCGTGGGTCGGCGCACCCTGACGTACCGCGCCCTGGACGAGGAGACATCGGCACTCGCCGGACCGCTCGCCGCTGCGGGACGCCGCAGGGTCGGCATCCTGGCCGCCAAGAGCGTGACCGCGTACGCCGGCTTCCTCGCCGCCCTGCGGGCCGGCGCCTGTGCCGTTCCACTGGCCCCGGACGCGCCGACGGAACGGCTCCGGGCCGTGGCCGAAGCCGCCCGTATCGACGCACTCGTGGTCGATGCCACGGGCACCGCCGGCCTGCCCGCACTGCTGCCGCTGCTCGATCCCGAAGCGATCATCGCCACCGATCTGACCGATCTCCCGCCAGGAGTGCCGATCCGCAGGCCGGGATCGCCCGGCCCGCTGAGCACACCCCCGCGCTGCTCGCACGACCTGGCCTATCTGATGTTCACCTCGGGCAGCACCGGAGTGCCCAAAGGGGTACCGATCCGCCATCGCAACATCAGCGCCTACGTGGGCGCCGCACTCGCACGCCACACCCTCGGACCCGGCGACCGGTTCAGCCAGATCTATGAGCTCACCTTCGACCTGTCGATGAGCGAACTCTTCCTGGCCTGGGGATCCGGCGGCTGTCTGTGCGCACTCAACCGGCTCCAGGCGCTTGCCCCAGCGCGGCTGGCGGGCCAGCGGATCACGGTGTGGCACGCCACCCCGAGCCTCGCCGCCTCGCTGCGCATCGCCGGACGGCTGCTCCCCGGCTGTCTCCCGGACGTCCGAACGACGATCTTCTGCGGCGAACCGCTCACCACCGGCACCGCACGTGCATGGCGCCGAGCCGCCCCCGGCTCGCTCATCGACAACCTGTACGGGCCGACCGAAGCGAGCGTGGCCTGCACCGGACACATCTGGGAGGACCACGACGACCACGACGCCCGGGGCGATGGTGAGAACAAGGCGAATCTTGTGGATAGGGGAGACAGGGGCATCACGGGGAGCGAGAACGACCAAGTCGACTCGTCCGCCGACACCGTCGTTTCGATCGGTGAGCCCCTGCCCGGTGTCCGTATCCTCGTCGTCGATGAGACGGGCGCACCGGCCGAAACCGGCGAACTCTGTCTGAGCGGTGAGCAGGTGTTCACCGGATATCTGGATCCGGCCGAGGACGAGGGCCGCTTCCTCGACCACGGCGGACACCGTTGGTACCGCACCGGAGACCTGGTGCGCCGGGGGCCGCGGGGGCTCGCCCACCTCGGCCGCACCGACACCCAGCTCAAGATCCAGGGCTATCGGGTCGAGACGGCGGAGGTCGGCAACGCCCTGCGTGCCGCCGCGCCCGGCGCCGAGGTGGCAGTCCTCGCTGTTGCAGGTGACAGCGGACCGCAACTGGTCGCCTGTCTCATGGGTGGGCCGCCCGTCGCACAGGCCGATGTCCTACGCAGGGCGGCCCGTCGCCTCCCCGCCTACATGCTGCCCCGCCTGCTCTGGTGGGTGCCGCAGCCGATCCTCAACGCCAACGGCAAGGTCGATCGACCGTACCTGCGCCGAGTCGCCGAACGACGGCTGGCGTCCATGCAGTCTTCGTGACACTGGTCCGCTCAGATCTGAGCGGGCACCAGCGCAGCCGCCGATCATGCTGAGCCGGTCCGGGCCACACCGGATCGCGCACGGGAGGTAGTCATGCTCAGTCCGGGTTCCCGCGTCGAGGCAGAAATAGCACTGGAGCCGACCGATTTCGTCGTCCACGAACACCGGCTGCGTGATGTCTGCCTGCTGCCGGGCAGTGCCTTCTTCGATGTGATCTGGCGGCTGCTGGAGGCCCGCGACCTCGATCCGGCGCGGGCGGTGCTCACGGACGTGTTGTTCTCCGAGCCCGTCACCACCGCTCCGGGGATCGGCCGCGAGATCCGCGTCGTCGTCGAGGCCGACGAGCGCGGTACTGCGCAGGTCCGTGCCACCAGTCGCCCGGTCGGCGCACAGGTCCCGGAAGGGGCGTGGGAGGAGAACCTCCGTGCCGAGCTCAGTTGGACCGATGACGAACTGCCCTCGCTGGCCGCCGGCATCAAGGGCGCCTTCGATACCACGGTGACTCCCGGCAGCACCGGCAGCACCGTTCATGCTGGACACGCCGAGACCATGGACGCCGTGTACGGGAGGGCCCGGGCCCAGGACGTCCACCACGGGCCTCGGATGACCTGTGCCGGCACCGTGCGCCGCGGACACCACGGCCTCCTCGCAGACATCGACCTCACCGCCGTCGACGGTGGCAGCGAAGGCGCCGAGGACTTCCACCTCCACCCGGCCAGGTTGGACGCGGCCACCCTGCTCGGCTTCTGCCAGGTCTCACCGCAGGAGGACCCGTTCGTCCCCATGTTCGTCAGCCGATTCCGCGCGGTACGAGCCCTGCGCGGCCCCGCCCTGGTCCATGTGCCGGCGGCGGAACGGCTCACCGACTCGGGTGAACTCCTCACCAACGACGTCCGCGTCTACGGACGCGACGGAGAACCCATCGCCGAGATCGTCGGGTTCGCTTCTAAGCGACTGCGGCCCGGCGCGAGGGTCGCGGCTCCCGTCCCCGCCGGGGAGCAGGCACCCGCTCCTCGCGCCCGCCCGCAGTCCCGGGTCCGTACGGCACCGGCAGGGGGTGCGCTGACGGACCGTGTGCGTGCGCTGATCGCCGAACACCTGGGGCGAGCGGCCGACGAGGTGCCCACCACGGTGGGCTTCTACGAACTCGGTCTCAACTCGGTGGATGTACTGCGGATCACCGAACAATTGGAGCAACTCGTCGGGTCGACCCTCTACCCCACGCTGCTCTTCGAACACACCACGGTGGACTCCGTGGTCGCCTTCCTCGGCGCCCAGTACGACATCGGTCGAGTCGCCACCGAGCCGGATAGCAAGGTGCTTGACGACACGGCGCTCAGCGATGTCGGCCCCGGCGCTAGCGCGCCCCACCGCGGCGAGCCAGGCGACACCCACGACGGCGACACCCACGACGGCGACACCCACGACGGCGACACCCACGACGGTGGCACCGCACCCGGCAACACACGCCCCACGGGCGAGCTCAGCGCCTTCGCACCGGTCTGGACATCAGCCGGACCACTCACATCAGCGGCGTACGAAGGCGACATCGTCGTGTTCGGTGCCACGCTCGCCGAAGCCCTGCGCACCGCCCGTCCCGGCCGCCGGATCGTACCGGTCGTCCAGGACGGCCCCGTACCGCTCGGTGGATACCGCATCGACCGACACGACCGGGCGGCCCTCACCGACCTGCTCCACCGGATGACCGCCGACGGGATCGACCCGGCCACCTACATCGATGCCATGTGGCCGGCGCCTGCCCCCTACCAGCGGGTCTGGGCGCTTGCCTGTGCCGTCGTCGACAGTCGCCGACCCGGACCGCACAGCCTCCTCGTGGTCCACGGCCCCGAAGCCGACGCCGAGCACCACGCCCTCGGCGCACTGCTGCGCACCATCAGCGCAGAACTGCCCGCGCTGCGCTGCCGGGTGCTGACCCTGCCGGTCGGCGCTCCGGACGCCGAGGCCGTACTCGCCGAAGCCGAGGACCCTCACCATGAGCCGGAAGTGCGCCTCGTGGCCGGCGAACGCCTGGTACGCCGCCATCTGTCCATACCGCTCCCCGCTGCGGACGGGGCCCTGGTGCGCACCGGAGGTTCGTACCTCATCGCGGGGGCCGGTCGGATCGGTCTCCAGGTCGCCGACTGGCTGGCGCGCCACCACCGGGCCGATCTCACGCTCACCGGTCGGCGCACCGAACCTCCCGAGGTGACCCGGCATCTTGCCGAGTGGCGCAGGCTCGGAATCCGTGCCCACTACGTGGTCGCCGATCTGTCCGTGCCCACCGACGTGACCCGGTTGACCGCCACCGCCCGACGCGAACACGGCCGTCTGAACGGTGTGTTCCACTGCGCGGGAGTGGTCGACGACGCCGTGTTCTTCCGCAAGCCGCCGGAGCGGTCAGCAACCGTTCTGGGCGCCAAGATCGACGCACTCACCCTCCTCGACCGCGCCACCGCCACCGACGACCTCGATCTCTTCGTGGCCTTCTCCTCTCTCGCCGCCACCTTGCCCAGTCCCGGCCAGTGCGACTACGCCTACGCCAACGCGGCACTGCCCGAACTGGTGCGCCGACGCACCGGTCCCGGCATCGGGCTGGTACTGGAATGGCCGTTCTGGGCGGACGGCGGTATGAGCGCACCACCCGCTGCCATTCGGCACGACCGGGAGGTACACGGCCTGGAGCCCATGCCCACCTCCGTCGGCATCCAGGCACTGAGCAGCGCGCTCGCCCTCGCCAGATCCTCCGGTGTGTCCCATCTCCTCATCGGCTACGGCGCACCGGATCGTCTCCGGACTGCCCTTCGACCCGCGCCCGACCCTGACCCCGCGCCACCCCGTGCCGCCCCCACCACCGCCACTGCTTCTGTGTCCCTGTCCGCCGTCGACCGGGCCGCAGATATGGCCGTCCCCGCGGACGCGATCGCGATCGTCGGCATCGCGGGCCGCTACCCGCAGGCGGACGACCTCGACACATTCTGGCGCAATCTGCTGGCCGGGCGGGACGCGATCACCGAGGTCCCCGCCGAGCGATGGCCCCACGACGACTACTTCGACGCCCGACCCAACACCCCGGGCCGCACCTACGGCAAGTGGGGCGGCTTCCTCGACGGCATCGACCGCTTCGACCGGGCCTTCTTCGGCATCTCCCGACGGGAGGCCGAACGCATGGACCCACAGGAACGACTCTTCCTGACCACGGCCTGGCAGACGGTCGAGGACGCGGGCTACCGCCCCGACCGACTCGCCGACCGTCGGCTCGGGGTGTTCGTCGGGGTGATGTCCTCCCACTTCCAACTCGTGGAGGGTGCGCCCGACGAGACCCTGCCCCTGGCCCTGCACTCCTCCGTCGCCAATCGAGTGTCGTACCGCATGGATCTTCGCGGGCCCAGCATGGCGGTGGACACCGCCTGTTCGTCGTCGCTGACCGCGATCCACCTCGCGGTGCAGGCCATCCGTGCCGGCGAATGCACCTGGGCGCTGGCCGGCGGTGTGAATCTGATGCCGCACCCGCAGAAGTACCTACAACTCGCCGCCGGGCAGTGGTTGTCGAAGGACGGTCGCTGCCGCAGCTTCGGCGCGGGCGGCAGCGGCTATGTACCCGGTGAAGGCGTGGGCGCACTGCTGCTCAAGCCGCTCACCGCCGCACTGGCCGACGGCGATCACATCCACGGGGTCATCCGCGGCTCCTGTCTCAACCACGGCGGCCGGGCCAGCGGCTTCACCGTCCCCAACCCGGGTGCTCAGACCGAGGTGGTGGCCGGCGCCCTGGCTGCGGCAGGTGTCGCCCCCGACACCGTCAGCTATATCGAGGCGCACGGTACGGGAACGTCCCTCGGCGATCCGATCGAGGTACGAGGACTGCGTGAAGCGTATGCGGGAGTGGCCACCAGCTGTGCGCTCGGTTCGGTGAAGTCGGTCATCGGACATCTGGAGAGCGCGGCCGGCGTGGCCGCGATGACCAAGGTGCTGTTGCAGTTGCGGCACAGGACGCTCGTTCCCAGCTTGCACTGTGACGAGCCGAACCCGGCGCTGGCCATCGACGAAGGCCCCTTCCGGCTCCAGCGGAGTGCCGAACCATGGGAACCGGGGGCGGCCGGCGTGCTGCGGGCCGGTGTCAGCTCCTTCGGTGCGGGCGGTTCCAACGCCCATCTCATACTGGAGGAGGCCCCACCGAGTGAGGTGTCGACCGCGGCCGACGGCCCCGCCGTACTGGTGCTCTCCGCCGAGGATGACGAGCAACTGGCGCGTCTCACGGCAGATCTGCTGGCCCAGCTCGACCGTGGTGGAGAGGTGGTGCGCTGTGAGTTGGCCCGGCTGCTGGGGGTGCAGCCCGACGACGTGCCGACCACCGTGCCACTGAGTGAACTGGGCATGGGGCGGGTCGACCTCGATCTCCTCGCGACCGCCGCCGGACTGCGTACCGATGAACTCGCCCGACGCACCCTCGACGAACTGGGCCCGGACGGCGCCCCCGCGCCGATCGGGGACATCGCCTACACCTTGCAGGTCGGTCGGACCCCGAGGGAACACAGGCTGGCCGTCGTCTGTACGGACGTCGATGCCGCCCGCAAGGCGCTGCGCTCATACCTCGACGGTCAGATACCGCCCGCTGGAGCCCATTGGGGGGTGACGACGGCACCGACCGCATACGGGGACCTGGATCAAGCGGCCCGTGAGCAGCGTTGGGAAGAACTAGCCGCTGCCTGGGCTGCCGGGGCGGACGTGCCGTGGGAGCTGTGCCATCCGCACGGCGGGCGAAGGGTTTCGCTTCCGCCGTACCCCTTCCGCGGCGAACGCTGTTGGCCGGGGCTCTGGCACGCGGAGAACACCACCACCGAAACCACCGAGATCGCCACTGACGCTGCCGAGACCACCGCCAACACCACTGCAAGCCCACCCGCTTCGGCACAGGCCACCGAGCCGCCCGTGCCCGTTCGCCCGCCCGTCCTGGTGCCGGAAAGGGATCGACCGGCCTGTGCGGTACGCCGACTGCCGGACGGCATCCTGCTGGTCACCCTCGGCCGGCACACATTCACCGATGAACTGCTGGCGCGATTCCGCGACGCCTTGACGATGGCCACCACCGACGCATCGGTGTCCTGCGTGGTGATCACCGGCAGCGGCGAAGTGTTCAGCATGGGGGCCACCCCGGAGGCGATGGCACAACTGGCGGCGAAACAAGGCACGTTCGCCAAGGTGTCCTTTCTGCATGAACTGATCCTCGGGTGCGACAAGCCGGTCATCAGCGCGATACAGGGCCATGCCCGCGGCGGTGGCCTGGTGTTCGGGCTGTACGCCGATGTCGTGGTGATGGCCGAGGAAGCCAGCTATGGCGCGCCCTTCCTCACCTACGGGTTCACTCCGGGCGCCGGATCCACGTTCTTCCTGGAGCGAAAACTCGGTACCGCCGTGGCCGAGCAACTCTTCTACACCGGAGGCGCGCTCACGGGTACGGAACTCCGCGAGCGCGGTGCCTCCGTCGACATTCGGCCGCGGGCCAAGGTGCTGGACATCGCACTGGGCCACGCCCGATCCATCGCACGACAGTCCCGGACCGCTGCGGCCGAGCTCAAACGGGAACTGGCCGGCCGTACTCTCACCGCCCTGTCCGATGTGATCGAACGGGAACTGCGCATGCATGATCGTGTCCTGGGCGGCGAGGCCGTCGAACGGGTGCAGAGCCGTTTGGTACGCGAGGTGGCACCCCCCGCCGAGACCCCCTCCCCGGTCCCGCCTACCGAGTCGTCGCCAATTGCCGCACCCCACATACCTCCTGCACCACAGCCCTCGACCGTACCCGTGCAGGGGGAGCCGTTGCCCACCGGTCCGACGGGCGACGATCTGCGGGACGTGGTCGTCGAGGTGGTGGCCGCACAGCTATATCTGAAGCCGCACGAGGTCGATCTGCGCCAGACCTTCTCCGACATGGGGCTCGATTCGATCGGAGCCGTCGAGGTCACCAATATCCTCGGCACCCGGTTGGGAGTCCCGCTGGAGTCGGTGCTGGTGTACGACCGCCCGACGGTGTCCGAACTCGCCGATGCGGTGGCCGCAGCCGTACGGCACAAGCACCGGGTGACCGAGGCAGCCACGGCCACCGAACCACCTCCGAAGGCGGTCGAGGCGTCCGCCGGGCCGGAGCCGTTGCCAGCGCCGGTGCCGGGGGTGGAACCGACCACTGCACCACCGATTGCCGCCGCGGGCCTTGAGCAGTCATCCGCCCGACCCGCGTCGCGGGCGTCGGTCGAGCCCTCGGCGGCGCCACCGTTGGTGCTGCGCGGTGCGACGACCCGCGATCGGGGGACCGGAGAAGGGGTCTCGGCGGGCGGCGCCACCTCACTGACCCTCAGCAACCCCTCCCCGCTCCCCGCCCCTTCTCCCGCCGTCGAACCGCGCCACCGCCCCGACCGCCCTGCCCCGACCGAGCAGACCGCCCCGACCGACCGGCGTCAGCACACTGCACACACCGAACACACAGCGCACACCGAACCGCCCGATCACACCGAGCAGGCCGATCATGCGATCGCCGTGATCGGCATGTCCGGCCAGTTCCCCGGCGCACCCACCCTCGACGACTTCTGGCTCAACATCGCCGCAGGGCGCCAACACACCAAGGAGGTCCCACCGGATCGCTGGGACGTCGAAGCCTCCTACGACCCGTCCGGGCGCCCCGGCACCACGGTCAGCAAGTGGGCGTCAACCCTCTCCGACATCGACCGGTTCGATGCGCCGTTCTTCCGGGTGTCCCCGCTGGAAGCCGAGGACATGGACCCCGAGCAGCGACTATTCCTCACCGAGTCCTGGCGCGCGCTGGAGGACGCCGGATATGCGGTAGGTCCCGACGAGGCCCTGGCCTGCGGCGTTTTCGTGGGATGCACCCAGAGTGACTATCGACGCATCCGCCACGAGGCAGGCCGGCACGACACCGCGCACAGTTTCCTCGGTGGCGCACCCTCGGTACTGGCGGCGCGCATCTCCTACTTCCTCAATCTGACCGGTCCCACCGCCGCCGTGGACAGTGCCTGTTCGTCGTCCCTGCTCGCGGTTCACCTGGCCTGCCAGAGCATCATCGGCGGAGACTGCGAGCTGGCCGTCGCCGGCGGGGTCGCGCTGATGCTCGGCCCCGACATCCACGTCCAGACCAGCGCCGCGGGCATCCTGTCGCCGACCGGCCGCAGCGCGCCGTTCGACGCCACGGCCGACGGCATCGTGCTCGGCGAGGGCGTCGGCGCCGTAGTGCTCAAGCCCCTGGCGAAAGCGCTCGCCGACGGAGATCACATCCACGGTGTCATCCGTGCCAGCGGCACCAACGGTGACGGGCGCAGCAATGGCATTGCGGCACCCAACGGCCGGGCACAGACGGATCTCCTCACCCGGGTCTGGGCACGGGCCGGCATCACCCCGGGCCAGATCGGGCTGGTCGAGGCACACGGCACGGGCACCCCCCTCGGCGATCCGATCGAAGCCAAGGCGCTCACCGAGGCGTTCGCCCGGGGCGGCGCAGCATCGGCCTCCTGCGCGATCGGCTCGGTGAAGGGCAACATCGGCCACACCACCATGGCCGCGGGAATTGCCAGCCTCCTCAAGGTGCTACTGGCGCTCAGACAGCGCGAGTTGCCGCCGACCGCGGGTTTCAGCGCGCCCAATCCGCGGCTCGACCTGGAAGCAGGACCGTTCCACGTCGTCACCGAATCAGCGCCCTGGGCTCCGGGGCCGGACGGATCTCGGATCGCCACGGTGAGCAGCTTCGGTGTCAGTGGTACCAACTGTCATCTGGTCGTCTCCGATGGGCCGCGACGACCGCGGCACCTCGATCCGAACCGCTTCGTCGTCCCCGTGTCGGCCCGCACTCCCCAGGACCTCGACGCGACCCTTGACGCCCTGGCGGACGCGCTGGGAACGGGACGGCGTGAACTCGCCGATGTGGCATACACGTTGTGCGCCGGACGCCGCCACCATCAGATGCGTACGGCCGTCGTCGCCCATTCCATCGATGATCTCGTCAGCGGGCTGCGGACCGTCCGCGCGGGCGCCGGGCCTTCCCTCGCGGATGCCACTCCTGCACAGCGTCGGCTCGTCGAGGAGTTCACGGCCGGCGGTCTCCCTGACCTCATCGCCCAGTTCGACGGGGTCCAAGCCCGTCGTACTCCGCTGCCGCCGCACCCACTCCGTGGCACCCGCCACTGGGCCACATCCGCCGATGCACCGGCACCGGCCAGTGCATCAGCACCGGCCAACGCGCAGGTGTCTCCCAGCGCACCGGGGTCCGTGCCGGGCGTCACCTGGTGGATCGGCCCGGACGTCTGGCAGGTCGCCGAGCACCGGGTGGCCGGAATCCCGGTACTGCCGGGCACTGGTGCCTTGGCCCTGGTCGCTGCCGCCGCGGGGGACGAGGGGCCGTTGGAGTTCTCGGGCGTGCGCTGGCTCCGGCCGCTGCACGCAGACACCACCAAGGAAGTACGGGTCGAGCGGGACGGCCAGCGCTTCACGCTCCACTGCGTCGAAGAAGAGATCGCCACCAGCACGGTCCGGCCGCTGACCGAGCCTGCCGTACCGCTGCCCCTCGACGCGATCAGCGATCGTTGCACGGAACAACGCGCGGGCGTCGACCTCTATGCGCGGTTCGAGGCGGCGGGACTCCAGTACGGCCCCGCGTTCCGCCTGGTCAGCGAGGTACGCGTCGGCGAAGGCGAGGCACTCGGACGGCTGAACACCACCCGACCAGCCGGCACCTGGAGCACTCTCGTCGATGTGGCAGCGCTGGACAGCGCCATCCAGGTGGCTTCCGTCCTGGCCGGTGAGGGCGAGTTGCTCCTGCCGTTCGCAGCGCAGCGGATCGTGGTGTACCCGGTCTCCGAAGCGCCGATCTGGGTGCACGTCAGTCGGGGTGACGACGGCATCACCGTACGGTTGGCCAGCGCGGACGGGATGGAATGCGCCCGCATCGAGGGTCTCGTCGCTCGTGCGGCCCGTCGGCCCGAGCGCCCGGAGCCCGCGCTCTCCGTGCTGATCCCCCATTGGATGCCGGTCGACGACGACCGTACGGCACCGGTCGGGCAGGGGCGGACACTGGTGCTGTACGCCACCGGGGCCGAGGCGTCCGCCCGAGACCTCGCCGCCCGGTGCGCAGGCGAGGCCCTTCCCCTGGCGAGCGGTCCCGAGCGGCTGGCATCGGCCGACCTCGACAGCGTCTGCCTGATGGCCATGGGTGCCATAGTCGACGATGCGGACACGGACACCGCGGTCGCCCAGATCTTCGACTGCGTCCGCGCATTGGCCCGGGGGCCCATGGCCCGTCGCGCATTGAACCTGACCGCTGTCCTGGACACGGTGGTGCCCGCGGTCGACGGCGATGTCGTACGCCCGGCCCGCGCCGCCGTCCTCGGCATCCTGCGCGCCGCAGGCGCCGAGCACCCCCGCTGGCAGGTCCGCAGCCTCGACCTCGGGGACGCAGGGGTGGAGCCGCTGTCGAGTGCCCCCGTGGGTCACCCGGTGCTCGCCCGACGGGACGGACGTTGGCTCACCCGTGCCTTCCAACCGCTGCCATCGGCCGACACCGAGCAACCGCACCGCCCATGGCGGGAACGCGGCGTACATCTGATCGCGGGCGGCGCCGGTGGCATCGGATTCGCGCTCAGTCTCCAACTGGCCCGCGACACCGCCGCCGACGTGGTCTGGCTCGGCCGCCGCCCGGTCGACGCCACCGTCAGATCGCGTCTGGCCGCGGTCGAAGCGGCCGGTGGTCGCGCCCGGTACGTCCAGGGCGATGTCGCCGAACCAGAGGACGTCCGGACCGCCCTCACCGTCGCCCGTACGGAATTCGGCCCGGTCACCTGTGCCGTCCACGCAGCCTTCGAGTTGCATGACAGGGTGCTGGCATTCGCCGAAGCGGGCGATCTGGCCTCCGTGCTGCGTCCCAAGACCCGCGGTGTTCGCGTGCTCCACGAGGCACTGCGCAATGAACCCCTCGATCACTTCGTCCTCTTCTCGTCGGCCGCCTCGGTCATCGACTCACCCGGGCAGGCGACCTATGCAGCCGCGAGCGCCGCGGAGGACGCTCTCGGCCAGGCGCTGCACACCGCGGGCCCGTTCCCGGTGACCGTCGTCAACTGGGGCTACTGGGGCACCGTGGGCGCGGTCGCCGACCCCGAGCGGGCCCGGGCCATGGCGGACGCCGGGGTGGGCTCCATCGGCCCGGCCGACGGATTCGCCGCACTTCAGCAACTCCTGGCGGTGCGCGTACCGCAGGCCCTCGTCTCCCGTGCCGCGCCCGAGGCGCTGCACAGACTCGGAGTGACCGTGACGGATTCCGTCGATGACACCATCGAATCGTTGGCCGGCGCCCTGCTGACGGCCGAGTTGGCTGCTGTCGGGGCACTGCCGCCGCCCGGCGAGCGACGCTCCGTCGACGCCCTCGCGGACCGACTCGGTGTGACACCCGCGTACCGGAGACTGTTCGACGCCCTGCCTCCGATACTGGAACGAGCGGGGGCCGTCCGCCGCGAAGGAAATCACCTCATCGGCGTCGCCCGCCCGGTCGCCGCCACGGCCCGCCCCGTACCGCCGGAGCAGGAAAGCCTCCTACGGCGCTGCGTCCATGCGCTTCCCGAGGTGTTGGCGGGGCGCCGCAATCCGCTGGAGGTCCTCTTCCCGGGCGGCTCCACCGCCCTGCTGGCCCAGTTCTACAGCGGCGGCACGGCCGAACGCGCCACCGCCGCCGACCTCGCCGCCCGACTGCGCCGCCAGGTTGATGCACGCGGCCCCGGCGCCCGTGTACTGGAGATCGGCGCCGGCACCGGCGCCACCACCCGCGTCATGCTCGGCGCACTGTCCGGCGCACCCACGGTCGACTACACCTTCACCGACCTCTCACCGGCCTTCCTACGACAGGGAGAGGAATCGCTGCGGCCCCATGTGCCGACCGGGGTCACCCTGCGGTACGAGAGGTTCGACGCCGAAATCGATCCCGCGGCCCAGGGGCTGGGAGCCGACTACGACGCCGTGGTCGTCGCCGGAGTACTGCACGCCACATCGGACGTCACCGAGGCACTGCGCAACGCAACCCGGCTGCTGCGGCCGGGCGGTCTGCTCCTGGTCCAGGAGACCACGGGCCACTCCGACTTCCTGACCCTCACCTTCGGATTGACCGAGGGGTGGTGGCGCCACCGGGACCACGCCCTGCGTCTGCCGAACTCCCCGCTGCTCTCGGCGGACTCATGGCGCACGGCGGCCGGGCGGGTCGGGCTCACCCAGATTGAGGTACGGGACGGTTCCGTCGGCGGACACGCCGGGCCCTGCTCGATCGTCGCCCTACGGGCACCCGCCCGCGAGACGGCCGGCAGCGTGACACCGGAGGCGGTCCGCCACTATGTCCGAGCGGTCTTCGCCGAGGTGCTCAAGCACGATCCCGACGACCTCGGTGACGGCGCCGTCTTCGACGAGTTCGGCGTCGACTCGCTCGTCAGCCTCAGCATCATCGCCAGGTTCGAGGTGGACCTCGGGCCGTTGCCGTCGACCCTGCTGTTCGAACACCTCACCATCGCCGCCCTCGCGGACCATCTGCACACCCACCAAGGGCACCGACTGGCCGCGATGATTGGCGCGGACGCCGAAGATTCCGCGCCCGTGGACATCGAAACCGCCGCCTTGCCACCGGCCGCGGCCATCTCGACCTCCGCACGGCCGCAGCCGGCAGCTTCCGACGGCGTTGCTGATGCATCCGACATCGCCATCATCGGCGTCAGCGGTCGCTACCCGGGCGCGCCGGACCTCGACGCCTTCTGGCAACTCCTCGCGTCCGGCAAGGACGCCATATCCGAGGTACCGAACGAACGCTTCCCCTGGCGTGAGCACTACGATCCGCGGCCGGGCACGGCGAACCGGCTCTACACCGCCGAAGGCGGCTTCATCGACGGCGTCGACCAGTTCGACCCCGCCTTCTTCGGCATCCTCGCCCGCGACGCCGTCACCATCGACCCGCAGGAACGGTTGTTCCTGGAGACCTGCTGGGACCTGCTGGAGCAGACCGGCAACCTCGGCGAACGGGCCGTCGGCCGTACCGGGGTCTTCGCCGGAGCCATGTACGGAACGTACGGCCAACTCGGGGCGACCGCCTGGCCACAGGGAGAGCTGACGGGCGCCCACTCGTCGTACTGGTCGATCGCCAACCGGGTGTCGTACCTGCTGGACCTGTCCGGACCCAGCTATGCGGTGGACTCCGCGTGCTCGTCCTCGCTGACGGCACTGCACCTGGCCTGCGAGAGCCTGCGCCGAGGCGAGTGCGACTCCGCCATCGCCGGCGGGGTCAATGTGATCATCCACCCCGCACACTTCGTTGCGCTGTGCTCGCTGACCATGCTGTCACCGCACGGCCTGTGCCGGGTGTTCGACGCCGAGGCGGACGGATTCGTCCCCGGCGAGGGAGTCGGCGCGGTGCTGCTGAAACCTCTGAGCCGCGCGATCCGTGACGGGGACGACATCTGGGCCGTGGTCAAGGGCAGTGCGGTCAACGCCGGCGGTCGGACCTCCGGGTACACCGTCCCCAATCCGAACGCTCAGGCGGCGGTGATCAGCCAGGCTCTCGCCGGGGCCGGCGTCGATCCGGCCACGATCGGCTATGTGGAGGCCCACGGCACCGGCACGGCCCTCGGCGACCCGATCGAAATCGCCGGCCTGCGCCGGGTCTTCGACCAGGTCGACGCGGGCGTGGGACGGCTGGCCGTCGGTTCCGTGAAGGCGAACGTCGGCCATCTGGAAGCCGCGGCGGGCATCGCCGGCCTCACCAAGGTCCTCCTCCAACTGCGCCACGGGGCCATCGCCCCATGCGCCAACCTGAACGAGGTCAACCCCCGCATCGACCTCGGTGACCGCCTGGACCTGCCGCGCGAACTCCGGAGTTGGGAGGCGGGCCCAGGGCCGCGACGGGCCGGTGTCAGCTCGTTCGGTGCGGGCGGCGCCAACGCCCATGTAGTGATCGAGGAATACCGACCACCCCTCGCCCCGCAACCCTCCCCGACCGACGACGACCAACTGTTCATCCTCTCCGCGCGCTCCCCACAACTGCTCGCCCAGTACGCGTCCGAGGTCGCCACCGCACTTGCGGAGCCGCTGCCCACGGGGACCGGGCTGCGTGAACTCGCCCACACCAGCCAGCGGGGACGGCCCGAGTTCCGCGAACGCCTTGCCGTGCTCTGCGCCAGCGTGCCGGAACTGGTCGCCAGGCTGGCCTCGGCTGCCCGTGGCGAGGACGTGCCGGGAGTGTGGCGGGGCACTGCCAGCCCCGGTCGCACCACTCCCGCCATCACAC
Organism: Streptomyces sp. NBC_00690; assembly: GCF_036226685.1. Classification (NCBI taxonomy): domain Bacteria; kingdom Bacillati; phylum Actinomycetota; class Actinomycetes; order Kitasatosporales; family Streptomycetaceae; genus Streptomyces; species Streptomyces sp. NBC_00690. Next base: position 8,297,188 of record NZ_CP109009.1, read on the forward strand.
ACTCCGGTCAGTGGACGGATGCGGCGCGCCACTGGGTCGCCGGAGCCAACGTCGACTGGGCGGTGCACTGGCCCAGTCCGCCACGGGTAGCCGCCTTCCCCGGGCACCCACAGCAGCGCCGTAGGACCTGGTGGCAGCCGGCGGCGTCCACACCCGCGCCGAACCACTCGAATCCGGCCGTAGCGATCGCCGTGCCCGTGCGGACACTCGGCGAGGTCGTACGACAGCATCATGTCGGAGGCCGCCGCATCCTGCCCGGGGCCGCGGTGCCCGAACTGGTGCACACCGCCTTGACCTCCGCTTTCCCCAACCCGTCTGGACCCCTGCGCTTCACCGGCCTGACCTGGCGGCGCCCCCTCGACCTCGACGACCTGGGGGAGTCGGGGGAGATTCGAGTGGTCCCCGGCGAACACGGACCGGGGCAGCCGATCCCCTTCACCATCACCTCCGCCAGCGGTGTCGTCCACGCCGGGGGAACGGTCGAGGCCCTGCCCGACGCGGATCTGATGACGACCGCCGTGCCCACCCCCGAGCACATCGGCGATCCGGTGGCGCCCGCCGTGGTCTATGCCCGTCTCACCGCGGGCGGCGTCCACCACGGGAGCGGCCTGCAAGTGCTCGGCGCCCTATGGGCCGGACTGGGGGAGTGCCTGGCCGATCTGGCGGCATCGCCCGCAGCCGGACGTCGCATCGACCCGGCCGTGCTCGACGGAGCGCTCCAGGCGCTCGCCGTGCTCGACGACACCACCGGATATCTGCCCACGTCCATCGAAGAGTTGATCAGCAGCCGTCCCCTTCCCGCTCGCTGCCGCGTCCACGCCCGCGATGTCACGCCCGCCACCGAATCCGCTGCCCGCACCATCGACGTGGACATCTACGACGGTGCTGAACGGGTCCTCGCCATCAAGGGGCTGCGGCTGACCGCCGTGCCCACCAAGACCGCATCCCCAGCGACCCCTGCCCTATCCCTGCCCACGCCGGAGTCAGGGGCACAGGTCGAGGTCGCGGTGCGGCACCGGCGCCCCCGCTGGCAGCCTGCCGCCCTCCCACCGTCCCGGCGTGAGCTGAAGCGCGTCCTGGTGCACTGCTCGGACCCCGCTCTGCGTGCCGAGTTGGCCGGTGAACTCGCCCGCCGCGGCATCGACTGGGACACCACCGCCACCGGCGCACCGATGGACGCCGTCCTCCAGATCTGCCCCGGGACCGAAGCGGAACTCGGAGCCCAACTGCGGGAAGGGTTCTCGACCGCACTACGGCTGGCCACCGGCACCCTGGCCACCGGCAGCTCCCTGCGGATGCTGGTGGCCCACCACAACGACGAACGGACCGGGCGGCCACAGCCCGCGTACGTCGCCATCGGTGCCCTGATGCGTACGCTCGCACTGGAACACACCGGCTTCTCCGGTGTGCATCTCCACCTCGACGCACCCACCGTCCCCCTCGCTCGACTCCTGGTCGACGAACTGCTCGGCACCACCGAGGGGGACGTCCGGCTGACAGCCGCCGACGAACGGCAGGAGTTGACGTACGAGGAGTACGAACCGTCCGCGGCGCCCGCTGCGGTGGCCGGAGCCCGGCGTACCTATCTGATCACCGGGGGCGCAGGCCGCATCGGAATGACGATCGCCGCGCACCTGGCCCAACACGGCCCGGTCAACCTCGTCCTGTCCGGGCGCAGGACTCCCGACGCCACGACTGTGGCAGCCGTACGGGAACTCGCCGCCACCGGCGCCGAAGTGATGTACCACCCTGCCGACGTCAGCGATCGCCAGCAGGTCGACGAACTCCTCCGAGCGGTCCGGCGGCGATTCGGCGCACTGCACGGGATCGTGCACTCGGCCGGCGTCACCCGTGACTCACGCGCGGTGCACAAGAGCCCCGACGAGATCGCGGAGGTGCTCGCACCGAAGGTGTGGGGCGCCGTCCACCTGGACGAGGCCACGCGCGACGAACCGCTCGAATTCCTCACGCTGTTCTCGTCCGTGGCGGCCACGACGGGCAACCTGGGCCAAGCCGACTACGCCTTCGCCAATGCCTTCCTCGACGCCTTCGCCGAGGAACGGGCAACCCTGCACACGGCAGGGCTGCGCCCCGGGCGCACGATCTCGATCGGCTGGCCGCTGTGGGAGGACGGCGGAATGCCGGTACAGCAGGCCAGCCGTACGCTGATGGCGCAGTACGGAGGGATGGTGCCGCTCCCCACCCCGTACGCACTGCGCGCCTTCGATGCGGTCATGGCAGGTACGGAGACTCGCCCCGCGCTGATCGCCTATGACACCGCGTCGCGGCAGAGCATGGGAACCGTCAGGGCCGAGCAACCACTGACTGTTCACCCCGGCACCGTCGAGCAGGGGCTTCGTACCATCGCGGCCGGGTTCCTCATGGTGGCCGACGACGATGTGGACACCGAAACGGATCTGATGGAGTTGGGCTTCGACTCGATCTCACTGACCGAGCTCATCACGCAGGTCAACACCCGCTACGGACTGGACCTGCTGCCCACCGTGCTGTTCGAGACGCCCACCCTCCGGGCGCTCGCGGACCGCTTGCTGCGTGACCATCCGCAGGTCGGACGGAGTATCACCCTCGAAGCGGCGCCTTCTGATGGGAACCCGGCACATCACCCCGCGCCAGCCGTTGTAGCCGACATTGCGGTGCCGGTGGGGACCCCCGGCCGGGAGGCCGAAGCTTCGGTGCCGGCTCGGGAGAGCGTCGTTGCCGGGCCGGCACCGGAACCGGATCACGCGGCACTCGCTCCCGGTACCGGGGTGACAATGCCCGTGGCCATCGTCGGCATGGCCGGCAGGTTCCCCGGCGCCGACGACCTGGCCGCGCTCTGGCGGATCGTCTCGACCGGCGCCGATCAGGTGGGGCCGGTCCCCTCGGACCGGATCGATCTGCTCGCCGACCCCCAGATGCATCAGGTGCGCGCCGGATTCGTGGAGCGGGTCGCCGACTTCGACGCTGCTGCCTTCGGCATCTCCCCGCGCGAGGCCGGCTTCATGGACCCGCAACAACGCCACCTGCTGGAGGTGACCTGGCAGGCCCTGTACGACGCGGGCCGCCGCCCGGGCGAGCTCGCGGGCTCCGCGACCGGTGTGTTCGTCGGTGTGGCCACGGGTGACTACAACGAGCTGATGACGGCGCACGCCGGGGCCCCCGAGGCACATATGGCTACCGGGGTCGCCCATGCGGTCCTGGCCAACCGGGTCTCGCACCTGCTTGACCTGCACGGACCCAGCGAGGCGGTGGACACCGCCTGCTCCAGTTCGCTGGTGGCCGTGCACCACGCCGTTCGCGCGCTCCAACACGGTGACTGTGACCTGGCCATCGCCGGCGGAGTCAATCTGACCCTGAGCCCGGCCCTGTTCGCCACCTTCGACCGGGCCGGCATGCTCAGCCCCCGGGGCCGATGTGCCAGCTTCGATGACTCCGCGGACGGCTATGTCCGCGGAGAGGGCACCGGAGTGGTGGTGTTGAAACCGCTGCACCGTGCGTTGGCCGACGGCGACCACGTCCACGCGGTGGTGCTCGGCACGGCGGTCAACCACTGCGGCCGGTCGCCGTCGCTCACCGCACCCAATCCACAGGCCCAGGCGCAGGTGATCGTCGATGCAGTTCGGAAGGCGGGTGTGGATCCACGGACCATCGGGTTCGTCCAGGCCCACGGCACCGGCACCGCACTGGGCGACCCAGTCGAGATCGAAGGGCTCAAGCAGGCGTACGCGCGGTTGTACGAGGACCGGGGCCTTCCCGCCGCAGACGAGCCGCATGTCGCCGTCGGTTCGGTGAAGGCCAACATCGGTCATCTGGAGGCTGCGGCCGGCATCGCCGGCCTACTGGCCACCGTGCTGGCGATGCGGCACGGCCTGATCCCGCCCAATCCGCATCTACGAGAGCCCAACCGGTATCTGCGACTGGCCGGCACCCCGCTGTTCCTTGCCGACCGGGCACGTGAGTGGCAGCCAGTCCAGGACGAGTCAGGGCAGCCGGTGCGACGCGCGGGCGTCAGCTCGTTCGGCTTCGGCGGGACCAATGCCCATGTGGTGTTGCAGAGTGCGGGCACGGCTCCGGCCCCGCCGGTGGCCCCCGGCGCGACACTGGTGGTGCCGCTGTCGGCACGGGACGAGCAAGGGCTAGCCGACTACCGCGAACGACTCGCACAGGCCCTCGAACGTGACCCCGGACTGGATGTCGAACGCGTCGCCTACACCCTCCAGTCGGGCAGGGAGGCGTTGTCACACCGCTTGGCCTTGGTGGTCACCGATCGCTCTCGGCTCATCGCCCTGCTGCGCGGTACGGGTGGTGAGGAGCCGCGCGGCATCGCCACGGAGGGACTCGCCCCAAGGCCACAGGGCACCCCGCAGGAGATCGCCGCCGCCTGGTGCCTCGGTCATGCCGTCGACTGGGCTGCCCACTGGCCAACGGTCCCCGGGCGGGTGTCGCTGCCCGCGCCGGAGTTCACCGGAACGGCCCACTGGTTCCCACGCCTCACGAACCGCAGTGACGCGAACCGCAGTGACGATGCCGCGCCCGAATCCACGGTGCCGCAACCCGGGCCCGTGCAGACCGCACCACTGAGAGCAACGGCCCGTGGTCCGGTCCGGCTGACCCCCGTACGCCGCAAGGCTATTGCGGAACCCATCCCCCTGCGCATGGCGGAAACCTCGACCGTGGTGCTGCCGATGGGCCCGAGCAGGAAGTCGCCTACGCCTGCGGCGGAGAACGCCGAGCCAGGCACGCCCGAGGTCGGATCGACGGCGGGTGCGGTCAGCGCGGCGGTGCTCCGTGAACGGGTGGGGATCGCGCTCGGTCTGCCCGCAGAAGTGATCGGTGACCGGGACTCCCTCACCGGGCTCGGTCTTGATTCGATCATGCGGGTCGAACTGGTCCGCTGGCTGCACACCTCGTACGGCCTCACCGTGCCGGCGAGCGAACTCTATGAGCACGACACGCTCGCCGAACTGGCCGGATATATGGACACCGCGGCCGTCTCCACCACCACGAACGGACCGTTGCAGGAGCAGGAGCAGGAGCAGGAGCAGGAGCAGGAGCAGGAGCAGGAGCAGGAGCAGGAGCAGGAGCAGGAGCAGGAGGAGGCAGAGGCAAGGGAAGGGGAGAAGGACGTCGACTTGGCCGCTGTTGTGCGCGCGGCCGTCGAGCGAGCCGCCCAAGCCGAACTCGGTCCCGACGGCCGCTTCACCGAGGGCGGTCTCAGCTCGCTGGACATGCTGCGAGCGGTGCGTTCCTTGGAAACCACGCTCGGCACACTGCCCAAGACCCTGCTGTTCGACCACCCCGATTGCCCCGCCCTCACCGCACATCTGGTGGAGCGCTTCGGCGCCCCCGCCGTCGCCCGCCTCGCCGACGAAGCGCACCCGCCCGTGGTGGCGCCGAGAACCGCCGCGCAGCCGGCTGCACCGACTGACACTGTCGAGGCCCATCCGTCAGGACCCGGCGCCGTCCTCGTATCACGCGTCGATCTGCCCCAGTACCCGGAGCTGCTCCGACTGGAACAGGACGTCGAACGCCGCTACGGCCTGGAGTCCGGTCTTGCCGGGCTGAGCATCGCCCCCCTGCTGTTCTTCCCGTCCACCCGTGACGGCTACTTGGCGATCGGTCGCCGCGGGGACTCCGTACTGGTGTGGAGGTACACGGGAGCGCCGGAGCGCTTCGCCGCCGCGGCCGGTGAGCTACTGGACCACTGCACCCGCAAGGGACTGCGGCTCAATCTGCTGTCCACCGAGCCGCTCACCGAACTGGCCGGCACCCCGATGCTGGCGACGGCGTTCGGCGTCGTACAGAGGCTCGACGACATCGGGTCCTTCTCGCTCGCCGGCGGTCAGCGGAGCAAGCTGCGCTATCTGGTGCGCAAGTTCGGCCGTGACGGCAACAACCGGGTCGAGGAGTACACCAGCGGCTCCCGTCCGGCGACCGACGAGGCGATCGCCGATCTGGTCGACCAGTGGTCCGACGGCAAACAGATGGTGAACGCGTACGTCGCCGAGGTACGCGAACAGATCCGGGGCGGCAGGCTGACCGACCGGCACCGGGTGTTCCTGACCCATCGGGACGACCGGCTGCTGAGCGCGATCGTGCTGACCGCGCTGCCGGCCGAGAACGGCTATCTCCTGGACGTGGAGTTCTATCGGCGGGACATGCCCCTGGGCGGACTTGAATACTCACTGGTCGAGATCATCGGCAGGCTGGCCGCTGAGGGTGTCGAAGTGCTCAGCTTCGGCGGGAGCTTCGGTGTCGAGGTGGTCGACACGCCCAACCCGGCCGACGACGTACGGCAGGCACTGGCCGAACTGCGGTCCGTCGGCATCTTCGACGAGGGCAACTACCGGTTCAAGAAGAAGTTCCGGCCGATCGAGGTACCGCTCTACGTCTGCCAGCCCGTCACCGGCCGGACCGATGCCGTCGACCTCATCATGATGATCGCCAACGCCGCGGAATCCAGCAGTGAGACCGATGCGCCGTCCCACCCCAACGCCCCGGGGCGCGACACCCTGCTGATCCGCGCCGGACACAATCCGATCCTGCTTGATCACCTGGACGTGGAGACCGACCTCCTCACCGACTCGTGGTTCGAACGGCTCGACCCCTTCGTCACCGATCGGATGGCCGCGCTGGCCGCCCGGGTCGCGGAGACGGGCAACGCCCCACAGGAACTGCCCGTATGGCTGCCACAACGACAGGTGTCCTGGACGACGTCCGGGCGTTCGGCTGAGATCCGACTCTGCCGGTCATGGCCCGGTCGCCGCGGTGTGGTCCTCCACAACGACCTCTTCCCGACCTGGCAGTTCGCGCTGGCCGAAGCCGGGCTGCGGGCGATCCGCCTCCCTCGCGCCGAGGGGGCGGCGCACAGCGGTGACGCCCGGCTCGCCGCTCTCCCCGAACTGCTCGACGAACACGGCCCCGATGTGTCGTTCGTCTGTCTGGAACTGAGCACCAACGCCGCCGGCGGCCTTCCCATCTCCCTGACTGCCCTCCGTGAGACGGCCGCCCTGCTGCACACCCATGGGGTGCCGCTCGTACTGGACGCGACCCGTGTGGTGGACAACGCATGGGCGATCACCGAACCCGGCGCCGATGTCTGGCGGACCGTCCGTTCCCTGCTGGAGTGCGCCGACGCGGTGACCGTGAGCCTGTCGAAGAACTTCGCCGTCGCCACGGGGGGAATGGTCGCGACCCGCCGCACCGACCTGGCCGAACGCCTGGCCGATGACGAGGACGCGTACGGCAGACAACTCGGGCTCCAACAACAGTCGATCCTCACCACCGCACTCGGAGACACGACGGTCGTCGGCGAGCTGATCCATCGCCGGGCCCAGCAGATGCGAATGGTGCACCAACGGCTCGCGAAGGCCGGAGCACCCCTGCACGGCGCACCCGGCACCCACTGCCTGTTGCTCGACCCACGGCGCGACGCCGCGTTCGGCAGGCTGACGCAACCCGGGCCAGCGCTGCTCGCCTGGCTCTACCGCGGCACCGGTGTCCGTGGTGGTCCACACCTCGGCGACGACCCTGCCGGTCTGATCCGGCTCGCCCTGCCCATCGGCCTTTCCGACACCGCCGCCGAAGCCCTCGCCGACCGATTGGCCGACCGCTTCGGCGACCGCGCCGACGTGGTCGACCTGATGCCGATGCAACAGGCCGACTCACCGATGGCCCTCGCCAGGACCCGCTTTGAACCGGTGGACCGGATTCCTGACGATGTACGGAAGGCGGTGGCCGAAGGGTATGCGCGGACGGGTGACAACCTCGCCGTCCTCACCCGGCACGCCCCGGCCGTCCGGCGCCAACTGGTCGAGTCGGAGACCGCGACGGTCGAGGCGTTCGTCCACGGCGACACCGGCCCGACCCTGCTCCTCATGCATCCCTTCAACATCGGCGCCGGCATCTTCGCCGGCCAGTTCGCCGGGCTCGGAACAGACCACCGCCTCGTGGTTCTCCACCACCCGGGGGTGGGCGCCACCCGTACCCGGGGGACCATGTCCCTGGATCACATCGTCGACCTCCACACCGCCGCTCTGGCCGAACTCGCCATCGACGGGCCCCTCCATCTGGTCGGGGCGTCCTGGGGCTCACTGGTGGCCCAGACCTTCGCCCTGCGCCACCCGGAGCGCGTGGCGTCACTGACCACCATCGGCGGCTCCTACCGCTACGCCAACCGCGTCGGGGAGGTGAACCGGCTGGAGGTCGTCGTGGCGGAGGACCTGGCCGCGGTGGCGGCGGCAACCGGTGACGACGCTCGGCTACCGGAGCTCGCGGCCGACCTCCTGTGCTGCGAAAGCATGGACGCCTACGTTGGGCTGTCCTATCTGGACCTGTTCGTCGGTGAACCTGATCTGCTGCGCCGCCTGCCGGAGCTGCGGTTGCCGGCCATGGTGATCCAGGGCCGGTTGGACACCGTGGTGCCGTTGGAAACGGCACGGCGCCTCGCCGGAGCGATTCCGGGGGCCCGCTACACGGAACTGCCCGACGCCGGCCACTTCCCCTGCGTGACCCACGCCGACGAGATCAACCGGCTGCTGCGCGAGGTCATCGCGACGACCACGGCCCCCCGGCCCACCGAGGAGAGAACATGACCGAGTCACCACGGGTGACGGTGGGCGTCGAGGCGCTCGACGTCTACGCCGGCAGTGCCTGGATCAGCGCCGCCGACCTCGCCGACGGCCGCAATCTGGATCCGGCCAGGGTCACCAATCTGATGTTGGAGGGACGTTCCGTCGCCCTGCCCTTCGAAGACCCCGTCACACATGCGGTGAACGCGGCCAAGGGCCTGATCGACGATCTTGATCCCGAGGTACGTGCGCGCATCGAACTCGTCCTTGTGGCGACCGAGTCCGGCGTCGACTACAGCAAGTCGATCTCCTCCTATGTCCACCGCTATCTCGGCCTCGGCCCCGAGTGCCGACTGCTGGAAGTCAAACAAGCCTGCTACGCGGCGACGGGCGCCCTACAACTGGCCGCCGGCTACCTGGCGTCCGGAGCGTCCCCCGATGCCCGAGTGTTGTTGATCGCCACCGATGTGGGGTTGGCGGACGAGCGCGCCGAGTACGCCGAACTGGCGACCGGCAGCGGCGCTGTCGCCCTGCTCCTCAGCGAGCACCCCCGGGTGCTGGAGTTGGACCTCGGCGCGTTCGGGCTGCACAGCTTCGAGACGATGGACACGGCCCGGCCGGGCCCGGAGATCGAACTCGCCGACGCGGACCTGTCGCTCGTCGCCTATCTGGAGTGCACGGTCCGCAGTTTCGCCGACTACTGTCGGCGGGTCGCCGATGTGTCTTTCGACGGGACGTTCGACTACCTGGCCTTCCACACACCGTTCGCGGGCATGGTGCGGGCAGCTCATCGGCGGGCCATGCGCGAGTTCACCGGGTTGGACCCGGCGGCCGTCGCGGCTGACTTCACCCAGCGCGTGGAGCCGAGCCTCCACTACCCGGCACAGGTCGGCAACCTCTTCTCCGGCTCGCTCTACCTGGCGTTGAGCAGCCTCGTCGACCGGCTCCCGGTAGCGGCGGACGGGGCTCGTGTCGGGCTGTTCTCCTACGGGTCGGGCTGCTCCTCCGAGTTCCTCAGCGGCACGGTGGGCGAGGACGCCCGGCGTGCGGTGTCGGCCCGAGGGATCGGTGCGCGACTGGCCGCCCGTCGCCGTCTCACCTTCGCGGAGTACCGGGACCTTCTTCCCCTGGGGCAGGCGTGTCTCGTGCCCCGGCAGCACCTGAAGGTCGAGACCCACGGCGAATGGCGGCCCAACACCCCTCACACCGAGGTCGCGCCGATGCTCGCGCTCCAAGGCATCGAGAACTACCACCGCCGCTATGAGTGGATCTGAGCATGAGCGGATCCAAGACCGAGAGGACACCATGACTCACCTCGACGGGGCCGTACTGGCTGCCATCCGCCACCATGCGACCGCGATCCTGCCGGACCTCAAGCCGGGGGACTTCGTGCCCGGGATCACCCTCGCCGAACTCGGCCTCAACAGTGTGGACCGCAGCGAGGTCGTGACCAATGTGATGGACGACCTCGATGTACTCGTTCCCATCACCGAGTTCCGTCAGGCCATGCCGGTGGCGGACCTGGTCGACCTCTTCGAGCGGTACCGGTGATGGCGTCCGGCGCCCGAGTGGTCGTCACCGGGCTCGGTGTCGTATCGCCGCTCGGCCCCGATGTGGCCCGGTTCACCGAGGCGCTACGGGCGGGGCGTACCGCGATCGCCCGCACCGGGCCCGGGGACTTCGTGCCCTACCGCGCTGCCCTGTCGGATGCCGTGGTCGCCGACGGGGCAGCGGCGCTGGACCTGCCGTCCGCGGCGATCCGCCGTGCGTCGCGGCCGGTGCGCGCATCCTTGGCCGTCGCTGGCCAGGCATGGCGCGAAGCCCGGCTGCACCACGGGGGCCTCGATCCGCGGCGGCTCAGTGTGGTCGTCGGCGGGCACAACCTCAACGGTACCCAGAGCGCCGCCGCCGCAGATCGCTTCCAACGCGATCCGATGCTGGTGCCGCCCCGGCTGGCGCTGCAGTTCCAGGACACCGACCAGGTGGGGGCGCTCAGCGAGACATTCGGCATCCGCGGGGAGGGGATGACCGTCGGCGGTGCGTCTGCCAGCGGTCACCTGGCACTGATCCAGGGCGCCCGGCTGGTGGTCTGGGGCGTCGCGGACATCTGTCTGGTCGTCGGCGCACTGGCCGAACCGTCACCCGCCGAACTGCGCAGCTTCCTCAATCTGGGTGCCATGGTGCCCACCGCAGACGGCGGCCCCGGTGGCCCCTTCGACGGCTCCCACCGCGGGTTCGTCCATGGGCCCGCGGCCGTCGCCATGGTGCTGGAATCGGCTGCGTCGGCCCTACGCCGAGGAGTGCGACCCCTCGTCGAACTCGCCGGTCACGCAGCCGGACTGGATGCGAACAGTCAGCCTGACCCGACGGTTGACGGGGAAGCCGAGGTCATGACCAGGGCACTGGCCGACGCCGGTGTGTCTCCTGGCGATGTGGACCTGATCAGCGCCCATGGCACGGGCTCGCCGCTCGGGGACCAGGTCGAGGCCGAGGCGATCACGCGAGTGTTCGGCGCGGCCTCGCCGTGGGTCAACGCACCCAAGGGGCTGGCCGGACATGCGCTCACGGCAGCCGGCACACTGACGGCTGCGGCCGTAGCCGTCCAGTTGCGCGACAGCTTCGTGCACCCCAACCCATGGCTGCGCAACCCCATCGACAACGCGCCCCGGCTGGTGGGAGCCACCGCCGTCGACACGCCGTTGCGCTGGGCGGTATCCAACGCGTTCGGCTTCGGCGGATTCAACTCCGCCCTCGTATGGCGGGCCTGCTCGTGAACGAGCCCAGCGTGTCCAGCAGCGTTCGCCGCAGCACCTCCGGCAGGCCCTTGAGGTAGAAGTGGTCCCCGGGAAAGACGTGCAGCCCAAAACCGTCGGTGGTCAGGTCGCCCCAGCGCGCCATCTGCGCCGGGGTGACCTCGGGGTCCGCATCGCCGGTGAGGGCGACCAGCGGGCAGGACAGCGGCGGTGTGACCGCCGGCCGGTAGGTCTCCACCAAGCGGTAGTCAGCCCTGAGGCAGGGCAGGAACAGCCTGGCCAGGTCCTGTGAGTCGAGCACCGTCGAAGGGGTGCCGCCGAGTCCCTTCAACACCTCCAGGAACTCTTCGTCGTCGAGTAGATGGCGCACTCCTGTCACTCCCGGGATCCGTCGGCCGGAGACGTACACCATCGCCGGCGCCGGCCGCAACCGCCTGGCGACCTCGTACGCCACCATCGCGCCCATGCTGTGCCCGAACAACACGTACGGCAGGTCCAACAGCGGCTCCAGGGCGGGTACGAGCTCCTCGACCAGGTCGTCCATACGGGTGTGCGGTGGTTCATGGATACGTCGCTCCCGCCCCGGCAGCACGATCGGACAGACGTCGATGTGCGGTGCCAACATCCTGCGCCAGGGAAGGAACAGGGCACTGCCGCCGCCGGCGTGGGCGAAGCAGATCATGCGTACGGAAGCGTTCGGCTCACGCGTTCCGACGGTCCAGCGCGTGTTCATCGGGATCCTCCCGCCTCGCGCACCACGACGTGCGCGTAGGAGCCACCGGAGCCGACGGCGTTGACGATCGCCCGACGCACCCCGCGGCCCGCAGCCCACTCCATGGCCCGCCGTGGCGCGTACACCGCTCGACCGTCCCATTCGACCAGCGGATTGGGCTGCTCGGAGACCAGGGTCGGGGCGATGCGCCCGTGCCGCAGCTGCAACATCACCTTCATCAGCTGTGCGATGCCCGCCGCCGCTTCGGCATGGCCGATGTTCGGCTTGACCGTGCCCATCGGCACCGGACGCGAGCCGTCGCCGAACAGTTCGTGGAAGGCGGCGACCTCGGCGGCATCGGCCAGACTGGCGCCGGCCGCTGCACTCTCCACATAGGACACGGCCGTCGGTTCCAGGTCGGCGCTCCGCAGCAACCGGGCCAGCGAGTCCATGAGCGGCGCCGGGCCCGGTGCTCCGAACCTGCCGACGCCGCCCGCGTGACCGCACCACGACTCCTCCAGCACACCGAGCACCTGGTCGACGTCCCGGGCCGCGGTGTCCGCGCGCCGCAGGAGCAGCGCCCCCACCGCCTCGCCGACGTACCAACCTGGTGCCGCTCCGTCATAGGCGGCGCCGGGACGCACGGCCTCCCGATCGGCGAGCAAGCCCAGGGCGGACAGCAGTCCCACATGGCGTCGGTGGGTCACCAGATTGACGCCCGCGACGACGGCACTGTCGCAGTCACCGGCGCGCAGTGCGTTGATCGCCAGATGCAGCGCGGTCAACGACGACGAGCACGAGGTGTCGACCGCCATGCTCGGACCCTGCCAACCGAAGGTGTGCGAGAGCCGGTTGGGCACGGTCGCCCGGGTGGCGACGACCTCCACCGTACCGTCGCGCTCCCAGCCGTCGCCCGCCGTGGTGAGGTGGTCGTCCCACATGGACGCCACGAACACACCGACCCGGGCGCCGCCATCGGCCAGGGACCGCGGTGTGTGGCCGGCACGCTCCAGACACTCCCAGACGGTGGGCAGTAGCATCCGCAACTGGGGGTCGAGCACATCGGCCTCGGCCGGGGAGATGCGCAGGGGCCGCAGGTCCACCGCGCCCAGTGCGTCCAGGAATCCGCCGACCGGTGGGGGTCCGCTCCAGCCGAGCGCCGCGACCCGCTCGGGCGTCATCGGACCGATCGCGGAGCGCCCCTCGTGGAGCAGCCGCCACAGTGCATTTGGGCTTCCGGCGCCGGGGAACCGCCCCGCCATGCCGACGACCGCGATATCGGTGGAGCTCTGCCGGGGCGGGGCGCTCGCCGTGGTCCACAGCGGCTCAACGGGGTCGTTCTCACCCGTTGCGTCCAGGGGAGCGCACAGGAAGCCCAACTGGAAGGAGTGGGAGCTCCCGAGCCCCAACGCCTCGGTGAGATCACCCTGACGCAGATCACCCACCGGACACAGCGCGACCCCGGACGGCACCTGCTGTTGCATCAACAACTGGGCCATGTGTCCGGCTTCCAGCGCGAGGTACCGCGGCGCCTGGGCACCGTACAGGGGCTCGATGCCCTGCAACTCGCCGATCAGATAGATCTCGGCGGCAGCCCGGGCCGCGAAGGGACGGTTGTAGAAGACATGCGCGTTCACCGGCACCTCGACGCCGGTGTCAAGGGGTTCCAGGGCGTGTTCGCGCGGCCGGTAGTAGTAGGCGCCGCCCTCCAGCCCGTCCACCGCGCCCTTGCGGACCAGTACGTACACCTGCACGGAGCAGGTGTCACCGGCGGACGGATAGAGCGAGCCGGCGCCCGAGTCCTCGCTCGTCCTGGCCAACACCTTCAGTAACTGCCCGAGCCGGGCGCCCTCCAGTGCCCGTTCGACGACCGGGCGGCGGCTGGAGCGCCAGCGTCGTTGTGCCTCCGTCGGCCGATCGCCCGTCAACGCCAGCGGCTGTGTCCGCCCGGACCTCGGCCGCTGGCCGAAGTCGCCTTCCTTGAAACGGCGCCGCTCGTCCTCCGCGAAGAAGTCCACCTGCGCGGGTTCGGCTCCGCGGCCCGGGGAGTCGAAGGTGGGTGAGGCGTTGGGCGGGGAGTCGAAGGTGGGTGAGGCGTTGGGCGTGGGTGGGGCGACGAAGGTGGGCGGTGGGTCGAGAGTGGGCGAGCTGTCGGATGTATGGGGGGCGACGGCAGGCGCCTGCGGAGTGCCGGACATATGCCGGGCGATGGCCGCGACCGTCGGTTCGGCCAGCAGGACGGCCACCGGAACCTCACGGCCGTACCGCTCGCGCAGCATACGGCTCGCCCTGACCATCGTGAACGAGGTCGCGCCCAGGTCCCACAGGTCTGCGGCAGGGTCCACGGGCGGCAGATCGAGCAGCTCGCCGAACATCGCCGCGATCAGCTTCGTGGCATCGGCGGTGTCGTCGGTCGGCGCCGTCGTCGGGGCGATCGGCCAGGGCAGCGCGTCCCTGTCCAGCTTGCCGTTGTTCGTGGCCGGCCATGCGGAGACGAAGGCCACCACACCCGGCACCATATAGTCGGGCAGTGCAGCAGCGGCGTGGGCCCGCACCTCCTCCGCGCACGGCGGCGGCCCGTCCGGCAGTACGTACGCCACCAGGCGCTCCTCGCCCGACCTGCTCTTCCGCAGCAGGACCACCGCGTCCTCGACACCGGGGTGTGTCCGCAGCCGGTGTTCGATCTCCGGCAGTTCCACCCGGAATCCACGCACCTTGACCTGCCCGTCGCAGCGTCCCAGGAAGTGCAACACACCGTCGGGGCCGTACCGGGCCCGGTCACCGGTGGCGTACATCCGCGTCTCGGGCACCCCCGGGAAGTCGCCGGTGACGAAACGTTCCTCGGTCAGCGCAGGTTGTCGGTAGTAACCGCTGGCCAGGCACGCCCCGGCGATGTACAGATCCCCCTCGACCCCGATCGGCACCGGTCTGCGCGAGTCGTCCAGCACGTGGTAGCGGGAGTTGTCGATGGGCCGCCCGTACGGGATGCTGCGCCACTGCGGGTCCACCCGGTCCACCACGAAGTAGTTCGACCACACGGTCGCCTCGGTCGCCCCGCCCAGGCTGACCAGCGTCGCACCGGGGAACGCCGTCCGCAGTTGGTCCGGCAACCACAACGGGGTGTAGTCCCCACTGAGGAACACCAGCCGCAGCGTGTCTTCGGTGCGTCGATCGGAGACGGCGGCGAACTCCGGCGCCAGATGCGCGAGAGTAGTCGGCGCGGAGTTCCAGAAGGTCACCGGTTCGGTCAACAGCACCCGGAGCAACAGTTGTGGATCGCGCTGCTGCTCCTCGTCGGCGACGTACAGCCCCGCCCCCATGCTGAGCAGTCCGAAGATGTCGAAGACGGAGAGGTCGAAGCCGAGTGAGGTGACGCTCAGCCCGAGGTCCCCGGGGCCGAAGCCGAAGGTGCGCTGACACCACTCGAACAGGTTCAGCATCGGACGATGGGTGACCGCGACGCCCTTGGGGCGACCGGTACTGCCCGATGTGAAGATCACGTACGCCAGGTCGTCGACGTCGTTGACCGGTTCCGGTGCGGTGGACTCCCGCTCGTGCGGACGGGCGAGCACCTCGTCCAGATCGATGGGCCGTACGCCCGGCAGCTCCGTCGCCCAGGCACACGCCTTGTCCCACAGCAGCAGGCGGGCCGCCGCATCCCCGAGCATCACCGCCGCACGGTCGCGCGGCAGGGACGGCAGCACCGGCAGATAGGCACCGCCGGCCTTGAGGATGCCGAGGACCGCCACTACCATGTCCGGGCCCCGGCGCACGGACACACCGATCACGTCACCCCGGCCCACACCCGCCTCGCGCAGGGTCCAGGCCAGCCGGTTGGCCCGCAGCTCCAGCTCCGCGTAGGTCAGGGCGCCCCCGGCCCAACGCACCGCCACCTGGGCCGGTCTGATCCGTGCCTGGTCCTCGATCAGGCACTGGACCGGCAGATCTGCCGGGAACGGTCGAGAGGTGTCGTTCCACCGCGCCGGCGGCAACCGGGGGTCGTCCGGCGGATCCTTGGCGAGCTCCGAAAGACCGGCCACTTCGGCGGCGAAGCGCAGGAACGCCCCGTCGAACCAACCTCCCGGTAGCTGTTCCTCCAACGCGTCCCAGGCAAACTCCAACACATCGCCGTCCAGGGTAGCCACACAGTCCAGTGCCACCCCCGGTGTGGTCGTCGCCCAGTCGCCGGCGGTGACGCCGTCGGGCAACGGATGCCCCGTCAGGTCGAAGATGCTCGTGTAGACCACGGGCATGGCGGAGTCAGCGCGGCGCGAACGACGGAGCTCGGCCAGACCACTCGCCACGTCTGCTTCCCGGTCCGCACCCAGTACCGCGTCATAGCGGCGGGCCAGATCGAGCAGGGGAGATCCATCTGCCGTGACCGTCACCCAACTCAGCGCGGTCACCTCGGCGGGTCGGTCCGCGTCGCTGCCCGCCGACCAGCGCACCACCGGAAGGGCGAACACATCACCGAGTCCAGGGGAGATCGCCCGCGCGAACGCGGCCAACAGCAGACCGTCGGGAGAGCAACCGCGCTCCGCGGCGGCGGCCACCACCTCGGGCCACCGCGAGACACTGCCGCAGAGCCGTCTGCGCGTACCGTCGTCGGGCACCGCCGGCAGCCGAGGACCCGTCGGCAGCACGGTCACCCGTTGCCGCCAGTGCTCGCGCGCTGCCGACTGGTCCAGTTGCGCCGGGAGCACCTCCCGCGGATCGGCGCGGAACACTCCGCCGATACCGTCGTTGTCGGCCGCGTACAGCGCCATCAACTCCCGCCCGGCCAAGTGGATGCTGCGCGCATCGACCAGGGCGAGATCGACGGTCAGGAACACGACGTCCACGCCGCGTTCAGCGCGGCCCACCCGAACATCCAGGTGCCCCTTCCCCAAAGGGAACGGTTGGCGTAAGAGGTCCCGGCCGACCTGCGGTGTCAAGGGCACCTCGGGTACGGGTGGTGCCGCAGCTCTCCGGGGCAGTCGCAGGCCGTGCTCCGCGTCGATCTCGGCCGACAACACCGGATGCCGGGACACCAGGCGCTCCAGAGCCCGGGTCAACCGGGCATGGTCCAGATCATCGATCCCGTAGCTGAGCTGGAGCCGACAGCCGCCCGCATCGGCCGCACCCAACTCCCGCGCGACGACGTACGCCTGTTGGAGGTCGTTGAGCGGATGCACCGCCGGCTCGGCACTTCCGGCCAGCGCCCGCAGCCGACCGAGGTACGCATCGAACAGGGCCCGCGCTCCCGGTGCGGCGAAGGCACGCTCCACCACATCCCAACGAATACGCAGTGCCCCGTCCGCCTCCCACACCTGGTGGTCGAGCGAGACCCCGGCGGTACGACCGACCGCATGACACTCGGCCGCGGCGAAGCCCTCGGCGGGCTCCTGCTCGTCGAGCATGCTGGTGAACACCACCGGCAGCTCCAGTACCCGCCCTCGGCGGCGCCGAAGCGCGGCGACACCGGGTACCGTCCCGTGCTCCAGGTCCTCCGCGAGATGCCGGTTCATGACATGGACGTCGGTGTCGAACACCGGCAGCACCATCGTGGAGGTGAAGGTGCCCACGGTGTCGTCGGTCCCGCGCATCCGGGCCCGATCGCTGGTGGTGAGGACGAGGCTGAACGGCAGGGCCGCCCCCGCTGTGGCCAGGGTGTCGCAGAACGCACCCAGCAACAGCGCGGTCGCGGTCACTCCGCGCTCCACCGCCACCTCACGCAGACGCGCCCACTCGGACGGGCCGAGCGAGCCGGTCAGCGGCCTTCGCTCCGGTCCACCGCCGACGTCCGAGTCCTCCCGGGCGGGGGAGTGCACAGTGCCAGGTCCCGCCGGTAGATCGGTCAGCCGGCTCTCCCAGTAGCGCAGGTCCTCGGCATAGCGGTCGCCCGTGGTCGCCTCGGCCACCGCGCGTGCGAAGTCACGGAAAGACACCGCTTCCGGGTCCGGTGCTAGGGCTGTTCCCTCGTACACGCGCCACAGGTCCCGCAGCACGATCCGTAGGCTCCGGCCGTCGCAGATCAACCCGTCGACGGCGAGGTGCACCACCCACTCGTCCCGCGGGAGCGGGGTGACCTCCATCTCGTGCAGGGGCCAGTCAGCGGCGGAATACCGACGTTGCGAAAGTCGGGCGCGAACCTCGCCCGGGTCCTGACCTGCGGAATGGACGGTCGGCGGACGGCCCTGCTCGGCGCGGATCTGAAGCTCTCCGCCCGTGGTGAGCCCGCAGCGCAGCATCGGATGCCGGGCCTGCACCGCGGCCCAGGCCCGTTGCAACCGATCGACGTCCAGCCCGGACACACCGAACTCCCGGTAGTGGTGGCAGCCGACGGCGTCCGGAACCAGGTCGTCTTCCCTCCCCACCAGATACGCCTGCTGCAATGCGGTCGGGGCGAAGGGCTCGTCGTGGCCCGTAGCACCCGAAGGCGCCGTCAGCCGCCGTCCGGACGAGGTCGCACCCCGTGCCTCGGCGGCCAGGCCGGCCAGCGCGGTCGCGTTGTGTCCGGCACGCAACCAGCTCAGGGGAACCGGCACTCCGAGCCGGTCCTCCAGGGCCAGCGCGAGGCGTACGGCCGTCATCGAGTCGGCACCGGACGGCAGCACCGGATCGTCCACCCCCGGCTGTCGCCCGTCACACGCCTCACGAATCGCGGCCACCACATCGTCGACCGGGGTCGGATACGTCCGGGTCACCAGGTCCACCTTCCGAGCCGACCGTGCCGGGTTTCCAGCTCTGCCTTGCTCAGTCGGGACGCCCGCGTGGTGATCGCAGCCGCCCGGCGAACCTCCTGCTCGAACCGGCTGCGGAACGCCTCGTCGTCGGGCAGTTCCGCTTCGTCGGCCGCCGCCAACAACAGCTCCACGAACCGGTCCTGCTGCTCGTCGGTGATCCGTAGGTCGGCGTGCATTCTCTTGACGTGCTCGAACCCACCGATCTCATCGGTGAAGGCGCTTCCGTGCCCGAAGACCTCGACGAGGTAGGCGGTCAGATGGTGCACATGGGCGTCACCGGTGTAGCGGAACATGCGCCCGAGCAACGGGTCGGCCACCGCGGTTCGGTGGAATGCTTCGGCCAGGCGCCGTAACGGGCCCTCGCCACCGACGTGGTCGTACATCGTCACCGCGACCTCCAGGGTCGTTGGCGCCACAGGGGAGTCCATGGCGACGATAGGCGCGCCGATCCACGACGCCCGCTCACGATTGAGCGTCTCGCGGCGAAGCACTGTGCCAACCTCGGTCCGTGCCCGCGGGGGTTCCGGATCTTGCCGTCCGAGCAGGAAATGAGGATCGCAGTGGTTGACCAGCTGCCCACGTACCCGATAACCGACCGCACGTGTCCCTATGAACCACCGGCCGGCCTGTTGGCCCTCCAGCGGCAAGCGCCGTTGGTGCAGGTGCAACTTCCCACCGGCCCGGCCTGGTTGGTGACGAGCTATGACGCGGCGCGGGCCCTGCTCGACGATCCGCGGATGAGTTCGGACATGGGCAGGGAGGGCTTCCCGACGCTGTACCGGCAGAAGATGCGCCCCGTGCTCAAGGGCTCCTTCATGAGGATGGACGGTGACCAACACGCCTTCTACCGGACCATGCTCGCCGGAGAGTTCTCCGTCAAACGGGTCGCGGCCATGCGCCCGGAGATCGAGCAGGCGTGTGACCAACTCCTGGACGACATGGTGCGCCAGGGGCCGCCGACCAATCTGCACGAGGCGTACGGCATTCCGGTGTCGTCCAGTTCGATCTGCCGACTGCTCGGTGTGCCCTACGAGGACGCGGACTTCTTCACCACCCATCTGGAGGCCCTGTTCGATCCGCACCGGGCCGGCGCTCCGGAACGGATCGCGAGCAGCAAGGTCGCACTCAGCGGCTACCTCGACGAGCTGTTCTCCCGCAAGCAGAAGGAGCCCGGCGACGACATGATCAGCCGGCTCGTCGCCGACTATCTGGTGCCCGGCAAGGTGGACCGGCCCGAACTGCTCCTCACCTGCTATCTGCTGCTCGCGGCGGGGCACGAGACCACCGCCAGCATGATCACCACCGGGACCGCGGCACTGCTGATGCATCCCGAACAGTTCGCGGCCGTGCGCAACGAACCGCAGCTCCTGCGCGGCGCCGTCGAGGAACTCCTCCGCTATCTCAGCATCTTCCAGTTCGGCATCACACGCATCGCCACCGAGGACGTCAGGGTCGGCGACCAGCTGGTGGCCGCGGGCGAAGGCATCGTCGTCTCACCGCTGTTGGGCAACCGGGACGAGGACGTCTACGAGGACCCGCACGTCCTCGATGTGCGCCGCCGCAGCCGCCCCCATCTGAGCTTCGGCCACGGCCCGCACCTGTGCGTCGGACACAGCCTCGCCCGCATCGAGCTACAGATCGCCTTCGAGCGGCTTCTGACCCGCCTGCCCGATCTACGGCTCGCCGTGCCCGATTCCGATGTGCCCTTCCGCTACGAGACCCTGGTCTTCGGCACCATCGACCTGCCGGTCACCTGGGGCGAGCCGCGTACGGGGACACCGGCATGAGCGCTCCGGCCGATTCGGAACCGCTGCTGCTCCGGGTGGACCACGCGGCCTGCTGTCGATCGGGGGCCTGCTCCTTGGTCGCACCCGACCTCTTCGACCAGGGCGACGACGGCAAGGTGGTGCTCAAGAACCCCCGCCCGCCCGCCCACCTGCGGGAAGCTGCCGAAGAGGCAGCCGACTACTGCCCGGTCTCGGCCATCCGAGTGGATCCCCCGACCGGCTGACGGGGCCGTCGCCGGCCGAAGGCGAGTACGGCGGGCGTCCGCCGCGCCGCCGCCGTGCGGACGGCCGCAGCCGTCGGTCGGGTGCGGCGGGCATGCCGCTCCAGCATCGCCCGTCGGCGCCAGCCGGCAGGATCTCGACGTCGATCGCGAGGAACACCATGGACCTGCTCAGCAAGGCGGCGCTCAACGGCGCGCCTCCCGAGGAACTGGAAAGTCTGCCCCTGCCCGACGAGTTCCTCGCCGGTCATCTGCGGGCCGATGATGCCGAGTCGTTGGCCGACGCGGTCGACAAGGACGTGCGAAGGACCATCCGGGTGGGACCGGTGCCCATGCCCGAGTTGGCACCGGACGAGGTCGTCGTCGCGGTCATGGCCAGCTCGATCAACTACAACACGGTGTGGTCGGCCATGTTCGAGCCGATCTCGACGTTCACCACACTGCGCCGCTTCGCCCGGCAGGGCGGGTACACCACCCGCCACGACCTGCCGTACCAGGTGATCGGTTCGGACGCCGCGGGTGTCGTGGTGCGGGCCGGGGCCGGGGTCCGGCACTGGCGGCCCGGTGACCATGTGGTGGTGAGCCCCGCCTACGTCGACGACCAGGACCCGGGTTCCCATGACGACGGTGTGATGGGCGAGCACCTGCGGGCCTGGGGCTATGAGACCAACTTCGGCGGTCTCGCCCACTACACCGTGGTCCGGGCCAGCCAACTGGTCGCCAAACCACCGCATCTGACCTGGGAGGAGGCGGCAACGATCACGCTGTGTGCGGGGACGGCCTACCGCATGCTGGTCAGCGACCACGGTGCCCGGATGAAGCAGGGTGACGTCGTACTGATCTGGGGTGCCACCGGTGGTCTGGGGGCGTACGCGTTGCAGATGGTCCGCAACGGGGGCGGCATCGCCGTCGGTGTGGTGAGCTCCGCGGCCAAGGCCGAAGTCCTGCGCCAGCAGGGGTGCGATGTGGTGATCGACCGCCGGGAGATCGGCATGGGCGACACAGCGGATCCGAGTGCCGACGCCGCGGAACTGGGACGGCGTCTGGGCCGGCGCATACGGGCCGAGATCGGCGAGGACCCCAGCATCGCCTTCGACTACGTCGGCCGGGCCACCTTCGGCACCTCGGTGCACGTCGTCCGACGCGGCGGCACGGTGGTCACCTGCGGTTCCAGCACCGGCTACCAACACACCTACGACAACCGCTATCTATGGATGCATCTGAAGCGGGTCATCGGCAGTCACATCGCGAATCTCCAGGAACAGTCCGCCTGCCTGCGCCTCTTTGAACAGGGGAGACTCGTACCCG
Organism: Streptomyces sp. NBC_00690; assembly: GCF_036226685.1. Classification (NCBI taxonomy): domain Bacteria; kingdom Bacillati; phylum Actinomycetota; class Actinomycetes; order Kitasatosporales; family Streptomycetaceae; genus Streptomyces; species Streptomyces sp. NBC_00690. The sequence goes on from NZ_CP109009.1 coordinate 8,319,264, forward strand.
TCGTCTCCCGGGTGTTCCCGCTGGAGAGCGTCGCGGACGCCGCTCGACTGGTGCAGGAGAACCAACACATCGGCAAGGTCGCGGTGCGATGTCTGGCACCGTGTGACGGTCTGGGCATCACCGACCCGGCGGCCCGTGCACGCATCGGCGAGGACCGACTGACCGCCTGGCGTCAGTACGCGACCGCCCCGACGGCAACGGGGGCCGGACGATGAGCGCGTGGGGCATCATCGGCACCGGTTCCTATCTGCCCGAGCGGGAGATCAGCAACAAGGAGGTCGCCGAGTGGTGCGGTGTGAGTGCGGAGTGGATCGAGGAGCGCACCGAGATCCTCACTCGGCGGTACGCGGCGCCAGACGAAGCCACCTCCGACCTCGCTGCGACGGCCGCCAGCCGAGCCCTCCGGGCAGCAGGGATCACGGCAGACCAGCTCGACCATGTGATCGTCTCGACCTCCACCGGTGACTCACCCCAACCCCCCACGGCATACCTGGTCCAAGAGGCCATCGGAGCCCACGCCGCTGCCTGCTTCGATATCAACGTGGTGTGCAGCGGATTCGTGTACGGCCTGGAAGTGGCCCGGCGACTGCTCGCCGCAAACCCTCGCGGCCATGCGCTGGTCATCGGCGCCGACGTCTACTCCCGCATCCTCGACTACGGCGACCACCGCACCGCCGTCCTCCTCGGCGACGGCGCCGGCGCAGCCGTCGTCGGACCCGTTCCCGACGGCTACGGATTCCTCGGCACCGAACTGGTCAGCGACGGGGCGGCGCACCACCTCATTCGGGTCGAGGCCGGAGGCAGCCGCATGCCCACCACCGCGCAGTCCGTCGCGGAGGGCCGCCACTACTTCCGCATGGACGGCCGTGGGGTCCGTGACTTCGTGATGGACAACGTCCCGCCGATCCTGCACCGACTGTTGCAGCGTGCCGGGATCGAGGCGCACGACGTCGACCACCTCGTCCCGCACCAGCCCAACGGGGTCCTGCTGCGCCGCCTGGTCGAGCGGTGTGCAATGACCCGCGCCCACACCCATCGCACTCTCGAACGGTACGGAAACATCGGTAGCGCGTCCGTGCCGGTGGCCTTGGACGACGCCTGCCGATCCGGTCGGATCCACGGCGGGGACCTGACCCTCCTGGCCGGGTTCGGCGGTGGCATGTCGGTCGGAGCGACACTGATGCGTTGGCAGGAGCCTTCATGAATCGAGCACCGATAGCCCGCGTGGGCGTGGTTGGTTGCGGTGTGATGGGCGCGGGCATCGCCCACATCGCCGCCCGGGCCGGCCTTGATGTACGGGTGGTGGTGTCCAGCCCCGTCGGGGTACCGATCGGCTTCGATCGCATCCGCCGTACCCTGGAGCAGGATGTCCGCAAGGGCAGGCTCGGCGAGGTGGACCGGGACGCCGCACTCGACCTCATCGAGGTCACCGCGGACATCGAACGGCTCGCCGATCGAGAGTTCGTGATCGAGGCGATCCCCGAGGACGAGAACCGCAAGGTGACACTGCTCTCCCGGATCGGCGAGGTCCTCAAGGAGGACGACGCCATCCTCGCCACCAACACCTCCTCCCTTCCGATCGGCCGTCTTGCCCGGGCGACCCGCCACCCGGACCGGTTCATCGGTGTCCACTTCTTCAGTCCGGTGCCCGTCATGCCGCTCGTCGAGTTGGTCAGCGCCCTCCACACCAGCGAGTGGACCCGTGCCCGGACCCACGACCTTCTGGTCGACACCCTCGGCAAGACCCCCATCGACGCTCCCGACCGCGCGGGTTTCGTCGTCAACGGACTCCTGGTGCCCTATCTCCTCGGTGCCATGCGCATGATCGAGTCAGGCCGGGTGACGGCCGATGTGGTCGACCAGGGGATGACCCTGGGGTGCGCCCATCCCGTGGGCCCGCTCCGGCTCGCCGACCTGATCGGGCTCGATGTCGTCAAGGCGGTGGCGGAGGCACTGCACCGGGAGTTCGGCGAACCGCAGTACGCGCCTCCATCGATACTCCTGCGTCTGGTCGAGGAGGGTGCACTCGGCAAGAAGACCGGCCGCGGTTTCCACACCCACGCCCAGTGAACTGCGGTGGTTCCGCGACGCTCACGGATACCGCCCGAGGGCTACGCCGTGGAGGTTCGGCGCAGCGGGGGGCGGTGCAATACCTCGATGTACTGGATGCGGTGGTGCACGACGTCCAGGGCGAGCATCCCCCGCGAACCACGATAGGACGGGTCCGTGTCGCACACAGGAGTGGTCGCACACAGGGAGTGGTCGAAACCGTGCACCACGGTTTCGACCACTCCCTGTCTGTCAGCCGACCGGCCGCGCTGGGATCAGGACTCGACCCAGTTGTGGGTGCGGGCCAACTCCACGATGCGCTTGCGCACTTGGAGGATCTGCTCCCCGCTCAAGGACGGCGAAGCCACGAGCAACGCCTCGGTGAGTTCCTGGGTGAACTCGGCGGCTGACAACAGATCGCAGTCACCGTCCTCGATCTCGCTCCTGCTGTGACCCGACGGCCGCTGAGCTGTCACGGCCCCTTGGCGCGTCGGAGCACCGCTACTGGACGCGATGATACGAACATGCGATGCCTTGAGCCCGCGATCTCCGTCTTCCACCTCGAACTCGACCTGCGACCCGGAACGGAACAGATACTTGTCGTCCAGGAGATCGTTCGCATGCATGAAGACATCGTCCGTTCCGTTGTCCGGCGCGATGAAGCCGTAGCCGCGCACGTCATCGAAACTGAGCACTTTTCCTGTCACCACTGAAAACACCCCAACCTCAACCACAACCACTGGGCACTGACCGCTTCAGGCGTCCTGCTACAACGCCACGTGCAGGCTACAGGAGTGTCCTTTGTGGCCAATGGGTGTCGTCGCGGTTTGGCTCGATCCGGCGCTACACACTGCACACGGCGCGGTGCGACGGTCAACGCCGGTGGGCGGCGAACAGGGCGAGCATCAGCCCTGTGACCGCGGCGAGGGCGAGTACCAGCGCTGCGGCAGCAGTGCTCCGACCAGGGCGCCGCGAACCGAACGGACCGTGCTCCTTGCCCCAACACGCCGTTTCCGGAGCGCCGAGGTGTCTTCGGTGGCTCTGGCCGGCGGGGGCGTGCGGAGCAGGGCCGGACTTCGGCTGTGGTGGATGGGGGATGCGGTCCCACCGCGCCCAGCGCGGTTGCGAGTGCACCCGGGTGCCGGGCTCGGTGTTGCCGGGCAGGGGAGGGGCCCCCTTGAGGTGAAGGAGGCGCTCGACGATGGGTGCGGGTTGTCCGGTGATCAGCAGGGTGACACCGGTCGCCGCGGCGTCCTGCTGGGCGGAGGTGAGTGAGTCGAGCCCACCGGAGTCCAGCAGGGTCACATCCGTGATGTCGAGATGGATCGTTGCCGGTCGGCAGGCGATGCAGAGAGTGAGGGCAGCCTTCAACCACTCGCCCGTGTACATGTCGATCTCGCCCGCCACGTGCATGACGGCATGATCCCCCTCGCCCTGGCGATCGGTGCGGGGGATGAAGACGGTTCGGTGGGTGAACGGGGGTAACGGGGGAGTGATCATGACGACTGCTCCGTGCCGAGTGCTTGAGGGGTGCGAGCCCGCTGGTTTGCCGTGGTGCGGGCCGTCAGGCCGTCATCGTGTTTTGTCTCCGGAATCCACCGGGCTCGTGGCCCCGAGGGTAGAAGGTGGGATCGATGGTCGATAGCCGAGGTGGGTCCGTGCCGGGTGGCCGCACCCGGACGGTCCATGACCCGCGGCGGCCTATAACCTCGTGTGCCCCCGTCTCGGTGGACCATTCGGCTCCATTGCCCATTCGGCCTGGTCGGAACAGTTGAAGACCCATGAGGATCATGTGGTCGGTGATGACAACAGTGACTTCAGCGTCGGTTGGTGATGTTGTGTCAATTTCACTGTCAGGCACGATGGTTGTCCGCCCGCTCGAAGTGGCGTCGTCCCGGCCGGCCCCTGCATCCCCGTCGGTCGACCCCACGGCCCGGGCCCAGGCCCCTCCCCGACTCACCCCCCTGGACCGCCGCCAGAACGGCGGCTTCACCATGTCTGCGAAATCATCACTTCTCCTGACGTCATCCACCACGTCTGACATCATCGCGGACGTTCGACTCCGCGTCAGAGAAGAGACGATTCCGTGCGCCATCTCAGACAGCCCTTCCGCCTGGTCACCGCCGTGACTCTGGTCGTCGCCCTGGCGGCCTGCGGCTCCTCCGGCGAAGAGGGCGAGCAAGAGGGCGACCAGGTGAAGGCCCCTGGAGGCGAAAGGAAGCCGGCGGTCGAAGCGAACACATCGGGCTGTCCCGACCCGAAGCTCTTGGAGCCGATCCTGGGCAGTCCGGCGTTCTCGCTCTCGGCTCACGGGGACTGGCACGACGGTGGATGGCACTGCGGCTATGAACCGGCCGCCAGACATCCCCTCGGCCATCGCCTCGACGTCTACACCGAGCGTGACGGCTATCAGGCAGGTGCGCCCGGCAGCCCGGCCGACGGCTACGGCGCCCTACCTGACGTGGGGCGGCAAGCCTCCTTCCGCACCAGTTGTCCGGGCGACCCGGGAACCGGCCGGCTGAGCGCAGGCTTCGCCCGCAAGGGCGGTCAGGAAGCCAACACTCAGGAACTCGTCTTCATGGCCAGCGGAGACGTCATCAACGACTGTGACAAACAGCGAGAGCTGATCCGCTCCCTGGCACGTGTGTTCTACGACCATCAGATCGGCAAGCCGTCCGGCTGAGGCAGCCCGCCACCGAAGGGCGGCCCAGGCGAAACCGCCGAGCGACCGCACCCCCACCGATCTGCTCCCCCGGACGATCAGTCGAGTCAGTCGAGTCAGTCGAGTCAGGACGCGAGAGACACGACGGACGGGAGGGAACGGCCAGGTCGATCAGGGGCGTAGCGAGCTCATCGCGTGTTCCACACTGGGCTCCAGGGTGAAGACCTGGTCGAGCCCGACGATCCGGAAGACCCTCAGCAGGTCGGGGCTCAACCCGGCCAGGGACAGTGGACTGTTGGTGTTCTGCGCCCGCTGGTATGCGCTGACCAGCAGGGTGATGCCGGTGGAGTCGCAGTAGGTGAGGCCGGAGAGGTCGATCACCAACCCGGCGCCGGAGCCGAAGGGGATCTCGTCGAGGGCTGCTCGTAGCCGGGGTCCCGTGTGGTGGTCGAGTTCGCCGGCCACGGTCAGCAGATGGGGGCCCACGGGGTGGGGTCGAGCGGTGACGGTCAGGGTGCGGTCGGTCACCAGGTCTCCTGTACGGGGTCGGTGCGGTGGACGGGAACGGACAGAGCGAGCAGTGCGGTGTCGTCATGGACGCCCGCACCGAGATCGGTGAGGAGCTTGTGCACGCCGGACAGCAGGCTGTCCGCATCCTGCCAGGTGGTGGTCGCCAGATGGGCCGCCTGCCCGTCGTCGCCCTGGTACTCGCCCTTGAGGACGCCGTCGAGATCGGCCGGCGCGGCGCAGGGGTCGGGATCGTAGATGGCCACGGCGGCGAAGGGCACGGAGAAGATTCGGGCGGCGAGGAAGGCCACCTTGTCGAACGTGCCGTCGGGCGGCGCGTCCAGGATCTGGTAGCGGTGCACCGCGGCCAACCGCCGTGCCTCGATCGAGGGCCGGGACACCGCGTTCCGGCCAGGGGCACCGTCCATCACTGTCACCGCTGTCTCCGCCCGTCCCGAGTCCCGTACCCGCGTACCCGCTGGCCGGACTGCTGCCATATCCTACGGATCGCGTACCCCGATTCCGACAGTGGAGGCAGTGGCCGAGACGAGGTGCGAGGGATCGAGCAGTGCGAAAGCGCGCACGGCACGGGTTGAAGTCGCCGTTTCCCGGTGCGGCCGAGGAGTCGAGTCGTCCGGGGGCTGGTCGGCGTGATCGAAGGGTTTCCCCATGGCGGGTTCCGAAGGCGCTGAGGGCGGGCTGCCGGCCACAGACGGAGCGGACGTGTTCGCCGCGGACGAGGAGGTCGGCAGGCACCTCGCCGTGGTCGACTGGGACGCCACTCCGCTCGGGCCGCCCGCCCAATGGCCGCAGAGCCTTCGGACGGCCGTGAGTATCCTGCTCTCCTCGCGGTTCTCGATGTGGATGGCCTGGGGACCCGAGCTCACGTTCTTCTGTAACGCCTCCTACCGTCGCGACACGCTGGACCAGAAGTACCCGTGGGCGTTGGGTCGACCCGCGAGCGAGGTGTGGGCCGAGATCTGGGGCGACATCGGCCCGCGCATCGACACCGTGCTGGCGACGGGGACGGCGACCTGGGACGAGGCGCTGCTGCTCTTCGTGGAACGGTCCGGGTTCACGGAGGAGAGCTACCACACGTTCTCCTACAGCCCCCTGCGCGATGACGCGGGCCATGTGGTGGGCATGCTGTGCGTGGTGAGCGAGGACACCGAGCGGGTCATCGGCGAGCGACGGATGGCGACCCTGCGGGACCTCGGCTCCGACCCCACCGTCGTACGCACCGAGCAGGAGGTGTTGGCCTTCTGCGGCCAGCAACTCGGGCACAATCCGCTGGACCTGCCCTTCACACTGACCTACCTCTTCGACGAGGGCGGCTCGGCGAGGCTCGCCGGTGCCACCGGAATGGCCGCCGGACACCCCGCGGCGCCGGCGGTGCTGTCGATCGACGACCCGGACGGGATGTGGCCGGCGGCGGCCCTGGCCGAGGGCGCGTCCGTGCTGATGTCCCTCGACAGCCCCTCCTTCGCCGAACTGCCGACCGGTGACTGGCCACAACCGCCCACGCAGGCACTGGTCGTGCCGCTGTTGCAGCAGGGAGGCAGGCCGTACGGCTTCGTCGTGGCCGCCTTGAACCGGTATCGACTCCTGGACGAGGGGTACCGGGGGTTCGTCGAACTGGTCGCAGGCCATGTCGCGGCAGGGGTCGCGAGCGCCCGCAGTTACGAGGCCCAGCAGCGACGGGCCGAGGAACTGGCCGAGCTGGACCGGGCGAAGACCGCCTTCTTCTCCAACGTCAGCCATGAGTTCCGCACCCCGCTCACCTTGATCATGGGCCCGCTGGAGCAGCTGCGCGGACGGTCGGCCGACGCCGATCCCGAAGTGCGCGAAGAGCTGGACGTGATGCACCGCAACGGGCTGCGCCTGGGCAAGCTCGTCAACACCCTCCTCGACTTCTCGCGCATCGAGGCCGGACGGATGCAGGCCAGGTACGAACCCGTGGACCTGGCGGCCGTCACCATCGAACTGGCCAGCGTCTTCAGTTCGGCGGTCGAGCAGGCCGGACTCGACTTCAAGGTCGACTGCCTGCCCCTGGACCAGCCGGTCTACATCGACGCCGAGATGTGGGAGAAGGTGGTGCTCAACCTGCTGAGCAACGCCCTCAAGTTCACGTTCGTCGGTTCGATCGATGTGGCCCTGCGGGCAGCGGACGGGGAAGCGGTGCTGACGGTCACGGACACCGGTATCGGTGTCCCGGCCCAGGAGATACCCCGACTGTTCGAGCGGTTCCACCGCATCGAGAACGCCCGCTCCCGCTCCAACGAGGGCAGCGGAATCGGACTTGCGCTGGTGCGGGAGCTCATCGGTCTGCACGGCGGCACCATCACCGCCGACAGCACCGAGGGCGAGGGCACCTGTTTCACCATCCGGTTGCCGTTCGGCTCCGAGCATCTGCCGTCCGACGCCCTCGCACCCGTCGGTGATACGCCTGGCGCATCGTCGACGGCGCACCCCTACATTCAGGAAGCCCTGCGCTGGCTACCCGCTGACCGGTCGGACGTGGCTCCCCGGGACATCCGGGACACGGACTCCGACCCGACGGCACCTCCCTCCACGCGGGCCGTTCCTGCGACGCTGCTCATCGCGGACGACAACGCCGACATGCGGGAGTACCTCGTACGGCTGCTGTCCGGAGCCGGCTACGAGGTCCGCGCCGTCAACGACGGTCAGGACGCGCTGGACGCCATCCGCCGCCAGGCCCCCGATCTGGTCGTCAGCGATGTGATGATGCCCAGGCTCGATGGGCTGGCCCTGGTGGCGGCGTTGCGCACCGACCCCCGCACCGCGTCCGTACCGGTCCTGCTGCTTTCCGCGCGTGCCGGTCAGGAAGCTTCCATCGAGGGCTTGCAGGCCGGGGCCGACGACTATCTGGTGAAGCCGTTCGCCGCCGCCGAACTGTTGGCGCGGGTCCGGGCGAACGTGGAACTGTCGCGCCTGCGCAGCCACCACGTCCGCTGGCGGACCGCACTGGTGGATTCGCTCCAGGAGGCGTTCTTCGTCTGTGACGAGGACGGCACGGTCATCGAGGTCAACACCGCCTTCGCCGACATCCTCGGCTATGGACCGGAGGGTCTGCCCTACGCGCCGATCCACCCGTGGTGGCCTGACGCGGCCCGCGATCCACAGGCCCATCGGCAGGTCACCGATGCCTTCGCCGGACTGCTCGGCCAGACCCAGGGCAGCTACACCATCCCCGTCACCCACCGCGACGGCCACCGGCTGTGGATCAGCGCCACGTTCAACGAGGCACAGGACCCCGACACCGGGCGCCGCGCGACCGTGGGCACCTTCCGGGACGTCACCGCCGAGCACTACGCCATCCAGCGCGAGAGCGCCCTCGCCTCCCTGAGCACGCTCCTGTCCCGGGCCACCAACCTTCCCGATGCGCTCGGTGGGGCACTGACCGAACTGAAGGGGCTGTGGCGTGCCCGCCATGTCGTGGCCGCCGTTTTTGACCGAGGGGACCGACCCACCCTCACCGCCACCGATCCGGCGGTCGGTTGGCAGCAACTGTCCGACGAGCGCCGCCGTACGCTCCATGAACTGAGCCAGCGGCCCCTGCTCACCCAGATCGCCGACCACACCGGGGCCGGCATCCTCCTGGAGCACCCCGACGGCCCGTTGGCGCTCTGGGTGGACCTCGGCGAGCACCGGCCGTTCACCAGCGAGGACCAACTGCTCCTGTCCCTGCTGGCAGGCCATCTGGCGCAGGGCCTGCACCGCGCGCACCAGATCGACCAGCAGCGCGAGACCGCCCTCGCACTCCAGCGCGCCATCCTTGGCCCGTCCAACCTTCCCGACGGCTTCGCCGTCCGCTACGAGCCCGCGACCCGACCGCTGGAGGTCGGCGGTGACTGGTACGACACGGTGTCACTGCCCGACGGCCGCATCGGCATCATCGTCGGCGACTGCGTCGGACGCGGACTGGCGGCAGCCGCGGTCATGGGGCAGTTGCGCAGTGCCTGCCGCGCCCTGCTCCTCCAGGACGCCAGTCCCGCCCGGACCCTGATGGCTCTGGACCACTTTGCCGCAGGGGTCCCTGGTGCACTGTGCACGACCGTGTTCTGTGGCGTGCTCGATCCCGAGTCGGGACGGCTGACCTACTCCAGCGCAGGGCACCCGCCGGGCATCCTCGCGCACTCCGACGGCACCACCAGGCTCCTGGACGGCGGTCGCTTTGCGCCGCTCGCCGTCAGGCCGGGCATCGAACGGCCCGAGGCGGAGTGCACCGTGCCCGCCCGTGCCACCCTGTTGCTCTACACCGACGGGCTGGTCGAACGCCGACGCAGGCCACTGACCGTGGGCATCGACCAGGCCGGTGAAGCGGTCCAGGACGGACGCGATGCCGCCGTCGAGGATCTGGCCACCCAGGTCATGGAGCGGCTCGCCCCGGCCGGTGGCTACGACGACGACGTCGCCCTCCTGCTGTACCGTCACCCCGCTCCGCTCGAAATGACCTTCCGCGCGGAGTCCGGCCAACTGGCGCCCGTGCGCAGGGCCCTGCGCAGTTGGCTGGACCAGTGCGACCTGCCGCCCCAGACCGTGCAGAACGTCCTGGTCGCCGCCGGTGAGGCGTGCGCCAACGCCATTGAGCACGGTCACCGCAACAGTCCGGGGAAGACGGTCCGGTTGCGGGCTGAAGCGCTCGTCAACGATCTGCGGCTGTCCGTCGCCGACAGCGGGCACTGGAAGACGCCGCAGCCCGAACTCAACGCTCACCGCGGTCGGGGCGTCACCCTGATGCGCGCGATGATGCAGCAGGTCACCATCACCCCCGGCCCGAGCGGCACCATCGTCGACATGTATACGAGGATCAGCTGATGACCACACCGCTCACCCTCGCCTCCGGACATCGGCCGGACGGAACGGCGGTCCTCAAGGCTGTCGGCGAGATCGACATGAGCAACACCGACGCCTTCGCCGCCGCGCTCGACGCCATTCCGGACCGGGTGGTCGTCGATCTCACCGAGGTCGAGTACCTCGACAGCGCAGGCTTGAGCGTCCTGTTCGCGCACGCCCACCGACTGGAACTCATCTCAGGCCCGTTGCTGGATCCCGTACTGACGTTCTCCGGACTCGCCGACCTGACCGTCGTCCACGGCCCCGAAGCGCCCCCTTCGGCCGGGAGCTGAGCCTGTCAGGATCGGGGTTACCGGGGTAGCGGCCAGCTCATCGGGTTCGGACCCGGCCGAGGCGCCGCAGCAGACGAACGTACGCATTCCATCGGGCCGGGCGCGCCACCGTGCCCGTACAGGCCAGTTCGGCGCGGTCGAGGCTGTCCTCAAGCAGTGCGTCGTGTAGGGGCCGCCACAGGGCCGGCCACGTCAGCCGGGCCGGGCCGTGGGTCCGCATGGCGAGCGTGTGTCGCAGCAGGGTGTTCCCGTCGTCGACAGGCAGAACCGTGAACTCATGGAATCCGTCGAAGCCGCGCGGCCCGCTGAAAGCGAACCGCACCCAGAGCGCGGGCACATGGGCTGCGACCGTGTATCGGATCGGTCCGTGGCCCCCGACAGCCCCGGTCGTCAGTGGACCGTCGAGCGTCATGCGCGGCCACGATCCGTGCGGCCAGAGCCGATCGTCGTCGCTCGCCAGGGCGTCGATCAGCGCGCCCACGTCCTCCTCCTTGGCGGACAGCAGTCGTTCGTGCACGTTGTAGACGCCCATTCGTCCTCCCGAGGCATTATTAGAGACTGCTCTCTAATATGGTGGAGGGTAGCCTCTCGACCATGGCCAGGCCACCCCGTTTCGACGTTGACCAGTTGCTCGACGCCGCCGTCCGAAGGGCCGCGGCGGCAGGTCCGGCAGGGGTGACCATGTCGGCCGTCGCCAAGGACGTGGGCGCGCCGAGCGGTTCGGTCTATCACCGCTTCCCCGGGCGGTCCGCGCTGCTCGCCGAGGTGTGGCTACGAACGGTGGAGGGCTTCCAGGAGGGATACCTCAAGGCCCTGGAAGCAGATGACGACCCTCGGCGTGCAGGGCGTGCCGCGGCCCGTCATGTCGTCGCCTGGAGTCGGGCGCATCCCGAGGAGGCCGCCCTCCTTCTCTACGGCGCGGAGGACTTCGGGCGGGCCGACTGGTCCGAAGAGCACGGAGATCGCGCGGACCGCGGCAATCGGCGCGTGCGTACCGCCCTCGCCGCCCTCGCGGTGACCCTGGGCGCCAAGGGTCCCGGCGCGGTCGAGTGCGTCGCGCTCGCCCTAGTCGATCTGCCGCTCTCACTGGTCCGTCGTCACCTCAGGGCCGGGGAGCCGCTGCCCCTCCATGCCGAGGAGCTCGCCGAGCAGTGCGCGACGGTGCTGCTCAGTGGCCTCCTCGCAGGGGAGATCTCTGCCTAGGTCTGGTCTTCGAGGTCTCGTTCCGGGTGGTGCCGGCAAGGCCGGGTTCGACCTTCCTGTGGGTGGGCCGCTCCGACGGGCTGACGTACGTGATGGACCGCATCGTGATCTTCTGTGGTGAAACCTGCTGCGACTCGAAGTAAATGTTCGAAGGTTGAATTTCGGCCAGATGTGGGGACGCGAGGCCGGAGTTGAGGATTCCGGGCTAGTGCAAGGAGATTCGGATGTTTGCCCAGGTCAACCAGGCTCGGTCCTTCAATGTTCTATTACCGGTTCGTCAGTTGACCCTGGGGGGCGTGGGGCTCAAGAAACGGCTTGGGTCGAGGGTGTGCCCAAGGATTGCTCTTGACCGTGAGCCGTCAAACGCTACGGTCTAGACCAAGCAACGACGGGATCGAGCCTACGTCGCGAGTACGGATGACAGACCCCCCACGGTCCGTCACCGGCTCGGACGGACGCGCTCCAACGCCGCTGCCCTGTCCCCTCCGTGCCCTGCACACGTGCAGGCCCCCCACAGAAGGAGCCGACATGAACGGAAAGAGGAAGATGGCCGTGGCCATCGGTGCGGGAATCGCCCCACTCCTCGCTCTCAGCCTGCCCGCCAGCAATGCGGGCGCGCACGGCTACATCAACTCACCTGCCAGCCGGCAGGCCCAGTGTGCCGCGAACACCGTCCCCTGCGGTGCCATCAAGTACGAGCCCCAGAGCGTGGAAGGACCCAAGGGGCTCACCAGCTGTAGCGGTGGGAACGCCGGATTCTCCGAGCTCGACAACGACGGCAAGGGATGGAAGGTCTCGCCCGTCGGCAAGTCGACCAGCTTCACCTGGCGGCTGACGGCGCGCCACGCCACCAGCACCTGGCAGTACTACGTCGGCGGTCGGAAGATCGCGGAGTTCAACGACGGCGGTGCACGGCCCGGCGCGTCGGTCACCCACCAGGTGAACTTCGGCTCGCTGAGCGGCAAGCAGAAGGTGCTCGCGGTGTGGAACATCGCCGACACCCCGATGGCCTTCTACAACTGCGTCGACGTCGACGTGCGCTGACGCAGGTCCCGGGTGGCGTTGGACGCCCTTCGTCCACGCCACCCGAAACCCACATCCCTCCAGGGAGAAGCGGCACGGTCAGGTGCTCCAGCTGACAACTCGCCGCCCGGTTCCCGGACCTGATGAGCCGCAGGTTCGGGAACCGCACCCGATGGAAGGCGCCAACCGATCGACTCCGGGTGAAGCCAGGCCACCGGGCCGGATCCCGTCAGCTCCCCGGTCCGACACCTCGATGCCACCCGCAGGCGCTTTGGTGCAGAGCACCGAAGCACCCGCAGGCCGCATCGGATCAAGGCGTCACCCGAGGGGGGAAAGCGATCGCTCGGGCGCACCTGGAAAAGTTCCGCCCGAGCGATCGCGCCCCACAGCCCTCACGGTGCCGTCAAGAACTCCACGAGCAGTCGATTCACCTCGGCGGGTCGCTCCAGGTACCCGAAGTGACCGGCGTCGGCCACCACTTCCAGCCGGGCGCCGGGAATGACCTGCGCCATCTCCTCACCCAGGTACGGCGGGGACAGCCTGTCATCCGCGAACGAGACCACCAAGGTCGGTGCGGTGATGGCGGCGAATGCGCTCACACTCGGCGGGAACCCCGTGAGCGCCGCGGCGAACTGCGCTCGGACCCCCGCCGAAGGCGTAGCCGGTGCCATGCCCAGGATGGCGAGCCAGTCCTCCGCCTCGATCTCCTCCCGCAGGCTCGCCGGCGATAGGTTCGCCAGTGCGCCGAGTGCCGCCCGCACCTCCGCGGGGAGGACCACGCCATGGTCGTGCAGGGCGATCTGGGCCAGCGAGAACGCTGAGAGCGCCGCGTCTGTGCGTCCACGGGTTGCCAGCACGGCCAGTCGTCTCACCAGGTCGGGCCGGGTCAGCGCCAGATGTTGGGCCACCCGTGCACCCAGGGATGTCCCCACCACATGGGCCGGACCCCCGGCCACCTTCTCCACCAGGCCCGCGAGATCGTCCCTCAGGTCGTCCAGGGTGAACCCCTCCGGGCCGGCAGAGCTGCCACCCACCCCACGGGCATCGAAGACGATCACCCGCAACCCCGCGGCCACCAGCGCGGGCACCTGATGGGCACGCCACACCCGCCCCGGCGAACCCGCCCCCATGACCAGCACGACGGGTTCCCCGCTGCCGAACTCCTCGTACGCCAGGGTGATTCCACCGAGGTCGATGGTCTGCGTCATGCGCCCGTCCTCTCATTCTCCGCGACGGCGACGGCCAGCGCATCGAGCGCCCCCCGCCACAGCGCGGCCAGATCATGGATGTCCCCTGCGTCACAGATGCCGGGGTCGTACCGCCACAACGCCTCCACCACCGGGCCGTCCGGCCCCGGATGGACGGCGCAGATGAGCTCCAGCGGATACGGTTGGGCCGCATCCGGCTCGCTGTCCTGCGGGAAGACCTCCCGCAGTGCGTCGTCGACCACCAGCGTCCACGGGCGGTCATCATCAACCGCGACGACCTGGTCCAAACGGCCGAGATAGCTGAAGAACACCTCGGCCGGTACCGCCACCTCCGCACCGAGCAGACCGTGGTCGAACCCGCCATGGGGTACGGCTGCCAACTCCTGCGCCACCTTCCGCAACAACGCGAGCGCGGCTTCGCGATCCGCCCGCGCACCCTCGGGCGTCAGCCGCCCGTCTACGCCTGCGTCCAGCACGACGGGGTGGAACACATTGAACCAACCCACCGTCCGAGAGCTGTCGACGGTGCCGTCCACGAAGGGACCGACCAGGTCGTCCCGCCGTCCGTGTCCCTCCCGCACCACGGTCAGTCCACTGTCCACAGGATGCCCGTGGCGTTCCCGCCAACCTGCCTCCGCGAGTGCCACCGCCGAGAGCAGCGCCCCCTCAGGAGTGGTCAACGCCGAACGCAACAGTGCCGCCGTCGTGGTCGCGTCCACCGTCACCCGGTGGGACACCAACCGCCCGCGGGTGTGCACGCCCGGATCGGCGACCCGACGCGCAAGCCTCGGTGCCCGCTCGTACTCCCGTGCCACGCCTTCCCAGTGCGGCAGTTGGTCGCGTAGCTCGGCCCCGGCTGCCCGAGCGGCCAGCGCCCGGGACCACTCCACCATGGTCGTGTGCTCCGTGAGCAGCGTGCCCTGGTCGGAGCCGTGGCAGGCCGCAAGGTCCTCCAGCAGGACGTGCCAGGACACGATGTCCACCACCGCATGGTGAACGGCGAGGAACAACCGCCCCACCCCGGTCTCCGTCTCCCGTAGGAACGCGCCCACCATCATCGCGCCGTTGGCGGGATCGAGCCGCTCCCAGACGCGGTGCGCGCTCTCCAGGACGGTCTGCGGAGTCAGTCGTGGATGCTCCTCCACCACCAGTACTTCGGGCACGGCGCCGGGTGCCGTGGCGAGCAGGGCGAGCCGCCCGTCCGCCTCCCGTACGGTCCGCGCCGACAGTTGTGGATGCGCCGCGCGCAGCCGCTCCAGCACACGCGTGAGCTCGTCCGCGGTGATCCCCCCGGGCAGGGAGATCAACTGGGACTGGGCGAAACGACGGTAGGAGCCCAGCCCTTGCATCCAATCCAGTGCCGGAGTGCGCACCCGGGCGGGCTCCGTGTCTTTGCCGGCCGCGGCTGCGACTGCTTCCGGCTCCCGGGCGGCGGTCACCGCCCGCGCCAGTTCGGCCGCGGTGCGGTGCACCGCGATCTGCCGCGGGGTGCAGTTCAGCCCGGCCCGCCGCAGTTCGCCCACGAGCGTGATGGTGGCGATGCTGTCCATCCCACGGTGGAACATGTCGTCGTCGACACCCAGATGTGGCTCGTCGAGCAGGGCCCGCGCCGCCGTGAGCACCGTACGCTCTGCATCGCTCGCCGGTGGCCGGGAGGCGTCAGAGGACTCCCCGCCCCCCGACGGCCGCGGCAGGGCCCTCAGGTCCACCTTGCTGTTGACCGTCAGCGGGATCGCGTCCAACTCCACCCAGCGGGCCGGCACCATGTAGTGCGGAATGCGCCGGGCCAGGTCCTCCCGAAGGTCCACCTGATCCAAACGCACGCCCGTGGCCCGTACCTCCTCGGTCGCCACCACATACGCGACCAGGACGCGACCCTGGGCTCCCGACTGCGCCACGACCACCGCCCGGGACACATCGGGCCGAGTCTCCAGTGCGGCGACGATCTCCGCGAGCTCGATCCGATAGCCGCGGATCTTCACCTGGTCATCCGCCCGGCCGAGGAACACCAACCGGCCCGCCGCATTGCGTCGGACCACGTCCCCGGTGCGGTAGAGACGCTCCCCGGTGACCGGGTCTGGTACGAAGCGCTCCGCGGTGAGCGCCGACCGGGCCTGGTAGCCGCGCGCCACCTGTAGGCCGCCGAGGTACAACTCCCCGCGCACTCCGAGCGGCACCGGCCGCAGATCCGGGCCGAGTACCTGGGCCGATGACCCCGGTGCGGCGCTGCCGATCTGTGGCTCCTCACCGGCGACGACGAACGCGTTGACCGCCTCCACGGTGATCTCGGTCGGACCGTAGAAGTTGTGCACCCTGGTGCCCTGGAGCCCGGCCAGCACATCCCAGACGCTGCGCGGGATGTCCTCGCCGCCCAGTGCCAGGATGGCCAGCGGGCATCGATCACCCTCGATCAAACCTGCCTCGGCCAGCCGGCCCAGCATCGACGGCGAGGTGTCCAGCATGTCCACCCGGTGTTCGTGGATCTTGCCCACCAGCCGGTTTGGATCGCGCTGGTCCTCCTCGTCGAAGAGGACCACGGTGTGGCCGCTGAGCAGGGCGAGTTGTGGTTGCCAACTCGCGTCGAAGGCGAACGACCAGCCGTGCCCCACCCGCAGCACCTGTTCGGTGTCGCCGATGACCGGCCCGTAGATCTCCTCCCGATGCGCTGCCAGCAGCGCCAGCAGCCCTCCGTGAGTGGCGATGACCCCCTTCGGCTCTCCGGTGGAGCCCGAGGTGAACACCGTGTGCACCGCCTGGTCGGCGGCCGTGGTGCCCATCAGCCGTTCGGTGCCCTGTGCACCGACGGCGGGAGCCGACGACCCCGTCGAGCAGCGTTCGCCCGCCCACCAGTCCGCTGCACCCGGCTCGGCGATGAGCACGCGGGTGCCCGCCAGTTCGACGATGGTGGTGTTGCGGTCCTGCGGAGCGGAGAGATCGAGGGGTACGAGGGTGCCCCCGGCCTTCAGCACCCCGAGGAGGGCGACGAAGAACTCCTTGGTGCGCGGCAGCGCCACCGCGACCCGGCTCTCCGGCCCGACGCCGAGGGCGCGCAATCGGTGTGCGACGGCGTTGGACCAGCGGTCCAAGGTGCCGTAGTCGAGCTCCCCCGTGGCATCGATGACGGCCGTACGCCGGGGATGCCGATCAGCGGCCTGCTCGAAGGCGCGATGCACGCCGTGGTCGGCCGGCCGATCCTGCTGGGGCGGTGCGGTGGGCCCGCCGGCGAGCGCCCTCAGTTCCGACGCCTCCTGGGGCAACAGGACGTCCAGATCGCGGTGCGTACGCCCTGGGTCGCGAGCGATCTCCTGCACCAGATGCAGGAACCGTTCCGCGAGACGTCCGGCGTCCAGCCCGCCGAGCAGGGCGTCGACGTGGTCGACGTTGACGTACAGCCGATCGTCGAGGAGGAAGGGGACCACCGTCAGCGGATAGTGGGTGTAGCTGTCCATCAGGACTGGCGCCATCTTCACACCGTCGCCGAGGTCCAGGGTGTCCCGTGCCGTTCCCTTCGGTGTGTTGTGGAAGATCATCATGGTGTCGAAGAGGTCGCCCGCGCCGGCTTCGCGCTGGATCTCGCTCAAACCCACATAACCGTGGGCGCGTTGCTCCGCCGCGTCCTTCTGGACGCGTCGGCACAGTGCGTCGAGCGGTTCGTCCGGCCGGAGCGAGATGCGCGCGGGGACCGTGTTGATGAACAGTCCGATGGATGACTCGATGCCGGGCACCTCTTCCGGTCGGCCCGAGACCGTCACCCCGAAGGTCGTGTCCGCCCGGCCGGTCAGCCGGTGCAGCAGCACCGCCCAGGCCACCTGGGCGACCGTGTTGACCGTGAGGTTGAGGGACCTCACTCGGGCGAGCAGTGCATCGAGCGCCGGCCCCTCCAGGGAGCGCATGGTCAGCCGGGGCAGCGGAGCCACACCCGGAGGCGCCGTACTCGCGACCACCGTCGGCTCGTCCACACCGGAGAGCATCTCCCGCCACCGGCGCAACGAACCCTGTCGGTCTTGCCGTTGCAGCCAGCCGATGTACTCGGGATACGCGGGGGAGGGCGTCACGGGCTCCCGACCGCCCTCCTCGTAGCGATCCGCGAGCTCCCGCCAGAACAGCGGCACGGACCAGCCGTCGAGCACGATGTGGTGGAAGACCACCAACAGCCGGTGGTGATCGGGGCCCAGTCTGGCCAGGGTGGCCCGCAGGGGCGGCCCCTCCACCAGGTCGAAGGGCTCGTACTGGGCGGTGTGGACATGGGCCTGGAACTCCTGGGCGGTCATCTCCACCTCCCGCCAGGGGAAGTCGACGACCGCCGGCACCAGTTGCACCGGATGCGGCAACCCCTCGTCCCAGAACCGTGCGAGCAGATGCGGATGGCGGGCCAGTACCGCGGTGAGGGCGCGCCGCAGCCGTGCGGTGTCCAACGGCCCGTGGAAGTCGGTCAGTACGGCGATGGAGTAGATGTCCGCCGCCCCGCCGGAATCCGGCCCCTCGGCGTTGCCGGGAGGGCGCGCCGGAGCGTTGTGGAGCATCCTGTTGAGTGAGTACAGCCCCCGTTGGAGGGGGCCGAGTGCCAGGACTTGGGCGATGTCCTGCTTGCCGCTGGGGGCCACCGGGTGTTCCTCACCTCTCGCTGACGATCGGTCGTTCATGGGTAGGCGCGCGTTCTCGGACGACGGCCGGCCGCGATCGTGCCGCGGCCGGCCCGGACGGTTCAGTGCGCGGCGTCGGCGGCCATCGCCTCACGCAGGCTCAGCGGACGCATGTCGGTCCAGTTCTCCTCGATGTACTGGAGCACCTCGGCGCGGGACGCCTCGCCGAAGACGGTCCGCCAGCCGGGCGGCACCTCGCGGAAGGCGGGCCACAGGGCGTACTGCTCCTCCTCGTTGACCACCGCGTAGAAACGGCCGTTCTCGTCGTCGAAGGGGTTCGTGGACATATCTGGATCTCTCCCTGAGGTCTGAGCGGTGTGAATAGTGCGGGCAGTGTGAATAGTGCGGGCGGTGTGAGTCGTGGCACGGCTCGTGGGCCCCGCACGGTGGCAGTGGGGTCGGGTGGGGCGGTGGGTCAGTGGGGCGTGAGCTTCCAGGCGTCGGCCTGTTCGCGGAGCTCCACGAAGCGGCGGTAGGTGCCGTCGTGCGCGAGCAGTTGGGTGTGGGTGCCCGACTCGGTCACCCGTCCCTCGTCGAGGACGATGATGTGGTCGGCGCTGCGGACCGTCTGGAGCCGATGGGCCACCACGAGGACCGTGCGGTCCTCGGCGAGTTGGGCGATGGCCTGCTGCACCAGCCGCTCGTTCTCCGCGTCGAGCGAGGAGGTCACCTCGTCGAGCAGGACGATCGGAGCGTCCTTGAGCAGGGCTCGGGCGATCGACACCCGCTGCTTCTCGCCCCCGGACAGGGTGGATCCGCCCTCGCCGACCCTGGTCTGCCAGCCGTCGGGCAACCGGTGGACGATCTCGTCCACCCGTGCGAGCCGCGCCACCCGTTCCAACTCCTCCCGGGTGGCTCCCGGCTTCGCCAGCAGGATGTTGTTCTCGATGGTGTCCTCGAACAGATACGGATCCTGGGACACCAGGGACAGTTGCCGCATCAGCGCCTCGGTGCCCAGTTCCCGGATGTCCCGACCGCCCACGAGCACCGTGCCCGCGCCGGGGTCGAGGTCGTAAAACCGGGCGATCAGCGAGAGGACGGTGGACTTGCCCGCTCCGGAGGGCCCCACCAGCGCGGTCAGCGTGCCCGGTTCGGCGCTGAACGACAGCGAGCGCAGTACGGGCCGCTCGGGCTCATAGCCGAAGGTCACCTCACGGAACTCGACCGTCGGTTCGCCCATCGCTGCGGGGGTCTGCGGCTCCGGCAGCGGTTCCAGGGAGAGTACCTCCTGGAACCTGCGCATCCCGACCGCCGCGATCCGTAGCCCACCGGCGACCTCCGCCACCGCCGTGAGCGGCTCCACGAACCGTACCGCGAGGACCATCACCGCCAGCAGGACCGCGATGTCGGCGTCCCGGGCGAGGGACAGGTGCACCACCAGGGCCAGCACCACCGTCAGCACCGTCTGGAGGGCGAGGAACAAGGGTGCGCTCGCCGCGGAGTTGCCGAGGACCATGCGGCGGGCCTGCGCGTCCTGTTCGGCGAAGGCCGCACCCAGGGGGCTGCTCTCGTCCAGCGTACGGCCGTAGGCGCGCAGCACCGGCTGCTGTGTGGCGTACTCCAGGACCTGAGCCGACGCCCGGTTGGTGCCTGTTTCCCAATCGTTTTCGACGCGTTCGATCACGCGCAGGTACAGCCGGTAGGCGAGCAGCGGCAACGGAGCGCCGAGCAGCAGGGCCAGACCGATCTCCCACCGCACGACGAGGGTGACCGCGATGATCGTCGCCGGGGTCGCGAAGGCCGTGATGACCGGGGCGATCAAATGCGCGGGTGCGGTGGCCACGTCGATGGCGGTCTTGGTGACCAGCCGGTTGACGTTGGCGGAGCGGCCGGCGCCGAACCAGCCGAGGGGGATGGTGGTCAGCGTCTCGCCCAACCGGGTGTGCAGCAGCCGCAGCAACCGGCTGGACAACTCGCCCGAGCGCAGATGGTTGCGCAGGATCAGCAGATGATGGGCGATGACCAGGGCGGCGAGGATGCCAGCCCAGGTCCAGGTGCGGTCCCAGTCCTCGGTGAAGACGGCGCCCAGCAGGGGGATGAGGGTGGCGCCGGCCAGTCCTTGCAGGACGGCCGCAACGGTGATCCTCAGCAGCAGGGCGCGCAGTTGGCGCCGCCCGGTGTCGTCGAGGAGGGTATGCAGATCGCGGATCATCGTGGTGCGGGTCCTTCCCGGCTGTCGCTGCGGTCGTCATGGCCGGTGCTCGGGTCGGGCGTCGTGGCCGAGGACTCCGGCAAGGCGTCCGACCCGCCGGGTTCGCCACCGGTGTGGGCGGCCCACAGCGCCGGGTAGAGGCCGCCGCCCGCGAGGAGTTCGTCATGGGTTCCCCGAGCCGCGATCCGACCGCCGTCGAGGACGACGATGGAGTCGGCGTGGCGCACGGTGTGCAACCGGTGTGCCACCACCAACACCGTCTTGTCGGCGGCGAGTGCGTTCAGCGCCTGCTGGATGCTGGCCTCGCTGTCGGGGTCGACGGCCGACGTCGCCTCGTCGAGGATGAGAACGGGCCGGTCGGCCAGGATCGCCCGGGCGATCGCGATGCGCTGGCACTCGCCGCCCGACAGGGTGGCGTCCGTACCGACGACGGAATCCAGCCCCTTGGGGAGCCGTTCGATGACGTCCGCGATGTGTGCGGAGCGGGCCGCCCGCATCACGTCCTCGTCGCTCGCGTCGGGGCGGGCGAGCCGAATGTTGTCCCGCAGGGACACCCGGAGCGGTGTGGTGTCCTGGAAGACGAAACCGACATGCCCGTACAGGTCGGCGAAGGGCAGTCGGCGCAGATCGGTGCCGTCGACGGTGACCCGGCCGGACACCGGGTCGTGGAAGCGCGCCAGGAGCTTCGCCAGTGTCGACTTGCCGGAGCCGGACGGGCCGACCAGCGCCGTCATCGTGCCGGGTGCGAGCGTGAGGTCGATGCCGCGCAGCGCGGCGGTCTCGCCGTAGGAGAAGTCCACCGCCTCGAAGCGGACGGTCGATCCCTCGGCGGGCAGGCGCGGGCCGTGCGGCACCGAAGGCAACTCGGGCTCGGCGAGGATCTGCCGGACCCGGTCAGCGGCGCCCCGGGCGGCCAGCAGTGCGTGATAGTTGAAGCCCACGGCGAGGACGGGCGCTGGGATGGCCAGCCCCAGCACAATGAACGGCAGCAACTCCAACGGCCCTTCGAGCCAGCCGGCCCGCAGTAGCGCGGCGCCGGCCGCTGTCGTCGTCAGCAGCAGGGTCATCGGGGAGAGGGCGATCTCCATGAAGGTGGCGCCCGCGGAACTCGACCGCATCCATGCGTAGTGCCTGCCGTCGAAGTCGTCGGCAGCCTCCCGATACGCCTCATGGGCGCGCCCGATGGTGCCGAACGACTTCACCTCCGTGATGCCGTCGACGAACCCCACGGTCACCGAGCCCAGTCGGCCGAGCGAGCCCGCGTACTCCACCAACTTCTCCGTGGTGCCCCGGGTGGCGATCTTGAGTCCGAGCATTCCCGCACACACCGGCAGCAGGGTGACGACCGTCATCAGCGGGTCACTCAGCAGCAGATAGCCGAGAATGGTGGCGGGCACGACGATCGCCGTGGTCAGTTCGGTGACCGAGTGCGCCACCAGGTGGTGGAGCGCCCCGACATCATCCTGTACGGCCTTCTTCACCAGTCCGGAGTTGCGTTCGGTGAACCAGCCCAGCGGCACCCGGCCGAGCCTGCGCACCACTGCCCTGCGTACCGAGGAACCCAGGCGTACATCCGCCAGATGGGAGACGGTCGATGCGGCGAGCATCAGCACCAGGCGCAGGGCGAGCGCACCCGCGGCGATCCACGCCGCGGTCCATGCGGCGCCCTCGTCCACGGTGCCGCCGGTCACCTTGGGCAGGAGCACCCCGGCGAGCTCCACCAGACAGATCAGCGGTACGACGCCCGCGAAGGCGGCGACGGCGGCGAGGGCCGCGCTGGTGGTGAGCGGTCCGCGCACCGGGCGAAGGAGTGCCCCGAGGGTCGCCGGGGCGTCGGCGGGTGCGGTCGGGGCGGCAGTCGGTGGGCATTCCGCGGTCGGGGTCTCGGATGCGGGGGCGGGGGTGTCCACGCCGGTGGTCGTCGGGCTCACTGGGGCGCTCCTTGCTTGTGGTCGGCGCCACGGGGTACGGCGGTGGGGGACGACGGCTGTCGGAAGGCGAGGGTGATCAGCCCCAGCGCCAGTACGGAGGTCACGGCCGTTGCGACGGGGAGCCAGCCGGCGCCGACCCGGGAGACGATGACCCCGCCGAGCGCCCCGCCGAGGGCGATCCCGAGGTAGCCGAAGCTCGTGTTGAAGGCCAGCGCCTGGGCGGTGAGATCACCGGCCACCTGGTGCAGACGGGTTTGGACGGCCGGCGAGCTGAGGTAGGCCAGGGCACCCCACAGGGCGACCAGGGGCAGGAAGAGCGCCAGGGAGACCGGGCGGATCCACCACAGCGCGGCCAGGGCGAGCACCACGACGATGAACAGGCCGAGACCGAGCCGGATGGTGCGGTCGGCGCCGAGCCGGTCGGTGGCGTACCCACCGGCGAAGACTCCCACCGTGCCGGCGATCCCGAGGACGGAGAAGACCAGGCTCCGCACCCCGTCACCGGCGGTGAGGACTCCTTGGAGATAGGGGACCAGATAGGTCAGCAGCATGATCGAGCCCATGATGGCCAGCCCGCCGCCGGTGAGGGCGAGCAGGATCGGCCGCGCTGACAGCGCACGGAGCTGTTGCTTCAGCGGCAGCGGGACCGACGGCTCGGTCGCGGGCAGGAAGAAGGCCACGAGCAGCAGACTCACCGCGCCGAGGCCCGCCATCGTGCCGAAGGTGGCCTGCCAGTTGAGGCTGGTGCCGATCCAACTGCCCAGCGGGACTCCGAAGGCGATGGAGCCGGTGACTCCGATCGCCAGGACCGACAGATATCGGCCGCGGCGCTCCGGGGGAGCCAACTCGGCGGTGCTGGCGAAGATCAGTGGGGTCGCCGCCGCGGCGGCCAGGGCCGCTGCGATCCGCAACCCCACCATCACCGCGTACGAGTCGACCGCGGTCGCGGCCAGATTGGCGGCGGTGAACACGGCCAGGGCGGTCAGCACCACCGCGCGCCGCGCGACATGGGACAGCAACAGTCCGGCCAGGGGTGTGACGAGTGCGATCGTCAGCGAGAACACCGTGACGAGCTGACCGGCGACTGCCTCGGAGACCGAGAGCCCCGCTGCCAGCTCGGGGAGTATCCCCGCGATCACATGATCGTCCGTGTAGAACGTGAATATCGACAGGAACAACGCGATGAGCCATAGCGGCACCGCGGTTCCTTTCCCCTCTGCCACCACTTCTCCTGACCGGTATGGGTTGTGCGGGAACTGCTCGGACGGGTCGTGGTGCCCCGGCCCCACGCCGGGGCACCACGAGATCGAGGACTACTTCTTCGTCTCCGACAGATAGGTCTGCCAGACCTTCTGGACGTTCGCCTGCGAGGTGAGCTCACCCTGCCCGGAGGCGAGGTTGTTCAGGTCGTACGCGGAGGCGTAGAAGGCGAATCCGGACATGCCGTACCAGATGTCGGCGTCCGGGATGACGACCTTCCCCTTGAGCTTGGCGAAGGTCGGCTTCTTCTGGAGCGCCGCCGGGTCGTAGTAGGCGCCCTTGGGGATCACGATCAGCTTGGCGTCCTGCTCGGGCAGGAACTCCGACGACAGCGGCACCGAGTAGCCCTTGACCTCGCGCTGTTGGAACGCCGGCCGGGTGAATCCGGCCTCCTTGATGAGGGTGGAGATGGGTACGTGCGGAGGCATGGTGAAGTCGTTCTGCCCGAAGGAGTTGCCGAGCAGGGACAGCGTCTCGTCGCCCTTGGCCGCCTTGTTGGCGTCCGCCGGCTTCTTCAGGAGCGCCTCGGTCGCCGCGATCTGCCGCTTGCCGATCTCCTCCTGACCGAAGTAGCCCGCGGTCTTGGTGACGATGTCGCGCCAGGTGCCCTCGATGGGGAGGACGACCGTGGGCGCCAGCTTGGTGAGCTTCTGGTAGCCGACACCCGTCGGCCCGGCCGCTCCGGTACCGACCAGCAGATCGGGGGCGTCCGCGGCGAGCTTCTCGATGGAGGGGACCGTTCCCACCGTCACGTCACGCAGTTCGACGCCCTCGGCCTTCAGGATCTCCTGACCGCGCGGCTGGGCGCTCGCCTTGTAGACGATCTTGGGCTTGATGCCGAGGGACACCAGGGTGAGCCCGGCGACCTCGTCCAGCGCCACCACGGACTTCGGTGCGGTCGGTATGGACAGGGTGCCGACGGCATGGGTGATGGTCCGGGTCTTCTTCTCAGCCGCGACCGTACTCTTGGCCTTGGTGCCTTCCGCGTTGTCTTTCTCCGATGACGTTCCGCAGCCGCCGAGGAGCAGCGGTGCCACCAGGGCCGCTGCGACAAGGACACGACGCTTTCTCATGGTTCTTCTTCTTTCGCTGTTTCTTCTCTTTGTCCTACGCTCGCGCGCCGGCATTACCGAGCATTCGGTTCACCTGTTGCGCGAGCGCCCTCGGCAACCGGGACACCGCGGCGATGAACACCTTGTTGCGGAACCCGGGAAGCGAGAACGTCTTTCCCCTCGCGATGTCCGCGAGACACCGGTCGACCACGGTGTGCGGCGTGAGCCACCACCCGTCGCCGACCGAATGCACGTCGATACCGGCCCGTGCGTGGAACTCGGTGCGGACGAACCCCGGGGCGAGGACCATCACCCGGGTGTTGGTCCCCCGCAGGGCATGGCTCAAGCCCTGTGAGAAGTACAGGACCCACGCCTTGGAAGCGGCGTAGGTCGACCCCCGGCCCGGTATCAGACCGGTGATGGAGGAGAGGTTGACGACCGTTCCGCCGTTGCGCTCCAGCATCACGGCGACTGCGGCGTGGGTGAACTCCTGGGTACTGCACACGTTGACCGCGAGTTGGTCGCCCAACTCGTCCCGGTCCACGGACCAGAAGGAACCCGAGAGCCCGAACCCGGCCGCGTTCACCAGGAAGTCGACACCCTCCTCGATGCGTTCCGCGACGACCCGGCGATCGGCGGCGGACGCCAGGTCCGCCGGCAGCACCTCGCAGCGGGTGCCGTACCGACCCGTCACCTCATCGGCGACTGCGGACAGCCGGTCCTTGTCCCGGGCGACCAGGACGAGGGAGTACCCCTGCCCGGCGAGCCGGTCGGCGAAGGCGGCGCCCAGACCGGAGCTCGCCCCGGTGATCACGGCGTACCGCTCGGCACCCGATCCGGGAACCCGTACATACGCACCCCGTGACGTGGTGGGCGGTTCACTGTTCGTCATCGCCCTCGCCCTCCAGATAGGCGTCCAGTTCGTCCTCGCTCAACTCGGCGACCTCCCGGTAGAGGCCGGCGATCTCCTCCAGCCGTCCGCCCGCCGCCTCGGTGCCGCGCAGCAGGGCCGCGAACTCGCCGGCGCTGCGCGTGGAGAAGACACCTCCGGGTCTGATCCGGGCGCCGGGAAGGATCTCCCGCAGGTCCAGCACCACGCGCGACACGATGAGCGAGTCACCGCCGAGGAGGAAGAAGTTGTCGTCGGGCCGAACCTGATCCACTTCCAGATGACGGCCCCACACATCGCACACCAGCCACTCCAGCGCACTGGTGGGCGCCTTCTGGGCCTGGTCCGTCCGCTGGACGTCCTCGCTGTCCGTCCCCGCCGGTTGATCGTGTTCGCTCTCGTACGCACGGAGCAGCGCCGCGCGGTCCACTTTGCCGTTGCGGCTGGTGGGCAGGGTGTCGACCACGATCAACCGATGGGGTCGCAGCGCGGGCGCAAGCCCGGTCATGGTCTGCTCCCGTACCGTCTGCGGATCGACTCCCTCGTCGAGCACCACGAAGGCGACCAGTGCGCGGAAGGTGCCGGGTACGGTTCCCGGCACCGGAAGCACCGCCGAACGACGCACCCCGGCCAGGCCGTTGAGGAAGGCGGTCACCTCACCGGGCTCCACCCGGTGCCCACGGATCTGCACCTGCTCGTCGGCGCGCCCGATGAACTCGATGAGCCCGTCACGGAAGCGTCCGAGGTCACCGGTGCCGAAGAAGACCTCACCGGTGTGGGGATCGATCCGGTGCCGATCCCTGGAGATCCCGTCCGCGGTGAGATAGCCGGGGGTCACACCCACTCCGGCGACGACCAACTCCCCGCTCGCCCAGGCGGGTCGGTCCCGGAAGTCGGCGTCGACGACGCGGTAGTACGTCCGGGGGATCGGCCGGCCGTAGGGCACGGTCGTCCAGGCGGAGCCGACGGAGTCCGGGCCGTCCACCACATGGGCGATGTTCCAGCCGGTGGTCTCCGTGGGACCGCCGATGCTCACCGGTCGCACCGAGGGCGCAGCCGCCCGCAACCGGTCCAGCAGCGGCAACGGCACCCAGTCGCCGCCGGTCAGGACCCACCGCAGGGACGGCAGACCGGTTGCGCCGGCGCCACCGACGCCGTCGAGCAGCATCTCCACCACCGCGGGTGCCGCACACACCGCGGTGACCGAGTGGCGCTCGACCGTACGCGCCCACTCCTGTGCATCCGCCGCGCAGCCGCGTCCGGCCAGGACGACCGTGCCACCGGCACCGAGCACCACGAACAGATCGAACAGCGAGAGGTCGTGATGGAGCGAGGCCACCGCCAGCGAGGTGTCGTCCTCGGTGAGACCGAAGTGCTCGATGGTGTGTTCCACACAGTTGGCGAGCCCATCGAGGGTGATCGGCACGCCCTTGGGTTCACCGGTGGAACCCGAGGTGAACAGGACGTACGCCCAGGAGGAGCCGTCCCGGTCGAGCGGTTGATCGGGCCAGGGTGCCCGCCAGGGGAGCCCGGGCGCGCCCGGCACGAGGGGTGAGACGTCGATGCAGCTCACTCCCGGCCAGCCGCCTTCCGGGGCGAGTGCACGGGTCTGGGAGTCCGTCACCATGACCCGGACCCCTGCCTGCCGCACCACGGTGGCGATCCGCTCGGGCGGCAACTCCGCGTCGATCGGCAGATAGGCCCGGCCCGCTTCCAGCACACCGAGGCAGGCCGCGTACTGCCGCCAACCGCGTTCCACCAGGACCGCCACCGGTTCATCGCTCGTCCCGGTGCTGCCGGCGAGCGCATCGGCCACGGCCAGGGCGACCGTACGGCTCGCCGCTGCTAGCTCACCGCGGTTCAGGGCGGTGTCGCCGTCCACCAGCGCGGGGGCGTCCGCGTCGCGCAGGGCGTGTTCCCGGATCACTGTGTGCGGCCACACGCCCCGAGCCGTACGGTCCGGGCCTTCGCCGCGCTCCCGGGCCACGGTCTCGGTGACCGCGGCCACCGGGGTGTCGGACCAGGAGGCCGTCGAGTCCCCAAGGGCCTCCAACTGGCCCACGAGCAGCCGGAACACCCCGTTCACCACGGTCGGCGGGAACAACTCCTCCACCACGTCCCAGTTGAGCACCAGGGCCCCGTCGCGCTCGCGCAGCAGCAGGTCCATCCACACCTGGGGGGTCTGACTGAGCGCATAGGTCTCCCGCAGGCGACCGTCGAAGATCGCGTCCACACCGTCGCCGACGCCGAGCTCGCTCGTCATCACCACGGGTGCCAGGGCCTCCGTGACGCCGCCGTTGCGGCGGATGAGCTCCCGGGTGACGTCCATCCCGCTGAAGTGGCGGTGCTCAAGATCGCTGAGCAGACGCCGTTGGACGCGTGACGCCAACTCGTCGAAGGTCCCGACCCCGCCGGTGTCGACCTCCAGCAGGGTGAAGGAAGCGAACTCGCCGACGATGTCGTCGATGCGGGGGTGCACCGGATGACGGCTCATGCTCGGCACGTTGAGCAGGAACCGGGGCTCGTCCGCCCACTGGGCGAGGGCCCAGGCATAGGCACTGAGCACGACCGCGGTCGGGGTGAGCCCCCGATGGGCGGCATCCGCACATATGCGCGCCCATCGCTCGGGGGCGATGAGGTGGCGTCGATTGACGAAGACCGGTGCGGCCACGCCTGCCGGCTCTCGAACCATCGGCAAGCGGGGCCCTGCGGGCAGCGTCTCGACCCGCTTCCGCCAATACTCGGCCGCACGCCGGAACTCAGGCTGCTCGCGCAGCCGCGCCACCGCCGCCACGTAGTCCCGGAACGTGGGTGCGTCAGGAACGGGAGCCAACCGGCCGCGCAGCGCGGCTGACCAGTCGTCGAAGATGACCTGAATGCCGCGGGCATCCGCCAACAGCGCGTCGATGCTGACGCACATCCGCAGCCCGCGTCCCGGCAGCCGCACGAACACCACACTGAACAGGGGGAAGAGACCCGGTGGCCGGCTCTCGTGGGACAGCCGGTCCCGGACCGCGGCGGCGGCGCCCGGATCGTCCACCGCGTCGATGACCTCACAGACGTACGGCGGGACCTCCTCGACCGGCAGCACGCGCTGGGTCATGGTCTGCTCGTCGAAGACCGTCCGCAGCATGTCGTGCTGGGCGATCAACTGCCGCAGTGCGTCCTGTACCGCGACGATGGAGATGCCGGAGATACCGGCGCCCGGGCCGAGCTCCGCGCCTGGAGCCGCCTCCACGCCCTGGTACTCCAAGTACAGATGGCAGGCCACACCTCCGCCCTCGATGTCGCCGCCGCGCCCGATCAGATACGCCTGCTGCTGGTCGAGGAGGTCGAACGGCTCGTACCGGTCCTGCGGCCGGGGTCGTAGCGCCGGTTCCTCGCCCGAGGCGGCGGGGACCGCGACCCGGGAGGCGACCAGTGCGGCGAGTGCGTCGAAGCGCGAGTGTTCGGCGACATCGGGCACGTTCAGCCGGATGCCCAGCCGTTGCCGCACCGCGGAGACGACCTTGATCGCCGTGAGGGAACTCCCGCCGACCTGGAAGAAGTCATCCTCGTCGGCCACCTCGCCGACGCCGAGCACCTCCGCCCAGATGGCAGCCAACTCGGCCTGGGCGCCAACCCGGTCATCGACCGGTGCTGCCTCGGACACCGCGGTGTGGTCGGGGAGCGCGGCCTTGTCCACCTTGCCGCTGGGCGTCAGCGGCAAGGCGGCGAGCAGGACCACCGAAGACGGCACCATGTAGTCGGGCAGGCTCTCGCCGAGCCGCTGTCGCAACCGGGCGGTGAGACCGTCCTCGGCGGTGCCGCGCGGTACGACGTACGCCACGAGGACATTGGCGCCGGACGGGTCGCGTCGGGTGACCGTCGCCGCGTTGGCCACCTCCGCCTGGTCCAGGAGGCGCGCGGTGACCTCGTCCGGCTCGACCCGATGGCCACGGATCTTCGTCTGGGCGTCGGCGCGCGTCACATACGCGAGTGCGCCGTCGGGCAGCAGCCGCACCAGATCACCCGTCCGGTACATCCGGGCACCGGGAGCACCGAAGGGGTCGGCAACGAACCGTTCCGCGGTCAGCCCCGGTCGGCGCAGATAGCCACGGGACAACTGCGGTGCCGCCGCGTACAGTTCGCCGATCGTGCCGGGCTCGACCGGACGCATCTGAGGGTCGAGGACGTACGCACGACAGGTGTCCAGCAGCGGGCCGAGGGCGACCGGACCCTTGGCGTGGCCACGGCCGCGCTGGGGCAGCGGATAGGCCGTGATGACATGGGTCTCGGTCGGACCGTAGTGGTTGTGCAGCGTGGTGCGCGGATGTGCTTCGAGGAAGCGGTCGATCCAGTCGTTCATCACCAGTGGCTCGCCCGACTGGTAGACGTGACGCAGCGCCGGGAGCACCGTTCCCGTCTCACCGGCCGCTCGGCACATTTCCTGGAGCATCACTTGCGGACAGAAGAACTCGGTGATCTTCCGGCGGGCCATCAGTGCGACGAGTGCTTCGGGGTCGGTGCGCTCCTCGTCGCGCGGCAGCACCAGGCACTTGCCTGCGGCCAACGCGGTCAGGATCTCCTGGCTCGCCACATCGAAGTTCAGGCTCGCGAACTGGAGGACCCGCGGCTCGTCCTCCGCCGTGGCGGTGCGGGTGTGCCAGTCCACCAGGTTGCCGATGGCACCGACCGTGTGCACCACCGCCTTGGGCGTGCCCGTGGAGCCGGAGGTGTAGAGGACGTACAAGGCGTCGTCGGCGCAGGTCCCGGCCCAGTCCGGGTCGGCCGAGAGCCCGTCGGCACTGGCGATGTCGATCGCCTCGGTGGGCTGCGTATCCGTGTACGGGGTGAGGGTCGTCGCATTGCCGATCACGGTGTCCACACCGGAATCCGCTGCCATGAAGGCCAGCCGCTGACGCGGATAGGCCACGTCCAGCGGCAGATAGGCCCCGCCCACCCGCAACACGGCGACGATCGCCGCGATCGCGTCGAGCGAACGCGGCAGGGCGATGCCGACCGTGCTGCCCCGGCCGCACCCGTGCTTGCGCAGCAGCCGGGCGATCGCGGCCGAACGTTCGTCCAGCGCCCGGTAGTCGACCACCGATTCCCCCACGAGCACCGCGGGAGCATCGGGGGTGCGGACGAACTGCCGGGCGATGCGCTCCGGCAAGGTGACGGTGTCAGGCGCGGGCGCGCGCTCGCCCCGGACCAGCCGGTCCACGAACAGCTCGACATCGGCGGGAGCGATCGACCGCACATCGTGGTCGACCACGACCTGACCGTCCGGGCACCACTCGACCGCGAGCGGATAGGCGTGCCGCGGGTCCTCGCTGTGTTCGACGATCCGCACCTCGACCTGCGGCCCGGCGGCGTCCACCGGTAGACCCCACACCCAGGAGCGGTCGAGCAGCAGGGAGCCCCCCACCACGTCCGGGGTCCCTGTCACCGCGACCTCGGAGCCCAGCGCTGTACGCACCTCGCCCGGGCTCACCGCCGGCATCAACTCCTTGAGCCAGGCCCCCACCTCCGAGCGGGGCACCCCCGCCGACGGTGTGACCCGAATGCCGCGCCGCCGTGGATAGCGGGCGGCAACCCCTTCATGGCGGTCGTGCACCGCGGGGGAGGGAAGCACATCGGCAAGGGCTCCGTCCGGCAGCCCCACCCGGGCACAGAACTCCCGTGCGACCTCGTACGGCACCGAGGTACGGCCCTCGGCGCGCGGGGCCGCCACCGAGACGAGGTGCAGCGCGCCCCGGCCGTCCTCGGGCGCGGGCAGCACGACCACGCGCAGTGTCCAATCGCCGTCCCCGGCGAGGACTCCGTGCCACTGCGCGGCCTGGACCTCGCGGAACGCGGCGAGCGCGGCGGCCTCCCCGCGATCGGAGAGGTCCACCACCTCTGCTGTGCCGGGTGAAGTGTCCGGCCCGGCCGCATCCACCCACCGGTGTGCGGGCACGGCGCCTCGCACCCGCAGCACGACATGTGCCATCGGTGTCCCCATGGTCAGACCGCCTCCGTACGATGACGTGACACGAACGTGCTCCTCAGAAGATCGAGAGATCGAGCGGGGCGCCGGTGAACCGCCCACCGAGCGACTCGGCGCTGGACACCCCCCGTGGTGGATGGAAGGCCAACGCCCTAGCGGCGGAGACCAGATAGGCCACCTCCGGACCGGTGACGAAGGCGAGGCCGCCGAGCAGCCGGGCCAGCCGGGCGCATAGATCCGGCAGCCGCTCTTCCACGAACAGCCGCGCCAACAGGGCCTCCGTCATGGCGTCCTCCGCGGCACCACCCGCATCGAACGTGGCCGCCGCGCGCTCACAGGCGCTGCGGCACACGAACAACTCGGCGGCGAGCTCGCCCAGCGCACGCCGCTCCACTCGCGGTGCGTGCGCCGCCCGGTCGAACAGTGACTGGGCCGTACCCAGATAGGTGCCGCAGGCCAGTACCTCGAACCAGGTCCACGCACGGACCTGCAACTCGTCCATGCCGCGCTCCGGCCGCCCACCGGGCACCACCATCTCCGCGGGAACGTGCACCTGGTCGAGGACGACTTCTTCGCTCTCCGCCGCCACCAGCACCGGAGCACGCCAGAACGGACGCACCCCCACGCCCTCGATCGCCGCCGGGATGACCGCGAGGGCCACCGTTCCATCCCGCTCGTCGTCGGACCTCACCAACACACTGCTGGTCAGGATGTCCATGGACCGGGCCAGACTGCACGGCTTCTTCGCACCGTTGAGGACATATCCGCCGTCCTCCTGGACGGTGGCCGTGGTCCGGGGCACCAGTGCGTCGGAACCCCGACGCGCCTCGGACGACGCCGAAGCGAGCAGATGGTCGCGCCGTGCCACGGAGGCGAGCAGCGCCCACTGGGGGGCGTCGTCGCCCACATGGACGCGCAGGTACTCCACGAAAGACACCACCGCGAGGTGGTGCATCATCGTGCCCACGCCCAGGGACGGTGAGAGCGTCGCCAGCGCCGACTGGACCCGCAGGGCGTCACGGCAGTTAAGCCCGTGCCCGCCGTGGCGCGCGGGAATCAGCAGCCCCGGGCCCTTCGCCTTGCGGAACAGGTCCAGTACCGGACTGCCCTCGCCCTCCAGCTCCATCAGCCCGTATCCGTCGAGTTCTGTCACCAGGCCCGGCAACAGGGTGTTGGTGAAGGCCGCATCGGCCTCGGTGAAGGCGCTCCAGCGCCGACCCTGTTCACCCATGGCCGTACTCCTTGCTGCTCGCGGCTACCGTCGTTGCGACCCCGGTGGTCGAGGGATTCGCTGGATCACCGTGGTGTGGTGTGTTCGTCGGGGACGAAGAGGCCGCCCCCATGAGGATTTGCTGTACCCACTGCGCCAGTGACGAGGGAGTGTTGTGCGTCCCGAAGACCTGGACCGGGACCGTGATGCCGAGTGCGTCCCGCAGCCGTCGCCGTAGATCGACCGTGGTGAGCGAGTCGAGCCCCAACTCGGTGAAGGTGTGGTGACTGCGCTCCTCGGTGTCGGCGGGGGTCAGATGCAGCACCCGCGCCACCTCGGTCAGCACCGTCGTGCCCGGTGGGAGGCCCGCCGGTGCCGGAACCTCGTCGACCGACCGGGCATGGACCCGGGCAGGGACCTCGATCGCAGCGGCGGACGGGTCCGTCCCGCGGGAGGGCTGCACCGGCGTTGCTGGGGAGGGTTTGATCCAAAACCGGCGGTGCGCAAACGGCGTCGGTGGCAGATCGACCGGCTCGTCGATGGGCCCGCCGAAGGTGTCCGCCGTCCAACCGACCGGCACACCCCGCGTCCAGGCCGACGAGAGGGAGGAGAGGAAGTCGCCATACGAACCCAGGTCGCGCCGCAGACTGCCCAACACGATGGTGTCCGCGCCGCCCTCCAACCCGTCCAAGGTGGCCGTGATCGGCGAGGTCAGCACCTCGTGCGGACTGACCTCGATGAACGCGGTCCGCCGTGAACCAGCCACTGCCGCCACCGACCGGGCGAAGTGCACCTCGCCCCGGAGGTTCTCGTACCAGTACGCGGCGTCCAGTTCGGTGCCGTCCAAGTACGCCGCCCGAGTGGTGGAGAAGAACGGGGTACGGGCCCTTCGCGGGGAGATCCCCGCCAGGGCGGCCTTCAACTCGGCCTCGACCGGTTCGACCATCGCGGAGTGGGACGCATAGTCCACGGCCACCGTCGCGGTGCGCACCCCGGCCGCGGCCAAACGATCGACGAGCGTTCCGACGGCCTCCACAGGACCCGACACCACCGTGCTGCCGGGGCCGTTGACGGCCGCGACCTCCACCGGAGCGCCCGCTGATGCCGACTTTGCGAGTTCTTCGCGGGCCCGTGACTCATCAAGGCCGATGACCGCCATGGCTCCACTCCCCGACAGCCGGGACAGCAGCCGGGCCCTGATCGCGACCACACGGGCCGCGTCTTGGAGATCGAGGGCGCCCGCCGCATAGGCGGCGGCGACCTCGCCCTGGGAGTGCCCCAGTACCAGGTCCGGGACCACTCCCGCGGCACGCCAGAGATCCACCAGTCCGGCCATCGTCACGAACAACGACACCTGGATGCCTTCGAGGCTCTCGGCGCGTCCCGTGTCGTCCGCACCGCTCAACAGGTGCGGGACGGAGAAGTCGACGTACGGGGCGAACGCGTCCGCACAGGCGGCGACAGTGTCCGCGAACACCCGCGACTCGCGCAGCAGCCCGCGCGCCATGCCGGTCCACTGCGAACCCTGCCCCGGGAAGACGAACGCCACCGCGCAGTCACCGCGCGCCTCTCCGAACGCCATCCGGTCCCCGACCTCCCCGCGCAGCGCGGCATCGAGGCCGGTGAGCAGTTCGGCTCGGTCACCGGCGACGAGAGACGCCCGGTGCGGCAGTGCGGCCCTGCGCGTCGCCAGCGTCAGCGCGGTGGACGACAGGGCAGCGGTACCCACCGGGCCCTCGCCGTCCGCCAGGGCCGTGCGCAACCGACCCAACTGGGTCCGCAACGCGGTGCGGTCGCCGGCCGACACAATGAACGGTAGGGCCGAGGCGCTGGTCTCCCGAGGCTGTGCCCGGTCATCGGCGATCGGCCCCCCGAAGGTGTTGCCGGACGGCGTGCCCACCGGACCGGCGGACTTCGTGGACCGTGGGATCGGGGGATGTGCCGCTGTCGGGAGGATCGTCGGAGTGCCGCGGTCCGCCCGCTCGCCCTCGTGCTCCATCGGAGCGCCGACGGGGCCCGGCTCCTCGATCACCAGATGGGCGTTGGTACCGCTCATGCCGAACGAGGAGATCGCCGCCCGGCGCGTTCGACGCCCACGCGGCCATGCCACCGACCGCTCCAGCAGCCGTACGCTCTGCGGCCACTCGACCTTCGGGGTCGGGGTGTCCGCGTACCGGGTCGCCGGCAACCGCTCCTCGTGCAGGGCGGTGACCATTGCGATCAGACCGCCCACGCCGGCCGCTGCCTGGGTGTGGCCGACGACCGACTTGAGCGAACGCAGCAGGATCGGCGCCGCCGCTTCGTCCCGTACCCCGTAGGTGTCGATGACGGCCTGGGCCTCCACCGAGTCGCCGAGGACCGTACCGGTGCCGTGCGCCTCCACCACGTCCACGTCTTCGACGCGCAACCCGGCGTCGGCCAACGCCCGGGCGATCACCTGGCGCTGGGCGCTGCCGTTGGGCGCGGTTAGTCCATTGCTCGACCCGTCCTGGTTGACGGCACTGCCCCGGACGGTCGCCAGGACCCGAAGCCCGCGGCGACGCGCCTCGGAGCGGCGGGCCACCACGACGACACCCGCGCCCTCGCTCCACACCGTGCCGTCCGCGGCGGCGGAGAACGCACGACAGCGACCGTCAGCTGCCAGCCCTCCCAGCCGCTGGAACTCCTGGAACATCTTCGGCGTCGACATGACCGTCACTCCGCCGGCCAGTGCCAGATCGCACTCACCCCGTAGCAGTGAGCCCGTGGCCAGATGGACCGCGACCAAGGACGAGGAGCAGGCCGTGTCTACCGTGAGCGCCGGTCCGGTGAGCCCCAGTTGGTAGGAGACTCGCCCGGACAGGACCGCGTTCGACGCGCCGGTCAACTCATGTCCGCCGAGGTCGTCGCCGGATTCCCGGGCGGCCGTCGCATAGTCCCCGGCCATGGCGCCGAGGAAGACGCCCACGTTCTGCCCGTGCAGGGAACGCGGGTCGCATCCGGCCCGTTCCAGCGCCTCCCAGCACAGTTCGAGGACGATGCGCTGCTGCGGGTCCATGGCGCGCGCCTCCCGCGGGGATATCCCGAAGTGGGCCGCGTCAAAGCCGGCGACGTCCGCGAGGAACCCGCCGTGCCGCGGGTGCGGTCCTGGCACGGACCAGGCAGGACCACGGTCCTCGGGGAAGTCGCTCAGCACCTCCCGGTCGGATACGGCCAACTCCCACAGCTCCTGGGGCGAGGTCACCTCACCGGGGTAGCGGCAGGCCATGGCGGCGATCACGACCGGATCGTCGTCGACGCCGGTCGAAGACATCCCGGGGATGGGCACCGGCGATGCCTTGGGCCGGCGCGGGGCGACGGTCTGCGGGGCGGACGGAGCTTTCGGACCGCTCAGATGGGCAGCGAGCGCGGCGGGGGTGGGATGGTCGTAGACCAGCGAGGTCGGCAGCTCCCGCCCGGTGCGCGCGGCGAGTTCCGCCCGGAGCTCCAGCCCGAGCAGCGATGTCATTCCGAGGTCGGCCAGGGTGTCCAGGGCGTTGACGGAGTGCGCCGGGCGCACCCCGAGCACCTCGGCGACCGTGCCCAGGACCAGTCCGAGGAGATCGCCACCGGGCGTGGTCGGGACAGCGGGCGCCACCGCGGAGACTGTGGCAGGCACGGCAGGCACGGCAGGCACGGCAGGCACGGCAGGCACGGCAGGCACGGGGGCCATGCCGGGCCAGTACCGTCGGCCCGCGAAGCGGTACGTCGGCAGTGCGGCCCAGTCACCGTGACCGAGCCCGGGCAGCCCCGCCCAGTCGACCTCGTGGCCCCGGACGTGCGCCAGCACCAGCGCGTCCAAGAACGCCCCGTACTCGTCGGACCCGTCCCCGAGCAGTGAACCCGCCGCGATGCCGGCTCCCTCGGGTCGGTCCACGGGCGGCCGGACCACGGTGCCGCGGACCATGGCGGTGAGGGTCGCGCCGGGGCCCAGTTCGAGGAAGAGGGAGGTGCCGACGTCGGCCAACCGGTCCAGACAGTCCCCGAAGCGGACGGTGCGCCGGATGTGGTCCACCCAGTAGTCCGCGGTGCGAAGCTCGTCGCCGGTGGCGAGTGCCCCGGTCACATTGGACACCACCGGAAGGTTCGGCAGGCCGTAGTCGATGTCCGCGGCGACGGCGCGGAACTCGTCCAGTACCGCGTCCATGTGGTGGGAGTGGAAGGCATGGGCGACCTTCAGCACCCGGGTGCGGTGACCCCGGTCGCGCAGCACCCCGGCGCAGGCGAGGGTCGCCTCCCGGTCCCCGGAGACCACGGTGCCCGCAGGTCCGTTGACCGCGGCGATGCCCGTCCCCGGGTGGTCGACGAGGACCGCGCGGACCTCGTCCTCGGACGCCTCCACGGCGACCATGACCCCGTCGGGGTCCGCCTTGGCCATCGCCGTGCCGCGGGCGAGGACCAGTCGGACCGCGTCGGGCAGCGACAGGACGCCTGCCGTGTGGGCCGCGGCCAGTTCTCCCACGGAGTGCCCGGCCACGGCGTCCGGCACCACACCCGAATCGGACACGCTGTGGAAGAGGGCCACGCCCACGGCGAACAGCGCGATCTGCGTGTACTGCGTGGCGTGCACGAGTGCGTCGGCGCCCTCTCCCGTGGGCGAGGGGCCGAACACCACCCGGTGCAGGGGCACCTCCATCAGCGGGTCGGCGACGGCGGCGATCACATCGAAGTGCCGTGCGAAGGAGGGAAGTCGGCGGTACAGCTCCGACCCCATGCCGGGGCGCTGACTGCCCTGGCCGGGGAAGAGGAACGCGGTGTGCGCCCCGGTGCCGACGCCGTACCGGATTGCGCGGTCCCGCTCGCCGTCGGCGATCGTGCGCAGCCGCTCGCGCAACTTGTCGGCGTCGCGGACGGTGAAGCCGCAGCGCTGCGGCAGTGTGGCGCGGCGGGTGGCGAGCGTCCGGGCCACGGCGGTCAGCCCGGCAGTGTCCTCGCAGGCGTTCGGTGCGGCTGCCCACTCCGCCAGCGCCGCCGCCCCCAGCCGCAGTGACTCCGTGCTGGTGGCGGACAGTAGTATCGGTACGGGCATGGCGCCTGTACCGGCCGTGGTGGTGTCGCCCGTGCTTGTGGTCGTCCTCGCCGTGCTCGTACGGCTTGCGCCCGTGGTGGACGAGGCCCGGCCGGTCGGCTCCGGCGCCGATGTGACAGAGGTGTGCGCAGCCAGCACCACATGGCAGTTGGTGCCGCCCATGCCCACCGAACTGACGCCCACCGACGCACCGTCGCGCAGCGGAACCGCCTCTGCCGGAACCGCGATGCCTGCCTCGGCCAGTCGGCGCACCAGCGCGCCGCCGAGATGCCCGGCGGTTCCCGGTACGACACCGTGCCGGGCGACCAGCACCGCCTTCACCAGCCCGAGCAGGCCGGCCGCCCCTTCCAGATGACCCGTGGTCGTCTTGATCGAACCCACCAGGAGCCGTCGGCGCGATGGGCCGTGCACCGGCCCTGTCGCTCCCTGGCCGAACACCCTCAGCAGGGCACCCGCCTCCACTGAGTCCCCGACCGGTGTCCCGGTGCCGTGGAGCTCCACGAACCCGAGCTCGTCCGGCTCCAGCGCCGCTGCGGCACACGCCCGGCGGATCGCCCGGGCCTGCCCCTCGGCGGTGGGGACCACCAGTCCCTCACCGCCGCCGTCGTTGGTGACGGCGGAACCCCGGATGACGGCGTGGATGCGATCGCCCGACCGTACGGCGTCCGCCAGGGGACGCAGGACGACCGCGGCCCCGCCCTCACCGCGGACATAGCCGTCCGCATCGTCCTCGAACAGGGTGGCGAGGCCGGACGGGGACTGACCGCCGAACGAAGCGGTCGCGGTGGCGGCTTCGGTGGAGAGGTTCAGATTGACGCCCACCACCAGCGCCGCCGTACAGTCCCCCGACCGCAGCGCGAGCACGGCTTGGTGCACGGCGACCAGCGACGACGACTGTCCCGAGTCCACGACCACGCTCGGTCCGCACAGCCCGAACACATGGCTGATCCGGTTCGCCATGACCGAGGGCGCCCAACCCGCCAGGGACGACGGGCCGATCGGCGCCAGCCGACCAGCAGCGTGCTCCATCGCCCAGTCCGCACCCATCGAACCGACGAACACACCGAACTCCGCGTCCCGCGGGGCTCCGGGCACCTCGCCGGCATCCTCCAGGGCCGACCAGCCGAGCTCCAGCGCCCACCGCTGGTGCGGGTCCATCGCGGTCGCCTCGCGCTCCGTGACACCGAACACCTCGGCGTCGAACCGGGCCACGTCGTCGAGGTACGAGCCCTGCTCGGACTGGTGCAGCAGACCCGCCGGGATGGCGGTCCGGTCGAAACGACCGGCCGGTGCCCTCCCGTCGGCCCGTCGGCCCTCCAGCAGCAACTGCCAGAGTTCCTCGGGCGTCTGCGCGCCCGGTACCCGGCAGGCGAGCCCGACGACGGCGATGTCGTCGGCCCGCGCACTGCGGTCGCTCATGCCTCACCGCCGCCGTGCGCCGCTGCGGAGACGGCCCGGCCCCGCCCGTCGACGGCGACCGGCTCCAACAGGTCGGCAGTCCCCGAACCCGCCGCGACCGCCTTCCCTCCGTGCGCCGACCCCAGCACCCGGTCGGACAGCAGGCCGAGCGAGCTGAGGTTGGCGAACCCGGGGCCCTGCTCGTACCCGGCGAGCGTCGGCAGCAACAGCCGAGGGCTGACACCGCTCAGGGAGAGGTCGGGGCCGATGCGGCGCTCCAATGCCCGTACGCCGTTCGTCGCATCGCCGATCGCCCGGTACACCGCCTTGCGCGCCACGGTTCCGAACAGGTCCAGGAACCAGTCCGGGCGCGCCCCGGTGGCATCGATGACGACGTCGAACCGCAACGCGCGGTCGGAGCGGCCGGGGTTGCTCAGCACCAACTCGGTCTGACCGTCGACACGGTGCAACGAAACCACTGTGCCCTGCTGGTGCTCCACTCCCGCATCGGTGGTGATCGCCCCGATGGCCCGAGGGGAGAACACACCGCGGTCGGTGCGCGCGATGACGTCCCTGCGGTCCTGTTCCGACAGTTCGCGCCAGCGCTCCGGGCTGGAGTAGAGGGCGTTCTCGAAGTAGCCCTCGCCCCGGCTGTAGACCACCGGCTGTGGGCTGATCACCGTGGTGGGCCCCGCGTGCTGGTGCATGAGGTACTCGACGATCGCCGCGGCCGTCTCGCCGCCGCCGACCACCGCGACGCTCGGCTCGGCCACGCCCGTGTCCAGGCCCAGCCGCCAGAACTCCTCGACACTGCAGGTGGCGTCGCCGGCGAGCAGACCGTCGTGGGGACCGGGCCCGCTGATCATCATCTGGTCCAGGTACAGCGTGGCCTCACCGCCCTCGACTCCCTCGACGGTGACTTCCCACTGCCCGTCGGAGATCTCCAGGCCGCAGACCAGTCCGCGCACCAGCGGAAAGTCCATCCGGTCCGCCGCCCACCGCAGATAGGCGGCCCACGTGGCGTGGCGCGGACTGGGTCGACCCGTGTCCACCCAGGTGGCGTACTCGCCCCGGGAGACCAGATAGCCCGCCCAACCGAACTGCTGCATACGGGTGTTGATCTCGGTCGTCAGTGAACCGTACACATCGGACGCATAGGGGAACCCAAGGTCCTTCTCGGGGCTGGTGGACAGTCGGGGGCGACCGTTGGTGCGCCCGCCCACCGCCGTCCAGTTGGCTCCCACGCCATGGGGTTCGACGACCACGACGCGGGGAACCGGTATGCCCAGTTCACGTAGGACCTGACTCTTGGCGGCCGTGGCCAGTGCCTTCGGTCCGGCCCCCACGACACCGAGCAGCCCGTGCGGGTCGCGGTTGCCGGTGCCGAAACGACGTCGGGCTTCCTCCAGGGAGAGCGGCTCCATCGACTCAGTGCTCCAGCTTTCTATCGGGGGTGCTTCGAGTGGGGTGGGGGGTGGGCGCGGTGGATCGCACCGAGGCGTTGGGCCGGGCGGACGGCCTGCGTACGACACGCACGTCAGTCACGCCCCCAACTGCCCAGCAGCGCCTGAAGGGGGCGTACGACACGCACGTCAGTCACGCCCCCAACTGCCCAGCAGCGCCTGAAGGGTTTCCTTGTCGAGCCCGGATGCGTCGGTCGCCGACACGGACGGGTCCGCCGGTCGGGCCTCGGCGCGGGCCGCATCTGCCGCCGCCCGGCCACAGGCCGCGGCCAACTCGCCCACCGTCGGGTGCTCGAACACCATCTGCGCGGTCAACAGCAACCCCCGGGACCTGGCCCGGCTCGCGAGTTGCACCGAGATGATGCTGTCGCCGCCGAGGGCGAAGAACCCGTCGGACCGGCCCACGTCCTTGGCGTCCAGCACGTCCTCGAACAGCGCCGCGACCGTCTCTTCGGTCTCGGTGCGCAGGGCTTCGTGCACGCCTTCGGTACGCACCTGCGGCTCCGGCAGCGCCGGTCGGTTCAGCTTCCCCGAGCCCGTCAGCGGCATCGCGTCCAGCACTGTGATCACCGCGGGATGCAGATACGACGGCAATTCCTGCGCCAGGCGTTCGCGCACCGATGCCACCACGGCGTCCCGGTCGGCCGTCGGATCGACGAGGGTGATGTATCCGGCGAGGGTGGTCGACCCGTGCACCTCGTGCGTACGGGCAGCCGCCGATGCCACCTCGGGCACCGAACGCAACGCCGACTCGATCTCGCCGAGTTCGACACGGATGCCCCGCAACTTCACCTGGTGGTCGGTGCGCCCACCGAACACCAACCGCCCATCGGCACTCCACATCGCCCGGTCTCCGGTGCGGTAGAGGAGCTCCCCGGGGCGCGTCGCGTACGGGTTGGGCAAGAAGCGTGCCGCGGTCAGCCCCGGCTGGCGCCAGTAGCCGCGCGCCACCTGGTGGCCCGCCGCGTACACCTCGCCGGGTACGCCCACCGGGCAGGGGTTGAGCCGTGCGTCGAGCACCAGTACCCGGGAGCCGTCGACGGGGGTGCCGAGGTGTAGCCCCTCCTCGTGCAACCGGCCGCGCACCACACCGCCGCTCAGTTCGGTGGCACCGTAGTTGTTGATGATCTCGCTGTTCGGTGCGGCGGCGCGCAGTCGTTCCAACAACACGCCCGTGATGGGCTCGCCGCTGGTCACCCAGCGCGGTACCGAGCGCACCGCATCGGGCGACACGCCCAGCAGGGCGTTGATCGCCGTGGGTACGGCGGTGACCTGGCCGATCGGGTTGCCCTCGATCAGCCGCACCAGACTGCCCACGTCCCTGGCCTCGTGCTCGTCGGCGAGGAGGAGTTCCGCCCCAGCGATCAGACCCGCGAGGATCTCGCACCCGCCGTCGTGGAAGCTGAGCCAGCCCTGGCACAGCCGGACGTCGGGCGTGGCGATGGGATAGCGCACCGGCTGCCAGGTCAACCGTGCCGCATACGCGCGATGGGTGCCGATGACGCCCTTGGGCACTCCCGTCGAGCCCGACGTGTACAGGAAGTACGCGATGTTCTCCCCGCGGGCCCGCCGCGCCACCTCCGCCGGCAGCCGCTCGGCGGGCTGCTGCGCGAGCGCCGCGATCACCTCCGGCGAGTCCAGCACCAGCCGGGGCGAGGCGGCCGAGTCCGGCAGTTCCACCGGGGCGTCCGACCGGGTCACCACCGCCACCGGGGCCGCGTCCGAGATCATGAAGTCGAGCCGGTCCGACGGCAGCCGCATGTCCAGGGGCAGATAGGCCGCCCCCGTCTTCACCACCGCCAGCAGTGCCACGACCATGTCCACCGACCGCGGTACGGCGATGGCCACGAACTGCTCCGGGCCCGCGCCGCGCTCGATGAGCAGCCTGGCCAACCGGTCGCTGCGCTCGTGCAACCGGCCGTAGTCGATGGTCTCGCCCGCGCAGTCCACCGCGGTCCGTGCGGCGGCGCCCGGCTCCTGGAACAGGCTCCGGCTTCGCTCGATGAGCTCCGAGAGGGTTTCGGCCCGCTCGGGCACGGCTCGCGGGCCGTGGCTCCACTCGTCGAGCACCGACTGCCGCTCCCGCGCGGGGACTAGGTCCAACTCGTGCAGTCGGATGCCCGGATCGTCGACGACGGCCCGCAGCACCAGATGGAGGCCCTCGACCAAGCGGGCCACCGCGTCCTCCTCGTAGAGGTCGCGCCGGTAGATCATTTCCCCGCCCCAGCCACCGGTGGCCGAATCGGGCTCGAAGTTCACCGACAGGTCATACTTCGCGGTTGCGGTGTACTGCTGCACAAGCCGCCAGTCGAGGCCCTCGGTGCGGTGTTGCACCGCCTCTTCGTCGCGCAACTGGACCAGCACCTGGAAGAGCGGATTGACGCTCAGCGAGCGCTCCACGCCGACCGCGTCCACGACCTGTTCGAACGGCAACTCCGCGTGCTCGTAGGCGTCCACCGCACGCTGCTTGGCCCGGGTGACGACCTCCTCGACGGTGGGGTCGCCCGAGAGGTCGTTGCGCACCACGAGGAGATTGACGAAGAGCCCCACCACCTCGTCCAGGGACTCGTCCGGTCGATTGGCGACCGGGGTGCCGAGCGGAACGTCCTCTCCCGCTCCCCAGAGGCCGAGGAGTACGGCGACGGCGCTCTGGAGCACGATGAACGGCGTGGCGCCGGTGCGCTCGGCCAGTCGCTCCACGCCGGCACGTATGTGTCGGTCGAAGGTGAAGTGGGCGATGCCGCCCGCGCTGTCGGGCTGCGCCGGGCGGGCCCTGCCGAGCAGGACGGACGTGTCCTGGGGCAGGTCCGCCAGATAGGTGCGCCAGAACGTGCGGAGCGCCTCCGGGTCCTTCTGTCCACCGGCGTTCGCCGGATCGGTGCCGGCGAGACGCCCGCCCTGCCACACGGCGTAGTCCGCGTACCCCACGGGCAGCGGCGTCAGTACCGGTGCACCGTCCGTTCCGGCGCCGCCTCGCAGCGCCTCGTACGCCCGGGTCACGTCCGCCACCAGCACACCCGCGGACACCTCGTCGCAGATGATGTGGTGGACCAGCAGCGACAGCACATGCCGCTCGGCGCCGATGCGCAGCAGAGCAGCCCGGAACGGTCGCTCGCTGGCCAGGTCGAAGGGGTGTTCCGCGGCCCGGGCGAGCGCGCCCGCCACCTCGTCCTCGGTCACCGACAGCACGGGCAGTTCGACCCGGTGGTCGGGAAGGACGCGCTGGTGGCTGACGCCGTCCCGGTCGGGAAAGACCGTCCGCAGGGCCTCGTGCCGCCGCAGGACCTCCTCCAGTGCCCGTTGCAGCAGCGGCGAATCCAACGGCCCGTCGATCCCCAGCGCAATGGGAACGTTGTACGTGGTGCTG
Organism: Streptomyces sp. NBC_00690; assembly: GCF_036226685.1. Taxonomy (NCBI): domain Bacteria; kingdom Bacillati; phylum Actinomycetota; class Actinomycetes; order Kitasatosporales; family Streptomycetaceae; genus Streptomyces; species Streptomyces sp. NBC_00690. Next base: position 8,363,449 of record NZ_CP109009.1, read on the forward strand.
GACTCCTCGATGCGGTCGACGAACCAGATGCGCTGCTGGGCCGGGGACAGCGGTGGTTCGGCGGGACGCGGGCCGAAGGTCAGCGCACGTTGTTGAGGGGCGGGTTCGCCCGCTCCGACCAGCCGGGCGAGAGCCGCCGGGGTGGCCTGGGTGAATGCATCGCGAACCCCGATGTGCACGCCCAGATCGCGGCGGATGCGCGAGATCAACCGGGTCAGCAGCAGGGAGTGGCCACCCAGTTCGAAGAAGGAGGTGTCCGCGCCGATGCGGCGGGCCCCGATCGAAGGCGGCTCCTGCGCCGTGGTCGGTGTCTTCTGGGTGTCGGGTGCGGACGGGTCGGCGCTCCGACCGAGGAGCTCGGCGAACAGTTGGGCGATCTGCCGCTCGGCGCCCTCACGCACCGGCCGGAACGAGGTGGACTCGGCCGCGGGGGCGTCGGGCAGCGCACGGCGGTCGGTCTTGCCGGCCGGGGTCAGCGGCAACTCGTCGAGGACGACGAAGGCGCTGGGCACCATGTGCGCGGGCAGCGCGGCTGTCAGCCGTGCCTTCACCCCTTCGGCGTCGAGTTCACCGTCGTCGGCGGCGGTGAGATAGGCGACCAGTCGGCTGCCGGTGTGCGCGTCCTCGCGGGCCACCACCACGGCTTGGCCGACCTGTTCATCGGCGCGCAGCACGGCCTCGATCTCACCGGGCTCCACCCGGAATCCGCGGATCTTGACCTGGTCGTCGACGCGTCCGATGAACTCCAACTCGCCGTCGTTGGTGAAGCGCGCCAGGTCTCCCGTGCGGTAGAGCCGTGCACCGGGGGTCAGCGGGCTCGGTACGAACCGCTCGGCGGTCAGGGCGGCACGCCCCAGATAGCCGCGGGCCAGCGAACTGCCCTCGATGTAGAGCTCGCCCACCTCGCCGAGGGGAGCGATCCGCAGATCGGCGTCGAGAACGAGTGCCACATTGCCCCACTTGGGGGTGCCGATGGGCACGATCCGATGGCCCTGCGGGGCGACGACGGGGTAGCCCGTCACGGACTGGGTGGTTTCGGTGGGGCCGTAGAAGTTGGCGAGGGTCACCTCGCTGTGGGCGCTGAAGCGCTCCCGCACCCGGTCGGCGAGCTCACCGGGGAGGGCCTCGCCGCCCACCGGTAGCCAGCGCAGCAGCGGCAGTCGCGCATCGGGTGCGGCGGCGGCCAGGTAGTGGAGGAAACTCGGTACCGCATGGACCACGGTCGCGTCGAGTTCGGCCAGCTCGACGAAGAGGGCGTCGAGGTCCCGTTCGGCGTCGGGGCGGGCCACCAGGACCTCACCGCCGGCTGCCAGGGGCCCAAAGAGCTCACCCATGGAGACGTCGAACGCGGGCGAGGCGAGTTGGAGCCAGCGCACGTCCTCCAGCCGGTCGTGCGTGGCGGCGAAGTGGGACAGCAACCATTCGAGATGGTCCCCGAGGGCCGCATGGCTGGTTCCGACACCCTTCGGGCGCCCGGTGGAACCCGAGGTGTAGATGATGTACGCGAGATTGTCCCGGCGCAGCGGGCGCACCCGGTCGCGGTCGGTGAGGTCGCCCTCCCCGGCCAGCGCGGAGACCTGGGCGTCGAAGGCGGATGAGGTCACCACCGTGCGCGGCACCGTGCTCGACGGTATCGCCGTGTCGGTCGTGGCCGAGGTGAACAGATGACGCGGACCGGCGTCCGCCAGCAGCCGGGTCAACCGCTCCTCGGGGTGGGCGACGTCCAGGGGGAAGAGAACCGCGCCCGACTTCAGTACGCCGAGGGCGATGCTCACCGTGGCGAACGAGCGCTCCAGCGCACAGGCCACCACGTCTTCCGGGCCGATGCCCTGTGCAGCGACCCACCGGGCCACCGCATTGGCCCGGTCGTTGAGCTCCCGGTACGTCATGGTTCCTTCGGCGCCGCGCAGGGCCACCGATTCGGCCCGCTGCGCCGCCTGCCGCTCGAAGCGCTCCACCACACCGGGTGCGGGCGCATCGAGGGTCGGAGCCGTGCCGTGGGCGAGGACGATCGCGTACTCCTCCTCGGTGACCAGGCTCTGGTCACCGAGGGCGACGTCGGGGGAGCCCAGGCCAGCGAGCAGGGTGCGCCGGGTCGACTCGACCAGCGACCGCACGGTCTGCTCGCCCACGGCCTCGGGTATGTACTCGAAGCGGATCACCCAGCGACCGTCGGGCTCCTGGCGGGCCATCACTGACAGTGGTGCCTGGGCGATGCCCGTACGGGCCGGGAGGGGGCGCACATCGATCCCCGGCAGCCTCAGCGGCACCTCGGCGCCTTCGATGCCGAAGCTGACCTCCACCGGCTGCACCCTGCCCGAAGCACCGAGCAACCGGATCGCCTCGTCGTACTCAAGGTCCTGATGGTCCAGCGCATCCACGACGACCCGGCCCACCGAACGCAACGCGTCATGGAAGCTGCCACGCGGATCGGTGTCGAGAACGAGGAGGAGCACATTGCCGAAGTAGCCGAGGGTACGGGTGGTGTGCCCGCTGTCCCGCCGAAGTACGGGGGTGCTGATCAGGGATCGCTCGCTCCCCGTGTGCCGGCGCAACGCGGCGGCGAAGGAGGTGAGCAGGACGGTGAACGCGGTGGTCCCCGCGGAGCGCGCGAGGGCGTCCAGGGAGGCGGACTGCACCGCGTCCAAACGCACTTCCTCAGCCCCGGCCTCAGCAGTCTGCTGATCGGCCGCGGTCCGTCGGTCGAGCCCCGCGGACCCCGAGGCGCGCGTCAGGGTCTTCGCCCAGTGCCGACGCAGGGCGGGCAGTGCGCTCTTGACCTCCCCTTCCACGGCGAGGGACGCCCGGTGGTACGGGGTCGTCGGCGCGGGGTGCCCTCCCTGGTAGACGGCGGCCAGATCCTCGAAGAAGACCTGCCAACAGGCGTCGTCCCAGGCGATGTGGTGCACCACCAGCAACAGGGTGTGTCGGTCGGGGCCCTGGACGTACACGGTGACCCGCAGGGGGTGGCCGGACTCCAGGTCGAAGGGTGTACGCAGGTCGGTACGGACCAGGGCGTCGACGTCCGCGTCGCGGGCGTCGACCTCGGTCAGCTCCAAGGCGTCGGACAGATCGGGGATCGCCAGCAGCTCGCCTGCTTCGGTGAGCGCGTACCGGGTGCGCAGGACCTCGTGGTGGGCGACGACGGTACGCAGCGCGGTGGCCAGGGCGGTGAGATCGAGCGGCCCGTCGAGGCGCAGGGCGGTGCCCACATTCAGTGCGGCACCGGTGGGGTCGCTCGCGTGCTGCAACCACAGACGCTGCTGAGCCGTGCTCGTTCCCGACGGCGCGCCGGTGTCCGCCGCCCCCTCCACGGCGGACACAACCGTGTGGGGTTCATTCCCACTGTCCTGGTCGACCAGTCCACTCGCGGCGATGCGTTTGCGCAGCGCTGCGAGCCGCCGTTCGTGATCGGCTTTGTTCCTGGCCGTGTTGCGCATGCCCACATGCCCTCCCCATGTCACTGACCGACCGTTGTGGCCGACAGTCCTCGGTCCATGTCCGGGCCGGCACCGAACCGCACGGTGCGCCCCACCGCACCGGCACGCTCGGGATGCCGCCCGTTCCCCGCGGCCCGCTCGGGCCTTCGTTCACCGTGATCGCCACGAGCCCGCCGCTCGGCCCGCCCGCGCCGTTGCGCGATCGTTCGGTGCCGTGGCGGTTCGTGCTCGTGGCCGGAGCTCATCCCCAGGAGTTCACGGTGAAGCGCTCGCTCAGTGCGCGGGCACCGATGGCGTATTCGCGCAGTTCGTTTGCCTTTCCGACGAGGAGTTCATCGCCCGAGGTGACAGCGATGTCAGCCAGCCATTCGTAGGTCGCTTCCGCGGGCACGTCGTAGCGGAAGTGGACTTTGGAGAGGAGGAAGAGGAACTCCTTGAAGTTCGAGCGGTCGACGACCTGCCCCAACCCCTTGATGGCGTCGAGTCGGGCTGCTGGCAGGGGTGGCCGCTCGATGATCTGGGCATCGGTCGACGGCCGGTAGCGGGAGGCGTCCCGGAAGACGTCCGACTCCTGGTACTCGCCGTCGAAGGCGAAGTCCACGCACAGCATCTGCCGACTGTCAGGGGAGAAATTGGCCGCCGCGTGCACCGATCCCGCGTCGAGGAACCAGATCTCCCCCGGGCGCATGTTGATGACGGTGTCGTCATTGGAGTGCAGGGCGGCTGCGTTCTCCTCCAGGAACATCAGTACGCGGAAGTACTGGTCCGCGTCCTTGTCCAACTCCACGAAGTCCCGGTGCGGAATGACGACCGCGTCCACGAGGTTGCGGGTGCGCACCATCGTGATGTGGTCGGTGTTGAAGGTGCTTTCCACCACGTCACGCAAGTAGGAGCAGTTCTTGCCGTGTTCGGTCAGTTGGGCGGGGGAGTCGGTGTCGCGGTAGAGATCGTCCCCGGAGTCACCGGTGCTGTTCCACAGCGGCAAGTTCTTCCAGTAGCCGTTGCTGAACTCGTCGTAGCCCTCTTCACCGCGGGGCAGAGAGCTGAGGTATTCGAGGTCCCTGGACAGGAGTGTTTCGTCCAGGTCGATGCGTCCCAGGATGTGTGATCTCAAGACTGACATCACCTTTCCGAATCGTGTTGCGGGCACAGGCGTGGTTGCCCTCGCTCCCGCACTGGTCAAGTGCCGCGGACATGCCTCTTCCACGGCGTACCCCAAGGCCCGCTGCCGGCGGGCGCCGTGGTCCGGTCACCCCGAGACAGCACGGGGCCCGCGATGTGTTGTGGTGTTGGGGTGCGCCGGAGTGTGGCGTCCTGTTCGGCATCGGCTCCAGTCCGTCAAGCCGACTGGCCAGACGCTATCCATGTCCTGAAAGTTCGGCAAGGCTTACCTAAGTTGATCTCCAATATTACACATAGATCACTCATCATTGACATCCCGACGTGACGGGCGTCACTAACAACTCGCTCAACCCTGTGACGAGTTGACGTAAGGTCGCCGTCGGCGGAGTGATGGTGATCTCCTTGTCGACACCGTCGCCCACCTGGAACAATCCCGGGGGAGTGTGAGCCTCGTCGACCGGAGCTCACCCCGCGTTCGGCGCTGCACCCGCCCGCACCGCGCGGGTCATGCCGTCGTGGCCCCACCCCGACGCGGACCTGTGAGAGCCTCGGCCCGGCGCCCGGTCCCATCCCCCACCCGACACAGCCGTACCAACCGTGGAGTGTCACGTTGAACCCAACCGAGACCTATCCGGTCCTGCCCCGCTATGTCACGGACGGGCTGCCCGCCGCCTGGCTTGAGGTGCCCGCGCCGCCCACCGACTTCGTCCGTGGGGGCCTTCGGTACCGGCAGGTACGAGCGGACGGTTCCGACGTGCCGATGATCTGGGAGTGGATGAACCGGCCCCACACCGCGAAGGGTTGGGAGTACGACTGGCCCCTGGCACGTTGGCAGGCGCACATCGACGCCCAGTTCGCCTCCGACTACTCGCGCCCCATCATCGTGGAGAGCGAGGGGCGACCCATCGCCTATATGGAGTTCTACCGCATGGCACAGGACGTCGTTGGGCACCACTACCGGGCCGCCGCGCACGATCTGAGCATGCACCTGGCCATCGCCGACCTCGTGGACACCGGCCGCGGCCTCGGCAGCAGGATCATCGGAGAGGTCACCGATGAGTTCTTCCTGCGCGACCCGCTGTGCAACGCCGTCGTCTACGAGCCCGACGCGGTGAACGCGGCCTCCCGCAGGATGATCGAGAACAACGACGCCACCTGTCTGGGTGAAGTCCAGGTCCGCCACCGCAAGATCGCCCTCTACGCCAAGGCGAGGGAGGGGCACCCACTGCCGCGCATCGAACCCTGACCCGGGGCACGGCACAGGCGCACACTGCGCCGCTCACACAGGGGATGAACTCTGCACAACGGAGATCGGACCCCCGGTCCCGGCGCCGCGGCGAGGACGATCCCTCGTTGGGCACGGTGACCGGCCAAATCCCGCACACCTGCTGCGCCGTGGCTGCTCGGGCGGTATGCCGCCGAGTACCCTCTACTGGTGACGCACTGTCATATATGTGCTTCAGTGTTGCAAGTGTCGCAGTGAACAGCCCGGTGTGACTGCTCATGGTCACGGGGCCACACTCGCTTATGCGCGGCCTCGCGATGACCGGGTGGGATGCGGAACACCGTGCCCGCCCGGACGGTGTGGAGACCGGGCGGGCACCTCAGTCAGATGTCACCGTCACCCTGGGATCGTAACGATGATGGGTTCGCTGTACGCCGAGGTGTTCCCGGCCAGATCCTTGGCGCGGACCCGGAACGCATGCGGGGTCCATGGTTGGAGCCCCGTCACCCGCAGTGAGTGGACTCCCACGGTGCTGCCCGCCGGCAGACCGTCCCGGGAGACCTCGTACGTCAGGGGCGTGTCCCGGTCGTCCGATGACGCGCTCCAGGACAGCAGCAGCGAGGTTCCGGTGAACTCGGTGATGCTCAGGCGATGTGGCACGGTCGGTGCGGTGGTATCGGGCAAGGTGCAGATGCCCTGGTTCAGGGTGCAGCTGCGAGGTTGTCCTGCGCCCTGCGCCACCCAGCCGAAGGTCACCGACGCGCCGGGTGCGATGGCGCCGTTGTAGCCCTGGTTGCGGAAGGAGTACCAGTTCCCGTCGCGGGTGAGCGTCGCATCCCAATGGGCGCTGACGGTGGTGTCGGCGGGCAGGACGAACGAGACCGCCCAACTGGTGAGTGTGAAACTGCTGATGTTGGTGATCGTGAAGGCGCCCTGATAGCCGCTTTCCCACGAAGTGGTCTGCCGGAAGTCGGCCACGGCGGGGATCGGTGCCCGTGCACTGGCCGGCGGTGCGAACAACAGGGCGAGCGCTCCGATGATGGTGGCGATGGAGAGGACCGATGACGCTCTTCGTCTTCGCATGAGCTGCTCCTTGAGATCGGGACGGTCCGTGCGCCTACATGACCAGCTTTGGTCTATACCAAAGCTGGTGGGTTATCACTTATCGCTAACACCCTTATAGGTCAAGGGAGTTGAGGAACATCGCTACGGAAGTCGGCGCCAGGCCGGCCGTCTATCCAGGTCGACGGTGAGGGGTGTGCACTCCTGATCGGTGGCGCGCACGGAACGCCCTACCGGCCCAAGCCGTCGCTCATGACGGGCGGGTAGCCGTGGGGGCGGTTCCCCGCGTTTGTCGATCGACCCGGGACGGTTCCGGTGCGACCGTGGGTGAGCCGGGCATGGGCACGCAGGTCTCCGAACGCCCCTGGGCGCGCGGACGGGCCGCCGCCCCTTCGACTCCGCCGACCACTTCCGACCGGAGCTCGACGTGTACTCGGCTGAAGCTGCGCCGGCCGGACCTCAACTACCGTTGGTCCACATGACAGCCACCGCGACGGACATCACCGAAGAACTGATCCGGGAGTTGCTGCGCGAGCAGCACCCCGACCTGGCGGATCAACCAGTGAAGCTCGGGGCGCGCGGGTGGGACAACCAGCTGTGGCGGCTGGGCGAGGACCTGGCCGTCCGATTGCCCTGGGCGACGGAGTCCGCGGACGCGCTGCTGCGCAAGGAACACACCTGGCTCCCCGGTCTAGCCCCGCACCTTCCACTGGAGATCCCCGTTCCGCAGCGCCTCGGTGAGCCCTCCGAGCGCTTTCCCCGGCCCTGGATCGTCACCACCTGGGTGCCGGGCGAGCCCGCCGACCGCGCGCCCGTGACGCGTGCCGCGGATGCGGCCGTCACTTTGGCCACCTTCCTCACCGCGCTGCACCAGCCCGCCCCCGACGGGGCACCCACCGGACGAGGACGCGGCGGCGTGCTCGCCGACACCGCCGAGCACTTCACCCAATCGCTCGTCTCGGCTAGCGAACTGGGGCTCATTCCCGACCCGGACGCCGTCCGCGCGGTCTGGGAGGACGCCGTCGCCGCACCCGACTGGGCAGGCCCGAGCCTCTGGCTCCACGGAGATCTGCATCCAGCCAACATCCTGACCACGAACGGCACCTTTTCCGGCGTGATCGACTTCGGTGACCTCTGCGCCGGCGATCCCGCCAGCGACCTCGCCGCCGTCTGGATCCTCCTGCCGGACGGCGTCGCCGACCTCTTCCACGAGACCTACCGGCCGAGCCCGGACGCCGCGACCCTGCGCCGCGCCCGTGGCTGGGCAGTGCTGCGTGCTCTCAGCGGCATTCTCATCGGGGACGCCGGCGTCCACGGTCGCCCCGGAGGCAAGCCCACCTGGGGCCCACCCGCCCACGCCTCACTTCGACGTCTCACCGCAACGGTCCACCAACGATCTAGCACCACAGAGGGCGGCTGAGGAACAAGCATCGAGGACCACAGAGGACGGCTGAGGGACAGCCGCATGCCATCAGCCCGTGCGACACCTGCCCGGCAGCGCCACGTTCGGTCGGCGTACGAACAGTCTGGGCGCCGCTGAACAGGACCTGCACGGTGATACGTGGCCTGGTCGACACGGAGTCCTCCGCTGCGGGGAGTGGTCGGAACACTCCAAGACCGGCTCGTGATCGTTGTCCTCGGCGAGGCCACCTTTCGGGGCCGCCCTGTTTCAGACTTGCAGGACGCGGCGGCTCGACAGGCGCCGCGTCCACGTCCACGTCGACCCAAGGACTCCCATCGTGAGCGAACGTGTCCTCATCCCCCGTAACCGAGGATTCCTCTTCCTTGACTCCCATCCGGCGGGCTGTGCGCAGACGGTGACCGACATCTGGCAGGCGTGCCCCGCCCCCGCCGATGTGCCCGAGGGCGCCGGACCCGTGGCCCTGATCATCGGCTCCTCGGCCGGATACGGCCTCGCGGCCACACTCGCCGGGCTCAAGCGTGCCGGTATCCGCGGGGTTATGGTCTCCTTCGAGAAGGCCCCCACAGAACGGCGTACCGCTACGGCGGGTTGGTATCGCACCGCCGCCACCGCGGATCTCGCCCGCGGCACCGGGCGGGATCTGGTCTTCCTCAACGGGGACGCGTTCTCCGACACGATGAAGGACCAGGTCGCCGATCTCATCGAGCAGCGTTTCGGCGGCAGGCTGGACTATCTGATCTACTCGGTGGCCGCTCCCCGGCGTACCGACCCCGACACGGGCACGACGTACGCCTCCGTCCTCAAGCCGATCGGTCGGGCGAACCGCACCAAGACACTTCTCTTCGACGGCCAGGGCGTTCCCGAGGTCCGCGAGGTCGAGACCGGGCCGGCCGAGGGGGATGACGTCGAGCAGACCGTGGCCGTGATGGGCGGCGCGGACTGGGAACGCTGGATCGACCACCTCACCGGTCGGGGCCTGCTCGCCGAGGGCTTCACCACCGCCGCGCTGTCGTACATCGGATCGCCCCTGACAGCGGCGATCTATCGACAGGGCACGATCGGTGTGGCCAAGTCCCATCTGGAGGCCACCGCCCGTGCCCTGAGCGAGCGGCTCGGGAAGTCGGTGGGAGGACGGGCCGTGACCTGTGTCAACGGTGCCGCCGTCACCCAGTCCTCCACCGCGATCCCCGGCATCGCCCTGTACACCGGCCTGCTGCGCGGCGTCCTCGGCGAGGATGTGGTCCCGCCGGTGCGCCAACTCGCCGCCCTCTGGGACCAGCTCACCGGTGCGGCCCCGCTCGTGCTGGACGACGAGGACCGGATCCGCCTGGACACCTGGGAACTCACTGACGATGTCCAGAAGGCCGTCGCCGAACGGTGGGAGACTGCCACCACCGACACCATCGCGCGTCTCGCCGACCTCGCCTGGTTCCGTGCCGAAGTCCAACGCCTGTACGGATTCTCCGTGCCGGGCATCGACTACACCGCCCCGGTCACCACGGACGTTCCCTGGCCCGGCCACACCCCGTGATCCGGACGCTCGAAGCCGTCCCCGCACCGTCGGTCGACGGCTGCGTCCCTCTCCGTCGGCCGACATCGAGCGACCGGGACCGTCCGACTGTCGGTCTCGCTCACCGGTGTGGCAGAGTCACCTCGGAACATCGGTCCGTGGAGTCCGGGGGGACTCGTGGGCGGCCGTTACCGGCGCCTTGGGCCGGGGTGTTGAGGGGGACTGAGTGGCGCAAGTGATCGACGGTCGCTTCGAGTTGTTGGCACGACTCGGCGGCGGTGGCATGGGGCTGGTGTGGCGAGCGCGCGATCTGATGCTCCACCGTGATGTCGCACTCAAAGAAGTGCGTCCACCGGACGCGGGACTGGCCGAGCACGACCCCACAGGCGTCAGGGCACTGCGCGCCCGCGTACTGCGGGAAGCCAGGGCGCTGGCTCGCACCGACCACCCCAATGTCGTCACCATCTACCACATCGTCGACGGCGGCGAGGACACCTATCCATGGCTCGTCATGGAGCTGGTCCCCGGTGGCTCGTTCCAGGAGCACCTCGGTCGCAGGGGCACCCTCACGCCCGAGGAGGCGGCGAGATTGGGGCGCGGTGTGTTGGCCGGGCTGCGGGCCGCGCACGCGGTCGGCATCCAACACCGGGACATCAAACCCGCCAACGTCCTGTTGCGACCGGACGGGCGCCCCGTCCTCACCGACTTCGGGATCGCCGCGGTCCAGGGGTCCACTGCCCTCACCGCCACCGGTTCCTTCATCGGCACGCCTGACTACATGGCCCCAGAAAGGGTCAGTGGGCAGGACGGCGGCCCGGCCGCCGACCTCTGGTCGCTCGCCCTGATGTTGTACGTCGCCGTAGAGGGGCACCATCCACTGCGCCGCGCCAACACCCTGGCCACCCTTGCTGCGGTGCTCAGCGAGGATGTCCCACCACCACGCCGGGCCGGTGCGTTGACCGAGGCGCTTACGGCTGTCCTGGTCCGGGACCCGGCCGGACGCCCGGACGCGCAGACGCTCGATCGACTGCTGGAGGCAGCGGAGTCGGCATCGGATGGGGTCACCGCTCCGACGTCGTACCCCCTTGCACCTCCCGCGGCCCCGCCCGCTGACGCTCTGCCTGCCGACCCCCTGCCCGCACCTGCCGCGGCCTCGTCCGGCGACGCTCCGCCCGCAGGCACCCCGCCCATACCCGCGGTAGCGCCTGCCCGCTCACGATCGCAGTCCTGGAACCAGCGGCGCACCCGGGCGTACGCCGCGGCGGCCCTCGTCGCCGTGCCACTCGGTGGGGTACTCCTCTGGCTCCAACTACAAGGCGACGGAGAGGGTTCCAAAACCGCCAAGGACGGCTCCACCCCTTCACCCAGCTCCCTCACCCAGGGGAGCGGTGAGCCGGCCAATGACCCCAAGGGCATCGGTGGGATCACCATCGGGGTCAAGTCCGATCAACCCGGCCTCGGTCTCAAAACCGTGGAGGGCGAGTTCAAGGGCTTCGATGTGGCCGTTGCGACCTATATCGCCGGTGAACTCGGTCACCGACCCGAGGACATCACATGGAAGCCGGTGCGCAGCGATGAGCGCGAAAGCCTGCTGAAGAGCAGGGAAGTGGACCTCGTCGTGGCGATGTACGTGATGAGCGACCAGCGGGAGAAGGAGGTCGACTTCGTCGGCCCCTATCTCGTGGGCCATCAGGACGTCCTGATGCGTGTGGACGAGACCTCCATCAGTTCCGCCACCTCCCTGAACGGCAAGAAGATCTGCTCGACCCGAGGGTCCACACCCGGAAAGTACCTCCAGAATCAGGTCGCTCCCCAGGTCCAGATCGTCGAGAACGACAGCTACGAGCGATGCCTGACCGCACTGACCAGCAACGAGGTGGACGGGGTCACGACCGACGATGCGATCCTGGCCGGATACGCCGCGCAGAATCCGGGAAAGTACCGGCTCGGTGGGTTCCGGTTGAGCAACGAGGAGTATGGAATCGGTCTGCCGAAGGACAGTCATCGTAAATCCGCCGTTCAGGCGGCACTGGACAAGATGACCAGAGAAGGCGACTGGAAGAAGGCCGTCCAGGAGCACCTTCCCCTCTTGCAGCGGGAGACGCCGCAGTCGTGATCCGGCTTTCGGCCGTTCCGGGCCGCGGTACCGTGCGTTCCGCGCTCTGACCCGAACGGCAGCCCTCCCCTACACATGCGCCGTTGGCAGTGAGCCACCCCCGTCCCTCCGGTCGCTGCCCACTCGACACAGCGTTGGCGTCCCCACTCGCCCTTCGCTTGCGCGAACGGGAACGGGAGAAGGCGCCCGGGGCCGCCGACTCTCATGCGTCGCGTTGGCACCTTGTGTTCAGCCGCTGATGCGTTCTTCCTGAGTCGGCGTCGAACGCATCCCCGAGAGGGTTCGAAGCGCTGCTGTTGGGAGGCGCGGGAGGGAATTTCGCGACGATGCCCGCTCCCGTTGGCGGCAATTCCCCGGAGTGCGATCGTGGAGCGACCATTCGCCGGAACGGGTGAGCGATGCCCGGGTGGAGCCAACCCCCTGGGATTTGCCAGGCGATGACGGGCCGGTCGTGGGTCGATCGGGCTGTCGGTGATCACTCCCTCGAAACCGCCGGGCCGGGGAGGGGCGGACACCGACTGGGCGCGCTCGGCTTCTGTTACCCCGTTCGTCCAGAGGAGAGAACGGCAGGGGAACAGAAGATATCCTTTTCCCCTCCCAGCTGAAGGAGAGAATTCAGGAAGGGTATTCCCGACGCAACCTTGCACTTGCCTGCCATTGTCTGACCGACTCACATCCATGGCATAGCCATCTGTATATGGTGACACGATTTAGCGTGTGTGCGGTGAGGGTCGGGCGCGAAATAACGCATCGTCACGGTTTGGTCAAGAGGGCGGTGTGGTCTCCGGACGAATTTCCCTCTGCGGTCGGTCGGGGTCTCGCTCTCGCCCGCGTCAAGGCGCCATGCGGGTGTCGCGGGTTCATGTCTCTCGTGCAACTCCGACTGCTATGGCCTCAACTGCTTCTCACCTGCCCATCAGTGGGTTGCTCCATGTGCTGGCCGGGTGTCGCGCGGGCTGTTCGTGTTGCCATGTGCGGTCGGGGTGAAGGTCGGGTGCACGGGATCCCTCGGCGGTGAGTGAGCTACATCACTCGCTTGTCCTCGGCTGGCTTGAATTTTAAAGCAGAAAGGCCGAAAGGTATCCAACCGGGCATGGCGAAAGGGCTTCTTTTTCTGCGTGAATCCGATGCGTTCTGACTGAAAGATGACCGGGACCGATGGGGGCGAATGTTACCGTCGTCATCATTCTGATCTTGCAGGGGGCGGCTTTTGGGTGCGACTGCCAAGAGTCGGAGTGAGCTTCACGGAAGAGGAAAACTGTGGTGGGCACCGAACAACCGATCGAAGACCCTGTCCGGAGATCGGGCAACCACAACACACCACTCGACACCGTCCTACGGCACGCCGCCGCCGCCCGGTCCGGCGGGGCGCGAGCAGTCCTCGTCCGGGGGCCCGCGGGAATCGGCCGTAGCCATCTGTTGTCCACCGCGTGCCAGCGGTTGAGATCCACCGGCGTGACCGTGCGCACCGTTGCCGCCAAACCCGACGCCCCGACCGCAGCCCGTGCCGTGGACGCGCTCCTCGCTCCGGCACCCGTGCCCAAAACCGAGACCCATCGCACCCCGGGCACGCACCAAGGCACCCACGACGACTGGCGCAGACGGCAGATCAGCGCCCTGCAACTGCTCGCCGAAGGCCCGCTGGCGCTGGTCATCGACGACGCCCAGTGGAGCGACGAAACCTCGCTGCGCTGCCTGGACTTCATCCTCCGCAGAGCGGCGGGGCTCCCCTTCTTCCTCCTGCTCGCCCAGCGCACCGACGTGGAAGGGCCAGGTGTCTCCCCGCTCGCCGAACTCCTCGCTCAGGACCGCTGCTCCCTGGTCGAACCGGGACCTCTCGGGGAGTCGGAGACGGCTCTGATGACCGCCCACTTCCTCGGCGGTCCAGTGGAGGGTTCGTTCGTCCGGCACTGCGTGGAGATCTCCGGGGGCAACCCGCTGCTCCTCGGCCGGCTCCTGGCCGCCCTCAACGCGAGGGGAGTGCGGCCGGACACGGAGGGGACACACCGACTCGGCACGCTCCACGAGAGCGTTCTCACCTCGCTGATACCGGACTTCCTCGCCGTCTGGCCGCCCTCCGTGCGTCATGTGGCCACCGCCCTCGCACTGGTGGGCCGGGCCGCCACCGACCCGCTCGTCGCGCTCTCCGGTGTGGACTCACGACGGGTTGAGGGCGCGCTCGATGTGTTGCGGCGCAGTGAGATCGTCCTGCCGGGGGCGCCTGCCGAGATGCGCAACGGCCTGAGGGAAGCCGTCCTCGCACCGCTGTCGGAGCCCGGGCTCCAGGAACTCAGGGCACGCGCCGCCCGTGTGCTCAGCGATGCGGGCCGACCCGCCACCGAAGTGGCGGCCCAGTTGGCGTTGTTGGAGCGCATCGACCGACCGTGGATGCTGGCAGTGCTACGGGACGCCGTTGCGGAGGAACCGAACCAGGCGACCGTCCGTGCCACCGGCCGTGTCCTGCGCGACGAGGCCCACCCGCTCACCGACACCGAGCGCAAGGATGTCCACGTCGAGCTCGCAGCCGCCACGGCCCGGGACGCGGCAGCACCCGCGCTCTGGCACCTACGGCAAGCCCTCGCGGCCACCGATGACCTGCGTGAACAGGCTTCCATCGCCGTGCAGTACGGCAGGACCGCACTCGGGACCAACCGCACCCCGGAGGCCGTACAGATCCTCGGTCAGGTCCTCGACGCTCTGCCCGAACCCACAGATATCACCGACACCACAGGCACCAGAGGCAGCGCCCGGGGGGCCGCCGACCGTGAACTGCGCATCACCGTCGAATCCGCCCTGCTGATCACTGCCGTCAACGACCGCTCCGCCCTGCCCGGCGCCCGTGCGCGTGCCGCCACACTCACGCCACCGAGCGGACACAGCCCGGCAGAGCGTCAACTCCTGGCCGTACTGAGCGCTTTCACGGCGCTCGACTCGGGCCCCGCCGACAGGGCCGCAGCACTGGCCAGACGCGCCCTACGGGTCGAAGAACCAGGCTCCGCGGACTGGACCGTGCCCTGCTCCGCCACCGTCCTGACGCTCGCGGACTCGATCGACGAGGCACTGGAGGCGCTCGACCGGATGCTCTCCCCGTCCCCACCGCATCGCACGCCCTGGCCCTCGTTGTTCGCGCTTGCCGGCCGGTCCTTGCTGCTGCACGGCATCGGCGATGTGCCCGGGGCCGCCCTGGACGCACGGGCCGCCCTGGCGACCACTGCCACCGCCCCTCCGCTCGCCCATATCGCCCTCGCCGACGTACTGCTCTCGCAGGGCGAGACCCGACAGGCGGGCAAGGTGCTCGACCAATTGGCGAACGCCGTTCCCACACTCGACCAGCGGGTCTGGGAATGGTCGCACTACTTACATGCGAAGGGCCGGGTCCTTCGGGACCTCGGCGACGCCGAAGGCGCCCTCGAACTGTGGCAGCGCTGCGGGCGGAGCCTGGCCGAGATCGACGTCACCAACCCCCTGGTGACCACCTGGTGGCTGTCGGCCACGACCACCCTGGCCCGCCTCGGGCGAAGATCGGAAGCGAAGGGCATCGCCGAACAGGCCCACGACCGAGCACAACGCTGGGGCACCGCCCGCGCACTGGGCCTGGCGAAGGTCGCCGCCGCGAACGTGGCGGAGGGGACCGCACGCATCGACCTCCTCACCGAAGCCCTCGACCTGCTCGACGCCTCACCGGCCCGTCTCCAGCGCGCCGCCGCCGAGTACCGACTCGGCCGCGAACTCCTCGGCCGCGACGACGCCCCCGGCGCCCGCCGCCATCTGCGCCGGGCCATCGAACTCGCCACCCGCTGCGGCTGCCCCGTGCTCGGCGCCCGCGCCCGCACCCTGCTGGTCACGGCGGGTGGTCGCATGCCACAACTCGCCACCGCCCCACTCGACTCCCTCACCCAGAGCGAGCGCCGGGTGGCAGCCCTGGCCCAGCGAGGCGCCAGCAACAAGAAGATCGCTGAAACGCTCTTCATCACCCCTCGCACTGTCGAAATGCATCTGACCAACGTCTACCGAAAGCTCGGCGTACGCGGGCGGGCCGCACTTCCCCAGGGCTTGACCACCACCACTGGCCGGACCCCCGCCCGGCACCAGGGCGACGGTATGCCCGCACCCAGCCACCGCTGACAGGACCAGCCCGCCATGGCCCACCGCCCGCCCTCGGGCACCGCCCGTCCCACCCACGTCACCCCCGAACCCCCACCGGGCCGAGAGCGGGAAGACCTGCTGCTGCGAAAACTCCTGCACGGACTCCAACTCGGACGCCCGGCCCTCGTCGATGTGCACGGACCTCCAGGTATCGGCCGCAGTGCGCTGCTCGACCATGTGATCACACTCGCCGACTCCTACGGCGTACGGGTCGTCGCCGCCCATGCGTCACGCGAGGAGATCGACCTGCCCCATGGGATCGCCACCCAACTCCACTCGGCTCTCGCAGCCACCCATCGAAACCCGGCCGCCCCGACCCGCCCGGCCAAACACCCCCCGTCGATACGGGCGGCGACACTGGCTCACGCACTCTTCGCCGCCGCCCGTGTCCAACCGCTCCTCCTCGTCGTCGACGACGTCCAATGGGCCGATCGCCCCTCACTGCGCGGCCTCCAGGCACTGGCACGACGGTTGCAGGGTGCCCCCCTGATGGTGCTCACCTCCCGCAACACCGCCGTGCCCTGTGCCCCGTACGACCTGATCGAGCCGTGCCCACTGGCCGACGCACGCACCGTGGCCCAGCACACCCTGTTCCTCGCCCCTCTCCCCGACGACATCGCGGCACAGGTCGTCGCCAAGAACCGGCGCACGCCGGAAGCCTTCGCGGCCCAGGTCGCACGGTGTACCGAGGGCAACCCAGCACTCCTGCGTGCGGTCGCCAACCGGTACGCCCTGCGTGATCAACCCGCACTCGTCCCGGGCGGTGATCCGAGCGACGAGACGGCCGACGCTGTACGCGACCACACCGCGCGCACTCTCGCCGTACTC
This sequence comes from Streptomyces sp. NBC_00690, assembly GCF_036226685.1. Lineage (NCBI taxonomy): Bacteria > Bacillati > Actinomycetota > Actinomycetes > Kitasatosporales > Streptomycetaceae > Streptomyces > Streptomyces sp. NBC_00690. Next base: position 8,380,321 of record NZ_CP109009.1, read on the forward strand.
CCCGGTGAACTCCTCGACGTGCTCGCCGTCATCGCCGTCGCAGGACCCGACTGCACACCCGACATGATCGCCGCGCTCTCCGGGACCCGTACCATCGGAGTGGCCCGCGCGCTTGCGCTGTTGTCGGGCACGGGCCTGCTGGTCCCCGGGCCCCTGCCGGCGTTTCGCAGCGAGGCCGCCGCCGAAGCGGTGCTCGCCCCCCTCACCACCCGACACCGCCGTGAGTTATACGCGCGAGCCGCAGAGTGGGCCCAGCGCGCCGCCTTCCCCGACCGGGCCGTCGCCCGGATGCTGCTCGGCGCCCGCACCATCGGCGCCGCCTGGGCGGTCGACGTGCTCCACCGAAGGGCCGCGCGCTGCCGTGCCACCGGCCGTCCCATCGAAGCGGCCCGGCTGCTGGAACGCGCACTGGGCGAACCCGTACCGCCCGCGCTACGGGTACAACTCCTCACCGACCTCAGCGAGGCCGTACTACCCCATGCGCCGCACGTTGCCAGTCGGCACCTGCGTCGCGCGCTGCTGGTGCCCGCGGCCGAGAGCGGTCCTGCGCGACTGCATGCGGCGGAACTCCTCATCGCCAGGGGAGACGTCGTGACCGCAGGCCCCCTGATCCACCGAGCCGTGCTGGACGCGCGAGCTGACACGCCGGAACGCGCCGCCCTGTACGCGCTCCAAGGGATCTGTCGGTATCTCGGTCCGCCTCCCGTCGACCTCCCGCTGCCACCCGACCCCCCGCCACGACACGAACGACCGGCCGAGGCGGGGCTCGCCGCCTGGCGCACCGCACTGCACGGCCGGGATGCGGCCCTCGCACGGCGTCTGGCCCGTGCGGCGCTCGCACCGACAGCGCACGAGGAAGTCCCGCTGACGGTCCGCACGGCAGCCGCACACGCCCTCCTGCTCACCGGGCGGGCACAGGAAGCACACAGCGCACTCGACGAGGTCATCGCTCGCGCAGAGCACGGCAACTCCCGCGCCGTGGTCGGTCTCGCACTTATCGTTAGTGCGTTCGCCGAACTGCAACGCGGCAAGGACGCTCTCGCATCCCGCACGCTCGACCGGTGCGAGGAGACGATGCCCCGCAACTGTTGGCATCCGCTGATCGTCCCCGCGGTGCTCGCACTCCGTACGTTGATCCTGCTCCGCCGCGGCGAACACGGCCCGGCTCAGCGGATCCTCACGTCCGAACTGCCCAACACCGCCGAAGGCGGACTGGCGTGGGCCCTGCTGCTGTACGCCAGAGGACGTGTCCAGTTGGAAACCGGGCAGCGCGAATCGGCCCTCACCGACCTGCTGGAGTGCGGTCGACTCCTCCTGGCGCGAAAGATGGCCAACCCCGCACTCCTACGGTGGCGCTCGGCCGCAGCCCGCGCCTGTGCTCCTGATGATCCCAGGGCGGCACGGCTGCGCGCCGAGGAACGGATGCTCGCCCTCGCCTGGGGCACACCCGACACCATGGCAGCCACCCTGCGGGCCACCGCAGGGCCGACGACGGCGGCCCCCTCCCGTGCCAGTTGGCAGTACCGTCAAGCCCTCGTCGCGCTGGGCACCGCACCCCGATTCGGCCACCACACCGTCGACTCACTCCTGCACAGCGACCAGGCCGCACTACCGAGCACGCCGCCACGAACGGCCGCCCCCGGGCGCCCCGCCCCGTCGAAGGGCGCACCACCCGCCGGGGGCAGCGCCGCACTGTCCGCAGCGGAGCGCAAGGTGGCACATCTCGCCGCTGACGGGCTTGGCAACCGAGCCATCGCCACCGAACTGTCGGTCACCACCCGGGCTGTTGAACTCCACCTCACCAAGACCTACCGCAAGTTGGGGATTCAAGGCCGTCCACAACTCGCCGCGGCCCTGGGGCGGACACCGAGGGAGAACACATGAGACCCCTACTCGACCGCGAGGCCGAACTCGTCGTGATCACCGCCGCGCTGGACGCCCTGGGTAGCGGGGGCGCCGGCTCGCTCACCGTGGTCACCGGCGGCCTCGGCATGGGGAGGACAGCCCTGCTCAGAGCGCTGCCGAAGGTCGCCGAGCAGCGCGGCGTACGAGTCCTGACGGCCAGCGGAGCCGTACACGAGCGCGATTTCGGCTTCGGCGTCGTCAGCCAACTGCTGACCGCACTCATCCCCGGCGACACCACCGCCCTGCCCGGCGACTGCGTCCCACCGCCACAGGGATCCGAGCGCGACGCCGAACTCCTCGACCTGATCGCCGAACACAGTGCGCACCGACCCCTGCTCCTGTTGGTGGACGACCTCCAGTGGGCAGACGCCCCCTCCCTGCGCTGGCTCGACCGGCTGACCCGCCGCCTTCCCTGCCTGGACGTCGCCCTCGTCGTCGCCGTACGCGAAGACGGGTCCGTCGGAAGCCAAACCCATCTCCACCGGCTCACCGACCATGCCCACCACATCCTGCCGTTGCGTTCGCTCACCTCCGCAGGAACCGCCGCCCTCATCGCCGCCCACACCGGACGCCCCGTCGACCCCGCCTACGCCGACGCCTGCCACCGGACCACCGACGGGCACCCCCTGCTGCTCACCGCCACCCTCGCCGCACTCGGCAGGGAGGAACCGACCGCGGAGCGCGCCAAAGAAGTCGACGGCACGCGGCTGCTGACCCTGCACGAAAGGTTCGCGGCCGTACTGCGCTACCAGAGCGAAGCGGTGTGGTCGATCGCGAAGGTCCTCGCCGTCGTCGACGAGGCCGCTGACGACGAGCTGACCGGTCAACTCACCGGCCTGGACGACACCGGCCGCACCGAGGCCATCGCCGCCCTGCGCAAACTCGGCCTCCTCGCGAACGATCCCGTACCGCGCTTCATCCACCAAGCAGTACGGGACGGCGTCGAACAGGCCATGACCCCGGCGGACGCCGAGGACACCCGGGTCCGCGCCGCCCTGCTGCTGCATGAGGGCGGACACCCCCCGGAGAGCGCCGCCCGGCTACTGGTCGCCACCTCCTGCCACACCCCCTGGGCCGTCGGCGTACTGCGCACCGCTGCCACCACCGCCCTGGGCCGTACCGATCCCAACGCCGCGGCCCGCTACCTTCGCCACGCCCTGCTGGGAAGTTCACCCGAAGGGCCCGATCGGGGTGAGTTGCTCGCGGACCTCGCCACCATCGAGTGCGCCTTCGCACCCCAAGCCGCCCTGCGGCACTTCGCCCAGGCACTGCTCCTCCTGCCCGATCCCGCGGACCGTGCCAGGGTGGCCGGCCGCATACCGCCCTTCCTCCTCGATGGCTGCCCACCCGCCGCGATCGAATCCGTGGTGCGCGCGCACGGTGAACTCGCGGTGCCCGCACCAGCGGATGAGATCGGGCGGGGGCTCGCCCTGCGCCTCGAAGCCAGGCTGCGGCACCGATCGGTGGCAGGCCCCGGCGAACTGTTCCAATGCGCGGACCGGCTCAGGTCCTTGGGGCCGATGCCCGACCTGGACACCACCGCCGACCGCGAACTGATCACCGTACTGCTGCACGGTGCCACCCTGACCCAGCGCACGACCGCCGCGGAGGCGGTGCCGCTCGCCGAACGGGTGCTCCAGCACGAGCCGGCGACTCCGGACCACATCCACACCGCCCTCCCGCTGCTGGCCGACATCCTCATCGCATCGGACTCCCTCGCCACGATCGGCCCCTGGCTCGAATCCGCCTACCAGCGGGCTCGTCGTGACAACGCCTCGGTGGCGCGCGCCGTCATCGCTGTCGAACTCACCCAACTCGCCCTGGCACATGGACGCATCGACCAGGCCAGGGTCCATGCCGACGAGGCGCTCTCCCTCGGCGTCACCGCCTGGGCCACGCTCCAGACGCTGACACCCCTGGCCCTCGTCGCGGCCCAGGCCCGCGACACGGAGCTCACCCTGCGACTGCTGACCGATGGTCGCGATGGCGCCGACCACGGCCATCGCCCCGCCCTGCGGCAACTCCTGCGCGGTTCGGCCGCAGCACAACGCGGAGATCTCGCCACCGCGCTGGAATGTCTCCTCGATTGGGGCCGTTCTGCGGAGCGCGCCGACTGGCGCAATCCCGCCTTGGTGCCCTGGCGGTCCTGGACGGCTGGCCTCCACTACCGGATGGGACGTCCGGAGCGTGCGCACGACCTCATCGAGGAGGAGTACGAGCGGGCGGTCCGTTGGGGTGGACCGGTAGCCATCGGTCGTGCCCAGCGGGTGCGGGGCGCCCTCCGCAAGGGTGTGGACGGCCTCGCCCTCCTCCATGAGTCGGCCCAGACCCTGGACGGTTCGGTGAACATGCTCGAACGGGCCCGGACGTCGCTGTTGCTCGGCCGGAGACTGTTGGAGGCGGGCCGGACCGCGGAGGCCGAGCGCCGCCTCACTCAAGCCCGGGCGGACGGCCTCGCCTGCGGGGTGCCCTGGCTTGCTCGTGTTGCGGACGACGCGCTTCACGCGGATGCCGGGGCGCACCGAGCGGACGCCATCGCCAGCCTCACCCGGGCCGAACGCCATGTCGCAGGGCTCGCCGCCGGTGGAGCCTCGAACAAGGAGATCGCCGAACGGCTCGATGTCACCTCCCGCGCGGTGGAGAAGCACCTCACCCGCACCTACCGCAAGCTGAGCATCCGCGGACGCACCGAACTCGTCGCCATGGCCGGATTGTTGCCGATCGAGGCGGCTCCCCGTCCGCGCCCGTCCGCACGGCCCCCTTCGACCGTAGTTGCCGTACCGACCGAACCGAACCGAAGCGTTGACGGTACCGCGGGTAACCGTACCTTCGGTCGACTCCCACAGGCTTAGCGCGCCACGACTCGAATTCGTTGACATCCATTCCGGTGCCTTCATACCGTCATATGTAACGGTCAACGTTCGACTCGTTCTGACGTTCGATCCATGAATCCGCCAGTGCCTACGAAAGCGATCCGCAGCGACCGCTCTTCGCCATGAGTGCTGCCCATATGAGAACGGCGCTCGGGAAAGGGAAGGACATGAGCCAGGCCGCACCCGTGAACTTCACGACGGTCCGCGAGGGATTATTCAATCCGCCGGTGATGACGCAGATATTGCGCCAGACCGAGCCGGTGGCCCGTATGGAATTCGCCGACGGGCACCTTGGCTGGCTGGTCACCGGATACTCAGCCGCCCGAACCGTACTCGCCGACGCCCGATTCAGTGCCCGCGGTGAACTGAAGCACCCCCCGGTGCCCCGCGCGGCCACCTTGGAAGAGCCCCCCGCGGCACCGCCCGGCATGTTCATCCAGCACGACCAGCCGGAACACCAGCGCTACCGCAAGCTCCTGGTGGGACAGTTCACCGTCCGTCGCATGCGTCTGCTGACCGACTGGATCGAGAAGATCGTCGCCGAACGGCTCGACGCCCTCGAACTGCTCGGCCCTCCGGTCGACCTCTTCGAACACTTCGCCCTGCCGATCCCCTCCCTCGTCATCAGCGAACTCCTCGGCGTGCCCTACGCCGACCGCGACGCGTTCCAACACGACACCCATGTCTGGAGCAGCTTCGGCACCTCCACCGAAGAGGTGACCCGCGCGTTCCTCTCCCTGGGCACCTACCTCCAGCACCTGATACAGCTCAAGCGCGCCGAACCCACCGACGACATCCTCAGCGGTCTCATCACCGTCGACCCCGACCTCACCGACGAGGAACTCACCTCGATCGCCTTCCTGCTCCTGGTCGCCGGACACGAGACCACCGCCAACCAACTGGCTCTCGGAACCTTCGCCCTCCTCCAGCACCCCGAACAACTCGCCGCGCTGCGCTCCGACCCGACCCTGATCGACGGTGCGGTCGAAGAGATGCTCCGCCATCTCAGCATCGTCCACCACGGCCCCACCCGCGCCGCGCTGGAAGACGTCGAGATCGACGGCGCCACCATCCGCAAGGGCGAGGTCGTCATGGTGTCCCTCGCAGCCGCCAACCGGGACCCGGCACGGTTCGCCGACCCCGAGGTCTTCGACCTCAACCGGCCCGCCGGCGGTCACCTCGCCTTCGGACACGGCATCCACCAATGCCTCGGCCAACAACTTGCCCGCATCGAACTGCGCGTCGGATTCGCCGCGCTGCTGGAGCGTTTCCCGGGACTGCGCCTCGCCTGTCCGCCCGAGGAGATCAGGCTGCGGCACGACATGCAGGTGTACGGGGTGTACGCACTGCCCGTCACCTGGTGACCCGGCTCCCCGGATGAACGTCGACGTCGACCGGTCGCGCTGCTGCGGAGCCGGAATGTGCACGCTGGTCGCGCCCGAGGTCTTCGACCAGAGCGACGAAGGGGTCGTGCTGCTCCTGGAGCGCCACCCGCCGGCCGCCACACACGACTCGGTACGCGATGCAGCCGACCAATGCCCCTGCGCGGCGATCACCATCCACGAGAACCACTGACCACGAACTGCCGCCGTGCCGCCGGCGGCCCGCACCTCCATCGGAAGGCCAGGTACAACGCGTGAAGCACGATCTGTCGCGCCGTCGCATGCTCGGACTCGCAGCCCTCGGAGCCGCTGCCGCCGCGGGCGCCACCACCGTCGGCGCGCCCCGCGCAATGGCCTCCGGGGCCACCAGCAGCGGCACCTTCGTGCCTGCCGTGGTCATCGGTACCGGCTACGGTGCCGCCGTCTCGGCCCTGCGCTTGGCCGAAGCAGGGGTGAACACCCTGATGCTGGAGATGGGGCAGCTGTGGAACCAGCCCGGCCCCGACGGCAAGGTCTTCTGCGGGATGCTCAACCCTGACCGGCGCTCCAGTTGGTTCAAGTCCCGCACTGAGGCTCCGCTCGGCTCCTTCCTCTGGCTGGACATCGCCAACCGCGACATCACTCCCCACGCGGGAGTGCTGGACCGGGTGAACTTCGACCAGATGTCCGTGTACGTCGGTCGTGGAGTGGGCGGGGGATCCCTCGTCAACGGGGGGATGGCGGTCGCCCCCCGACGCTCCTACTTCGAAGAGGTGCTTCCCGGCGTCGACGCCGCGGAGATGTACGCGCGCCACTACCCCAGAGCAGGCACGATGCTCCGGGTGAACCAGGTGGACCAAGGCTGGTTCAACGCCACCGAGTGGTACAAGTACGCCAGGGTCTCCGGTGAGCAGGCGGCCAACGCCGGACTGGGCACCGTACTCATCCCCAATGTCTACGACTTCGACCACATGCGGCGCGAGTCCCAGGGGCAGGCACCCAAGTCAGCGCTGGACACGGAAGTCATCTACGGCAACAACCACGGCAAGAACAGCCTCGACAAGACCTATCTGGCGGCGGCGCTGGGTACCGGCAGGGTGACCATCGAGACCCTGCACCAGGCCAAGACCATCCGGCGCCGGGCGGACGGCACCTATCTGCTGACCGTCGAACAGCGAAACGCCGACGGCGCGCTCCTCGCGACCAAGGAGATCTCCTGTCGCCATCTCTTCCTCGGGGCGGGCAGCCTGGGCTCGACCGAGCTTTTGCTGAGGGCGAGGGAGACCGGCACCCTGCCGAACCTCAACGCCCAGATCGGTGAGGGATGGGGCCCCAACGGCAACATCATGACGGCGCGCGCCAACCACATCTGGAACACCACGGGCATCCGGCAGTCGACCATCCCCGCGCTCGCCATCGACGACTGGGACAACCCCGCCGCACCCGTCCTGGCCGAGATCGCCCCCATGCCGGCCGGGCTGGAGACCTGGGTCAGCCTCTACCTCGCCATCACCAAGAACCCCGAGCGCGGTCGGTTCACCTACGACGTGGCCGGCGACCGGGCGAAGCTCAACTGGACACGCGACCAGAACACCCCCTCGGTCAACGCGACGAAGTCCCTCTTCGACCGCATCAACCGGGCCAACGCCACGATGTACCGCTATGACCTCTTCGGCCCGCGGGCCAAGAACTTCTCCGACGATTTCACGTACCACCCGCTGGGCGGCTGCGTGCTCGGCAAGGCGACCGACGCCTACGGCCGGGTGCATGGATATCCCAACCTCTATGTGACCGACGGCGCGCTTATCCCCGGTTCCCTTGGGGTCAATCCGCTCCTGACGATCACAGCGCTCGCCGAGCGGAATATTGAACGCGTCATCCAACAGGACTTCGCTGCTTCCTCATGAGGGCGCGCGAAAATCCAACGGATTCCATTCGGTAAGAGATGCAAGCGCGATTGATGAATGCGGTTCAGCTGGCCGAATCACGCCACATGTGCCGCAGGGTGAACCGGGTCTAGCCACCGGGGAATGCAGGCGCGCCCGAAGGCGCCTGGGACAGGCAAGTGACAGTAGTGCGACGGGGCCATGGAGCATGCGATGACTGAGTCTGTTTCTCTGCCGGGCGACCGTTCCTCGGACGGCGCCGAGGACACGATCGTGGTGGTGGGCGCGGCGGTTCGGCCGCTGAGCCTCATCCGCGCCGCCGTGGCCACCGACGCCATCGACACACCGGACGGCCCCGAGGCCGCCACCGCCGGCCCTCCGCGGTTCGACACGGAGTTCTTCGCCGAGGCGCTCGGAGAGGTCGCGACCGCGGACGGTTGGCGGAGCGCGCTGCCGTACGGGCCCGCAGCCGCGGAGGTGTGGTGGCAGGCAGTGGAACACGCGGGCATCGTCCCGTCGGCAACCGCGGGCCTGAGCATCGATCTCTTCCTCGTCGTGCCTGCCGGCTCAGGCGTGGGCTCCAGCTCCGGCGTTGACTTCGGCTCAGGCGTCGGCTCCAGCTCCACTTCCGGCTCTGACTCCGTGGCGCCGAGTGCGGGCGAGCCGGAGGCGGGGTTCGGCGGGGACGCCCGCCTCGCCGAGACCGTGGCCGCGATCCTGCACCTGCCGAGCGCCGAGCGTTCCCGCACGACCCCGCACCCCACGCTGTCCGTGCATCGAGTTGCTTCGGGTGAACAGGCCCTCAGCGCTGCCCGTACCCGCCTTCGTGAGCACGGCTGCACCGTGGCCCTCGTCGCAGGACCCGGACTGCACCTCCCCGACCCCACCACGACCTTGGAGGAAGGGGCCACCGCGTACGGGGCCACCGTGCTCAAGTCGTACCCCCGAGCCCTCGCCGACGGGGACCACATCTGTGGTGCTCTCACCGTCGATGGACGACTGCTGCCACTCGCCACCGAGGCCGTCGCCGCGCCACCCGCCGACACCACGAAGGCAGCGAAGAAGAAGGGGCGCAAGAGCCGAAAGCGCCCGATCACGCCGGGCGAGACCGCCGACAACCGCAGCAGCGAACCCGTACCCGCCCTCGAAGCACAGACACTGCTCGACACAACGGATGACACCCGCATCCCCGACGGCGCGAAGCCTGCGACCGCATCGAACGGCGAGACACCCCCACTCGCGCACACCGCGATCGAACACCCGCTGCCCTGGGCCCTCTCCGCTGCCGGCCACGACGCGTTACGCGCCCGTGCCCGGCAACTGCACGAGCACCTCACCGCACACCCAGAACTCACGCCCGAAGCCGTCGGTCTCGCTCTCGCGAACACCCGCCACCAGTTCGGGCACCGCGCGGTGATCCTCGGCGACACGCGAGAGCAACTCCTCACAGCCCTCGACACCATGGCGAACGGCGGCTTCACCTCCGACGCCGTTCAAGGCGTCGCCACCACCCGCCCCACCGCGTTCGTCTTCCCCGGCCTCGGTGTGCAATGGGCCGGCATGGCAGTGGAACTGCTCGACTCGTCACCACAATTCCGGGCCGCCCTCCTCCGCTGCCAACACGCACTCACTGCCCACACCGACTGGACCGTCACCGACGTCCTACGGGAGACCAACGAGGCCCCCGGACTCGACAGCATCGCCGTCAGCCTGCCCACCACCTTCGCCGTCCAAGTAGCCCTGGCCGAAACCTGGCAAGCCCACGGAGTACGCCCCGCGGCCTACGCGGCACACAGCCTGGGCGAGGTCGCCGCCGCCCACCTGTCCGGCGCACTCACGCTCAAGGACGCCGCCCGCCTCATCACCACCTGGGGCCACTGCCTGGCGGAACTGCGCGCTCGCGGTGGGGACATGCTCCTCGTCTCGCTGCCCGCACACCGAATGGACTCGATCCTCCAACCCTGGGCAGGTCGACTCGGCCTCGCCGTCCGCAACGGCCCAGAGTCCGTCGTCGTCTCAGGCGACCGCGACGCCGTCGAGGAACTCCATGCCTCACTGGTAGCCGACGACATCCGGTGCCGCATCATCGCCGTGGGCGTCGCCGCGCACTCCCACCACGTCGACGACGTTCGAGAGCGCATACTGAGCGAACTCGCCACCCTCGAACCCCGCGCCACGCACACCCCCTTCTACTCGTCGGCCACCGGCGGTATCGTCGACGGCCGCACCCTCGACGCCCACTTCTGGTTCGAGACCCTGCGCCACCAGGTCCGATTCGAGCAGACAACACAGGCGCTGCTCGCCGACGGCCATGAAATCCTCATCGAGGTCAACCCCCATCCCGCGCTCACCGCAGTGATGGAGGAGATCGCCGCCTCCGCGGGGCGCCGGGCGGTCACCATCGGCACCCTCCGTAGAGGACAGGGCGGCCCCCACCGCTTCCGCACGTCGCTCGCCGAAGCGCACGTACAGGGCGTAGACGTCGACTGGTCCCCGGCCTTCCCCGGAATCCCCGCCGATCGGGTGCCACTCCCCACCTACCCGTTCCAACGGACCGACCTCGCCGCCCGAGCAGTCGACGACACCTCAAAGCTCCGCCACGAACTGGTTCCCCTCAGCGAGTCCGCACGCGAACACACCGTCCTCGCCCTCATCGCCGCCGCGACCGGCGCACTGCTCGGCGCGCCCGGACCGGTGCCCCTACCCACCGGCCGCACCTTCCGCGATCTGGGTCTGGACTCCGTCACCGCTGTCGAACTGCGCACCCGCCTCAACCAACTCAGCGGCCTCGAACTGCCCCACACCGTCGTCTTCGACCACCCCACCCCGCACTCCCTGGCCCAGCGACTCATCGCCGAGGCCCTCGGCACGGCTCACACCACCGACGTCGACACCACCACCGCCGCTTGGGACGAACCCGTCGCCATCGTCGCCATGAGCTGCCGACTGCCCGGGGGCATCCACACCCCCGAAGCCCTGTGGCAACTGCTCGCCGACGGGGCCGACGCCGTGGCGCCCCTGCCCGGCGACCGAGGCTGGGACATCGAGGGCCTCTACGACCCCGAACCGGGTCGGCCCGGCCGCTACTACCAGCGTGAAGCAGGACTGCTCCACGAAGCACCGCACTTCGAGCCCGAGTTCTTCGGGATCTCCCCGCGCGAAGCCCTGGCCATGGACCCCCAACAGCGGCTGCTCCTGGAGACCGGCTGGGAAGTCCTGGAGCGTGCCCGCATCCGACCCGAGACGCTCCGCGGCACCCGCACCGGAACGTTCATCGGAGCAATGACCCAGGACTACGGACCCAGGCTCCACGAGGCACCCGAGGAGCTCAGCGGCTACCTCCTCACCGGCAACACCGCCAGCGTCGCATCCGGCCGACTCGCCTACACACTGGGCTTCGAAGGCCCGGCCGTCACGATCGACACCGCCTGCTCCTCCTCCCTGGTCGCCCTCCATCTGGCCGCCCAATCACTGCGCACCGGCGAATGCACCCTCGCCCTCGCCGGCGGGGTCACCGTTCTGCCCTCCATGGGCTCCTTCGTCGAATTCAGCAAACAGCGCGCCCTCGCCCCTGATGGACGATCCAAGGCGTTCTCCGCCGACGCGGACGGATTCGGCCTCGCCGAAGGCACCACCATGCTCCTCCTGGAGCGACTCTCCGACGCACGCCGCAACGGCCACCCCGTACTCGCGGTCATCCGCGGCACCGCCATCAACCAGGACGGCGCGTCCAACGGCCTCACCGCCCCCAGCGGACCAGCACAGCAGCGGGTGATTCGGCAGGCGTTGGCGAATGCCGGTCTGGGTTCTGCTGATGTGGATGTGGTGGAGGCGCATGGCACGGGTACGTCGTTGGGCGACCCGATCGAGGCGCAGGCGTTGCTGGCGACCTATGGTCAGGACCGCCCGGCGGACCGTCCGCTGTTTCTCGGTTCTCTGAAGTCGAACATCGGTCACACCCAGGCCGCTGCCGGTGTCGCCGGTGTGATCAAGATGGTGCTGGCCCTCCAGCACGGCGTACTCCCCAAGACCCTTCACGCCGCCACTCCGTCACCACGCATCGACTGGTCCGGTGGACACGTACGCCTCCTGACGGACGCCACCGCTTGGCCGCAGAGCGGCCGCCCCCGTCGCTTCGCCGTCTCCTCGTTCGGTATCAGCGGCACCAACGCCCACGCCGTGGTCGAAGCCACCGACGAGACCGATACGCAGGCGCCCACACCGGTCACCGCACCCACACACCCTGCGGTGACCACCGAACCCGACCCCGCGGTGACGATCTCCGGCACCGAAGCGAGCACCGACGACCTCAGCAACAACGACCGCCGCTCCATCAACCACACCGACACCCCCGCCGTACCGTGGCTGCTTTCCGCCCGAACCCCCGAAGCGCTCGCCGCACAAGCCCGCGCCCTCCTCGTCCACACCGAAGCGCAGCCCCAACTGCTCCCCGCCGACATCGGCCACTCACTCGCCACCACCCGCCAGACCTTCGAACACCGCGCCGTCGCCATCGGCACCGACCGATCGGAACTCGTCGACGGGCTCAAGGCCATCGCAGCCGGCGGTACCACCCGGCAGACCGTGCAGGCAGTCGCCGTCGAAGGCCGCCGAATCGCATTCGTCTTCCCCGGTCAAGGCTCCCAGTGGGTCGGCATGGCCGTCGAACTCCTCGACGCCTACCCCGCCTTCCGCGATCGGCTCCACGCCTGCGGCCAAGCCCTGGAACCCCACGTCGACTGGTCACTGGAAGACGTACTGCGCGGTACACCCGGTGCCCCGGCCATCGACAGTGCCGACGACGTCATCCAGCCAGTGCTGTGGGCGGTCATGGTCTCGCTCGCCGAACTCTGGCGCTCCCTCGGCGTCCATCCCTCCGCCGTCGTCGGCCACTCCCAGGGCGAGATCGCCGCCGCGGCCGTCGCAGGAGCCCTGAGCCTCGATGACGCCGCACGGGTCGTCGCCCTGCGCAGCCGGCTGCTGGCCAGGCTCGCCGGGCTGGGAGGGATGGTCTCCCTGCCCGAGCCGCTCGCCGACGTCATCCAGCGTCTCGAACCCTGGGACGGACGCATCGGCATCGCCGCCGTCAACGGTCCGAGTTCCGTCGTCGTCTCGGGCGACGCAGACGCCCTCGCCGAGCTGCTCGAAGCGTGCGTCGCCGCCGACGTACGCGCCAAGCGCATCCCCGTCGACTACGCGTCCCACTCCACCCATGTGGAGATCATCGAAAACGAACTCGCCGAAGCCCTCGCCGGCATCACTCCGCTCACTCCGACGATCCCGCTGTACTCCACCGCCAACGGCGAGATCATCACCACCGCGGAACTCGACGCCACCTACTGGTACACCAACCTCCGCACCACGGTCGGCTTCGAGCCCGCCACCCGAAAGCTCCTCGACGACGGACACCACGTTTTCATCGAGTGCAGCCCCCACCCGGTCCTCGCCATCGGCCTCCAGGAATCCGCCGAAGCGGCCGGCGTCGCCGCGGACGTCATTCCGTCCCTGCGCCGAGGACAAGGCGGCCCCGCACGGTTCCTCACCTCACTCGCGGACGCCCACACGCGCGGCGTCGCCGCGAACTGGCCGGCGGTCTTCACCGCGCACCACGAAGCCTCCACCAAGGACTTCCCGCACCAGCCCCGCACCGTCGAACTCCCCACCTACCCCTTCCAGCGCCGTCGCTTCTGGCTCGACGCCCACACCACCTCGGCGAATCCCGTCCTCGACCAGCACAGTGCGGCCGAGGCCAGGTTCTGGCAGGCCGTGGAGAACGCCGACGTCAACGAACTGACCAGCTCGCTCGATCTGGACCCCGACGCCTCCCTGGACGAACTGGTCGCCCACCTCGCCGACTGGCGACGCCAATCCAACGAGAGCGCTCGGATCGACGACTGGCGTTACCGCATCGCCTGGACACCCACCGCCACCCAACCTCGACGCGGTGAACCGACCACCCTCGACGGCACCTATCTGCTCGTCACCTCCACCAGCCGTCAGCACGACGAACGCGCCACCGCCATCCACGATGCGGTGACCGCCCGAGGCGGCCACGTCCAACGCATCACACTCGACCCGGCAGCCGACACCGACCGTACGGCGGTGGTCCGGCACCTGGAACGGGCCGACGACGCCCCAGCGCCGACGGCGGTCCTCTCCCTCCTGGCCGACGACGAGAACACCCTGGCCGACCACCGGGTGACGGCAGGACTAGCCGCCACCCTCACCCTCGTCCAAGCCCTCGGCGACGCCGAGATCGATGCGCCCCTCTGGTGCGTGACCACAGGAGCGGTCTCCACCGGCCCCGCCGATCCCCTCCGCAACCCACTCCAGGCACAGCTCTGGGGCCTCGGTAGGGTCATCGCCGCCGAACACCCCGAACGCTGGGGCGGCCTCATCGACCTACCCGAGGATCTCGACGCACGCACTGCCGACCTCCTCAGCTCGGCCCTCGGCGCACACTCCGCAGGTGTCGAACGCGAGAACGAGATCGCTGTACGAGCCACCGGAATCCTGTGCCGTCGCCTCATCCGTGCCACCCCAACCCCAGACCCCACGCCCTACCGCCCACACGGCACCATCCTGATCACCGGTGGCACCGGCACCCTCGGTGCCCATGTCGCCCGCTGGCTCGCCCACCAGGGCGCAACCCATCTCGTCCTCACCAGTCGCAGCGGCCCCGACGCACCCGGCGCCTCGGAACTCCAAGCCGAACTGAACGCCATCGGCGCCTCCACCACCATCGCCAGCTGCGACGTCGCCGACCGCGAAGACCTGCGTCGCCTGCTCGACTCACTGCCCGCCGACACTCCGCTCACCGGTGTCATCCACGCGGCAGGGGTCCTCGACGACGGCATCCTCGACGCGCTGACCACCGAACGCCTCGAAAACGTCCTCAAGGTCAAAGTCGACGCAGCCCGTCACTTGCACGAACTCACCGCTGCACACGAGCTGGACCTCTTCGTCCTCTTCTCCTCCATCGCCGGTGTCATCGGCAACGGAGGCCAAGGCGGATATGCCGCAGCGAACGCCTTCCTCGACGCGCTCGCCCACCAACGCCGCGCCGAAGGGCTGCCCGCCACCGCCATCGCCTGGGGCTCCTGGGGCAGTGGCCGGATGATGGGAGATCACGCCGAACAGCACCTCATCCGCCGCGGCATCCTCCCCATGCCCGCCGACCTCGGCATCGCTGCACTACGGCGCGCCATCGAACAGAACGACACCGCGCTCACGCTCGCCCACATCGACTGGGAACGTTTCGTCCCTGCATTCGCCGTCGACGGGGACTACCCGCTGCTGCGTCGCCTGCCCGAAGCGCAGCAAGCCCTCACCCCGTCAGACTCCACCACCGCCGCCGCGATGAACGGACCGATACTCGCCCAACGCCTCGTCGGGCTCTCCGGCCCTGAGCGTTCCCGAGCGATCCTCGAACTCGTCCGTGCCCAGGCTGCCGCTGTTCTCGGCCACTCCGGGGCGGACGCCATCCAGCCCCAGCGCGCATTCCGTGAGACCGGCTTCGATTCCCTCACAGCCGTCGAACTGCGCAACCGACTCTCCACCGCCACCGGCATGCGGCTGTCGACGACAGTGGTCTTCGACCACCCCACCCCCGCCGACCTCGCCGATCTCATCGAAACCCAGATCTCGGGTCACGAGCCGACCACCCCCGCCACCATCGCCCTCACACCCCGTGCCACGGACGACGAGCCCATCGCCATCGTTGCGATGAGCTGCCGCTTCCCCGGCTCGATCAAGGGACCCGAAGACCTCTGGCAGCTGGTCACGGCCGGCACCGACGCTCTGTCCGGATTCCCGGACAACCGCGGCTGGGACCTTGAATCCCTCTACCACCCCGACCCCCAGAACCCGGGCACGACCTACGCCCGAGAAGGCGGCTTCCTCCATGACGCGGGCGACTTCGACGCCGCGTTCTTCGGGATCTCCCCCCGTGAAGCCCTCGCCATGGACCCGCAACAGCGGCTGCTCCTCGAAGTCGCCTGGGAAGCATTCGAACGCGCCGGCATCGACCCGGGCACCCTCAAGGGCTCGCGCTCCGGGGTGTTCATTGGCTCCAACGGCCAGGACTACGCATCGGGCCTCGGGCGCGCACCGGAAGGCGTCGAGGGGTATCTCCTGACCGGTCGTGCGGCCAGCGTCGTATCCGGCCGCATCTCCTACACATTCGGCCTCGAAGGCCCCTCGCTGACGGTGGACACCGCCTGCTCGTCCTCCCTGGTCGCGCTGCACCTCGCCGTACAGGCACTGCGGCAGGGCGAGTGCGAGATGGCGTTCGCCGGCGGTGTCACCGTGATGTCCACGCCGGGCAACTTCGTCGAGTTCAGTCGTCAGCGTGGGCTTGCCGCGGATGGTCGGTGCAAGGCGTTCTCGGCGGCTGCGGATGGTACGGGCTGGGGTGAAGGCGTCGGAATGCTCCTGGTGGAGCGGCTTTCCGATGCTCGTCGGCTCGGGCATCCAGTGCTGGCTGTGGTGCGGGGTTCTGCGGTGAATCAGGATGGTGCGTCGAACGGTCTCACCGCGCCGAATGGTCCTGCGCAGCAGCGGGTGATCCGCCAAGCGTTGGCGAATGCCGGTTTGGGTTCTGCTGATGTGGATGTGGTGGAGGCGCATGGCACGGGTACGTCGTTGGGTGATCCGATCGAGGCGCAGGCGCTACTGGCGACCTATGGTCAGGACCGGCCGACGGATCGTCCTCTCCTTCTCGGCTCACTCAAGTCGAACATCGGTCACACCCAGGCCGCTGCCGGTGTCGCCGGTGTGATCAAGATGGTGCTGGCTCTCCAGCACGGCGTACTCCCCAAGACCCTCCATGTCGACGCGCCCACCCCGCACGTCGACTGGTCGGCGGGTTCCGTGAAGCTACTCACCGAACCCGTTGCATGGCCCGGCGACAGCGATCGCGTACGCAGGGCCGGAATCTCGTCGTTCGGCGTGAGCGGCACCAATGCCCACGTCATCGTCGAGCAGACCCCCGAGCCGGCGACCGAGGAGGCTCCCTCGGAACCCGCCGGCTCGGGGGCCGGAACACCGACCACCGCTGCGGCACGGACAGCCGTGCCCTGGCTGCTCTCAGGGAAGACCACCACCGCGCTCCGGGCCCAAGCCGCCCGGCTCCATGCGCACCTCACCGACCGCGCAGCCCAGTCGATGCCGACAACGGCCGATGTCGGGTTGTCCCTGGCGGCCGGCCGAGCCGCACTGGAACACCGCGCCGCCCTCGTGGGCACCGACCCCGAAGATCTGCTACGAGCACTTGCCGCCCTGGCCGCCGATGAGCGTACGGAGGGAGCGGCGCAGGTCGTCGTCGGCAGCGTCCAGGACACTGCTGCACCTGCGTTTGTGTTTTCGGGGCAGGGGAGTCAGTGGTGGGGTATGGGGCGTGGGTTGTATGAGTTGTTCCCGGTGTTTGCGGATGTGTTTGACACTGTGTGTGTCGGGTTGGATGGGTTGTTGGGGTGTTCGTTGCGGGAGGTGTTGTTTGAGGGTGATGGGTCAGGGTTGGCTGGTACGGGGTTGACTCAGCCTGCGTTGTTTGTGGTGGAGGTGGCGTTGTGTGGGTTGTTGGGGTCGTGGGGTGTGGTTCCTGCTGTGGTGGCGGGTCACTCGGTGGGTGAGTTCGCTGCCGCGTATGTGGCGGGTGTGGTGTCGTTGGAGGATGCGTGCCGGTTGGTGGCGGCTCGTGGCCGGTTGATGGAAGACCTTCCGCCCGGTGGGGTGATGGTCGCGGTCGAAGCCTCCGAAGCCGACGTCCTCCCACTCCTGGCCGGTCTGGAGGACCGGGTCGGGATTGCGGCGGTCAATAGCCCCACCTCGATCGTGCTCTCCGGCGCGGAGGATGCGGTCACCGCGGTCGTGGAACAGTTGGGGGATCGTCGTTCGAAGGCGCTGACCGTCTCCCATGCTTTCCATTCACCGTTGATGGATCCGATGCTGGATGCGTTCCGTACGGTCGCGGAGAGTGTCACCTTCCATGAGCCGACCGTGCCGATCGTGTCCACGGTCACCGGCCGCCCGATCACCGCGGGGGAGATGTCGAACCCGAACTATTGGGTCGAGCACATCCGCCAGCCGGTCCGTTATGCGGATGCGGTGCAGTCGCTGGCTGAGCAGGGTGTGAATGTGTTCCTTGAGGTCGGCCCTGGCGGAGTCCTGACCGGGTTGACGCAAACCAACCTCGACCATGCAACAGCCATCCCGACCCTCCGCCCCAACACTGCCGAAGACCTCTCCCTCACCACCGCACTGGCTCACCTCCACGTCCACGGCACTGTCATCGACTGGCCCGCCTTCTACACCGGCCGTGGCGCCCAACTCGTCGACCTCCCCACCTACCCCTTCCAACACCAGCACTACTGGCTACGGGTCCCGCCCCAGTTCGACACCGAGGCCATCGGTGTCACGGACACCGATCATCCGATGCTGGGGGCGACCGTCATGCTCCCCGACGGCGGTATGGTCCTCACCGGCAGACTGTCCTTGGCCACCCATCCTTGGCTCGCCGATCACGCCTTCGCCGGGGTGGTTCTCGTACCCGGAACGGCCTTCGTAGAGCTGGCCCTGCGCGCTGGCCGTGAGGCCGGTTGCGACCTGCTCGAAGAAATCACCTTGGAAGCCCCGCTCGTTCTGCCAGAACACGGAGGAGCCCAGCTCCGTCTGGCTGTGGGAGCCGCGGATGAGGCCGGCCGCCGAACTCTGACCCTGCACTCGCGGTCTGACGCCGACCCCACCAACACGGTGTGGACCAGACACACCAGTGGCTCCCTGGCCCTCGACCAACAGCAGCACACCGCGGCCGATTTGACCGTATGGCCACCCCGAGGAGCCGAAGAGGTCGACACCCAGAACCTCTACGACCAACTTGACACGATCGGCTTCGGATACGGCCCGGTCTTCCGAGGGCTGAAGGCCGCGTGGCGGCAGGGAAACACCCTGTTCGCGGAGGCAGCCCTCCCCGAAGACGCAGCTACGGAAGCCTCCGCATACGGACTCCATCCGGCCCTGCTGGATGCTGCCCTCCACGCCTCATGGCTCGGTCTGCTCTCCGGGTCCGAAACGGGGCAGGGACTGCTCCCCTTCTCCTGGGGCGAAGTGCGGCAGTCGGCAGTCGGCGCCGACACCGTACGGATCGAACTCACCCCGGTGGGAACGGACACCATGTCCGTCCTGATCGCTGACGGGTCCGGACAACCCATCGCATCGATCGGCAGTCTCGTCCTACGCCCTGTGACGGCCGAACAACTGAAGCCCACCGCATCAATCGAGCAGGATGCGCTGTTCCGCCTGGACTGGGTCCAGGGTGAACCGGGCACCCCCCATGCGTCCACCCGGCTCATCAATCTCGCCGATCTCAACCCCGCTGACGCAGTACCGGAAACCGACTTCGTCATCGCCAGGATCGCAACGGCTACCGACGAATCCTCGGAGCTGGCATCAACTGCCCAGACCATTCGGGCCACCACTCACCGAACCCTCCGGCTCCTTCAGGAATGGTTGACGGACACGCGCTTCGACTCGGCGCGACTCGTCCTGGTCACCCATCGCGCGGTCGCCGTCTCTGCCGAGGAGCGCTCGACACTCGATCCTGCCCAGGCCGCGGTCTGGGGGCTGGTGCGCGCGGCTCAGTCGGAGAACCCCGCTCGCTTCATCCTCGTGGACACCGACGACGATGACCTGTCGTCCCTCCACCCGGCGCTAGCCATGGAGGAGCCGCAGATCGCCATGCGCTCCGGCCGCATCCTTCTGCCCCGTCTCACCAGGGCGACCCATAGTGAGGCCGAGGGCACGGACAGCACGTTCCCGGCTGAGGGCACCACTCTCATCACCGGAGCGACCGGTACGTTGGGCCGCCTCCTCGCCCGTCATCTGGTGACGACGCATGGGGTGCGACACCTGGTACTGGCGAGCCGTCGAGGCCCGGACGCCGTGGGCTCCGCGGAGTTCACCGAGGAGCTCACAGCGCTGGGAGCCGAGGCCATCACCGTGGCCTGTGACATCGCCGACCGTACGGAACTGGGCGCCCTGCTCGATGCCATCCCAGCCGAGCACCCGTTGACCGCCGTGGTGCACGTCGCGGGAGTGACGGACGACGGCACCATCGGCGCACTCACTTCCGATCGACTCGACAGTGTGTTCCGCCCGAAGGTCGACGCGGCACTCAATCTCCACGAGCTCACCTCCAGCCTCGACCTCTCCGCATTCGTCCTGTTCTCCTCCATCTCGGCCACCCTCGGCGGGGCAGGGCAGGGGAACTACGCCGCCGCCAATGCCTATCTGGACGCTCTGGCCCAACAGCGCCGGGCAGCCGGACTGCCCGCCGTATCGCTGGCCTGGGGACTCTGGGCCGATGACAGCGGCATGACGGGTGTGCTCGACACCGCGGATCATGCGCGTATCCGCCGGATGGGCCTCCTCTCCATGGACTCCGCACAGGGCCTCGCCCTGTTCGACGCGGCCTGCCTGAGCCGGGAGGACGTTCTCTACCCGGCTGCTCTGGACAAGTCAGGTCTTCGAACACAGGCTGCCGAGGGTCGAGTCCCCGCACTACTTCGCGGACTCGTGAAGGCACCGATGCGGATCTCCCGGGCCACGCGGGGTGGCGTCACGCCGGGCGGGATCGCCGACCGGGCCGCCACCTTCGCGGACGATCTGGTCGCACTGCCGGAAGCCGAACAGGACCGTCTGCTGATGGACCTGGTGCGCCGTCAGATAGCGAATGTCCTCGGTCACACCTCTCCGAACGAGATCGAACCCGGGCGGGCCTTCAAGGAACTCGGCTTCGACTCGCTCACCGCCGTGGAACTCAGGAACCTGCTGAATGCCGCGACCGGCACTCGCCTGCCCGCCACGCTCGTCTTCGATCACCCCACCCCCATCGCTCTCACTCGATTTCTCCGCAGCGAGATCCTGGGCGACCGATCGGCACCGGCCCCTTCGGGGAGTCCTGTCCCCAACCTTCCCGAGTCGACCTCCGCGGTCGGGGATGAGCTGATGGCGATTGTGGGGATGAGTTGCCGGTATCCGGGGGGTGTGCGGTCGCCGGAGGACTTGTGGCGGTTGGTGAGTGAGGGTGGCGATGCCGTGGGTGGGTTCCCGGGTGATCGTGGGTGGGATCTGGAGGCTTTGTACCATCCTGACCCTGATCATGCTGGGACGAGCTACACCCGAGAAGGCGGCTTCCTCCATGACGCCGCCCAGTTCGATCCCGACTTCTTCGAAATCTCGCCGCGTGAGGCGCTGGCGATGGATCCGCAGCAGCGGTTGCTGCTGGAGACGTCCTGGGAGGCGTTCGAACGGGCGGGAATCGATCCGTCGTCGGTACGTGGTTCCCGTACGGGTGTTTTCGCCGGCGTGATGTACCACGACTACGGCTCTCGACTCTCCACCGCACCTGAAGGGCTTGAGGGCTATCTAGTCAATGGCAGCGCGGGAAGCATCGCCTCCGGTCGTGTTGCCTACACGTTTGGTCTTGAGGGGCCTGCGGTGACGGTGGATACGGCGTGTTCTTCGTCGTTGGTGGCGTTGCATTTGGCGGCGCAGTCGTTGCGGCAGGGTGAGTGTGAGATGGCGTTGGTGGGTGGTGTCACCGTGATGGCGACGCCGAACACGTTTGTGGAGTTCAGTCGGCAGCGTGGGTTGGCTGTTGATGGTCGGTGCAAGGCGTTCTCGGCGGCTGCGGATGGTACGGGTTGGGCTGAGGGTGTGGGGATGCTGTTGGTGGAGCGGTTGTCGGATGCTCGTCGGCTGGGGCATCGGGTGTTGGCTGTGGTGCGGGGTTCTGCGGTGAATCAGGATGGTGCGTCGAATGGTCTTACTGCGCCGAATGGTCCTGCGCAGCAGCGGGTGATTCGGCAGGCGTTGGCGAATGCCGGTCTGGGTTCTGCTGATGTGGATGTGGTGGAGGCGCACGGTACGGGTACGTCGCTGGGCGACCCGATCGAGGCGCAGGCGCTACTGGCGACCTATGGTCAGGACCGCCCCGCGGATCGTCCTCTCCTTCTCGGCTCACTGAAGTCGAACATTGGTCATACGCAGGCGGCTGCGGGTGTGGCGGGTGTGATCAAGATGGTGATGGCGATGCGGCATGGTGTCGTGCCGCGTACGTTGCATGTGGATGAGCCGTCACCGCATATCGACTGGTCGGCGGGGGCCGTCGAGCTGATAACCGAGCCGGTGGAATGGGCAGTCGAGGGGCGTCCTCGTCGGGCGGGGGTGTCCTCCTTCGGAGTGAGCGGCACCAACGCCCACGTCGTCATCGAACAAGCCCCAGAGGCCGAACCAGAGCCCGAATCTGATTCCACAAAGGTGCCTGCCCAGGGCACCGCCACTGCTTGGCTCCTATCAGCTGAGACTGAGCAGGCACTTCGTGCACAAGCACAGCGCCTGCTGGCGCACATGGCTGAGCATCAAGATGCCCGACTGGTCGATGTGGGCCTCTCTCTTGCGACATCAAGGGCAGCACTGGGCCACCGGTCCGTGGCAATCGGAGCTGGCCACGATGAGTTGATGGAAGGCATCGAGGCCATCGCGGCGGGGCGAACCAACCCTCAAGCTGTGCAACGCACGGACCCCTCGAAGGGACTCATCGGCGGGGCGGAAAAGCCCGCATTTGTGTTTTCGGGGCAGGGTAGTCAGTGGTGGGGTATGGGGCGTGGGTTGTATGAGTTGTTCCCGGTGTTTGCGGATGTGTTTGACACTGTGTGTGTCGGGTTGGATGGGTTGTTGGGGTGTTCGTTGCGGGAGGTGTTGTTTGAGGGGGATGGGTCGGGGTTGGCTGGTACGGGGTTGACGCAGCCTGCGTTGTTTGTGGTGGAGGTGGCGTTGTGTGGGTTGTTGGGGTCGTGGGGTGTGGTTCCTGCTGTGGTGGCGGGTCATTCGGTGGGTGAGTTCGCTGCGGCGTATGTGGCGGGTGTGGTGTCGTTGGAGGATGCGTGCCGGTTGGTGGTGGCTCGTGGCCGGTTGATGGAGGACCTTCCGTCGGGTGGGGTGATGGTCGCGGTCGAAGCCTCTGAAGCCGACGTCCTCCCGCTCCTGGCCGGTCTGGAGGATCAGGTCGGGATCGCGGCGGTCAATAGCCCCACCTCGATCGTGCTCTCCGGCACGGAGGATGCGGTCACCGCGGTCGTAGAACAGCTGGGGGACCGGCGCTCGAAGGCACTGACCGTCTCCCATGCCTTCCATTCACCGTTGATGGATCCGATGCTGGACGCCTTCCGTACGGTCGCGGAGAGCGTCACCTTCCATGAGCCGACCGTTCCGATCGTCTCCACCGTCACCGGCCGCCCGATCACCACCGGCGAGATGTCAAACCCCGAGTACTGGGTCCAGCACATCCGCCAACCCGTCCGCTACGCGGATGCGGTCCAGGCCCTGGCTGAGCAGGGGGTGAGTGTCTTCCTTGAGGTCGGCCCTGGCGGAGTCCTGACCGGGCTGACGCAAACCAACCTCGACCATGCAACCGCCATCCCGACCCTCCGCCCCAACACCGCGGAAGACCTCTCCCTCACCACGGCACTCGCGCACCTCCACGTCCATGGCACTGTCATCGACTGGCCCGCCTTCTACACCGGCCGCGGCGCCCAGCTCATCGACCTCCCCACCTACCCCTTCCAACGCGACCGCTACTGGCTGGATGTTCCGGCTCCCCGCGGTGGTATCGCTGCCGCAGGGCTGACCGCGACCCATCACGAGCTCCTCGGCGCCATGACCGTAATGCCCGATGGCGGAGGATCCCTGTTCTCGGGCCGCCTCTCCCTCACTACGCATCCGTGGCTAGCTGACCACTCCGTATCCGGAGTGTGCCTGCTGCCCGGCACAGCCTTCCTGGAGATGTGCATCCAAGCAGGCGACGAGCTCGGCTGCGGTCGTGTGGATGAGCTCACCCTCGCCGCACCGCTTGTGCTTCCCGACACCGGAGCGGTCCAGCTCCGTCTGATCGTCGGCATCTCGGCCGACCAGAGCGCCCGGCGTACGGTCAAGGTCTACTCCCGACCCGAAGGCTCGACCGATGCCGAGCCAGAGAGCCCGTGGATCTGCCACGCCACAGGCTTCCTCACCCCCGACACCGATCGCCACTACGCCATGACCGGCCGCGGCACCGATGGTTCAGCGGAGGAATGGCCTCCCATCGGTGCGACTGTCGTGGATCTCGACGGCAGCTACCAGCAGCTCGCCGCGTCCGGTTTCGTATACGGACCGGTCTTCCAGGGACTGCGGCAGCTCTGGCGGCGAGGCGAAGAGCTCTTTGCCGAGGTCGCCTTGCCACAAGGTGCCTCCGTCGACGGTTTCGCCCTTCACCCTGCCCTGCTCGATGCAACGCTGCACGCCCTGGGGGCAGCCGACTTCCTGACGGCGGGCCATGAAGGACGGCTTCCGTTCGCCTGGAACGGGGTCAGTGTGTACGCCACGGGAGCCGAAGCCGTAAGAGTCAGGCTGCCGCATGCCGTTGAAGGCTCCGATTCAATCTCGCTGTGGATCACCGACGGTGTGGGATCGGTGGTTGCATCCGTCGACTCCCTCACACTGCGCACGGTGGATCCAGAGCAACTGAAGGCGGCTTCTGATCCTCACCGCGACTCACTGTTCCGCATCGAATGGGAGCAACACGAACCATCGACCACGGATACCCCCGTACCCGTGGCAGTGCTCGACACCCTGTCGGAACTCGGCTCCGCCCAGACCTCGGCGGCCGAGATGGTGGCGATTCGCGTTGCTGGGGCCGGGTCGGAATCCGACTTCCTCTGCTCAGCCCCCGTACAGAGCGTGTTGCCCCTCCTCCAAGAGTGGTTGGCCGAGGAGAGGTTTGCGGCCTCCCGACTGCTGGTGATGACGCGACGCGCCGTAGCGGTTTCCTCCTCCCACAAGGACGGTACGGCAGCCGACGTCGACATGGGGCAGGCTGCAGTCTGGGGACTGGTGCGTTCTGCTCAGTCGGAGAACCCCGGCCGCTTCACCCTGGTCGACTGCGACACCGACGACACAACACTCCTGTCGGAAGCGGCGGCGACGGGTGAACCGCAGATCGCGATCCGTGAAGGCCGCCTGCTCGTGCCACGTCTCGCACGCATCGACGCGGGATCACGCACCGGTTCGGGGACTCCTTCCAAGGCAACCACGTTCTCCTCCACGGGTACGGTTCTGATCACCGGAGCGTCCGGCACACTCGGCAGGCTCATTGCCCGCCATCTGGTGACGACGCATGGGGTGCGGCACCTGGTACTGGCGAGCCGTCGAGGCCCGGACGCCGAAGGGGCCCAGCACTTCATCGCCGAGTTGGAAGGGCTAGGTGCCCATGCAGCTGCGGTCAGCTGCGATGTCGCTGACCGGGCCGCGCTGGTCGAACTGCTGGCCACCATCCCCGCCGATCGTCCCCTGACCGGAATTGTCCATGCCGCCGGTGTCGTGGACGACGGCACCCTGCCGACCCTTACCCCAGAGAGCATCGACCGGGTCTTCGGACCCAAGGCGATAGCCGCGATGAACCTTCATGAGCTGACTCTGGGCCTGGAGCTCTCCGCCTTCGTTCTCTTCTCGTCCGCGGCCGGCACGCTCGGAAGCGCCGGCCAGGGAAACTACGCCGCCGCGAACTGTGTCCTCGACGCTCTGGCAGAATCGCGACGAGCCGCGGGTATGCCCGCGCTGTCGATGGCTTGGGGGCTGTGGGCCGAATCCAGCACGCTCACCGAAGACCTGGCGGACGCTGACCGCCACAGGATCAGCCGCTCAGGACTGATCGCCTTCCAGGCCGAAAAGGGCTTGGCCCTCTTCGACGAGGCAAGCCGCTCCGCACTGCCCGTTGTGATCCCGGTCCAGCTCGACATGGGGACGCTCCAGACACAGGCACAAAATGGAACGCTGTCCCCGGTACTTCGTCGGCTGGTGCGGACTCCTGCGCGCCGCATGCTTGACGCGACTTCCGAGTCGGTGGGTGCGCTCTCCCTGGTCCAGCGGCTCAACGCCCTGGCACCGGCCGAGCAGTATCACCTCGTCCTGGACCTGGTACGGACACAGATTGCGGCGGTGCTCGGCCACCAGACCGATACCGGGATCGTGGCGGACCGCCAATTCAAGGAGCTCGGGTTCGACTCGCTGACCGCTGTGGAGCTGCGCAACACGCTGAACACCGCTACGGGACTCCGACTCAACGCGACCCTCGTGTTCGACCACCCGACACCCGAGGCGCTGTCCCGCTTCCTTCTGGCCGAACTCGTCACATCGAATGCCTCTGGCGCATTGGTGAACACCCCGGTATCCCTGCCGGTCGGGGATGAGCTGATGGCGATTGTGGGGATGAGTTGCCGGTATCCGGGGGGTGTGCGGTCGCCGGAGGACTTGTGGCGGTTGGTGAGTGAGGGTGGCGATGCCGTGGGTGGGTTCCCGGGTGATCGTGGGTGGGATCTGGAGGCTTTGTACCATCCTGACCCTGATCATGCTGGGACGAGCTACACCCGAGAAGGCGGCTTCCTCTACGGAGCGGGTGAATTTGACCCGTCGTTCTTCGGAATCTCGCCGCGTGAGGCGCTGGCGATGGATCCGCAGCAGCGGTTGCTGCTGGAGACGTCGTGGGAGGCGTTCGAACGGGCGGGCATCGATCCGTCGTCGGTACGTGGTTCCCGTACGGGCGTCTTCGCCGGCGTGATGTACCACGACTACGCCTCCCAGCTCGGGCAGGTGATACCGGACGGAGTCGAAGGACATCTGGGCATGGGCACGTCCGGCAGCGTGGCTTCCGGGCGGTTGTCGTACACGTTTGGTCTTGAGGGGCCTGCGGTGACGGTGGATACGGCGTGTTCTTCGTCGTTGGTGGCGTTGCATTTGGCGGCGCAGTCGTTGCGGCAGGGTGAGTGTGAGATGGCGTTGGTGGGTGGTGTCACCGTGATGGCGACGCCGAACACGTTTGTGGAGTTCAGTCGGCAGCGTGGGTTGGCTGTTGATGGTCGGTGCAAGGCGTTCTCGGCGGCTGCGGATGGTACGGGTTGGGCTGAGGGTGTGGGGATGCTGTTGGTGGAGCGGTTGTCGGATGCTCGTCGGCTGGGGCATCGGGTGTTGGCTGTGGTGCGGGGTTCTGCGGTGAATCAGGATGGTGCGTCGAATGGTCTTACTGCGCCGAATGGTCCTGCGCAGCAGCGGGTGATCCGCCAGGCGCTGGCGAACGCGCGGTTGAGCTCGGCTGATGTGGATGTGGTGGAGGCGCACGGTACGGGTACGTCGCTGGGCGACCCGATCGAGGCGCAGGCGCTACTGGCGACCTATGGTCAGGACCGCCCCGCGGATCGTCCTCTCCTTCTCGGCTCACTGAAGTCGAACATTGGTCATACGCAGGCTGCTGCGGGTGTGGCGGGTGTGATCAAGATGGTGATGGCGATGCGGCATGGTGTGGTGCCGCGTACGTTGCATGTGGATGAGCCGTCTCCGCATATCGACTGGTCGGCGGGGGCCGTCGAGCTGGCTACCGAGCCGCTGGAATGGGCAGCAGTTGAGGGGCGTCCTCGTCGGGCGGGGGTTTCCTCCTTCGGAGTGAGCGGCACCAACGCCCACGTCGTCATCGAACAAGCCCCAGAGGCTGAGCGACCGGTGAACGCCCCTGAGTCGGGACCGTTGTCAGACGTGGTCACATGGGTTCTCTCCGCGAAGGAAGAGGACAGCCTGAGGACACAGGCGCAACGCCTGGCTGCGCATCTAGACGCCCACCCCCAGGTGCAGTCAGCTGACGTCGGGCTGACTCTGGCAACATCGCGAGCGGTGCTGGAACAGCGCGCGGCCATCGTGGGCACCGATCGTGGTGCCTTGTTGGCCGGACTGATGGCCATCGCCTCAGGTCAGGTGACTGACGGAGTGATCCGGGGCGACTCTGAGCGCTCACTGAACCGGCTGGCGTTTGTGTTTTCGGGGCAGGGGAGTCAGTGGTGGGGTATGGGGCGTGGGTTGTATGAGTTGTTCCCGGTGTTTGCGGATGTGTTTGACACTGTGTGTGTCGGGTTGGATGGGTTGTTGGGGTGTTCGTTGCGGGAGGTGTTGTTTGAGGGTGATGGGTCGAGGTTGGCTGGTACGGGGTTGACTCAGCCTGCGTTGTTTGTGGTCGAGGTGGCGTTGTGTGGGTTGTTGGGGTCGTGGGGTGTGGTTCCTGCTGTGGTGGCGGGTCATTCGGTGGGTGAGTTTGCTGCCGCGTATGTGGCGGGTGTGGTGTCACTGGAGGATGCGTGCCGGTTGGTGGTGGCTCGTGGCCGGTTGATGGAGGACCTTCCGGCTGGTGGGGTGATGGTCGCGGTCGAAGCCTCCGAAGCCGACGTCCTCCCGCTCCTGGCCGGTCTGGAGGACCGGGTCGGGATTGCGGCGGTCAATAGCCCCACCTCGATCGTGCTCTCCGGCGCGGAGGATGCGGTCACCGCAGTCGTGGAACAGTTGGGGGACCGTCGTTCGAAGGCGCTGACCGTCTCCCATGCTTTCCATTCACCGTTGATGGATCCGATGCTGGACGCGTTCCGCACGGTCGCGGAGAGCGTCACCTTCCATGAGCCGACTCTGCCGATCGTGTCCACCGTCACCGGACGCCCGATCACCACAGGCGAGATGTCGAACCCCGAGTACTGGGTCGAGCACATCCGCCAGCCGGTCCGCTATGCCGATGCGGTCCAGGCACTGGCCGAGCAGGGCGTGAGCGTGTTCCTTGAGGTCGGACCTGGCGGAGTCCTGACCGGGCTGACCCAAACCAACCTCGACCACGCAACAGCCATCCCGACCCTCCGCCCGAACACCGCCGAAGACCTCTCCGTAGCCACCGCCCTCGCCCACCTCCACGTCCACGGCACCCCCATCGACTGGCCCGCGTTCTACACCGGCCGTGGTGCCCAACTCATCGACCTCCCCACCTACCCCTTCCAACGCAACCGCTACTGGCTGGAGTCAGGCCCAGCCGTGAGCGATGTGGCCTCGTTCGGGCTCGCCTCAGCCGGCCACCCCCTGCTCGGTGCGACTGCAGTGCTCGCCAACGGTGATGGAGCGCTGCTGACAGGTCGGTTGTCCCTCGACACCCATCCTTGGCTCGCCGAACACATGGTCAATGGCGTTGTATTGCTGCCCGGAACCGCCCTGCTGGAACTGGCCGTGCAGGCCGCCTCCGAGGTGGGATTCGACCGAGTGGATGAGCTCGTCCTAGGCGCTCCGCTGCTTCTACCCGATCGAGGGTCCTCGCAATTCCAAGTCGTTGTCGGTGGGCCGGACGAGGCAGGCCGTCGTGCCGTGAGCATCCACTCGCGCACGGAGAGGGACAGCGGCGCCGAATGGCTTCGCCACGCGACGGGCTACCTGTCCGACGCCAAGCTCCAAGCCCCAGATCCGAGCGATCAGGCCGTTCAGGAACCGGACGGTCCGTCATTCTTGAACGGATCCAACGACTGGCCAACCCATGACTCCGAGTCGATGAACATCGACGGTGTGTATGAGCGGTTGTCCGATCTTGGGTTTGGCTATGGTCCGTTGTTCCAGGGGTTGCGGGGGGTTTGGCGTCGGGGTTCCGATGTGTTTGCTGAGGTGGCGTTGCCTGAGGGGACGGTGGTTGATGGGTTTGGTGTGCATCCGGCGCTGTTGGACTCGGCTTTGCATGCCCTCGGTGTGTCTGGGGTGTTGGAGGACACCGGGCAGGGGCGCATTCCCTTCTCGTGGAGCGGGGTACAGCTCACCGCGACCGGTGCCACCCGACTACGAGTCAAAATAACCTCAACTGGAGCAGACAAGGTCGCTCTGACCGCCATCGAGCCGTCGGGGCAGACGGTGATCACCGTGGACTCTCTTGTGCTGAGGCCGGTCTCGCCCGAGCAACTGGATCAGGCGCGGGGGCAACAGAGTCCGCAGGAATCCCTCTACTACCTGGACTGGACTCCGCTTCCTCTGGTGGTGAGAGACACGGATGTGCTCTCTCCGGGCCGGTCGGTCGAAGAATGGCCTGTCGTAGGACAGGGCAGTGAACTACAAGCAGCCCTGGACAAGGCCGGACTGCACGCCACTTACTATGCCGATCTGCCCGGCCACTCGGAGAGCAACTCCGAGCCCGGCACAGGCGGCAGCGGACAACCCTCTCCTTCAGTCGTCCTCGTCTCCGTCGGCCCTGGTCACAGTGACAGTGAAGTCTCGGTGGCATCCGTCCACACCGCGGTGTACCGAACTCTGGACGTAGTACAGCAATGGCTCTCAGACCCTCGGTGGGAGCGGTCCCGGCTGGTGGTCGTGACCAACGACGCAGTGATCGCAAACGGCAGGGAGGGCGTCATCGCACCGGCTCAGGCTGCGATGTGGGGTTTGGTGCGCTCGGCGCAGTCCGAGCATCCAGGACGCTTTGTCCTCGTTGACACGGACCGTGACTCCAACTCGGTGCGCATGCTGCCCGAACTCCTCAATACCGCGGGTGATCAGTTCGCCGTGCGAGCAGGCGCCGCCTTTGTGCCTCGACTGGCGCATGCCGAAGATTCGACACGCAACGATGTGCCCACCGCCCCCTTCGAGGCCGAGGGTACGGTCTTGGTGACCGGCGCTTCGGGGCAGCTCGGCCAGGTCATGGCCCGACACCTGGTGACCGAGCACGGCGTACGTCATCTGCTGTTGGCCAGCCGAAGCGGTGGCGCGGCTGAAGGCATGGCCGAACTCGCGGCAGACCTGGCCGTTGACGGGGCAAAAGTGGCCCTTTCGGCCTGCGATGTTTCGGATCGGGGGGCGCTTGCGAAGCTCCTCGCAGAGGTTTCGCCGGAGCATCCGCTGACCGGCGTTGTGCACGCCGCCGGAGTGACCGAAGACGGTATCGTCGCCGGGCTCACCAAGGACCAGACCGAACGAGTGCTCCGCCCCAAGGTGGATGCAGCAATCCATCTGGATGAACTCACTCGTGACAGCGATCTGGGCGCCTTCGTTCTGTTCTCTTCCGCGGCCGGGGTGTTCGGCGCAGCTGGGCAGGCGAACTATGCCGCGGCCAATGCCTGCCTCGATGCAGTGGCCCAGTCCCGACGTGCGGCCGGACTTCCGGCGGTGTCCCTGGCGTGGGGTCTGTGGTCCGGTGGTGGCGGCATCACCGGCTCGATGAGCGAAACGGACCGTGGACGCATGACCCGCGGCGGCATAGAGCCACTTCCCGTCAGCGATGCGCTCGAACTCTTCGATGCGGCGATCGGTCACCCCCGAGCTGCGTTGATCCCGATACACCTGAATCTGGGGGTGCTTCGGCAAAGGGCCACGGCCGGTGAGCTGCCCGCTCTGCTTTCGTCACTCCTCCCCACTCCGGGCGGACGCGGACTGACACACACGGCTGGTGCGAACGGCAGCGACTCCGCCCATGGCACAGCGAACCCTTCACCGGAAGGCAACGGCACAACAGACCTCACCCTTCGCTTGGAAGGCCGAACCGAGGTCGAACAGCGCAAGCTGCTGCTCGACCTCGTATCCGAGCACGTTGCGTCAGTGCTCGCGCTTCCCTCCGCACGGGTGGTGAGGCCAACGCACACCCTGCGGGATCTGGGATTCGACTCCTTGACGGCAGTCGAGCTCCGCAATCGGCTCGCCACGGAAACCGGCCTCAAACTGCCGCCCACACTGGTCTTCGACCACCCCACTCCGGCCGATCTCGTCGAGTATCTGAAGGCCCAGGCTGCTCCCCAACAGTTGGCGATCACAGCGCTACTGGCCGAGTTGGACGGTCTGGAAGAGGCGTTGCACAACAGTGCAGTGGCGGACGTGACACAGCGCGGCGCAATAGGCATGCGCCTTCAGACATTGGCGACCCGGTGGTCGAACGGAATTCCTGGGAACGGAATCGACACCGAGCCCATCCAGGGTTCTGGAGCGAAGGATGGACTCGATGCAGCTACCGACGACGAAATGTTCGATTTCATTGGTAAGGAATTCGGGATCTCCTGAATCAGCAGGCTGCCGGACACCCGTGCCAGCCTCAACCATTTGCTGACCTCCGGGCCCAAAAGGCTCCTCTGTAAAAGGTGATCCCAGGTGACTGAACTTCAGGCAAAGAGTAACGAAGAGAAGCTGCGCTACTTCCTCAAGCGGGTTTCCACAGACCTCCACGAAGCTCGCGAGCGGCTCCAGGAACTCGATGCTGCCCAGCACGAGCCGATCGCCATCGTCGCGATGGGCTGCCGGTATCCCGGCGGGGTCACCTCACCTGAAGACCTCTGGCGCTTGGTTTCGGACGGCCATGACGCGATCGGCGGCTTTCCGATCGATCGAGGCTGGGACCTGGAAGCACTCTTCGACTCGGACCCGGACAATCGTGGAACCAGCCATGTTCGGGAGGGCGGGTTCCTCGGAGAGATCGACCGATTTGATGCGGGCCTCTTTGAGATATCGCCCCGCGAAGCACAGACCATGGACCCCCAGCAGCGCCTGCTCTTGGAGACCACCTGGGAGACCATTGAGCGAGCAGGAATCGACCACACATCCCTCAGGGGAAGCCGCACCGGAGTATTCGCCGGAGTGATGTATCACGATCACTCGTCGGTGCTGCAACAAGCGGTGGAGGACGTCGAGGGTTACATCGGAACCGGCAGCGCTGCCAGTGTCATTTCGGGCCGGATCGCCTATTCCTTCGGCCTTGAGGGGCCTGCGGTGACGGTGGATACGGCGTGTTCTTCGTCGTTGGTGGCGTTACATCTCGCAGTTCAGGCACTGCGGCAGGGCGAATGTGATCTGGCCCTGGCCGGCGGAGTCACCGTCATGTCCACCCCAACCGCTTTTGTGGACTTCAGTCGTCAGCGTGGGTTGGCTATTGATGGTCGGTGCAAGGCGTTTGCTGCGGCTGCGGATGGTACGGGCTGGGCTGAGGGCGTTGGAATGCTCCTGGTGGAGCGGTTGTCGGATGCTCGTCGGCTGGGCCATCCGGTACTCGCGGTGGTGCGGGGTTCTGCGGTGAATCAGGATGGTGCGTCGAACGGTCTTACCGCGCCGAATGGTCCTGCCCAGCAGCGGGTGATCCGCCAGGCGTTGGCGAACGCCCGTCTGAGTTCCGCTGATGTGGACGTGGTGGAGGCGCACGGTACGGGTACGTCGCTGGGCGACCCGATTGAGGCGCAGGCACTACTGGCGACCTATGGTCAGGACCGCCCAGCGGACCGTCCACTGCTGCTTGGTTCACTGAAGTCGAACATCGGTCACACCCAGGCGGCTGCGGGCGTGGGTGGTGTGATCAAGATGGTGATGGCCATGCGGCACGGTGTCGTGCCGCGTACCTTGCATGTGGATGAGCCGTCTCCGCATATCGACTGGTCGGCAGGAGCCGTCGAGCTGGCTACCGAGCCGATGGAATGGGCCGAGGACCCAGCCAGGCCCCGCCGAGCAGCGATCTCGTCCTTCGGCTTCAGCGGCACCAACGCCCATGCAATCATCGAGGAAGTACTCAGTCCAGAACCTCAGGTGCGGACCGAAGAGGAAGGGCAGCGGGAGTGGCGCCCGACCCCCATCTTGATTTCGGGGAAGACAGACACCGCAGTCCGTGACCAAGCGGCCAAGCTGCTGTTGCACATGGATCACGCCGGGTCCGCTTCATTGGTGGACCTGGGGTTCTCGTCGGCAACATCACGTGCCGCGTTGGAGCACCGCGCCGCGATCGTAGCTACGGATCGACAAGGACTTCGGGTAGCACTGGAAGTTCTGGCGCGAGGAACTCAGACGGACGCAGGCACCTCATTGGTGGCAAAGGCCGTGGCGGCTCCGCAGCAAACGATGGCGTTTGTGTTTTCGGGGCAGGGGAGTCAGTGGTGGGGTATGGGGCGTGGGTTGTATGAGTCGTTCCCGGTGTTTGCGGATGTGTTTGACACTGTGTGTGTCGGGTTGGATGGGTTGTTGGGGTGTTCGTTGCGGGAGGTGTTGTTTGAGGGTGATGGGTCGGCGTTGGCTGGTACGGGGTTGACTCAGCCTGCGTTGTTTGTGGTGGAGGTGGCGTTGTGTGAGTTGTTGGGGTCGTGGGGTGTGGTTCCTGCTGTGGTGGCGGGTCATTCGGTGGGTGAGTTCGCTGCCGCGTATGTGGCGGGTGTGGTGTCGTTGGAGGATGCGTGCCGGTTGGTGGTGGCTCGCGGCCGGTTGATGGAGGACCTTCCGCCGGGTGGGGTGATGGTCGCGGTCGAAGCCTCCGAGGCCGACGTCCTCCCGCTCCTGGCCGGCCTGGAGGACCAGGTCGGGATTGCGGCGGTCAATAGCCCCACCTCGATCGTGCTCTCCGGCACCCACGACGCGGTCACCGCGGTCGTAGAACAGCTAGGTGACCGGCGCTCGAAGGCACTGACCGTCTCCCACGCTTTCCACTCACCGTTGATGGATCCGATGCTGGAAGCGTTCCGTACGGTCGCGGAGAGCGTCACCTTCCATGAGCCGACCGTTCCGATCGTGTCCACGGTCACCGGCCGCCCGATCACGGCGGGGGAGATGTCGAACCCGAACTATTGGGTCGAGCACATCCGCCAACCGGTCCGCTACGCGGATGCGGTCCAGTCGCTCGCCGAGCAGGGCGTGAGTGTCTTCCTTGAGGTCGGCCCTGGCGGAGTCCTGACCGGGCTGACGCAAACCAATCTCGACCATGCCACCGCCATCCCGACCCTCCGCCCCAACACCGCCGAAGACCTCTCCCTCACCACCGCCCTCGCGCACCTCCACGTCCACGGCACTGTCATCGACTGGCCCGCCTTCTACACCGGCCGAGATGCCCAACTCATCGACCTCCCCACCTACCCCTTCCAACGCGACCGCTACTGGCTCGACGTCCGGTCTGACGCTGGTGATCTTGCTGAAGCGGGGCTTAGGGACGCTGAGCACCCGTTGCTTGCCGCAGTCGTTGCCATGGCCGAGGGCGATGGAGTGTTGCTCACCGGCCGTCTTTCGATGGCCGCGCACTCCTGGCTCGCTGAACACGTTGTTCTGGGAACAACGATCCTTCCCGGTACCGCATTGGTCGAGTTGGCGATCAGAGCGGGTGATCAGATTGGATGCGGGCGACTCGAAGAGCTGACTCTTCAGACGCCGCTCGTGCTTCCGGAGACAGGCAGCCTTCGACTACAGGTTGCGGTGGGCGTACCCGACGAGCATGGTCATCGACCGATACGACTGTACTCACAGCGAGATGATGCCTTGGCGACCGAAGCCTGGGCTTGCCACGCTGTCGGAGCGGTGTCGCACACACAGGGAAGCAGCGATTCTGCGCTCCAGGAACCAGTTGTTGATCTAGCCGAGTGGCCCCCAATAGGTGCTGAGCCCGTTGATGTGAGTGCCCTGTACGACCAACTGGCCGAGGTCGGCCTGGAATACGGGCCGGTGTTTCGTGGCGTGCATGCCGGATGGCGCCGCAACGGGGAGTTCTTTGCCGAGATTTCCCTACCCGAGCAGACCTCAGTGGCTGGTTACGGTATCCATCCGGCCCTCTTCGACTCCGCCCTCCACTCGGTGGGTTTGGTGGGACCCGAGGAGCGGACCGATGGACCACTCGTGCCCTTCGCATGGAGCGGTGTCCGGCTTCATGCCACGGGCGCCACTTCCCTTCGCCTGCGTATCGCGCCTGCAAGCACAGGCGGGCGGGGCGCGCTATCACTCCTCGCTGCGGACGGCGAGGGAACAGTGGTGTTCTCAGTCGAATCCCTGGATCTCCGACCGGTCGATGCAGACCAGCTCTCCCGGGCGGGGGACACAAGCGGCGACGGGCTGTTCCGGGTGGACTGGGTACCCCTACGGGACACGGCTTCCCTTGCGGTCAACGACGTTCGGATTCCTCTCCGTGACTCCCTGACCGGACTGGCTGGCGACTTGGATCCGGTTCCGGACGTGGTGGCGGTGAGGGTGCCGATGCTGTCGGGCTGCGGATCCCAGGCACCCACTGCAACCGTTCAAGCAACCCTGCTCCTCATACAAGAATGGCTTTCGCAACCTGAGTTCGAGCTATCGCGGCTGGTACTTGTGACGCAGGGCGCCGTGACGACGGGATTGCGCCCGACCCATGCCGCGGGCGATGCTGCTGGCCACAGCGCGACTGCGGAACCGTATGGTGAAGCGAACGCCGCGCAAGCGGCTGTTTGGGGGCTGGTCCGGTCCGCCCAGTTGGAACACCCCGGTCGATTCGGCCTGGTCGATCTCGTCGATCTGGACGATGGTGAAGACACCACTGAGCTGACGATCGCGATCGTCACGGATGAGCCGCAGATGGCACTGCGTGGGTCGCAGGTGCTTGTGCCACGCCTGGTGCAAGTGGAGCAGACGCTGCCGACCTCCAACCGTCAGCTCTCTTCCACCGAAGGAACGGTCCTCATCACCGGGGCTTCCGGCACGTTGGGGCGGATCGTTGCACGCCATCTGGTGGCCGAGGTCGGGGTACGAAGCCTCGTGCTGGCCAGCCGTAGCGGTCCAGCCGCTGAAGGCGCGGCAGAGTTCTCGGCTGAGCTGCGCGAACTGGGCGCCATCATCGACACGGTCGCCTGCGACGTCTCGGACCGTGAGGCACTCGTGCGGCTGCTCGACCGAGTACCGGGGGAGTACCCCTTGACCGGCGTCATCCATGCCGCTGGTGTCACCGACGACGGTGTGATCTCTGCACTGACCCCCGAACGTGTTGCCACTGTGTTCAAGCCGAAGGTGGATGCCGCCTTCCATCTCCATGAACTGACGAAGGACCTGGACCTCACCGCGTTCGTACTGTTCTCCTCCGCGGCCGGCACGTTCGGCAATGCAGGTCAAGGCAACTACGCGGCTGCCAACGCCGCCCTGGACGCATTGGCCACCACCCGCCGTACCACCGGCCTGCCGGCGCTTTCCCTCGCATGGGGCCTGTGGGCACACACCAGTACACTCTCCGCCGAGTTGGCTGAGGCCGACCACTACCGGATGAGTCGCTCAGGGCTTCTCCCCTTGGAGACCTCGGAGGGTCTCGCACTTCTGGACCGAGCACTCGGTGTGGACGAGCCAGCGCTTGTCCCCGCCCGCTGGGACTTCCCCGTACTGCGTGACCAGGCCCGATCCGGGTCACTCCCCGTACTTCTACGGAGCATGGTCCCCGTGTCCACACAACGGGTGCGGGCCGCAGCCACGCCGTCGGGCGGTGCGAGCACCACCCTCGCCAAGGAACTGGCCGAGCTGACCGAGAGTCGCCAACACGACGCCCTTGTCGAGCTCGTCATCACACATGCCGCTGCCGTCCTCGGGCACGGCCGGCCTGAATCCGTACAGGCGAACCAGGCGTTTCGCGAGCTCGGCTTTGACTCGCTCACAGCCGTCGAGCTGCGAAATCGTCTTGCTTCAGCGACCGGTGTGCGGCTGCCGGCCGGACTCGTCTTCGACTACCCGACGCCGCAGGCGCTTGCCAAGCATCTACGCCAGGAACTACTGGGTGCCGGGGCCGCCGCATCGACGCCTGTTGCGGTGCCCGCATCGGACGACCCCATCGCCATCGTCGCCATGAGCTGCCGCTACCCCGGCGGAGTGGAAACCCCCGAGGACCTTTGGGCGCTGATCGAACTCGGTCGGGACGCCATCTCGGACTTCCCGTCCGATCGTGGTTGGGATCTTGCCCTATTGTCCGAAGGAGGGTCCTCCGGCTCCAGCGATACAAGCGTGGGAGGGTTCCTCTACAAGGCGGGCGAGTTCGACGCGGGCTTCTTCGGGATTTCGCCGCGTGAGGCGCTGGCGATGGATCCGCAGCAGCGGTTGCTGCTGGAGACGTCGTGGGAGGCGTTCGAACGGGCCGGAATCGACCCCACAACTCTGCAGGGGAGTCGCACCGGTGTGTTCACCGGTGCGATGTACCACGACTACGCATCCTCCCTCCAAACGGTTCCCGAAGGCGTGGAAGGATTCCTCGGCACGGGGAACTCGGCGTCGGTGGTCTCGGGGCGGTTGTCGTACACGTTTGGTCTTGAGGGGCCTGCGGTGACG
Organism: Streptomyces sp. NBC_00690; assembly: GCF_036226685.1. Lineage (NCBI taxonomy): Bacteria > Bacillati > Actinomycetota > Actinomycetes > Kitasatosporales > Streptomycetaceae > Streptomyces > Streptomyces sp. NBC_00690. Next base: position 8,418,259 of record NZ_CP109009.1, read on the forward strand.
GTGGATACGGCGTGTTCTTCGTCGTTGGTGGCGTTGCATTTGGCGGCACAGTCGTTGCGGCAGGGCGAATGCGATCTGGCCTTGGCCGGTGGAGTTACCGTCATGTCCACCCCAGGGGCATTCGTGGAGTTCAGTCGTCAGCGTGGGTTGGCTGTTGATGGTCGGTGCAAGGCGTTTGCTGCGGCTGCGGATGGTACGGGTTGGGCTGAGGGTGTGGGGATGCTGTTGGTGGAGCGGTTGTCGGATGCTCGTCGGCTGGGGCATCGGGTGTTGGCTGTGGTGCGGGGTTCTGCGGTGAATCAGGATGGTGCGTCGAACGGTCTTACCGCGCCGAATGGTCCTGCCCAGCAGCGGGTGATTCGGCAGGCGTTGGCGAATGCGCGGTTGAGCTCGGCTGATGTGGATGTGGTGGAGGCGCACGGTACGGGTACGTCGTTGGGTGATCCGATTGAGGCGCAGGCTCTACTGGCGACCTATGGTCAGGACCGGCCGACGGATCGTCCTCTGCTTCTCGGCTCACTGAAGTCGAACATTGGTCATACGCAGGCGGCTGCGGGTGTGGCGGGTGTGATCAAGATGGTGATGGCGATGCGGCATGGTGTGGTGCCGCGTACGTTGCATGTGGATGAGCCGTCTCCGCATATCGACTGGTCGGCGGGGGCCGTCGAGCTGGCTACCGAACCGATGGAATGGGCCGAGGACCCAGCCAGGCCCCGCCGAGCAGCGATCTCGTCCTTCGGCTTCAGCGGCACCAACGCACACGTCATTCTCGAAGAGCCGCAGTCGGCTGTATCTCCCAGGCAACAGGATGCTGAGGAGCCCACCGGACAGTTGGCATTCCCTTGGGTCTTCTCGGCCAAGACCCCGGAGGCGCTGCGTGAACAGGCGCATCGTGCCTTGTTGTTCGCTCGGGGGCAGCTGCAAGGAGTCGATGGACCTCGAATCGCCACGGATATTGCGTACTCGCTGGCGACAAGCCGAGCCGCGTTGAGTCACCGTGCCGCCGTGTGTGCGACTGGCACACAAGAGGTTTTGGAGGGATTGGCTGCCCTCGCGCACGGTGAACCCTCTGCTTCTGCGGTCAGCGGTCTTGCTTTGTCTGATGCCAGGCTGGCGTTTGTGTTTTCGGGGCAGGGGAGTCAGTGGTGGGGTATGGGGCGGGGCTTGTATGAGTTGTTCCCGGTGTTTGCGGATGTGTTTGACACTGTGTGTGTCGGGTTGGATGGGTTGTTGGGGTGTTCGTTGCGGGAGGTGTTGTTTGAGGGTGATGGGTCGGGTCTCTCTGGTACGGGGTTGACTCAGCCTGCGTTGTTTGTGGTGGAGGTGGCGTTGTGTGGGTTGTTGGGGTCGTGGGGTGTGGTTCCTGCTGTGGTGGCGGGTCATTCGGTGGGTGAGTTTGCTGCGGCGTATGTGGCGGGTGTGGTGTCGTTGGAGGATGCGTGCCGGTTGGTGGTGGCTCGTGGCCGGTTGATGGAGGACCTTCCGTCGGGTGGGGTGATGGTCGCGGTCGAAGCCTCTGAAGCCGACGTCCTCCCGCTCCTGGCCGGTCTGGAGGACCGGGTCGGGATTGCGGCGGTCAATAGCCCCACCTCGATCGTGCTCTCAGGCACCCACGATGCGGTCACCGCGGTCGTGGAACAGTTGGGGGACCGGCGTTCGAAGGCGCTCACCGTCTCCCATGCTTTCCATTCACCGTTGATGGATCCGATGCTGGATGCGTTCCGCACGGTCGCGGAGAGTGTCACGTTCCATGAGCCGAGCGTGCCGATCGTGTCCACGGTCACCGGACGCCCGATCTCCACCGGCGAGATGTCGAACCCGAACTATTGGGTCGAGCACATCCGCCAACCCGTCCGCTATGCCGATGCGGTCCAGGCTCTGGCCGAGCAGGGGGTGAGTGTCTTCCTTGAGGTCGGCCCTGGCGGCGTCCTGACCGGGCTGACGCAAACCAACCTCGACCATGCAACCGCCATCCCGACCCTCCGCCCCAACACCGCCGAAGACCTCTCCCTCACCACCGCACTCGCTCACCTCCATGTCCACGGCACTGTCATCGACTGGCCCGCCTTCTACACCGGCCGCGGCGCCCAGCTCGTCGACCTCCCCACCTACCCCTTCCAACGCGACCGCTACTGGCTCGAAGCCTCTCCCACAGCCGGGGACCTCACCGTCGCTGGAGTGGAGGACGCAGGTCACCCATTCCTCGGCGCTGCAGTCTCCCTCGCCGATGACGAAGGGCTCGTCCTGACGGGCCGAATAGCGCTTGCCACTCACCCCTGGCTCGCGGAGCACACTGTCATGGGCTCCGTACTCCTTCCCGGTACTGCCCTGGTCGACCTCGCCCTGCACGCGGCACGTGAGCAGAGCGTCGGCTGTGACCGGATAGATGACTTCACCCTGGAATCACCGATCGTCATTCCCGAGGATTCGGCGGTCCAACTGCAACTGAGGGTGGCTGCACCGGGTGCAGACGGCGAGCGGGCTCTGAGAATTCACTCCCGTGCCCTTCCTGCGACGAGTGACGAACCCTGGACGAGTCATGCCAATGGCACGATCTTGCCTCCCACCGCAGCCGCGACATCCCTCCCGTCCAGTGATCTGACCCTATGGCCCCCACCTGAAGCGAAGCCCATCGCAACCGAGTTCCTCTATGGCCAACTGACGGATCTGGGTCTGGACTACGGCCCCCTGTTCCGTGGAGTGAAGAGTGCATGGAGCCAATCGGATGTTCTCTACGCCGAGGTGGAGTTGCCGGCCGGAGCCGACGTCTCAGGGTTCGGTGTTCACCCGGCACTACTGGATGCCTCCCTGCATGTGATGGCGCTCGGCGATCAGCTTGGCGCGGTCAGCCCTCCTGCTGAGCGGTCGGCCCGAGTTCCCTTCTCGTGGAGCGGTGTCACCGCCCACCTGGCGCACCCCTCCACCAGCCGCTCACTACGCGTCCGTATCGCTCCGACCGGGCCCGACTCCGTGTCGCTGATGGCTGCCGATGCGTCCGGACGACCCGTTGTGTCCGTCGAATCCCTCGTTCTGCGTCCGATATCGACCGAGCAGCTGGCTGTTGCCCGCAGCGGTCGATCACGGGACTCGATCTTCCGTCTGGAATGGACGGAACTATCCCTCCGAGGAGGGGTGGATACGGCGGGGAGTGGGGCCGCCCGTGCCGCAGGTCGTGTTGTCATATTCGACTCGGCTCGCTCGACATCGTCTCCTGAAGCGGCCGGAGCGCATGCCCGTCGCGCCCTGGAACTCGTACAAGAGTGGTTGGAACCATCGTCTTCGCCAAGGCAGGAGCATGGGCGGCTCGTTCTGGTGACGAGGAACGCCGTGGCCGTCGATGCTCGGGATGCTGGCGGGCTCGACGTGGCACAGGCCACCGTGTGGGGCCTGCTCAGGTCCGTGCAGGCGGAACATCCGGAGCGCTTCGTCCTGGTGGACGTGGGGCGTGGGCCCGACGACGGGCCCGGGGTGGTGACTGATAGCGGCCACACGCACGACGATGACACAGCGGGGGTGGACCCCGAGGCAGTTCTTGAGCTGTTGGCCGCAGTACCGGTTCATGAGCCACAGATCGCACTGCGCGGAGATCGGGCCTACGTACCGAGACTGACTCGCGCAGTGACGAATGCGCGACCTGTACAAACCTCCGCGGACCTGGGGCTCGCCCCTGCCGGAACCGTCCTGGTGACCGGTGCGACCGGGGCACTCGGCCGGCTGATCGCCCGTCATCTGGTCACCTCCCACGGTGTACGCCACCTGGTGTTGACCAGCCGCAGAGGCGCAGCCGCAACGGGAGCCGCCGCGTTTGAGGAGGAACTGACGACACTGGGCGCCGAAGTGTCCACCGTGGCGTGTGACGCGTCCGATCGGGCCTCGCTCGCTGCGATGATCGACGCCATTCCGAGCGCCCACCCACTGACCGCAGTGATCCATGCCGCGGGAGTCCTCGACGATGCATTGGTGGGGTCGCTGACCGCCGAACGGTTGGAGAGCGTCTTCGCCCCCAAGGTCGAGGCAGCGTTCCATCTGCACCAGCTCACCCGGGAGCTCAACCTGTCGGCCTTCGTCCTGTTCTCGTCGCTCGCCGCCACCTTCGGCAATGCGGGACAGGCGAACTACGCCGCCGCGAACGCCTATATGGATGCCCTGGCGCAGCTCAGGGCGTCACAGGGCCTTCCGGCCGTATCACTGGCCTGGGGACCCTGGGCAGGAGGGGGCGCAGCCGACGGTTCGGGCATGGCGGGAGAGGCCGATCCTCAGGCGCTCGCCCGAATGGCCCGAGCCGGTGTGTCGCCGCTGTCCACGGACGAGGGGCTCGCACTCTTCGACATGGCAACGGCGGCCGTCGCCACGGACAACACGGGCGCACCACGGAGCGATCTGAAGACCGCGCCGGAACCAGACCTGCCCGCCGTACCGGCGGAGGGCGTGTACATCCCGGCCCGGCTCAACCTCACCGCCCTCCGCAACAGGGCGGTCAATGGATCGCTCCCCGCGCTGCTGAGCGATCTGGTCCAGGTGCCCGGTGGCCGGCGCGTTTCCAGCGCCCCGGCGCCGGCCGACCTCGCCGAGCGGTTGGCAGGCGCCTCCGACGAGCAGCGCAGATCCACACTGCTGAGCGTCGTGCGGGCCGAGGTCGCGGCGGTTCTGGGACATGCGTCGGTCGAAGCCATCGGAGCCGCGCAGGCATTTAGGGACCTCGGGTTCGATTCGTTGACCGCTGTCGAACTCCGCAACAGGCTCGGTGCTGCCACCGGACTGCGCCTGCCGGCGAGCCTCCTCTTCGACCACCCCAACCCCAATGCTCTCGCCGAACACCTCGGTGCCGCACTACCGCGCACCTCGGCCGGCGGCACACCGGAGGCCATGGCTCCCTCCCTGCTCGCCGAGATCGATCGACTGGCAGCAGCACTCGACCACTCTCCGTACGACAAGGGAACCCGCGCCACCGTCACCATGCGGCTGGAAGTCCTGCTCGCGAAGTGGCAGGACGCGGGCCGGAGCACGGGAGCGAACGGTGAGGCCGCCACCGGCACGGCTGCAGAAGCCGATGCCGTACTAGCGGTACAAGCCGCCTCCGACGACGAACTCTTCGAGCTGCTCGACGACGAGCTCGGCACCCACTGATCGACAAGCACGAATTCCCCTGGCGTTGAGGAACAGAATTCAGATGACCACTGATGTGAACAAGCTCCGGGACTACCTCAAGCGTGCCACTGTCGATCTCCGCCATGCACGTCAGCGGCTGCGCGAGGCCGAGAGCAAGAACCGTGAACCGATCGCCATCGTCGGGATGAGCTGCCGGTTCCCCGGCGGGGTGCGGTCCCCCGAGGACCTGTGGAACCTGGTCGAATCCGGCGGTGACGCAATATCGGACTTTCCCACCGACCGCGGCTGGGACCTCGACGCACTCTTCCACCCGGACCCGGAACACCCGGGAACCAGCTACACCCGAGAAGGTGGCTTCCTCCATGATGCCGCGGACTTCGATGCCGACTTCTTCGGCATCGGCCCCCGCGAGGCGCTCGCCATGGACCCGCAGCAGCGCCTCATCCTGGAAGCCGCCTGGGAGGCGGTCGAGAGGGCCGAACTGGACCCCGCGGCGCTGAAGGGCAGCCGTACCGGAGTCTTCGCGGGAGTCATGTACCACGACTACGTCTCCCGGCTGCCCGTCATGCCCGAGGGCATCGAAGGTTATGTGAGCACCGGAAACACCGGCAGTGTCGTCTCCGGCCGAATCGCCTACACGCTCGGTCTGGAAGGGCCGGCGGTGACGATCGACACTGCCTGCTCCTCCTCCCTCGTCGCACTCCACCTCGCCGTCCAGGCACTGCGGCAGGGCGAATGCGACCTCGCCCTCGCGGGGGGCGTGACGGTGATGGCGGGCCCCACGACGTTCGTCGAGTTCAGCCGCCAGCGCGGATTGGCACCCGATGGACGGTGCCGAGCGTTCGCGGCCTCCGCGAACGGCACCGGCTGGTCCGAAGGCGTCGGGATGCTCCTGGTGGAGCGGCTGTCCGATGCCCACCGCCTCGGGCACCCGGTCCTGGCCGTGGTGCGTGGCTCGGCCGTCAACCAGGACGGCGCGAGCAACGGGCTGACCGCACCCAACGGCCCCTCCCAGGTGCGGGTCATCCACCAGGCCCTTGCCAATGCCAGGCTGGCCCCTGCCGATGTGGACGCCGTCGAAGCGCACGGTACGGGTACGTCGTTGGGGGACCCGATCGAAGCGCAGGCGCTGCTGGCCGCCTACGGTAAGGACCGCGACGGCGATCGTCCGCTGTGGCTCGGATCGGTCAAGTCCAACCTCGGACACACCCAGGCGGCGGCCGGCGTGGCCGGTGTGATCAAGATGGTGCAGGCACTGCGCCACGGAGTCGTGCCGAAGACCCTGCACATCGATTCCCCGACTCCGCACGTCGACTGGTCGGCCGGCGCTGTGCACCTGGCCACCGCCAACACTCCCTGGCCTGAACTGGACAGACCACGACGCGCGGCCGTCTCAGCGTTCGGTGTCAGTGGCACCAACGCCCACGTCGTCATCGAACAGCACGAGCCCCAACTCGCCGCCGAGCCCTCGTCCCGGCCTTCCGACCCGGTACGGGCGGGCACGGCGAACGGGAACTCCCACCCCGCAGTGCCGGAGGAGCCGAACCCCCCGACCACTCGACGAGACCGCGTTGCTCCGGCGCCGACCGGTGAGGCCGCGGGCCCGTCGGACACATCGATCGATGAGGGCCGCACCACAACCGGGCCCCAGGAGACCGGGACCGTACACACCGACGCCCTACCGCGCCACACCGTGGAGACGGCCGAGGCCGGGCCCGGTCAGCAGGCGCTCATCCCCTGGCCGCTCTCCGGCAAGAATGCGACAGCGTTGGCGGATCAAGCCGATCGACTCCGCTCCCATCTCGCCAAGGAAGCCGTAGGAGCGGCGGCATCAAGCCAGCCGAGCCCGAGCGACATCGGGTACTCCCTCGCCACGACGCGCACCGCCCTGGCCCACCGCGCCGTGCTGCTCGCCAACGACCGATCGGGCCTGGCGGCGGCCCTGGACGCACTCGCCGACGGCACGGCCGCGCCCACGGGCACCCACGTGGTACGCGGCATCGCCGACGACACCCGACAGGTCGCCTTCGTCTTCCCCGGACAAGGCTCCCAGTGGCCGCTGATGGCGCTCCAGCTCCTGGATGCCTCCTCGGTCTTCCGAAACAGGATCGCCGAGTGTGAGCAGGCCCTGGCTCCCCATGTCGATTGGTCGCTCACCGAGGTGCTACGAGGTGCACCGGGGGCGCCGGGCCTCGAACGGGTCGATGTCGTACAGCCGGTGCTCTTCGCCGTCATGGTGTCGCTGGCCGAGGTGTGGCGCTCGTACGGTGTCCGTCCCTCGGCTGTCGCCGGACACAGTCAGGGAGAAATAGCAGCGGCCTGTGTCGTGGGAGCCCTCTCGATTGAGGACGCCGCGAAGGTGGTCGCACTGCGCAGCCGAGCCCTGATCGCCCTCGCCGGCAAGGGCGGCATGCTGTCCGTCGGACTGTCGCTGGAGGACCTCACCCCACGGATGGAGGCTTGGGGAGAGCGGATCTCGATCGCAGCCGTCAACAGCCCCACGTCCATCGTCGTATCGGGCGACCCCACCGCCCTGACGGAGCTCAGGGACGCCCTGCACTCCGAAGACATCCGGGCGCGGATGATCGCCGTCGACTACGCCTCCCACTCCGCACACGTCGAAGAGGTACGCGAACGAGTGCTCACCGCACTCGCGGACATCGTTCCTCAACGGTGTGACGTGCCCTTCTACTCCACGGTCACCGGAACGCTGCTGACGACGGACGAACTGGACGCCGAGTACTGGTACCGCAGCCTCCGGCAGACCGTGCGTTTCGACGAAGTCACCCGTGCCCTGGTCCACGACGGACACACCGCACTCATCGAGGTCAGTGCCCACCCGGTGCTCACCATCGGTATGCAGGAGACCCTCGACGACCTCAACAGCACCGGCGTCGCCCTCGGCACCCTGCGCCGCAACGAAGGCGGCCTGGACCGCATCGTTCAGTCCTTGGCCGAGGCCCACGCCCAGGGCGTCGCCCTTGACTGGCCCGCGGTCTTCGCCGAGGCCGACCTCCGCCGGGTCCAGCTGCCCACGTACGCCTTCCAGCGCCGGCGGTACTGGCTCGACGCGCCGCGCACCTCCGGTGACGTAGCCGGACTCGGGCTGACGTCATTGGACCACCCGCTGCTGGGCGCGGTCGTCGGTCTCGCCGATGCCGACGGTCTCCTGTTGACCGGCCGGCTCGCCACCCGAACTCATCCCTGGCTCGCGGACCATGTCGTGATGGGTACCGTCATCCTGCCCGGTGCGGCGTTCGTGGAACTCGCGATCCGCGCGGGGGATCACCTCGGCTGCGGCCTCCTCACCGAACTGACCCTCCAGGCGCCGCTGATTGTCCCCGAACACGGCGGTGTTGTCGTACAGGTCTCGGTCGGCCAAGCCGGCGGCTTCGGCGAACGATCCCTCGCCATCCACTCGCGCGCCGAGGACACGGACCCCGACGGCACCTGGACCTGCCACGCCACCGGTGTGCTGATGCCCGATGACCCCGGCGCCACCACGGCGACCCTTACCCCGGACGGCACCGAATCGGACGTCTGGCCGCCCACCGGTTCGACCCCCCTCGACCTCACGGACTTCTATGACCGTCTGGCCGAACACTCCTTCGGCTACGGCTCCGCATTCCAAGGGCTCCGCGCCGCCTGGCACCGGGGGAACGAGGTGTTCGCCGATGTGTCCCTGCCGGCGGACCCTGACATCCAGGGCGACGCAGCCAGGTTCGGTCTCCACCCGGCACTCCTCGACGCGGCTCTCCACGGCGTCGGGTTCGGCCCCATCGGCGACATGGGCGCCGGACGGATCGCCTTCGCCTGGGAGAACGTACGCCTGTACGCCACCGGAGCAACACGGCTGCGGGTGCGCATCACCCCCGCGGGCAGCGATGCCGTGGCCGTGGTCGTGGCCGATGACACGGGTCGGACGGTTGCCTCCGTCGACACCCTCACCTTCCGCGAAGCACGCGAAGAACACTTGCGTGCCGCACTGGCCGAGCAGCATCGGGCCCTCTACCGCACGGACTGGCACGGCACTCCGTTCACGGACGCCGGTGTGAACACGATCGGGGCATGTGCCCTCGTCGGAGTCACGGCGAACAGCCCCATGGATCGTGAGGCCGAGGGACTGCGTGAGAGTGGGGCGAGCCCGGACGTCTACCAAGACCTCGCAGCCCTCGCCGACTCCATCTCTGCCGGCGCACTCGTGCCCGAAACGGTCATCGCCATTGCGCCGATGCCCGGCGGTGCTGACGCACGTCCACTCGACGAAATGGCAGGCAACGACACGCGCACTGATGCGGCAGTCGTGCGAGAGATCGCGAAGGACACCCTTGCCTTCATCCAGGCATGGCTCGGCGACCGACGATTCGCCGACACCCGGTTGGTCATGCTCACCCAAGGTGCAGCCGCCCTGCCCCGACCGGACGGCAGAACACCGGACACCCGCCCCGAGCACGCTGCCATCTGGGGCCTGATCCGCTCGGCCCAGTCTGAACAGCCAGGCCGGTTCGTCCTCGCGGATACCGATGGAAAGTCGGCGTCCCTTCGCCACCTCCCCGATGCGATCGCGACCGACGAGCCCCAGTTCGCCCTTCGCACGGGAACGATGTCCGTACCGAGGTTGGCACCAGTAACGATCGGTGCGCCCTCGACATCCACCGCCCCCAATGAACTCAATCCACACGGCACTGCACTGATCACCGGTGGTACGGGAGCTCTCGGCAGACTGCTTGCGGCACACCTCATCACCCACCACCACATACGCAACATCGTTCTGACCAGCCGCCGAGGTCCGGACGCCGAAGGCATGGAGCAGCTCCTCGCCGAACTGTCCGCGCTCGGCGACTCCGTGACCGTCACCATTGCGGCCTGCGATGCAGCCGACAGAGGCTCCCTCGCCGACCTCCTCGCCTCCCTCCCCGAAGACCGGCCTCTGACCGCAGTCGTCCACGCCGCCGCTGTCGTCGCAGGCGGCCTCATCGCCTCCCTCACCGGAGACGATCTCGACCTGGTGTTGCGACCCAAGGTCGATGCCGCCCTCAACCTCCATGAGCTCACCCGAGACATGGAACTGGCGGCCTTCGTCCTCTTCTCGTCCTTCTCAGGCACACTCGGCGGCGCCGGACAAAGCGCCTACGCTGCCGGCAACGCCTTCCTCGACTCACTCGCCGAACACCGAAAGGCACACGGCCTGCCTGCCACCTCCCTCGCCTGGGGAGTCTGGGACGCGCGGGGCGAACAGACCCGACTCAAGACCAGCGACCTGAACCGCATGACCCGAGCCGGACTCGTACCGCTCGAAGCGAGCGAGGGCCTGCGCCTGTTCGACACCGCACTCACCCTCGGCGACCCGGTGCTTGCACCCGTACACCTCGATCTGGCCGCACTGCGCGCCCGAGCCGCATCAGGTCCGGTGCCTCCCCTCCTCCGCGGCTTGATCCGCACACCGTCCCGACGCTCCGCCACCACATCGACACTCACCGGTGCCCAAGGCGCACTCTCGGCTGAGCTGGCAGCACTAGCCGAGCTGCCCCCCGGCGAACGCACAGCGGCCATGGTCACACTTGTACGGGCTCAGGCAGCCGCTGTACTCGGCCACGCGGCCCCCGACGCCATCGACCCTGAGCGGGCCTTCCGAGAGCTCGGTTTCGACTCCCTCGCCGCCATGGAACTCCGCAACCGGCTCGGCACTGTCGTCGGCGTCCGGTTGCCGGCTACTGTCGTCTTTGACCACCCAACTCCTTCCTCGCTTGCAGAGCACCTGCTTCGAGAGATCCCCGGAGCCGGTCCGAAGGCGGTCACCGCCGCACGTGCTGTTGTGCCTTCCCACCGCAGTATCGATGAGCCCATCGCGATCGTGGGCATGGGCTGCCGCTTCCCCGGTGATGTGTCCGGACCTGAGGACCTCTGGCACCTGCTGGTCACGGAAACCGACGCCATCACCGGCCTTCCAACCGACCGCGGATGGAACCTGGACACCCTCTACGACCCGGACCCGGCGAACCCTGGCACCAGCTACGTCCGTGAAGGCGGCTTCCTGCACGGCGCTGCCCGGTTCGACCCCGACTTCTTCGGGATCTCACCACGTGAAGCCCTGGCCATGGACCCTCAGCAGCGACAACTACTCGAAGTCAGCTGGGAGACGTTCGAGCGTGCAGGCATCGACCCCGCACAACTGCGGGGCAGTCGGACAGGTGTCTTCGCGGGAACCAACGGACAGGACTACGCGGCCGGGCTGACCGATCAATCGGAAGACGCCCTGGAAGGCCATCTTTTGACTGCCAACTCGGCGTCGGTGGTCTCGGGGCGGTTGTCGTACACCTTTGGTCTTGAGGGGCCTGCGGTGACGGTGGATACGGCGTGTTCTTCGTCGTTGGTGGCGTTGCATCTCGCGGTTCAGTCGTTGCGGCAGGGCGAATGCGATCTGGCGCTGGCCGGTGGAGTCACCGTCATGTCCACGCCTGGCGCACTGATCGGCTTCAGCCGGCAGCGCGGCCTCGCCAAGGACGCCCGCTGCCGAGCCTTCGCCGCCTCTGCCGACGGCACGGGACTGTCCGAAGGTGTGGGGATGCTGCTGGTGGAGCGGTTGTCGGATGCTCGTCGGCTGGGGCATCGAGTGTTGGCTGTGGTGCGGGGTTCTGCGGTGAATCAGGATGGTGCGTCGAATGGTCTTACTGCGCCGAATGGTCCTGCGCAGCAGCGGGTGATTCGGCAGGCGTTGGCGAATGCGCGGTTGAGCTCGGCTGATGTGGATGTGGTGGAGGCGCACGGTACGGGTACGTCGTTGGGCGACCCGATCGAGGCGCAGGCACTACTGGCGACCTATGGTCAGGACCGCCCGGCGGATCGTCCTCTCCTTCTCGGCTCACTGAAGTCGAACATTGGTCATACGCAGGCGGCTGCGGGTGTGGCGGGTGTGATCAAGATGGTGATGGCGATGCGGCACGGTGTCGTGCCGCGTACGTTGCATGTGGATGAGCCGTCTCCGCATATCGACTGGTCGGCGGGGGCCGTCGAGCTGGCTACCGAGCCGCTGGAATGGGCAGCAGTTGAGGGGCGTCCTCGTCGGGCGGGGGTGTCCTCCTTCGGAGTGAGCGGCACCAATGCCCACGTCGTCATCGAACAAGCCCCGGTCGAGGACCCCACGACACACACGGATCCGCAGCCGGACTCCGGTCCGGTCGTTCAGCCCTGGCTGATATCAGCCAAGGACGAGAAGGGACTGCGAGCTCAGGCGGAACTCCTCCTTGCCCATGTCCAGAGCACCCCGGCCCTTCCTCTTGGCGACATCGCCCTCTCACTGGCGACCACGCGCGCCTTCTTCCCTCACCGGGCAGCAGTCGTCGGCAACGGGCGTGATGAGTTGCTGCGCGGATTGTCCGCGCTGACCATGACGGATCGCGAAGCCCACCAGGACTTGGTTTCCGGCACCGCGCTGCCCACAGTGAAGACGGCGTTTGTGTTTTCGGGGCAGGGGAGTCAGTGGTGGGGTATGGGGCGTGGGTTGTATGAGTTGTTCCCGGTGTTTGCGGATGTGTTTGACACTGTGTGTGTCGGGTTGGATGGGTTGTTGGGGTGTTCGTTGCGGGAGGTGTTGTTTGAGGGTGATGGGTCGGGGTTGGCTGGTACGGGGTTGACTCAGCCTGCGTTGTTTGTGGTGGAGGTGGCGTTGTGTGGGTTGTTGGGGTCGTGGGGTGTGGTTCCTAGTGTGGTGGCGGGTCATTCGGTGGGTGAGTTCGCTGCGGCGTATGTGGCGGGTGTGGTGTCGTTGGAGGATGCGTGCCGGTTGGTGGTGGCTCGTGGCCGGTTGATGGAGGATCTTCCGGCTGGTGGGGTGATGGTCGCGGTCGAAGCCTCTGAAGCCGACGTCCTCCCGCTCCTGGCCGGTCTGGAGGACCGGGTCGGGATTGCGGCGGTCAATAGCCCCACCTCGATCGTGCTCTCCGGCGTGGAGGATGCGGTGACCGCGGTCGTGGAACAGTTGGGGGACCGTCGTTCGAAGGCGCTGACCGTCTCCCATGCTTTCCATTCACCGTTGATGGATCCGATGCTGGACGCGTTCCGCACGGTCGCGGAGAGCGTCACCTTCCATGAGCCGACCGTGCCGATCGTGTCCACCGTCACCGGACGCCCGATCACCACAGGCGAGATGTCGAACCCCGAGTACTGGGTCGAGCACATCCGCCAGCCGGTCCGCTATGCCGATGCGGTCCAGGCTCTGGCCGAGCAGGGGGTGAATGTCTTCCTTGAGGTCGGACCTGGCGGAGTCCTGACCGGGCTGACCCAAACCAACCTCGACCACGCAACCGCCATCCCAACGCTCCGCCCCAACACCGCCGAAGACCTCTCCGTAGCCACCGCCCTCGCCCACCTCCACGTCCACGGCACCCCCATCGACTGGCCCGCGTTCTACACCGGCCGCGGCGCCCAGCTCATCGACCTCCCCACCTACCCCTTCCAACACCAGCACTACTGGGTATCGCCGATTGGGGCTCGCGACCCCGAAGTCGGGACGCATCCGTCGGATATCGAATTCTGGAATGCGGTGGAGAGCCAGGACCTTGCGGCGATGGCCGAACGGCTTGAGCTCCAGGTCGACGCCGACACCCCTTTCGGCACCGTACTTCCAGCACTCTCGCAGTGGCGCCGGCACCAGCGTGATCAGTCGACCATCGACGGCTGGCGATACCAAGTGTTCTGGAGGGCACTCACCAGTCAGGAATCCACAGCTCCAAGCGGGTCGTGGCTCTTGGTTCTGCCCGAAGAAACCGAGCATGTCACCGCCACCGCCCACGGAATCTCCCAAGCTCTACAAAGCCACGGTGTAGACGTCGTACGACTCGCCGTGGCCGTTCAAGAAGACCGACAGTCCCTCGCCGGCCGCATCCGGAAGTTGCTCGACGAAGGGCAGGCCCCCACGGGGGTGCTCTCCTTGCTGGCGCTGAACGAAGAACCACACCCTGACCACCATGAACTACCCGCAGGGCTGGCCCTCACCACCGTACTGATTCAGGCGCTGGGCGATGCAGAACTGGCGGCACCTCTGTGGTGCGCAACCAGGGGCGCAGTGGCGGTTGGCTCCTCTGAGACGGTGAACAGCGCCCGACAAGCCATGATCTGGGGGCTCGGGCGCGCCACGGCGTTGGAGTATCCCTCGCGCTGGGGCGGCCTGGTCGACCTGCCTGCGAAGCTGGACGACCGTGCCGCAAAGCGACTGCTGTCGACCCTTGGCACATCGCCGGGGGGCGAAGATCAGTTCGCTGTGCGGGCCTCTGGAGTGTTCGTCCGTCGTCTACGCCGGGCTATCGTCGCAAGCGGCTCCGCCGAGTCGGAGTGGCAGCCGCGCGGCACGGTTCTCATCACCGGCGGTACCGGTGCGCTGGGAGCACAGGTCGCACGCCATTGGGCCCGGGCCGGAGCCGAACACATCGTGCTCACCGGACGGCGCGGGGCGCAGGCTCCCGGGGCCGTGGAACTTGCCACGGAACTGGAGGCCCTGGGCGCGACGGTGACCATCGCGGCCTGTGACGTATCGAACCGTGAGGCCGTAGCGGATCTGCTTGCGTCACTCCCCGTCGAGCACCACCCCTTGACCGCGGTGGTGCACGCGGCTGGTGTTCCCCAGTTCAGTCCCACCGATTCCTTGAGCTGTGCCGATCTTGCGGCCGTACTCTCCGCCAAGGTATCCGGGGCGATCCATCTGGATGAGCTGCTGGGCGATCGAGAGCTGGATGCCTTCGTCCTGTTCTCTTCCGTCGCCGGAGTATGGGGCAGCGGCGGGCAGGCGGCCTACTCCGCCGCCAACAGCTTCCTTGACGGGCTCGCGGAACAGCGCAGGTCCCGAGGGCTGACCGCCACGGCGGTGGCATGGGGGCCGTGGGCCGACGCGGGCATGGCGGGCGACGACGAGGCGGAGTCCCATCTTCGGCGCCGCGGCCTGCCTTCGATGTCACCCGACTTGGCACTCCATGCCCTCCAGCGGACCCTGCAACTGAACGACACCGCCACCGTGCTGGCCGACATCGCCTGGGACCGCTTCGCTCCCGCCTTCACCGTCGCCCGGCCCAGTGCGCTGCTCGCCGATCTGGCCGAGGCCCAAAGTGCGTTGACCGTGTCGGAAGGCTCTGCCACCGGAGCGGTGGAGAACGGGGCAGCGGCAGGGGGATCGCGACTCGCCCGACTCTCGCCTATCGAACGACGCCGAACCCTCCTCGAACTCGTACGTACCGAGGTGGCCCGAGCGCTGGGACACGTCGGACCCGAAGGCGTGGCGTCGGACCGGGCATTCAAGGACCTGGGATTCGATTCGCTGACCGGCATCGAACTCCGCAACAGACTGCAACATCTCACCGGTCTCTCTCTGTCGACCACATTGGTGTTCGACCAGCCCAACGCGGAAGCACTCGCCACCTTCCTCAGCTCCGAGCTCGCCGGCGATGACACGGCCGGGAGCGGAGACCGGTCGAGTGAATCAACATCGACGGCAGCTGGCCACACCTTCTCCGGATCGGTGGTCGGCAACGGCGAGCCGATGGCGATCGTGGCCATGAGCTGCCGTTTCCCTGGCGGCGCGAACTCTCCCGAGGAGCTGTGGCAGCTACTCGCGAACGGAGTCGATGCCGTCTCCCGGTTCCCCACCGATCGTGGCTGGGATCTCGAAGCTCTGTACCACCCGGACCCCGAGCACGCCGGCACCACGTACGTCGATGAGGGTGCCTTCCTCTACGACGCAGGCCGATTCGACTCCGGGTTCTTCGGAATCTCCCCCCGCGAGGCGTTGGCGATGGATCCGCAGCAGCGGCTGCTGCTGGAGACCTCCTGGGAGGCTCTGGAGCGGGCACGGCTCGCGCCATCCTCCCTGCGCGGCTCACGAACGGGAGTTTTCATCGGCTCCGGCTACCAGGGGTACGGCGCGGGCCTGGCCGACCTGCCGGAAGGTGTCGAGGGGCATCTGCTCACCGGCTCCAGCAGCAGCGTCATGTCAGGTCGGATCGCCTACTCGCTTGGCCTTGAGGGGCCTGCCGTCACGGTTGACACGGCCTGCTCGTCATCGCTGGTCGCCCTGCACCTGGCCGTTCAGTCGCTACGGCAGGGCGAGTGTGAACTAGCACTCGTCGGCGGCGCTGCCGTGATGTCCAGCCCGAACGCGTTTATCGAGTTCAGCCGCCAGCGGGGACTTGCGACCGATGGCCGCTGCAAGCCGTTCTCCGCGGCTGCGGATGGTACGGGTTGGGGTGAGGGTGTGGGGATGTTGCTGGTGGAGCGGCTGTCGGACGCCCGTCGGCTCGGTCATCCGGTCCTCGCTGTGGTCCGGGGGAGTGCGGTGAACCAGGACGGTGCGTCCAACGGTCTGACCGCGCCCAGCGGGCCCGCACAGGAGCGAGTCATCGAGCAGGCCCTGGCCTCAGCCGGTCTATCGGCCTCCGACGTGGATGCGGTGGAGGCCCACGGCACGGGGACCGCACTGGGCGATCCGATCGAGGCTCGCGCTCTGCTGGCCACGTACGGCCGGGAACGGCCGGTAGGCCGTCCCCTCCTTCTTGGCTCACTCAAGTCGAACATCGGACACACTCAAGCCGCCTCGGGCATCGCCGGCGTCATCAAGACCGTCCTGGCGCTTCAGCACGGCCTGCTTCCCAAGACCCTGCACGTGGACGAACCGTCACCGCATGTGGACTGGTCGGGCGGAACGGTACAACTGCTCGCTGAGTCGGTGCCGTGGGAGGACAATGGCCGGCTTCGACGGGCAGCGGTGTCTTCCTTCGGTGTGAGCGGCACCAACGCCCACACCATCATCGAGCAGGCACCGGCGTCCGCCGACGAACCGGCCGAACGGGAGAGCAGCGACGGTGAGCGCCACCAACTCTGGGTGGTGTCCGGTAGGGACGAGGCGGCATTGCGTGACAACGCGCGCAATCTCGCCACCTTCGCGCGGAACGCTCAGGGGATTGCCGCGATGGACGTCGCCCATTCCCTGGCTGAGTCGCGTACGGCTCTGGCGCACCGAGCTGTTGTCTTGGGTCGGACCACAGCCGAACTGACGGCCGGTCTTGATGGGCTGGGCAGAGGAGTGCACTCCGCCGAGACAGTCAGCGGTCTTGCTTCGTCTGATGCCAGGCTGGCGTTTGTGTTTTCGGGGCAGGGGAGTCAGTGGTGGGGTATGGGGCGTGGTTTGTATGAGTTGTTTCCGGTGTTTGCGGATGTGTTTGACACTGTGTGTGTCGGGTTGGATGGGTTGTTGGGGTGTTCGTTGCGGGAGGTGTTGTTTGAGGGTGATGGGTCGGGGTTGGCTGGTACGGGGTTGACTCAGCCTGCGTTGTTTGTGGTGGAGGTGGCGTTGTGTGGGTTGTTGGGGTCGTGGGGTGTGGTTCCTGCTGTGGTGGCGGGTCACTCGGTGGGTGAGTTCGCTGCCGCGTATGTGGCGGGTGTGGTGTCGTTGGAGGATGCGTGCCGGCTGGTGGTGGCTCGCGGCCGGTTGATGGAGGATCTTCCGGCTGGTGGGGTGATGGTCGCGGTCGAAGCATGCGAAGCCGACGTCCTCCCGCTCCTCGCTGGCCTGGAGGATCAGGTCGGGATTGCGGCGGTCAATAGCCCCACCTCGATCGTGCTCTCCGGCACCCACGACGCGGTCACCGCGGTCGTGGAACAGCTAGGTGACCGGCGTTCGAAGGCGCTGACCGTCTCCCATGCCTTCCATTCACCGTTGATGGATCCGATGCTGGACGCGTTCCGTACGGTCGCGGAGAGCGTCACGTTCCATGAGCCGACCGTGCCGATTGTGTCCACGGTCACCGGCCGCCCGATCAGCACCGGCGAGATGTCGAACCCCGAGTACTGGGTTCAGCACATCCGCCAACCCGTCCGCTACGCCGATGCGGTCCAGGCACTGGCCGAGCAGGGGGTGAATGTCTTCCTTGAAGTCGGACCTGGCGGAGTCCTCACCGGGTTGACCCAAACCAACCTCGACCATGCAACCGCCGTCCCGACCCTACGAGCAGATGCCCGGAGCGAAGACGCTGCGCTGCTCGCAGCGGCGGCCCGTCTCCATGTGCGCGGGGTGGACCTCCACTGGTCGGCAGTCCTGGGACCGGACCGGATGCGGCGTATCGACCTGCCCACGTACTCCTTCCAGCGAGCCCACTACTGGCTCGACGCAGGCAACACCAACGCCGTTGGTTCCCTCAACCCCGAAGATCCGGCGGAGTCGGAGTTCTGGGACACCGTTGAGAACGGACGGCCCGATGCCGTGCCCGAATGGCTTGGGCTTCAGCAAGGCGCCTCGGTCGACTCGGTCTTCGACGCACTCGCGACCTGGCGGCGCGAGAACCGTACCCGCACCGCTCTGGACGGCTTGCGCTACCACACGGTGTGGGAGCCGAAGACCGATCTCTCATCCGCAGCCCTCTCCGGTACCTGGGTGGTCGTGACACCCGAAGAGGAAGAAGCCGGACCTTACATCCGCATGCTGCGGAGCAGGGGCGCGCAACCTCTGTTGGTGACGGTCGCCGACCCTGGAGTCGACAGGGAATCACTGGCCGTGCTGCTCGGCAAAGCCATGGCCGGCCACGACGGATCTCTCAACAGCCGCCAAGAGCACGACATCACCGGTGTGTTGTCGCTGCTGGCAATCGATGACCGGGTGCACCCGGACCAGCCAGGTCTACCGTCCAGTTTGACGTCCACCGTCGCACTGATCCAGGCACTGACCGACATGACGATGAACGCTCCCCTGTGGTGTGTCACACGGGCCGCGGTCTCCGTCAGTTCCTCCGAGCCGCCACTACGGCCGCTGCAGGGGCTCCTATGGGGCCTGGGGCGGGCGGCTGCGTTGGAAAGCCCGGAGCGTTGGGGCGGGCTGGTCGATCTGCCTGCCACACGGGACGACCGCTCACTCAGCCGGCTCGCGGATGTCCTGGCCGCAGCCGATGCCGAGGACCAGCTCGCCGTACGCGGCGCGACCGTGCTGGTACGCAGACTGACCCGCTCACCCCGGACCAGCGGCCCCGTCACCCACAACGGTTGGAAGCCCCGCGGAACCGTCCTGATCACCGGGGGTACGGGTGCACTCGGTGGGCACGCCGCCAGATGGCTGGCCCGTGCCGGAGCCGACCATCTGGTTCTCACCAGCCGTCGTGGGGCACAGGCCGAAGGCGCAGCGGAACTAGCAGCAGAACTGGCGGACATGGGCACCAGGGTCACCATCGCGGCTTGTGATGTGGCTGACAAGGCGGCGGTCGCCCGACTCCTCGCCTCCCTCGCAGACGACGCGGCCCCGCTCACCGGAGTCGTACACGCGGCAGGACTTCCCCAGCTGAACTCGATCACCGACACCAGCCTGGAGGAACTGGCCGCAGTGGTGACCGCGAAGGTCGCGGGGGCGACCCACCTGGATGAGCTGCTGGGAGATCGAGAACTCGACGCCTTCATCCTCTTCTCGTCCGTGTCCGGAGTGTGGGGCAGCGGCAAGCAGGCCGCGTACTCGGCGAGCAATGCCTTCCTCGACGCGCTGGCCCACGACCGTCGTGCCAGGGGGCTCGCCGCGACGGCCGTCGCCTGGGGCCCATGGGCCGAGAGCGGAATGGCGGCCGACGGTGGCGCCGAGGAATACCTTCGACTCAGCGGACTGCCCTCGCTCTCGCCTGACCTCGCCGTATCGGCCCTACAACTCGCCATGGACCGTGACGAGACCGCGGTGGTGGTGGCCGATGTGGACTGGGAGCGGTTTGCTCCTTCCTTCACCATCGGCCGCCCGAGCCCCCTCCTCGCAGACCTTCCGGAAGCTCGCGCGGCGCTGGAAGGCGACAGCGCCAACAGCGGAGGGAGCACCGTCACCCAGCCCGGGCGAGACGCGGTCGAACTGGTGCAGAAGCTATCCGACCTCTCCGCTCAGGACCGGCACGACCTTCTGTTGGAGATCGTGCAGCGAGAGGCCGCCGCTGTGCTGGGCTACTCCCACACCGACGCCATCGAACCCGAGCGAGCATTTCGAGAGCTCGGCTTCGACTCGCTCACGGCAGTCGAGCTCCGCAACCGACTGGGCACCGCCACCGGCCTCAAGCTCCCCACCACCATGGTCTTCGACCACCCCACCCCCGACGCACTCACCGACCATCTGCGGAGTGAACTCTTCCCCGGCACGGCCGCACCGGACTCGCCCGTCGACGCAGACAGTGGAGAAGAGGCCATTCGGCGGGCGCTCGCAACGATCCCGCTCGCACGGTTGCGAGAAGCGGAATTGATGGACGTTCTGCTGAAGCTCGCCGGCCCGGGCCAGCAGGGCACGGCAGCGGATGACACAAACGATCACAACGACAGCCCGGAGTCCGATCAGGCGATCGCGACGATGGACGTCGATCACCTCATTGAACTCGCCCTTGGCGACAGCGACCTCTGACAGTGGCCCGAGTACGGAGCGGAAGATGACCACATCGAACGAGAAGATCGTTCAAGCACTGCGGGCCTCTCTTCAGGAGACCGAGAAGCTGCGCCGACAGAACCAGAAGCTGACAGCCGAATCCCGGGAGCCCATCGCCATCGTGGCGATGAGCTGCCGCTTCCCCGGTGGCGTCGAATCGCCCGAGCAGCTCTGGCAGCTCCTGGTCGAGGGTCGGGACGCGATCGGTGACTTCCCCACGGACCGGGGCTGGGACCTGGACGCCCTCTATGACCCCGACCCCGACAACGCCGGCACCTGCTACGTCCGTCATGGAGGCTTCCTCGAAGGTGTCGGTGGTTTCGACGCGGAGTTCTTCGGCATCTCGCCGCGCGAGGCCCTGATGATGGACCCCCAACAGCGACTCCTTCTGGAGACAGCATGGGAAGCCTTCGAACGGGCCGGGATCGATCCCGCGACCCTGCGCGGTAGCCGGACCGGTGTCTTCGCGGGGACGAACGGACAGGACTACGCCCGCCTCTCCAACTCTCCCGAGGACTTCGACGGCTACCTGGGTACGGGAAACGCAGCCGCAGTCATATCCGGCCGTCTCGCCTACACCTACGGCCTGGAAGGGCCCGCGGTGACCGTTGACACTGCGTGCTCCTCGTCGCTGGTTGCCCTCCACCTGGCCGCACAGGCGCTACGCAAGGGCGAGTGTTCTTTCGCGCTGGTGAGCGGGGTGACGGTGATGTCCACTCCAGGGGCATTCATGGAGTTCAGCCGCCAGCGCGGGCTTGCCCCGGACGGCCGCTGCAAGCCGTTTGCTGCGGCTGCGGACGGTACTGGTTGGGCCGAGGGTGTGGGGATGTTGCTGGTGGAGCGGCTGTCGGACGCCCGTCGGCTCGGTCATCCGGTCCTCGCTGTGGTGCGGGGGAGTGCGGTGAACCAGGACGGTGCGTCCAACGGTCTCACCGCGCCCAGCGGGCCCGCACAACAGAAGGTCATTCAGCAGGCCCTCACGAATGCCGGTCTATCCGCCGCTGATGTGCAGGCCGTGGAGGCACATGGCACCGGCACCCGACTCGGTGACCCCATCGAGGCCCAGGCACTACTGGCCACATATGGGCAAGGCCGATCCGAGGACCGTCCGCTGCTCCTCGGGGCACTCAAGTCCAACATCGGTCACACCCAGGCGGCGGCCGGAGTCGCCGGCATCATCAAAATGGTCATGGCCTTACGTCATCAGACCCTGCCCGGCACGCTCCACGTGGATGAGCCGACGCCCCACGCCGACTGGTCCACCGGCAATGTACGCCTGTTGACTGAGACCACACCTTGGCCCGGCCGTGACGATGAGTTGCGGCGAGCGGGAGTGTCATCCTTCGGTGTGAGCGGCACCAACGCCCATGTGATTCTGGAGCAGGCTCCTTCGCAAGGCGAAGGTGAAGCTGATTCGGACGAGCCGTCCGAACAGACGCCGGCCCTTCTGTGGCAGCTCTCCGCACGCAGCCCCGAAGCCTTGCCCGAACAGGCCAGAAGGCTCCTCAGCTACGCGCAGCAGAACCCACAACTCTCGGCGGCGACCCTCGCACACGCTCTCGCGACCACTCGGGCGCTCCTCCCGCACCGGGCTGTGGCGGTGGGACGTGATCTCGAAGAGCTTCTGACTGGTGTCTCAGCGCTGGTCAGCGGAGTGTCATCCCCGAACGCCGTCCAAGGAACGGCCGCCTCGAAGAAGCCTCGTCCGGCGTTTGTGTTTTCGGGGCAGGGGAGTCAGTGGTGGGGTATGGGGCGTGGGTTGTATGAGTTGTTCCCGGTGTTTGCGGATGTGTTTGACACTGTGTGTGTCGGGTTGGATGGGTTGTTGGGGTGTTCGTTGCGGGAGGTGTTGTTTGAGGGTGATGGGTCAGGGTTGGCTGGTACGGGGTTGACGCAGCCTGCGTTGTTTGTGGTGGAGGTGGCGTTGTGTGGCTTGTTGGGGTCGTGGGGTGTGGTGCCTGCTGTGGTGGCGGGTCACTCGGTCGGTGAGTTCGCTGCCGCGTATGTGGCGGGTGTGGTGTCGTTGGAGGATGCGTGCCGGCTGGTGGTGGCTCGTGGCCGGTTGATGGAGGACCTTCCGCCGGGTGGCGTGATGGTCGCGGTCGAAGCCTCCGAAGCCGACGTCCTCCCGCTCCTGGCCGGTCTGGAGGACCAAGTCGGGATCGCCGCGGTCAATAGCCCCACCTCGATCGTGCTCTCCGGCGCGGAGGATGCGGTCACCGCGGTCGTAGAACAGCTGGGGGACCGGCGTTCGAAGGCGCTCACCGTCTCCCATGCTTTCCATTCACCGTTGATGGATCCGATGCTGGACGCGTTCCGTACGGTCGCGGAGAGCGTCACCTTCCATGAGCCGAGCGTGCCGATCGTGTCCACGGTCACCGGCCGCCCGATCAGCACAGGCGAGATGTCGAACCCTGAGTACTGGGTTCAGCACATCCGCCAGCCGGTCCGTTATGCGGATGCGGTGCAGGCGCTGGCCGAGCAGGGGGTGAGTGTCTTCCTTGAGGTCGGCCCTGGCGGAGTTCTGACCGGGTTGACTCAAACCAACCTCGATCATGCAACAGCCATCCCGACCCTCCGCCCCAACACCGCCGAAGACCTCTCCGTCGCTACGGCCCTCGCTCACCTCCACGTCCACGGCACTGTCATCGACTGGCCCGCCTTCTACACCGGCCGTGATGCCCAGCTCGTCGACCTCCCCACCTACCCCTTCCAACACCAGCACTACTGGTTGGAATCGACGGCCTTCTCAGCTCGCCAGACCTCCACGGCGAACGCCACCCCGGCAGAGGCAGGATTCTGGGACTCCGTAGAACGAGCCGATCTCGAAGCCTTCGCACAACGCATCGACGTTCCAGGAGATGCCCCGCTCAGTTCGGTGCTGCCGGCGCTCTCGATGTGGCGGAGCAAGCAGCACGAGCGGTCCACCGTCGACAACTGGCGCTACCGGATCGCCTGGAAGCCCCTGCCCACCGTGTGGACACAGGCGCCTCAGGTCGGCCCATGGCTAGTGGTCCTTCCCGAGAGTGCTACGACGGATCCATGGGTGGACTCCGCACTCAGGTCGCTTCGTGAGGCCGGGGCAGAGCTGCAATTCCTGCCGATCGCATCAGGGTCGGGTCGAAAGGAGATGGCCCATCAACTGCTCACAGCCACCCAGAACATCACCGACAATGACGAAACCCTGATCGGGGTTCTCTCCTTTCTCTCGATCAGCGAGCAACCCAACGCGACGCACCATCAGGTCACCGAGGGCCTCAGCAACACGCTGGGACTGGTGCAAGCCCTGGGCGATGTCGATCTGAGCGCGCCACTGTGGTGCGTGACCCGGGGAGCCGTTTCGATTGGTGCAGCCGACCCGCTCCGCAGTGTCCACCAGGCTCAGGTCTGGGCGCTCGGGCGGACCGCTGCACTGGAGCACTCCGCACGATGGGGTGGTCTGGTCGACCTCCCGGAGGTGGTCGATGAGCGGACCGCGCGCCGCTTCGTGACCGCACTCGCTCGGGTTGACGGAGAGGACCAGCTTGCGATCCGCGGCTCGGGAGTCTTCGTACGACGTTTGAATCGTGCCCCCCAGAACCCCAACGGCGCGACATGGCGGCCGACGGGGACCGTTCTCGTCACCGGGGGAACGGGGGCGCTCGGCGCGCATGTGGCACGCTGGCTGGCGGGCACAGGCGCGGAACACCTGGTGTTGACGAGCCGTCGGGGCGCCTTGGCGCCGGGCGCCGATGCCTTGCGGGCAGAGTTGGAGGGACTCGGCGCACACGTCACCTTCGCAGCTCTTGACATGGCCGACCGTGAGGCGATCGCCCGACTTCTCGATGATCTGCCCACGGACCGGCCGCTGACAGCAGTCGTGCACGCGGCCGGCGTCGGTGATCCGGGTCTGATCGCGGAAACGACACTCGATGCGTTCTCCGATGTCCTCACGGCCAAAGCCGTGGGCGCGGAGCATCTCGACGAGTTGCTCGGTGAGCGAAAGCTCGATGCGTTCGTGATGTTCTCGTCGATCTCGGGTGTCTGGGGTGCGGCAGGACAAGCCGCCTATGCCGTTGCGAATGCCTCACTCGACGCACTCGCCGAGCGCCGCAGGGCACGGGGACTGGTCGGTACGGCTGTGGCCTGGGGCCCCTGGGCGGACGGAGGCATGGTTGCCGATGGGGACGCTGAGAGCCGTCTCCGTAAGCTGGGGCTACCCGCCATCGCCCCCCTGTCGGCCATTGCCGCACTGCGCGGAATCATCGAGCTGGACGAAACCACGCTCGTCGTCGCCGATGTGTCATGGGAACGCTTCCTACCCTCCTTCACGATCCTTCGCCCCAGCCAGTTGTTCAGTGATGTACCAGAAGCCGCCGCTGTGCTGACCGCATCCGCCGACTCTGCGAGGGATGCTTCGACCGGTGGTCCGGTGACGGAGTTCGTACGCCGTCTCGCAGGCATGCCCCGATCGCAACAAGCCAACACCGTGCTCGAACTCGTACGGAGTGATGCGGCAGCGGTCCTCGGGCATCAGGACCAGGGGGCAGTTGCCGCCGACCGGGCCTTTCGGGAGTTGGGCTTCGACTCGTTGACCGCTGTTGAACTGCGCGACAGGCTCGCCAGGGCAACCGGTCTCAGCTTGCCGGCCACCCTTGTCTTCGACTATCCGAGCCCTGACGTTCTGGCCGCTCATCTCACGACCACACTGACGAACGTACCGACGGTCGAGAACGGCCCATCGGATTCATTGACGGCGACGGCGTCCGGCCCATCTGACGGGGACGACGATCCGATGGTCATCGTGGCCATGAGCTGCCGCTACCCAGGCGGAGTGAGTACCCCCCAAGACCTCTGGAGGATCGTCGCCGACGGCCGGGACGCGATCGGTGACTTCCCCACGGACCGGGGCTGGGACCTGGACGCGCTCTACGACCCCGACCCCGAACGGTCCGGTACGACCTACACCCGACGCGGAGGATTCCTCCACCAGGTCGGCGACTTCGACCCACTGTTCTTCGGGATCTCACCGCGTGAGGCGCTGGCGATGGATCCGCAGCAGCGGTTGCTGCTGGAGACGTCGTGGGAGGCATTCGAACGGGCGGGCATCGATCCCACTGCCATGCGCGGAAGCAGCACGGGCGTCTTCATCGGCTCCGGCTACCAGGACTACGCGGCACGCCTGCTCAGCGTCCCGGCAGATCTGGAAGGCTACATTGGGACGGGCAGCTCGGGCAGTGTGGTCTCGGGCCGGATCGCCTATACCTTCGGTCTCGAAGGGCCGACACTGACGGTGGACACGGCCTGCTCCTCGTCCCTGGTCGCCCTGCATCTGGCGAACCAAGCATTGCGTCGGGGCGAGTGCGGCATGGCTCTCGTGGGTGGTGTCACGGTGATGTCCAGCCCCACTGCCTTCGTGGAGTTCAGTCGTCAGCGTGGGTTGGCCGTTGACGGTCGGTGCAAGGCGTTTGCTGCGGCTGCGGATGGTACGGGCTGGGGTGAAGGCGTTGGAATGCTCCTGGTGGAGCGGTTGTCGGATGCTCGTCGGCTGGGGCATCGGGTGTTGGCTGTGGTGCGGGGTTCTGCGGTAAATCAGGATGGTGCGTCGAACGGTCTTACCGCGCCGAATGGTCCTGCCCAGCAGCGGGTGATCCGCCAGGCGTTGGCGAACGCGCGGTTGAGCTCGGCTGATGTGGACGTGGTGGAGGCCCATGGCACGGGTACGTCGCTGGGCGACCCGATCGAGGCGCAGGCGCTACTGGCGACCTATGGCCAGGACCGCCCGACGGACCGTCCTCTCCTTCTCGGCTCACTGAAGTCGAACATCGGTCACACCCAGGCCGCTGCGGGTGTGGCGGGTGTGATCAAGATGGTGATGGCGATGCGGCATGGTGTCGTGCCGCATACGTTGCATGTGGATGAGCCGTCACCGCATATCGACTGGTCGGCAGGAGCCGTCGAGCTGATAACCGAGCCGGTGGAATGGGCAGCAGTTGAGGGGCGTCCTCGCCGGGCGGGGGTTTCCTCCTTCGGAGTGAGCGGCACCAACGCCCACGTGATCGTCGAGGAACCTCCGTTGGAGTCCGGCACGACGGACACTGTGCCCACTGACCGCATCAAAAGCGCGGCAGATACCGCCAAGCCCTTCAAGGCCACGATCCCATGGGCGCTCTCCGGAGCCGGTGCTGACGCTCTCCGCGATCAGGCCAGCAGGCTCTTGGAGCACGTGGACAGCCATCCGAAACTCGCCCCGAACGATGTAGCACTCTCGTTGAGCACGAGCCGCGCCGCACTGGAGCACCGTGCCGTCGTACTCGGATCCGACCTGCTCGACTTCCTACCGGGACTTCGCCGACTGGCGGCGCACGGTGACGGGGAGCAGCCCCAGGAATCCGTCATTCGAGGTATTGCACCATCACACCAGCCAACTGCGTTTGTGTTTTCGGGGCAGGGGAGTCAGTGGTGGGGTATGGGGCGTGGTTTGTATGAGTTGTTTCCGGTGTTTGCGGATGTGTTTGACACTGTGTGTGTCGGGTTGGATGGGTTGTTGGGGTGTTCGTTGCGGGAGGTGTTGTTTGAGGGTGATGGGTCGGGTCTCTCTGGTACGGGGTTGACTCAGCCTGCGTTGTTTGTGGTGGAGGTGGCGTTGTGTGGGTTGTTGGGGTCGTGGGGTGTGGTTCCTGCTGTGGTGGCGGGTCATTCGGTGGGTGAGTTTGCTGCCGCGTATGTGGCGGGTGTGGTGTCGTTGGAGGATGCGTGCCGGCTGGTGGTGGCTCGCGGCCGGTTGATGGAGGATCTTCCGGCTGGTGGGGTGATGGTCGCGGTCGAAGCATGCGAAGCCGACGTCCTCCCGCTCCTCGCTGGTTTGGAGGACCGGGTCGGGATCGCTGCGGTCAATAGCCCCACCTCGATCGTGCTCTCCGGCGTGGAGGATGCGGTCACCGCGGTCGTGGAACAGCTAGGTGACCGGCGTTCGAAGGCACTCACCGTCTCCCATGCTTTCCATTCACCGTTGATGGATCCGATGCTGGACGCCTTCCGCACGGTCGCGGAGAGCGTCACCTTCCATGAGCCGACCGTGCCGATCGTGTCCACCGTCACCGGACGCCCGATCACCACCGGCGAGATGTCAAACCCCGAGTACTGGGTCCAGCACATCCGCCAACCCGTCCGTTACGCGGATGCGGTCCAGGCACTGGCCGAGCAGGGCGTGAGCGTGTTCCTTGAGGTCGGCCCTGGCGGCGTCCTGACCGGGTTGACTCAAACCAACCTCGACCATGCAACAGCCATCCCGACCCTCCGCCCCAACACCGCCGAAGACCTCTCCCTCACCACCGCCCTCGCCCACCTCCACGTCCACGGCACTGCCATCGACTGGCCCGCCTTCTACACCGGCCGTGATGCCCAGCTCGTCGACCTCCCCACCTACCCCTTCCAACGCGACCGCTACTGGCTCGAAACACCAGCCAATATCGGCGATCTCACCGGGGCAGGGCTTCGCACAGCCGATCACAACCTCCTCGGGGCCGCAGTCCAGTTGGCTGACGGCTCGGGTGTCGTTCTCACCGGACGCCTCGCGGTCTCCGCACAGCCTTGGCTCGCCGAACACCAGGTCATGGGGACGACGCTGCTTCCCGGTACCGCTCTGGTCGATCTGGCCATCCGCGCTGCTGACCAGGTGGGATGTTCCATCGTTGATGAACTGACCCTCCAGACTCCGCTGGTCGTACCGGCACGGGGAGGAGTACACCTTCAGGTGACCGTCGCTCGCCCGGAGGACGATGGACGATGCGCCATTCAGCTGCATTCCAGGCCCGACAGCGCAGAAGACGACCAGCCCTGGGTCGCACATGCCACCGGCGTCCTGGCCATGAACGCCTCATCTACATCCGCCAAGAGTCTGAGCACCACTCCTGCCACGAAGGCAGACGCTGACACGGCGGACCTTCTCGTCTGGCCGCCGTCCGATACCGAGCGGGTCTCCATCGACGGTGTGTATGAGCGGTTGTCCGGTCTTGGGTTTGGCTATGGTCCGTTGTTCCAGGGGCTACGGGGGGTTTGGCGTCGGGGTTCCGATGTGTTTGCTGAGGTGGCGTTGCCTGAGGGGACGGTGGTTGATGGGTTTGGTGTGCATCCGGCGCTGTTGGACTCGGCTTTGCATGCCCTTGGCGTGGCCGGAGTGTTGGAGGACACCGGGCAGGGGCGCATTCCCTTCTCGTGGAGCGGGGTACAGCTCACCGCGACCGGTGCCACCCAACTACGAGTCAAAATCACCGCCACACCTGCTTCGGACACGGTGACCCTCTTCGTTGCCGATGGGACCGGCCGACCGGTCGCGACGATCGACTCCCTCGTTCTCCGTCCGATCTCAGCTGATCAGTTGCCCACCGGGCAGCAGCTCGAACACCAGGAGACACTGCTCCGACTCGACTGGCCCACACTCGCCCTCACTGAGCACGAACCGCGGACGGGTGCAACTGAGCTGGCATCGCCGACCGGAGGCGACACCCCGGTCAGAGTGGAGAACCACGGCGAACTCGTGGACCTGCTGACCGGGCTCGTCCCGGGAGAGCTGCCTCCGACGATCGTGCTCGTTCCCGTACCCCGGTACGGAGGAGGGACCACGGCGGACAGCGTCCATGAGGTGACCCGCGCCGGCCTTGAACTCCTACGAACCTGGCTTGGCGACGACCGCACCGCCGGCTCCACACTCGTTCTTCTCACTCGGGGGGCCGTTGCACCCGAGCCCGGCACCACTGTCGGCGACCTAGCCCAGAGCGCGCTCTGGGGGCTCGTACGATCCGCACAGTCGGAGAACCCCGCACGTCTCGTCCTCGTCGATCTTGACGGGCTGGAGGCATCAGAGGACGCCTTGCTCGCCGCGCTAGCGACCGGAGAGCCCCAGCTCGCTCTACGAGCCGGTGCCGCGTACGTACCCAGGCTCACCCGACGCACGACGCATGACGCGCTGCTCCCCGCTTCCGGTGTTCGCGCCTGGCGGCTCTCCAGCGGGGGTGCCGGCACTCTCGATGACCTCGCACTGACCGAGAATCCCGCCGCCACCGCCCCACTGGAGGAAGGCCAGGTCCGGATCGCAGTTCGTGCCGCGGGGGCCAACTTCCGCGATGCGCTGATCGCCGTGGGCATGTACCCGGGTGGGGCAGCCCTTGGCAGCGAGGCCGCAGGGATCGTGGTGGAGACCGGTCCAGGAGTCACGCGGCTCACACCTGGGGACAGGGTCTTCGGCATGGTGCCGGAGGCATTCGGTCCACTGGCCGTCACCGACCAACGGATGGTGGCACGGACACCGGACGGCTGGACGTTCGCCGAAGCCGCGTCGGTGCCCATCGTCTTCCTCACCGCGTACTACGCACTCGTCGATCTGGCAGGGCTACGCGCAGGTCAGTCCCTCCTCGTCCATTCGGCCGCAGGTGGCGTGGGCATGGCGGCAACGCAACTCGCCCGCCATTTCGGAGCCGACGTCTACGGCACCGCGAGCCCTGGCAAGTGGGCACGACTGGAGGCAGCCGGCCTGGACGAACACCATCTCGCCTCCTCCCGGTCCCTGGCCTTCGAGAAGAAGTTCCTCGACACCACCGGAGGGCGGGGCGTCGACGTCGTACTCAACTCGCTCGCAGGTGACTACGTCGATGCTTCGCTGCGTACGCTCGCTGACGGCGGACGATTCCTGGAGATGGGCAAGACGGACGTCCGCGACCCCCAAGTGGTCGCCGCTGAGCACCGCGGCGCCACATACACCGCCTTCGACACCATCGAAGCCGGCCCCGATCGCATTGCTGCGATGCTGAGCGAGCTGGTGACGCTCTTCGAAGCGGGAACACTGCGGCCACTGCCTCTCACCTGCTGGGACGTACGCCGCGCACCCGAAGCACTACGACACCTCAGCCAGGCCCGTCACATCGGCAAGCTCGTTCTGACCATTCCCACGGCGCTCGACCCCCATGGCACCGTGTTGATCACGGGTGCCACCGGTGCGCTCGGTGCGCTCGTGGCCGGCCATCTGGTGCGCGAACACGGGGCCAAGCATCTCCTCCTCACCAGCAGGCGTGGCCCCGCCGCCCCGGGAGCCACCGAACTGCGGGCCGAACTCCTCGCAGAAGGGGCCGAAACAGTCACCCTGGCCGCCTGTGACGCCGCTGACCGCAACGAGTTGGCACAACTGCTCACAGATGTCCCCGCGGAGCGCCCCCTCACCGGTGTCATTCACGCTGCCGGAGTGCTCGACGATGCACTGATCCAGTCACTCACACCGGACAGGCTGGCGTCGGTACTGCGCCCCAAGGTCGAAGCGGCACTCAATCTGCACGAACTGACCAAGACGATGGACCTGGCGGCCTTCGTGCTCTTCTCGTCCGTCGCTGCGACCCTCGGCAGTGCCGGCCAGGGCAACTACGCGGCGGCCAACGCGTTCCTCGATTCGCTCGCCCTCGCCCGCACGGCCGCTGGGCTGCCCTCCGTCGCCATGGCCTGGGGGCCCTGGGCCGAAGGCGGCATGGCCGCCGGGATGAACGAGGCGGGGCAGAGCCGCATGGCTCGCTCCGGACTCGTCCCCTTCAAGGCATCCGAGGGGCTCGCCCTCTTCGACGCCGCTCTCGCCGGGGAGAACGCGGTCACCGTACCGGTGCGGTTCGACACCTCAGCTGCCCCCCAGGACAGTGCGGTACCAGCTGTCTTGCGTGCTCTGGTCCGCCCGGCGGCCCGGCGCACCGCTCGGCCGGCCGCGGTGAGTGACTCCGTCGACACCCTGCGGGACCGCCTGGGTGGACTGTCGGAGTCCGAGCAGGGGACCGTGCTGCTGGATCTGGTACGCACACAAGTCGCCGGGGTACTCGGCCTCGGGTCACCTCAGGACATCGACCGAAACCGCGAGTTCAAGCTGCTCGGCTTTGATTCGCTGACCTCGGTGGAACTCCGCAACCGACTCAACGCCGCAACCGGACTCCGACTCCCCGCCACCCTCGTCTTCGACTGCCCCACCCCGGCCGCCCTCGCCCAACGCATCCACACCGACCTCGCGCCCGCTCAGAAGCCGAAGGTCTCAGCCCTAGCGATCTTCGGCGAACTCGACCGGTTGGAAGCCGCCCTCGCAGCGGTGGGCGAGGACGACGAACTGATCAGGTCCCGGGTCAGAACCCGACTGCGCAGCGCACTGACCGACTTCAACGACCGCCCCGCACATCAGGGCCGGCCGACCCCGCCAGGCATCCTGCCCGCTGGCCCCGACGGAACCCCGGATGCCCCGGGCGCTGCAACACCGGACGGCGACCAGGCCAGCACCGCGGACGAACGGCTCCAGGCCGCGACCATCGACGACATCTTCACACTCATCGACCAGGAACTCGACGGCTCCTGAGCACCCGAGCAGGCACGGTGCACACCACGCGGCCCGCACCACCGCACCACGTACGACTCAGACATCTTGGCGGGTGACCAGACATGCAGAACGAGCAGAAGCTACTCGACTACCTGAAGCGTGTGACGGCAGATCTCAAGCAGACCCGACGACGACTGCACGAGGCCGAGACCAAGGGCCAGGAACCCATCGCCATTGTCGCGATGAGCTGCCGATACCCTGGCCAGGCCAACAGCCCCGAGGAGTTGTGGCAGTTGGTCGCGAGCGGCACCGACGCCGTGACCAACTTTCCCACCGACCGCGGATGGGACCTGGAAGCCCTCTACGACCCCGATCCGACCTCGTCGGGCACCTGCTACACCCGCGAGGGTGGATTCCTGCACGATGCAGCCGAGTTCGACCCTGGATTCTTCGGGATGTCCCCCAGGGAAGCGCTCGCCACGGATCCTCAACAGCGGCTGCTCCTCGAAACCGTCTGGGAGACCTTCGAACGGGCCGGTGTGGACCCGTCGTCGGTGAAGGGGACCCGCACCGGTGTGTTCGTCGGCCTCGCCTACCAGGGATACGCCGGTAGCGGCGCATCCCTGGAGGAACTGGAGGGGTTCCTCCTCACCGGTACGGCACCCAGTGTGGCGTCCGGTCGTGTCTCGTACGCCTTCGGTCTGGAAGGCCCATCGCTCACCGTTGACACCGCCTGCTCCTCGTCACTGGTCGCCCTTCACCTGGCCGTGCAGGCGCTGCGCCAAGGCGAGTGCTCCATGGCGCTCGCCGGTGGGGCTGCGATCATGGCGAGCACCGGGATGTTCACCGAGTTCAGCCGTCAGCAGGGCCTTGCCGTCGACGGTCGCTGCAAATCGTTCGCGGCGGCTGCGGATGGTACGGGTTGGGGTGAGGGTGTGGGGATGTTGCTGGTGGAGCGGCTGTCCGACGCCCACCGCCTCGGGCACCCGGTCCTCGCTGTGGTGCGGGGTTCTGCGGTGAACCAGGACGGTGCGTCCAACGGTCTCACCGCGCCCAGCGGGCCCGCACAGCAGCGGGTCATCGAACAGGCCCTAGCTTCAGCCGGTCTGTCGATGGCCGATGTGGATGTGGTGGAGGCCCATGGCACGGGTACGTCGTTGGGCGATCCGATCGAGGCGCAGGCGCTACTGGCGACCTATGGTCAGGACCGCCCGGCGGACCGTCCGCTGCTCCTTGGTTCACTGAAGTCGAACATCGGTCATACGCAGGCCGCTGCGGGTGTGGGTGGTGTGATCAAGATGGTGGAGGCGATGCGGCATGGTGTGGTGCCGCGTACCTTGCATGTGGATGAGCCGTCACCACACGTCGATTGGACGTCCGGTGCGGTGCGGTTGGTGACCGAGCCCGTCGATTGGCCCAAGACCGGGCGCCCCCGCCGTGCTGCTGTCTCCTCATTCGGAGTGAGCGGTACCAATGCTCACACCATCATTGAGCAAGCACCTCTGGGCCTCGAAGGCGAGAAGGCAGGGGACTCGACGGACATATCGTCCCTCTCTGCTTCCCTCCCCATCGCCTGGACCCTCTCGGCGCGTTCGGCACCAGCTTTGCGGGAGCAGGCGCAACGTCTGCTGACAAGCCTGGCCGGAAGTGGTGCTTCGTCGCGTCCGGTGGACATTGCGCACTCCCTCGCCACGGCACGAGCAGTCCTGGAACACCGAGCGGTCGTGGTCGGTCACGATCAGCCGGGACTCCTCGCCGGACTCGAAGCACTGGCCGCGGGCACCTCCGCCACGCAGGTCATCACCGGCCTTACTGAGCGCGAGAGCAGGACCGCATTTGTGTTTTCGGGGCAGGGGAGTCAGTGGTGGGGTATGGGGCGTGGGTTGTATGAGTTGTTTCCGGTGTTTGCGGATGTGTTTGACACTGTGTGTGTCGGGTTGGATGGGTTGTTGGGGTGTTCGTTGCGGGAGGTGTTGTTTGAGGGTGATGGGTCGGGGTTGGCTGGTACGGGGTTGACTCAGCCTGCGTTGTTTGTGGTGGAGGTGGCGTTGTGTGGGTTGTTGGGGTCGTGGGGTGTGGTTCCTGCTGTGGTGGCGGGTCATTCGGTGGGTGAGTTCGCTGCGGCGTATGTGGCGGGTGTGGTGTCGTTGGAGGATGCGTGCCGGTTGGTGGTGGCTCGTGGCCGGTTGATGGAGGACCTTCCGTCCGGTGGGGTGATGGTCGCGGTCGAAGCCTCCGAGGCCGACGTCCTCCCGCTCCTGGCCGGTTTGGAGGACCGGGTGGGGATTGCGGCGGTCAATAGCCCCACCTCGATCGTGCTCTCCGGCACCCACGACGCGGTCACCGCGGTCGTAGAACAGCTGGGGGACCGGCGTTCGAAGGCACTGACCGTCTCCCACGCTTTCCATTCACCGTTGATGGATCCGATGCTGGACGCGTTCCGCACGGTCGCGGAGAGCGTCACCTTCCATGAGCCGACCGTGCCGATCGTGTCCACGGTCACCGGACGCCCGATCACCACCGGCGAGATGTCGAACCCCGAGTACTGGGTTCAGCACATCCGCCAACCGGTCCGCTACGCCGATGCGGTCCAGGCACTGGCCGAGCAGGGTGTGAGTGTCTTCCTTGAAGTCGGCCCTGGCGGAGTCCTGACCGGGTTGACGCAAACCAATCTCGACCATGCAACAGCCATCCCGACCCTCCGCCCCAACACCGCCGAAGACCTCTCCCTCACCGCCGCACTGGCTCACCTCCATGTCCACGGCACTGTCATCGACTGGTCCGCCTTCTACACCGGCCGTGATGCCCAGCTCATCGACCTCCCCACCTACCCCTTCCAGCACCAGCACTACTGGCTGACTGCCAGGAGCCCTCAGTCGGCTCGGTCCACGGATCGAGACCTTGAGTACACGGTGAACTGGAAGCGGTTACCCGATCCCCTCGAAGCCGAAGCCGAAGCCGAAGCCGGTGTTGATGTCGAGGGGCACTGGCTCCTCGTCTCAGCCCCCGACGGCCCGAGCGCCGTCGAGCACCTCGTGGACGGCATACGGGATGCCCTCCTCGCGGGCGGTGCACGCGTCACACAGCTGACCGTCGACGACACTTCGGGTCGGGAAGCGCTCGCGGTGAGGCTGCGGGACCTACTGACTGTCGACCCACCTCGCGGGGTGGTTTCGACACTGGCACTTGACGAACGGCCTGCGGGAATCCTGGGCTCCCTGTCCGTCGGAATGGCCGCCACGCTGAACCTCTTCCAGGCTCTCGGCGATGCCGAGGTGCAAGCCCCGCTGTGGTGTGTCACACGAGGGGCCGTATCCGCCCTGCCGGACGGTGACCCCGTGACCGCGCCTGCTCAGGCGCAGCTCTGGGGCTTTGGCCGCGCCGCCGCTCTGGAGCACCCGCAACGCTGGGGCGGAGTGGTCGATCTACCTGCGGAGGGTGATGCAGCGGTCCTCGCACGCTTCGTTCGGCTCCTCGGCTCCGCAGGAGAAGAAGATCAGCTCGCCGTCCGTTCCGGCGGTGTGTTCGCCCGCAGGCTCGGGCGTGCCGCCCACACCGCCCCTGACCTCGATGCGCGTTGGCAGCCCCGGGGCACCGTGCTCATCACCGGAGGCACGGGCGCCCTCGGCGGTACGGTGGCCCGGATGCTCGCCCAACGCGGCGCTGACCACCTCGTTCTCACCAGCCGACGGGGCTCCACCGCACAGGGCGCGGACGAACTGCGGGCCGAGTTGGAGTCGCACGGCTCACGAGTGACGATCGCGGCCTGCGATGTGTCGGACCGGGCGGCCCTGGCGCAGCTCATCAGTGACATCGCCGATGCCGAACATCCCCTGACCGCCGTGGTCCACACGGCCGGGGTGGACACCCCCGCGGCACTGGCCACGACGGACCCGGAGGCATTCGCGGCGGTTCTCGCCGCAAAGAGCGCGGGCGCCGAGCACCTCGATGCACTCCTCGTCGACCATGAGTTGGACGCCTTCGTTCTGTTCTCGTCCATCGCTGGAGTGTGGGGAGCGGGTGGCCAGGCCGCCTACGGTGCCGCCAATGCCCACCTGGACGCCCTCGCTTGGGCCCGGCGCGCCCGTGGCCTGAGCGCGACAGCCATCGCCTGGGGCCCCTGGGCCGATTTCGGCATGGCAGCCGCGCCCGAGGTTGCCGAAGGTCTTCAGCGGCGGGGACTTCAGCCGCTGGCCGTCACCACCGCAGTCGCGGCACTGGACCGGGCAGTCGGCCAGGGCGTAACCGCGGTGACCATCGCCGATGTGGACTGGGCGCGATTCGCTCCCACCTTCACCATCGGGCGCCCCAGCCCGCTTCTGAGTGACCTGCCCGAAGTGCGGGAGGACATCGCCCGCACCGCTTCCCTCACGGGTGATGAGACCACCGGCACCGCAGCAGCGCTCCGGAGCGAGCTGGCGCGCAGGACTCCCGACGAGCGCGACCGCACCCTGGTGAACCTCGTACGG
The DNA here is from genome assembly GCF_036226685.1 of Streptomyces sp. NBC_00690. Lineage (NCBI taxonomy): Bacteria > Bacillati > Actinomycetota > Actinomycetes > Kitasatosporales > Streptomycetaceae > Streptomyces > Streptomyces sp. NBC_00690. The sequence goes on from NZ_CP109009.1 coordinate 8,454,563, forward strand.
GTCGAGGCCGCGGCCGTACTCGGTCACCCTGGTCCGGAAGCCGTCGAACCGGGTCGCGCCTTCCGGGACCTGGGCTTCGACTCGTTGACGGCCGTCGAACTGCGCAACAGGCTGACCAGGGCAACCGGGATCCAGTTGCCCACCACGGTCGTGTTCGACCACCCCTCGGCGATCGACCTCGCCAGTCGACTCCTCGTAGAGCTCCTCGGCTCCGACGAACCCTCCGACTCCGGACCGCACACCGCCCTCCCCGACGATGAGCCGATCGCGATCGTCGCCATGAGCTGCCGTTATCCGGGCGGAGTGCGTTCGCCGGAGGAGCTGTGGCAGTTGGTCGACGAGGGTACGGATGCGATGTCGGTGTTCCCGTCGAACCGCGGTTGGGACCTCGAAGCGCTCTACCATCCGGACCCCGACCACCCCGGGACCACCTATGCGCGGGCCGGGGGTTTCCTGTACGACATGGCCGACTTCGACGCGGCGTTCTTCGGCATCTCGCCGCGTGAAGCGCTCGCCATGGACCCACAGCAACGGTTGCTGCTGGAGATCTCCTGGGAGGCGTTCGAACGGGCCGGCATCCCCGCCCCGGATGTACGGGGCAGTCGCACCGGCGTCTTCATCGGCTCCGGGTACCAGGACTACATCCGGCGCGACATCGCCGTACCGGAGGACGTCGAAGGCCACCTCGGCACCGGCAACGCGGCAAGCGTCGTCTCCGGGCGCATCGCCTACACATTCGGCCTCGAAGGCCCTGCGGTCACCGTTGACACCGCCTGCTCCTCCTCGCTCGTCGCCCTCCACATGGCGGTGCAGTCCTTGCGCCAGGGCGAGTGCGACATGGCGCTGGCCGGTGGTGTGACGGTCATGTCCAGTTCGGGGGCGTTCGTCGAGTTCAGTCGTCAGCGCGCGCTCGCCGCGGACGGCCGTTGCAAGGCGTACTCCGCCGACGCCGACGGGACCGGCTGGGGCGAAGGAGCCGGCATGCTCCTCGTCGAACGACTTTCCGACGCCCGACGCCACGGCCACCAGGTGCTCGCCGTCGTACGCGGCAGCGCGGTCAACCAGGACGGCGCTTCCAACGGTCTCACCGCGCCGAGCGGCCGTGCTCAGCAGCGGGTCATCCGCCAAGCCCTCACCAGCGCTCGACTCTCCACAGCAGACGTCGACGCGGTCGAGGGCCACGGCACCGGCACCCGTCTCGGTGACCCCATCGAAGCGTCGGCGCTCCTCGCCACCTACGGCCAGGACCGCCCCACGGACCGTCCGCTGTGGCTGGGCTCGCTCAAATCCAACATCGGACACACCCAAGCCGCCGCGGGAGCCGGTGGTGTCATCAAGATGGTGCAGGCCCTGCGCCACGGAACCATCCCCATGACCCTGCACGCCCAGACCCCGTCCCCCCAGGTCGACTGGACTGCGGGCGCGGTCCAACTCCTGAACGCCCCCGTCCCCTGGCCCGCTGGGGAACGTCCGCGCCGGGCGGGAGTGTCGTCGTTCGGCATGAGCGGCACCAACGCCCACATCATCATCGAGGAGGCACCCCGACCGCCGTCCGACGACCTGCCCCCAACCGAACCCGCCGACGAACACACGCCGGACCGAACGGCCGGGGAATCGACGGCCGCGGTCGTCGACAGTGCAGCCGTACCCCTGCTCCTGTCGGCCCGAACGCCGATCGCCCTGGAGGAGCAGGCCCGCGACCTCGCCGTACTTCTGCGCGACCCTGCCGCCGAACCCGCCGAGATCGGCCACGCCCTCGCCACCACCCGTACCCGATTCGATGAACGAGCCGTCGTCGTCGGGAACGACCGGGACGAACTCGTCACCGCGCTGGAGGCACTGGCGGCCGGCGGCTCCCATGAACTCCTGGTGCGCGGTTCGGCCGCCGGCGACACTCAGCCGGTGTTCGTCTTCCCGGGCCAGGGTTCCCAGTGGGCGGGGATGAGCGTTGAACTCCTCGACACCTCGCCCGCCTTCCGGAACTCCATCGCCGCGTGTGAGCAGGCACTTGAGCCCTTCGTGGACTGGAGCCTGCAGGACGTGCTGCGCCAGACGGAAGACGCTCCCCGTCTGGAGGGCCCGGACGTCGTCCAGCCCGTGCTGTGGGCCGTGATGGTCTCCCTGGCCGAGCTGTGGCGCTCCTGTGGCGTACGGCCCGCTGCCGTCGTTGGGCACTCCCAAGGCGAGATCGCCGCGGCCGTGATCGCCGGCGCGCTGACGCTCTCCGACGGTGCGCGGCTCGTCGCACGCCGCAGCGCCCTCCTGCGTCGGCTGTCAGGCCGAGGCGGCATGGCATCCGTACCCCTGTCCGCGGCCGAGGTCACCGATCGACTGACCCCCTGGGGCGATCGGCTGAGCGTGGCCGCCGTCAACGGGCCGCGTACCGCGGTGGTCTCCGGTGAACCCGACGCACTCACCGCATTCCTTGAAACCTGCGCAGCCGATGCGATACCGGCCAAACGCATCACCGTCGATCTGGCATCGCACTGCGCGCAGGTCGAGGCGGTACGCGACGACCTGGCCGCTGAACTCGCCCCGCTCGCACCCGTACCGCCCGAGGTGCCCTTCGTCTCCACCGTGACCGGTCAACCACTCGACACCGCTCCGGACGCCGCGTACTGGTACCTCAACCTGCGCCGGACCGTCCGCTTCGAGGAGGCGACGCGTCGTCTGCTCGCCGATGGACATCGGGTCTTCATCGAGATGAGCCCCCATCCGATCCTTGCGTACGGACTTCAGGAAACCGCGGCGGACGCGGCCGTTGACACGGCTCGGGCCCATGCCGTCGTGCCGACGCTGCGGCGCGGCGACGGGGGTGTCCGTCGATTCCTCTCCTCACTCGGCGAGGCGCACAGTCACGGCGTGCCGGTCGACTGGCGGAGTGTGTTCGGTGACGGCCCCGCCCCCCGTACCGACCTGCCCACCTACCGCTTCCAACGCCAGCGGTACTGGCTCGACGTGGTCGACACAACCGCGGACGGTACGACGGCAGCCGGTCCCACCGTGGACGCGGCCTTCTGGGCAGCTGTGGAACGGCAGGATCTGACGGCCCTCACCGACGCCCTACAACTGGACGCCGACACCACCCTGCGGTCGGCGCTCCCCGCACTCTCCTCCTGGTACCGGGGACGCAGCGAGGATGCCAGCGTCGACACCTGGCGCTATCGGATCACCTGGCGACCGGTCAGCGACATCGCAACCCCGGCACTCAGCGGCCGTTGGCTCGTCCTCATCCCCACCACCAGCATCGACGATGCGTCCACCGAACTCGTCCTCAACGCCCTCTCCGCACACGGCGCCGAGCCGATCGTGCTCACCGTGGGCGACGACGTGGACCGTGGCGCGCTCGGCGCTCTGCTCGGTGCGGCAACCGAGGGCGCGCACGGGGTGCTGTCCCTGCTGGCGCTCGACGAACGCGACCATCCGAGCCATCCCGGTCTGCCCATCGGCCTGGCCATGACCCTGCTCCTCGTCCAAGCCCTCGACGATGTGCACCTGGACGCGCCCCTGTGGTGCGCCACCCGAGGAGCGGTGTCAACGGCGGCCACCGATCCCATCACATCCGTGCGTCAAGGCGCGGTCTGGGGATTGGGGCGGGTGGCCGCATTGGAACACCCCGGACGCTGGGGCGGACTCATCGATCTGCCCACATCCGTGCGGGCCACTGACGGGCACACCGGGCGTCGACTCGCCGCAGTCCTGGCCGGTGTCACCGGCGAGGACCAGAGCGCACTGCGTACGGACGGCTGCTACGGCCGCCGCATGGTCCACGCCCCAGGTCGTGACCCCGAGGCCGGCTGGCAACCGCGCGGGACGGTCCTCATCACGGGAGGGACCGGGCACATCGGCAGCCAGGTCGCACGCTGGCTGGCGGCGAGCGGAGCCGAACACCTGGTGCTCGCGTCGCGACGCGGGGAGGCTGCCGCCGGAGCGAGCGCACTGCGCGATGAACTCAGCGCGGCCGGCGTGGGCGTGACCCTGGCCGCATGCGATCTGGCGGACCGTGACGCGGTCTCCGCACTCGTCGACTCCCTCGAACAACACCCCCCGCTGAGCGCGGTGGTGCATGCCGCAGGGGTGGGCACGCCCGGAATGCTCACCGACACGACGCCCGCCGACCTTGCCGCCGTACTCGCCGCCAAGGCCGTCGGAGCGGCCCATCTCGACGAACTGATCGGTGAACGCGACCTGGACGCCTTCATCCTGTTCTCCTCCGGGGCGGCAGCGTGGGGCAGCGGAGCCCAGGGTGCCTACGCCGCAGCGAACGCCCTGCTGGACACCCTCGCCGAGGACCGTCGCCATCGCGGTCTGACCGCCACCTCCATCGCCTGGGGCGCCTGGGGCGGAGGAGGCATGGTGGATCGTGTGGCCGAAGAACGGTCACGGCTGCGCGGCCTCGATGTGATGCCCCCGGACCTCGGGGTGCTCGCCCTGCGCCGGGCCGTCGAACAGGACGACACCTATGTGATCGTCGCCGATGTGGACTGGAGCCGGTTCGTGCCCGGGTTCACCTCCGCCCGCCCGAGTCCGCTGATCAGCGGAGTACCCGAAGTGGCCCGGCTCCTGGCGCAGGAGGAGGACGACCGGACCTCCGCCTCCGGCACCGCACCGCTACTGCAACGCACCCTCGGAGACCTGCCGGCCGAAGAACACCGCTCGGCCGTCGTCGCGTTCGTACGCTCCGAAGCCGCCGCGGTCCTCGGTCATCCCTCCGCCGACGCCGTCCAGGAACACAGTGTCTTCCTGGAGTTGGGATTCGACTCGCTCACCGCCGTGCGGCTGGGCAAGGCTCTCGGTCGGGCCACCGGCCTCACCCTCCCCGGCACCTTGGTCTTCGACCATCCCACGCCGGCTGCGGTCGCCACCCGGTTGATCGAACTCCTACCGGACGACACCGGCTCCGCGCGCACCGCACCGACGGACCAGGGCGACGACCTCCTCGTCACCCTCTACCGTCGGGCATCCGAAGAAGGGCGCCTCACCGAAGCCATCGACATGGTCAAGGCAACCGCCCGACTCCTCCCCTCCTTCGACGAGGCGTCCGCCGCGGCTCACCGACCCGAACCCGTCCAACTCGCCCGCGCGGCCGAAGGCCCCCAACTGGTCTGCCTGGGGCCCTACATGGCACCCTCAGGCGTACACCAGTACGCGCGATTCGCGGCCTCCTTCGCCGGTAGGCGCGGTATCTGGGCACTGCCCGAGCCCGGGTTCGCACCGGGGGAGTCCCTGCCGAGCGATGTGGCCGCACTGGTTGCCGCACACATCGAAACCATCGACCGGCGGGTGGGCGACGCACCGATCGTCCTCATCGGCTACTCCTCCGGCGGTTGGGTCGCGCACGCCGTGGCCTGCCGACTGGAGGAGCTGGGCAGGCCCGTCGAAGGCATCGTGATGCTCGACAGCTTCACCCGTGCACGCGGTATGGGTGACCGGTTCCAGTCGGCGATCGTGACACGGCAGGCGGAGCGCTTCGACTTCATCTCCGCCCCAGGCAACCAACTCGCCGCGATGGGCGGATACCTCAACCTCTTCCAGGACTGGGAGGCTCCGCAGGTCAAAGCGCCCACGCTCGTGGTGCGTGCGGCTGATTGGATGGCGCCCAACGCCTCGTCCTCCGATGACCGTCCGCCCTTCCCGGAGCACGCCAGTACCGTCGTCGAAGTACCCGGCGACCACTACACGCTCATGGAGCGCCATGCCCCGACGACGGCCGATGCCGTCAGCGCATGGGTCGATACCCTGTGAGACTCACCGGTCCACGGCCGCTCGCCCCGGGAGACCGGCGAGAGCGGCCTCGATGAGACAGACCGCGACCACCGTCGTGAGAAGGACGAGAACAACGCACCCCCGGGCAGTTCCCGAAAGGACTCGATCAGCTTGATGACCACCCGCGCCGGCTCAGACGAGAACAGCCTGTGGATACGCCGGTTCCAGCCCCGTTCGGGGGCCGCAGTACGTCTGGTCTGCCTTCCCCATGCGGGCGGTTCCGCCAGCTACTTCGTACCCGTCGCACGTGCCATGCCGGAGTTCGCCGATGTGCTGTGCGTGCAGTACCCCGGTCGTCAGGACCGCCGTACCGAGCCCCTCATCGACAACATCCCCGACCTCGCCGACCACGTCTTCGCGGCGCTCCTGCCCTGGGCCGATCGACCGTTGGCGTTCTTCGGACACAGCATGGGCGCATCCCTCGCCTTCGAAGTGGCCCGACGATTCGAGCGTGAGAAGGGCGTCATCGCTGCGGCGCTCTTCGCGTCGGGCCGTCGGGCGCCCTCAGCACTGCGTCGCGAGACCGCCCATCTACGGGACGATCGCGGGCTGCTCGAAGAGGTTGCCGCGCTGAGCGGCACGGACTCCGAACTGCTCGGCGACGAGGAGGTACAGAAGATGATCCTCCCGGCCCTCCGCGCCGACTACCGTGCGGCTGAGACCTATCTGCCGGAACCTGGGGATCCGCTGCGCTGCCCGGTGCATGTACTGGTCGGCGACGACGACCCCAAGGTGACCGTGGCGGAAGCCGCGGCCTGGGCCGAGCACACCGCAGGACCGTTCACCATGAAGGTCTTCCCGGGCGGTCACTTCTATCTGACGGACCATGCGAACGAGGTGATCCGGACCATGACGGAACACCTCCGCGCGGCGGGAGCACCCTCCGTCTGAGCCGGGTCACGCCCGCGGGAGCCGCGCCGGTTCCCGCGGGCGGGCACGCATGTTCATCGCGCTTCCCGGGGGCGCCGGTGGAACGAACGACCCTGCCACCCGGGCGAACCGCCGCGTTCGCGGGGAGCCCATGCCGCTCCGAGGGCGATCAGCCGTCCGTCGACGTCCAGGCGGCTTCGGCCGCATCCGCGCTGGGGTGCGTGGGGAAGATCTGTGTCAGTCCCACGATCCGAAAGATCCGGCTGACCTGGTCCGGTACCGCGGCCAGGGCGATCGAGGCCCCCGCAGCGGACGCGCGATTGCGGGCCGCGATCAGTACGGTGATGCCGCTGGAGTCGCAGAACGTGAGCGCGGCCAGATCGATCACCAACTGCTGACCGGACCGAAGATCCAGCCCGGGCAGCCGGCCTCTCACCTCCGGCGCGCTGTGGTGGTCGAGCTCCCCACTGAGCTCGATGACCGGCCCGGCGGGAGTGTTGCGGACATGGATGCTCAGCTGCGTCACTGGGGCTCTTCGCTCGGGGGAGGGGGGATGCTGATGGCCAACACGGCCGTGTCGTCGTCCACCCCGCTGCCGAGGGTGTCGAGCAGCTCGCGGATCGCCGCGAGGGCAACCGGTGCGCTGGTGGGAGCCAGACCCTGCGCGAAGTCCAACAGGGCCTCGTCACCGTACCGGTCACCGGTGAGGGCACTGTGCGCCTCCGTGAGTCCGTCGGTGTGCAACAGCAGGGTGTCGCCGGGATCCAGATGCACCGTGGTGGTGGCGATGTGCGCATCGGGGAGCACACCGATGAGCTGCCCCCCGGGAGTGGGCACGAACGCAGCCCGGCCGTTGCTGCGCATCAGCAGTGCAGGCGGGTGTCCACCGCTGGCCAGCGTGACCCGAAAGCCGCCCTGCTCGCCTTCCGGGGTGAGCAGACCGAAGATGACGGTGCAATACCGTGGGTCCTGACCGTTGTACTCATGGTTCAGGACGGTGTTGAGATTGCGCAGCACCGCGGCCGGGTCCGGGTCGTAGACCGCAGCGGCGCGGAGCGTGTAGCGGGCCAGGGAGGTGATAGCAGCGGCGGCGGCTCCCTTGCCGCACACGTCCCCGAGGAACATGCCCCACGTTCCGGAGCCGAGGGGGAACAGATCGTAGAAGTCACCACCGACCTCGTCGGCCGAGGCGATGTGGTAGTACGCGGCGACATCGAGGCCGGGAACATTGGCCAGGGTCGGGGGCAGCAAGGTCCGCTGGAGGGTGGTGGCCAGCCGCTGGAGGCGCTCGCGCTCCCGCTCCGCCTCCTGTCGTGCGCGCAACAACTCCGACTCGTAGGCGCGACGGTCACGGGCGTCGAAGATCGTGGTGCGGATCAGCAGGGGCTGTCCGTCGCCACCGGTCTTCACCGTCGAGGTCACCAACACGGGCAGACGCGTCCCATCCGCGGCCCTGAGTTCCAAGGCGATTCCGCTGACCTCCCCCTGCATCCGGAGCAGCGGCGCGTAGTGGGTCTCGTGATAGAGCCTGCCGCCCACCGTCAACAGTTCGGAGAACTGCTTCTTTCCGACCACCTCACCGCGTTCGAAACCCAGCCAGCGAAGCAGCGTGGTGTTGATCTTGGCGATCTGTCCGTCGAGCAGAGTGGAGAGATATCCGCAGGGCGCATGCTCATAGAGGTCCTCGGCACTGTCTTCCAGCAGGGAGGAGAAGAGGGCCCGATCGTCTTGCGGCTGCTCGGCCGGTTCGGCATCGTGGTCGTGGTCGCCGCTGGTCGTGCACATCACCGTGGCGCGCCGGCGAATGCGGCAATCGCCGCGGCGGTCTCTTCGGGGGCGCTGAGCTGGGGGCAGTGACCCGTGGCGTTCAGGGTGACCAGCTTGCTTCCCGCTATCTGCTCCTTTAGGAAAGCGCCCACCTCGGGCGGAGCGATCGCATCGCGGGAACACTGTGCCACCAGGGTGGGGACGGTGACCCGGGACAGGTCGTCGCGGTTGTCGGAGAGGAACGTCACGCGGGCGAACGACCGGGCGATCTCCGGATCCGTCCGGCAGAAGCTGTTGGTCAGCTCCTCGCCCAACTCAGGACGCTCGGGGTTGCCCATGATCACCGGTGCCATCGCCCCGGACCATCCCAGATAGTTCGCGTCCAAGGACTCCAGGAGCTCTTCGATGTCCGCGGCGCTGAAACCGCCGCGGTAGCCGGTCGCCGGGTCGTCGATGAAGCAGGGTGAGGGAGCGAGCAGAACGAGACCGTCGAACGCCTCCGGCTCGCGCGCCGCCGCCAGAACGCCCATCATCGCGCTCACCGAGTGCCCGACGAAGGTCACCGGGCCCAGTGCCAACCCACGGCAGAGATCCAGTACGTCCGTCGCATAGCCGTCCAGCGTGGAGTACCGCTGCTCGCTCCATGCCGACAGATCCGAGCGTCCCGCCCCCACATGGTCGAAGAGGACGACGGTGAACTCGCGCTCCAGCGCCGGGACCACCAGACGCCACATGTTCTGATCGCACCCGAACCCGTGCGACAGCACCACGACCCGACCGCCCTCGCGACCGCTGACCGTCACATGGTGCCTGTTTCGTACATCCATGCGCCTCATCCTCGCAGACGAATCGCCCGGGTCTGCCGCCGACCGGATCTTAAGGCCCGCCGTCCTCCCCGCCCGGTCAGGGGGCGGGCGGAGCAGGCGGTGCTGCACATGGGTGGGGGCGCTACGGGGGGCCGGTCAGGATCAGCCGAGGTGATCCCCCAGGACGTCCGCGAACTCCTGCTCCGTGAGGACCTTCGTCCCCAGTGTCCTGGCCTTGGCCAGCTTGGATCCGGCACTCTCACCCGCGACCACGATCGTGGTCTTCTTCGACACACTGCCCGAGGAAACCCCGCCCGCTCGCTCGATGAGTTCATTCATCTCCGTGCGGTTGCGCCCCGCCAACGGTCCATTCATCCCACCGGTCACCACGACGACCTGGCCCGACAACGGCAGCTCCGTCACTTCGCCGGCCACCTCGGTCTCGGCGGGGCCTCCCGGCTCCGTCATGTTCACGCCGGCGGCGACGAGCTTGTCGATGACCGGACCCATTGCGGCGATGTGCGCGGCGATCTTCGGGGCATTCGCACCGGGCAGTTTCGGCACCGCGGAGAGTGCATCGGCGTCCGCGGCCCGGATCGCATCCATCGTGCCGAAGTGCCGGGCGATCTGTCGCGACAGCGTACGACCCGTCCGGACGATGCCCAAGGCGCAGAAAACCCTGTTCAGAGGCTTGCTCCTGGCCGCGGCGATATTCGCCAACAGCGTGTCAGCGCGCCTTTCGCTGCGCGTTGCCGACACCAGCTGATCCCTGCTGAGGGTGAACAGATCGGCCACGTCGACCACCGACCCCTCATCCACCAGCGCCTCGATGTAGGTCGTGCCCAGACCGTCGATGTCGAGTTGGTCCCGACCCACGGCGTATCTCAAGGAGGCGAGGAGACCGCAGCCTCCACCGGTCCCGCCCGCGCACTCCCAACGCTCCCCGGATGTGTCGATGGCACCGCCGCACTTGGGGCACGCATCGGGAAAGACGATCGGCGTCTCCGCACCCGTACGCAGGTCGACGACGGGCGCCTCGATGCGGGGAATGATGTCCCCGGCCTTCCACACCGTCACGGTGTCGCCGACCATCATGCCGCTGGCCTGGATGAACGCCGGGTTGTGCAGGGTGGCGTACCGCACGATGCTGCCGTCGACCTCGACCGGCTCCAACACGGCGCGCGGGGCGATGATGCCGGTCCGCCCCACATTCCACTCCACGGCCACCAAGGTGGTCCGTCGTTCGACCGCCGGGAGTTTGTACGCGACGGCCCAGTGGGGGTGACGCGTGGCGACTCCGGCTGTCTTCTGCTCCCCGAAGTCATTGACCTTGATCACGGCGCCGTCGATGCCGAACGGCAACGCGGCCCTCAGCCCGGCGATTTCCTCGACCCGGGCCTGGACCTCTTCCAATGTCGCATGGACGCGCATCCCCACCCCCGCCGTGGCGGTGGTCTGGACCCCGGCCGCGGCGATCAGGTTCATCACGGCCTCGTGGGTATCCCCGGGCAGGCCCGGAGCCTCAGCGTCCACCCCGGCCACGCCGTACGCGAAGAAGGTGGTCTCGATCGTGTACGGGCGGTCTTTGGCCCGTAGGGTGCCCGCCGTGCCGTTGCGCGGGTTGGAGAACACCTTGGCGCCGTGTGCCTGACGGGTCTCATTCGCCCTCTCGAACTGCTCGTGGGTCATCAGGACCTCACCACGCAATTCAAGGGTGAGGTCCGTGTCGAGTCTTTCGGGAAGGCCGACGATGCTGCCGATCGCATGGGATACGTCTTCGCCGTGTACGCCGTCACCACGGGTGACCAACTGGACCAGCCGGCCGTTGCGGTACCGCGCGGCGATCGCCGCACCGTCCAACTTCGGCTCCACGGCGAAGCCGCCGGCCACGGGTGCACCCAGCCGTCGGGTCACCGAAGCGCCCCACTTCGTCAGTGATTCGGCGTCGAAGACATTGTCGAGGGAGAGCATCGGGACACTGTGGGCCACATCCCCGACGGGAGCCGCACCACCCGCGACCTTGCCCGTGGGCGAGTCGGACCGCAGGTGCTCCGGATGCTCAGCCTCATGCGCGACGATCCTGCGGGCGAGCAGGTCGAACGTCGCGTCGTCGAGCGGGCTGCTGCCGTCGCCGTAGTACGCGGCGGAGGCAGCCAGGGCCGAGTCGACCGCGTGGTGGTATTCCTCGCGGCTGGCGAACGCAGTGGCGGTGGTGATCGTCATGGGGGCGATCCTGCACCACGGGTCTGACAACGGCCGGAAGCGGAGCCCCGTCACCGCGGCCCGAACGGCAGGACCGGTCATCGGATGACTTGCGGGAAGGACTCCATCACGGGCGATCGCCATGTTCAGATGGCGGGTGGGGCAGCCTGTGGGGGATCACCGGGAGGAGCACCTGGCGGTGCACCCGATGGGTGAGCCGCGCACCACACGGCCATGCTCCGGACGACTCGTACACAGACGACCGAAAGGGAAACACCGTGAGCGAAGATCCCCAACCGCGCATTGACACCTCGGTGGCGCACTCCGCCAGGGTCTGGAACTACTGGTTGGGCGGGAACGAGCACTATCCGGCCGACCGAATCGCCGGCGACGCGTACCGGGAGGCATTTCCCCTGATCGAGGTCATGGCGAAGGAGTCCCGTGCGTTCCTGCGACGTACTGTCACCTATCTGGCGGCCGAAGCCGGAATGCGACAGTTCCTCGACCTGGGGGCCGGGTTACCGACCACGGACAACACCCATGAGGTCGCCCAACGCATTGCACCGGATGCCCGAATCGTCTACGTGGACCATGACCCCTTGGTCCTCCTCCACGTTCAGGCGCTCCTGACCAGCACTTCCGAGGGCGCCACCTCCTACATCGAGGCGGATATGCGGGACACCCCGAAGGTGCTCGCCGGAGCGGCCGAGACACTGGATCTGAGCGAGCCGGTGGCCCTGGTCATCTCCGATGTGCTGGGTCACATCGTCGATTTCGACGAGGCGTTGGCCCTGGTCGCCCGGCTCGTCGCCGAGTTGCCGTCCGGAAGCCACCTCGCCCTGAGCCATGCAAATGCGGACAGTCCCGCGCAGGCCGCGGCCCAGGACGCCTACAACTCCAGTGGCGCCATTCCCTATGTCTTCCGCACCCCGGAGCAGATCGCGCGCTTCTTCGACGCGCTCGATCTGGTGGAGCCCGGGTTGGTCTCCTGGCCGAACTGGCGGCCCGACGCCACCACCGGCAAGGTCACCGAACGAGCCGGTTGGGGCGCCGTCGCGCGCATTCCGTAGCTGCCACGGTCCGTGTGCCGTTCGTCCGGATGAGGACGTCACACGGACCGCGCCCGACGCCCACCGCGGGTGACGACGCCCTCAAGGAGCCCTCCTTTGACAGGTTGTGCCTGCCTGCACGGAGGCGGTCGAGTCAGACCCCGAGCCCCATCGCGCAACCGGTACGACTTTCGGTGTAGGTCGTCTTCGTCCCTGGTCATGACGTGTCTGAGCCCTGCGTCGAGACGATGGAAGCATGACGAATTTAAGGACATCACCGGTCGCCACCTCGGCCACGAGTAGCCGTCTCGCACTGCTCGACATACTGCGGGGAGTGGCGATCCTCGGCACGTTGTTGACCAATGTGTGGATCTTCACGGCTCCGGGGGCCGAGTGGGGCGTCCTCGCCCAGGGCACGGCGGAGTTCTCCCTGGACTCCTTTCCGGCTGCGGTGGAGAGCCTTCTGCGCCTCGTGGCGAACGGACGATTCCTGGCCCTCCTGACGATCCTCTTCGGCGTCGGGCTGGCCATCCAGTACCGCTCGGCGAAGCGGCGCGATGAACCGTGGCCCGGACGCTATCGATGGCGTGCCCTCTTCCTCTTCGCCGAGGGCACGATCCACTTCGTCTTCGTCTTCGCATGGGACGTGCTGATGGGGTACGCCGTCACCGCATTGTTGGTGGCATGGCTGCTCACCCGTTCCGCCACCGCTCAGAGCCGCGTGATGTGGTGGGCGGCGGGCATCCACGTCTCCTTGATGGTCTTGCTGACGACGGCTCTCGTCGCCGCGGAATCCGGGGGTGGTGAGAGGGTCTCCCGCGAGGTGAGTGATCTCTATGCGCACGGCGATTATCTGGATCAGGTGAAGTTCCGGTTGGACAACATGCTGGCCCTGAGGCTGGAGCCCGTACTGTCCTTCTGTCTGCTGGTCTTCCTGTTCCTCCTGGGCGTACGACTCTTCCGGGCCGGTGCTTTCGGCGCGGACGACACCGGTCGTCGCATTCGTGCCCGCCTCCTGCTGTGGGGCCTGGGGCTCGGCGTTCCTTTGAGTGTGATGGCGTCACTGGCGGGAGGCGACTACTTCCTGCTGGATCGCTATGTCGCAGGACCGCTGTCGGCGCTGGGTTACATCGGGCTCATCGGCCTGCTGACCGACCGAGTCCGACGTACGGGTCCGGTGCTCCACAGCCTCATCTGCGTGGGCAGAACGGCTCTGACCGGCTATGTCCTCCAGAACGTGTTGTGCATGTTCTTGGCCTACGGCATCGGTCTCGGGTTGGCACACCGGTTCGGGGAGACCTGGCGGCCGTGGTGGGTGATCGGTCTGTGGGCGGGAGTCTGCCTTGTGCTGATGGTGGGCTCAGCCTTGTGGCTGCGACGCTTCGACACCGGACCGTTGGAGGCCCTGCAAAAGCGCGCACTTCGCCGCTGACACGGGTGCGGCACAGGGCGTGAGTACGCATGGGTCGCTTCTCGAACGGTCGGCGGCCCAGGCAGAATTCACTTGGCGTGGCTCCCCCCGCTCGGCGACCGTAGCGATCCGTCCCACCGGAAGTCTCACCCGATGCGGTGACACCGCTGGGTGAGCCCACCCGTCCAGGAGCTCCACGAGACCTGAGACGGGTGGGTCGGTGCGATCCGGGGTCAGCCGAGCTCGGTGTCGTAGAAGCAGAAGTGATCCTTGATCTCCGCCACCTCGGGCTTGGGGTCGGGGTAGGCCCAGACGAGATCATCCGCGCCCGCAACCGACCAATAGGCGGCGTCGCCCTTGAACGGACAGTGGGTGCTGGTCTGCGAGCGGGTCAGGAGATCGACGCGTACGTCCTCGGGCGGCAGGTAGTAGCGGACCGGGCAACCCGTTTCGCGCAGCACGACGGGCCTGGTGCTCTCGGCGAGCACTTGTCCGTCCTTCACGACCCGTACGCGCTGGCTGCCCTGCTCGATGCTGATGCGGTGTCCAGAAGTCATATCCATGTCAGCGCCCGACTCCACGGGCTTGTTCCCCGCACGGGCGGGCGTCGCCCGATCGACGCACGGACGGCCGGAAGTCGTTGCTGGCACCCGGGGTCGGCGGGGGCGAGTGTGCGCGGGCCGGTCCGTCCATGGCGTTCCGCATCAGACGCTCCGCCGGGTGCTGCTCCGCGGCACGTAGTACGGACGGTTGTGGGCCGCAACCGGAGGCGACTGATAGGTCCACACCCCGCGGGCCGGGGCAGCACCGATCAGCGTGACGATGTCGGTACCGACGGGCGAATTGGGGGCATGGACGGTCAATCGCACCCGTTCGGCGTCGGCTTCGGTCAAGGACGTGTACTGGTAGGGCTGATAGACGTTCATCGGACCGGCCAATGGTCGACCAGCATCATCGGTGCCGTAGCCGGTGATGGGCGTGTTGTTCACCGCAGTCCTGGGAACGCCGGTGAGATCGGCCCACAACGACAGCAGCGCCGGCAGTTCACCCGTGGACCCCTCCTCCGCGGCGGAAGGCGCGGCCTGCCGACAGACGATGTGCCAGAGGTCCGCCACCGGGCCGTTCGGCGACGGCAGTGTCACCTCGAAACCGCCCGGATACTTCGGCTCTCCGTAGAGCGTGGTGCCCGCCGCGATGGCCAAGGGGTTGTCGCACAGCACATGGAGCCGGGCGATCCCCAACAGCTTGGTCTGGTCGTACCCCCGCGCGAACTGGTCGTACGACAACCGGGCGAGACGATCGGCGCTCGCCGTCGGGTAGGCGATCACGCTGTACTCGATCTCCTGGGTGATGCCGCCGCCGTTCGGGTACTGGGCGAAGTACAGCTGGTAGTTGAGCGTTGCACAGGTGCCGCCGTCGAACTCGGCCACGCTCAGATCCGGATGGCGTTCGGCCAGTACCGAGCGCACCGGAGCAGGGTCGACCAGGAAGTCCACTCCGATGTTGTGCAGTGCACCGTAGTGGAAGGGCAGCAGATAGGGCGCTGCGACGGGTGGCAGATCCAGCTCGCTCATGCGTTGTCGTTCTCCTTGCCGATACGGGGGTTTCGGTACGGACCACGAGCCGAGAGGCGAATCGGCCCGTTGAGTGCGGTGAGGTCGCGGTGGATCCGTTCGGCACTGCGCAGGGTGATCGCAGCCATCGTGAGGGTGGGGTTGGATGTGCCCAGCGAAGGCATGCTGCCGCAGCCCACGGCGAAGAGGTTGGGGTGGTCCCAACAGCGCTGCCACGAGTCGACGACGGACGTGGCGGGCGAGTTCCCCATGATGTGGGTGCCCGCCCCGTGCCCTGCGCCACGGTAGGCGTAGGGCCGGCCCTCGAACTCGAACCATCCCGGCTGGAAGGGACCGGGCTCGTACCGGCTGTGGTCCTCCGCGCCCAGCAGGGCGAAGATCTGGTCGGACACGGACTTGGCGGCGACGATCCCCGCCTTCACATGGTCGGACAGGTCGTACGTCAATAGCGGGCGGGGACTACCCAACAGGTCGAACTGCCCCGGTGCGAGGGTCACCCGGTTCATGGGGTCGGCGCACTGCTCCATCTCGAACTGCAACGCGAACTGTCGACCGATCCGATTCCCCACGGCGTGCCGCAGCGCGGTGCCGAGCAACCCGCGCCGGCCGCCACCACCGGGCAAGGTCGGTCCTGCGTCCCGCAGCAGTGCCCTGACCTCGACGTCCGGCGCCCCGACGGCCCAGTTCCAACCCCAGTTGCCGATCTCGATGCGGAAGGGCGCACGCGCACCCCGGACCGGACCGAACCGGAACCCCTCCAGCCCGGAGGTCGACCCAGGCCCCCGGTACGGGCCGATCGGCTCCGGCAGCAGCCCCCAGGTCAGCAGGACCGGATGGTCCATCAAATTGCGGCCCACCTGATCACTGGAGTTGGCGAGGCCGGAGGCGAGGAGGAGCCGGGCGTTCTCGATGGCATGGGCAGCCAGTACGACGATGTCCGCATCAGCCGTGCACCGGATCACGCCGGCCGGTGAAGCCGGGTCGTCGTACCGCTGGTACTCGACACCGCGGATTCGCCCCACGGCATCCGGCATGATTCGCCCCACCACCGCCCGGGTCACCAGGGCGACCGAGGGGCTCCACCGGGCCTGGGTGCGCCCCGGTGTGTACTTCGCTCCGGTGGGGCAGACCGGAATGCAACTCGCGCTGCCCTCGCACACCGGGCCGTGCGCTTCGGTGCTCGTGGTGTTGCGCGCCTGTGGGGTACCCACCACGCGGAGTTCCGTCGAACGGGTGGCGAACGGGTCCTGGACACCGTGTCCGTCCAATGCGCCGGCCACCACCCGGTCGAGGTGGCTGGCGGGAACGGGGGAGTGGGGAAAGGCATAGCCGTCGGGCAGGGGCAGACTGACCAGATCCCGCTGCTCCGCCACATCGGCGGCCACGCCGAACTCCAGCTCAGCGGCGCGGTAGTGGGGCTCCAACACCGCATAGTCGATAGGCCAGTTGCGTCCGTAGCCGAAGGTTTCGGTGTCGAAGTCCTCCGGGTGCATCCGAGGGGTGAGGCCGGTCCACGCTGTACCGGTACCGCCATTGACCCTCAGATATCCACTCGCATAGGGAAGCCGGCCGTTCTGGAGAAGGTATCCGTCGGCGTGGTATCCGCCGCCGGGATCACCGCGGAGGTCCAACACATCGGGCGAGGCCGCCAGGGGGTTGGCAGCGATGGCCGCGCTCGGCACCTTGACCAGTGCCGAACGGAATCGCTCCACGTCCACGGCGGGCGCACCGGCCCCATCGCCCCGCCCGGCTTCGAGCACCAGGACGCGCCAGCCCCGATCCCCCAGGCTCCGGGCGATGAGGGAGCCCGCAACACCGGCCCCCACCACGATCACATCGAAGTGCTCTGATGCGGTCAACGCTCCTCACCTCCGCTGGTTTCGGCCGGTGGCTCGGCCCACGACCCGTATCCGGGAGTGCCGGCACCTGGTGCGTGGCCGCCGAAACTGCGCCACACCAATCCCTGTGCGTAGGCCCGACCGGAGATCACTGTGGGGGCCGTCGGGTGCTCTTGCCCGTCTGGGCACGGCCACACTCCCAGGTACCAGAGATGGCAGATCGAGCGGGCGAGTTCCCGTACGGGGCCTTCGTCGAGCTCGGCGCATCCATCGGCCGAGGCGCCGATCAACTCGGTGCAGAGCCCAGGGTCCACCTGTTGGCAGACCCATGCGTGGTAGACCCCCGCCATGGCGGTGCCCATGAGTTCGGCTGCGTTGAATCCGGTGAGGGTGACGGAGAGTTCGATGAACTGCTCGACGTCGATGAGTTGCTCGGCTTCGGTGGACTGCTCGACTTCGGTGGTCCCGGTGGGAGATGGGCCCTCGGTGTCGGGAAGGGTCACCCGGCACCCCGCTCATGGCGTTGGCGCAGGACTCTCAACGACATCGTCTGGAAACCCCTCTCCCTGCCAGTGCATCCCACCCCTGATGCATCAGCCGACATCCCTACCTCAGGAGTCGGGGATTCATGCGGGGGAATCTGGCTGATGGTGAGCGATCGAACACCCTTGGTGTTCGAAGTGGGTTCTTCGATCGGTGATGCTCGGATGGCACGCGCGATGTTCGAGCGCAATCACCTGGTACGGCCTGCTATCTGCCCCACAGCGAGAAGGAGAGGCCGGAGCCGGACCCGGAAGCAGTGCGAGGTGCGTACGAGCGCCGGGGCGCACGACGGGGGTGGTGTATCCAGGCCGCGCAAGCCCCACCTGGAAGTCAGTGTGGATGGAAGGGGGGCAGTGTGGAACGGGTCAGGACGACAGCACGGGCGAGCGCGACGCGTTGCACAGGATGATCGATCGGCCTCCGAGTGCGGCACGCACCCGTGCCGTCGCTCAGAGCGATTCGTCGTCCGGGACGACGTGCACCGCCGCCTCCTCGGCCGAAGCGGCAGCCCCGTCGATGCCCACGTCCCACGCCAAGAGATCCTTCTCGGTGTCCTCGTGTGCGCCCTCGTCCGGAGCCACGAGACGGCCGGCGCGGCGGTCTCCCACCTCGTCGTCGAGCGCCTCGCCATCAGTGTCGGACGCATCGCCGATCCCGTCGCCCCGCCAGGCATCGGCTCCGGCGTCGGGTACTTCCTCCGCCAGCCTCTCGTCCAGTGTCTCGCCCTCGTGCTGCTCACGCGCGGTGGTTCCGCTGCGCCCGACGCCGAGCGGGCGTTCGGGAGGGGACCAGCCCTCGTCGTAAGGGTCCACACCACGGTCGAGCAGGGTGTCCTCCGGGTCGAGCAGACCCTCGTCCTCGGGCACCTCGTTGTCATCCGGTGACGCCGGCTGATAGACCTCGTCGCCCGCGGCGTCGTCGGGCACGTCCTTGCCGACCATGGTTACGCCTTCCTTCAGGAGTGCCCCGGAGATATAGGGCCGGGGCGGACGGGGCTCTGTTCCCATCGTCCACTGGATGGAGGCGGAGCGCACCCGACGCCCCTCCCACCAGGCCCCCTCACCGGCATCGGGTCCCCCACGGCCAGGAGCGCCTGGGCCTACCGTTCGGCCGCCAGCTGGGTGCCGATGTTTTCGTGGAGCGGCAGCGGAAGCGCGATGCGCCACCGCTGGGCCGCTTCGGTGGCCAGGTCCCGGGTCCACTGCCAACTCTTCCGGGCGGCGACGCGTACGCCCGCGTCCACCGCGCGGCACGTGGTGGCCGTGTACCGCTCCTGGTCCCCGGCGGGTAGGTCCTCTTCCAGCGCCCGGCTGGGGGTCAGCCAATGGGTCGTCGAGCCCCTCAGCAGCCGACACAACTGGAGTTGTTGCGGAGCGATGACGGTGTGGAGGAGGGCGTACGCCCGTGCGGTCTCGCCGCGTGCCAGTACATGGGCCAGCATCAGGGTCCAGTTGGCGAGCTCGTCGGTCAACTGCTGCGCCGTGGCGACCGGCTCGGGCGGTTCGTACTCGGCGAGGGCTCGGGCCGCTGCGGTGAGCCGCCCGGTGCGATCGAGCAGGACCGCGCGGTCAGGGTCGGGAAAGTGCACGACCCCACGCCAAGACGCCATCTCGGCCACCGCCGAGCCCGCCGCCTCCACATGGAACTCCCCCCGCATCAGATCGTCGAACACCACGGCGAGGATGCCGTACATGTTGGTGTAGGCCAGTTTGAGCGGGGCGAGTTGCTCCACGAACGCCCGTCCGTCGAAGGTGTCGGCATCGGCGTCATTGACGAAGAGGTACGCGTCGAGATCCGAATGGGCGTCCGCCTCACCCAGCGTCCACGATCCATAGAGCAACACTCCCTCCAGCCGTTGGTCGGCGTGGGCGATGTCGCGCAGCAGGCTGATACGGGTGTCCAAAGCATGGGCAGATGAACGACGGGGCACGGTGGCACTCTCTCTTCTGAGCTCGTACGAAGACATGGCAACGAGGCCCGGCGACCTGCCGGGCGATGATCTCGGACCGAAGTCAGCTGCTCAGGAAACGCCCACGATCGGCATCATAGGCGAGGCGTGGGGGAGGAGGCGGGGCAGGCCGGAGCGCGTTGGATGTGCTCCGGCCCGGGCGGCGCGTCAGGGCTTGCGGGCAACTCCGGCGTAGCAGGAAGCGTCCGCATCGGTGATGGTCAGCATGGGGTCGTCCGGATCGGGGAGCCAACGGTGGGTGGGGACCAGACCGGGGGACAGCAGGTCCCAGCCGGTGAAGAGGCGAAGGACTTCGTCCCTGGTGCGGGGGCGCACATGGGTCCCCACTGCTGCATACGCGCGAGTCACCTGGGCGATGGCCTCCGGAGCGAAGTCGGGTGTGGCATGGCTGATGGCCAGGGTGCTGCCTGACGGCAGCGCCTTCTTCACTTCGTCCACGACGGTGTGGGCCGCCTCCTCGTCAGGGAGGAAGTGCAGCAGGGCGATGAGGCTGACACCGATGGGTTCGGCGAAGTCCAGGGTCGTGCGCAGTGTCGGGTGGTCGAGGATGCGCTGCGGATCCCGGGCATCGGCCTCCACATAGGTGGTGGTGCCGTCGGGGTGGCTGCGGAGCAGGGCACGGGCGTGGGCCAAGACGATCGGGTCGTTGTCGATGTAGACCACCCGGGCGGACGGAACGACCTCCTGGGCGATCTCATGGAGATTGGGCGAGGTGGGTATGCCGGTGCCGATGTCGAGGAACTGTCGGATGCCCAGCTCCGCAGCCAGATAGCGGGTGGAGCGATGCATGAATCGACGGTTGAGGCGGGCCGCGATGGGGGCCGAGGGGAAGGCTGCGAGCGCCTTGGCCGCCGCCTCGCGGTCCGCGGGAAAGTTGGTGATGCCACCGAGGTAGAAGTCGTACATCCGGGCCGAATGGGCGCGATCCATCGCCAGATCCACCGCGTCATCACTCATGTCGTCTCCCACGTGTCGGTTGTTGCCCATCCGTATTCGGTGTGTGGTGCACACACGCCCGGCCGGCCCGCTCGTACCAGTGCACCCGCCGTGACGCGCCCGGGCAAGAGGTGTGGCGCGCCGCTGTTGCCCTAAGAGGGCCTTGTCGAAAGGTATGTGACGGATCGTCATCACCGTACATGCCATCATATATTCACCTTCCGAGAAAAAGTTCGAGGGTCGTCTTGCACGAACGGGCGGTGCTTCCGGTTGGCTGAAGGTGGGAGAACTTCCCAACCGACCACCCGCCCTCCTGTGAGGGCCGGTCCGGTGTCCTGACACCCTCGAAGGAACTCAGTGCAAGTGGACATCGTCCCTATCGCAACACCCTTGGGGAGCGACGGCGTTGCCGTCGGCGCCCCTACGGCGGCCCTCCCCGTGCAAGGAGTCGCCGTCGTAGCCGGTGCAGCGGACCCAACGGCCTCGGCTCCGTCGGATCTCGGCAAGCCGATGGCTCCTCCCGATGGAGCCGGCTCGTGAGCGATCCGCGCCTTCCCGCCGCCAGTGCCGCCGTCGTGCAGTCGCGGTCAGTCACCTTCCAGGCGTTTCACACCTTCCACCGCAAGATGTGGATGCGCTACGCACACACCCAGGTCGGCGGTCGAGCGGTGGAAGCCGTCGTACAGGCCGCTTTCGCACGGCTGCAGCAGAACTGGGACCACGCCCTGCAACAGGAGTCCGTACCGCGGTACGCCTGGACCCTACTCAAGGACGAGGTCGACACTTGGCTCGCGGCACGTGACCGTCAACCCCAACTGGTGGGAACCGCGGCCTTCTACCAAGCTATCCAGCGGGCGCGCTTTCAGGAACTCTGCGATGAATTCGCGGTGCTCAGTGAGGAGATCGGCCTCTACACCGCCATTTCGGAGCTGCCGGAACGCCAGCAGGACGTGATCGTCCTGCGGTTCGTCCTCAACTGCACCGAGGAGGAGACCGCCGATTTCCTCGGCATCCGGACCGGCACCGTCCGATCCCATATCCGTCACGCACGCCGCAGGATCGCCACCGCCTTGCACATGCGACACGAGGACAGCGATTGATCGAGCCCGCCGACCCCATCCGCGTCGATGACGCCCTGCGTGATGCGCAGGTCCTCACCCACGAGTACGACGACTACGACACCGAAGCCGCGCTCGGTCGCCTCGGCACCCCTGCCCCACGATCTTCGCCCATTCCCCAGGAGGCACGCCAACCACTCAGCCGCACCGAACAGGCAGCCCACGACCTCGATCTGGCTGCCGCGCTGATCGTCGATGCGCCACAGGCCGCCACCAGCTTGAAGCGCTTCCTCGACCATGAGCGCATCGACCCGGCCGGGGCACTCGTCTTCGCGACGCTCCTCTACCTCGCGGGATACCTGGAGGGCGCCCAGTTCTGGTGGCAGTTCGCGGCGGGTTCCGGTGATGCCACAGCCGCCTTCTGTCTATTCCTCCTGCATGAGCAACAGGCCGAGTTCCGTGATGCCCGGTACTGGCGCGACCAGGGCAAGGACCTGGTGCGAGGGCCCGGGGCGTCCCGTGAGTCCCGACGGTCGTCGCGCTTGTGGCGCTGGGTCCGGGGTCGTCGACGGCCCAGGCGTTCCGTGCCGCCGGGGCTATTGCCCGAGAGCATCCGCTCCGACCTCATCGTCCGTTGTCACCAGGGCGATCGACCCCTGTTGCCCCCGAGGGTGAGAGCACTCATCCACAGTCTCCCCGTCGAGTGCGACGACGAGGTCTTCGGGGAGATCCCCCGGCCGGACGACCGGCTCGCCTCACTGGAACAGCACCAGCCCGCATCCCGAACCGAAACGACCGAGCCCGCCCAAGGAGGGGCTCTCATCATGGAATTCAGCCCGCGAGGGTTCTGAGGCGCTCGGCAGGGCGCAGCCAAGGTCGGAGACCGGGCCGTACGGATGGAAGGAGGTCGGCCCGTCCGTCAAGAAGGGCAGGGAATGAGTGATCGCCACTCACGGCCCCATGCTCCGACCTGACCGGCTGACCGCCGGCGCGACGCCCTGCCGAGCCCGCCCTGCCACCGGGAGGAACAGCGCTCTCCTCCGGTGGCAGGGCGATGTCAGTACCGACTGACACGATGGTCGGATGACGCTCTCCGCTGCCATCACCCAGTACTGGGACGCCGCTGCATCCCGTTTTGACGAGGAACCGGACCACGGCCTACGAGCCCCCGAAACCCGCGACGCGTGGTCGGACCTGCTCAACTCCTGGCTGCCGTCCGCCCCGCTCGACGTATTGGACGTCGGCTGCGGTACGGGGTCCTTGTCCCAGTTGCTCGCGGAAGCCGGTCACCGGGTCACCGGGGTGGACCTGTCACCGCGGATGGTCGAGCAGGCCCGGGGCAAGCTGACGGGCGCGGGTCTGACGGGCCGCTTCCTCGTGGGTGACGCAGCCGCCCCGCCCACGGGGGACCAGCGGTTCGATGTCCTCCTCGCCCGCCATCTGATGTGGACCCTGCCCGATCCACAGGCCGCCCTGAGCGATTGGACCGGCCGACTACGCCCCGGCGGTCTGCTCGTCCTGATCGAGGGTCGTTGGCGCGAGTCAGAACCGAGCGCAGCGCCCTACGGCACGGATGCGGACCCGCTGCCCTGGGACGGCGGCATCGGCGCCGAGGATCTGGCCGATGCGGTACGGCCCCTCGCCACCGCGGTGCGGATCGAACCGCTCAGCCACCATGCGGCCCTCTGGGGGCGATCGGTGACGGATGAGCGTCATGCGGTGATCGCCAGGGTGTGAACCCACGAAGCCCTCCAGCACCATCGCGCAGGATGGAGTGGTCTTGGGCGGCGCGGGCCTCAGCTGGAACCGTTGCCCGCTGCGGAAGGCGTGGCGGCAGGGGTGGCAGCAGGGGTGAACGGATCCGGAGTGCTGCCGATCCAGCGGTAGAGCTCCGCGCGTCCGGTCTGACGGCTCGTCTCGCCCGTGCCGACGGTGCCGGCCCGTGCGAGGTAGAAGCGGCCGTCGTCCAGCGAGACCAACCCGTACTGCCCGCGTGCTCGATACCCATACTGCCCGGTCATCTCGTCGTGGAGGCCCTGGGGGAGGAGGGAGAGCACCCGACCCACCTCGGGGCGTGCCTGGCCCTGGACCGCCGACCAGGACGGCGCCTTGGACCCGTCGATGACGAAGAGGGAGTAGTTGGGATACGCCGCCTTCTTGCCCCGGTACACGGCCATGATCCAGTTGCCGCTGTGGGCGTCGTACTCCAGGTTCTGCACGCCGTACGTGGTGTTGCCGGTGTGGACGAAGAACTTGCCCTCGGGCGCGACGGGCCCACTGGTGTGAGGTGCGCTCTCCAACAGGGGCTTCTCGTACTTCCGCCACGACCGCACGTCGTACTGCAACAGCACCTGGTGGTCGTTGTCGGTGCGGCCGGTGTGGGAGTAGATCCCGTACGCGACTGTGAGCTTCACCCGGTCCTTGCGCTCCATGGAGGGACCAAAAGTGATGCCGTCGATGCCGCTGCAACCGTAGCGGTGGTCCGCAGTGTCGGCGGTGTCGCCGCCGAAGACACCGTTGTGGTCGAGGTCGGCCGTGTAGTCCTCGGTCACTTCCTTGAGGTGGACCGTGGAGACGACTCCCGTGGACTGGGCGTCCATGTTCATCTGAGTGATGCTCTCGCCGTCGAAGATCGCGATGTAGAAGGCGGGCGCGTCCTTGTACTCCAGCGAACCGTAGACACGGCCGTCGTCCGGGTTGAAGTCCAGATCCCCGAGGTGGCCGGTGAAACCGGTCACCGAACCGATCGGATTGCCGCTCATATCGGTTCGGACCAGCAGATCGGTAAAGGAGAAGTACATGGACCCCCGGGCGTGGTCGATGGCCATGCCCTGGAGGTGCCCCGACTGCCAGGTGCCGCCGTCGACGCTCACGGGCAGTGCCGCCGCCCGCTGCTCCGTCCGGATCGCCCCCGCCACGGGGGGTGCGCCCGCATGTACGGGCCCCGCGTTCAGCAAGCTGACCGATACGAGGACGACGGATGTGAGTAGGTTGCCGATGAGCGCGCGAACGTGTCGTCGCATGAGTCCTCCGGGCTGCCGACGCCGGGGTGTCCGTGGATTCCCGACCTGCGCCGGCCACTCCCCTTCGTACCGGTTCTCGTGTACTACAGGCCCTCACATCGTGCCTGTCGCGCCGCAACGGCGCCCGTTGGGAACGGGCGGTCGACGCATCCCCGGGGGGTGGCTCATCCGGGGGCTGCGGACAGGGAAGTGCGATGGATATGCGCAGGTCCACGGCGAATTTCGGCCAATTCCGGATGCTCGTACGGTCTCCGCGAAGATCACCGGAGGCCGGCTGCTCCGTTCGGGGTGCGTCGACCGGGCGAGGCACCCCGAACGGAAGGGCGGAACTTTTGATCAGCGGGGCAGCAGCTCGGTGAGCGCCTTCTTGTCCATCTTCCCCAGCGGGGTGAGCGGCATCGTCTCCAGGATCGTCACCCGGTCAGGAGTCTTGTAGGCAGCGATCCCCCGTTCCTTCAGGAAGGCCGCCAAGTCCGCGCGAGTGGGAGCCTGGCTGCCCTGCGAGACCACCACGAAGGCGACGGACGACTCGCCGAGGTCCTCGTCGGGGCAAGCGACCAGGGCGACGGAACGGATGGCCGGATGGGCGAGGAGATGGCCCTCGACCTCCGTTGCGGCAATCTTCTCGCCGCCCCGGTTGATCTGGTCCTTGACCCGGCCGACCACGATGAGATGGCCGCTCGGGGTTCGGCGCACCAGATCGCCGGTGCGGTAGAAGCCGTCGCCGGTGAAGCTCTTGGTGTTGTGCTCGTCCGCGCGGTAGTAGCCGCGCAGTGTGTACGGGCCGCGGGTGAGGAGTTCACCTGCCTCCCCTTCGGGCACCTCCTCGTCGGTGCCCGAGACGATCCGCACCTCATCGGCGGATGAGATCGGTTTGCCCTGTGTGGTGGCGAGGACGGCGGGCGGGTCGTCGAGGCGGGTGAGGCAGAGCAGCCCTTCGGCCATGCCGAACACCTGCTGGAGCGTGGCGCCGAAACCGTCGATGACCTGCCGGGCGGTGTCGTCCGCGAGCCGGGCGCTTCCGATCTGGAGGACGCGCAGACCGGACAGGTCCACCGAGGTGGCCTCGGCCTCGTCCAGCCAGACCGGCGCGAGTTGGGGGTTGATCGCGGTGATCGTCACCCCGTGGCGCTCGATCAGGCCGAAGCAGTACGAGGGGTCCGGATTGCTCGCCATGACGACGGTTCCGCCCACGCTCAGTGCACCCAGGACGCCCGGGCAGTTCCAGGTGTAGTTGAAGGCGATGGGCAGGGCGGCCAGATAGACCGTGTCCGGCCCGAGATGACACACCTCGGCGGCTGCCCGAGCGTTGTACTGGTAGTCGTCGTGGGTCCGGGGGATCAGCTTGGGAAGTCCCGTGGTGCCTCCCGACAGCAGGAGGACGGCGATGTCCTCCGGGGCTGCCGACGAGGTGACGGGAACGTCGTCCGAAGGGGAGTCCTCCAGGTCGGCGAAGCGGACGAAGTCGCTGTGTTTTCCCGGGTCGCCGACCACGATGACGTGCTGGAGTCGTGGAGACTCGGCGCGTACCGCGGCAGCGAGCTCTCGGTGGTCGAACTGGGAGTGTTCATCCGGTATGACATAGGCGGTCGCCTCGGAGAGGGCAGCCAGATGGGTCATTTCGCTACGACGGTGGCCCGGCTGGGTGTGCACGGGGACCGCGCCCAGGGTGATCAGCGCGAACCAGGTGATCACGAACTCCACACGGTTGGGGAGTTGGAGCAGAACACGGTCGCCGTCGGCTATGCCGAGCCTGCGCAATCCCCGTGCCACGGCATGGGACCTGTCGGCGAGTTCGCTGTAGGTGAGTCGGGCGCGATCGTCGATCACGGCGGTGCGGGAGCCGAAGTCCCGTACCAGGGACGCCAGTAGTTCGGGGTAGGTAGTGCCCTGCCATAAGCCTTCCGTGCGATAGGAATTCGCGGCTTCGGAAGGCCACTCGGTCAGGTCGATCGGCATCGTCAAGGCTCCTCTTCTCACCGCGGTTTTGACGCCGCGGCAGTCCGGATGGGCTCTTGAAAGGTAAGGCTAACCTAACTTACGGTGCTCTCACATGCATGTAGTCGAGGTCTTGATGGAGAGCTTGTGGACAGTTCATGCCCCAGCCTTGAAGAGATCCGAGGATTAGCCGCCCAGGCACTGCGGCTCGATCCGCAGTCGGTGGCCTTCGATGACAACCTGGTCGAACGCGGACTTGATTCGATCCGGATGATCAAATTGGCGGCGCGCTGGCGACGCACCGGTGCCGATGTCACGTTCGCCGACCTCGCACTGAAACCAACCGTGCGGTCCTGGTACACACTGCTGGCCGCAGGTGCCGCCTCGCCGCGGCCGGACACCGCCGCGCAACCCAGGGCGGACGACACAGAGCCGTTCGGGCTCGCGGTCATGCAACACGGCTACTGGATCGGACGCGGCGACGACCAGGCGCTCGGGGGTGTCGCCGCCCATCTCTACGCCGAGTTCGACGGGCACGACATCGACCCCGACCGCATGGAGCGCGCCGTCGAGCGACTCGTGCGCCGTCACGGAATGCTGCGCAGCCAGTTCCTCGGCGACGGTACCCAGCGCATCCTCGACCGGCCCGGTCTGCCGGTGTGGGAACTGACCGATCTGCGCACGGCTGACGCGAGCCTGGTGGGCGACCGGCTCGCCGAGATCCGAGAACACAAGACGCACCAGCGGATGCCCGCCGAACTCGGCAAGGTACTCGACATATCGCTGACCCTCCTTCCCGAGGGGCGCACCCGACTCCACGTCGATGTGGACATGCTCGCGGCAGATGCCCTGAGCTACCGCATCTTCCTGGCCGACCTGGCCCGCTTCTACCAGAGCGACGCCGAGGACAGCGCCCCGCTCGCCTACGCCTATCAGCACTACCTCAGCGACTACGCGGCCCTCAACGCGAAGGCCGTGGAGCGCGAGCGCTCCTGGTGGGAGGAGCGCGTACCCACGCTCCCCGACGCACCCGCGCTGCCTCTCGTACCGGAGTCGGAGCGTGCGGACCCGCTGCGCACCGTCCGCTACGAGCACTGGTTGGACCCCGAGCAGAAGAAGCGGCTCATCGACCGGTCCCATGCGCACGGGGTAACCCCCGCTATGGTCCTCGCCTCCGTCTTCGCCGAGATCGTCGGGCACTGGTCGAGCCGGCAGCGCTTCCTCCTCAACCTGCCGCTGTTCAACCGCGAACCGACCCACGGCGATGTCGAACACATGGTCGGGGACTTCAGTAGCTCGGTCCTCCTCGATGTCGACCTCACTGCCTCCGCCACCCTGACCGAACGTGCCCGGTCCCTCCAGCAGAGCCTGCACACCAGTGCGTCGCACGCCGCCTACCCGGGTCTCGACGTCCTTCGCGACCTCGGGCGGTACCGCGGGGAGCCCGTGCTCGCCTCGGTCGTCTACACCAGCGGCCTCAACCTCGGCGAACTGTTCGCGGACGAGGTCCTCACCACCCTGGGTGAGCCGGTGTGGATCATTTCCCAGGGCCCCCAGGTGGTCCTCGACGCCCAGATCGTGGAGCTGCGGGGCGGTCTCCTGCTCAACTGGGACGTACGCGCCGAGGCATTCCCCGACGGCATGATGGACGCGATGTTCGCCTGGCACCGCGACACCATCGAAGCGCTGTTGGCCGACGAAGCGAGCTGGGACCGACCGGTCATCGACGCCCTGCCGGCCGGACAGGCGGAAGCGCGCCGCAAGGCCAACGACACCGCGCGTCCGGTGTCCGGGCGCACCCTGCACGAAGGCTTCTTCGCCCATGCCGCGACCGCTCCCGAAGCCACGGCGGTACTCGGCAGCGGCCAAGAGAGCCTCAGCTACGGAGTGTTGCGCGATCGCGCCCTACGGGTGGCCGGAGCACTTGCCGCCGCCGGGGTGGGAGCCGGGGACACGGTGTCGGTCCAACTGCCCAAGGGCCCGGACCAAATCGTCGCCGCCCTCGGAGTCCTGGCGGCGGGAGCGGCGTACGTACCCATCGGCGCCGACCAGCCCGACGCGCGGCGCGAACGCATCCAGGACATCGGAGCGGTCGACTTCGCGGTGACCGCGGAGCCGACCACGCAATCCGGTCCGCGCTCACTGGCCCTCGCCGAGGCCGAGCGCGCGAACCCCCTCGACGGGCCCGTGCCCGTCCAACCCGAACAGATCGCCTATGTGCTGTTCACCTCCGGTTCCACCGGCGAGCCCAAGGGCGTGGAGGTCTCCCACGCGGCAGCGATGAACACCATCGACTGTCTCAACGAGCGGTTCGGCATCGGTCCGCAGGACCGTTCGCTCGGGCTGTCCGCCCTGGAGTTCGACCTCTCCGTCTACGACGTCTTCGGGCTGCTCTCGGAAGGCGGCAGCGTGATCGCGGTCGACGACGCGACCCGTCGTGACGCCGATGCCACCGCGGCGCTGGTCCGGACCCACCGCCCGACGGTGCTCAACTGCGTACCCTCGCTCCTCGACATGCTCCTGGAAGCCGGTACCGGTCCGGAGGGCCTCTCCGACGGGCTCAGGGTGGTGCTGCTCGGCGGCGACTGGGTCGGCGCGGATCTGCCCGGCAGGCTCAAGGCACTGGTCCCGGGCGCGAGGTTCGCGGCGCTCGGCGGCACCACCGAGACCGCCATCCACTCCACCGTCTGCGAGGTGGAGGGGCCGGCACCTGCCCACTGGCGGAGCGTGCCCTACGGCGTGCCCCTGGGCAACGTCGTCTGTCGAGTCGTCAATGAACGCGGCCTCGACTGCCCGGACTGGGTGGGCGGTGAGCTGTGGATCGGCGGGCGCGGTGTCGCCCACGGATACCGGGGGGACCCGGCACGCACGGCCGATCGATTCGTCGACCACCAGGGAGGGCGCTGGTACCGCACCGGAGACCTCGCCCGCTATCTGCCCGACGGCAGCCTGGAATTCCTCGGCCGGCGCGACGAACAGGTGAAGATCCGCGGCTATCGGATCGAACTCGGCGAGGTCGAGTCGGCCCTGCGATCGGTCGATGGGGTGCGCCAGGCGATCGTCGAACGCATCGACGCCACCGTGCCCAGCCTCGCCGCGGTGGTGAGCCTCGACGAACCGATCGGGACGGAGGAACAGGAGGAGGCGTCCGGGGCGTCCGCGGAGTGGGACAGCGCCATCCGCGCCGCGCTGGCCGAGCGACTGCCGCCCTATATGGTGCCGGACCGGATCGACATCGTCGATGCGATCCCCCTGACACCCAACGGCAAGATCGACCGCAGGGCGGTACGTCGACTGCTGACGGGCGGAGCCACCCGCAAGAACGTCTACCGTGCTCCGCAGAACCCCCTGGAAGGTGCCCTCGCCCACATCCTCGCCGAAGTCCTCCGGCTCGACCGACTCGGCATCGATGACGACTTCTTCGCCAGCGGCGGTGACTCCGTACTGGCGACCGGGGCGATCGCCCGGGTCCGTGAGTGGCTGGACACCACCGAGGCCGCGGTGTCCGACCTGATGGCGGCCCGCACCGTGGAGGCACTGGCGACCCGGCTGGCCGAACGGCAATCGACGCCGGGCAGGCTGGAGCAGGTGGCCGAGGTCTATCTCGACGTCGCGGCCCTCACCGATGACGAGGTCACCGACGAGGTGGCGAACTGATGCCGGAAGTCCTGCTGAAGGGCGGCCCCGTCGAATACCTGAGGATCGAGGGGGATCCCGATCTGCCGGCGCTGGTGCTGCTCCACGAGGGGCTCGGATGCGCCGCCCTCTGGCGCAGGTTCCCCGCGCAACTCGCCCGGACGACCGGTCGTACCGTCGTCACCTTCTCCCGTCACGGCTACGGCGGGTCCTGGCCCTTCGACGGCCCGTTCCCGGTGAGCTACCTCCACGACCAGGCCCGCGGCCCGCTCCCGGAGTTCCTGGACGCGCTCGGGCTCACCTCACCCGTACTGGTGGGCCACAGCGACGGCGCCTCGATCGCCCTGGTGCACGCCGCCGAACAGCCCGTCTCCGGACTGGTCCTGATGGCGCCGCACGTCATCGTGGAGCCGAGGACACTGGAAGGCATCCGCGCCACCGCCGAGGAATTCGCCACGGGGGGCCTCGCGGCCCGCCTCGCGGTCTTCCACGATGACCCGGCCACGGTCTTCGAGCGGTGGAGCACGGTGTGGCTGTCCGAAGGGTTTCGCAACTGGTCCGTCACCGAGCTGCTCCCCCTGGTGGACTGCCCGGTCCTCCTGGTGCAGGGCGAGGACGACCCGTACGGCACCCGACACCAGCTCGACACCGTGGTCGAGGGGGTGAGCGGTCCCGTGCGGCGCCTCGATCTACCGGACTGCGGGCACGAACCGCACCGGGAGCGCGCCACCGAGGTGCTCGCGGCGATCGTCGAGGTGCTGCCGTCATGGGGATTCGCGCAACTCCACGGGGGAGTCGATCGATGACGTACGACCCCTGGTTGCAACCGTTGCGTGCCCCGGGCGGCGATGCGACCGAGCACCGTGCACGGCTCGTGTGCTGGCCGCACGCGGGCGGCTCGGCCGCAGCCTTCCACTCCCTGGCCGCAGCCCTTCCCGGTGTGGACGTGCGCGCTGTGCAACTCCCGGGCCGAGGTGTCCGCATGGCCGAGGAACCGGTCCTCGAACCCGGCCAGGCGCTCGCCGGCGTGCTGCGGGCCCTGGCCGGGCTGCCGACCGTCGACGGTCCGTTGGCGCTGTTGGGACACAGCATGGGGGCGGCGATGGCACATGCCCTCGCCGCCCGGGTCGACCCGGATCTGCTGGTGCTGTCCGCTTGGCCCGCCAACGACCGGGGAGCGCACCGCCCCGGTCGAACCCCGTCGGAGCTCGTGGACTTCGTGCGTCTGCTCGACAGTCCCGGGACCGATGACCTGGAGGAGTCCGACGTGATCGACTACCTGCTCCCACCGCTACGGGCGGACCTGGCCCTGGGGGACGTACTGGCGCCACCGCGCACCGTCCCCCAGGTCAAGGCACCCATCCTGCTGGTGTACGCCGACGACGACCCGGCCATCCCCCCTGCCGACGTGCTCGCCTGGTCCGATCTCGTGGATGTGCGCCAACGGTTGCGCTTGCCGGGCGGCCACTTCGCGCTCTTCCACGAGACGCACACCGTCGCGGCGGCGATCGAAGGCTTCCTCGGCGAGGGCCGAGCTGCGAAGGCGGGTGACCCGCGGTGAGCACCTCACGACAGGACACGGCCCGACAGGAACTCCTGCGCCGCCGCCTGCAAGCCCTCAAACTCGCCGACGACACCTCGTCGAGCAGGGCGATCCGTCCACGCGACGATCCATACCGGGCGCCCCTGTCCTTCGCCCAACGGCGCATGTGGCTGCACCAGCAGGTCAATCCAGATAGCAGCGCCTACAACGTCAGCATCCAACTCACCCTGGAAGGGGCAGTCGACCGGCGCGCGCTGGAGAGCGCACTCGCGGGTGTCGCACAACGCCAGGAACTGCTCCGCACCACCTATCACACCGACGACGAAGGCCACCCGTACCAGCAGATCCACACCTCACTCCCACCCCCCGTACGGTGGCTGGAGATCACGGGCGAGCAGATCGACGAACCGGCCGCCGCCGAAGCCGCCGCCCCCTTCGACCTCGCCCGCGGTGGTCCCATCAGGTTCCTGCTGGCGAAGGCGTCGGACGAACTGTTCTTCCTCGTTGTGACCGTGCACCACATCATCTGGGACGGACTCTCGTTCGCAGCCCTGAGCGCCGACCTCACCGCACTGTACGAGCAGGCGCTCCACGGCAGCGAACCCACGCTGCGCCCCCTACCGGTGCAGTACGCCGACTTCGCCGCCTGGGAGCAACGGAACTGGTCGGAGGCCGCACACCAGGAGACGCTCGCCCACTGGCGTCGCCGCTTCACCCCGCTCCCGGCACGACCACCCCTGCTGACAGCCCGGCCGGGCGAGGCCGGTGCCGGGGAACGGGCCGGCCGGGTGGACCGCCGCATGCCCGACGGCGCCGCCCAGGGCCTGCGCAAACTCGCCACCGAGCACGCCACCACCGTCTTCACGGTCTACCTCGCCTGCCAACTGCTGGTCCTGCACCGCTACACCGGCGCCACCGATCTCACCCTGGGCACCACGGCGATGAACCGGGACACCTCCGGAGTGGAGGGCCTCGTCGGAAACTTCGGCAACACCCTGGCGTTGCGCTTCGACCTCGACGGTGACCCGGACTTCGGCGAACTGCTCACCCGGGTGCGACACACCTGCGAAACCGCCTACCAGCACCAGGGGTACCCGTACGACCTCCTGGTGGAGCGGCTGCGACCACCGGGTGAGCCCGATCGGCCCGTACTCTTCGACTCCCTCGCGCTCTTCCTCTCCCAAGAGGTGAGCGGGCCCCGACTGCCCGGTACCAAGGCCCGCTGGCAGACGGTCTTCACGGGCGCGACGGCCTTCCCGTTGGCGATCCAGGGATTCCTGACCGACGAGGGTCTTGACGTCGAGGCGACCTACGCCGCCGCCCTGTTCGACCAGCGGACCGTCTCCGACATGGTGGACCTCGTGGGCGAGACGATCACCAGGGCCGCCAGGCGGCCCCGTGCCCGGGTGAGCACGCTCATCGATCCCACCGAGTCAGAACGCGCGCCCCTCCTGGCGCGCGGGGCCGGCGAACGGACGGAGGCACCCCCCGCACTGCTGGACGAGTTCATCCAGCGCACGGTCCGGCACCCGGAAGCCACCGCACTCATCTGCGGTGGCCAGCAGTACACCTATCGCTGGCTCAGGGACCGGGCCCGTGCGCTGACCGCCCGACTGAAGGCCCTGGGCGCCGCGCCGGAGAGCACGGTCGCCCTGGTGCTGCCTCGCTCACCGGACATGGTCGCGGCCGTCCTCGCGGTGCTGGGCGCAGGGGCGGCCTATGTACCGGTCGACCCCGCCTATCCGGCCGACCGGGTGCGGTTCATGCTGACCGACAGCGCACCCACGGCGGTGCTCACCACGGCGCCACTCGCTGCCGACCTGCCGGACGGTACCGCTCCGCTGCTGCTCCTCGACGACCTGGACGCCACGGCCACGGTCGCGGCCACCGCGTCGGATGAGACCTGGCCACGGCCGAGCCCACCCGAGGCCGCCGCCTGGATCGGATACACCTCCGGCTCGACCGGGCGCCCCAAGGCGGTCGTCAACTCCCGCGGTGCGCTGGCGAGCCGGATCCAGTGGGCCGGGCACCTCTGGCCCCTCGACGAGGGAGAGGCACGCCTCGCCAAGAGCTCGCTCACCTTCATCGACGGCACCACGGAGATCCTGGAGACCCTGTCCGCGGGCGGCACCCTGTTGCTGGCCGACGACACGGAGAGCCGCGACGGACAGGCCCTCACCCAGCTGATCGCCTCCCACGGCGTGCGGCACATGATGGCCGTCCCCAGCCTGTTGCGCGGCATCGCCGGCACCCCCGGGGCCTTCGACGGGATGACCCGCGTGGTCTCCACCGGGGAGCCGCTGTCCGCCAAGCTCGCAGCGGAGTTGAGCGCGGCGGTTCCCCCCGGGGCGCTCGCCAACTCCTACGGTTGCTCGGAACTGGCCGGCGATGTGGTGGCGGGCCCGGTGCCCGGCACCACGACCACCGCCGTGCCCATCGGCCGACCCGTGCCGAACACCTCCGCGTATGTCCTCGACGACCGACTGCGCCTCGCCCCCGACGGAGTGGTCGGCGAGTTGTACATCGGCGGAGCCCAACTGGCCCGTGGCTATCGCGGCCAACCCGTCCTGACCGCCGAACGCTTCGTCGCCCACCCCTTCGCCGTGGGCGAGCGCCTCTATCGAACCGGCGACCTGGCTCGCTGGCATGGAACCGCGCTGGACCTCCTTGGCCGCCGGGACGATCAGGTCAAGATCCGTGGGCAGCGGGTGGAACTCGGTGAACTGGCCGCCGTCGCCCGTGCCGCGCCCGGAGTGGGCGACGCGGTCGTGGTCACCCGACCGGGGCCCGGGGACTCGCTCCAACTCCTCCTCTACGTCACCCCGCAGTCCGTCGGGCAGGAAGCCCCTTCCTCCCACGACTTCCGCGCCCTGCGGGCCCATCTGGAGCGCGCCCTGCCCGCGGCCCTGTTGCCGTCGGCGATCGTCCCGCTCCCCGTCCTCCCGCTCCTGCCCAACGGCAAGGTGAACCGCCTTGCGCTCCCTGTCCCGGCCGCTGAGGTCCCCGCCAGCCACCGGGCACCGAGCACCCCGGCGGAACGCGCCCTGTGCGCCGTTGTCGACCAGGTGCTGGAACGGGACGGTTCGACCTGCGGACCCGACGACGACTTCTTCGCGCTGGGCGGCGACAGCATCACCGCCATCTCGCTCGTCGCCAAGGCCACTCGGGCGGGCTTCCCCTTCTCGGTACCGGACGTCTTCGAGCATCGGACGGTGGCCGGCCTGCTCGGCGTCGCGCACTCCGGTACCGGGTCCGTCGCCACACCGGTTGCGCTGCCGATCGCCGCACACCGGTTGCGACGCTCCGGAGCCACGGTGGGCGAGTACGTCACGTCCTTGTGGTGGCGACCCGGCACCGCGGTGACCCTGCCCGATCTGGAACGTGCCCTGCGGAGCGCGACCAGTCGACACGAGGCGCTGCGGTTGGTCGTCGACACCCGACGCAAGACCTTGTGGAGGGCGTCGATCCAGTCCGCGCCGGGTGATGGACCGCTGGCGTCCATCGCTTCGGGCTCCCTCGACGAAGCGGTGGCCGTGGCGCGCGCCCAGGTGGACGTGACTCGTGGGCAGGTGCTGCACGCCGTGCTCGCCCCCGGTCCCACCATCGTCCTGGCGGCCCATGCGCTGGCCGTCGACGACACCTCACTCGATCTGCTGAGGCTGGAGATCAGCGCCTTCCTGGCGGGGGAGGAACCGAAGGGGGAGGGCACGCACTGGCCCCGCCCGCCCGAGGCGACACCCGGCCCGTGGGCCGAGCCCCTGCGCCAGGCGACCGCCCTGTGGCCCCAGCCCGGGGAGCCGGGAACCACCCGCACCCATCTCTGGGTGCGCACCCGGTCGTCGCGCAGCGAACACGAGACGGTGGGCGCCTGGCTCTACGCCCTGCGCCGATGGCTGGACACCGACGTCGCGGTGACCGACCGTCTGTTGCGTCCCGCACCGACGGATGCGATCGGGCCCCATTCCTGGCGACATCCCGTGCACGCCGCGGCGGGAGACACCGTGGCGACCCTCGCGGACCGGGACCGTGCCCTGGCGGCGACCGCAGGGGGATACGAGCCCTACCGCTACACCACCACGGCGGGCCGGCGCGCCTTCACCGGACTGCCGGAGGCGAACACGCTGATCAGACCAGGGGTCGAACCCACCGAGGGCGAACGGTTCACCGACACCGTGCGCGGACTGGAGCGGTTCTACGCGTTCGTCGCGTCCTTCGACGGCCGCGGTGGGGTGGGCCTGACAGCGGACCCCGCCGCACTTTCGGCCGCCGACGGCCTTCTCCACGACTGGGTGACCGCTCTGGAGGGCTGAGGGCTGACCCGGCGTACTCGCCGGGTTCGTACCGCGGGCACGGGAGAACGCAAAGAATCGCATCGGGGTCGGACAATACATCCGGCCCCGATGCATGGGGCGAGTGCGCACAACGGTGACGCACAACGGTGACGCACGACGCACCACGCGCTCAGCACCGCGACCGCGTTCGGCACCGTACGGGCCGGACGCGGTCGCGTCAGATGGTCTCGAACGAGGGCGGGATCCGCCCTCGCAGCGCTCGGAAGGGAGCCGTCAGCGGCTGCGCGCCCCGCTGCTCAACCGCCAGCCGGCGGCCTCCTCGTGGCTGCGCCACAAGTCCTGGTACTTCGCGCACCGAGTCAGCAGTTCCTGATGGGTGCCGCGGTCGAGAATGCGGCCGGCGTCCAGTACGACGATCTGGTCCGCCCCGACGACGGTGTGCAGCCGGTGGGCGACCATCAACAGGGTGCGCCGGCCGGCCAGTGCGCGCATCCAGCGGCGCACCACCAACTCGTTCATGGGGTCCAGCGCGGCCGTCGCCTCGTCGAGCAGGACCACCGGTGCGTCCTGGAGGGCGACACGGGCGAGGGACACCCGCTGCCGTTCGCCACCGGAGAGGCCGGAACTGCCCGAGCCGACCGGTGTCTCCCAGCCCCAGGGCAGCCGGGCGACGATCTCGTCCACGCCGGCGACACGAGCCGCGGCCAGCAACTCCTCTTCGCTGGCTCCCGGGCGTCCGAGGAGTACGTTCTCGCGGATCGTGCCCTCCAGGAGCACGACGTCCTGGAGGACGACCCCGAGGCTGCGATAGAGGTCGTCGGCCGAGAGCTCGCGCACATCGACCCCGCCGAGCAACACCTGACCTTGATCGGGGTCGATGAAGCGGGCCGCAAGGCGCAGCAACGAACTCTTGCCCGCACCGGACGCACCCACCAGCGCCGTCGTACTGCCCGGGGGCAGATCCAACTCGATCCCGTCCAGCGCCCAGTCGGATTCCGGGTACGAAAGCCGTACCTGTTGCAGGGTGAGTCGGAGCCCTCCGTCGGCGCCCGGCTGGGGAACCGGCGTGGGGTTGGACGCCATGGCCAGGGGCTCAGCGGCGAGGATGTCGGCGGCCCTGCGGATCGACGCGGCGCACAACCGCATCCCGCGGGCGAGTTCGGCGACCGCCCCGATCGGTTCGGTGAACCTGAGGACCAGGATGAGCAGGGCGATGAGCAATGCGACGTGTGCGTCGTCGTGGAGGAGCAGCCAACCGACGACCGCAGCCAGCGCCGCCACCGCCAGATGGATTGTGGTGCCGAAGCCGGCCCGCGCCAACAACTCCCGTCCCACGCCGGTCCGCATCACCTGCTCCCGTTCGTCGAGTGCGTCCGCGAGGAGTCGATGCCCCAACCCCAACTGGCCGCTGGCCCGCAGGGTCGGCTGGGCCTCGGCGAACTCGATGATCCGCGCGGTCGCCTCGGA
This sequence comes from Streptomyces sp. NBC_00690, assembly GCF_036226685.1. Taxonomy (NCBI): domain Bacteria; kingdom Bacillati; phylum Actinomycetota; class Actinomycetes; order Kitasatosporales; family Streptomycetaceae; genus Streptomyces; species Streptomyces sp. NBC_00690. The sequence continues at coordinate 8,492,251 of NZ_CP109009.1, forward strand.
CTGCGCCCGATGGGTACGTTCCTCGCTGCGGTCGATCACGGCGCTGCTGCGGCGGTGCACCAGCCACAGCAGCGGTCCCGCCGCCACCATGACCAGGGCGGGTCGCCAGTCCACGGTCGCCGTGACGACGACGATGACCGCCGGTGTGATCACGCCCCGCAGCATCGGGGCCATGGCCAGCAGCACGGTCTTCGTCACATCGACGGCACCCGGCCAGATCGCCCGGATCAGGCTGCCGGTGTGGGCGGGGGAGAACCATCCGACGGGCAGCGTGGCCAGATGATGGGCGATGCGACGGTGGAGTGCGTTGATGGCGGCGATGGTCGTTTGCAGGGCGATGTCGGTCTGCCAGGCACGAAGCACCAGGGTCGCCACCACCGCCACGGCCAGCGCTGAGAACCAGGCCCAGGTGTGCGGTCCGTCGTCGAGTACGGATGTGAGCGTCGGCAGGGTCAGGCCGAACGCGACCCCTTCCAGCAGGGCGTAGCTGGCGGCGAGCCACAGTTGGCGCCGGTAGGCGCGTGCGGTCTGGGGGTCGAACAGGCCCAGAAGTGTGCGCAACATCAGGCCACGTGCTCCTTGCTCCGGTACGCGTTCCACATCTGTCGGTACACGCCCGCCACCGCGATGAGTTCCTCGTGCCGACCGATCTGTGCGACACGTCCCTGGTCGAGCACGACGATCTGGTCCACCTCGGTCACCGTGGCCGGTCGGTGTGCGATCACCAACACGGTCCGGCCCTCGGCCAGGACGGCGAGGGCCGACTGCACCTCCGCCTCGGTCTCCGGGTCGATACCGGCGGTCGCCTCGTCGAGGACGAGTACATCCGGGTCGGCGAGAAGCACCCGGGCGATGGCGATGCGCTGCCGCTCCCCACCGGAGAGCGTGGCGTCCTGTCCGGCGATCGCGTCGTACCCCTGGGGGAGGGCCTCGATCCTGTCGTGGATGCGGGCGGCCTTGGCCGCGGCGATGACCTCGGAGTCGGTGGCGTCGGGCTTCGCCAGTCGGATGTTGTCTCGGAGCGAGGTGCGGATCAGCTGGGCGTCCTGGAGGACGAAGCCCATGTGTCGGTAGAGGGTGCTGGTCGTCATCTCACGTACGTCCACACCGCCGATCAGGACCTGGCCCTCATCGGTGTCGTAGAACCGGGCGAGCAGCGCGGCGACCGTGGACTTGCCGGAGCCGGAAGGCCCCACGAGCGCGGTGATCGTGCCGGGCCGCAGTTCCAGGCTGACCTGGTGGAGCACGGGCTCGTCGGGCTGGTAGCCGAAGGTGACGTCGCGGAGCACCACGTCCCGGCCGGCAGGGTGTCGATCGAGTTCGGGTTCCGGCAGTGCCGGTGTGTCGAGCAGCCGACCAATGCGCTCGGCCGCGAGGTGTGCCGTGCGCATTCCGGCGCGGGCCGTTGCGATGTCCTGGAGCGGGCTGGAGACGGCCACTGCGACCAGGGCGAAGGGCAGCAGGTCTGGTGCCGAGAGCCAGCCCGCCGCGACCATGGCGCCGCCGGCACCGAGCACGAGGGCCATGGTCGTGACCGGGTCCACCAGGGCTCCGTTGCGTACGGTGCGTCGGTTCTCACGTACGTAAGCCGAGGTCTGTGCCGCCCGGAACCGATCGCTCGCGGCGACCATGGTGCCGGCGCCGTCACCCCTGCGCACCACGCGCAGGGTGGGCAGATCGCGGACGAGTTGGGTGATCGCGTCCACCAGCGAGGACAGGGCGACCATCACCCCGCGCTGACGTTCGCCGGCGCCGGACAGGAGGTGGCGCTGCTGGAAGTGGACCACGGTGCTGGGAAGGATCACGAGCAGTGTCAGCCGCCAGTCGACGGTGACCAGCCAGCCCACGGCGATCGAGGGGGTCACCACGGCGGCGACGACCTCCATCCGACCGTGTGCCACCGCTGCGTGCAGTTCTTCCACATCGCCTTGGAGGGTTTCCAGTGTGCGTCCGCCCGATCCTGCGGTGAACCAACCCAAGGGCAGTCGGGCCAGGTGCGATGCCACCCGGTTGCGGACCGAGCGCTGTACCCGCAGGTCGGCCCGGTGGCTCAGGGCGTAGGCGCTGAGTCGGAGCAGGAGTGCCGCCACGGCGGAGGCGGCGATGAGGAGCACTCCGAAGACGATGGGTTCGGTGCGACCCGATCCCAGCGCCTCATCCGCGATCAGCCACAGCCCGACATAGGGCAGCAGGGAAAGGACGGCGGAGAGCGCCTGGAGGGACAGGGCGCTGCGGAGTAACCCTCTTGAGTCGGCGGTGAGTTCATGAAAAACGCGTGGATCGACCCGTGGTGGCTTCGAACTTTTTTGGCGGTCGGTCACGCGAATTGCTCCTTGGCAAGGAAAAGCGATGGTCGGGTGGCGAATACCCTCCCGACCCTATCCAGTCATTAGGCAAGCCAAACCTAACTCCTTGCGGCTTTGGGGGGTTGACGGTTCAATCGCTCATCCTTTGAATAGGTAAGCCTTACCTAACTTTTTTTAGGGAGCTGTGGCTGTGGGGAACGAGCGTCTTCTGCGCCAGTCGGAGATCCACGCGATGGTCGCCGAGCAACTGGGCTTGTCCAGCGCTGAAGTGGACATCGACGACAACCTGGTTGAACTGGGCATGCATTCGCTGGGCATGATCAAGCTGGCGGCTGCCTGGCGGCGCGCCGGGCATGACGTCAACTTCGGCGATCTGGCGCTGGATCCGACCGTCAGGCGTTGGGGAGAGCTCCTCGCCGAACGATCCACCGCAACACCACCCCCCGCGGAACCGGAGGCGCGTCACACCGCCCGCCCGGCACCCTCGCAGATCCTCTCGGCCGATGACACCTTCGGCCTGGCCACCATGCAACACGCCTACTGGGTCGGCCGGTCGGACGAACAGGCGCTCGGCGGTGTCGCCGCCCACCTCTACGCCGAGTTCGACGGGCAAGGCGTAGAACCGGAACGGCTCGCGCGCGCCGTGGACGCCCTGGTGCGCCGGCATCCCATGCTGCGCTGCCAGTTCCTGGACCACGGTCGGCAACAGGTCCTCGACCGGGCCAAGTTACCCGTCTTCCGGCACGTCGACCTGAAGTCGCTGTCCGACACCGAAGTGGCGGACCGGCTCGCCGAGATGCGCCACACCATGACCCACCAGCGGATGCCCGCAGCGGACGGCAAGGTCTTCGACGTCGTCCTCACCGAACTCCCCGGCGGGCGTACCCGTCTCCACGTCGACGTCGACATGCTCGCCGCCGACGCGCTCAGCTATCGACTGCTGATGGCGGACCTGGCCGAGTTCTACACCGACGGCGACGGATCGATCGACGCCCTCGACTACACCTACCGCGAGTACCTCGCCGAACCATCCCGGACCCGGCCGGCCGAGCGTGAACGGGCCTGGTGGCACACGAAGCTCCCCGAGTTGCCCGATCCACCGCGGCTGCCCCTGGTCCCCGAAGCCGACCGCCCCGATCCACACCTGACCGTGCGCTACGACCACTGGATCGACGCGGCGAGCAAAGAACGGCTGATCGACCGCTCGCGCCGGGCCGGCATCACACCCGCGACCGTACTGGCCGCGGTCTTCGCCGAAGTCGTGGGGCGCTGGTCGAGCGAGCAGCGCTTCCTCCTCAACCTCCCCCTGTTCAACCGGGAACCCACCCATCCGGACGTCGAACGGGTCGTCGGCGACTTCAGCAACTCCGTGATGCTCGCCATGGAGTGCTCGAACGACGCCAGCATTCTGGACCGTACCCGTGACCTGCAAGGACGACTTCACGACGGGGTCTCCCACGCCGCGTACCCCGGCCTCGACGTACTGCGCGACCTCGGACGCCACCGAGGGGAACCACTGCTCGCACCCGTCGTCTACACCAGCGGGCTGAATCTGGGCGAACTCTTCCGCGACGAGGTGCGAGACACCTTCGGTGAGCCCGTGTGGATCGTCTCCCAAGGACCGCAGGTCGTACTCGACGCACAGGTCGTCGAGTTGCGCGGCGGACTCCTGCTCAACTGGGACGTGCGCGAACACGCCTTCCCGGCCGGGCTGATGGCCGAGATGTTCGGGCGCCACCGCGAGATCATCGAAGAGCTCCTCGCCGACGACGCAGACTGGAGCCGCCCGCTCGGCTCCCAACTGCCACCTGCACAACAGGAGGTGCGGCGCCGATTGAACGGCGCCACCGCACCGCGGTCCGGCCGGTGCCTCCACGACGAGTTCTTCACCGCGGCGCTCGACACCCCCGAGCGGACCGCACTGCTGTGGGGAGAAGGACAGTCGCTCGACTACGCCGCCCTGCGCGACAGGACACTGCGCGTCGCCGCAGCGCTACGGGACCGCGGCATCGGTCCGGGGCAGGCCGTCTCGATCCAACTGCCCAAGGGCGTGGACCAGGTCATCGCGGCGATCGGTGTGTTGGCCGCCGGCGCCACCTACGTCCCCATCGGGTACGACCAGCCCCCGGCGCGGCGCGACCGCATCCAGCAGATCGGTGAAGTCGTCCTCGGGATCGTGCCGTCCGCCTCTGCCGACAACCGATCCGCACCCTCCGTGCCCGTACTCAGCCTGGACACCGCAGCCGCGTTCCCCGAGCCGCTGTCCGCTCCCGTACCCGTGGACGACGACACCATTGCGTACGTGCTCTTCACCTCGGGTTCCACCGGCGAGCCCAAGGGTGTGGAGGTGCCGCACTCCGCCGCGGTGAACACCATCGAGCGCTGCATCGAAATGTTCGACGTCACCCGTGACGACCGCAGCCTCGCCCTGTCGCCCCTGGAGTTCGACCTCTCGGTCCAGGACGTCTTCGGACTGCTCTCCGTGGGGGGCAGTGTGGTGGTGGCCGACGAGGCGACCCGCCGCGACGGACACCGGGCAGCCGAACTCGTCCGGCGCCATCGCGTCACCCAGCTCTACTGCGTGCCCGCACTGCTGGACATGATCCTCAGCGCCGCTGCCGCCGATGGACTGGGCGACCAACTGCGTACGGTGCTCGTCGGCGGCGACTGGGTCGGGGTCGACCTGCCGCGCCGGCTCCGTGAACTGGTCCCCGGCTGCCGCTTCGCAGGGCTTGGCGGTGCGACCGAGACAGCCATCCACCACACGGTGTGCGAGGTCACCGGCCCGCTGCCCGAAGACTGCACCGCGGTCCCGTTCGGGGTCCCCCTGGACAACGTCCGCTGCCGCGTGGTCAACGAACGCGGTCTGGACTGTCCGGACTGGGTGGCCGGAGAGCTCTGGATCGGCGGCAGCGGACTGGCCCGCGGCTATCGCGGCGACCCGGACCGCACGGCCGAACGGTTCGTCGACCACGCCGGCAAACGCTGGTACCGCACGGGCGACTCGGCCCGCTACCGGCCCGACGGCACCATCGAGTTCCTCGGCCGCCGCGACCTCCAGGTGAAGATCCGCGGGTATCGGATCGAGCTGGGAGAGGTCGAAGCCGCACTGCGGTCCCTGCCCGGTGTCCAACGCGCCGTGGTCGAAGCGGTCGGTACCCACACCCGGGCACTGGCCGCGGCCGTGGTCGGCGATCCCGCCCTCGACCCCGATCAACTGCGTACGGAGGTCGGCACCCTGCTCGCGCCCTACATGGTGCCCGAGCGGATCGAGTTGTTCGACGTGCTGCCGCTGACCGGCAGCGGGAAGATCGACCGCCGGGCCCTGCGCGCCCGTCTCGCCGCGGGCGGCGAAGAACGGCAGTACACCCCACCGGGGGACGACCTCGAAGACGCACTCGCACGCATCATCGCCGACGTCCTGTCCACCGAGCGGATCGGTGTCGAATCCGACTTCTTCACCCTCGGCGGCGACTCGGTCCTCGCCACGGTTGCTGTCGCTCGGATCAGGGAGTGGCTCGACACCTCCGATGTGTCCGTCGCCGACCTCTACGCCGGCCGCAATGTGCGCGGACTCGCCGTTCGGCTCGCTGACCGGCAGCGCACACCGGGCCGCCTGGAGAAGGTGGCCACGCTCTATCTGGACCTGCTGGCCGACGACGGCACCAGTGCCGGACGGGACCACGGATGACCTCCCCCGCACCACACGAATCGAGCGCGCAGCGACGCAAGGAACTGGTCGCCCGCAGACTGCGAGCGGCCGGGATCAGCGATGCCCGGACCAAGCCGGACACCGCGATTCCACGCCGTAGCGACCCCCGGAGGGCACCGCTGTCCTTCGCCCAACAACACGCCTGGTCCTACCAGCAGGCCCACCCCGACAGCGTCGCCAACAACCTCTGCCTCGTCCTGACCGCCACCGGAACCCTGGACCTCGACGCCCTCGGAACCGCGTTCGCGGCCGTGGTGGACCGCCACGAGGTGTTGCGCACCACCTACCACGCCGACCCCGACGGCGAGCCGTACCAGTACGTCCACCCGACGATGCCGCCGCCGATCATCCGGGTCGACCTCGGCGCACTCTCGGCACCGGCCAGGCAACAGCAGGTCGACGCCCTCGTCGAGGAAGCCGTGACGGAGCCGTTCGACCTGGCCAAGGAAGGCCCGCTGCGGCTGCGATTCCTCCGGCACTCCCGGGACTCCCACACGATCGTGCTGCTCATCCAGCACATCGTGTGGGACGGCATGACACTGGCCGCCATCTCCAAGGACCTGCGGAACGCCTACGAACTCGTGCTGCTCGGCAAGACGCCCGACACCGCCGTCGTGCACCCCCAGTACGCCGACTACGCGGAATGGGAGCAACGCATCTGGCGCGAGCGACCGTCGACCGCCGAGGACCACGCCTACTGGCGGCAACGGCTGACACCGCCCGCCGCGCCACTGGCACTGCCGTACCGCGAAGGGGCGCCGGCCGTCCCGAGCGACAAGGGCGCCCGCGAGGACCGCAGACTCACCGGGACCACCCCCGCCCAGTTGCGCGAACTGGCCCGTACCTGGGCGACGACCCCCTTCGTCGTCTTCCTCGCCTGCTACGCCGAGGTGCTCCGCGACCGAGCGCAGGCCACCGACATCTCCTTGGGCACCCTCGCGGTGGACCGGGACCACCCGGGCACCGATCGGCTCGTCGGGAACTTCAGCAACCCGGTGGTCCTCCGGTTCGACCTCGCCGGGGCGACGGACTTCGCGGATCTGGTGCGCCGCGTCCAGGACGGCTACGAGCCGGGCTTCGTCCACCGCGGCTATCCGTTCCTGCCCCTCGCGAACGAACTCGCCGGGCACGACGGCACCGGCCGGGTGCCGTTCTTCGACTCCCTGGTCGTCTTCGTCGCCCAGGACATCGAGGGCCCGGACCTGCCCGGCGTGAGGACGACGTGGGAACGCGCCGACAACGGTGCCGCACAGTTCCCGCTCGTCCCGCTGGGTCTTGAGGTCTTCGTCCGCGAAGCCGGCATCGACGTCCAGTTCACCTACAGCACGGACATGTTCGACCGGGAGACGGTACGCACGCTCTTGGACGACCTCGACAGCGCACTGCGCCGCGCGAGCGGCACCCGGAGCTAGCCCCGGGCCACGGCACACCGCTCGCGAACAGGAGGAAGACGAACATGCGAACTGGAGCTGTCCACGGTCCGTGGAAGCCGGCCCGGGAGCAACCTCGTGGCGCTCCCCCCGAGGTCGTCGCCCGGCCCGGGCCGTCGGGCGCGGCCCACCCCACGGCGGCCCACCCCACGGCGACGCACCGACCCGTGTGTGCGCCGCTGCCGCGCAACGCCCGGCCACTCACCCAGGGGCAACGGCGCTCCGCCGACGCAGGAGAGTCCCCGAACGCAGGGGCGAAGCCCTTCGCCCCGTATCACCGGGACGAGGAGATCACCCCGATGGCGCAGGAGCAGGAGATTTCGTGACCGCTCGTGAACAGCAGCGACGTTTGCAGCAGATGCTTTCCCAGGCCGGCTTGCTCGACTCGCCCGAATCACTCGCCCTCGGGCGGGTCCGGGCGGGCACGGACAACGGCCCAGCTCCCCTGTCGCCCTCGCAAGCGCGCATGTGGTACCACCAGCAACTCGACGAGAACAGCACGGCGTACAACATCTGTCTGAAACTCCACCCCGAGGGGACCCTCTCGGTGGGAGAGCTCACCAAGGCGCTCGCCCATGCGGTGGACCGGCACGCGATCCTCCGCACCACGTACCACATGGGTGCAGACGGCGAGCCCTACCAGGTGATCCACGACGAGCACCCCGCGCAGATCATCTCGACCGAACTCGACGCTTCGGTGGAGGACCGCGCGGCCGAGATCGACGTACTGGCCCGCCGGGTCCAGGCCCAGCCCTTCGACCTGGCGGTCGACAGCCCCTTGCGGGTGCTCCTGGTGCAGCAGGCCGGGGAACTGGTGGCCGTGGTCCTGACCCTGCCGCACATCGCGGGCGACGGCGGCTCCCTGCCCACCGTCCTCACCGAAATCGAACACAGCTTCCGGGGCGACACCGCACCGCCCGGAACGGCACCGGCCATCCGGTACATCGACTATGTGCGGTGGCAGACCGGACACCTGGGCGAGCCGGACGACCCCGGGAGCCTGTACAGCGCACAACTCAACTACTGGGAACGGGAATTATCCGGACTCGAAGCCGAACTGCCCCTTCCGCTGGACCGTCCGCGGGGCAGGAAGGCCACCTTCGCGGGATCACAACACCGAAGGTGGCTGGCCCCTGAACTCTCCGATGCCCTGGTGGGGTTGGCCCGCCGCCATCAGATCAGCCCCCTGATCCTGCTCCAAGCCGCAGTCTCGGTGGCCCTCAGCCAGAGCGGCTGCGGTTCCGACGTCCCTCTGGGCACACCGGTGGACCTACGGGCGGACTCCGCACTCTCCGACGTCGTCGGATTCTTCAGCAACACCGTCGTCCTGCGGACCGACCTCGGCGATGACCCCGACTTCAATGAACTCCTCCAGCGCTCCCAACGCACCATGGTCGGCGCACTGGAACACCGCGACATCCCCTTCGAGCGGGTGGTCGAGCGGCTCAACCCGCCGCGTTCGCCCGCGCGCAACCCGCTGTTCCAGGTGATGATCGCCGCAACGCGCCCCTGGCCCCGCCTCCAACTGGGCGATGTCGGCGTCGACGTGGTCGAACCCACGCACACCCAGGCCAAGCTCGATCTGACCTTCGCCATCCACGAGCGCCCCGAGGGCGGCCCGCTGGGTGTTTCCGTCCTGTACTCCCTCGATCTCTTCGAGAGCGACACGGCACGCGGACTGTTGGAAGCGGTCATCGGCGTACTGGGGCAGGTCGCCTTCCACCCCAGGCTCCGCCTCTCCCAACTGGCGCACTTCACCCCCTGCGAGCTCACCCCCCGCGGGTCCGAGATCGCCGCGCTGGTGTCCCAGTCCGTCGACGGACCGACCCGTTCGTCCACGGCCACCACATCACGCACCGTACGGCTCCTGCCCGGCACACCGGCCGAACCGGTGGCCGCAGCCGTATACGCCCTGCTGGCCGGACATGACGCCCTACGGCTCACCGGCGAGGCCGGGCAGTGGCGCATCCGTGATGCGGCAGAAGCCCTGGAGCGCCGCGTCCTCACCGAAACCCCCGACGACCAGCGGTTCAGCGCCCAACTCCAGGGAGCGGGGGGCCCCGCCCCCACTCTCACCCTCACCGCACCCACCACCTGGATGGACGAGGAGTCGTGGCGAGCGCTCCTGGCGGCCTTCGACGCGATCCGTGGACCACTGGCCGCCCCAGGCGCGGAAGACAACGAGACCGGCTCCGACTCTGGCACCGATTCCGCACCGGCCAGCCGGTGGAACGTCGAGCAACCCGCGGCCAGCTATCTCGACTACCTGGAGCGCACCGCAGCACTCGCCGAGGACATCGAACTCGCCGACCGGGCCGAAGCCTGGCTCGACCTGCTCGAAGAAGCCGCCGCCAACCCCCGGCCACCCGCTCCGCCCGGGCGAACACCCATGGCGCGCACCCTGGAACTACCGCCCTCGGCCGGCCAGCTGGGTGCCGGTGCGCTCCGCGACGCAGCCCTCGCCGCCCTCCGACCCGCCCTGCGCCCGGAAGCCACCGTCCTCGTCGAGGTCGACGAGCCGGACCGGGACGGTCACCCCGCCGTCGGCGCCGGACGGTGCCGACGGGCCTTCCCCGTACTCCTGCCGGAGTACGACGAGGGCGAAGCGACACCGGACGGAGAACGACTCCTCGCGGCACTCACGCCCATCGACCCCGTCCACGCCACCAGCTACCAGTTGATCCGCGAGGTGAGCCCGCACACCGCAGGCGCACTGGACGAAGCACCGGAACCAGAGCTGCGCCTCACCATCACCGTCACCGATCCGGGCGACGAGGCAGGCACTCCCACGCCCGTCGCGCTCCCATCCGACGGACCCGATCTGGCGGTCCGATGGGAGTTCGGCGGGGGAGTGCGCCGCGCGGTGCTCACCGTCGCTGCCGAGAGCGAAGAGTCCGGCACCGAGTTCCTCGACCGCTGGGCCGGCGCACTGCACGCCTGCGTCCTCGCCACCCCCACCCCGTCCACGCCCGACCAACTCTCCCGGCTGGTGCCCCTCACGACGGCCGAACGCCACACCCTGGAGGGCACGTTCGGCCCGCTCCGCGACGTTCTCCCCCTGTCCCCGCTCCAGGAGGGTCTGCTCTTCCACCTGCTGAGCGCACAGGACAAGGCCGATGACGTCTACACCTCCCAGACGTCCCTGGAGCTCACCGGTCCGCTCGACGTCGAACGGCTGCACCAGGCCGTCGCCGCGGCCCTCGAACTCTGCCCCACCATCGGCGCGGGCTATGCCGACCTAGGCGGGCGGCTGGTCCAAGTCATCCCGGAACGGATCGACATCCCCTGGCGCCACCTCGACCTCTCCCACGCGGCCCGCTCCACCACCGAAGAGGCGGCACAGCGCTTCGCCGACGAGGAGTACCACGCAGACTTCGACCCGGCCCGCCCACCCATGGCCCGGTTCGCCCTGCTGTCGTTCACACCCGATCAACACCGACTGCTGTTCACCGCACACCACGTCCTCGTCGACGGCTGGTCCATCCGTCTGCTGCTCAATCTGGTGCTCAGGCTCTACACCAACCCCGCCGACGTCGCCCGCCCGCGGCCGTTCCGCGACTTCCTCGCCTGGCTCGGCGAGCAGGATTCCGATGCCGCCGAGAACGCCTGGCGCGAACTGCTGGAACACGCCCAGCCGACCTTGTTGGCCAGGGACGCACCAGGAGTCGACGCCACCGCCGACCACACGGGCGAGCAGAGCCGCCAGCTCCCCGCACACCTCATCGAACAGGTCGCCGCACTCGCCCGGGCCACCGGAACCACCGTCAGCACGGTCCTGGAGCTGGCCTGGGGCGGCTTGCTGATGCGGATGAGTGGCTCGTCCGACGTGGTGTTCGGCAGTGTCGTCTCGGGCCGCCCGCCCGAGCTCGACGGCATCGAAACCATGGTCGGCCTCCTGTTCAACACCGTACCGACCCGGGTCGCCGCCAGGCCCGGCACATCCGTGCGCGACGCACTGGCCGGGCTCCACCGCCAAAAGTCCCTCCAACTGCGCCACTCGCACACCAGCCTGTCGCGACTGCAACAACTCGCAGGGCACAACCCACTGTTCGACACCCTCTTCGTGGTGCAGAACCTGCCGAGGCAGTCACCCGGCGAGCGCTTCGGCCCGGACGGCGACCTGCGGCGCACCGGCGCCTCGGTACGGGACGCCACGCACTACCCGCTGAGCATGGCCGTCACACCCGAGTCCGACTCGATCGCCCTGCGGCTGATGTACCGGACCGATGCGTACGACGACACCGCCGCCAGCACGCTCTTCGACCGGTACGTCCGTTGTCTGGAACTGCTCACCACGGCACCGGACCTGCCGCTCCACCGGCTCGATCTGCTCTCGCACGCCGATCGCCAGCAGTTGCTCGAAGCCAACAACGCCACCCGGGCCGACATCTCCGACCTCTCGGTGAGCGATCTGCTGACCCGACAGGCCGAACGCACACCGCAGGCCCGTGCCCTCGTCGCGGGCGAGACCACCCTGTCCTTCGCGGAACTCGCCGCGGCGGCACACCGCATCGGTCATCTCCTCCTCTCCCGCGGGGTCGGCCCCGAACACCAGGTGGCCCTGCTGCTGCCGCGCGCCGAATCGATGGTCGAAGCCCTCTTCGGCGTCTTCGCGGCCCATGCCGCCTATGTTCCGATCGACGGGGAGACCCCGACCGGGCGGATGCGCTCCATGTTGGAACAGGCCCGGCCCTCAGCCGTCCTCACCACCCGCGCCCTGGCCGAGTCGCTGCCCAAGGAGTGCGCGGTCGACTTCCAGGTCATCGCCGTCGACGACCCCGACGTCCGCGCCGAACTGGCCGCACACCCGGCGACCCCACCCCTGCCCGCCAGGCCCTACGGCCTCGACCACCTCGCGTACATCATCTTCACCTCGGGCTCGACCGGTGCGCCCAAGGGTGTCGCGGTGCCCTACCGGGGTCTGACCAACATGTTCCACAACCATCAGGACAAGATCTTCCGCCCGGTCCTTGAGACGCAGGGCGGACGCCGACTGCGCATCGCCCACACGACGTCCTTCTCCTTCGACGCCTCGTGGGAACAGCTCCTGTGGCTGCTGGCCGGCCATGAGGTGCACGTGCTCGACGACGATCTCCGGCGCGATCCCGACGGCCTCATCGACTACTTCGACCGCCATCTCATCGATGCGTTCGACGTCACCCCCACCTACGGTCAGTACCTCGTGGACCACGGTCTGCTGGAACGCCCACGGCCGCGCGGACAGGGCGACGGCGCCGGGGTGGTGTTCGTCTCGCTCGGCGGGGAAGCGGTCGGCGACGCGCTGTGGACCAGCCTGCGGGAAGCCCCCGGGGTCGGTGGCTACAACCTGTACGGACCCACCGAGTACACCATCAACGCCCTCGGCGCGGACGTCACCGACAGCACCACCCCGAGCGTCGGACGTCCCATCTCCAACACTCGGGCGTACATCCTGGGCGACGGCCTGCTGCCCGCTCCCGTCGGGGTGGTCGGCGAGCTCTACCTCGCCGGAGTGGGCCTGGCCCGCGGCTATGTGGGCCGGACCGCGCTCACCGCCGAACGGTTCGTTGCCGACCCCTTCGGCGGCCCCGGAGAACGGATGTACCGCACCGGGGACCTGGCGCGCTGGCGACCCGACGGAGGCATCGACTTCCTCGGCCGTTCGGACAACCAGTTGAAGATCCGCGGCTACCGGGTGGAACTCTCGGAGATCGAGAACGCCCTGGTCGCCCATCCCACCGTCGCCCAGGCCGCCGTCGTCCCGACCCGGGGGCCCGACGGCCGAACGACGGAACGGCTCGCCGGATACGTCGTCCCGACGGTCACCGGGGCGCCGGAGGTGATCGACGTCGCCGAACTGCGGGAGCACCTCGCGGACCTACTGCCCCCGTACATGGTGCCCGCGACCCTCACACCGGTGGAGCGGCTGCCACTGACGACCAACGGCAAGCTGGATGTGGCCGCGCTGCCCGAACCGGCCGCCGCCGCCCCCGTCGAACGCAACCTCCCGAGGACGCCCACCGAAACGGCCGTGGCCGAGGTCTTCGCCGACCTGCTGGCCATCGGCACCGTCGGCCGCGACGATGACTTCTTCGCACTCGGCGGACACTCCCTCCTGGTGGTCCGCCTGGTGGGCCGGCTGCGCGAGGCCCTGGGCACGCCGATGTCGGTGCGCCAGGTCTACGACGGGCCGACTCCCGCGCTCCTCGCGGCACTCATCGGCGGCGAAGACACCGAGGCCACCGACGATCGAGCACCCCGGGTCGAGCACACGGCCTCCGTGCTGGTCGCCGATGCCGTGCTGGACGAATCGATCACCGGGGTCGGCCTCCCCGCCGCGGCCAAGGGCTGGGGCACCGTACTGCTGACCGGCGCATCCGGATTCCTCGGCTCCTTCCTCATCGCCGAACTCCTGAAGGAGACCTCGGCCCGGGTCCTGTGCCTGGTGCGGGCCGAGAACGAGGCGGCAGCAGCCCGACGCATCCGCAGCGCGATGGAGAGCTACCACATCTGGGAGGATCACTTCGCCGAACGGATCGTTGCGATACCCGGCGACATAGCCAAGCCCCGACTGGGCGTCACCCCCCAGTGGTACGAACGCATCTGCGCCGAGACCCGGACGATCCTGCACAACGGCGCGGCGGTCAACGACGTCGAACCGTACGACATGGTCAAGCAGACCAATGTGCACGGCGCCCGGGAGATACTCCGGATCGCCACAACCGGCACGGTCAAACACGTCCACTTCGTCTCCACCGTCTCCGTCGCGGTCCGTGCCGGCGCCAATCCGCCCGTCATCGCCGAAGACACCAGGCTGCGCGCCGACGAGGTGCTGACCAACGGCTATGTGAGCAGCAAGTGGGTGGCCGAGGAGTTCATGCGGGCCGCAGCGGAGCGATCCATCCCGACGACCATCCACCGCCCGGGACGGATCAGCGGTCACAGCGCCACCGGAATGTGCAGCACCGGCAACGGTTTCTGGTACTTCATCCGCGCCATGGTGCTGCTCCGCCAGGCGCCCCAGTTGGAACGCGACCGCATCACCATGGCGCCCGTGGACTACGTGGCCGGCGCGATCGTCCGACTGGCCACCGTCGAGGACGCACCCGGCAGCACCTACCACCTGGTCAACGACCAGTCGATCGCCATAGTCGACATCCTCGACGCCCTGCGCACGGAGGGGTACGAACTGCCCGTCGTACCCTTCCCCCAATGGCGGGACAGGCTCGACCGCGAGGCCATCGAAGGGGCCGAGCGGGGAGATGACTCGCTCGCCCAGGCCGTGCTGCTGGCCGAACACCACGCCAAGTACGACGGCGACCACACCGAATCACGCGTCGGTCAGGACCGGGCCCTGGCCCACCTCGCACCCTCGGGATTCAGCTGCCCGCCCGTGACCCCCGAGGTGCTCACGCGCTATGTGCGGCACTTCATGGCGGCCGGCTTCTTCCCCCCACCGCCCGGGACCGATACAGCCCAGCCTGAAGGCGCCACGGGTGACGGCGGCGAAGGACGGCTCGCGTGACCACTGCAATCATCAACGGGCGGCGACTGACGTACACCGAACACGGCTCGGGCCGCCCCGCCGTGCTGGTCATGGGCACCGGGAGCCCCGGACGGGTCTGGCAACTGCACCAGGTCCCGGCACTCGTCGCGGCCGGCTACCGAGTGATCACCTTCGACAACCGCGGGATCGACCCCGACGATGGACCGCCACCCACCGCCGCATCGCACCGCTTCACCCTCACCGACATGGTCCAGGACGTCGCCGGGCTCATCGCCCACGTCCACGACGGCCCCGCCGTGGTGATCGGCACCTCCCTGGGAGCCCGGATCGCCCAGGAAGTCGCCCTCGCCCGACCTGATCTGGTCACGCAGCTCGTCGCCATGGGTGCCTACGCCAGGCCCGAGCCCGTCCAGGACCTACTGACGGCGGGCCAGTGCGCCCTCCACGACCAGAAGACGGTACTGCCACCCGCCTTCCACGCGGCGATCACCGCACTCCAGAACCTGTCGCCCAAGACACTGCGCGACGCCGTCGCCGTACGGGACTGGCTCGATGTGTTCGAAGCGTCAGGCTCCCCGATCACCGACGGCGTGCGAGCCCAGTACGCCGTCCAACTCGCCGACTCCCAGGACCGGCGCGCCGCCTACGAACGGATCACCGTACCCACTCTGGTGATCGGATTCGCGGACGACCTGATGATTTCCCCCTGGCTGAGCCGGGAAGTCGCCGACGCCGTACCCGGTGCGCAGTACGCCGAGATCGCCGACTGCGGGCACTTCGGATATCTGGAGCGCCCCGACGCGGTCAACGCGAGCATCCTGCGGTTCCTCGCAGAACACCAGAAGACACCGGCCCCGGAAGCCACCGAAGGAGGACGGGTGGGAACCCGGTGAACCGCAACCAACCGCACGACGACGCCCAGGAACGATCCACTGCGCACGCTGAGCCGATTGCGCCGTCTGTGTCTACCGCGCTGACCCGCATCGACGGACTGCTCGCCGAGAGCGCCCGCCGCACCCCCGACGCACAGGCCATCGGCGACATCGACACAACCGCGAGCTACGCAGAGCTCAACGCCGAGGTCAACGCCCTGGCCGCCCGATTACACGAGCTGGGGGTACGCCCGGGACACCGAGTGGGCGTCCTCGTACCCAAATCGAACAGCGCCGTCACCGCCCTCTACGCAGTGCTGCGCGCCCAGGCGGTGGCCGCACCGCTGGACTGCTCCGACCCTGCGGAACGCATCACCCGAGCGGCCCACAACGCCGGGCTCGACTTCCTGATCACCGTGCCAGGACCGGGCGCACGGGCCGCCGAACACCTCATCGGCAGACCCGGAACCCTCCACCTCGAACTGCCCGGAGGGCTCACCCTCCACCCCCTCGCCCCACAGGACCGCGAAGCGACCGACGACGCCTACATCCTGTTCACCTCCGGCAGCACCGGTTGGCCCAAAGGCGTCCTGCTGACCCACGACAACGTGCTGCACTTCGTCCGCTGGGCCACCCGCACCCTTCAGATCGAACCGCGGGACCGCATCGGCTCACAGGCATCGCTCACCTTCGACCTCTCCACCTTCGACCTCTTCGGAGCCGCACTGGTCGGAGCGTGCGCGGTAATCCTCCCCGAAGAGCACAAGGCGTTCCCCCGGGACGTGATGCGCTGGTTGGTCGACGAGCGCATCACGGTGCTCTACGCCGTCCCCACGCTCTACCGCGCCCTGTGGGAGCGGGGCGGCATCAGCGCTGCCGCCGTCCCCGGGCTCCGGGTGCTCGCCTTCGCCGGCGAACCCTTCCCGCCCAAGACACTGAGCGAATACACCACCGAGTTCGCGCACTCCACATGGTGGAACCTCTACGGGCCCACCGAGACCAACGTCTGCACCTACACCTCCATCGAGGTGGACTGGAGCGTGGCCGACGGCACCTCCATCGGCCGGGCCATCGACGACGTCCACGTGGACCTCGCCACCGACGCCGGTACGCCCGGCGAGGAGGGCGAGATCGTGGTGGCCGGCCCCACCGTGTTCCGCGGATACCTCATCGACGGCGAACTGCACGATCCCACCGAGCCGTTCGCCTTCGCCGACGGCGTGACCCGACGCGCCTACCGCACGGGCGACCTCGCCCACCGCGACGAACAGGGCCGGCTCTGGCTGCACGGCCGACGCGACCACCAGGTCAAGGTGCGGGGCAATCGCATCGACCTGGGCGACGTGGAGAGCGCGGCGGCGGCCGTACCCGCCGTACGGGCCTGCGCCGCCGTCCTCGGCCCCGAGGACGTGGACGGAGCGCGTCTTCTGCTGTACGCCGTCACCGACGACCTCGACGACCAACGCCTCAGGGCCGCGCTGACGTTGGCACTGCCGCGCCGCATGATGCCGCACGAGGTGCGCGTCGTCGCCGAACTACCGCTCAACAACCGCGGAAAAGTGGACCGGACGGCACTCGCCGCCCGGCCCTGAACGAACGAGCGAGGAGAAACCCATGAACGACGCCACTGCCGAAGAGGCGTACGCCGACAGCGTCGAAGGCGTATGCGCCCTGGTCGACCACGTCCTGCGGGAGGCGACCGGCGAAGCACCGCCCGACACCACCCCCGAAACGGAACTCCTCCTGTCCGGCCTGCTCGACTCACTCACCATCATGAAGATCGTCACCGTGGTCGAGAGCGCCTACGGCATAGCCCTCGCTGAACGGGCGATCGTCGCGGCCAACTTCCGCACCCCCCAGACACTGTGGCGAGCGATCCAGGCCGAAGCGCACACCCAGGACGGTTCCATCGGAGTACGCGGATGAGCGCCCTGGGACTCGACGGAGACTGGGCCGAGCGGGTGCAGGCGACACAACGACGGGTCGAAGGGGTCACGGACGCCCTCCAGGGCGCCGACTTCCGCACCCAGTGGAAGACCCTGGCCGACCTCGGGCTCCTCGCCACCCCCATGGACACGGCCGCCAGCGACCCCATGGCCGCCACCGTGGCCGACATCGAAGGGCTCGGCCGGGCAGGGGTCGCCCCGGGCATCTGCTACGCGGTCACCTCACAGATCTTCGGCATCCAACTCCCCCTGCGCGCCGTACTCGACGAAGCGGCCTGGAAGCGGCTCGGCGGCGCACTCACCGGCGATGTGGTGCTGTGCCATGCGCTGACCGAGGACGGCGGCGGCAGCGACCCGCTGTCGATGACCACACGCGCCGTGCGCGAAGCCGGCGGCGACTACCGCATCACCGGCCGCAAGGCGTTCATCACCGCCGCACCCGTCGCCGATCGGGCCCTGATCTTCGCGCGCACCGACGAGGGCCGACACCCCTTCGCGCTCACCCCCTTCCTGGTGGACCTCCACGCCGAGGGAGTCACACGCAGCGCCCCGTTCGCCAAGCTGCCCCTTCCCGACGTGCCCATGGGCGCGATCGACTTCGACGACGTCCTGGTACCCGGTGACCAGCGGGTCGGCGAAGAGGGCTCAGGCCTTGCGCTGCTCGCCACCACCACGGCATGGGAGCGGGCCCTTCTCCTCGCGTACGCGCTCGGTCCCATGCAGCGCGTCCTCGACCGCACGATCGACTGGGCCCGTGGACGGGTGCACTTCGGCCGGCCGATGGGCGCCAGCCATCTGGTCGCCGCACGGATCTCGGACATGGCCCTGGCCCTGTTCCGGTCCCGTCAACTCCTCTACGGCATGGCTCGACGGCTCGACGCCGGCGAAAGGCCCCGACGGCTGGCCACCGATGCCGCACTCACCAAGATCTCCATCTCCCAGGACTACGCCGAATTCACCCGGCACGCCACCGCGTTGGGCGGTGTCCGGTCCTTCGTCGAGGAAACCGGTCTGACCGCCGATCTCTTCGGTCCGATGGCGAGCGCCACCTACGCCGGCCCCAACGACCTGCTGCGCATCGGTGTCGCTCGGGACCTGGGTCTGCCCGTCCTGAACTGACCGTCCCCTTCGAGCAGGGAGAGCCATGAACACCAGCACGACGTCCGAGCCCTCGGTCCTGGACCTCGCCCGGCGCACGGCCGAACAGCTGGCAGAACACGCCGCCGCGGTGGACACGGGCGCGGACCCCCGCCCCAGCTACCAGATCATCAAGGATTCCGGGCTGCTGAGCGTGCTGCTGCCCCGATCGGCGGGCGGCAACGCACTGTCCTTCACCCAGTACACCAAGGTGCTGGAGGAGTTGGCTCTCGGCGACGGCGCGGCAGCGCTCGGGTTCAACATGCACAACGTGGCCATCGGCTCGCTGTGCGAGGCGGCCGATGCGGATCTGCCGAAACCGGCACGGCGCTTTCGCGACTGGACCTTCGAGGAGGTCGCCCGCAACGGCAGGATGTTCGCATCGGCCACCTCGGAGCCGGGTTCGGGCGCCAAACTGCGCGGACTGAGCACAACGTACGAGCGGGTCGGTGACGGCTATGTCCTCCACGGACGGAAGTCCTTCGTCTCCCTCGCGGGGGTGGCCGACTACTACGTGGTCGCCGCGGTGCCGGAGGGCGCCGACGGACACGATGAGGTGTCCCACTTCGTGGTGGCCAAGGACGACCCGGGCGTCACCTTCGGGGACGTCTGGGACGGGATAGCCCTACGCGGTACCGAGACGGCCTCGATGACCCTCAACAAGGTGGCCCTCGGGGAGGAACGGCTCTTCCTCGGAGTCGACGGTGTGTCCCTGTTCAAACTCGTGCGCGAGCCGCACTGGATGGTGGCCGGATATCTCGGTGCCTATCTCGGAATCGCCGGCGCCATCGTCCGCTACACCACCGAATTCGTCGCCGCTGCGCCCGGACGGCGCGACTCCGCGGTCGTCCGCGCCGAGCTCGCCGAGCTGGTGGTCCAACTGGCAGCCGTGCGTTCTCTGACCTACACGGCCGCCGGGCTCGTCGACGAGCAGCGCGGCAGCCTGGCTGCCAACACCGCCGTGCACGCCGCCAAGTATCTGCTCGGAGAGGTGGCCCCCCGGCTCGCGGTGAGTGCCGCGCGCATCTGTGGATCCGCGGGCATGCGCCAGGGCGCGCCGCTGGGCCGACTGATGCGTGAATCCGCCTTCTGTGCGGTGATGCCGGCGAAGCCGAACGAGTGTCTCGAATACATCGGCAAGGCGACCCTGGGATTCAACATGTTCCACGCGCACACCGTTGAGTGGTGATCCAGCAGCCGCCCCTGGAGGGGCGGCGATCCTCCCGTGCGGGACGGATAGGCGGGACATTGACAACACGCCCCGGGGCGGATCGGAGCCGTGCTGTGGACTCAGGGTGACGCGAGCGCCGAGAGGCTCCCGCCCGCCTGCCGGACCGCCAGTCCGTCGAGGACGATCGTCAACTTGCGCCAGAGGTGCTCGTGCGGCGCGTCCTGGACACGTCGGAATGCCGCGCGGACCTCAGGGGCTTCGAAGGGCTGGGCGTCCGGTTCCTGATGTCCACGGGTGCGCAGATGCGCGATCTGCGCCGCCCCGTCATGGATCAGATCGAGGACGGCATCGACGGCCAGCACCGCGTCATCGACGCCGAACCCCAACGGAACCAGCCCCTGGACCAACTGCTCGAACCGTCTGACAGCGGCCTTTTCCAGCCCCGTCACCCCGTCCGTCAGCAATCCGGCATAGCGGGTGAGCAGCTCGAAACGGGTCCTGGCCTCGGTCTCCAGATAGTTCCGCCACCCTTGCTCACCGCCGGGGAGAGGAGCGTTGGCGAAGGCTTTCTCCAACGCTGAGAGCAGGAGGTCGTCGAGGCTGTCGATATAGCGGTACAGGCTGGCCGGGGCCGCCCCCAGGGCGCTGGCGACGGCGTTGATCGAGACCTGCTCGATGCCCAGCCCCAGAGCGGCATCGACGATCCTTTCGCGGCTCAGTCGGGGCTTCGGTCCGGGGCGTCGGCGGGACGCGGGATTTGTCTTGGGAACCACGGGGACAGCGTAGTGCTCCGCGCTGCCTGGCTGGTTCTCGCTAGGGCTCTGACCTCGCTCAACAATTGCGAATCGGATTCGCAATTAAGTAGGGTGCTTCTGACTTCACGAGGAGGGGTGGCATGCAGAGAACGCCGTTCGATGCCGGGACCGCCGTGCCCGCGGCCGAACACGGCACCCGCACGGACGCACACACGCCGGGCGGTGCGACAGGGGCCGGTCCCCTGACGCTCGTGTGCCCGCGACGGACGGTGCGTTGACGTGGGACGTCTCGTTCTGGATGTGACACCGCTTCGGGGCCGCGCGTTCCGGTACGTGTTCATCGCCCGGACCGTCGCCGTGTTCGGCCTGGGTTTCGCCATGGTCGCCGTACCGCTCCAGGTCTATTCCCTCACCGGTTCCACGGTCGGTGTGGCGTCGGTCAGCGTGGCGGTGGGCATCGCGGCCTTCGTGGGCACCCTGCTCGGTGGGGTGTTGGCCGACCGGGCGGACCGTCGGCGGGTCATCCTCATCGCACGTTCCGCGGCCGGCCTTGCCTTCGCCGTACTCGCGGTGAACGCTGCCCTCCCCGAGCAGCATCTGTGGGTGATCTATCTCTGCGGGATGGTCGAGGGCATCGCCGACGGTGTGTCGGGCACGGCTTTGATGGCCGCGACGCCCGGTCTGGTGGCCCAGGACAAGCTTCCCGCAGCCGGTGCCCTGCTCGCACTCATGGCCGACCTCGGCTCCGCAACGGCCCCCGCCCTCGGTGGACTGCTCGTCACCGCCACGGACTTCTGGGTGAACTACGCGGTCTGCGCCGGCGCCGGGGTGGTCACCGTGACCTGTCTCACCCGACTGCCGTCGATGCCCCCGACCGAGGCCGCCCGGAGCGAAACTGTGCTCCAGTCGCTCGGGGCGGGCATCCGATTCGTCTCCCGCGACCGCATCGTGGGGCCCGCACTGCTCGTCGGTGTGATCGCTATGGTGCTGTCGGGCTGGAGCGTTCTGCTGCCGGAGTACGGGGAGCAGGTCCTCAAGGTCGGTCCCGAAGGACTGGGACTGCTCTATGCGGCCCCCGCTATCGGTGCCTTGATCGGCTCCCTGACCAGCGGTTGGACCGGTACGGTACGGCGAACCGGAGCCCTGGCGATCGGTGCGGTGCTGGTGTCGGCCGTGGGACTCGCCACCACGGGGCTCGGGGGAGGGCTGATCTGGGCCCTGGTCGGGCTCGCCGTGTTCGGTATCGGCCGGCTCGCCGGTGACGTCCTGCGGTTCACGATCGTGCAGGAGAACACACCGGACCAGTTCCGCGGCCGGGTCGCCGGTCTGTGGACCGCACAGGTGACCACCGGGATCGCGCTCGGTGCCGCGGTCGCCGGTGGCATCTCCACCGTCGCTTCGCCCCGTGACACCTTCGTGCTCTATGCGGCGGTCGGAGTGGTGAGCACCCTGGTTGCGGCCATGACCCTGCCCACGTTGCGCAGGCTGGTGCGATCGTTGTGAGGTGCGCTGAATCGAGCGGTGTCGCTTGGAGCTGTGCTGAGCCGAGTTGGGGCATCGGCGTCCATCGGTCCCGGTGAGGGACGCCGATCGATGTGCTACCAGCTCACCTGAAGACTGCGGGGGCCGCGCGAGGTGGAGCCCAGCCGCCACTGCACTGCATCGGCCGGCTCGTCGAGCCGTAGGGTCGGGAACCGGGCGGCGATGCGATGCAGACCCAGCCGGAGTTCCAGCCGTGCGAGCCACGCCCCCAGGCAGTAGTGCGGACCGGCACCGAAGGCGAGCGTGGGCCGCTCCAGTGGTGCGAAGAGATCGTCGAAGGGACGGGGCGGATAGACGTCCGGGTCGCGATTGGCCATGGAGCAGTCGGCCAGCACCACGGATCCCGCGGGAATCAGAACACCTCCGACCTCGACGTCCTCCATGGCGTGACGGGCACTGCCCCGGTCGTCGCCGAGCGGCACCAGATGCAGGAGCCGATCCGCCAGCACCTCCGCCGCCCCTTCGTCGGACCCCAGTCGCCGCCAGACCTCCGGGCGTTCTCCCAACAGATACAGCAGGGTGTTGCTCAGCATGGTCATGGTGCTGTCGTGACCTCCGACCACCAGTCCGCACACCAACTGGACCAGTTGCACCTCCGGGATGCCGCCCTCCTGGTCGGCGGCGGTGACCAGACTGCTCACCAGATCGTCCCCGGGCTCATGACGCCGACGGTCGAGCAAATCGGCACCGAACGCGGAGAACTCCTCCAACACGTCCGACACCTCCTTCTCGTCGTGCGAGCCGTCCGAAAAGGCGTGCTCGGCCCAGTGCCGCAACTGGGGACGCACCGAGTCGTCGAGTCCCATCAACCTACTGATCACCATCACCGGCAGGGGAAGGGCGTACTCGGCCACCACATCCACCGGTGGTCGCTTCTCGGCCAGCGCATCGAGGCACTGCTCGACCATCGCCGCGATCCAGGGCTGCCAGCGGGCGACCGCCCTCGGGGTGAACGCACGGCGCAGGATGGACCGCAGTCGCAGATGGTCCTCGCCGTCCTGATTGAACATCAGATCGGGGTTGCTCACGAGATCGGGTGCGGCGGCCAGGGCCGGTGCGTCCGCCGCGTACAGGGGAGAACGGGCGAACCGGGCGTCGGACAGCACCTGGCGTACGTCCGGATACCGGCTGGCCAGCCAGGCCGGTGTGCCGTCCGGAAGTCGGGTGGGCCGGGGCGGTCCCACCTCACCGAAGTCGATGCGGTGCATCGGCGGCTTGGCGGAGCGGTGGGGACATGAGTCGGCGTTCGAAGCGGTGGACATGGTTCCTCCTGGCCCCAACGATGAGATGGCAACAGCGGTCGGTCGGCACAGCTCGGACGGCGAACCACCCGAGCGGATGGAGGCGAAGGGGCGACCCGCCCCGGGCTGACGGGACAGCGCCATGGATGTGCGGTCCGGAAGGGACGACCGTCCCGATCCGCAGCGGTGCAGGGAGGTGCCGTCAGAGCTCCACCAGCACCTTTCCCATCCACTTACGCTGGTCCTGGTAGAGGCTGGCGTACGCACCCGGGATGCTCTCGAAACCATGGTGGAAGGTGTGGTCGCACCTCACCTCACCGCGTCTGATCCGGCCGCCCAGATCGGTGTGGAGTGCCTGCCAGTTCGCGGCGGTGAACCATTCGAGCGAGAAGATCCCGCGGATCGTCGCACGGGGAAACATGATGTAGGGCAGCAGACGCGGACCCGTGTCCTCCCGCCCCACCTGGGTCGCCCACTGCCAACAGACGGCGACCTGACTGCCGACATTGAGCCGGGTGAACACGGCATCCGTGAAAGCACCGCCCAGATTGTCGAAGTACTTGTCCACGCCGTCCGGCGCAGTGCGGCGCAGCGCCGCGGCCACCCGGTCGACACTGTCACCGCTGCGGTACTCGATGACCTCGTCGAAACCCAACTCAAGGAGGCGCTCCGCCTTCCACGCGGATCCGGTGGACCCCACCACCCGGGCGCCCGCACGCTTCGCCAGTTGCCCCACCAGCGAGCCGACCTGTCCCGATGCCCCGCTGACCACCACCGTCTCACCGGGACGCACCGTCATGAACTTGGTCAGTGTTCCCCAGGCCGTCATGCCCGGTCCGCCCAGGGCACTCAATGCCGTGGCCAGCGGCAGGGCATCGTCGTACCACCGTGGATCCAGCCTGCGGTAGGCGGGAAACACCATCGGGAAGCTTCCCGTCTGCCAGGGGGAGGCCGCTCCGGTGCTGATCAGATGTGTACGCCAGCCGCCGAAGCCCTGCACCAGGTCACCGACCCCGTGCGCGGCACGTGGGCCGGCTTCCACCACTTCCATGATGGAGTCCGCTCCCATGTGGTCCCCGAGCGGAGTGTCCAGGGCGATGCCCTGGAGATAGGGGTCGACCGAGACGTACAGCGTCCGCAGCAGCATCTCGTCGGGGGCGAGATCCACCACCAGGTCCTCGACCACCTTTTCGTAGACGCGCTCCACATCGGGAACGCCCTCCATGTGTTCCCGGACCACCCATTTCTGGGTCTTCATTGCGGCTCCTCGATCGCACGGCTCATTCCGCACCCCTCGGCACTGCCCCCCGTGTGTGCTCCGGCCGCCCCGACGCGTCGTTGGGACCCGACGTGCCGTTCTGCGCGGTGGCCCGGATTCCCACGGGGATGACGACATGGGTCGGAGGGGGGCCGCTCTCATCCACCGATGCGGTGAAAGGACGCTGATCGTCGCGGCAGACGAACTGCATGACGTGACGTCCCGCCGCCGCGGCCCGGATGAGTCCACCGGTGGTGGCCCACACCCCGGACTGGTAGAAGTTCGCCAACCCCGGCACCCCGGGCCCGTGCTTCTTGACCAACTCCTCCAGGGTCTCCCCGCTCTCCACGAAGGGTTGCCAACCGAGTACCGTTCCGTCGTAGTTGCCCGTGTAGCGGACCTGGGTGAGCGGACTCGACACATCGCGCACCGCAATCGCGTCCTCGATGCCCGGGTAGAGCTCCTCCAGGAACCGCGCGATCGCGTTGCGCGCCTGCCGTTTGGCCGCGTAGTACCCCCGTCCGTGCCGTACCGGCAGGGTGTGCAACTCCTGGCCGCCGCGCCGGCGACTGGCCTGCTCGGGGCCTTCGTCGAGGGCCCGCCACGGCTCGATGTCACTGAAGTAGGTGGCGTAGACGACCGTGGTGTCATGGGGGGACAGCTCCGGGTAGTGCAGGCTGCGGAACTGCACATTGATGCTCGGATGGCGGATACCGGTGAGCTGCGCCGCCAAGGAGTCGTCCAGGAGGTGCGTCGTGCACGGCTCCCCTTCGGGGAACGGACGTCTGAGACCGAGGAACAGAGTGAAGTAGCCGGGGAAGACCATGCCCGGTTCGAGGATCGTCTCCGTGTACAGCCGACGGTAGGCGTCGTTGAGGTAGCGGCCCTTGAGCAGCTTCATCATGGTGGTGTGACCATCGCAGGCGGAGACCACGATGTCCGCCCGGTACACCCGACCGTCGGTCAGCCGGACGCCGACCGCGCGGTCGCCCTCGACGAGTACCTCGTCCACCTTCGCGTTGTACGTCACCTCACCACCGAGCCGGCGAAAGCGCTGCTCGATGGAGGTGGCAAGACCCAACGATCCGCCCTCGGGAACGCCCGCGGAGAGATTGGCGTGCGATGCCAACTGGAAGTGGAACGGCAGCACCGGGAACGCGGAGTGCTTCTCGTAGAGGATGAAGTTGAACGCCTCGCGCAGCAGCGGGTCCTTGAACCGTGCGGAGTACTGCGTCATCAGTACGGTGATGGAGGTGCGGATGACATTGAAGTACGGCAGGAACGAGGCCAGCATGCGCCAGCGTTCGGCCCTGCCCATGAGACCAACCGGTTTGAGGAAGGGGTAGACCGCGAGGCACCGGCGAAACGCCCGCAGTTGGTTGCAGAACTTCCGGATCAAGGGGGCGTCGGCAGGGGAGATCTCGATGAGGTGGGCCTGGAGCCGGTCGGGGTCCGAATAGAAGTGCACGGACCGGCCCTCGCGGTCGCGGACGATGTTGAACACGTCGAAGTGGCGTATCTCCTTGCCCTGGAGGGCACCCAACTCCAACCAGATCTGGTGCATCTCATTGCCCGGACCGCTCCCCAATAGCCAGCTGATGCAGCAGTCCAGGGTGAAGTCGCCGCGCTCCCAGGAGGTGCAACAACCGCCCGGGATCTCGTGCATCTCCATGATGTGGGCCCGATAGCCGTTCATCTGGGCGTAGCACCCGGTGGACAGTCCACCGAGCCCCGCTCCGATGACGATCATCGTTTTTCGCTCGCGCGTCGATTGCGCCACGGATTCCCCTTCTCCCGCGCCGGACGCCCGGGGACTCGTCGTCATGAACCGGAACCGGAGCCGTCCCGACCCGGCCGTCGATCCAACTGCGGCAGGTGCCCGAGCTTGTCGCGATGCCAAGGCTCGGTCGGTGTGCTCTCCCACGCGGTGAAGGGCAACCCCCACTCCTCGCAGAGGTACTGGGTGACGAACCGGCCGGTCGACGCGGCGCGGATCAGCCCGCCGAGGCCGACCCACTGGCCCGCCATGGAGAAGTCACGCAGTCCCGGCAACCGCATACGGTCCTTGCCGACGAGTTTCGCGGCCACGTCGTCCGCTTCCGAGAACGCCTTCCAGGCCAGGATGCTGCCGTCGAAGTTCCCGGTGTACCGCTTGGTGGTGGCCGGTGATGCCACGTCGACCAGTTCGATCCGCTCGGCGATGCCGGGGCGGTGCCGCTCAAGGAACTCACGGACGAACGCCGCCACACGGCGCTTTTGCGCCCAGTACTCCTTGCGGTCGCTGGAGCGCAGCTTCTTCCAGTAGGTGTAGTCGCTGAAGTAGGTGCAGTGGATCACCGACTTCCCCGGTGGTGCGAACCCATCGGAGTAGCGGGAGCGCAATTGCACCACGAGGCTCTGTTGCAGGGCGCCGGGCAGCCGTTCGGCGTCCTCGGGGGAGAGGAGGTAGGTGGTGCTGTGCGTCCGGTCGTCGCCGAGGTCTCCCGCCACCCCGACGAAGGCGGAGACCACGGCGGGGAAGAGGGCGCCGGGGGCGTTCAGCAACTCGTCGTAGAGCTTCTCGATCCGCGGTCCGGTGTACCGCCCGCCGAGCAGCGAATAGATGGTGGTGTGGCCGTCGCAGGCGGAGACGACATGGTCGGCGTAGTACCGCTTGCCGTTGGTCAGTTGCACCCCCACTGCGCGGTCGTCCTCCACCAGGACCCGGGCGACGCGGGCCCGATAGCTGATCGAGCCGCCCAGCGAGGTGTAGCGCTCCTCGATCGACCGGGCCAGACCGAGCGATCCGCCCTGCGGAAAACCGGCGTTCCGGTGATGGGCGCCCGCCATGTTGAACAGGTACGGCAGCAGGGGGAAGCCCTCGGGGTCCTGGAAGAAGATGTTGCGGAAGGCCCTGCGCAACAACGGGTCCTGGAATCGGTCAGCGAAGGTGTGCATCGGTGTCGCCGCCGTCCGCCAGAACAGCCGGAACGCGGGGAGCACGGTCCTGAGGATCGCCGCCCGCTCCCGGACGGTCCGTAGCGCCGGTGCGGTCAGGAAGGGGTAGAGCTCGATGGAGCAGAATCTGCGCAGGTCCCGGCAGAAGGACTCGATCAGTCGTGCGTCGCCCGGTGACAGCTCCAACAGGTGCTGCTCAAGGCGCTGGGGATCGTTGTAGAACGTGACCGAGCGGCCGTCCTCGTCGACGACCCGGTTGAACATGTCGAAGTGGGTGATGGACTTCCCGTCGAGTGCCCCGAGTTCACGCCACACCTGGTGCGCCTCGTTCCCAGGCGCCGTGCCGATCAGCCACTCGATGCAGTAGTCGAAGACGTATCCGTCACGGGCCCAGGCCGTGCAGCAGCCCCCGGGAAGCACGTGCTTCTCCAGGATCATGGTCTGCATGCCGCTCATCTGTGCGTAGCAGCCGGTCGACATCCCCGCCACACCGGCACCGATGACGATCACCCGGGGTTTGGTGGGAGGCGTGCGCTTCCGCTCGGGTGTCGTGGGCGGGCGGCTGGTCCAGTCGGACGTGCCTTCATCGGGCATGGGCGGTTCCTTGCGTCGACAACACTCGGTGCACGAGTTCGGTGTTGCGGGCGAGATGCCCCGGATCAAGCATGTCCGCATGGATGCCCGAGCCGCGGAGCACGGTGTGTGCGGTGGTGGAACTGCCCTCCCAGGTGCCGTACGCACCGGCTGCGTAGAGCTCCGTCTTCTCCTCGTCCGTGATGACGCTGACCGTGGCCGCGACCTCTCCGACGTTGGGGGTGCGACCGCAGAAGGCGAGGTACTCCGCAGCGTGCTCCAGCGTCTCCCGGGCGACGATGTCCGATCCCGTGTGCTTGCGCAGGTGTTCTCGGAGCTCGCCTTCGAAGGCGTCGATGTGCTCTTGACCTGCGATGTACGGCTCCTGGATGCGATGGGAGTCAAGGATGATCACATGGGCTACCTCGCGCCCCCTGCGCTCCAACTCCTTGGCCGTCTCGAAGGCGAGGTTGCCGCCGAGGGAGTAGCCGAGCAGGAGGCAGCGGCCCCGGGGCTGGACGTTCTCGACCAGATCGGCGTACCGGGTGACCTTGTCGCCGCCCGGTAGGTAGTTGAACGCGACGAACCGGTACTGCGGCAGATGCCCGGCGAACCCCCGGTAGACGAGACCGTGGCCGCCTGCCGGCGGGAAGCAGAAGACGCGCTCACCCGGGCCGGTGTTGAAACCGATGTAGGGCGTGTGGTCTGCGGGTCCCCGTTCGACGAGCTCCTCCACCGCCGCGGCCATTCCGTGCAGGGTGGTGACTCGGTACAACCTGCTGACGGGGATGGTGATGCCGAACTCGCCCTGGAGGTGGTGGATCAGTTCGATCAGCTTGATCGAACTGCCGCCGCATTCGAAGAAGTCGTGCTCCAGACCGATCGACTCCCGACCCAGCAGGGCCCTCCAGTGGTGCGCGACCCTCTCCTCGTACGGGGTGGTAGGCGCCTCGTACTCCGGCTCCGCGTCGGTGTTGACTCCGTGCGCGTTCGGCGGCGCGGGCAGTGCGGTGGTGTCCACCTTGCCGTGCGCGGTCAGCGGCAGTGCGGGTAGTTCGATGAAGTAGGAGGGGATCATGTAGGTGGGGAGGAAGCCGGCGAGATGGCGCCGCAGTGCGCGCCGGTCCACGGTGGCCCCCACCTCGGGGACGCAGTACGCGCAGAGCGCTGCCTCGCCCCGGGCATCCGGGCGCACCACGACCACCGTGCGTGCCAGCCCAGGCCACTGGGCCAGCCGGGATTCGATCTCCTCGATCTCCATCCGATGCCCGTGCAGTTTGATCTGGGTGTCGGCCCTGCCCAGCAGATGGATGCGCCCCCGCGCGTCCCAGCGGGCGAGGTCGCCGCTTCGGTACAGCCGGACGGGTTCGGCGTCGGGCCGGCGGCTCAGCCTCCGGGTGACGAACCGCTCCGCCGTCTGGTCCGGGTCGCCGACGTACCCGGTCGCCACTCCCGCGCCGCCGATCCACAGCTCACCGGGCACGCCGGGCGGCACCGGTTCGCCGTGCCGGTCGAGGATGTGGAGGGTGCTGTTGGCGAGCGGCTCGCCGACCGGTACCATCCGGCCGGGCTCCAGATCATCGACCGGACCCTCGAAGTAGGCGCTGTCGATGGTGGCCTCGGTGACGCCGTAAGAGTTGACCACTCGGGTGAGCGGACCGGCCAGGGCCCGCAACCGCTGGTACTCCTCCACCTTCCAGGCGTCGGAACCCACGATCAGCAGCCGCATGAAGTCCAGCCCCACCGAATCGGCCTCACAGTGGTCCATCAGACCGCGCACCACCGCCGGGACGAACTCGGCGCAGTCGACGCCCTCCTCCCGCATCGTGCGGTACAGCCGCGCGGTGTCGAAGAGGAGGTCACGGTCGACCAGCACCAGACGGCCGCCGGAACACAGCGCCCGCACCACATCACCCGTGAACACGTCGAAGGAGGGAGCCGCCATCTGGAGGTGGACACCGAGATCGGCCAACCCGTACTCGTCGCGCCACGCGCCGTACGCCGAGGCGAGATTGCGGTGGCTGACCTGCACGGCCTTGGGACGGCCGGTGGACCCCGAGGTGTGAATGAGGTACGCGGGCGAGTCCGGGCCCACGGCTACGATCGGACCCGGGAGGTCCTCGGGGCTGTGTACGGGGACCAGTGGGGTGGAGACGGGCGTGTCCGGCGACGGCACGAGCGGATCGGACTGACCGGGTGCGGGCAACCCCAACTCGGCCAGTGTGAGCGTCTCGACGGGCAGGCCCGGCAGCCCCGCCCGGCCCGTGATGTCGCCCACGACCAGCAATACGGCGTTCGATGTGTGCACCATCTGGGTGATCCGCTCCACCGGATGGTCCGGCTGGATCGGCAGATAGGCTCCACCCGCCTTCAACACCCCCACCAGGGCGACGATCAGCTCCGGTGACTTGTCGAGGCAGAGGGCGACCACCTTGCCCGGGGCGACCCCCAGGGCGGTCAGCCGCACGGCCAGCAGGTCGGACCGATGGTCCAGTTCGGCGTACGTCAGATGCCTGCCGTCGCTTCCGGGCGCTGGGGGTACGCGTACGGCGATCGTGTCGGGGCGCTCCGCCGCCCGTTCCCGGATGCGCTCGTGCACGGCCACCAAGGGCTCGGATTCCGTGGCACGGTCCGTCGTGAGGGCAAGGCGTTGTGCACCACTCCACTCATGTGCCAGCCGATGGTGTTCCGCGCTCCCCAGCATCTCCAACTCGGTGACGGGCACATCGGTGGCAGCCCGGGTCAACTGGTCGAGGAGATGGACATAGTGCGACGCCAGCCGCTCCATCGTCTCCGGCAGGAAGAGATCGGTGTTGTACTTGAACACACAGTGGAATCGGTGTTCCGCCTCGTCCTCGTAGACGGAGAGCGTCAGATCGAACTGGCCCTCCTCCTCGGGGAGTTCGATGTACTTCAGCCGGTATCCGTACTTCTCCGTCGCCACCTTGTGGGTGAGCAGGATGAACATGGCCTGGAAGACCGCGGACCGGCTGGGGTCGTGCTGGAGGCCGAGCTTGTCGACCAGCAGGACGAACGGGTACTCCTGGTTGTCCAGCCCGCCCAGCACGGTGCGCCGGACCTGTTCCAGGAGGGCTGCCACCGATGGTTCCCCCGACAGATCCGCATGGAGGGGGAGCGGATTGACGAAGTAGCCGTACACGGAGGAGAACTCCTGCCGAGTGCGGCCGGTCACCGGACTGCCGACGATGAGGTGGTCCTGTCCCGAGTACCGGTGCAACAGGACGTAGTAGGCGCTCAGCAGCACCACGAAGGGCGTCACCTGGTGGGCACGCGCCAACTCATGGACGCGTGCACTGAGCTCGGTGTCCAGGACGAAGAACTCCGATGCACCGTTGTGGGTCTGCACGGCGGGTCGGGGCTTGTCGACGGGAAGGTCGAGGAGCGGCACCCGCTCCGGCAGGTGCGAGCGCCAGTAGTCGAGCATCCGACCGGCCTCCGGGCCGGCCAGGAAGCGGTTCTGGTCGTTGAGGAAGTCGAGGTAGCGGGCGGACACCGCCGGTAGCTGCGGTTCGGTGTCGCGCCGCAGGCCCTCGTAGACGGCGAGCAGTTCCTCGATGAAGGTGAAGGTCGAGATGGCGTCCGAGACGATGTGGTGGACCGCCTTCATCATCACCCAGCGGTCCGGAGCCCGTTTGAACAGTCGGAAACGAAACAGCGGGTCATGAGCGAGGTCGTACGGCTTGCGGTACTCGCTGACGATCGTGCGGTGGACGTCCTCCCACGCCTGGCCCTGTACGTCGAACAACTGCACGTCCGCGGTTGCGTCCTCATGGACCCGCTGGACAGCCTGCCCGTCGATGAGGAGGAAGTTGGTCCGCAGCGCCGGGTGCCTGGCGACCGTACGCCGCACCGCTTCGAACATCAGATCCGGATCAAGCTCCACCCCGATCTCCACGGCCCCGCCGATGTTGTAGGCGTAGCCGTCGGGATTGAGCTGCTTGAGGAACCACAACGCCTGCTGGTTCTGTGTCAGGGGGTACTCGTGCTCGCTCTCGAAGACCTCCCACGCCACCGGGGCCTTCGACTCGCTCTCGCTCGTCACAAGAGCCTCCAGTGCTTCGTGCACCTGGGCGGTGAGGTCCGCCACCGGTGTGCCGCTCAGCAGCGCGACCACCGGCAGCGCGATCCCGAAGTCGGCCTGGATACGTCCCCGCAACTCCATCGCCAACAGGGAGTCCAGACCGAGCACCCCGAGCCCTGCCGCCGCCTCGATCTGCTCGGGCGCGGTGCGCAGCACGGACGCTGCCAGAGCCGTGAAGCGTTCGGACACCAGCGAACGGCGCTCCTCCTCCGTATCAGCGGCCCGGAACGAGTCGATCAGGTCGTGTCCGGCGCTCAGTCGGCTCGAAGGTGCCGAGGCAGCCAACTCGGCCACCAGGTCGGGCGCCGTGCCGTACCAGGAGACGAACACCGGCCAGTCGACCACGGTCGCCACGAGCAGTTGCGCCCGGTCCTGACCGATGATGCGTTCCAGCACGGCCATGCCCACGTCCGGTGCCAGGGAGCTCATTCCCCGGTTGTTGAGGTAGTGGTCGACCAGGCCCAGTTCCTCGATCATCCCGGTGGCCCACGGGCCCCAGTTGATGCTGAGGGCAGGCAGACCCTGCGCCCTGCGGTGCTGTGCGAGCGCGTCCAGGAAGGCGTTGGCCGATGCGTAGTTGGTCTGCCCCGCCGTCGTCAACAGGGAGGCGATCGAGGAGAAGAGCACGAAGTGCTCCAGCGGCTCGTCCCGCAGATGGCGATGGAGGAGGTGCGCCCCGATGGCCTTGGGGCCGTGCACCGCATCGAAGGTCTCCCGGTCCATCTCCGGTACGAGAGCGTCCCGCACCTGGGCGGCCAGATGGAACACCCCCCGGATCGGAGGTGGATCGCCGCGCCGGTGCTCGTCGAGCCACGCGGTGAGGGCTTGTTCGTCGGTGATGTCGACCCTGGCGATGATCGGGTGCGCCCCCAGCGCCTCCAACTCCTTCAGGAAGGCGATCGCCCGACCCTCGGGAGTGGCCGGATCGATCAGACCCCACCGGTCGCGGTCGGGCAACCGGGTGCGTCCCAACAGGATCAGCCGACGGGCACCGCGTTTGACGAGGGTGCGGCACAACAGCCGCCCCAACGCTCCGAACGCCCCGGTCACCAGATAGCTGCCGTCCTGCCGCAACCGCAGCGGGAGCGGCTGGGTGAGATCGGTCGCCTGTCGAATCCTGCTGGTGAGGCGGCGCGCGCCGCGGAGCGCGATCTCCTGTTCGTCCGGAGTGGTGATCTCATTTAGCAGGGCGCGTGCCCGGCGGTCGGCGATCTCCTCCCGCCGGTGGTCACCCTCCCCACCGTGGACGTCGTGGAGATCGGCAGGGTCGAGGTCGATCAGCTTGCCGCGGTGCCCGGTCAGTTCCTGCTGCCACAACACCCGCCCGACCCCCCACGCGGGAGCGCCCAACGGCTCGACCGGGTCTCCGGGCAGCACCGACTGCGCACCCTGGGTGACGATGTGCAGTCGACCGCCGACGCCGGAGGACAACAGGGCACGGGCCAGTGCGACGAGCGAGTAGCTGCCGGTGTTGCCGTGCATCGCCAGGTCCGTGGCCGTGCCGAGTGCCGGAAGATCCAGATTCCACAGGTGGACCACTGCGCCGAAGACGCTCTCGCCGCCCATCCGGAGCTCGCAGAACAGTCGTTCCAACTGCTCGGTCGACCCGGGAACGACCGTGAAATCGCCACCTGCGGCACGGGGTCGCCCCATGGGCTCGACATCGGCCCGGTAGGAGTCTCCCGGGCGTACGAGATGGCAGCGCACCCCCCGTTCGGCGGCCAGCGCGGCCAGTGCCGCACCGACGCCCCCGGAGTCGGCGAACACGAGCCAGTCGCCCCGGTCGGCAGCCGCGCCGGGAGTGAGTGCCTCGACGCCGAAAGCCTGTGCGCCCGCGTTCCCCACTTCCGTGGCCGGGGTGAGGGGGCTGTCGATCCACACCGTCTCGGTGAGCCAGGAGTCGATCGTCCCCAGACCCACCGTGGTGGACGCCTTCTCCACATCGGCCACCCGGAACCTCGTGATCAGGCCGAGCGCCGTACCGTCCTCCGCATGGAGGGCGAGGTCGCCCACGAGTTCGGTCCCGTCCGTGCGGGTCACGGTGGCGTGCACCCACAGGGGCTGGTCCCCGATGGGAGCGATGCCCACCTCGCCGATGGAGAGCGGCAGTCGGATTCCACTGCCTGAAGCCGGGGCCGCCGAGGGCAGCAGTTGTGGGGTGAGGAGCGTTTGAAAGCAGGCGTCCAGCAGGACGGGATGAATGTGGTGGCGGGCGGTGTCTCCGTCGATCTGTGCGGGTGCGCGCAGGCGTGCCAGGGCCTCACCGGGGCCGATCCACACTTCCTCGATGGCCTGGAAGGCCGGACCGTAGTGGTAGCCCAGTGCTGCGAGGGCGCGGTAGCACTCGTCGCCGTCGAGCCTGCGCAGAGTCCGGGCGCGGACGGTGTCCTGCTCAAGAGCGGCACCGAAGGACCGGCGCTGTCCCGTACGGACCACACCGGTGGTGTGAACGGTCAGTTCGTCGCTCATGCGCCCTCCACCACCGGGTGTCGAGGCGACGGTGAAGGCTGCGCTCTCGGCGGAGAGGCAGAGCGTCACGGCTCTCCGTTCCCCTTCGGGCAGGAACAGCGCTCTGCGCAACTCGATGTCCGCGAGGACCACGTGCTGGCCGTCCGTGAGCGTACGAACGGCCTCCGCGGCCATCGCCAGATAGCCCGCCGCGGGGAAGACGACGGCGTCCTGCATCCGGTGGTCGGCGAGATAGGGGAGCACCTCGCTGTCGATCTCGGCCTGCCAGGTCGGATCGGGGTGGTCGGCGCGGCGACCGAGGAGCGGATGGTCGTTCTGCCCGAGTCGCACCTGTGCCACCGGTGCCGGTTCCGTCCAGTGCCGGTCGCGCTTCCACGGGTAGCGCGGCAGGGTCACGGGTGAGCCCGTGGGGTGGAGGACGTCCCAGGCGACGGGGACGCCGGCGTTGTGGAGCGTTGCCAGGGACGCGGCGAAGCGGTCGACTTCCTGCTCCTGGCGGCGGATCGAGGGGACGACGTGACCGGTCAGCTCCCGCTGTTCGAGGGACTCGCGGATGGAGTGGCCCAGCACCGGATGGGGGCCGATCTCCAGGAACAGTCGGTGTCCGTCGGCCGCGAGTCGGTCGACGGCGGCACGGAAGCGGACCCGTTCTCGTACATTGCGCCACCAGTACCGCGCATCCAACTCCGGCCCTTCGGCGACGCCTTCGTAGGCCGTGGTGTAGAGCGGCACCCGGGCGGATCGGGGTTCCAGCCCGGCCAGCGAGGTCAGCAGCTCGTCCTTGATCAACTCCATGCCGGCGCTGTGGTAGGGCACGCGCACGGCGAGGAACTTGGTGAAGACCTGCTCGTTGTGGAGTGTGTCCGCGAGTTCGGCGAGTGCGTCCTCCTCGCCCGCGAGGGTGACGGCCGTGGGGCTGTTGACCGCCGCGATCGACACCCGGTCCCCGTAGGGCAGGACACGACGGTCGGCCTCCTCCTCGGAGAGGCTGACGGCGAGCATGGTGCCGGAGCCCGACAGCTTCTGCTGGAGGCGGCTTCGGTGCACGGCGATGCGCACCGCGTCCCGCAGGCTGTACACCCCGGCCTCGTAGAAGGCGGCGATCTCGCCGGTGCTGTGACCCACGATGGCATCCGGCTGCACCCCGTGCGCACGCCAGAGCGCCGCGAGCCCGATCTGGAGTGCGAAGTTGGCGGGTTGGGCGAGCCAGGTCTCACCCATACGGGACTCGGCCTCGTCCGCGGTCATCTCCTCGATCAGCGACCAGTCGGTGAGTG
Organism: Streptomyces sp. NBC_00690; assembly: GCF_036226685.1. Classification (NCBI taxonomy): domain Bacteria; kingdom Bacillati; phylum Actinomycetota; class Actinomycetes; order Kitasatosporales; family Streptomycetaceae; genus Streptomyces; species Streptomyces sp. NBC_00690. Next base: position 8,528,465 of record NZ_CP109009.1, read on the forward strand.
CGCGGATCTCGCGGTCGCAGCGCAGGAGCGCCTGGCGGAAGACCGGCTCGGTCGTGAGGAGTTCGCGGCCCATGCCCCACCACTGGGGTCCCATCCCCGTGAAGACCCACACCAGGCGTCGATCCGCCTCGTCGAGCAGTCGGCCCTGCACCACGCCAGGGTGGGGTTCGCCTCGTAGGTAGGCCGCGAGGGCCTCGTCCAGCGATGCCCGGGAGGTGTGGACGAGCGAGAGGCGTGACTCCAGGTGCTGGCGGCGGTGGGCCAGTGTGTGACCGATGTCGGTCAGCGATGCGGCGGGGCCGTGAAATCCGGCGAGTTCGCGCTGGAGGCCCGCGGCGACCTGGGGGAGTGCATCGGCGCTGCGAGCGGTCAACGGGAGGATGTTCCAGGTGCGCTGCGACGGCGCGATCGAGGTCTCGTCCCCCTGTCGCGGCGGTGGTTCCTCCAGTACGACATGGGCGTTGGTGCCGCCGAAGCCGAAGGAGTTCACGCCTGCGCGTGCGGGGCCGCGGTGTTCGGGCCATTCGACGGCTGACGTGGGGATCTCATAGGGCAGGGAGTCCAGGTCGATCGCCGGGTTGAGGTGTTCCAGATTGATGTGCGGGGGGATGCGCCGGTGGCGCAGGCACAGCGCGGTCTTGATCAGTCCGGCGATACCGGCGGCCGACTCGGTGTGGCCGATGTTGGTCTTGACCGATCCGACGTAGCACTTTGCGTCCGGTGCACGTCCGATGGACAGTGCCCGACCCAACGCATTGGCCTCGATCGGGTCGCCGAGGGGGGTGGAGGTGCCGTGGGCCTCCATGTACTGCAAGTCGCCCGGGGTGATGCCTGCTTCGGCGCAGACGCGTTCGATGAGGGAGACCTGCGCATCAGGGTTGGGGACGGTGATGCCGTTGGTACGGCCGTCCTGGTTGACCCCGCTGCCGACGACCACCGCGTGGATGGGGTCGCCGTCGCGCAGGGCGTCCTCCAGTCGCTTCAATGCGACGACGCCCACGCCCTCGGCCCGTACGTAGCCGTTGGCCGCCGCGTCGAATGTGCGGGAGCGGCCGTCGGGGGAGAGGAATCCGCCCTTGGTCTCGGCGATCGTGTACTGCGGCGCCATGTGCAGGAGCACGCCCCCGGCGAGGGCGAGCGTCGTCTCCCCGCGGAGCAGGCTCTCGCAGGCCAGGTGGACGGCGACCAGGGAGGAACTGCACGCGGTGTCGATGGACAGGCTCGGCCCGCGGAAGTCGAAGCAGTACGAGATCCGGTTCGACACCATCGTCATCATCGTGCCGGTGGCGGTGTGAGCGGCCAGCGACCCGAAGCCGAGGTCGGAGAACTGGAGGATCTTGTAGTCCAGGGTGAAGGCGCCCATGTAGACGGCGACGTCGCTTCCCGCGAGGTCCGATGGCCGCTGACCACCGTCCTCCAACGCCTCCCAGGCCACTTCCAGCAGTTTGCGCTGTTGCGGATCCATGTGGTCCGCCTCGCGCGGACTGATCCCGAAGAACGCGGGGTCGAACTCGTCGAAGCCGTCGATGTAGCCGCCCCGACCGCCGACCAGTCGCCCAGGCTTGTCCTGGTAGCGGCTGGCCAGCGTGGAGACGTCGTATCGATCGGCCGGCGTCGGCGTGATGCAGTCTTTGCCGTCTATCAGATTCCGCCAGAACTCCCGGTGGTCTGACGCGCCACCGGGTAGTCGGCAACCCATGCCGATGATCGCCACTCGGCCGCGCAGGGGATTGCGGGTCGCGTCAGCCATGGTCGAACTCCTCAATGTCGTGGCGCTGTGGCACGGAGGGACACGGTGGGGACTGCGGGTCACAAGGGCGGGGGCGGTCGGCGGCGGTATCGCTCGGTGGGGTCCCCGCAGGGCGCGGTGGGCACGCGCCCCGGCCGTCAGTTCCCAGGGGTGTCACCGCCGTCCCGTGGTGGGCGACGGGTGGGATGGAGCAGGCTGGCGACGATCTGGCCGGTGTCGGGGAAGGACGCCGGATCGCTGAGGCCGACCGCGACGGGTGTGCGACCGGGTCGCCAGGTGTAACTGCCGAAGAGGTGGTCCCAGACGGATAGGTCGGATCCGTAGTGACCTGCCTCGGAAAGGGCGGTGCTGTGGTGCAGGCGGTGTTGTTCGGGGCTGGCAAGGAAATGGTTGAGACGACCGATGTGCACATCGATATTTGCGTGGACGAAATACCCCTGGGCGGTCACGAAGAGCCCCACGACGAACACCGATTCCCGGGAGAACCCGGCCAGGGCCAGGGCGAGCTGTACGAAACCCTGGGCCAGGACGATATCGAGTACGTGGTTGACGCCGTTGTTGGCGACATTCACCTTCTGCGGGACGTGGTGCACACCGTGCAGCCGCCACAACAGGGGTTGGGTGTGACCCAGTCGGTGTACGAGGTAACTGGCCAGCGAGCCCAGTAACAGGGCGCTGGGGATCTCGACCCACAGGGGGAGGGCAGGAACCGCGGGCGACAGGGCCGCGACTGCGGTGCTCACCAGCGCCTGGGCCACGGCACTTCCCACCATCGTGAACAGGAAGTAGATGCCGTACCAGCGCCATTCGCTGCGGCTCGGATGCCACGCGCGGTTGTACGGAATCAGTCTTTCCAGGGCCGTCAGGTAGAGCAGGACACCCATGAGGAAGAGGGGGCTGATGCGGGTGGGGTCCCATCCTCTGGCCAGTGCCACCACTCCGGTCGCCACGGTGGTGGCCAGGAGTGCGGGATAGGCCATGCGTTGCAGCACGGAGCCCATGGAGCGGGTGGCCGCCTGCGCGGGGGCTATCTCACCGTCGGGTGCTTTGCTGAACTCTTCCATCCATGGCTCCTCTGGGAGGGACACGGCACAGCGAATTGTGTGGAGCACGGAGCGGGGATGAAGCGAAGGTGAATCGCCCGGGGGCGAATCCCGGCGAAATGCGACCGGTGGGCGATGGTGTGTGACGAAGATTCTTTTGCGTGCTCGTGAGGTGCCGGAAAGCCAAGAGCGCCGTCGTATGGGAAACGAAATTCGAATCCTGAAAGGCTTTCGGCAGAATGGCCCTCTACGTTACCGCCCTTATCCAATATTTATTGAACAGGGTTCCCGACAGTTAGGGAATGCGGCTGAAGCTTTTTAATCAATGTGAGTTACATAGTGCTACTAGTCACTTGATAGGAGGCTTCTCGGTGTGTGCCCTGCTCTCGGCTCGTGCCGGCGCCCGCGGGCGCCGGGATCGCACGAGGTCCCCTCGCGTGTCGTGCTGCCCGGTGGGTTCGCCTGGTGAGCGGTCTCCGCCGTCGTTTCGGCGGCCGGTGGACGGCCGTGCGGCGAACCGTTGGTGCCTGGCCGGCACGAGGTCCCCGTGCGGGGCGAACGGCCGGGGACGGTTGACGGCGACGGCCCACCCGCCTAAGTTTGCTGCACTTTGGATCGCTCGATGAACCAATGTTCATGGTGTGGTGATGGGAGGTTCATCAGTGGCTCGGCAGGCAGTGGTCGGCATCGACGCCGGCACGACCGCGGTCAAAGCGGTGGTCCTCGCGCCGGACGGGGAGCAACTCGGCTGGTCGCGGGCGCCTTTGACGGCCGTCCATCAGGGCGACCGGGTGGAGCAGGACATGGAAGGCGTGTGGTCAGCGGTCTGTGACACCGTCCGTGCGGCCCTTCGGCAGGCCGGTGGCGACATCGATGTCACGGCCGTCGGTGTGACGGGTCAGGGGGACGGTGCCTGGCTGGTCGACGCCGGCGGGCTGCCCTGTGGCCCCGCCGCCATCTGGATGGACGGCACGGCCGCGGCCCGGGTCGACCAATGGGAACGGGACGGCCGCGGGGCACTGGTGCGGGACATCACGGGCTCCTCCCTGTTCCCCGGTGCGCTGCCGGTCCTGCTGGAGCAGCTGGAACAGGACCACCCGGCCCGGCTGGAGCGGGCCGCCCACCACCTCAACTGCAAGGACTGGATCCGCTTCCGGCTGACCGGAGAGATCGCCACCGACGCCTCCGAAGCCTCCCGGACCTATGTCGACGTGGCCACGGGAGCGTACTCTGACGCATTGATCGACGGGCTGGGGCACCAGCGCTTCCGGCACCTCCTCGCGCCGGTGCGCCCACCCTGGTCAACTGCCGGCACGGTCGGTGTCGAAGCAGCCGCGGCCACCGGTCTGGCACCGGGGGTGCCGGTGGCGACCGGTCTGGTGGACGCCGCAGCGGGCGGCCTCGGTCTGGGGTCGCTGCGACCGGGCGACGCCTACCTCATCGTGGGGACGACCGCTTTCACCGCGACCGTCCGTGAAGGCAAGGGCCGCTCCCGGCCAGAAGCAGCCATCACCTTGGCCACGGGCCTCGGCCCGCACGTCCTCGAATGCCTGGCTCCGATGGCGGGCGCGCCCAACCTTGACTGGGTCACCCGGGTGACCGGATTGGACGGCAGCAGTTGGGCCGAGGTCGAGCAACTGGCCCGGGCAGCGGGTCCGGGCGCCGGTGGTGTCGTCTATCTCCCCTACGGCTCGCCCCACGGCGAGCGTGCCCCCTTCGTCGACCGGACGGCGTCCGCAGCCTGGGTCGGCATGAGCATCCGTACGACGGCCGGACAGTTGGTGCGTGCCGTCTACGAGGGGATCGCGTTCACGGTGCGCGAGTGCTTGGGGGAGGCGGATTCGGTTGGCGAGAGGGTGCTGCGGATCGCCGGTGGATCGGCCTCGTCCGATCTGTTGTGCCAGATCCTCGCCGATGTGGTGGGCCGACCGGTCGAGCGCTCCACCGCACCCGAGTTGGGAGCCCGGGGCGCCGCCGCACTGGCCATGGTCAGCGGCGGTACGGTCGCCGATCTCGACGCGGCACTCCTGGGACTGTCCCGTCCCGTTGATGTGTTCCTGCCCGACCCCACCGCGCGCGCCCTCGCGGGCCGACAGGCGCTGACCTTCGCTGCCGCCAGGGACGCGCTGCGTTCCGTATGGCCGTCCTTGCGTGAACTGAGGGCCTCGACCGAGGCCGTCTCATCCCCGTCCTCTTCCCCGGAGTCGGCGCCCGACGCCGATGGAACGGAGTCCCTGTGACCAGTGCCAAAACCCTGCGTCCACGACTGCTCATCACCGCGCCCTTCGACCCCGCGGCGATCGAGCGGCTCGCCGACCTGTTCGACGTCGACGTGGCCGAGCCGTCCCTCGAGGGTGCTTCACTCGCCAGGCCCGAGCTCGCCGACCGGCTCGCGGTGGCCGACGCCGTGGTCTGCGAGGTGGACCGGGTCGACGAGAAGGCGCTGGACGCGGCCCCGGCACTGAAGTTCGTGGTCTCCTGCCGGGCCAGCCCCGTCAATGTGGATCTGCCCGCGTGCACGCGACGCGGCATACCGGTGGCGACCACACCGGCGCGCAACGCAGAGATCACCGCTGATCTCGCCTTCTCACTGATCCTCTCCACCGTCCGGCACACCAGCGCTGCCGAGAGGTGGATGCGGGCAGGCCACTGGACCGCCGAAGACATCTTCGAGCCCTATGCGCGATTCCGGGGAATCGGTTTGGGCGGGCGGACCCTGGGCATCCTGGGCGGCGGTGCCATCGGCCGCCGAGTGATGCGCCGGGCCCTGGCGTTCGGGATGGACGTCCTCGTGTACGACCCCTTCCTCGCGGCCGATGAGTTCGGGCAACAAGCCGATGTGGTGGGCCTGGACGTGCTGATGAGCCGCTCCGACATCGTCACCGTGCACGTTCCCCTCCATGAATCGACGGTGGGGTTGATCGGCGCCGAGGAGATCGCGCTGATGCGCCCCGATGCGTATCTGATCAACGCCGGCCGCGCGGCCGTGGTGGAGGAAGAAGCGCTGCTGTCGGCCCTGCGGGAGAAGCGGATCGCAGGAGCCGGTCTCGACGTGTTCTGGAGTGAGCCCCCGGCGGCCGATGCGGAGTGGTTCCGGCTCGACAACGTGACCGTCACGCCCCACATCGGCGGTGCGTCGGACGCTGTCATCACCGAACACTCCCGGATCGCGGAACGGGCCCTGCGGGCCTGGGCCGAGGGCGGGCAGCCCGCAGCGGTGGCCAACGCCGCCGATCTCCTGACCGAATCGCGGCACGCATAGGAGCAGACGGGGCCCGGCGCTGTCAGAGGCTTGCGGCGCCATGCGGTCATGAACCCCCGTGGTTACCTCACGGTGGCGTTGTGCTGCGGCGGACGGCAATGGTCGGTGACGCTGCGGGAGACTCAGGGGGAGCGTGCCGCAGAAGGGGCGGTGCCGGACGCGCGGATCGAAGGCGAGCCCGGAGATCTCCTGTTCCATCTGTGGGGGCGGCTGCCAGCAGACTCGCGGTCCCTCGTGAGTTCCGGTGACGCGACTGTGCTCGCAGCCCTCCAATACCGGCTCCGGCAGGAGACGCAGTGATTGCGCATGCAGGCTCCTGAGAGGCTCGTACCGCACCACCGAACGAGGACGGGTGCGGTTCCTGTGAAGTGGGGCTCAGTTGTCGCCGGGCGCGGTGATGAAGGCGGCGCCGGTCTCTGCCATCCGTTCGACCGCATAGGCCGGGTCGAGCAGTGCCTCGGGGGTGTGGATGCCCGGTGTGACGGCTTCGCCGCGCAGCCCGAGCAATCGCTCGACGCCGAGGGCGATGCCGGTTGCGGTCAAGGGGCGCTGCCCTGCCGGGTGGACCAGGTAGCGGCTCGTACTGCTCGGTGCACTGCCTCGGTCTGCTCCTTCGAGGTCGATCCGGACCTCGAAGGACGCGGGTTCGCCGCGGCGCCGGCCCGCGGATTCACCGACGGCGAAGTCGAAGCGGACGTTGGGCGCGTCCGTCGCGAGGGCGAGGCTTGGTACGTCGAGGATCGCGATGCTCTGGCCGGGCAGTTCGGTGCCGTCGGCACTGCGCACATCCGCCTGTGCGTCGGGGCCGGTGACCCAGGTGAAGACGCCGTCCCGGCGTACAAGTCCCGCCGTGGTGGCCGTGGACCACCGCTGTAGATCCGCTATTCCCGCGGGCCCGCCGGTGTCCAGTTCATCCAGTACGGCACTGACCCGGATGGTGTCGATCCGGTCGAACTCCCGGGCCAAGTGCAGTGCCGCGAGGACGACGGTACCGGCGCAGAAGTGGCTGGCCACCAGGATCGGCGCGGCGTTCGCCCGCTGGGCGCCCGCGACGACCTCCGGCGCGATGTCCACCAGGCCGCTGGAGATGCTGAGGTACGGCAGCCCGCGATGCTGCGCATAGTGCAGCCCGTGCAGCTGGTCGTCCCAGAGCGCGGCGACCACCGCCGAGTGGCAGCGGTCGGCCGGGAGGCCGAGATCGCTGCGCCGCAGATCGACGGTCGTGGCCGTTGCGGCACCGAGTTCGTCGGCCACCCGCTGTGCGCGCTCGATGTCACGACCCGCGATGGTCAGCGGCAGTGTCGGGTGCCATTGGCGCAGGAGGGCGGCGGCCCCCGTGCCCGCCTGGCCCGTACCACCCAAGATCAGTACCGATTCTGGCTGTCCCACGGTGGGTTCTCCTCACATCCATGAAGCTACATTTTGTAACCTACGTTTTGTAGCTTAGATTGGCATGGGAACGCAAGGGAGGACCATGGCCACCACACCGACCCGTCTGTCCAGGCAGGCCAGGCGGGAGCAGCTGCTCGACACCGCCGTGGCGATCGTGCGCACTCAGGGCGCCGATGGCCTCACGCTGGTTACCCTCGCGGAGGAAGCCGGCGTGAGCAGACCGATCGCATACGACCACTTCGCCACTCGCCCCGGCCTCCTGCTCGCGCTCTACCGACGACTCGACGAACGCCACAGGGCCGCTATCACACGGGCGTTGGGGGAGGCCGCACCCAGCGCCGGCGAGGTCGCCCGCGTCATCAGCGCCGCCTACTTCGCCTGCGCCACCGACATGCCGGAGCTCAGCGCTGTTTCCGCCGCGCTGAAAGGAAACCCGGAAATGGAGGCGATCCAGCACGAGCTGACCGACAGCTACGCGGACCTGATGGCCACCGCGCTGCTGCCATACTCCGGGCTCGCGCCCGGGGCCCTCCGGCTGTGGTGCGTCGGCGTGCTGGGTGCGGCCGAGGCGATCGCCGCCGAGCTGAACCGGGAGCGGGTGACCGATGGTGAAGCGGTCAGCGCGTTGACCGGCTTCCTCTTGGGCGGTCTCGATGCCAGGGCCGACCGCTAGGCACTGCTTCCTGGATCTCCTGACGCGGATGGGGCGTTGGGACCTGGCTGCGGCGGTGGCGGCCGGGTACCAACGCGGCATCCTCAGCTGAGGGCGGACACAACGGAACCGACCAGCTCAAGCAGCGATCTCTGACTGGAAGTGCTCCTCGGGCGTCAGGTTCTACGCATGCTGGAGGGCAGCCAACTCCGATGCAGGGAAGGCGGCGGTGGTGTTGCCCAGGGTCAGCGCCCGATAGGTCGCCACAGCAGCCTCCTCCAGGTTCATGGCACGGCGGAACGCCATCCCTATGTCCGCGCCCAGCGATGAGCAACCGTGGTGCGAGAGCACCATGCAGTCGTGCTTGCGCGCCTGCTCGGCCGAGGCGTCGGCGAGCTCGTCCGACCCGTTGGGGTGGTACGCAACCGTGCCCACGGAACGGACGTAGTAGGCGTGGTCGAGGGTGATCAGACGGATCTCCTCACCCACCGCATCCAGGAGGACCGCATGCTGGGGGTGGAGGTGGACGACGCAGTTCACGTCCGGGCGGACCTGATAGCTCCGTTGGTGCAGCTTCCATTCGCTCGACGGCTTGGCCGCGCCCCCGGTCCGCTCGCCCGCCACGGTCATCACGGTGAAGTCCGCCGTCTCCAGGCGATCCAGCCAGGTCCCCGCGCCGGTGATGACGAACTCATCGCCGCCCGGGAGCCGCGCGGACAGGTTGCCACCGCTGGCGAGGACCAACCCGCGCTCCACGGCCAGCCGTCCGACCTCCGCCAACTGTTCGCACAGGCCCTCAAGGGTGTGTACCGGCTTCACTTCATGTCCTCTCGTTGGATCGCCGGCCGTTCATACCGGCCGGTCCGTCGGAGCGTCGGCGCTCGCCAACAGCCCCTCGGCGGTGCTGACATCGGTCACCAGCACATTGATCAGGCCCTGGCGCACCGCGACGTCCAACGCAGGGCGCTTGTCGGCGCCGCGGGCCACCCCGATCCGGACGGGTACCGACCGCAACTGGTCCAGATCCAGCCCGATCAGCCGTTCGTCCACCTCGCCCGCGACCGCGGCGCCGTTCGCGTCGAAGAAGCGCCCCGCGATGTCGCCCACCGCGCCCCGCTCCCGGATGCCCGCCAGTTCCGTCGGGCTCAGGCCCTGGACGAGGACGCCGCCGTCCGTGTCCGTACCGCCGATCCCGGCGATCAACACGTCCGCCGATGCGGCGCGCTCCAGCGTCTCCTGGACCGCGGGGTCCTCCCGCCACACCTGAGCCGCCTCCACATTGCGTGCGAGCAGGGGTGCGGGCAGATGGTAGGCGTGCCCGCCGACGGCGGCGGCGAAGGCCAGGGCGAGTTCATGGGAGCTCGCTGCACGCGAAATGCCGCCCCTGCTGCCGGTCAGGGGCACGATGCCCAGGTTCAGCGCGGCTGCCGGCCGAAGGTGCCCGGGGATCGCAGCGACTGACCCCGACAACCCCACGGCGACGGTCGTGCCCTCTTCCAGGAACGTGCCGATGCATTCGGCGGCCACCGCTCCCAGCGAGTGGAGGGCTCGGGCCTCGTCCGCGAACGTCGGCCCCACCCACGCCTGACGCAGGGGGTACGCCTGCCCGAGGGCGGATTCCAACCCCACGAACAGATGGTCGTCGCTGTGCACGGTGATCTCCACGATGCCCACCCGACGGGCTTCGGCCAGCAGCCGAGTCACCTTGATCCGGGAGAGCCCGCAGAGGTCGGCAATCTCCTGATGGGTCAGACCGTGCTCGTAGTACAGGCGCGCGATCTTGCCCAAGGGCGGCTGCTTCTGACCATTTGTTCTGTCCATTGATCCTCCGTTCGGATCTTGCCCCGCCGCGCAGTTGCCGGTCAAGGGTCCGCGATCCCGTCCGCAATCCCACCGGAGGAGTGCCTTCCGGCTGGTCGTGAAGGGGCCGGGGAAGGCTTGACACCCGCTGGGGTGCCACTCATATTACATGCACTTTGGTTCGAATATTGATCAGATGTTCACGCATCTGTGGTGCATGCCGGAGGGCCCATGACCACCTCGTCCCATCCCGCGGCCGAAGCCGCCGCTCCCCGTCAGGGATTCCTCGAACGCCAGGGGATCGTCCGTCCGCTGGCGTTCGGCTTCCTTGCCGTCATGCTCTTCATGGTCGGCGACGGCATCGAAGTCGGCTTCCTGTCCCCGTACCTTGAGTCCCGGGGGCTCTCCGGAAGCGAGGTCACCCTGCTCTGGACGGTGTACGGATTCGTCGTCGCCGTCGCGGCCTGGCTCTCCGGGGCCCTGGCCGAAGCCTGGGGCCCGCGTCGCGTCATGCTGCTGGGCCTCGGGATCTGGGCCGTCTTCGAGGTTCTCTTCCTGACCGTGGGCGTGGCTGCCGGGAACTACCCGGTCATGCTCCTCACCTTCGGCATCCGTGGCTTGGGCTACCCCTTCTTCGCCTACGGCTTCCTGGTGTGGATCGCCATGGAGACCCCGGGCGACAAGCTCAGCCGTGCCGTGAGTTGGTACTGGTTCGCCTCCACGATGGGCCTCGGCGTCATCAGTTCCTACTTCGCCGGTGCGGTCATCCCCGTCATCGGGGAGATGGCGACCCTCTGGCTCTCGCTCGCCTTCGTCGGGGCCGGCGGCTGTCTGATCATCTTCCTGGTCCGGGCCCGTGTCGTCACCAAGCCCCCGGAGACGACGAAGGAATCCGTCGCCAAGATGTTCAACGCCCTCACCATCGTCAAGACGCATCCCCGGGTGGGTGTCGGTGGTGTGGTCCGTCTGATCAACACCCTTTCCTTCTACGCGTTCGTGGTGTTCCTGACGACCCACATGGTCAATGAGGTCGGCTTCTCCACGGCGCAGTGGCAGACCATCTGGGGCACCATGCTCCTGGCCAACGTCGTGGCCAATCTGCTCTCCGGCTATGTCGCCGACTGGATCGGCGGTGTCAACACGGTTGCTTGGATCGGTGGACTCGGCTGTTTCGTGACGGTGCTCGCACTCTTCTACGTCCCCCAGGCGGTGGGCCCCAACTTCGGTCTGACGCTGACCGTGGCCATCTTCTACGGGTTGGCACTCGGGGCGTTCGTGCCGCTGTCCGCGATCATGCCGCTCCTCGCCCCCCGGCACATCGCCAGTGCGGTCGCCATCCTCAACCTGGGCGCGGGGCTGAGCCAGTTCGCCGGTTCCGCCATGGCCGGACTGGTCGGGCCGCTCGGCATCGAAGCCACGGTCTGGGTGATCGCCTGTGTCTATCTGCTCGGCCTCGGCCTCACGTTCTGGCTGCGGCAGCCGGCACCGGACGCCCGGTCCGATGTGGAGCCGTCCGCGGGGTCCGTGCTCGGGACTGAGCGCCCGATCGAGGCTGCCGCAGCTGCCCCCGCGGGACGGTCGGCGCGGTAGCGAGAAACCCTCAATATCTGGCGGCGGTGGTGCTCGACCTGGCGTCGGGCACCACCGCCTCGCGCATGGTGAACCAGGCCCGCGAGGAGAGCCGAGAGCCCGCCTCCGCCACACCTCGCGTGTCGGTGCGGGTCTGCCGAACAGCCCGAGAGCGGCTGGGCTCGTCCCCCGGCACTGGCGCGCCCACGGGAGCTGAGCGACATTGGAGGGGGTGTCCGCTGATGGACGCCCATGGACCCGAGGGTGTCGCAACCCTGTGCCAAGGGACGCCATGAAGTGGGAGGTTTCCCTCACGCTTCTGGGAGGTCACCATGTCGGCCAGACCGTTGACGGACCGCGAAGAGCAAGCCTGGGCAGAGCTGGAGAGCGCCTTGCGGCGCGACCGGCGGTTTGAACGCCGGGTCGCCGCCAGTCCTGCCCGCCCCCGCTGGCGAAGAGCGCTGCTGCCACTGATGGCGGTGCTGTCGATGATCTTGCTGGTCGCGGGGGTGATGAGCTCCCAACCGGCAGTGATAGGCGCTTTCGGAGTGGTGTGGACCGCCACCGTGCTGGGCGTGTTCAGGTGGCTCTTCCGCGCCTTCTCGTAACGGTGCGTGGCGGGCTGCACGCCTCCGTATCCGGACGGCTCAAGGTCCCTGAACGGAGCAGCGCCAGGGGTGCGCCGGAGTGATTGGGTACGGGCTGCGTGGTTTGCGTACACGATCTGCGAAAATGTTGTGTACGCATGCAACGAGGAGGCGGCCCATGTCCCAGTCAAACCCTGCCACGGCGTCCCGGTCCTTCAGGGTCGGAGTGTGGCGGTCCTTTATGGAGATCCACCACGCGGTGCTCCGCGAGATCGAACGCGAGCTGGCGGATCGGCACCGACTCTCGGTGAGCGAGTTCGACGCCCTGGTCAACATCCCGCTGGACGGTGCACGACTCAAGGACCTCAAGGAGCGGATCGTGCTGACGCAGAGCGCCGTGAGCCGGCTCTGCGATCGGCTGGCACAGCGGGGGCTGGTGACCCGTACGCCGATCGAGGAGGACGGTCGTGGCGCACTGATCGAGCTCACCGAAGAGGGGCGGGCGCTGTTGCGGGCGGCCGTACTGACCAACGCCGAGGTGGTCGAGCGGTCCTTCGCCAGTCGGCTCTCCTCGGACCAGCTCGCGTCCCTTCGAGGCACCCTCGATGCGCTCCAGACGGTGGACGGCGTTCGGGAGTGCGACACCGTCGTGTGACCCAGATCACCACCAAGAGGTGGATGCTCCCGGAAATACCTACGGAAGGCTGCCGGTTAAGATGAATGCGCAAGCAACAAAAAGCTTGTGGTTGGCACCTGAATCGCGGCTCCCGGGCCGCTTCACCCCAAGGAATCAGCGACATGAGCAGCAACAGCTACCTGACCAACCGGTTGACCCCCGAGAACACGGGCATCCTGCTGGTCGACCACCAGGCCGGTCTGATCCTCGGCGTGCAGGACCACGACCAGAACGAAGTCCGGCGCAACGCCCAGGCCCTGGCCCGTACCGCCAAGGTCTTCGGTCTTCCGATCGTGGCCACCACGTCGGCGCCGCAGGGGCCCAATGGGCCGCTCCTGCCCGAGTTGGTCGCCGAACTGCCCGAAGGGGCACCGATCATCCACCGCTCGGGCGAGGTCGATGCCTTCGACGACCCGAACTTCGATGACGCCGTCCGCGCCATGAACCGCCCCAACCTCGTCATCGCGGGTGTCATCACCGACGTTTGCTTGATGTTCGCCTCCCTCTCCGCGCTCGGCCGTGGCTATGAAGTCCACTCCGTCACGGATGCATCGGGCACCACCAACAAGCTCGCTCGTGAGACTTCCCTGCTGCGTCTCCAGAACGCCGGTGCCACGCTCAACAGCACCGTGGGCGTCATCTCCGAACTGCTGCGCGACTGGAAGAACCCCGGTGGCCCCGGCACTGCCGACATCTTCAGCAGCCTGGCCATGCCCTTCTACGGAGCTGTCATGGCCAGCCACTCGTCCGCGAGCGGCAACCAGGGCTGACGCTCCTCGCGCGCCCGGCGCCCCCGCCAAGGGATGGAACGGAGGCACCGGGCAGGTGGCATCACCCTTCGGGTTGAGAAGGGGCCATCCGATAGGTGGTGCCACTCCCTTTTGTCGTCCCCCGGAGCCTGAGGCTTCGGGGGACGACGCATGCCTGGGCATGAGGTCGGGGACCGACGCTCGGACCCGTCGGGTCAAGTGGTCGTAGGAGCGGGGGCGATGTGTGGGTTCGACCGCCCATTGACCGTCCATGGTGAGCGACTCGCCGCATTCAGCCGATAGGGGCGGCCGTGGGCGACGGCTGATAGCACTCCCCGGCGAGGCCGTTGATTGCTGAGCACGTACATCGGCCTGAGGGTGTTCCGGGTGGGAAATCACTGCCACTTCCGGGCGCATAGGCAAGGCGCTGGCAGAAATCCCCTCGGGAGCATGGATTCGATGATGGCCGACCCATGAGCGGACTCATGTCGATCACGCCAACTCCCTGTGATTCTGCGCCCACCTGACCGCAATCGGTGGCGGCGAAGCGCGAAGGGGCGCACCATCATCGCCGAGTGGATCGTCCCCGGAAATCGCCAAGGCTTCGAGGGAGGAATGACGCTTCCTTTTGATATTTGTGCGAAAGGGGCGAACAAGGGGAAGGCGGGCGGCTGATCCACTGTCGCCAACACCGCGACGCTCATGCGGCGGTGAGACCGGCGGCCCGCACCAGATCGGCGCGCCGGCCCGTACGGCCTGGGCGAGGACCCCTCACAGGAGAATTTCATGAACAGTGTTCCGTCCCCTTCTCCAGCGGTCGATGTCGTCGTGGTCGGGGCCGGCCTCTCCGGCCTCTATCAGCTCCATCGGCTACGGGAAAAAGGTCTGCGGGTCCGTGTACTCGAAGCCGGCGAGGACATCGGCGGTACGTGGTACTGGAATCGCTACCCAGGTGCCCGTTGCGACATCGAAAGCCTCTCCTACTCGTTTTCCTTCTCTCCCGAGCTCGATCAGGAGTGGGTGTGGAGCGAGAAGTACGCGACCCAACCCGAGATCCTTCGCTATATCCACCATGTGGCCGACAGATTCGACCTGCGCAAGGACATCACCGTGCGGACCCGGGTATCCGGCGCCGAATATGATGAGAACAGCTGTAGTTGGCTTATTTCCACCGATACGGGCGAGCGGATCACCGCACAGTTCGTGGTGATGGCATCGGGTTGTTCCTCGGTGGCCAAGAAGGTCGACATTGCCGGCGTGGACAGCTTCGCGGGGGAGATCCACCACACGGCCCGCTGGCCGCAGGAAGAGGTCGACTTCACGGGCAAGCGGGTCGCCGTGATCGGCACCGGATCATCCGGCGTCCAGATCATCCCCGTCATCGCCGAGCGAGCCGCCGAGCTCACCGTCTTCCAGCGCACCCCGGCCTATGCGCTGCCGGCCCTCAACCGTCCACTGCCGCTCGACGAACTGGCCGAGCACAAGGCGGGCTATCCGCAGTTCCGGGCAGCCCAGCGCCTCTCCAAGGGCGGCTCCGTCTGTGACATGCCGACGCAGTCCGCCCTGGGCGTGAGCGAGGAGGAACGCACGGTCACCTACGAGGCGGCCTGGAACACCGGGCTACTCAGCGGAATGATGCGTTCCTACACGGACATCCTGGTCAACGAAGCCGCCAATGAGACCGTGGCCGAGTTCGTACGGGCCAAGATCCGGTCGACCGTCGTCGACCCGGAGACCGCCGAGGCCCTCTCCCCGCGCACCTTCCCCTTCGGCACCAAGCGCCCCTGCCTCGACACCGACTACTACGCCACGTACAACAAGCCCCATGTGGCCCTGGTCGACCTCTGTAGGACTCCGATGGTGGAGATCACCCCGAAGGGAGTGCGGACCACCGACCAGGAACACATCGTCGATGTGATCGTCTTCGCCACCGGGTTCGACGCCCTCACCGGTTCGCTGACCGCCATCGACATCGTCGGCAAGGACGGGCCTGCCCCTCAAGCAGAAGTGGGCGGATGGCCCGCAGAGCTATCTGGGTCTGGTCTCGGCAGGCTTTCCCAATCTGTTCACCATTACCGGGCCGCTGAGCCCGTCGGTTCTCACCAACATGATGGTGTCGATCGAGCAACACGTGGAGTGGATCACCGACTGCATCACCCATCTACGGCACCACGACATCGCCGAGATCGATGCGACCCCCGAAGCCGAGCAGAGCTGGGGCGCCCACGTCGCCGAACTCGCAGGCCAGACGCTCTACCCGGCTGCCGCCTCCTGGTACATGGGGGCCAACGTGCCCGGCAAGCCGAGGGTGTTCCTGGCCTACGTCGGAGGGCTGGACCGCTACCGCAAGGAATGCACGGCGGTAGCCCAGGACGGGTACCGGGGTTTCCTCCTGTCCGGCGGTCCTTCCTGACCTTCCCAACCTTCCCGCCACTCCCGTCCGCCGATCTCCCGTCCCGCAGATGGCCGACGGGGGCCGGCGGGCGTTGTTTCGTCGCCCCGACGTCAGCGCCGCTGCCGGCGCGCCGTCACACCGGGCCGCCTCCTCCACGGGCTACCGCGGATGCGACGCGAGAGGACCGTTCCTCTACCAGGAGCCAGGAGCCAGGAGCCAGGAGCCGGGAATCAGGAACCAGGGCCCGGCCTCAGCCCGCTGCCTCCTGGCTCGACGGACGGTCCTCCGGGGTTTCCCGGGTCCCTTCTTCGCTCGCCGGTGCGGGCGTCTTGGACGTCAGGGTGCGCACCTGGCGCGAGAGGAGCGCGGCGCAGGTCGACACGACCACCAACAGCGCACACCCGGCCAGGGCTTCGCTGCTCCCCACGGCCTCTGCGACGGGCCCGGCGACCAGGAGTCCGAGCGGAGCGAAGGCCAACGATCCGAACCACTCGTACGAACTGACCCGGGAGAGGGCTTCCTCGGGAATCTCACGCTGGATGGTGGTCACCCACAGCACGGCGAACACATCCGAGGCCACACCGGCTGCGAACATGGCCAGAGCGATCACCCACAGGGGCGCCTGCCAGGCGAGCAGTGCGATCGGGGCCGCTGCCGGGAAGGTGGCCAACACCGCCACCAACACCGGTCGGGCGACCCGAACCCGACTGGCCAGTCCGGCACCCGCGATGGTCCCGAGCGCCTGTGCCGCCACGATCAGCGACCAGGCTCGGGCGCCACCGAGGTCCGACTCCGCGGCCAGCGGCCCGAGGACTCCGAGGAACGCGTTGAGTGCGGCCACCACCAGTGAGTACTGGGCGACCACCACCCATAGCCATGTCCGGGAGGAGAACTCGCGCCAACCTTCCTTGAGGTCCGCCCAACCGGAGGAGACCTTGGGCGGCCGACCTGCGATGCGCAGCCGGGCGGTGAGGACCGCGCTGACCCCGAAGGAGAGTGCGTTCAACGCCAACGCCCAGCCGGCCCCGACCACGGCGACCGTCACACCGGAGAGGGCCAGTCCCAACAGGAGGGAGACGTTCGTACTCATCCGCAGCAGCCCGTTGGCCTGCTGGAGCCGTTCGTTCGGCACCACGAGCGGTACTACCCCGTCCATCGCCGGGGAGAACAATGCTGTCGCGGTCCCCGCCGCCACGGCCAGGAGGCACAGGGCGAGCAACGGTGCGTGGTCGGTCAGGACCAGGAGAGCCAGCACTCCGTAGGACATCAGGCCCAGGAGGTCGGCGAGGACCATCACGCGCGACCGGGACATGCGATCGGCGATGACCCCGCCGACCAGGATGAACACCAACTGGGGCAGTGCCTGACAGGCCAGGACCAAGGAGAGTTCGCCCGGTGTGGCGCCGGGCAGGGCGAGCACGGCGAAGGCGAGCGCCACCCGGGCGAAGCCGTTCCCCAGGACCGAGATGCCACGTGCCGAGGCGAGCAGGGCGAACTGTGGGTTGCGCCAGAGCGGGGAACGATCCGAGAAGTGCGTCACGCCCACGCACCCTAGGACTCCACGGCGGGTCGCAGGATCGCAACCAGCCATGTTGAAAACCGCTGGTGCGAGGGGTTGGGCATTGAGGTATGAGCCGTTGTCCCCTGTGATCCCCGTGGTGCCAGTTGTCTGTGGTTCGTGCCTCGGGGGAGTGCCCGAGTGATCATCCGAGCTGTTCGAGTGTCCTGTCCGCCCGGCATCCCGGGCAGGCCATGGCGCCGTCGGCCAATGCGCTGCGAGCCTGGGCACGCGTGAGCGGTTGGCTGTTTTCGACGGGTATCCAGCAATCGCCGGTGTGGACGGTGACCGGCCCGGCGATGCTCTGCTCCAGGATCCATCGTGCCGGGGGATTCGATGAGGTCGGACGCCGGGGCCGGGGCGGGAGGGGACCGTCCGGACGGCTCCGTGCAAGGCGGTGTTCGGCCCGCCCGATCCAGCGCTCGGTCTGCTCCAGCTGTTGGATCTGGACCCGCCGCAGGAACCGCAGCATCTCCAGTTCACCGCGCAGCCGTGCCCGTTCGGAATCGTTCATGGTGAAGCGGGTCAGACGGCGGCGAGGAAGGTACGGCTGGCCCCGGTGTTCGCGGGACCAGCGGGCGTGGATCGGGTGACGGCCGCAGCCTGGTGAAGTCGCAGCTGGACATCGTGGAGGTCGCCTGGGGACGGGGAGAGGGCCATGGCCGAAATGGTACGCCTGTTCGATTTGCGATGGCGAGCGCCCCATCGGCCCCCATCGAAACCCATCGCTTCCGGTGTGATCGGACGGCCGCGGCGCTGGCCGATCGCACCGCCCGGCGGCACCGCTGATCGTGTGGCTTCAGTCCTGGAGCGGTTCTAGGAGCGGGCGGCGACTCCCACCGGAATTCGCCCGTCCACTGCGGTGATCACTGCCGCCACATCGGATGCCCCGAATCCTCCGTACAACTCGATCAACTGGACGCCGTCGGCGAAATCGGCCGCCACTGCCGCCCCCCGATCCGGATGCGGGACTGCGACGAAGACCGAGCGTGAGTCGCCCTCGTGGTGGACGAAGTGCTCTCTCTCCTGTCCGGCCCCCTCCTGTACGAAGATGAACAGCGCCGTCAGCGCGGCACCGGCACTCGCCTTTTCCTTGTAGTGGGCCACACTGGTCAGCGATTCGAAGCCGAAGAGCACCGTGTTCACGCAGGCCCTGCCCTGGACCGCAGCCTCGACTGCGGCAGTCCAGATGTAGCCGGTCGCGCCGCACAGATCGATGCTGTCGACCCCTCGATCGACCAGGTCGACCGCGTGTGCCACTGCCGCTTCGACGGAGGAGGCGGCCACGACATGGGTCCCGGACTCCTCGGTCCCGATGCGCACGGCCCGTTCACCATCGGCCAGATGGATGATCGCTCGGTCGCCGGCCATGACTGCCTCCTTCGTCGGTGCGCTTCAGTCGCGCTTCCTCCTGCACAACGCCACGCTAGTGCACCGCTATTTCCGCGAGATCCCCAACTGCGCCTAAGGCGTTGGGCATTGACGGTGGGTCGAGTGGATGGAAGCGGCTGACCCCCAAGACAAGCCGGGGCAAGGCAAGGCCCGGGGGAATTCGGGCCTTCGATGACTGAGGAGGGTCAGTGCGGGAACACGCGTGCACAGAAAGGTACGAACCCCGACCCCATGTCCCACGGGAGAAGCCATGCATAGCTTCAGCGGTACCTCCGCTCCTCGCAGCCGTTCCTACGCACAAGGGCTGGCGATCGTCAGCCTGGTGTGCGGAGTCCTCGCCCTCTTCCTCTTCAGTCTGATCCTTGGCCCCCTTGCCATACTGGCCGGATACCTGGCACTGCGCGAGGCGCCGCGTTCCAGTGTGGGCATCGCGAAGGCGGGGATCGTGCTGGGCATCGTCGCCCTGGCGGTGTACGCGGTCCTGATGGCCGCGATGGCATGACCGTCGTTCGCCGTCATAGCCGGGTGGCGCGGGCGCCGCGTTGAACGACACCGGCGTCCGCTGACCACCGAGCGCCGTCGCTCCAAGTCCCCGTTCTTCCTCGGCATCCGTCGAGTCCTTCGCGTTCAGCTCGTTCTTCTTGCACTGCGCCCGTACAGCGCCAGGGTCACGCCGACCGCCCCTGGCACGTCCTCCCTGCAAACCGCGAGGCGCTCCCACCACGCCCAGAACGGGCTGCTGACCGGCCCTTCGGGGCGATGCTCGAAGGTCCTCTTCGTGACAGACGACAACCGGTCCACCCGAGAAGCGGGGGACCGGTTGTCATCGTGAGGCATCAGGCGACGGCAGACGTCTCCTGAGCGGCGGTGCGCAGCGGCTTGAGCGCCGTGCTCCAGGCGATCACCTGGTCCAGCATCGGACCCACCGCGTCGGCCTGCACCGCCTGCGGTGTGAAGGTGGTGAAGTTCTCGAAGTCGGTGAAGAGCGACAGCATCACCTGGTTGCGTACGGTCGCCACCTGCACCTCGGCCATGATGCCGCGAAGGTGCTCGATGGCCCGTGCACCGCCCGCGCTGCCGTAGCCGACGAACCCGGCGGCCTTGTTGTTCCACTCGCCGTACAGGAAGTCGATGGCGTTCTTGAGCGCACCCGAGGTGGAGTGGTTGTACTCGGGGGTGACGAAGACGAATCCGTCGTACGAGTTCACCAGCGCTGACCACTGGCGGGTGTGGTCGTTGGCGTACTGCCCGAACGACGGCGGGGCGACCTCGTCCAGCAGGGGCAGTTGGATGTCACGGAGATCGACGATGTCGAACTGGGCGTCATCCCGCTGGCTGGCGATGCCGTGGACCCATTGGGCGACGGAGTCGCCCACGCGCCCCGGGCGGGTGCTGCCGACGACGATAGCGATCTTGGTCATATCAGTTCCTTGTTCCTGTTGCGGGGTGTCCGGACGGATGCGGTGGCACCCGCCGAGGGTCGGGGGCGCCATCAGAGGGCGAGCGGGCGTCCGAGGATCTGTTCGCTGAAGGGGCGGGTCTCGTTGTCGACCGCACTGATCTCCAGATGGACGTCCACCTCGTTACCCACGAAGATGGCGGCACCGGGGAGCGGTGGTAGGGCCGACACTCCGAAGTCGCGCCGGTCTATCCGGGTGTGGCCGCTGAATGCGATGCGACGGCCTCCGGTGAAGGGGTATACGTCCTCACCGAGGAACTCGCCGGTCAGTGTCACCGGCCGGGTCGTTCCCGCGATGGTCAGCTCACCGTCCATCACCCAGCCGTCGCCGTTCGGCCGTACTCCACGACCGTGGAACTCCATGCGCGGATGCCGCCGGGAGTCGAAGAACTCGGCGGAACGCAGATGACGGTCACGGGCCGGAACACCGGTGTCGACGGTCGAGGTCGCCATGCACACCTCCGCCGTCGACTCCTCGACGGGATCCGTGATCCGCAGCACTCCTTCCACGTCCGTGAACCGACCGCGTACCCGGACGAATCCGAGGTGCCGGGCGACGAAGCCGACGGTGGAGTGCAAGGGGTCGATGTGCCAGGTGCCCATCGGTAGAGCGGGCAGTTTCCGGTCGACCGGGCGGACATCGGCGGGGGAGGTGCTCACGGGCGTCCTTCCGGCTTCGGGGTACGGAGATGAGGGGCGATGTGCTCGACGAAGCGGGTGGCCTGGCCGGAGGAGTGCTCGGGACCGGCGGCCGGTTGGCGCGGACCCTGTGCGGGCAACTGCACACCACGCCCGGTCAGCTGTTCCCTGAGCACCTCACTGATGAGCCGCAACTGCTGCAACTGTTCTTCGGTGAGGTGGTCCAGCAAGCGCGACTGCGCACACTCGGCATGCCAAGGAGCGGCCTCCTCCATGGCATCGTGCCCCGCCTCCGTGAGCCGGGCCAGATGGACCCGACCATCTGCCGCACTGCTGAGCCGCTCGATCCAACCCCGCTGTTCGAGCCGGTCGGCCAGGTGGGAGAGCCTGCTCGTCGACACCCCGGTGCGCCGGGCCAACTCGGTCATCCGCAGCCGTTGGTCGGGCGAATCGGAGAGCCAGGCCAGGATCTCGTAGTGGATCTGCGACATTCCGCTCTCCCGCCGCAGCCCCTGCCCCAACTGCTCCGACAGTAGGCGCGCGGCCGTCAGGAAGGCCCGCATGGTCTGTTGGGCGTCGGGAGCGATCTGGGTGGTGGCCATGGTGTCCTCCTGGAGCTGTCGTCGGCGGTGCGGGCGGGTGGTGGCTCCGGTCAGCTCAGGCGTGGTGCGGGGTGGACGATCTCCGCTTCGACCGGGCTCGGCCGGGCGAATGTCCCCGCGGCAAGCGGGCCCTCGGCGATCCGCCCGGGATGCGTGCCCGGAGGTTCGGAGAGACGCTGATCTGGTGGCTGGGGTCGAATCCCGGGGAGAGGAGCTGTTGCGGGCTACGCAACGATCTCAGCACTGCCTCGGAAGGCGACTCCCCTGTTCAGAGTGGGGTACCACCTCAATATAGTTTGTCTTTCAACGAAATATAGCACTCATAGCGCCTGGGCGTGGAGGGCTATTCCCGCCCGTCGTCGGGTGGCCTCCAGGGCTCCTTGACCCTTGACTGAAAGCGTGCCTATGCTTCGTTGCGCAACGAACTAAATAGCTTCGAGTGCTACCCCCTTGTGGGTACCGCAGGAGCTGTTCGTCCGCGTTTCGTTCCAGGCCGCAGAGGCGGCAGATGGATCACCGTCCCCGCCAGCGGCACCCGCCCTGTCCCCGGGGAGCACATCCGGTTGGGAGAATTGATCATGGCGGTAGCAGGGGAATCCCTCTCCCCACAGGCGTCCGACGGCTCAGACCGCACTTCCCTCGTGGTGAAGGCCGCGGTCGTGCAGCAGAAGGGCGCGCCGTTCGTCTTCGAAGACCTGGAGCTCGACACTCGGCTGCGCCCCGACGAGGTGCTGGTCAAGGTGGTGGCGGCCGGGGTCTGCCAGACCGACGTCCATGTGCGCGACCAGGCGCTGCCCGTACCGCTGCCGGCCGTCCTCGGCCATGAGGGCGCGGGGATCGTCGAACGGGTCGGTGACGCCGTGACCACGGTGGCACCCGGTGACCACGTGGTCATGTCCTACCAATCGTGTGGTCACTGCCGACCGTGCCTGAGTGGCAACCCCGCGTACTGCGCGGTCTCCTTCCCCGCCAACTTCGGCGGCTCCCGCCTCGACGGAACCAATGCACTGCACCGGAGCGAGAGCGCCGGCGGCGAGGAGATCCACGGCCACTTCTTCGGACAGTCCTCCTTCGCCACCCACTCCCTGGCCACCGAACGCAACGTCGTCAAGGTGGACCCCGATGTGCCGTTGGAGTTGCTGGCCCCGCTCGGCTGCGGTCTACAGACCGGAGCCGGTGCGATCCTCAACTCGCTGAAGGTCCCCGCGGGTGCATCGGTCGTGGTGATGGGCACGGGCACGGTCGGGCTCGCCGCGGTGATGGCGGCCAAGGTCGCGGGAGCGTCCCCGATCATCGCGGTCGACATCGTCGCCGAACGCCTTGAGCTCGCTGCGGAACTCGGCGCCACTCACACGGTGAATGTGAAGGAGGAGGATGTTGCCGCGCGCATCGCGGAGATCACCGACGGCGGTGCGGACTATGTTCTGGAGATCACTGCCCGGCCGGAGATGCTCACCCTCGCGGTGGATGCGCTCGCACCCCTCGGCACTGCCGCACTCATCGGTGGTGCGCCCGCCGGTGCCCGGGCCGAGGTGGATATGAACGCACTCCTCGGCGGTCGCAAGGTCCGGGGGGTCGCCCAGGGCGACTCCATTCCCCAACTGTTCGTCCCCCAGCTCATCGACCTCTACAAGGCGGGCCGCTTCCCCTTCGATCGACTGGTCACCCCGTACGCGTTCGATCAGATCAATGAGGCTGTTGCGGATACGCGGGCGGGGGCTGTGATCAAGCCTGTTCTTCGCGTGGGTGCATAGCGGTCTGGGTCCTCTGAGCGGGCCCGTGCGGCTTGTTCAGCCTGTTGGGTTTGTTTGGTTCGAGTGTGTTGGTGTCGGGAGTGCCTGGGTTTGTGGGTGCTCTGTCTTCTTCAGTCAAGAGGTGTGGATCATGAGTGATGTGCAGAAGCCTGGTACGCCGGTTGATCGGCATGGGTTGGGTGCGGCGGGTATGCCGTTGAACACGTTGGCCGACTATCGCCCCATCCCCGCTGATGGTTACGGTGCGTTGTTCCTCCCGGATCGGATCGCCAAGGGCTATCACGTGGAGGAGATTCACAACGGTGCCTACTACGTGACGTCGGGTGCGTACGACACGATGTTCGTGCGTACGGGCAACGGTGTGGTGGTGGTGGACGCTCCGCCGCTGTTGGGCACGAATTTGAAGAAGGCCATCGCGGAGGTCACCGATGAGCCGGTGACGCATCTGATCTACAGCCACTGGCATTCCGACCACATCGGCGCGGCCGGGATCTTCGCCGCGGACAAGCCCAAGGTCATCGCGCATGACTACACCCGCGAGATGATCCAGCGCTGGCCCGACCTCGGCGGCGAACGGGGACTGCCCCTGCCCACCGACACGATCACCGAGAGCGACACCCTCGACGTCAACGGCGTCCGGTTCAACCTCGACTACCACGGCGTTAACCACACCCCGGGCAACATCTTCATCTACGCACCCGAGCAGAAGGCGCTCGCCGCGATCGACATCATCAGCCCCGGATGGTCCGCGTTCAAACACTGCGACGCCTCCGAGAACATCCGCGGCTGGGCCGAAGCACACGACTGGATCCTCGGATACGACTTCAAGGGCGTCGTCTCCGGCCACGTCAACCGCTACGGCACCCCCGAAGACGCCCGCGCCTCCCGCGACTACACCAACGACATCGTCACCTTCGCCAAAGAAGCCCTCGACCACGGCCAAGAGTTCGAATACATCGAGAAGATCGGCTTCTCCAACGCCTGGGTCCTGTGGGAGAACTACTTCAACGAGATGACCAACTACGTCACCAAGAAGACCCTGGAAAAGGTCACCGACAACGGCCAGACCTGGGCCCAGCGCCTCGCCGGAGCCGACGTCATGACCAAGTACCACGCCTACTCCATCCTCGAAGCCCTCCGCCTCGAATACGGCATGGTCTCCGGCTTCGAAAAGCTCATCATCCCCACCGGAGAGTGAGCAATCGCGGTCAGTGCACGGCGGGCCCGGCAGACATCGTTCTGCCGGGCCCGCCCGCGTCGAGGGGGGTGGCGATCCGGATATAATTCGTTGTGAAACAAATCGTGGAGGGACCATGAGCCTGAACACCGAGAACGTTGTGCGTGAGGACGGCAGCCGCTCCGAGCCGGGCGGTGCTTCGCCCTCGCGTGCGTTGAACCGTACGGAGCGGGCGGTCTGGCTCGGATTCCTGTCCACCCATCTGAAGCTGCTACGGACGCTTGACGCGGAGCTGGTCGCCGCCGAGCGCATTCCCATGTCGTCCTTCGAGGTGCTGCTGACGCTCGCCGAAGCTCCCGAGGGGCGGCTGCGGATGAAGGACATCGCCGCCTCGCTGCTCATCAGCCGGAGCGGACTCACCCGCATCGTCGACGACCTCGAACGACAGGGCTTCGTCGAACGGCACAAGTGCCCCACCGACGCCCGTGGATTTGACGCGGTGCTGACGGAAGCGGGCAAGAAGGCGTACCGCAGGGCGCGCAAGGTGCATCTGACCAATCTGCGGCGGGAGTTCCTGGACAAGCTCACCCCGGAGCAGCTCACGGCCATGGCCGAGATCTGGGAGACCATCGGCTTCGACGAACACGCCAACGACTGCTGACACGGCCCAGCGCCTACGCCACTGCCCGCCGCATCCATGCGGCGGGCAGTGGCGTACCCGGGGGCTCAGTCGGTGCGCCGTCGCTGTCGGGCGCGCTCCACCAGCAGGAGGCCCAGGACGCCCGCCATCGTCCACAGCACCAGGATCACCACACCGGAGACCACTCCGTCGCCGTGGAAGTAGGCGAGGCCGTTGACGGCGCGTACGCCCACTCCCACAGGAAGGGCGGTGGAGAACGGTTGCAGCCAGTCCGGGAGGAACTCGGCCGGCAGACTGCCGCCGCTGGTGGCATTGCCAATGGTCATGAAGATGACGGCGGCCAGGCTCGACCCCACCACCCCCCAGCCCCGGACCAGCAACATGGTGGAGGCGCCGACCGCCAGTGCGACCAGGGCGACGAGGCCCGCCACTCCGAGGAAGGGAGCCGGCAGAGCTCCGAAGGCGGCGACGATGGAAGCCACCGCGACACCGCCGACACCGCCGAACGCGGCGAGACCGGCCAGCCGTCGGGCCGGTGATATCCCCGGCGCCAACTGGAACGTCATGATTCCGAAGAGATAGCCGGCGAGCACCAGGCCGAAGGTCGTGTAGAAGACGGAGAGCCCGCGGGTGTCATCGGCGGACGCCGGTACGAGATCGGTCGACTTGAGTTCCCGTCCGTCGTCCTCGGCCAACTGTCCGAAGGCATCGAGCAGTACCGAACTCACCGCGGGGCCGTGGGCGCCGGCGTGGAGCAGTTGGGGCCCGCTGGATCCGGTGTCGGGAGCATGGGGCAGATAGGCGGCGAAGGTGTCGCCGTGTTCCACCGCGGCGCGTGCGGCGGGGGTGTCGGCCGTTCGCTCGATGTGGAAGCCACCTGGGCTCCTGGCATCGAGCCGATCCTGCACGGTCTGGGCCGTTGCCGCGGTGCCGACCACGGTGACTGGCAGATCCCGCGGTACGGGGGCGTGGAAGGCGGACAGATACACACCGATGAAGACCGATCCGATCGCCACGGCCATGACGACCGGTAGCAGGAGCGCTGCGAGCGCCGACCGCTCCCGTGGCGGGGGAGGGGAGCCGCTCGCGGGGCGCAGGGCGCTGTGCGCTGTTTCGGTCATGTCTGCATTTCCTTGTCGATGCGGACTCGACGGTCCGAGGGGTCTGGGGGAGCGGCTTCAGCCGTGCTCCGAGCGTCGTGCGAGGGCTGGGAGGCTGACAAGGGGCCGGAAGCAAGCGGGGTCCGAACGGCCACGACCCTCAATATAATTAGTTCAGCAACTAACTATATTGAGGGTCGATGCATCCCGTCAAACGTCGTGTGAAGCTGTCAGCCGACGCTCGCGCCCCTGAGCGTGGTGAGAGCCCGGGCGACCGGTACGACATCCGCCACGGCCATCTCGACGCGCTCGTAGACCTCGGGATTGAGGATGGTGGTGCCGTCGAAGTCCCCCGAGCTGAGGTACACGCCCGCGGGTGCGGTCCACGCTTGGAGGAATCCGAACAGGGGGCGCATGGCGTGCTCGATCACCAGGGCGTGGCGATCGCTGCCTCCGGTCGCGGCCAGCATCACGGGTTTGGCCGCCAGCGCGTACTGGTCGACCAGATCGAAGAAGTGCTTGAACAGGCCCGTGTACGAGCCTCGGAACACCGGGGTGGCCGCGATGACCAGATCGGCTTCCTCCACTGCCCTGAGCGCCTTCTCCACGTCGCCGCCGATGTCATCCCGCTCGGCGGCGTCGGTGAATCCGGGTCCCAGCGCGTGCAACTCGATGAGCTGTGAATCGATCTCGGTGTGCGATGCCAGGGTCTGGAGCATCAGCTCCACCAGTGAGGTGGTCTTCGACGGGGAGCGCACGCTGCCCACCACGGCCACCACCCGCAGGGGCGCGGTCACCGGGTCACCTCCACGGCCGGTGCGAGGGATCGGGTCGACTTCAGCGCCGCGATCTCCCGACGGACCACCGGTGCCACTTCGCTGCCCAGCAGCTCGATGGCCTGCATCATCTCCTTCTGCGGCACATCGCCGAAGCCCAACTGGATCATCATGCGGTCGTGCTGGAACAGCTCGTACTGGGCCATGATCTTGTCGATGATCTCCTGCGGACTGCCGAGGAAGAACGCGCCGGCGGGGGTCGACTGCGCCTCGTAGGCCATCTTCGGCATGGGGACGCCCTGGCCGCGCTGGTGATGGTTGGCCATCCAGCCCGCCTGGAAGTACGGGTGGGAGACCTCGATGGCCTCGCGGTGGGTGGGGGCCACGAAGCCGGGCGAGTTGATCGACACCTTCAGCTTGGCGGGGTCGTGTCCCGCCTCGGCCGCCGTGGCCCGGTAGAGCTCGACGAACGGCGCGAACTGGCGGTAGCTGCCGCCGATGATCGCCAGCGACAGGGGCAGTCCCAGTCGGCCTGCGCGCACCACCGAAGCGGGCGTGCCGCCCACGGCGACCCAGACCGGCAGTTCGCGCTCCGGCCGCGGAGTGATGTCGCCCTGGGTCAAGGACGACCGCAGGGAGCCCTGCCAGGTGATCGGGTTTTCCTCGCGCAGTCGCAGCAGGAGGTCGAGCTTCTCCGCGAAGAGGTGCGCGTAATCGTTGAGGTCGTAGCCGAACAACGGGAACGACTCCACGTAGGACCCGCGACCGGCGATGATCTCCGCCCGCCCCCCGGAGAGCAGATCGAGGGTGGCGAACTGCTGGAACACCCGGACCGGATCGTCCGAGCTCAGCACGGTCACGGCGCTCGACAGCCGGATCGTGCTGGTGTGCTCGGCCATGGCGGCGAGAACCACGGCGGGGCTGGAGACGGCGAAGTCCGTACGGTGGTGCTCACCCACCGCGAACACGTCCAGCCCCGCCTCGTCGGCGGCCCGCGCCTGCTCCACCAGCTCCCGCAGGCGTACGCCCGGGGTGGGGGGCTGCTGGGTCGTAGGATTCGGCGTGAGTTCGCCGAAGTGGTAAATGCCGAGTTCAAAGGCCATGAGGAACGCTCTCTCCGGGTCTTTTCGTTAGTTGCGCAACGAACAACCTGACCCCGGTTGGAACTATTCCCCACGCCGCCCCCGCGATGCCCTCGGCTGGCACCCGCAGCGCCGGTCGGATCCTCGGGTAGCCCCCGCCGCGGGCTCGCGGCTCGTTCCGAGCGGACCGATCCATGGCCCGTGGGAGCCGCCGCACTGGGCCAGCAGGGGAGACCTCGGGCTCGGTCGACGGATTGTCGGCGCGCCGACACGGCAAGCGGTGCGCCTCCTTATAGCTATATTGCGTGCCTTCTGTCCTCATTGTGGTGATCGTCGGCGGCAGCGGGCCGGGCTCCGGAGCCGTATGGCAGCGTTGATCCTCGCCCACTTCCTCGTCGCCGTCTGCGCGGGTCCCCTCGTGGCGCGGCAGGGAACCAGGGCGTTCTACGTACTGGCGGTGCCGCCGGCCGTCGCCCTGGCATGGGCCATCACCCGCTGCGGCGATGCGGCAGCCGGCGGGTCCGGAACCTCCTCGCTGCCCTGGCTTCCGGCCTACGAGGTGTCGCTGGCGTTCCGTTGGGATGCACTCGGGCTGCTCATGGTGGTACTCGCCGCCGGGGTGGGGGCGCTCGTACTGCTCTACTGCACGCGGTACTTCTCCGACGACACCCCCCTGCTGGGACGCTTCGCGGGCAACCTCCTGGCGTTCGCCGGAGCCATGCTCGGACTCGTCCTCGCCGATGACCTGGTGGTGCTCTACGTCTTCTGGGAGCTGACCACCGTCTTCTCCTACCTGTTGATCGGCCACGGCAGCGAGCGCAAGCAGAACCGTCGATCGGCACTCCAAGCCCTGACGGTCACCACCTTCGGCGGGCTCGCCATGCTCGTCGGCTTTCTGATGCTGGGCCACGCCGCCGGTACCTACCGGATCTCGGACCTCGTCGCCCACCCCCCTGAGCCGTCCGGGACTGTGTCGGCGGCGATCGTCCTCGTACTCCTGGGCGCCCTGTCCAAATCAGCGGTCTGGCCCTTCAGCGTGTGGCTGCCCAACGCCATGGCCGCCCCCACCCCAGTGAGCGCCTATCTCCACGCCGCCGCGATGGTGAAGGCGGGCATCTATCTGATCGCACGGCTGGCACCCGCGTTCGCGGACACCCCGCCCTGGCGGCCCATGCTCCTGGTGCTGGGCTCCGCCACGATACTCCTCGGCGGCTGGCGAGCCCTGCGGCTCAACGACCTCAAACTCGTCCTCGCCTACGGCACCGTCAGCCAACTGGGCTTCCTCACCGTGCTGGCCGGCGCCGGCTACCGCGACGCCGCACTCGCCGCCGCCACCATGATCGTGGCGCACGCCCTGTTCAAAGCGCCGCTGTTCCTGGTCACCGGAATCGTCGAACACGCCACGGGCACCCGAGACCTACGAGAACTGTCCGGAGTCGGGCGGGCGCTACCCGCGGTCGCCGCGGTCGCCGTCATCGCCGGGGCCTCCATGGCCGGGCTGCCACCCCTGCTGGGATTCGCCGCCAAGGAAGCGGCGTTCACCGCGCTGGAGAGCGGGAGCGCCGCCGACCGCTGGGCACTCGCCGCCGTGGTCATCGGCTCTGCGCTCACCTTCGGCTACACGCTCCGCTTCCTCTGGGGCGCCTTCGCACACAAACCCGGACTCGCAAAAACGCCGGTACGACCGGTCGGCCCGGCCTTCCTCGGACCTCCCGCCCTGCTCGCCGCAGCCTGTGTGGTGCTCGGGCCCGGTGTCGTCTGGCTCGACCCGCTCACCGGCGCCTACGCAGCGGCCTTCCCCGCCCCTGCACACCCCTACCACCTCTCGCTCTGGCACGGACTGGGCACGGCCCTGCTGTTGTCGGGGGCCGCCTGGGCGGGCGGTCTGGCGCTCTTCGTCCTGCGAGCGCCCGTCGTGCGGCTGGCCCGTCGGGTCGCCTGGCCGACCGCCGACCGCGCCTACGGTCTGGTCCTCCTGGGGTTGGAGCGCCTCTCCCTCCAGGTCACCGGCTTCTTCCAACGCGGATCGCTCTCCGTCTACCTCGCCACCGTGCTGCTCGTGATGCTGGTGGGCCAACTCACCGTCCTCGCGGTGGACCAGCCGTGGACCGGCGCCGCACCCCCACGGCTGTGGGACGCCCCCGTACAGGCCGTGATCGCCCTCCTCACCTGCACCGCGGCGCTGTTGTGCCTGACCGTGCACCGACGGATGAAAGCCGTGGTCCTGGCCGGTATGACCGGATACGGCACGGCTCTGCTCTTCGTCGTCCACGGCGCCCCCGACCTGGCGCTCACCCAGTTCTGTGTGGAGACGGTCTCCCTCCTGGTGTTCGTCCTCGTACTGCGCCGGATGCCGGTCTACTTCCAGGAGAACATCCCCCGTCGACGACTCCTGTTGCGCGTGCCGCTCTCCCTCGCCTCCGCGGCGACCATCTCGGTCGTCCTCTGGGTGGTGGCAGCCGCCCGTCGCGCCGACCCCGCGGGCGGAGCCCTCGTCCAGGCGACCGCCGAGCACGGGGTGAAGGACGTCGTGGCGACGATCCTCGTGGAGTTCAGGGCCTGGGACACCCTCGGTGAATCAGCCGTGCTCGCGGTCGCCGCGGTGGGCGTGACCAGCCTGGTCTACCTCCACCGACGCACCGAGTCGCCCGACGACTTCGCCTACGAGGCACGCACCGGACCGGGCACGCCGGACGCTCCCAGCGCCTGGACGATCGGCTCCCGGATCATCACCCCCGAGCCCGACCCCGCCGACACCGCACCCGAACGCACCTGGCTCGCCGCGGGACGCACCCTCTCGCCCGAATACCGGTCCGTGGTCTTCGAGGTCGTCGCCCGACTGGTCTTCCACCCCATCCTCGTCCTCTCCCTCTACCTGCTGTTCTGCGCCGAGAACCTCCCGGGCGGCGGCTTCGTCGCCGGGCTCGTGGCGGGGGTGGCGATGATGGCCCGCTATCTCGCCGGCGGACGCCACGAACTCGCCGAAGCCGCCCCCGGCCACCCCGGACTCCTCGCCGGGATCGGGCTCCTGCTCTCCTCCGGAGTGGCCCTCCTCGGACTCGTCGAAGGCACCGCGCTCCACCCCTTCTCGTACGAAGGACACCTTCCGGTGTTCGGCCACTTCCACATCGGCACGCCCCTCTTCTTCGACGCCGGTGTCTACCTCCTGGTCCTCGGGGTGGTGCTGGACATCGTCAAGGCCCTCGGCGGTCGGGTCGATCGACAGATCGAGCGAGAGGCCGCGCTGCGTGAAGCCGCCGATCCGGGGGAGGGCCGATGACCGTCAGCCTCACCCTCCTGGTCACGGCGGGCGTGTTGTGCGCCGCGGGCGGAGTGCTGCTGCTGATGCGTGCCCTCAGCCGCATCCTCATCGGAGCCGTCATCCTCAGCAACGGCATCAACATCCTGATGCTCGCCGCCAGCGGGGCCGCAGGTCAGGCCCCCTTGCTCTACCGAAAAGTACCGCTGGCCGACGTCAGTGACCCGCTGCCGCAGGCGATCGCCCTCACCGCCATCGTCATCACACTCGCCACCACGGCTTTCCTGCTCTCGATGGCCTACCGCAGCCAGCGCGTCAGCGGCACGGACGAGGTCCAGGACGACATCGAGGACCGCCGTGTCACACTCCGCGCCGAAGTGCAGGAGGAACGCGCGGCACTGAGGGAACGCCATGGCCCGCGAGGCCGTGGGCCCGAAGGCGATCGGGCCGAGTACCGCACCGAACGCCGCAGGCTGCGAGGCGTACTGAGGGAGGACCGGGCCTTCCAGGCCAGAGCCCGGGACGCCTCGGGCGACCTGTGGAACGACATCCTCGGTGAGGACCCGGTCGACCCGGAGCCTCCCCACCCCGCCGACGTCACCGCGGAGGGCCCCCGATGAACGCGCTCGTACCCCTGCCCGTGCTCCTGCCGCTGCTCGCCTCCGGCGGTGAACTGGCCCTCGGCATCCGCTTTCCCCGCGGTCAGCGGATCGTCAGCGTCGTCGTTCTCGCCGTTGTCCTCGGGCTCTCCGTGACACTGTTGATCGGGGCCGAGACCGACGGTCCGATCGTGGTGCACCTCGGCGACTTTGTGCCTCCCCTCGGCATCACCCTCGTCGCGGACAGGCTCTCCGGACTGATGCTCACCGTGTCATCGGCCGTCACCCTCTGCGTCCTCCTCTACTCCCTGGGCCAGGGTATGGCCGACCGGGACGACCGCACCCCCCTCGCCGTCTTCCACCCCGCCTATCTGCTGCTGGTCGCTGGAGTCTCCTGCACCTTCCTCGCCGGCGACCTCGTCAACCTCTACGTCGGCTTCGAGATCATGCTGGTCGCCAGCTTCGTCCTGCTCACCATCGGCGGGACTGCCTCACGGGTCAGGGCCGGCTCCACCTACGTCGTGGTGTCGCTGATCTCCTCGATGATCTTCTTCACCGCGATCGCCCTGACCTACGCCGCAGCCGGCACGGTGAACCTCGCCCAACTCGCCGTACGGCTCGAAGACCTCTCCATCGGCGTGCGCACCCTGCTCGAAGCGATGCTGCTGACCGTTTTCGCCGTGAAGGCGGCGGTGTTCCCGCTCGGGGCCTGGCTGCCCGACTCGTACCCCACCGCCCCCGCCCCGGTGACCGCGGTCTTCGCCGGCCTGCTCACCAAGGTCGGCGTCTACTGCATGCTCCGCACCGAGACCCTGCTGTTCCCCGGCAACCGACTGGGCCACCTCCTGCTCGCCGCCGCACTCGCCTCGCTGATGATCGGCATCCTCGGCGCGGTCGCCCAGACCGACCTCAAGCGAGTGCTGTCCTTCGTCCTGATCAGCCACATCGGCTACATGATCTTCGGTATCGGCCTCGGCTCCCGCGCCGGAATCGGCGGTGCGATCGTCTACGTCGTCCACCACATCACCGTGCAGACCGCGCTGTTCCTGGTCGCCGGACTCATCGAACGCCGCAGCGGAACCACCGAACTCACGCGCGTCGGCGGACTGGCCAAGGCCGCACCCGCGCTGGCCGCGCTGTTCTTCCTGCCCGCGCTCAACCTCGCCGGAATCCCACCGATGTCCGGGTTCATCGGCAAACTCCAACTCCTGCGGGCCGGTGTGGCAGCCGGGGGCCCATGGGCCTACACCCTGGTCGCCGCGGCCTCCGTGACGAGCCTGCTCACCCTCTATGTGATGGCCAAGGTGTGGAACCTCGCGTTCTGGCGTGCCGCACCACGCGACCATCCGATGCGCGGCACGGTCCTCGAAGAACAGGACATCGCCGATGACCTGGGCGATGACGACATCGACAGCAACACCGACGCCGGGCCCGTCGGGAACGGCGCCACGCCATCGGGGCCGGCCGGACAAGCGGTCACCGCGACCCTCTCCGGTCGAGCCATCACCACCACGACCGACCGGCTGCCCCGGACCATGACCTGGGCGACGGCAGCCCTGGTACTGCTGTCCCTCGCGTACACCCTGCTCGGCGACCCATTCACCTCGCTCGCCGAACGCACGGCCGGTGAACTCCTCCAACGCTCCCCCTACATCGAGGCGGTCCTCGGCCGATGACGTCCGCATGATCTCCCTGTCCTTCCGCGACCCCGAACTGCCGCGGTTCAGCTGTGCGGTGGTGGGGCGGCGGCGCCGGGTTCTCGACCTACCGCTGATCGCCTGGCTCACCGTTGTCTGGACCCTGCTGTGGGGCACGCTGACCTGGGCGAACCTGATCACAGGAGCCCTGGTAGCCGTGGTGGTGTGTCTGGTCTTCCCGCTCCCTGTGGTCAACATCGGCCTACGGTTGCATCCATTGGGCATCGTGCGGCTGGCGATCCACCTGTTGTGGGACATGTACACCTCCGGGCTGCGCGTGGCCCGCCCCATGCTCGACAGCCGGCCCTATCGCGCCGCCGTACTGGCGATCCCCCTGCGCTGTCGCACCGATCTGATGCTGACCGCCACCGCGATCGCCGTCTCCAACGTTCCCGACGGCTCTGTCGTCGAAGTGCGCCGCTCCAACGCCACCCTGTTCGTCCACATCCTGGAGGCGGACCACATCGATGCCGCAGCCCGCGCCCGACGATCGGTGTGGCGCATGGAAGAACTGATGGTCCGGGCGTTCGGAGACCGGGACGAGATCGACCGCGTACGGGAAGCACCGCCAGGACAGGAGGGCGACCGGTGAGCACGGCACAACACTTGGACCGGGCACTCCTCGTTGCCGCGGCGGTGATGATCCTCCTCGCCGGTGCCATGGTGCTGTTCCGGGTCTGGCGGGGACCCTCCATGCTGGACCGGGCGATGGCCCTGGACGTCTGTGCGGCGCTGATGATCGCGGGCATCGGCGTACGGGCCGCGCTCACCCGGGATTCCTACTACTTCCCGAGCATGCTGGTCCTCGCCTTCCTCGGGTTCACCGGCTCGGTCGGCATCGCGCGCTTCATCGCCGTCCGCGACCGGGCACCGGACCGGCCTCGATCAGGTGAGGAGAACCGGTGAGCGGCTGGGCACAGACCGCGGACACCGCGGGAGCGGTACTGCTCTTCGTCGGTGCCGCGTTCAACCTGGTGGGTGCCATCGGCATGCTGCGGTTGCCCGATGTGCTCTCGCGCACCCACGCGGCCACCTACCCCCAGGCGGTGGGGATGCTCCTGGTGTTGGTGGGCGTGGCACTGAGGCTGCGCAGCGGCATCGACCTCGGTACGTTGGGACTCATCGGCTTCTTCCAGTTGTTGACCGGGCCCGTCGCCGCCCATCTGGTGGCACGGGTCGCCTACCGCACCGGGCATGTGGGCCGCGAGGGACTGCTCTATGACGAATTGGACGAGCAACTGAGCAGACGGCCCCCCGACAGCCAGGCGTCGCCCTAGGCAGTGTCCGCAATATCCTGTATGCCGGCGACGGTGGGACGTGCCGGGCAGCCCGGATCGGTCGACTCATCGTCGCCGTTCCGCGGATCAGGTGCCGGGTTCGGCGGGCGGTCGTCGTGTGGAGAAGTGACGGGCGCTGGGCACCAGGGCGGCGAGCGAGGGCGCCAGGAAGCAGATCAGTGCACAGACCGTCAGGACCGCTTCCGGGCCCCAGATGTCGATGGCGGGGGCGATCAGTGCGAGACCGATCGGCGCCAGCCCGTACGACAGCATGAAGTCCAGTGAGGAGACCCGGGCGAGCTTGTCCGGATCCACTTCCCGTTGGGTCGCCGTGAACCAGGGCACGTTGAACAACTCGATGCCCAGCCCGGCCACGGCGTAGGCGGCGACCACCACGGTCGGATGCACCGGGAAGACCAGACTCAGCGGAGCGAAACCGTAGGCCGAGAGTGCAGCCAGAGCCGTCCAGCCCTCGGCGCGGGGGCGCCAGCGGGCGATGAGGAGGGCGCCGCCGAGCGCACCTGCCGTGTACGCGGTGGTCGCCGCGGCGAGGAGGACACCGGAGTCGTAGCGGTCCCGGCTGATCAGGGGTAGTGCCACTCCCGTCGCCGAGTAGCCGGTTGCGATGATCGCCGTCAGCGCGGCGAGGGTGGCCAGGAACCACGGATGGGCACGTGCCTCCCGCACCCCCTCGACGAACTCGTTCAGAAAGGGCCTAGGAAGCGGAGCAGGGCCAGGGCGCAACCGCTGCCCGGGACCCGGTGTCAGTGCGGCGACCAGCCAGAGCAGACCGACCCCCAGCAGCAGGGCCCGACTGCCGAGGACCACGGCGAACAGGGCGGTCAGCGTGGGGCCCGCCAGGGTGGTGATCCGTACGGCCAGGGTCATGGCGGCATTGGCCTGCTGTCTGCGGTCGGCGTTCACGACCTCTGCGGTGAGGGCCTGGAAGGCCGGCCGGCAGGCTCCTTGACCGGCCCCGGCGAGTGCCGCGGCAGCTGCCATGAGCGGCAGGGACCGTTCCAGACCGACGGCGAGCAGGGGAGCCGATGCGGCAGCGACCAACCCCGACCAGAAGACCACGGCTCGGCGGGAGTGCCGGTCGGCCAGCACACCACCGACGGGCACCGCACCGAGGAAGCCGACCGTACGGACCGCGAGGAGTAGCCCCAACTCTCCTGCGGACAGTGCACGGTCGAGGACCGCGAGACCGAGGACGAACGGCAGCGCCCAGGTGGCGAGACCCGAGGCGGTGGCCCCCAACCACAGACGGAGGAAGGCACCCTCACGCAGCACGGAACGGGTCGGCGGTCCGGGTTCGGCGGTGGGGGCCGCCGGGGGTGTGGCTGTCATCGCCTGCCGCTCCTGTCATGGGTGATGGTCGGCTGTCGGCCGGTGCGGCAGCAAGGCGGGGCGTACGCGGTAACCCGGCTGCACAGGATGGGAACTGATCCGGCGTGCGCACGTGCCGGACACCGCAAGACGCGGTGTCGAGGGGCCGGATGAGAGGGGCGGTCTCCTGTCGGAATCCATCGTGCGGTCGGACTCGCGCCCCCTGACCCGTGCCGTGTCGAACCGCGGTTTCAGCAGATGCCCCGGTACGGGAGGTCCGGCACATAGGCCCTCCACTCCTTGTGCGACAGGCCACCGCGCGCTCGTTCGCAGACGTGCTCGACGACCCGATTCGGGTCGATCGGATGGGTGCTGGGCGGACTGTGACTGCCCCTGACGGTCAGGGTGTCGCCCCGGGCGCTGAAGGTCAGGGACTGCACCGGGTCGCCCGCCGTCAACAGCGGAGTCCCCAGTGCCTCACCGGAGGCCGTGTCCCAGAGTCGGACGGACCCGCGGGCACCGCCGGATGCCAGGACACGACCGTCGGGGGAGTAGGCCAGGGCAGTGACCGCTTCGGTGTCCTTGGGCGAGGAGCCCTTGGTGGTTGCCTGGAGCGTGGCGAACCGCTGCTCGTGCGCCCGATCCCAGATGGTGACCCAACCCGTCGCGCTCCCGAGTGCCATGCGATCGGCTTTCCCCGGGGCGAAGGCCATCGCGGTGGGAAGCTCGGTGGACGGGTCCGCCGATGGGGCCGACTCCGTCGTGGTGCTGTCCGTCGGATCCAGGGAGTGCCCGAGGACCAGGGTGCGGACCACTGGCTCGGAACCCTCCTCGATGAAGCGGATCACCCGGTTCGACTGATCGAGACCCAGCGAATGCACCCGGTGTCTCAACGAGTACCGATAGACGGGTGCCGAGATGTTCGAGAGGCGCCAGACGAGGATCTCCTGATTGTCGGCGGTGACGAGGAAGGCACCGTCGTCGCTCACCTGTACGTCGTTGAGCCCGGACAGCTTCAGCGAGCCCAGCGTTCTGCCCCGGGCCAGGTCCCAGATCTGCAATCGGGTGTCCGTGACCATGACCAGCCGGTTGACGGGTGACGGTACGAGGCTCCCCAGCGCCCCTGCGGCGCAGGCGCTGCGGGAGACGACTTCCGAACGGGGCAGTACGGCGCGGTGGAGCGGGCGTAGACGCCATGCCTCCAAGGTGCCGGAGGGGGTGCAGAACAGGATGCTTCGACCGTCCTTGCTCAGGGTCGACCGCGGGATCTTCCCGCTGCGGTGGAACAACCGTCGCTGCCGAGGGACGTCCCAGACGCTGAGCGATGTGTTCGATCGGGTGGCGATCGTATGGCGGTAGGGGCCGGTCACCGAGACGACGTCCTCGGTGGCGAAGGGCAGCCCCACCACCGTTCCCAAGGTGTTGTCCCGGTGTTTGACCCGCCCGTTCGCCGTGGAGAGGAGGAGTTGGCGGCCGTCGGGCGAGTAGCCCATGACCTCCTCGGTGGCATCGAGGCGAAAGTGATGGGTCGTGGTGTGCTTGACCGTGTCCCACACGTGGACCCGGTCGTTCTCGTTGGTCAACAGGAAGCGGCTGTTGGGGCCGATCGGGGCGATCACCTCATGCCCCTTCGGTATCTCGAAGATGTCCTGCTCGCGTTGGGTGGCCGCGCCGAAGAGGGCGCTCTTCGCTTCCGCGGTGGCACTGATGTGCCAGGCGGCGACGCTGAGTCGCATCGCCGTCTGGGGGTCGCTGTACCGGAGGTTCTGCACCAGCGAGGCGAGGCGTCGTGAGGTCGACTCGGCATGGCGCTCGGCCCCCGCGCGGTCCCGCTGCCAGGCGGTCATCATGGCCACCAGGGTCAGCACCACCAGCACGGACACTGCGCCGATGAGGGCGCTCCTGCCCCTTCGCTGCCGCACCGCGGCCGATGTGCTCGCCCGGAGGAACTCACGCTCCAGTTGGGT
Source organism: Streptomyces sp. NBC_00690 (assembly GCF_036226685.1). Taxonomy (NCBI): domain Bacteria; kingdom Bacillati; phylum Actinomycetota; class Actinomycetes; order Kitasatosporales; family Streptomycetaceae; genus Streptomyces; species Streptomyces sp. NBC_00690. The sequence goes on from NZ_CP109009.1 coordinate 8,566,647, forward strand.
CAGTTCCGTGAACCGCTCACCGAAACGGAAGGACTCCTCCGCTTCAACGAGCCGCAACCCCCGGTAGAGAGCTCCCTCGTCGCGGTTCAACTCGTTCCAGGCCGCTGCCGCCTCGGTCAGGCGGCGATGGACCCGCAGCACTTGCCGCGCTTCACCGATCCATCCGTTGAGTCGGGGCCAGGCGGTGATCAGGGCTTCGTGCGCGAGATCGACGGTCTGTCCGTCGAGGGTGATCAAACGGGCCGCGGCCAGCCTTTCGAGGACTACGGCCGTGTCCTGGGGGCCCGCCGCCCGTGACCGGTTGCTCCTTGCCGTAGAGGGAGCCCCCGTGTCCAGTTCGCTCCGCTGCACGGGATGACGGGTGTCGGGCGTGCCGTCGCCGGGGGTGATCAGCCGCAACAGAATGCGCCGGGCGACAGCGGCCTGGGCGGGGGAGAGTTGGGAGTAGGCGTTCTCGGCGGTGGTGGCGATCGCCGAGCGCACTCCACCCACGGCGTCGTACGCGGACATGGTGAGCGTACGGCTCTTGCGTCCGCGCCAGGTCTCCAACAGCGCGTGGGACATCAAGGGCAGTCCGCCCGGCTCGCCGGCGATCTCGTCGACGATCCGTGCCGTCAGTTCTCGCTCGACCGTGAGTCCGGCCGCCAGTGCGGGTCTGGTCACCGCCTCGCGCAGTTCGTCGGGGGTCATGGGGCCGATGAGCAGGGTCGCGACCCGGAGGGCGTCGGCGAGCGAACGATCGTCGGCGCAACGTCCGTAGAAGTCGGCGCGGACGGCGATGACGATCCGGAGCCGGCTCGTGGGGTCGAGCGCGGCCAGCAGCCGCTCGATGAAGCGATTCCGTTCCTCGGCATCGAGGCAGAGGGTGAAGAGCTCTTCGAACTGGTCGACGATGACGATGGTGTCCCCTGCACCGTCGGCGGCGGTGAACACCTCTGCATGGGTGCGCATCGGCCGCCCACCGGGGGCGAGGATCCTGATCGCCGCGGGGCGGTCCCCGTCATGATCCGACTCCCGTAGTTGCGGGACGAGCCCGGCCCGGAGCAGCGATGACTTGCCGCTGCCCGAACTGCCGACGACCGCCACGATCCGGTGCGCGGCGACGAGGGCGACGAGATCGCGCGTCTGCGCGCTCCTACCGAAGAACCGGTCCGCGTCATCCGGCTCGAAGCGCGCCAGACCGCGGTACGGCGGCTCGGACGAGGTGCTCGCCCCGATTCGGAGAGCGGACTCCTGCTCCGCCGCCTCGCGCCAGCGGGCTTCCCACTGCACCGGATCCCCACCACAGGCCCCCGCATAGGCCAGGGCCACCGGAAGCGAAGGCAACTGTTCCCCGGACGCCGCCCGGGACAGCGTGGTGACGGAGTATCCCGCGCTCTTCGCCATCACCCGGTACGTCAGACCTCCCGCTTCACGCCGCAGCGCGCGCAGTTGGGACGCGAACAGCGGAACGGGACCCAAGCCGGGGTCGATGGGTGCTTCCCGACGCCCTGCCATCTTCGCCCCCATGCCCGCGGTCCCGCCCTCGTCTGTGGTCACGCTAAGCGGAGGGCGATGGGCGATGAAAGATCACCCCCGGCCATTGTTTCGCTGCTGGAAGGGGGGTGCCTAACAATGCGAAAGCCGATGGAATCACAGGTGAGGGGCACACCCCGACTCCCCGCACCGCCGGCGCCCCATCGGGCGTACGGCGGTGGCAACGGCTTTGTTCCACCTCCTCAAGAGACCGCGTGAACCCCTTGCAGCACCGGCCGCGTGCTGTGGGGCTTCCTGCGGGGCCATGGCCCGTGCCGTCGAATTCGTCGGTACTAGTCGGTACTCCAGGGCTGGGGCGAAGGGACGGACACCGTTTCGGAGCGGGCGCACCTCACCGCCATTGCACCAACGTGACTCAGGGAGACACGGATATGAACCACCGCCAGTCGTACACCCGCTCGAACGGACACGCGCAGGACCTTTCGCAAGGCCACCCCCCGCTCAACTACTCCGCCGCCGCTTCCGATGATGAGTGGGATCCCGGATTCGCGGGTTCCGGGGAGCCGTTCCGGTCGGCCGTGCGCTGCGCTCGGTAGTGGGGAACGTCTGTAGGTGAATATCTGTAGGTGAACGATCGTCGGACCGTTCTGTTCCGGGCGGGTGGGGCTTCCGGAACAGAACGGTCCATCCGGTGCGCGGAGGGGCTTGCACCGGCCCGACTCAGCGTGTTCGAAGCGCTTCCAGGATCCCCCTCAGCGCCCTCCCGGTGTCCTCCAGATCGCCGGGCCGACCGGATGAGGCGAGCCAGAGGGCCGCTTCGTTCATCGCGCCGGAGAGCAGATGGGTCAGCGGTGCGACCGGCTGGCGGGTGAGCACCCCGCGTTCGATCAGATCGGTCAGCGCCTCGGCCAGATGGCGCGCCGAGGAGCGTTCGTCGAGCGCCCGCCACTCGTTCCACCCCAGAACGGCCGGGCCGTCGATGAGCATGATCCGCTGGCGGTCGGGGTCGGTGGCAGCCTGGATGAACTCCTGGCACCCGGCGACGAGCGCGGTCCAGGGGTCGTCCTCGGCATCCGCCACCTCGGCAACCCGCTGTCCCACTTCCTCCTGTACCTCCTCCAGAACGGCCCTGAACAGCTCGGCCTTGCTGGCGAAGTGGTGGTAGAGCGCGCCCTTGGTGACTCCCGCCGACTGAACGATCTCCGCCAGTCCCACCGCTCCGTAGCCCACCGTCGCGAACAGTCGGCGGCTCTCCCGGAGCAGGGTCGCGCGGGTCTGCTCCCGCTGCTGGGCCCTGGTCGTGTGCGGCATGGTGCTCCCATCATTTGACATACCGAAGGTACGCCAATAGCGTATCTCGCATACCGACGGAATGTGAACGAAGGGCAGCCGCCATGCTGAGCAGCTTCTACCCGGTGATCGCCACGGACCGCGTCCGCGAGACGGCGGATTTCTACACCAAACTGATGGGCTTCGACATCACCTTCGAGGCCGACTGGTACGTCAGCCTGCGCCGTGGAGGAGACCTCCCCTACGAACTCGCGATCCTCGACCACACCCACCCCACCATCCCGAAGGGCTACCGCAACAAGGTCACGGGCCTCCTGCTGAACTTCGAGGTCGACGATGTCGACGCCGAATGGGAGCGGCTCGTGGTCCGCGAGGGGCTCACTCCCACCCTGGAGATCCGCAGCGAGGACTTCGGCCAGCGCCACTTCATCGTCACCGACCCGAGCGGCGTACTCATCGACGTGATCACCGAGATCCCGCCGGCAGAGCAGTACGCGGACCGCTTTGTGACCAACGGATAGGCCCCGCTGGACTCGCAACCGGCCGACGGCTGCGCGCCGCGCACCTGAACAGCCGCACACCCGAACAGGGGAGCACAACGCGCGATCCCCGGCCCCCGGGGCTGCAATGGACGGGTGACCGCGCCCCCCGACGACTGTCTCGCGCGCAACGACTGGATCTGCGGCGAGTACCTCTCCACCCGCCGTCAGATCCTGTGGGACTCGGTGCAACAACACCTCCAGCTCACGGCGGTCTCCGTACTGATCGCCCTGGCCCTCGCGGTGCCCCTGGCCCTCGCCGCCCGCCGCTGGAACTGGGCCGCCGGCCCGGTCCTCGGTGTGACGACGATCCTCTACACGATCCCCTCGCTGGCCATGTTCTCCCTGCTCCTCCCGGTCTACGGGCTCTCCGCCTCGCTGGTCGTCGCGGGCCTCGTGCTCTACTCCCTCACCCTGCTGGTGCGCAACATCCTCGCCGGGCTGCGCGCAGTGCCCGACGAGGCCCGACAGGCCGCACGCGGCATGGGCTACGGCCCCGTCCGACTGCTCCTCGCCGTCGAACTCCCCCTGGCACTGCCCGCAGCCATGGCCGGATTGCGCATCGCCACCGTCTCCGCGGTCTCCCTGGTCACGATCGGCGCCATCGTGGGACACGGTGGCCTCGGCAACCTCATCTACTCCGGAATGAACACCTACTTCAAGGCCCAGGTCCTCACCGCGTCCGTCCTCTGTGTCGTGATCGCCATCGCCGCGGATCTGCTGCTCCTGCTCATCCAGCGCTTCGCCACCCCCTGGACGCGGGCGGTGCAGTCATGAACACCCTCGCCGACACCTGGGACTGGCTGACCACCGCCTCCCACTGGTCCGGGGACAACGGCATCGCGAACCGTCTCCTCGAACACCTCTTCCTCACCGCGGTCTGCCTCGGGCTGAGCTGTCTGATCGCCCTGCCCGTGGCACTGGTCCTCGGCCATCTCGGCAAGGGCGGCGCCCTCGCCGTGAACATCTCCAACATCGGCCGTGCCGTCCCGACCTTCGCGGTCCTCGTCCTCCTGCTGCTGAGCCCGATCGGAAGCTACGGTTCCTGGCCGACGATCATCGCCCTGGTGCTCTTCGCCGTACCGCCCCTGCTCACCAACGCCTATGTGGGAATGCGCGGAGTCGACCAGGACGTTGTCCGCGCGGCACGAGGGATGGGGATGACCGGCCGCCAGGTGCTGTGGGGCGTGGAAGTTCCCCTGGCGCTGCCCCTGGTGTTCACCGGCGTACGGATCGCAGCCGTGCAACTGGTCGCCACGGCAACCATCGCGGCACTCGCCGGCGGTGGCGGACTCGGGCGGATCATCACCGCCGGATTCAATCTCGCCTCCACCCCCATGGTGGTGGCCGGAGCCGTACTGGTCGCGCTCTTCGCCCTCATCGTCGAGGGGATCTGCGAACTCGGCCAGCGGCTCGCCCCCTCCTGGGCCCAGGACGGCACATGACTCCCATCCATCGCGCACTCGTCCCCCTGCTGTTCGCCGCTCTCACCGTCCTCACCGCCTGTACGTCCGGCCCGTCGCTGGAGCACCAGGGGGACGTCACCGGATCACCCGGCGACAGCAAGGAATTGACCATCGGCTCGGCCGGCTTCACCGAGAGCGACCTGCTCGCCCAGATGTACGGTCTGTTGCTGCGGCAGGCCGGCTACCGCACCGAGATCCTGTCCGTCACCAACCGGGAGATCTACGAGCCCGCACTGGAGAGCGGCCAGATCGACGTCGTGCCCGAGTACGCAGCGACCTTCGCCGACTGGTTGAACGCCAAGGTCAACGGGGAGAAGGCGCCCCCCGTCGGCTCACCCGACCTCACCACCACCATGACTGCCCTGCGACGACTCGCCACCCCCAGGGGCCTTGAGGTACTCGCCCCGGGCAAGGCGGTCGACCAGAACGCCTTCGCCGTGTCCAAGCAGTACGCCAGGGAACACGGGCTGAAGACGCTCAGCGATCTGGGTCGATCCGGACTGCCCGTCCGACTCGCGGCAGGCGACGAATGCGTGCAGCGGCCCTACTGCGAACCCGGGCTCAAGAAGACCTATGGGATCAACATCACGGCCATCGACCCCAAGGGCGTCGGCACCACTCAGGCCAAACAGGCGGTCCAGAGCGGTCAGGACCAGATGGTGCTGACCACCACCACCGATGCGACGCTCAATGAGTTCGGACTGGTGATCCTGGCCGACGACAAGCACCTGCAGAACGCCGACTACATCGTGCCCGTGGTGAATCGGGCCCGAGCCGGCAGCGCGGGTGTGACCGACGCCCTGGGCGCGGTGAACACCGTGCTGACCACGGCCGACCTCGCCTCCCTCAACGAACAGGTGGACAGCTGGCGCAGGCTGCCCGAAGACGTGGCCCGCACCTATCTGGAGTCGAAAGCACTCCTGCGCCAGGACTGACCATCGCCGCCGCGCGATGACGGGGGAGCGCCGGGACAGGGGAGCCGCGACACGGGCCTGAGTCGGCCTATGCGGTCGAGTGGCCCGGGTGGAGGTCTTCCAGTCGCCGCTGAAGCACCCTGAGCGCACCGCGCTGGCGCCCCGGCACCGCTCGGCGCAGCGCCACCAACCTCGGTGCGAGCTCCCGCGCCCGCGCCGGGTCCCCGATCTGCTCCCACTGGTGGTGGGCGCGGTCCACGGCCCCCTCGACATCCGATTCGTCCGCCGCCTGCTGCCGTGCGAGCCGAGCATCGGCCACCGTCATCCACAACTCACAACTGAGCCCGGGCTGCTGCGCCAGCCGGGCCAGATCCGCGCGGACCTCCAACCAGTGGATGGCCTGGAGGGAGTGCGGCCCGTGCGTCCTGAGCTCCTGCTGCTCCCAGGCCGCTGCCGCCGCGGCTGCCTCGCTGTGCCGTCCGGCCCGCGCGGCGGCGAGGATCGCCGGATGGGGGTCGTGCGTCTCCCGCGCCCGGGGTACGGGGGGCGCAGCCGTCCTCGGCAGAGGCGTTGCTCGGCTGGCGCGCGGTGTTGCGGGGACCCGACGGGCCGGAGCGGAGGCCGTACCGAAGACCGTTGCGGCCGTGGGGGCAGTAGGGGTCCCCGAGCCGGGCGGCGCCGTCTCCGGGCTCGCGGTCGACGCGGCGGGCGGACCGACCACGGGGATGCCGCGCGGTACCGGGGCAGACGCCGTCTGTGCAGGGGCGGTCGCCACAGGGGCCGGGGCGGCTGCGGGAACACCGGCGGGCGGCGCCTCGGACCTGACGATTCCCGCACCCCCGGCAGGGCCGACCGAGGGGACATGCGCGAGGAGCAACACACCCTCCATCCCGGCCTGGATCGCGGCCTGTTCGTGCAGGGTCGCGAGGTCCGGGCGTGAGCCGCCGCGCCAGACCGAGGCGTAGGTCTTCAGATAGTTGGGCAGCGCCTGCTCCCGGCGCGAGGACGGTGCGACCCTCCCGTACAGCCGCACCCCAGGCCCCAGACCGAAACCGGCCTCGGAGAGTTGACTCCAGGCATCGGGGTCGGCGACCAGATCGACGATGACGGTCGTCGCCCCCGGGGGTCGCCCCGCCAGTTCGGCCGCGAGCCAGTGCCAGGGCAGTCCGGTGTACCGCAGGGTCGAGGGGGCGCTGCGGGCGAGTGCGAGATGCGGAAGCCGCTGCTTTCGGTCGAGCTGCAACTGTCCGACGACATAGAGGAACAGGGGCCCGTCGACAGCCGCTGCCGCGCGAACGCGGGTCAGTACCGTCTGCGGATCGAGCGGGTCCGCCAATTCGATCACCGTGGCCACCCGAGTACCCGTCAAGGCGCTCGGGGGAACGGCGGCCAGCGCCGGCAGTACCGAACTCGCGTCCACCAGACGCCCCTTGCCCACCGGAGCGGCGGCGATCAGCAGCGCTGTTCCCAGCGCCCCCGTGTTTCCTCCCGTGATCAGCACACCTGCACCGTATCCGACCCGAGGGGCGTCGATCGCCCCGTACCGCGTCCCGGCGGTGTCCGTACGATGTCCCTCAACTCACCTTGCCGCACGGCGCATTTGCCACCTGCCGCGCCGAATGGGGGACCGCACCGGTGGGCTCCGCCGTGCGCCCGCGCCGGGCGTGGCCGAACGCCGGCACTCTTCTCGTGACTCGTGACTCGTGACTCGTCACTCGCCCGATCCTGAGTCCGCTCTCGATCCCGACTCCGGTCCCGCGCCTGCGGCCGGAACGGGTTCCTTGCGGTTCGATGACGGCGCGCTAACCCGGGGGCCGGCTCTAGACGTCCGATACGGAGGTGAAGTCCACTTCGTCCCGACCCACGCCGCGCTCGTCCGCGTCCACCGAGCGTCGCAGCGCCTCATGGAGCTTCGCGGGCGTCAGGACGCCCACGAACTGGGATCCCTCGACCACCGCCACCCATCCGGCGTCGTACTGGAGCATCTCGCTGAACGCCTGTTTCAACGGCGCACCCAACGGAACCCATGCCTCCATACGGCGGGCCAGATCTCCGACCGTGCCCTCCTTCCCGGCGATCGCCAATGCCTCGGCCGACACCCAGCCGTGCAACTCGCCGTCCGTGTCGGTGACGACCGCCCAGCGGGCCCGTTCCGCCTTGAGCCGGGCCGAGGCTGCCTGTGCGGACTCATCGAGACGCGCGAGCGGTGGTTGTTCAAGGTCCTCCTCCTCGATGGTGGTCACAGACAGTCGTTTCAGCCCCCGGTCCGAGCCCACGAACTGGGCCACGTAGGCAGTCGCGGGCATGCCCAGCACGGCGGCCGGAGTGTCGAACTGCTCGATGTGCCCCTGGCCGTACACGGCGATGCGGTCGCCCATGCGGACCGCCTCCTCGATGTCGTGCGTGACGAAGAGCACGGTCTTGCGCACATCGGCCTGGAGCTTCAGGAACTCGTTCTGGAGCCGTTCCCGCACCACCGGGTCGACCGCGCCGAACGGTTCGTCCATCAGCAGCACGGGTGGATCGGCGGCCAACGCACGCGCCACCCCCACCCGCTGCCGCTGGCCACCGGAGAGTTGCGAGGGATAGCGCGGCCCGTACACGGAGGGATCCAGCCCGACGAGATCCAGCAGTTCGGCCGCTCGCGCCCGGGCCTTGGCGCGCTTCCAACCCAGCAGCGCCGGAACCGTCGCGGTGTTGTCGAGGACGGTTCGGTGCGGGAACAGTCCTGCCTGCTGGATCACGTATCCCATGCGGCGACGCAATTGCACCGGGTCGACGGTGGAGATGTCCTCGTCATCGACGAAGATCCGGCCGGCGGTCGGTTCGACCAGCCGATTGACCATCATCATCGTGGTCGTCTTGCCGCAGCCCGAGGGTCCGACCAGGGTGACCAGTTCACCCTTCGCAACCTCGAAGGAGAGGTCGTTGACGGCGGTGGTGCCGTCCGGGTAGACCTTGCTGACCTGCTCGAACCGGATCATGCCCCCACGGTAGGAGTCCGGCATCCGAGCCGCACACGGGCAGCGACTGTACGAGTCACCGCTTCTTCCCGCACTCGTCCCGTGCCCGTGCCCGTGCCCGACGGGCGGGCAGAGCGCTGATGGAACGACGAGCGCAAGCACCCGTCCGGTCCCGACGGCGGGAACGTACGCGGCACCTCAGCCTGCCTGACGTGCCCGCCGCTGCTTCCTGTCGGTGCCGTTTGATCCTGAGGAGGCCGCCCGGTCCGGCTCCCAGACATCATCGTCGCAAATCGGACCCTGTCTCTCCGGTCGTATTCGCCTATGTGATCCCATGGGCGAGCGCCATGCAGAGAACAGGAGCACCAGTGACCAGCTATCGCCAGCCCGGGGTCGTCCTCACGGACCGCCGCTTCACCGTGCCGCTCGACCACACCGATCCCGACGGCGAACAGGTGGAGCTGTTCGGACGCGAGGTGGTGGCCGGCTCACGGGCCGCCGACGCACTGCCCTGGCTCATCTATCTGGAGGGCGGCCCCGGCTTCGGCGCCCGCCGCTTCACCGGTCGCGGCGCTTGGCTGGGGCGCGCCGTCCAGGATTACCGCGTACTCCTCCTCGACCAGCGCGGCACCGGACGCTCCACCCCGCAGAACCGCCAGACGCTCGCAGCCCGCGGCGATGCCGTGGCACAGGCCGCCCACCTCGCCCACTTCCGCGCCGACAGCATCGTGCGCGACTGCGAAGCCATCAGGCCACATCTGACCGGTGGCGCCCCCTGGAGCGTGCTCGGCCAGAGCTTCGGCGGATTCTGCGCCACCCACTACCTGTCCAGCGCCCCCGAGGGCCTGCGCGAGGTCTTCATCACCGGAGGGCTGCCCTCCCTCGACGGCCACGCCGACGACGTCTACCGCGCCGCCTACCCCCGTATCCAGCGGAAGGTGGAGGCCCACTACGCCCGCTATCCCCAGGACGTCCGTCGGGCGCGTCGCATCGCCGCCCATCTCGCCGAACACCGACCCGTACTGCCCAACGGCTACACCCTCACCCCGGAGGCGTTCCAGTCCCTCGGCATCCTGCTCGGCGGCGGCGACGGCAGTCACCAGCTCCACTACCTGCTGGAAGGCGCATTCGTCCGGGTCGGTGACCGGTACGAACTCTCCGACGCCTTCCAAGAAGCGGTCCTCGGCACGCTCTCTTTCGCCGGGCACCCCCTCTATGCGGTCCTCCACGAGGCGATCTACGGCCAGGGGAAGGAGCCGACCGGATGGGCGGCCGAACGCGTGAGGGGCGAGTTCCCGCAGTTCGACGCCGCCACCGCGCTCGCCGGTGACTCCCCACTCCTGTTCACCGGCGAGACCATCCACCCGTGGCACTTCGAGAGCGACCCGGCGCTGCGCCCCCTGCGCGAAACCGCCGAACTCCTCGCGGCCCGAACCGACTGGGACCCGCTGTACGACGCGGACCGGCTGGCCGCCAATGAAGTGCCGGTCGCCGCGGCCGTCTACCACGACGACATGTACGTGGACACCGAGCACTCCTTGCGGACCGCCCGCACCATCCGGGGACTGCGCACCTGGGTCACCGACGAGTTCGAACACGATGGGCTGCGCGCGGGCGGTCCCAAGGTCCTGGACCGGCTGATCGCCCTGGTCAGGGACGAGCTCTAGGAAGGCCGTGATACGGCGCCGAGCCTCGCGCGGCGCCGTATTCTGCGCGTATGACCGAGCTCGTGGACCACCCAGAGACCGACCAACTGCTCCCCATGCCGAAGGACTGGCAGCGTGCACTCGCCGTCGTGGCCCACCCCGACGACCTGGAATACGGATGCGCCGCGGCCATCGCGGTGTGGACCGACGGCGGCCGAGACGTCTCCTATCTGCTGGCCAGCCGCGGCGAGGCGGGCATCGACACCCTCGCCCCCGCCGAGTGCGCACCGCTGCGAGAACGGGAACAACGGGCGAGCGCGGCGGTCGTGGGCGTGTCGACGGTGGAGTTCCTCGACCACCGGGACGGCGTGATCGAGTACGGCACCGCCCTGCGACGGGACATCGCCGCCGCCATCCGGCGCCACCGCCCCGAGTTGGTCATCACCCTGAACCACCGGGACACCTGGGGCGGCACGGCTTGGAACACCCCCGACCACCGTGCGGTGGGACGGGCCACGCTGGACGCCGCCGCGGACGCGGGCAACCGCTGGATCTTTCCCGAACTGATCACCGACCAGGGTCTCGAACCGTGGAACGGGGTCCGCTGGGTCGCGGTCGCCGGGTCCACCGACCCCACCCACGCGGTGGACGCCACCGACGGGTTGGAGCGCTCCGTCCAGTCCCTGCTGGAGCACCGGACCTACATCGACGTGCTCACGGACGAGGACCCCGAGGCGTACTGCCGCTCCTTCCTGGTCGGTGCTGCCGAGGCCGCGGGAACGCGCTTCGGCGGGAAGCCCGCCGTCACCTTCGAGGTGTTCGGCCGCTGACCGGGGAGACTTCGGCGGCGCAGGCGGTGTCTGACGGCCCCGGGGCGGGGGAGTAGCCCCGGGGCCGCGCGCTGTAGCGGCCTCGCTCGGCACGGTGTGACAGGGCTGAAGGGCATGCACGATCGGGCAGCACGTGCTGGATTCTTCATGCCCCCGAAGTCGGCGCTGTCTCGTTGCGGTGCCGATCCACGGGAGGCCCTCGACCAGCCCTTGAGCAGCCTCCGACCGGGTCCGATGTACCAGCCATACTTTTGTGTGCTGTTTAATTGCGAGCGCTTTGTAATAACAGCTGATCTTCAGTAGGGGTGGGAGTCATGTTCGCCCGACCGACCCGAGCGACCGGTCCAGTCAGGTCGACCCGATCGATACGCGGCCTGGCGGCCGTAGCTGCCGCCACCGCACTGACCGCCGTCGCAGCCTGCTCCAACCCGAGCAGCGGCACCGCAGGAGCCAAGGGAGCCGGAGAGTCGGCGGTCGTCGGCATTGCCTACGAACCCGAGAGCCTCAGCCCCCTCCTCGGCTTCGGCAAGGACGGCAACTCCAAGATCTTCGACGGGTTGCTCACCTTCGACGCAGAGATGAAGCTCAAGCCCGCGCTGGCCTCGGCCCTCCCCACGATCAGCGCCGACGGACTGACCTACACCTACGCCCTGCGCAAGGGTGTGAAGTTCAGCGACGGCAAGCCCTTCACCGCCAAGGACGTCGTCTTCACCTACCAAACGATCCTCGACGCCAAGACCAACAACGCCTCCCGTTCGGAACTGGACGCGATCAAGGACGTCAAGGCGGTCGGCGACGACACCGTGGTCTTCACCCTGAAGTACCCCTATGCGCCGTTCGCCCAGCGCACGGTGCTCCCCATCGCACCCGAGCACATAGCCGGCCGTCAGGACGTCAACACCGGCCCCTTCACCACCAAGCCGATCGGTACCGGACCCTATGTCCTGACCAACTGGTCCAAGGGCGAGAAGATCCAGTTCAAGGCCAACCCCGGCTACTGGGGCGGCGCACCCAAGGTGAAGAAGTTCACCATGGCGATCATCAAGGACGACGACGTCCGCGCCACCCGACTCCGTGCCGGAGACCTCGACGGAGCCATCCTGCCGCCCAACCTCGCGGCTGGCTTCAAGGGCGACAAGGCGAAGAAGACCCACGCGGCCACCACGTACGACTACCGGACCGTCACCCTCCCCACGGGCAACAAGGTCGCCGGTGACACCGCGGTCCGACAGGCACTCGACATCGCTGTCGACCGTCAGACCATGGTCGACAAGATCCTCGAAGGTGCAGGAAAGCCCGCCTACGGCCCGGTGCCGACCGGCAGCGAGTGGTTCGCCCAGGGCACCGAACGCACCCATGACCTGACCCGTGCCAAGAAGATCCTCGACGACGCGGGTTGGAAGCCGGGCGGTGACGGCGTCCGCGTCAAGGACGGGGTACGGGCGGAGTTCCCGCTCTGGTACGTCTCCGGTGACAAGCTCCGCCAGGACCACGCCCTCGCCTACGCCTCCGACGCCAAGAAGGCGGGCATCTCGATCAAGACCCAGGCAGGCACCTGGGAGGTGATCGAGCCGAGGATGAAGCAGGACGCCGTGCTCGCGGGCGGCGGAGCCCCCGGTGACCCCGACTTCGACCAGTACCTGCTGCTCACCTCGTCACTCGCCGGCGACGGCTTCAACAACATGGCGTGGTACGACAACCCCGTCGTCGACAAGGCTCTCCAGGACGGCCGGAAGAGCGCGGACAAGTCCGTTCGGAAGGCCGCGTACGACACGGTCCAGCGGGAACTGGTGAAGAACCCCGGCTACACCTTCCTCACCCACATCGACCACCTCTACGTCGTCGACGACCAGTGGGAGGGGCTGACCAACCAGATCGAGCCCCATGACCACGGCCTCGCCTCCGGCCCCTGGTGGAACGTCGAGGACTGGACCCCGAAGAAGTGAAGTCCGCGCTCGTCGAGCAGGAGGCGGTGCCCGCGTCGGGACGCCGCCTCCCGTGGCTGGCGATGGCTCGGATGGCCGGGCGGCGCGCGCTCTTCGCCCTGCCCATCCTGATGGCGGTGACCTTCGGCGTGTTCGCGGTCGCAGCGGCCTCCCCGTTCGACCCGGTCAAGGCGTACACCGGCACCGCCGGACTCACCGCGAGCGAGCAGACGCTCGCCGAGATCCGGGCGAACCTCGGCGCGGACGAGCCCTTCGTCAACCGCTGGTGGAACTGGCTCATCAACGCACTCCAAGGTGACCTCGGAGACTCCAGCGTGATGCGTCAACCCGTCGTCGACGTCATCAGCGAACGCATCGGCTGGTCCGTGCTGCTGGCCGTCACCGCCTTCGCGATCGCCATCCTCCTCGGGACCGCGCTCGGTGTCCTGGCCGGACGTCGCCCGGGAGGCTGGCTCGACCGCGGCGTCAGCTCGGCCGCCTACACCCTCGAAGCCGCGCCCGCCTTCTGGCTCGGGCTGCTGGCCATCTGGTTCTTCGCACTCGAACTCGGCGTGCTACCGGCCGGCGGGCTCACCGACACCGCCAGCGACGTCGTCACCTTCGACCAGGTCGCCACCCATCTGGTGCTGCCGTCGGCCGTCCTCGGCGTCTCCCAGATGCCCTGGTTCTACCTCTACGTACGCCAAGGAGTCTCGGACGCGCTGGACGAGGACCCCGTCCGTGGCGCCCGCGCCCGTGGACTGAGCGAACGGACCGTGCTCCTCGGCCATGCCCTGCGTTCGGGGATGCTGCCCATGCTCACCCTCATCGGGTCCCGCGTGCCGGAGCTGATCACCGGGGCACTCCTGGTCGAGACGGTCTTCAGCTGGCCCGGTATCGCCGCGGCCACCGTCACCGCCGCCACCTCCGTGGACTTCCCCCTGTTGGCCGCACTCACCGTACTGGCGACCACCGCGGTGCTCCTCGGCAACCTCCTGTCCGATCTGCTCTACGGACTGGCCGACCCGAGAGTGGGCTTCGATGGCTGACACCCTGCCCACCACTGCGTGGCGCTCACGCGGTCGCACCCGCCGCTCCACGCGTACCGTTCGGTTCTGGTCCTCCGCGGTGATCGTCGCGCTGGTGACCCTCGCCGTACTCCTGGTGCCGCCCATCGTCCAGCTCGACGAACAAGCAGTCGATTTGTCGATGAAGCTTCAGCCGCCGTCCTGGGAACATCCCTTCGGCACCGATGACGTGGGCCGCGACCTGCTCCTCCGCTGTATCTACGGACTGCGGATCTCCCTCCTCGTGGGTCTCGTCGCCGCACTCGTCGCCACGGTCATCGGCACCCTCGTCGGCGCGGCGGCAGCAGCCTTCGGCGGTTGGACCGACCGTGTGGTGATGCGCCTGGTCGACACGTTCGCATCCGTACCGCATCTGCTCCTCGGCATCTTCATCGTGGCGATGTTCCGCCCCGGGGTGTGGCCCGTCGTCATCTCCGTCGCCCTCACCCACTGGCTCTCCACCGCCCGGATCGTGCGCTCGGAAGTGCTCTCGCTGCGCTCCCGACCCCACATCGACGCGGCGATCTCCGGCGGCGCGTCCCGACGCCGGGTGACCGTCCGCCATCTGCTCCCCAGCGTGCTGCCCCAAGCCGGCCTCGCGGCCGTGCTGATGGTGCCCCACGCTATGTGGCACGAATCCGCGCTCTCCTTCCTCGGGCTCGGCCTCCCCACCCACCAAGCCAGCCTCGGCAATCTGGTGCAAACCGCACGCAGTTCACTGCTGGCCGGCGACTGGTGGCCCACGCTTTTCCCCGGACTCTTCCTGATCGTTCCCACCCTCGCCATCGCCGGGCTCGCCGGCATCTGGCGGGACCGCATCAACCCACGTCGCCGATCGGAGCTGATGCTGTGAGCGCCGTACTGTCGGTACGTGACCTCTCCGTACGCTTCCGGATGCGCGGCGGCCGTCACATAGCCGCCGTCACCTCCGCCTCCTTCGACCTGGCACCGGGAGAGTGTCTGGTCCTCGTCGGAGAGAGCGGCTGCGGAAAGTCCGTCCTGGCGTCCGCACTGCTCGGCCTGCTGCCCGGCAACGCCCAGACCGCGGGCACCGCGACCGTCGGAGGCATCGAACTGCTGGGCGCGGACGAACGAACCCTCGCCCGCCGAGTACGCGGACGGCTCATAGGTCTCGTGCCGCAGAGCCCGGCCGCCCATCTCACCCCCGTACGGACCGTCGGCGCGCAGCTCGAAGAAACCCTGCGCGCCCTCACCGACACTCCTCGACGCGACCTGCGCTCCGCCGCCGTCGCAGCCGCCGGACGCGCCGCGTTCCCGGTGAGCCACCTCGACCGGTACCCGCACGAACTCTCCGGAGGGCTGGCGCAACGCGCCGCCACCGCGCTCGCCCTCATCGGCGACGCGCCGCTCCTGCTCGCCGACGAACCGACGACCGGACTCGACCGGGACCTGGTGAACCGCACGGCGGACGAGCTGCGTCGACACACCGACGACGGCCGCGCCCTCCTCATGATCACGCACGACCTTGCGGCAGCCGAACGCATCGCTGACCGGATCGCCGTCATGTACGCCGGAAGGATCGTCGAACTCGCCGACGCTACGACGTTCTTCGGGGCCCCAGGACCCCGTCATCCCTATGCGCGCGGGTTGCTCGCAGCCCTCCCGGAGCGGGACTTCACCGCGATCCCCGGAATGCCACCGGAACTCGGCGACCTCCCGGACGGCTGTGCATTCGCGGCACGCTGCGACTGTGCAACGGAACTCTGCGGAACACGCCCGGCCCTGACCGCACAGGTGGCCTGCCATCACCCCGTGATGTCGACGACGGAGCAGGAGTCGGCACATGCCTAGGCCGCTTCGCGAAAGTGGCGCTGTCCACGTGCTGGGCGGGGGGCGATTCTGGCGTGTCGTCGGCGTGACGCCCGGCGGACATGTGCGGCGTGTTGCCGCTCCGGTCCTGTCCCCGTCGAGCGTCCCTCGGGCGCGCCGTCCCATCGGGGGAGCCGAACACGCCCTCCCCCAGGACATCGGCCGCAGGGCCGCGCACCACCCGGGCGGCCTTGTACACCTCCCGTTCGCCGGTCAGGAGCCCCGCCGTGCTTGAACTCCACGAGATCACCGCCGGGTACGACCGCCGCGCACCTGCGGTACGGGGTGCGTCCCTCACCCTCGATCAGGGCGAGTCCATCGGCTTGCTCGGCCCGAGCGGGTGCGGCAAATCGACCCTCGCGAAGGTCGCCGCGCTGCTTCACCGCCCGTACCAGGGCCACGTCCGCATCGACGGTCAACCGGTCCACGGCTGGCGACACTCCGCGCCTCAGGCGCAGCGCACCGCGATCGGCGTCGTGTTCCAACAACCGAGGCTCTCCGCAGACCCCCGACTCGCGCTCAAGGACCTCATGGCGGAACCCCTGCGGGCCACCGGGCGACGCGCTGAGATCGTGCCGCGCATCAAGGAACTGTCCGCAGCGGTCGGACTCACCGAGGAACTGCTCAACCGGCGCCCCCACGAGGTGAGTGACGGCCAACTGCAACGTGCCTGCCTCGCCCGCGCTCTGGTCCTGCGGCCACGATGGCTCGTGTGCGATGAGATGACCGCGATGCTGGACGCCTCGACCACGGCCGCGCTGGTCGCCGTTGTCGAGGAGTACCGCCGCGAGAGCGGCGCCGGACTTCTCGCCGTCGGCCACGACCGGGTGTTGTTGGAACGCTGGTGTGATCGAACGATCCAATGGCCCGACATCGTCGACGGCGGCTGAACCACTCCCGAGCAGTGGTGGATCCGGACGGTCCTGTGGGTGCCACCGGCGGTGATTGCGGTGTTCCGGAGAACAACACTCCACCAGCAGTCCCGGTCGGTCGGTCCCTCTCGCGACAGCCGCTCGTTCCACCCGCCTCGCAGGTGGACGGCGCGTGCCGTGGATTCGGGGGAACGACCTTGTTCACGGTACTGGTGTCCTACGGTGTGCTCTCGGCGGTGAAGAGGAGCAGCCGCCCCACAAAAATCCGGACGCGTCACGCCGACCGCAATCGATAGCTTCGTCCCATGCATGAAAACGACGGATACTTCGGAGAGTCGATCGCCGCCACCTACGACGAGTCATACGCGAGCATATTCGATTCGGTTGCTGTAGGCCCGACGGTCGATCTATTGGCCGAACTCGCCGGCGACGGCCCGGCCCTGGAGTTCGGCATCGGCACCGGTCGGGTCGCACTTCCCCTGGCGGCCCGCGGGGTGACGGTCCACGGCATCGACCTTTCCCGGGCGATGGTCGACAGGTTGAGTGCCAAACCGGGCGGGGACACCATCGACATCACGGTGGGGGACTTCGCGACGACGCGGGTGGCGGGCGACTTCACCCTCGCCTACCTCGTCTTCAACACGATCAACAATCTGACCACCCAGGACGCGCAGGTGGACTGCTTCCGCAACGCCGCCGCCCATCTGCGGCCGGGCGGCCGGTTCGTCGTCGAAGTGGGGGTGCCGGACCTGCGCCTCCTGCCGCCCGGACAGAGCGCCGTGCCGTTCCACATCAGCGCCACGCGGTGGGCGTTCGACACCTACGACGTCGCCACCCAGGCGATGAGTTCCAACTACGTCACCGTGGGCGAGGGAGGGCAGGCCAAGCACACGTCCATTCCGTTCCGCTATGTATGGCCGGCAGAGTTGGACCTCATGGCCCAACTCGCCGGGCTGCGGCTGTCCGACCGATGGGAGGGATGGTCACGAGAGCCGTTCACGAACGAGAGCCGCCAACACGTTTCCGTCTGGGAGAAGCCGTCCATCTGATCGGATGAGCAGGCGCCGTCCTATACGCATTGATCTGACGGATCATCAGAAGAGTATGAGAAGTGGGCCACGACCGTAGCGGTGGCCCACCTCTGCGCCGATCCGGGCTCTGCGTCATCGCCCGCACCATTCAGTTCGTCCGTCGGCTGCTTCAGGCGCCGCCTCCCCAACACCTCGCAGGGCGAAGGTCGATCGCTCTCTCGGCGCCCCGCCGTCCATCAGTCCCCCCGAGCGCGTTCGCCAACCACCCGTACGGCCGACACGCCACGGCCGCCCCAAGGCCACCTGCTACGCCAGACTGACGGCCGAATGCCGCAATTCCGGCACGGTATAGGAGGTTGGCGATGGCCATTTCGATCTCGGTAGTGCTGCTCTTGGTGGTGCTCGCGGCGGTCTTTCTCCGCAGCGGCGGGCTGAAGTTCTCCCACGCCCTGGTCTGCGCGCTGCTCGGCTTCTTCCTCGCCAGCACCAGCATGGCCCCGACTATCTACGAAGGCGTCGCGGCCACCGCCGAGGTCGTGAGCAGCCTGCACCCTTAGGTCGTGCCTTCGAAGTGGCGCCGTCCCGTGAAGTAGGCCGTACGCCCGGGCCGGCTGTCGCGCTGGGGGTCGTTAGGCTTCGTCGGCGTTGACCAGACGGGAGCGGATCAAGAACCTCACCCCCTCGGGTGCCTCCAACGAGAACCCACTGCCGCGACCTTCCACCACGTCGACGATGAGTCGGGTGTGGCTCCACAACTCGTACTGACTGCGTGACATCCAGAAGGGGACCGTTTCCGCCAACCCTTCTACCCGGAGGTCCTCCAGAAGGATGTCAGAGGCGCCGGTACGAAACTCTCCGCGCGGGAAGCACATGGGGGCGCTTCCGTCACAGCAGCCACCTGACTGATGGAACATCAAAGGACCGTGCGTCAGACTCAGCCGTCGTAGCAGCGAGGCGGCGGTCTCGGTCAGCTCCACGCGCGGGCGTTCCGTCATCCCTCCAGCAGACCACTTCGGCGGTTGCAACACCGTTGCCGATCGGATCGGTTGCCCACGGATCTGCATGCGTTGCCGACGCGTCGGGGGTGAGGCATGACCAGCCCCTTTGTGTCCCTCCTCTGGAGGTCCTCGGGGTAGCCGGCCTACCCGACCTGATGATGATCGGCCGAATCTCGGCCATCGGTGGGATTCCGCAGGGGTGGTGGAGCCGGCCGCACACCGTTGCTGCGGAACCAACGCACCGTTCTGGCACGTTGGTTCCTTGACCGAGGCCCCCGGGCCGAGCGCACGAGGACGGGATGGAAGACATGCCACTGGAGGGCGAGTACGAGCCGAGCCCGGAGAAGTGGGTCCGCGACCAGGTCGAGTTGTACGAGAGCTCCGGAGGCACCAAGGGGGCGTCGATCCAGGGCATGCCGGTGGTCGTGCTCACCCATCGGGGAGCCAAGACCGGAAAGCTCCGCAAGTCACCTGTGATGAGGGTCGAGCACGACGGCCGGTATGCGGCGGTCGCCTCCATCGGCGGCGCCCCCAAGAATCCGCTCTGGTACCACAATCTGCGCGTGCATCCGTTCCTGGAGCTCCAGGACGGACCGGTGGGGCGGGACATGGTCGCTCGGGAGGTCACCGGTGCAGAGAAGGCTGAGTGGTGGGATCGCGCGGTCGCGGTGTTCCCGCACTACGCCAAGTATCAGGAGAAGACGGACCGGGAGATCCCCGTCTTCGTGCTGGAAGCGGTCTCGACGACCGAATGACGTGGATGGGCGCCGTTCGAGGGCCTCATGCGGGCCGGGACCTCGGAGCGGCGCCGACTCCGCTCCGAGGTCCTGGTCCGCACACCCATGGGCATCCAGCCATCCACTACCCATCGGTGGTCCCACCACGGATGTCCGTGGTGGGTGGCTCACCTCAGCCGAACGCGCCGCACCTTAGGCCGTGATCACCCTCGCCACGCTGCTGACCGGCCAGGATGAGACGACAGCCTCTACGGTGACGACGCTGTTCGACTGCTTTTGGATCATGATCGGCACACTACCGACGCAGGAATTCAGTCAACACCGCGGCACGTTGCGAGGAGGTTGCAAGGTCATTGGCAACGGTGGGGGGACACGCTGATTTCGGCCCTCTTGCTCGTCGTGATCTCGACCTGGGAGACCCGGGAGTACGCAGGCGGTGTTCAGGTCCGTTCAGCTCTCCTCGGTTGTGAGGACACCGGCCTGATAGGCGCGTGCAACGAGGTGTGCCCGGTTCCTGGCATCGAGTCGGCGTTTGAGGGCACCGAGCCGCAGTCGTACCGTCGACTCGCCCATGCCCAACTGCCGTGCTACCTGGGCGTCGGAGGCTCCGGCCGCCACCAGTTGAAGGATGGTCACCTCGTCTTCCGGCCAGCCTGAGGCATCGGCGGACTGGGAGGCGGGGCGTCGCGAGACCATCGCGATGAACTCCTGGGGATCTCCTGCGGAATCGTGGGCCAGTGTGAGCAGGAGGGACACCGGCACGGGTGAGCCGTCCTGGGGACGGATGAGTTCGGTGTCGACACGGTGCTGGGCGCGTCTACCGTCCAGCAGTTCACGCAACGCGGGCCGCACCCACGAGTCCGGCCCGTCCGCCGCGATGTCGATCAGGGCCATGCGTTGGAGTTCGGCCGCGCCGGATTCCAGGAGGGCCGCGAACGCCGGATTGACCTCCGCCAGTGCACCTTCCAGATCGATGACGGCGATGCCGACGGGTGAGCGCTCGAAGAGGGTCGCGAGTCGGGTCTCGCGTTCCACCATCCGGTCCCGGACCGCCATCTCCTCCGTGAGGTCGACGAAGACACCACCGACGGTGTCATCGCCCTGCTCCGATAGGGGGAACCGGTAGCCGAACGCATGGCCGAGCGTTCCGTCGGCCCGGGTGAACCTGGCCCGGAAGGAGCGGGGTCGGCCGTCCGTGATGACGGCCGATTCCTCGCCCTCCTCATCGCTCTGAGGTGGTCCGGCGGACCGGAAGTCCTCGGTCCGACGTCCGATGATCTCGGAGAGTTCCCTGCCGGCGGCACGGAGGAAGGCAGGGTTGGCCCACGTGTATCGGAGTTGGGAGTCCTTGGTGTAGGCCAGGGCGGGCAGGAGTTGCATAAAGGTGCGGAA
Organism: Streptomyces sp. NBC_00690; assembly: GCF_036226685.1. Taxonomy (NCBI): domain Bacteria; kingdom Bacillati; phylum Actinomycetota; class Actinomycetes; order Kitasatosporales; family Streptomycetaceae; genus Streptomyces; species Streptomyces sp. NBC_00690. The sequence goes on from NZ_CP109009.1 coordinate 8,587,623, forward strand.
GCGCTCCTCGGCTTCGGTCCAGGCGCGCTCGGCCTTCACTCGGGCTGTCATGTCGACGAACGTGCCGCCCACCAACACGGTGCCGTCCGGTTGCGGTACGGGGAACTTGTGGCCGACGAGGAACATGGTGGAACCGTCGGCGAGCCGAACCGTCTGTTCCATGCTCAGCGCCTCGCCAGTGGCGATGACCCGCTCGGTGGAGGGGGAGAACTGCTCGGCCGCACCCGGGCCGTGGAGTTCATCGGGATGGACGCCGAGCACGTCTTCGCGGGGCCGGTCCAGCCATCGCAGGAAGGTCTCGTTGACCCACACGAGCCGGTCCTCGCGGTCCGCGAGGAAGGAGAAGGCGGGGCTGTAGTCCATGAAGAGGACGAACCGACCGTCTGCGGCAGGTGCCTCGCCCCCGGCATGAGGACCGCCCTTGGAATCGTCCATGCGTGCCTTCCCGCGCCAGTCGGTCGCCGGGCGGCCAGGCATCCCGGTCTGGAGTGCGGAGCCTCACTCCGTGGCGTACATACACGTGGATTCTACTGCGAAGCTCTTGAAATCATCCAAAAAGGTAATTCCGCATCGATAGGTGAACGCGTTCTGGTGGGGGCGAGGGTCTCTCGGTTGTGCGGGTGGCAGCGGGAGTGGTCAGACGGCTCCGGTCGCCGCGCTCACCGCCGCCTTGCGTACACGAACACCTGCGGCTCGGTGATCGCTCCATCCGTCTCCGGGGTGAAGTCCAACTCCTCGGTTCGCAGGACCTCAAGGTCGGCAGCCTCCAGTAGTGCGGTGAACGCCTCCGCGGCAAAGCTCGTCACCTCGACCTCGTGCCCCATCCACTGCCCGACGGCGCCCTCCATGTCCAAGGTCACGGTCGCGGCCAGCAGGTGGCCGCCCGGACGGAGCCAGCGGGCGATCTTGCCGATGAGGTCCTTCTGGTCGGATCGGGGCATCTGCAAGAACGGATAGAAGGCGCAGACGGCATCCACGCTCGCGTCCGGCAGTTCCAGGGTCCGGGCGTCCTGATGGCGGAAGGATGCATTCGGCACCTGTCGGCGGGCGATCTCCACCATGCCGGGTGAGATGTCCACGCCGAGGACGCGGTGGCCCGCGTCCGCGAGTGTCTGCGCGGTGGGTCGCCCGGTTCCGCTCCCGATGTCGAGCACTTCGCTCGCCGGCGAGAGGTGCTCGGTCAGCCAGGTCAGCGCCGTTCGATGCGCTGGAGCATTGCCGAACGCCTGTTCGTATTTCAGTCCCAGTGCATCGAAGAGTTCTGCCGCGGGAGTCGGTCGCTGGGTCATCTCTACCTCCGGTGTTCGATCGCCGCTCGGGTCCTTTCCCTGATTCGCCCCCGGAATGCCTGTCGACGGGAAGCGGCTGCCCGGGTGCCCTGCCGAGTGGACCACTGATGACCCCGCTGTGACACCTCAAAATCCGACAAAGAGTCTTTTTAGTACTTGTCAAGAGGAATCGCACTCTTTGCTTGGCGGATGCGCCATGAAGAGCGTCCCCGCGCCCTGTGATCGGCGTCGCTCTCCGAGGAGCCTGGCAGAAGCGGACCTCTCAGGTTCGTACCGACCCGGCCGACGGCCCCGGAGGGAGAGGAACCACCATGCTCGACGCCCACTCGGATCTCACTCCCCTTGACCGGGCCGCGCGCCACTCGAAGGGTGAGGCCGGTACGGCCCCGGGTGCCGTGATGACCTGCTTCCGTCGGAGGCCCTCACCCACCGTGCACATCGATGCGCTGTGGGAGCCGAGCCCCGCCCGTCGGGCCGCCATCGGTGCGGTCGACGTGCCGACGTCACCCTCCGTCGTGACCGTGTTCTCCTGGCACCTCGCCCCGGACCTCACGGCCGTCGCGACGGCCCGTCGACTCATGCGGCTCCAGTTGACCGGATGGAACCTGGACGACATGGACGAGGACGCCTGCCTGATCACCTCGGAACTGGTGACCAACGCCCTGTTGCACGCCCAGGGAACCGTCGTCCTCACGGTCAGGCTCGTCCAGGGGCACGGCCCCGAGGGGGCCGTCATACGGATCGAGGTCCAGGACCAGGGGCCGTGCGACGAGGCGAAGCAGAGCATGCCGTTGCCTCCCGCAACGCCGTCCGCGGACATGGACACGGGCGGCCGGGGGCTGCATCTGGTGGCCCATCTGGCCGAGATCTGGGGGGAGTCCGGCACTCCGGAGGGCCATGTCGTCTGGGCCGATCTGCGTGGGTCCGGACAGACCTGCTAGGACACGGCCGCGCGGGATCCCGCTGGCGCCCGCTGTTTCTCGATGCACTCGACGAAACTCGATGGAAGCAGTAGCCCCCTGTGCCTTGAGCCACAGGGGGCCGGTGCCCATGTCCTCGCCGCCGAGGGCGAGTCACCGGGCGCCACGTAGGATCGCGGCGTGTTCGAAGCCCCACGGAAACCCGCCAGTGCGATCCGAGCCTTCGTGGTCCTCGCCCTGATCGCGATCCTGCCCTTCGTCCTTGCCGTCACCTCTCAGTCATCGACCGTCGTCAACGGCGAACTGACCGACTACAGCTACCTCAATCTCACCGCACTGCTCGGCGGTATCGCGGCTCTCTGGTACACGATCAAGACCTTCGCCGCGGCGCGAGCAGCCTCGGCCCTGACCGTGACGCTCTCGGTGGCACTGGTCCTCGTCGCCGTGGTGGCGCTGTTCCAGGTGGTGCGTGGCAGTGGGATGGTCCCGCGTGCCACCGAGTGCACGGCCTCACCCAGCTTCGACCTCTGTCGACCCAAGGGCCCCTGAGCGCCACTGATCCTGGACCTTCGAGGGGCTTTCCTTCGTCGGGCTATGCGGCACGCGCTGAACGGCCGAGGAGAACCGGCAGGGTGGTGATGTCGTTGCCGATGAAGGAGTGGAGGTGCTCCAACTCTCGCGGAGGCGTCGCGAGCGTCAGTTCGGGGAACCGGGCGAAGAGTGCCGGGAGGGCCACCGAGGCTTCGAGACGTGCCAACGGCGCGCCAAGGCAGTAGTGAATGCCATGGCCGAATGCGAGATGGGACTTCTCCTTCCGGCTGATGTCGAAGGTTTCGGGGTCGTCGTGGACCGAAGGGTCGCGGCCATGGGCACCGAACCCGATGATCATGGGGTCCCCGGCTCGTATCACGACCCCTTCCCCCAGATCGATGTCCTCGGTCGCCCAGCGCATCGGCATGTGCATCACGGAGGGATGCAGTCGCAGGGTCTCCTCGATGACATCGGCCCAGGTGGACGCATCGTTCAGCACAATGTCGAGCTGCCCCCGGTGGAGGAGGAGTTCCGTGACCGCGTGTCCGATGAGTGCGATGGCCGTGCCGCTGCCCGCCCCCAGCATCAGGATCAGCATGTCGATGAGTTCCTGCTCGCTCAGCCGGTCACCGCTCTCCTCGTGTGTGGCCAGGAGCAGACTCGTCATGTCCTCCCCGGGATGCCTGCGCTTGGTCTCGATGAGTTCGCGTATCGCGACTTCCAGCGCGCTGCTGACGGCGGCGGCTTCCTCCGCGGCCACCCCGGTGGAGAGGACCGCGTTGAACAACTCCAACATCGCCGGGCGTTGGGGGCCGGGTACACCGAAGAGGTCGCATATCACCCGGGTGGGCAGGGCGTAGGCGAACGCGGCGCGGAGATCCACCGGCTCGTCGCCGTCGTACGCCGCCAGGGCGTCGAGGAGATCGTGGACGACGGCCTCCACCCGAGGGCGCATCGCCTCGATGCGCCGGGGGGCGAAGACAGGCCCGACGAGCCGCCTGAGCCTTGTGTGGTCCCGGCCCTCGGCATTGAACATGCTCTCGGCGTCCACCCAGGGCACCAGCCAGGCCACGGCGCCCGGTTGATATCCCGGCTTGGACTGCTTTGCATCCCGGGAGACCGCCGGATGGGAGAGCAGCCTCTTGATGACGTCGCCACGGGTCACCGACCAGGCCACCACGTCCTCGGGCAGTCTGACGGGCACGGCGGGGCCGGCGTGGCGCAGGATTTCCACCTGCTCGTGTAATGGGGGGCCGCCAGCGCTTTCCAAGGTGATGCCGGGACAGGGGTCGAGGTTGGTCATGGGGTGGTACCTCCCGGGCTGCGAAGAGAGACCTGCGGGGTCATGGCGCACTGGGGCATTGCCTCGCCCCGATGTGTACCGCTTTCCATCAAAGGGGACTGGCTGACATGGCGCCAGACCGCGCGAGTCCATGAGGCGGGACACCGCCGCCTCTCCCTTCTCATCTGTCCATCCCGTGCCAAAGAACCAGCCCTCTGCCCCGGCCGACGGAAACCGCGCCACCTTCCTTGCACCCTGCCGCGACGCCCCGCGCCCGTCTCGCGGGCGACGCTGTAGGGCCCGGTCATCCGGGTGTTCGGCCCATGGGCTGGCTCCGGAGTGGAGGGCGGCGGGCACCGGTCCTTTCGAGGCGCTGGCCGTACGCCCGAACCCCCTCAGCGCCACCCGACGGCCGATTGATCCCCGGACGCAAGGGAATGAATCAGGAAGGCTGGGGATTTCCGATGTCAGCCGTCTATTGGAGCCGGGGGTTCCGATAGAAAGGGGGGTGGCGACGGTGGATATTTCGGGGAAGCCGAGTGGCTCTGTTGCCTGTTGCGGCATGATGGGCGGGACTGGCAGAAGGTGGTCAAGTCCTTCTGGTCAATGGTTGCTATTTTCTGTGCTGTTCTGCGGTTTCTGGTGCGGAAATGAAACCGCTCACTCATATTCGATCACTGATCCTGTGCGGGGAGATCGAGGTACGGGAACGGAGGGTCGCCGGTGAGCGTGAGTGTGTTACGCCTGGCCAGGGGAGTGGCAGGAGGGATTGCCCCGCCCAGAGTCGTCCTGGCTGCTCTGGGTGCCGTCGTGGTCGGAGTCGCCGTTGGTCAGGGGCTCAGCGCGGAGCAACTGGTGGAAGCCCCCTGGTATTTGTATCTGGCCGGCTTCCTGCTCGCGGTGGGGTTGTACGGAAGCACGCACGACATCGATCTCGGGGAAATGCGCCGTGATCTTCGTGTCCTCGTTCTGGCGGTAACCCTGGGGGTCCTTCTCAAGGCCCTCTTGATCGCCGGAGTGATGATCCTGGTCTTCGGGAAACCGGAGTATCTCGTTCTTGGTATTGCGGTGGCCCAGATCGATCCATTGTCCGTGGCAGCCATGAATAAGAGCCGTCGGATGTCTCCGCGGGCCAAGTCCCTGCTCGCGGCCTGGGCTTCATTCGACGATCCGATGACCGTGCTGCTCACGTTGTACTTCTCCGTGCTCGCCTTCCAGTTGTCGGACCGCTCGGGAGGACCGGCAGCCGGCACGGTCGGCGAAGGCTCCTCAGCCTTTCTGGCCGGCCTGGGTTGGAACCTCGTCCTGCTCCTTGCCGTCGCGGTGCTGTGGGGCGTGCCCCGCTGGTGGCTGCGTAGGGCACGGCGCCACCGGGGACCTCGGCCGACCGCTCGTACGGGGTCCGCACTGCCGGACGGCCTCGGTCTCCTACTGGCCCTGGTGCTGATCGCCGTTGCGGCGGGTTGGATGCTGATGGCTGCGGTGGCCGTTGCCGGACTCTTCCTCCGGGTGGGTCGGTACGGTCCCGTCGTCCAACGAGCCGTGTCCGTTGCCTTCGTCCTGGCCGCCTCGATCCTTGGGTTGCTGCTCGCAGAGGGGATCGCTCCTTGGCGCGGCTTCGTGCTGGGTCTCGCGGCGTTCGGCGCCCAAGTGGTCATCGGCTTGTGGGTCGCGCCACGGCTGATCTCGGGCCTTGGGCGGAGCGATCGGGTCCAGTTGGGCCTCGGCCAGCAGAACGGCATCACGGCCATCATTCTGGCGCTCGCCCTGGAGCCGGACTTCCCCGGGACGGTGGCCATCGTCGGACCCGCGATCCTCACGGTCAACGCGCTGTACTACGTCACCAACGGAGTCTGGGCGGCATGGGAGGACCGTACTGGAGGCCGATTCCACCAGGACCAGGAAGGCCCTTGCGGGCTGCTACAGGAGCCGATGGAGAGCGCCGATACAGCCAAGCCCTAGGGCGAACGGGGGATACGGGTGAGATGCGGCATGTGGTTGAGGGGTTGGGCCCTTCTGTGGTGCCTCGGCGCACTTCTGTTGCTGTCGGCCTCCCCTTCGGTGGGGGACGCCCTCGCGGTAGGGGAACGGGACGTCACAGCCGTGCCCGGTCTGACGGCTGCCACCCCCGGGGGGAACACGGATACGGGCAAGGGAGCCGGTGCCGACGATGTCCACACGGTGTACTGCCTGGCCAAGGAACGGCGCAAGGCGGTTGTGGACGCCGCGGTGCGACTCGGAGTCGCCACCAAGGCGAAGGGGAAGCCCGAACGGCTCCTTCCATCGCCACCGGGCCCCTCGCCGAAGGCCAGCGATTTCCGGACGGTGGAGGAGTGGGCTGAGGAGCGTAGGGATTCCTTCCGGCGGGTGTGCGCCGCGGTGATGGAGGCCGATGCCAACGCCTCGTCCGAACCGGGCGCATCGGGGCCGAGCCTGCTGGAGACCTTGGTGGCAGGGGCCCTGCTGGCCGTGCTCGGCGCGGGGCTCACCCTCCTCGGCGGAGCCAGCGAGCGCTCCTCCGCTCGGCGCAGGGCACAGGCCGACGAGTTGGACGGCGCGACGATCCGCTTCGCGCTCGCCGCTGAAGGCTATCTGTCCGTGTGGGAGGGGGAGCGCGATGCCTCCTACAGCGAACTCGACTCCACACGGAGTGAGTTGGTGGTGGCCCTGCGGAGATTCGGAGTGGCGGGCTCCCAGCGTGTTGAGGCCCTCGCCCTCGCCGGTTCCCTTCCGTTCGGCGAGCCCCTGTCGGACCAGACCGTGGGCGGGCCGCAAGGAAACCGACTCCTCAAGGAACACGAGAAGCAGGCGGAGGCGAATCGACAGCGAACCCTCCTCCAGTCCGCGCTGTCCGATGTTGAACGACTCGTCTCGACCTCCCTGCTGAGGCATGTGCGGCGGGTGCTCCCGGGTCGGGCACCGAGGGGTGGGCGCGTATGACCCCGGATGAGCCCGTCAACCCCTTCGGAATCCCGGCCCCCTTCGATGTCTTCGGATCGGGCGAGATCGTCAAGCCGACGGAGGACTGCCCGTTAGCCCCCTGGCGCATTCCCGGGCATCTCAACCTCTGGGTTCCAGTGGATCACACGGACGAATTGATCAGCTCATTCGCGGCCCGGGGCCCTCAGCCCATGAGAATCGTCTCCAGCGATCCGGGTACGGGATACGTCGTCGTCGTGAGCGGGTCGACCGGTTCCGGGAAGACGTCCCTGATCAATTGGTGTATTGACGATCTATCGCGCCGGGTCAATGACTACCTGGGTCGCTCCAGCGTATTGGAAGGCGGACTGTGGGAGCCGCACAGTGGATATGACGGTGTGCACGTCGTCACCATGCGCGGATTCCGCAACCAGGACAACGGATTCAGCCATGAGGACGGCATCACCCTCAGTGTTTCGGATCTGAACCGCAAGATAGCCCAAGAGGTGCTCCGCAAGCTGGTGCGGGCGAAGGTGCTGACGAAGGAGACGGAGAAGACCGCACTGAGCTTTCGGTTCGTGTCCGACATGTATGCCTTGATCAGCGAGGAACTCGGCATCAGGGACCATGTCCTCATGATCGTGGTGCCGCATGTGAACTGGCGGAACCCAAAAGCCAGTCAACAATTCCTGGGTAGCTGTCACAGTCATGCCAAAGCCGGTATCGTCTTCTTTTTGGAGAGTTCTGGAAGCAGCATCGGTCAGGATGTCGAAGTGGCCTTTCATCAGTATCAGTCGACGCATCTGATGCATCTGGAGATGGGGCAGATCAAGGCCGATGACTGGGCTAGCTTCATACGCCAGCGGACGGCGGACGGTGGCCTTCCCGGCAAGGCCGTGAAAATTGCCGACGAAGTCATCTCCACTAGTCCAGAAGAGCATTTGTACAGCAATGTCAGAGAACTTCAGACATTTCTCTATGCGATCTCCCAGGAGGTCATCGCAGCCGGACAAGAGGAGATCGACATGGACCGACTCAGTGCATTCGCCCTCAACTTCGGTCCGCCTGACCTCGGCGACCTTGGATACTGACCGGCTCGACCTGTAGCGCGAGGAGGGATCACCTCAGTGAGTCGTACGGATGACATCTTCCAGGCAGGCAATCCCTTTCCGTTCAGCCCTGTGGTGCAGCTGGGCGCGTTCACCGACGACGTACGGACCGGCTTGGAACCGGCGACCCGGCCCGAAACGGTGGCCACCGCGGCGCTCACCCGTGTGCATGACCAGGTCGCCGACTACTTCGCCAGGCGCGAACTGGGAGGTGGGCGCGGGCGAGCGATAGCGCTCGTCGGTGAGCTAGGGATGGGCAAGAGTCATCTGGCGCGCGAGGTCGCGGCGGAAGTCCGCTCCCGCAGCACGGTCGAGGCGTTTCCGCCGCCGCTCTGGGTGATCAATGAACCGAGCATCGCCATGGGCTCGATCTACCGCAACAGGATGATGAGCCTCCGGGACGACCGCAACCGTCGTACCGCCTTCGAACAGGTCGTCAGCCATTACCGTGCCGACGTCGCGGCGAACCTGGTGGAAGCGGACGAGTCGCGTCGCTTCGGCCATGCGCGGGAGCAACTCGTCACCGGGTTGCGTGACCGGTCGTTCGACCCGCAGAAGGTCGAGCAGGCGATCGACCTCGACCGCGAACTGATCCACCGCAACCTCGTCGAGCACCTTCGGCTCGTCACCGACCACCGGGGTTTCGCCTCGGCTCTCGCCCTGCTGCTGGAAGGGCCCTACAACCGGGAGGTGTGGGACTGGCTGACCGGCGACCCGCCCTCCCGGTCGCTGATCGAGCGCGGTGTGTTCTCGTCGATCGACGCCATCGAAGGGGTCTTCGACGCGCTTGCGGTCTTCGGCTTCCTGCACGGTCGGGTGGGCAAGCCCTACGTCCTCGTCCTCGACGCACTGGAGTACGTCCTGGACTGGCCCCCCGACTCCTACAACGCCTTCATCAACGGCTTCGAGATGTTGGTCAACACCTATGTCAATCAGGGCGGTCTGCTGGTCTTCTGCATCCGCCCCGAGCCGTGGAGCAGGCTCCCGCGCAGTCTGCACGAGCGCGTGCTCCAGATCTGGCCCACCCGTTTGGAGCGGGCGGAATGCGGTCGGCTCGTTCGCGCCCACGTCCGTACGCTGCCGTCCGCCGCGCTCCGGGGCGCGGGACTGGACGAGGAGCAGCGCGCGACGTACGCACCCTTCGCCACCGGGGCGATCGACGCAGTGGCGGAGCTGTCCGACGGGGTGCCCCGGCAGGCGTTGCGGGTGTGTCACCAGTCCTGGAAGATCGCAGCGGCGTCCGACGAACGCATCGCCCACATCGACGCCGATCTGATCCGGGTGGCGGTCCGCCAACTGCATGAACACCGTGACATCGGGGAGGTCCTCCACTCCGTGGAGAAGACCCTCACGGACGGTCAGTGGCGCCGGGAGCTCCACCCGCCCGAACTGGCGGCCATCACGGGCGACGAAGTCAACGCGATCGCCTACTGGCTGCGGGTCGACGTGACCTCCGCCATCGGCATCCTCCTGGTGTCGTCCGTACTGGCGGAAGCCGATGTCACCCGCATCACCCGTGTGACGCGCACCGTGAGACGCGCCTTCGGAGCGGGCAGTTGCGAAGTGCTGGTCATCTCCAACGGCCATGTACCCCGCACCATGCGCAACCGGGTCGCACAGGCCATCGGGACCTCGCCACTGGCGGTCGGCGACGCCGGTTTCAGCGAGCAGTTGGCACGTGCCCTGGACGTTCTGGCCGCTCGGATGGAGACCGCACGGCAGCAGACCGCGTTGGACACCCTGCGGACCCGGCTGAGCACCATGGCGGTCCAACAGGGCGAGGTGCTGCAACGCATGGACCGGCTGGACGGCCAGGTGGAGCGATGGGGAGCAACGGCACAACCCGTGTCCGTATCCCCTGCGTCCGGTGCCTCCGGGACAGCGGCCGTTGCACTGCCCGCATCGGTGGACCGGCTGTTCACCGTCGCGAGGGAGGCCCTCGACCTGCTGACCGGCGGCGAGAGCACCACCAGCCTGCGTCAGTCACTCGGTGTTGACACGAGCGGGATGGCCACACCCGACGGCCGACCCCACCGCATGGCCTTCACCATGGAACAGTTCCAGACATTGGGCATCACCGCGCTGCTCCGACAGTTGCTGGACGGCTTCCGCGACGGCATCGCGGGCTGGCTGCGCACGGTGGCGGCCACAGCCGGTCCCGTGCCGACCGCCGCGCAGGAGAACAGCCTCTTCATCGTGTGCAGGAGCTTCGAGATCACCTTCGAAGTGCTGCCGCCGATTCGGGCCGAACTCCTTCCCGGTGCGCGCCCCACTCAGGAACAAGGCACCCGTGCCGTGCGGCGCACCCAGGTCGGCGATGTCTTCGGACGACTCGCCGAAGAGGTTCAGCGGGCCGTCCTGCGTGAAGTCAGCGGCGAAGGCGGCGGGGCGCGGGAGGCAGTTCGCTGAGCACCTCGCGCAACCGTCGCTCGGCATTGCCGACCTGGTGCTGGTCGAGGGTGACACCGAGCAGGAAGTCGCTGCTGCGCCCCCCGGGCAACCAGTGGATGTAGATGGCCCCCTCCTGGACATCGAGCACGAGACGATTGATCGGGTCCCGGGTGATGGACTGGAGGGCGTCCCGCAGTCGTGCGATGTCCGTACGGAGACCTCCCGCGATGTCGCGGTACCTCCGGCGCCGCGCATCCGGCTCGATGGCGAGGAATCGCAGGCCCAGGCGCGGACTGTCGAAGGCGTCCCCCACGCATATGAGGTCCCAGCCCCGGTAGTACGCGAGGTATTGGAGGTCGGTGTGGTTGAGGAAGCGGTGCCAGATTCCCCGCAGCCGTGCCTCCATCGGTTCGTCGACCGCATGGCCGGTGAGGAACTTGAGGCCCTCCGTCCCGTCCGGGACGACGTAGGGCACGTCCATGCCGCCCATGTACTCGTTCGGGAGGTTCATCATGGCGCGCAGCTCGGTCACCAGATCGTTGAGCTGATCGTCCATCGCATCGACCCGACCACCGTCCACGGTGATCCCGACGATGTGCTGATCCGCCTTCACCCGGCCGCAGTACAGTGCGCCCGTCGGGGTCGCCACGACCGTGCGCATCAGCTCGCCGGTCCGCAGGGGCGCGAGCGAGCGGTCGATGTCCTGCACACAGCGGACCAGCTGGTGTCCGGGCCGGCCCTCGGCGTCGATGCGGTGGTCGACCAGCGGACCACTGGGCAGCGGCTCCGCGCCGGGGGCGTGTACGACGAAGTCCAGGATGCCGTTGCTGTAGTGCGCGACCGACCGTATGGCCGGGCACTGGGCGACGTGCCGCTGACAGAGCTCGCTGATGTCCTCCTGGACCTTGGTGTTCCAGTGCTCCGCGTGCAACGCCACCGGGGCATCGGGTGGTCGTCGTTCCGCAGGGATGTCGGTCATCTCCAGTGCACTCCTTCTCGCTGCCCTCGGCCCGCTCTCCGGCTGTCTCACACGGCCCCGGGCAGTTCCAGATCGATGTCCCCGCGGAGCGCGTCGCCTGCCCGGCTCTCCCCGCTCACCACCGCCAACAGATCCGACAGATTGCGGGCGACGAGCTCACGGTACGGATGCTGGGTCAGACCGAGTTCGTCGAACCCCTCCAACGTGGACTCCTCCAGGTCCGCGGCCTCCTCGAACTCTCCCCGCGCCGCGAGGGTGCCCGCGAGGCTGGACGCGGCGGCCAGCTTCCACGGGTGGGTAGAACCGAGCCGTGCCTCCAACTGCTCCAGTGCGGTGCGCCCTTCCTCCAGGGCCTCGTCCGGTCGACCGCTTCCGCGTAGATGGACGCCATGGCGCACCCGGCACAGCTGGGTGTAGGGATGATCGGCGCCCAAGGTGTGGCCGAGCGCCTGTAGACAGATCGCGGACTCCTGGAGTGCCGCCTCGTGCTTGCCCAACTCATAGAGGTCGATCGCGAGGCTGTAGCGGGTGCGCAGCGTCACGATGTGCCACTCGCCGAGGTACCGCAGACAGTCCGCCAGCACCCGGCCGTCACGCTCATGGGCCCGTCCGGTCCGCCCGAAGCGCCGCTCGCCCACCGCGAGCCCGTTCTCAGCGCGCAACACATCGGCGTCCGGCGCCGACGAAGGGGCCATCGCACTGCGGTACGCAAGGAACTCCCGCAGCAGAGTGGACGACTCCCGGTTCTGCCCGAGCGCCCGGTGGGTGCCCGCGAGGGTGTTGGCGATCTGCCAGGCGCGCGGGTCGTCCGGTCCGCCGATGGCCCGTCGGCGGTTGAACTGGTCCTGGAGCAACTGGAGAGCGGACGGCGCATCGCCCGCCAATGCCTCGCTGAGCGCCAGATTGTGTTCGACCTGGTCCGTCGCCCGGTGCTGGGGCCCCAGCAGCGCCAAGAGGCCCCGGTGGACGTGGCGCCCTTCGAAGAGGGCGTCGGTGAAGTGCCCGTCCGCCCGCAGGATCGCACCGTACGCATCGGCACAGAGCAGGGTCCGCGGGTGGTGGGTGCCGAACGAGGCCCGGTATCCGCGCAGGGCGACGCGTGCGTGTCGACTGGCCCCGGGATACTCCGAACTGTTGCGCAACGCACGGGCGAGCAGCGTCTGGAGCCTCAAGTACTCAGCGGAGTTTGGAGAGTTGGCCCAGGCAGACTCGGCCCGACGCCCCAACTCCAGCGCCTCGGCCAGCCGCAGTACGTCGTCGGAGCGGGTGAGCACCCCGAGGTGGTCGAGGAGCCAGCGCTGTACCGGCGGTCGCTGGTCCTCCCAGATCCTCAGCGCGGTCAGCTGTCCCGTCTGCGAGGCGCTCAGCTGGCGCTCGCCGCCCTGCCCTCCGTTGGTCCCCACGGCAGGGCCGGCGTCCTGCGCCGCGGTGGCGCCGGGGGAGTACCCGCCGACCACGGCTCGTAGCTCACGCTCTCGGACCTTGCGCTCCGTGTCGCCCATGCGGGTCAACACCGCTTCGCGCAGCACCTGGTGCATTCGTACCGGGCGCCCCGGGCGGGCGAAGTCGACCTCGATCAGACCGAGGCCCGACAGCGCCCACAGCGCCACGTCCACCATGAGCTCATCGCTGACCATGGCGGCGGGCTCCGGTGGACCCACGGCTCCTCCGGTGCGGTGCGCGAGCGCCCACAGCATCTGTGGGGAGCGCAGTAGGGCAAGATCGGCGCCGGCACCGGTCAGCAGCGCACAGCACTCCAACACCCATCCCAGCGCCGTGGCGCCACCGTGCTCCTGCGCCCATGCCTGGGCTGCGTCGGTCAGTCCGATGGAGCGGACGGCCACCTCCAGCACCACCCGTGGCAGCGGCACCTTCCTCTCGTGCGCCAATAGATCGGTCTGGGCGGTCGCAAACGCCTGGTCGAAGCGTTCGGCAGCCCGCAGGACGGCTTCGTTCCGCGAACGGTTCTCCGCCTCGTGACGGGCGGCGTCCATATCGAGCCAGGCGGCGGCGAGTGCGACCGTCAGCGGTAGATGACCAACCGTCTGGCCGATCTGCTCGGAGAGGTGGCTGGGCAGTTGGTCCACCGCTGATGCCAGCAGTGCACGGCTCTCCTCCGCGGAGAAGGGCGCCACCTCCACCACGTGCCCGGACGCGACCTGATCACCGAGCCTGGCGGTGATCAGGACATGGCCCCCGCCACGACTGGTCGGGATCAGGTTCTGCGCCGACAGGGCCGCGGCGTCGCGCACGTCGTCGTACACGAGGAGCCAATCCCCGCTGCCCGGACTGCCGAGATGGGCCAGGACCCGGGGCACGGGGTCCCCGACCGTGGGCAGGCCCAGGCGTTCGGCCAGGGAGGTGAGACCTCGGCGAACCGAAGCGGGGCCGTCGCCCGGCACCCACCACACCAGGTCGTAGTCGCCCCGGAAGCGATGGCAGAACTCCAGGGCGATCTGGCTCTTGCCGATGCCCGGCTGCCCGAGCAGCAGACCGCAACTGCGCGAGACGGCGGCTGCGGCCAAGGTCTCCCGCACTTCTTCGAAGAGGGCGTCCCGCCCGATGAAGGCGTTGTTGCGTGGCCACAGATTGTTGTCACGCGGCATCCGGGGAAAGCGGTGAACGGATTCGGACAATGCGGGACCGGGCAGATGCAGACTCTCCCGAAGCGCGATCACAGCCTCCGCCTCCGAGACGTGCCGCATCACGATCTGCTCGTGGTGGGAGAGCTCCCGCGGCAGGACCTCCTCATCGACCAGCACCATCCGTACATCCGGATGCGAGAGATCGGCCAACAGTTCGGCCTTCGAGCTCTCCACCCCCAGTGGCGAGACGACGAGCAGCATCGCCCCGGGCAGCGGAGGCTCTCCGATGAAGGGGTCGAACCCGCTCCGCGAGACCTCGACCCCGCACGACTCCAGCTGGCCGGCGATCCACTCCGCCCAGGCGATGTGCCGAGGTGTGTGGAGCAGCGTGACCCGGCTCAACTCCACCGGCTGGGTGCGGGCGAGTTCGTCGGCGAGTTGGACGAAGCGGGGTCGCAGCCCGCCGTCGGAGCCCGGGTCCTCCTCCTGCACGGCCAGTCGATCGAGTTGGGCGTAGAGCGACTCGTACGGGAACTCGACGTAGTGGGCACCCGCTCCGTCGCTCAGCTCTTCGAAGTTCTCCCGCACCAGCGCCCGGGCGGTGCGCAGTTGGTCGTACATCCGACTGTCCGCGCGCAGACCGATGGCGAGCACTCCGATCTGCCCCACCGCTCGTTGTCTGACCCTGCGGGCGAGTGCCGCCGCGTTCTCCACCCGCCAGGAGTTGAGGGGGAAGCAGGTGGCGAGGACGTGGGGCAGCCCGGCCAGGACGGTGTACTCCTCGTCATGGCGCGGCACGGGGGCGTCGATGAGGACCTCGTCGTAGCGCAGGAGGACCGACGGGTCGAGCCGGGTGAGGGCGGGCACGTCGTCGAGCGTCAGGAGGTCGACGCGCAGGGTGCGGTTGTGGAGGGAGACGTCCCATATCGAAGGCGGCGGAAGCGCGGCCCCCGATGATCTGGTCGAATCCGGGTCGCTGTTGGGCGTGCCCGCGGAGAGCGAACCGAGATAGTGAAAGGCCCTGATGTCCGACTGCCGGGTGTCCACGATCAGCACACGACGCCCCGATTCGGCCATGACCAGGGCGACATTGACCACCGTCGTGGTCTGCCCG
This sequence comes from Streptomyces sp. NBC_00690, assembly GCF_036226685.1. Lineage (NCBI taxonomy): Bacteria > Bacillati > Actinomycetota > Actinomycetes > Kitasatosporales > Streptomycetaceae > Streptomyces > Streptomyces sp. NBC_00690. Next base: position 8,602,742 of record NZ_CP109009.1, read on the forward strand.
ATGTTCTCGGCGGTAGAGCAGAAGAGGGTCACCCGGGTACGGCCGTTGTCACGGCCGGCATCGGACAAGATCGACATCGTCGTTGGCTCCATGGTCGGGATCACCGGGGCCGGGGATCTCTGCGGGATCTGTGAAGGCGTCAGATGAGGTCCTGATAGTCCGCCGTGAAGATGCGGTCCGGCCGTTCGGCCACTTCATGGAGTCTGCGCAGGGTGAAACCCAACGCGGATTGGGGAAGTTGTGCGATCTTTTCAAATGGCAGTCCAGAAAGATCGACCAATGGGGAATCGAGATCATTCGGTGCCTCGGCCGGCTCCGTCATCGGGAGATCGACCACCCTTCTCGCGAGATTCATAGAAACCGGTCACAAGGCGGGGGCAACACGCGCGTACATTGTAACGCTGAGTCAGGTCGCTGCGCCAGGTTCCTGGAGAACCGACGGACGCCCTACGGAAGCGGGCATTCCTGTACGACGGCCGATTCCTGACCTTGACGGGCCAATCAGCCGCTGAAAATACTGAATCCACGCCATCCGTCGGACTGGGCGGGCCAGAGCTCCTTCACGAGAGGTGCACGCACCGTGCAGTACGTGAATCCAGCCCGACCGGAAGAGATTCCGTTCCGCAATTTCGTGATCAAAATCCATGGCAGATGTGATCTCGCCTGTGACTATTGTTATATGTACCGCAGCGTCGATCAGGTCTGGCGCACACAACCGCGCACGATGTCACCCGCGGTGATGGAGTCCACAGCGCGGCGCATCGGCGAACATGCCCGTGCCCATGGACTCGGCGCCTTGGGAATCGTGCTGCACGGCGGTGAACCGCTGCTGGCGGGAAAGGAATTCATCAGCAGTGCCGTGAGAGCGATTCGCCGCGAAGTGGATGAGACGGTTCAGCTCACCTATGCGATTCAGACCAATGGGGTCCGGCTCGACGAGGAATACCTCGAACTCTTCGCCGAACTCCACGTCAGGGTCGGCATCAGCATGGACGGTGACCGCACCGCACACGACCGCCATCGCCGACGAGCCGACGGCCGCGGTAGTCATGCCCAGGTGGCCGCGGCGGTGGACCGGATCGCCGAAGGCCCCTACCGCCCCCTGTTCAGCGGGCTCTTGTGCACCATCGACCTCGACAACGACCCGGTGCGCACCTATCGCGCGCTCCTGCGCCACCGCCCGCCCATGGTGGATTTTCTGCTTCCGCACGGCAACTGGTCCACGCCGCCACCGGGGCGGAATCCAGCCAGCGCCGACACCCCGTATGCCGACTGGCTGATCGAAGTGTTCGAACAGTGGTACGGCGCACCGGTCCAGGAGACCCGGGTGAGAATCCTGGAGCAGATCGTCGCACTGCTCCTCGGTGGACGCGCCGTCGTGGAGGGACTCGGTCTGGAGCCCTTGGGCTACGTCGTCATCGAGACCGACGGCTCCATCAGCCAGGACGACACCCTGCGCACGACCTATCCGGGCGCCGCCGCCACCGCGCTGCACGTACTGAAAGACCCCTTCGACCGGGCACTGAACCAATCCGCACTGGTGGCGAGGCGCTCAGGACTCGCCGCACTCGCGACCGGTTGCCAAAGCTGCCGGCTACGACGGGTCTGCGGCGGTGGACACTACGCCCACCGCTATCGAGCGGACGGCACCGGCTTCGTCAATCCCAGTGTCTACTGCCCTGATCTGACCGCGCTCATCGACCATGTGCGGCGACGGGTGGCGCAGGATGTCGACCGACTCCGCGCGGCCCCTGCACCCACCGGAACGCCTCCCCTATGAAAACTCCGCACACTCCGCACACTCCGCACACTCCGCACACTCCGCACACTCCGCATGCTCCACATGCTTCATACCCTCCGCACACTCCGCACGCTCTGCACGAGCCCGCCCCGCCCCACCACCGGCTCGACGGCGATGTGTTCCACGAGATCGCATCCGGGAACGGTGGCCCTCGGGCACTCTCCCTGCTGCGCAACGCTGAGTACAGTCGGCGGGTCATCCTCGCCCGGGCCGTCGTTGAACAGGCCGAACGGCGAGGCGGGGCGCTCGCCGCACAGGCGCGCGACGCATGGTCACTGCTGGGTGCGGCGCACCGCCGGGCCCCGTCCGTGGTCCATGAGATGTTGACGTACCCCTCGGTCGGGCCCGCCCAACTCTGGGCCCTCAACCAACTGACGACCGATCGATCCACGGCGGGTCCACCGCCCTCGGTCGATGCCCTGACCGCAGTGGCGGCGGTAGCAGCCGTACGTACCGGGCTGCCGGCCGCCGTCCGGTTGACAGTCCACAGCGGGGGGCTGCTCCTGCCGTCGTTGGGGCGTGCCCGATTCCCCCTGGCATCCGACGGCGAACCGGCCCTGGTGTCGACCACATCCGGTTCGCCGACGGTTCAGTGCGGCGCCACGACGGTGCGGATCCCCAGGGAACGGTCCGACCACGCCCTCGCACACGAGGATGCCGACATGCCCTGGCTGCCCCTGCGTGAACTTCTCGCTCCGGCCGACGATCCGGCACTCCTGCTGGACGACCTCGATCCGCACCTTCTTCCCGGCGGTGGGCATCCAGGGAGGTTGACCGTGTGTCAGTGGCAGCGGTGGCGGTGTGTCTTCGAAGAGGCGTGGCAACTCCTGCACACCGTTCATCCGGGGCAGGCGGTCGAGGCCCGATCTGCATACCGTGCGATCGTGCCGACCGGGGCACCCACCGACCGCAATATCTCCAGCAGTTCGGACGAGGCGTTCGGTTGCTCGGTTCTCTCGGTCCCGCGTTCGCCCCTCGATCTGGCCCTGGCGCTGGTGCACGAACTCCAGCACAACAAGCTCAGCGCACTCACGCACCTGGTCGATCTCGTCGTACGGGAATCCGGCGCACTCTTCTACGCGCCCTGGCGCGAGGACCCCCGCCCCCCGGGCGGCCTCTTGCACGGTGTGTACGCACACATGGGAGTGGCCCAGTTCTGGCGACGGCAGCGCCGGGCGTCGAAGGACGGAGCTACCGCCTGGCGGGCCGTGGTGGAGTTCGCGCGGTGGCGGGACGCAGCCAAGGAGGCCAACGAGACGCTGTTGGCGGGCGGATGTCTCACCGAAGCCGGACGGAGATTCGCCGAGCAGATGCGCAGCACACTTGCGGAACTGGCCCAGGAGCCGGTGCCCCGTGCGGCGACGGCACGGGCGAAGGAACTCGGTGACGAGCACCGGGATCGCTGGCTCCTTGACCACGGTGCGCGATGGTGAGTACTGCGGACTTCACTGCCCGGCGGCCAACTCATGGTGCCTGTACCGGCAGGTGACTGCTCATACGGGTCGTGGGAGTCGGCGCGGGAAACGCAGTGAGGCCCTGGAACCCCGTCGCAAGACGGGGTTCCAGGGCCTCAGCTGAGCATTACATGCTATGAGCTGATGAAGCCTCAATGGGCGACCTAGTAGGCACCGAAGACATTGTCGATCGAACCGTATCGGTCAGCTGCGTAGTTGCACGCGGCTGTGATGTTGGCGACCGGGTCATAGCTGTTCGTCGAAGTTCCGGGAACGTGGTAGGCGCGGAACGTCGGGTCAATGACCTGGAGGAGACCCTTGGAAGGGGTTCCGGCTATCGCGTTGGAGTCCCAGTTGTTGATCGCCAGGGGGTTGCCCGACGATTCGCGAATGATGTTCCGGTGAATTCCATCGTAGGTTCCCGGAATGCCGTGCTCGGCCATGACGGCAAGGGATTCCTTGATCCAGCCGTCGAGGTTGTTGGCATAGGTCACAGCCGCGGCCGGGGCGCTGTACGCCACGGGCTCGGCAGCGATCGTGGCCGTCTTGGCGGTGCTTTCCGGGGCCTTGGTGCCGGCCTTGCCAAGAGAGAGCTTGAGACCGGGGTGGATCAGCGAAGGATCGTCGCCGACGGCCTCGCGGTTCTGCTCGTACAGGCTCTCCCAGCCGCCGCTCAGCTGGTGGTCCGCCGCGATCTGGGAGAGGGAGTCACCCGTGACCACGGAGTATGTCTTGGCGGTGTCCTGCTTGCTGACCTGCTGCTGGGCGATGACTGCCGGGGCGGCCTTGGTGCTGGTCGGCTGGGCCGCGTGGGCGGTGGCCGTTCCCAGGGCGGGGATGGCGAGCAGGGCCCCGCTTGCCCCAAGGACCATGAGGCTCTTGGCGATTGAACTGTTCTGCGGGCGGCGGTGCTTACCGAATGCAGGCATGGCGAATTTCCTCTCCGTCGCCTGCGAGGTGAGCTGTCGGATTCGGGCTGGAGATGCCCGGTCGCACACTGTGCGACTTCACCCCAAGCCGTTCCATTGCTGGACGGCGACTTACCTGGTTCCCCCGCTCCTGCCATACGTGAGTGAGTGGGATTTGTTGGACGGTGGCAGGATTCGGCGGTCCGTCCGGATTCGAGGATGACCGTAGACGAGAGAACGGGAATGGAACAAGACTCGAATTCCGTTCGGATGGCTATTGGATCATTTCCTGTCTCGGAGCTCTCCCTTTCGGGATTTCGCTCGGATGCTCAACTTTCGTTCTGTGAAGGCGTTGTGGGGTTGCTCGGAAAGATCAATTCTTTGCCCTGCGTGACCCAAGTCACGCAATTTCTCGTTACCTGATAGAGATGATCCTTTGCGGGGCTTCCTCTTTTTGTGTAGCGAAAACCCCTAAATGGGCAATTCGGACTTAATGGGGCAGCCTTGTGGCGCCGTGCGGGTGCGGCGTCGTGGCGGCGGGGGCTGGGGGAGGGGTACGCCAGCGGCCAAACTCGATCCGTCGGGAAGTGTCGACGTCGCTCGGCAGGTGTCGTGCAGTCGCCTGTCGGGGCGGGTGAGGGCCGATGGCCCATGGGGGGAATCCCGCCCCATCTGTCGGACGGGGCGGGAGCAGGTGCGGGCGGGCGGTGCCGGCAGGTGATCTGGGTGCCCAGATGGCCGAGCGGACCGATTCTCCGGTGGTGTGGGCGTTGAACTGTCGGTAGCCCTCGCGGCCTGCTATCCCTCCGAGTGCTCGGTTCGAAGATCGGCGTCCATGGTGGCCCTCAGTTGAGCGAGGATGCCTTGGAGTCGGTCGAGCAGCTCGGGCGGGTGCTCGGCCAGGATGGCGTCCTGTCGTGAGTTCACGGACTCGAAGAACGACCGGGCGAGCTCCTTCGCCTGGGCGCTGGAGCGCAGAGTGACGATGCGGCGGTCGCTGTGCTCGCGGGAGCGCGAGATGTAGCCCGCGCGTTCCAGACGGTTCAGCAGGGTGGTCATGGCGCCCGATGTCAGGGAAATGCGCCTGCTGAGCAGGGCGGGAGACAGTGGTGTGCCGGACTCCTCGGCCGAGGCGATCTCCAGCAGGGCGAAGGCGTCCGTGGAGTGCACGCCCAACGTCACGGCGAAGCGTCGGCCGAGTTCGGTGAAGCTCGCGCCGTAGGCGCGGAGCTCTTCCGCCAGTCGTTCCCGTTGGGCCGCGACACCGTCGGGCGTCATCGACTCCTCCATCGAGGCGCCTCCTCTACTTCCTCGCGCCGACGATCCATGACGACGCATTGACAACCTATCGTCGATCACATTACCTTCACCGCGAAGTTACTTTACGGTGGAGGTATCTAGTGGTTGCTCCTTCTTCCCCCGCCCGGCGTTGGCTCGGTCTAATCGCCATCGCGGCCGGTGTGGCCCTCATCGTGGTCGACACCACGATCGTCAATGTGATCGTCCCGCCGATGATCGAGGACATCGGCATCAGCTCGGTCCAGGTGCAGTGGATCCAGGAGTCCTACGCGATCGTCCTCGCGGCGCTGCTCCTGCTGGCGGGGCGTTTCGCCGATCTCCTGGGTGCGCGCCGCGTCTTCATCGCAGGCGTGGCGGTGTTCGGCGCCACCAGCGTGGTGGCGGGGCTGGCGCCCACCGGTGAATGGCTGATCCTGGCCCGATTCCTCCAAGGGGTCGGCGCGGCCATGATCCTGCCGACCTCCTTGGCCCTGCTGAACGCCACCTTCACGGGCAAGGAACGTGGGCAGGCATTCGCCGTCTGGGGGTCGACCATCGGCGCCGCCGCCGCACTCGGCCCGCTGTTGGGCGGATGGCTCGCCGAGCACGCCTCGTGGAGGTGGGCGTTCGGCATCAACGTCCCCCTCTCGGCACTGATCGTGGCGGGTGCCTTCGCCTGGCTCGCCCCCTCGCCGAGCAGCCGTGGCCGGGTGGACGCGGTGAGTGGAGTGCTGTCCGTACTCGGAGTCGGGCTGTTGGCCTTTGGGCTCGTCGAAGGGCGGACCTACGGCTGGATCACCACCATCCGACCGCTGGAGGTGTGGGGGTTCTCGTGGTCCGGCGGCCCCTCGCCCGTGCTGCTGGCGCTGGGGCTCTCGGTTCTGGTGCTCCAGGTCTTCTTCCGCAGGCAAAAGGCGCTCACTCGGGGCGACGGGGCGGGTGACGGGGCGGGCGCTCTGATGGACGTCCGACTGTTTTCGATCGCCTCGTTCCGCAACGGCAATGTCGTCACCGTGATCATCGGGCTCGGCGAGTTCGGCATCATCGCGGTGCTCCCGCTGTGGCTCCAGTTCACCCTGGGGTACAGCGCGCTCCAAGCGGGGCTCGCCCTGGTCCCCCTCGCGGTGGGCAGCTTCGTCGCGAGCGGGGCGAGTTTCGGTATGACCACCAAGGTCTCGCCGCTAGACCAGGTGCGCATCGGTCTGGTGTTGGAGGTGGTCGCTCTGGTGTGGCTCGGGTTGATGGCCGCCACGGACAGCTCCTGGTGGTCCATCGCGCTGGTCCTCTTCCTGTACGGCATCGGCGTGGGCTTCGCCACGGCCCAGGTCACCCATGTTGTGCTCGCCGAGGTGCCCGAGCACAGCGCCGGACAGGCATCGGGCATGCAGAGCGCCTTCCGCGAACTCGGGGCGGCCCTGGGCATCGCCGTGCTCACCACGGTCTTCTTCACCACACTGAGTGCCGATCTGAGGGCCGGTCTCACGCGCATCGAGGTGCCTGCCGCGCAGGCCGAGGAGTTCACCCGGGCCGTTACCGACAGTGCGGGAGCGGCGATCGGGCCCCTTGCGGCAGATCCGGGGACCGTTCCGGTCGCCGACGCGGCCGATGCCGCGATGACCTTGAGCATCGCCATCGGCAGCTATGTCGCGGCCGGATTGATCGCGCTCGGGTTGGTGGCGACCGTACTCATCTCCCCTGCGCGACCGACGCGGGCCGTCCGGGAGCGCGCGGACACGGTGAGGAGCTGACTCCCGGCTCCTGTGTGCATGGTGGAACGATGCCCGCCTTCGGGGCTCCGCGCAGTGGGCGTCAGCCCAGTCGGGTGCCCGTACGCGCGAGGATGTGGGGTGGCGCGGAGATGCCCGCATCGAGTGTGGAATCCGGCTGCGGCTCGCCGAAGGTGGTTACCAACGGCAGGGTGCCCGCCCACAGGCCGAGTTCGGCGTCCGGCCCGTCCCCGTCGTCCGGGTCTCCGGTGCGGATCTTCACGGAGGCTTCCGCGAGGGAGAGGGCGAGGAGTGTGGTGGCGGCGAGCTCCTTCTTGGTGGGGCGGCGGGCGTAGTCCCACTGGCCGGGAGTGGCCTGCTCCGTCAGACATCGCAGGCCGGCCAGCTTCTCCTCGGGATCCATGACCACACGGGGTACGCCGTAGATCATGGCGCTGCGGTAGTTCACACCGTGCTCGAACACCGACCGGGCCAGTACCAGACCGTCCACCTGGGTGACCGTGACGCAGACGCTGGCATCCGGGGCGGCTATGAGGCTCCGGCTGGCGACGGAGCCGTGGAAGTACAGGTGCAGGCCGTCAGCTCCGTACACGGTCGGTACGACCATCGGCTGACCTTCGATGACCACACCGAAGTGGCACATGAAGCCCGAGCTCAACAGTGAGTCCAGAGCCTGGCGGTCGTTGCTCCCCTGGTCCCGCAGTCGGCGATGGCGGGTGCGTTCGGTCGTGGGCAGCTCGGGCGGCAGCGGGCTCTGCGTCACATCGGCTCTTTCATCGGACCGGATGGAGGGCTCCCCGGAGGGGCCCGAAGGGTAGGGGTGACCGATACCCTTTCGGCCAGATACTAGCGATATCGCATAAGAATATTCTAGATACGGTAGTAAATCGAAGCTGGGTGACGTCCAAACGACGAAATCCGTTGCCTCCTGGAGTGGTCGCCAAGCTGCCGGGGAAGCCCGACGGCGGCCGGGGAGCAGATGCCTCCGGCCGCCGTCGGTGTGCGAGCGATGCCTCAGAAGTACAGCTTCCAGCTGTCGATGTAGCCTGCCGCTCCCTCGTAGGGCCCCTTGGTCGCCCGGAGCTTCCAGGTGCCGTTGGCGACCTCCGCGGAGGCGTCGACGGCGACCGTGCCCTGGTAGAGATTCGGTCCTTCGATCCCGCCGTACGCACCCGCGATGGGGTAGACGGTCCCGTCGGGGGCGATCAGCTCCAGATCCGCCGTGCTGGCCAGCATGACGTTCGTGTCGATCGTCAGGATGTTGGGGGCGTTGCCCGGTACCCCGCTGACCGTGATGGAGGAGACCGCCTGGGCAGGGGTGCCGGTGAGCGGGTGGTCGGTGATGTTCTCGAACTCGGGCCCGGGGGGCCTCGGGGTCGGGTTCCCCGAGCGCTGGCCCACGTTCACGGCTCCCCAGGCATCCGTCACCCGCTTATGGACCGTGGAGCCCACTCCGTACAGATCGGCGGCGGCGGCGAGGGTCGCGGTACGTGCCCCCGCGTAGTTGGTGGTCGAGGTCATATAGACGGTGAGCGCCCGGTACCAGATCCGTTCGGCCGCGGCCCGGCCGATCCGGGCGACCGGCAGTCCATCGTGGGTGGGGCTGTCGTACTGGACCCCGTTGACGGTCTTGGCGCCGCTGCCCTCGGACAGCAGATAGAACCAGTGATTGGCCGGACCGGCCATGTACCAGTCACGCCGGCCCGAGTCGATGCGGGGGTGCCAGTAGTCCGTGTGCATCGCGGTCTTGGACGGCCGGTCCATGTTGCGGACCATCCAGGGCCAACCCGCCGTGTCGACCTTCTCCTTGATGATGTAGTCGCCCGGGTCGTGATCGTTGTCCGCGTGGAACTCCACCGCGGTGGCGAAGATGTCACTGCTCGCCTCCGCCAGACCGCCCGCCTCGCCGAAGTAGTACAGCTTCGCGGTCTGGGCGGTGAGGCCGTGTGCCCACTCGTGTGCGGTCACGTCGAGGGAGGTGTGCGGCGCGGTGCCGCCGTCGCCGTGGGTCACACAGAAGCAGGAGTCCTGCCAGAACGCGCTGCGGTAGTCGGTTCCGTAGTGGATCCGGGAGGTTCCGCCGTCCCCGTCGTTCCGCAGTCCGTAGCGGTTGTGCTTCTCGGCGAAGTAGTCCCAGGTCACCTGAGCGCCGTAGGCGGCGTCCACACCATCCGTCTGGCGGTTCGATGCGGTTCCATCGCCCCAGACGTCGTCGGTGTCGGTCAGGACGGTACCGACCGCGTCCCAGCCCCACTTTCCGTTGAGGTCGAGCGTACGGTGGCTGCCGCGCCCGTTGTCGGTGAGGTTGAAGAACGACCCGAAGCGGGAGCTGCCCACGGTGACCGGTCCACTGTGCTGACTGTGGCCGGTGCCCTTCCGCACCCCGTCGTAGCGGTGGAGCTCGGCGCCCGTCGTGCCATGGGTGATCACATGGAGTTCGCTGGGAGCCCCATCGTCCTGGATGCCGTTGATCACGGTTTCCCAGGCCAGGACAGGTCGACCGGTGCCCGCCCACACCACCGCTCTGGGTGCGCCTGCGGGCGCGGTCTTCGCAATGCCGAACCCCTTGGCGCGGGCGAGTGAGGAACGGGTGGCGGAAGCAGCGGACCGAACGGGAGTGGTGCTCGGGACCGTGATCCGGGCCTGGGTCGCCCTGGTCACGCTCTTGACGGCGCCCGACGCAGAGGAGTGGACCACGAGGTCGCCACCGAGCACGGGGATGCCGTCGAAGGTGCGCTCGTAGCGGGTGTGGACGGTGCCGTCGGCGTCCTTAAGCACACTGCGCGGTACCAGCTGCTCCTTGCCGCTCAGCCCGATGGCCCGTGCCGTCGCGGCTCGGTCGGCGCCGGCCCTGGTCAAGAGGCCCTTCTGCTGTGCCGGGGTGAGTTGGGCGGGTAACGCGCCGGCGCGGGGCGGCGGTGCTGGCTGCCCGGGCGCCGCTGCTGACGAGGGGGACGCCCCCGCCGTGGTGCTCGGCAGGGCTACGACGAGCAGGCTCGCGGCGGCGACGAGGGCGCCGATGGCCGATGTCTGGAGGGAAGACCGTCTCAACGGGAACTCCTTCTGTGGCGGCCGTGTGGCGACCGGAACAGGACTGGCCGGCGCGGGGCGTCGGCTGAGGACGGGAGGAAGCGCAGTTCTTCGACGAAGTCGTATGGGCGCCGTCGCTCACGGCTGCGCCAGGGCCTCTGGGTGGCCAGGACCGGGTCGCCCTTGTAAGCCCTGAGGAATGGTGGCATCAGTGGGGAGGGTTGGGTGGTTGTGACCAACGAGGTTGGCCGTATCCTTTCGGCCTCGCCTGCACCGAACCTCCGCACGAGGGTGGCTCGAAGGGCACGCCGGTGCCGGAGCAGGCGCCCGAGACGGGGTTGTCCACGGGGATCTCCATCGGGCGACAACCCGCCCCACCTCGCGGTTGACCGGCTGAGGCTGCTCCACCGTCCGTTGATGAGTACGGGCCGTCAGTGGGGCACCGCCGCGACGAGCCACCCGGGAAAGCCCCGATCCCTGCTCCGTTATCACCGTGAGTGGGCTGAACTCGCACCATCGGCGCCCGGACGAACGAGGTGGACCGCCGTCAGGAGCACGGAAGCAACCCCTACGAGACCTCGCTGTCCACAACGCCCGCGCTGCACGACGGCCGACGCCACGACGAGGCACGGTGATCTGCCGCCGTCAGGGGCACCCCCTACGGGTAGCCAACCCCACGCGTACAGCACCTGGTTGATACCTGAGGGGCATACGGGTCCCTATGGCCGACGCGGTCCGGGAAGGCACCACCGGACGATGGAGACATCCCAACGATGGAAGGAAACATCGTGACCTCAGAGATGTCCTCAGGTGTGACCGAGGACTCCGACAGACCCCGAAGGCACCGCAGCAGACGGACCTCGGGCCACCCCGCCAGGCGTGGCGTACTCATGGCCGCGGGCACCGTGCTCGCTCTCGTCGGCTCGCTCGGCGCGGCGGTTGCCGCCCCCGCCGTCGGTCAGCGCTCGGCCCCGACCGATGCCCCCTCGAACCGGGGCGCCGCACTGACGCCGAACGGATTCTGGCGCATGGACGGCTACGGCATGGTCGTCGGAGTCCGCGACGGAGTGCTGCGTGCCTGGGAGACCACGGCGATCAGCTGCCAGAGCTCCCTCACCGCACAGCAACAAGGCACTCCAGGCGCCGACGGCTCGGTTCGATACGGGACCGACGGTTTGATCCTGACGGTACGGCCCAAGGCCGCCCGGCACGCCACCCTCAGCATCGACGGTTCCGTGGGCATCCGTGGACTCCGTCGGATCACCGCCCTGCCCGCGCTCTGCGGCCAGCCGCAGGAATCCGGCCCGGTGGCGACGTTCGATGTGTTCTGGCAGACGTTCAAGGAGAACTACGCCTTCTTCGACCGCCGCGGTGTGGACTGGGACGCGGTCCGCGCCCAGTACCGGCCCAAGGTCCACGCCGGGACCACACCCAGTGAACTCTTCGACATCCTCAGCGCCATGACCGCGCCGTTGCAGGACGCCCATGTGTCCCTCGCCGCGGAGACCCCCGAACTCACCCGTATGTCCCGGACGATCAGGGACGGAACTGTCGGCCCCACCCAGGAGTACGACGACCAGATCCGTGCCTTCATCGAACGCCGTGACCTCGGTGGAACGCCCCTCCAGGACTACGCACAGGGCGCCATCGGCTATGCGGACCTCCCCGGTGGCATCGGGTATCTGCGGATCAACCGGTTCGTCGCCTACTCGCCCGACGGCGGCTACGACAACGACAGCGCCGAACTCGACCGCGCACTGGACCAGATCATCACGCAGGCGCGTACCACCGGACGGACCGCGTGGCGCGGCCTGATCGTCGACGTGCGGGTCAACGCCGGCGGCTCGGACGGACTCGGGCAGCAGATCGCGGCCCGACTGACCGACCGTGCCTACACCGCCTACGCCAAGCAGGCGCGCAACGATCCCCAGGACGACACCCGGTTCACCCCGCGGCAAAAGCTCCGTGTCGTGCCGGCAGCGGGCTCGCCCCGCTACACCGGACCCGTCGCGCTCCTGATCGGCGGGTCGACGGTGAGTGCCGGTGAGACCTTCACCATGGCACTGGCCGAACGCCCCTCGGCCACCACTCTGATCGGCGAGAACACCCAGGGCATCCTGTCCGACGTACACGGACGCACACTGCCCAACGGCTGGCAACTCGGTCTGTCCAACGAGAAGTACACGACTCCCGGGGGAGTTTCCTACGAGGGTCCGGGAATCGCTCCGGACCTGCGCACACCGGTCTTCACCGCCGAGGAGTTGGCCGCTGACCGCGATTCGGCGTTCGACCGCGCCAAGGCGGTGCTCACCCGAAGGCGCTGACCCCTGCGCCCGGTCGCGGGCCTGCGTCGTGGCACCCACCGACGACGGGCAAAGCCGGGGAAGCTCGGGACAACAGCGGACAAAGAGGCAAGGCGCGGAAGGCTGGGAACCCCGCCTCGCGCCCGGCTGAGGCGCACCCACTCGCTGACGGCTTCGCGCCTGACCGACTCCGGTCTCCCGGGAGCCCCGCCGGATCTGCCTGACCACCATCCCGGTGGCCTGCGGCGACCCTGATCGCGCAGCTCGTCCGGCGCGAGGGTGAACCACCCGCGGACACCGTCCACACCAGCAGTCGGGCCACTGCCCTTCGCCCGACCCTCAAGCGGTCGCCAGCGAGAGGCAGTGGCCCGACCACGTGTCACACGCCCATGGCCGCACGGATCTCGACCGGCTCCGGTGCCGGGTGCGCGAACCCGGCAAGGCGCCTCAGGAGTCGAATCCCAACCCGAACCGGTCCAGCGTCCGCAGCCACAGGTCTCGTCGGCCGCCGTTGCGGTCCGAGCGGTCCAGGGACCGTCGGGTGAGTTCGACCCCCACGTAGCGCACGGGCTCCGGGGGGAACGGCAGCGGCTTGCTGCGCACCATCTCCAGACGGGTCCGTGCGGTCTCCTCGCCGGAGAGCAGATCCAGCATCACCTGTGCCCCGAACCGACTGGCCGCCACCCCGAGGCCCGTGTAGCCGAGCGCGTAGGCCACCCGGCCGCTCATGGCCTTCCCGTAGAACGCGGTGAACCGCGTACAGGTATCGATCGCACCGCCCCAGGCATGGCTGAACTTCACGCCCGCCAACTGAGGGAAGGTGGTGAAGAAGTGTTCCGCCAGTTTGGCGAACGTCTCCGGCCGTTGGTCGAGTTCGTCGCGGAGCCCGTTGCCGTAGTGGTAGATCGCGTCGTAGCCGCCCCACAGGATCCGTTGGTCGTCGGTGAGCCGGTAGTAGTGGAACTGGTTGCCCATGTCCGACATCCCCTGCCGGCCCTTCCACCCCACGGAGGCCAACTGCCCGTCGGTGAGCGGTTCCGTGGTCAGGACGTAGTCGTAGACGGGCACCGTGTAGAGGCGCAACCTGCGCAGCAAGGAGGGGAAGACATTGGTGGCCAGCGCCACGCTGCGGGCTCCGATCCGCCCGTACGGCGTGTCGAGGAGAACGCTGAACGAACCCTCGCGCATCGACTGGACCGGTGTGTTCTCGTAGATCCGCACCCCGAGGCGCAGACAGACCTCGCGCAGCCCCCACACCAGCTTGGCCGGGTCGGTCAGTGCGTAGCCCTCACCGTCGAAGGCGCCCGCGAGGAAGGTGGGGGAGTCCACCTCGGCCCTGATCTCGTCCTGGGACAGGAAGTCGATCCGGCGACCGTGCGCAGCTGCGAGATCGCACATCGCCCGGATCTCATGGACCTGGTGCGGTTCGGTCGCCGCCCACAGCTTGCCGTCGCGGCGAAAGCCGCAGTCGATGCCGTACCGCCGCAGGGTGTCCTCGATCTCATCGAGGTTGTCCAACCCCATCCGCTCCAACTCCGCCAACTCCTGCGGCCAGCGTTCAGCACCATTGCCGATGCCGTGGGTGAGGCTGGAGGAGACGAAGCCTCCGTTGCGCCCCGACGCGGCCCAGCCCGCTGTGCGCGCTTCGACCAGGACGACGTCCGACGACGGGTCTCGCTCCTTGGCGAGCAGCGCGGTCCACAACCCGCTGAAACCACCGCCCACCACCGCGAGATCGCAGGTGGTGTCCTCGGCGAGCGCCGGGGAGGCGCCGGGCGCCTCCTCGCTGTCCAGCCAGTGGCTTCGGGGTGTGGCCTCGGCGAGTGCGCTCGCGTACGGGACGCTCACGGGAATGCCTCCATTCAAGGACGGTGGTGGGGCTGAAGCAGGGATGTGTGGGGCGGGGGATCGGGCATCGGGGGCTCCGACACCCCGCCCCGGACGTGGGCCGGTGGTTAGTCGGCGATGTACAGGGAGTGCGGAAGCCTCGACATGCTCCGCGCGCCTGATTCGGTGCACAGCACCGTGTCACCCATCTTGATGCCGAAGCCCTCGTCGGGCAGATGCAGATTGGGTTCGATGGTGAAGGACATGCCCGGGGCCAGGATGTGGTCGTCGCCCTCGACGAGGGTCATCGGCTCCAACCAGCCGGGCGGGTAGGCCACGCCGAGGCTGTAGCCGATGCGGTGACAGCGGCGGCGGACCAGGTCCAGTTCGCCGAGGACCGCGTTGCAGGCGTCGTCCGGCGCGGGAGCGGGCGCGCCCGGGGCCGAAGCGGTGATCGCCGCCTCCGTCGCCCGTCCCACACACTCCGCGACCTCCCGCACCCTCTGCGTCGGCTGACCGACCACCGCCGTGCGCATCAGCACCGCGTGATATCGGTGCACCACTCCCGCGAATTCGATGCACACCACGTCGCCGCGGGACAGGGTCCGCCGTGACGCCATGCCGTGGACCATCGCACTACGCTCACCGGAGACGACCATCGGCGGGATGGCCGCGTACTCGCTGCCCGCCTCGCCGAGCGCCATGCTGGCGATGCCGGCGAGTTCGGTCTCGGAGACACCGGGGCGAATCGCGGCGAAGACCTGCTCCATCGCGTAGTCGGCCATCTCGGCGGCCTGTAGCTGGTAGGCGATCTCGGCGGGCGACTTGATGAGCCGCTCCTCCGGTACGAGATTGGTCGCATCCACCCAGCGGACGTTCGGCAGCAGGGCACGCAGCCGGTCCCAGTTGCCTGGCAGGAGGGTGAAGGCGCCCAACTCGATGCCGAGCGTGCCCTGGTCGAGACCGCGCTTGCGCACGCTGTCCGCCATCACCTCGATCGAGTCCTCGGTGGCGATGTCGTACACCCGGGGGGAGCGCAGCCAGGACAGCATGTGCACCCCCGGCTCCTCGGTGGTGCGCGTGATGTACTCCGGCTCGGAGTCACTGGAGTCGATGACGAGGACCTGGGGCCACAGATATCCCACGGAGCTGACGCCGGTCAGCCAGTGGACGACGTCCGGCATGCTGACGAGGAGGCCGTCGAGCCCCTGTTCGGTCATCCGGGAACGCACCCGACGCAGGCGGTCGTCGTACGTGGGCAGGCTGAAGGGGAGTTCCATGGTGGACCTCTCTGTTGTGCGGTGGGGGAGGGGGCTTCTGCTACAGCGCCCAGTGCGGGGCGAGTGCCGCGCGGACCCGGGCGATCGCGGCGTCTCCGCGGGCGATGTCGTCGGGTACGTAGGCGATCGGATCGGCGAGCGTGGCTTCCTGGCCGAGGAGTCCTTCCAGGGTGGCGTGCAGGCAGTACGCTGCGTAGCTGCGCGCGTATCCGCCCTCCTGGGTGAGGACGAGGCGCCCGTTCGTCAACTCCCGGCTGATCTCGCCGAGCAGGGTACCGATGCGGTGGAACCCGGCCATGGTGACGTTGTGTTGGCCGTTGGCGTCGAAGGTGGCGGCGTCCTGGCCCGAGGCCGCAACGATCAGATCCGGCTGGAACTGCCGGAGGACCGGCAGGACGACCCGCTCCATGGCGTCGGCGTACGCCCGGTCCCCGGCACCGACGGGCAGTTCGACGTTGACGTTGTACCCGACGCCCGCGTCCCGGCCGAGCTCATCGGGCGAGCCGGTCTGCGGATGGGACGCCCCCCAGGCGCCGTGCGCCATGTGGAGGGAGAACGCGAGGACGTCGGACCGACCGTAGAAGCACTCCTGGGTGCCGTTGCCGTGGTGGACGTCCCAGTCGACGACGGCGACGCGTTCGACGCCGCGTTCACGCGCCCGCTGGGCTGCCAACGCGGCATGTCCGAAGACGCAGTACCCGTCGGCCTGGGACGGTTGGGCGTGGTGGCCCGGCGGCCGGATCAGTGCGTACGCCACATCACAGGTGCCGTCGAGTACGGCGTCGGTGGCGGCGAGCGCGGTTCCGGCCGCGGCGAGCAGCGGTTCCCAGGAACCACCGGTGACGGTGGTGGTGGACGTCAGCCAGGACCGGGTGCCCGACTCGGCGGCGCAGAACTCGCGCACCCGGTCCACGTATGCCTGGTCGTGGACGCTGGTGAGCTCCGCCTCGGTGGCGAGCCGGCCGGGGTGCCAGACGACCCGGTCCGCGATCGGTCCGCGTTCCAGGACAGACTTCATGTTGCGGATGCGGGGTGCGCTCTCGGGATGCAACTCGGATTCGGCGAGCAGCGCGGAGGGGGCGGCTTCCCAGAACCCCGCGCCTGTGTCGTGGTCGAGGACGCGGGCGTCCCAGAACACATGAACGGTGTCACTCACGGGACTACTCCTGGGAAGGGGTCATCGAGTAGGTGAAGAAGGCCGGCTCGCTGCCGGTGTTCTCCAAGTGGTAGGTCCAGCCGGGTGCGAGGTAGACACAGTCGTCGGGACCGAGGTCGAAGTGGCCCTCGTCCCAGGTCAGACGGAGCTGCCCGCGGATGATGAAGTACGTCTCCTCGACCGGCCCGTACCAGTGGTCGCCGTCGGAAACATCGTTGTCACCGCGCGACGACCAGACGTTGGTGCGCTCGCCCGGATCCATCCAGGCCGCGCCGAGCATCAGATTGGAGCCGTTGCGCTGCTTGGTGATGAGGCGGGCGATCCGCACCTTCGTGACGGCCTCGGCCGCCGGTGTCACGGGGACCTCGGAGAGTGCGACGACACTGGGCGGCACCCGGCCGGGCACGTCGGTGGCGGTGGGGGAGATGGTCATATCGAATTCCTCGTACGTGTGGGTTCTACTGGGTGGGTCGTACCGGCGAGGTGACCGGTACGAGGGCCGCGTGGTCCACGGGCCAGACGATCCGCGCCGCCGCTCCGGGCGCCGCGGCTCCTTCCTGTCCTGCCGGTTCGCGCAGTTGTGCGCGCACGTTGCATTCCAGCTCGACGGAGATGCGTCGGTGGGCCCCGAAGTAGACGACCTCCGTGACCGTGCCGGTCAGGGCGTTGTGTCCGGGGGGTACGGATTCGCCGGCGGCCAGCAGCCGCATCCGCTCGGGCCGTACGACGAGCGCGACGCCCTCGGCGGAGCTGCCCGACGCACCGGCCTTCGGCACCGTGAGTTCATATCCCTCGCCGGTGAGCACCCCCGGTGTGGTGCAGCGACCGGGGAAGACATTGGACTCACCGAGGAACTGGGCCACGAACAGCGTCGCCGGCCGCTCGTACAACTCCTCGGGGGTGCCGACCTGCTCGATCCGACCGTCGTTGAACACGGCGATCCGATCCGAGAGGGCGAGCGCTTCCTCCTGGTCATGGGTGACGAAGACAAAGGTGATGCCCAACTCGCGGTGCATCCGGGAGATCTCCGTCTGGAGCTGCTCGCGCAGCTTCTTGTCCAGGGCACCGAGCGGCTCGTCCATCAGCAGGACGCGTGGATTGAAGACGACGGCCCGGGCGAGGGCGACCCGCTGCTGCTGCCCGCCGGACAGCCCGCTCGGCAGCCGGTCCGCCATCGAATCCAACTGCACCATGCGCAGGGCCTCGGTGACCCGGCGCGCGATCTCCGGCTTCGACACCTTGCGCTGCTCCAGGGGGAACGCGACGTTCTTCGCCACGCTCATGTGTGGGAACAGCGCGTAGTGCTGGAAGACCATCCCGAGGTCACGCCGGTGCGGCGGCAGATCTGCGACATTCGTGTCGTCGACCGTGATGGACCCCTCGGTCGCCCTGGTGAAGCCGGCGATCATGTTGAGCGTGGTGGTCTTGCCCGAACCGGACGGGCCGAGGAAGGTCATGAACTCGCCCACCTCGATGTCCAGCGAGACCTCGTCCACGGCGGCACGCCCCGCGTACCGCTTGGTGAGCCCGTGCAACCGGACCGCGGCGCCGGTACGGGACGAGGCGACCGCGCCGGACCCGGCGGGGGCGTCGAACGAAGTGGCGGTCGTGCCGGCGGTGTCGGCCATGTCAGCTCTTCCCCTCGCGCTTGCTGCGCCGCAGCAGTTGCGGTAGCAGGATCAGCGCGGTCGTGGCGACGAGCACGATGCTCGACGCGGCGGCGATCGTCGGGTCGGTCTCCACGGTGACGCTGCTGAACATCGTCACCGGGAGCGTGTGCAGGGTGGGGCTCTGGAGGTAGAAGGCGATGACGACCTCGTCGAGCGAGGTGACGAAGGCGAAGACCGCCCCCGAGAGCACACCGGGTGCGATGAGCGGTGCGGTGACCCTTCTAAAGGTGGTGAAGGGTCCGGCACCCAGCATCGCGGCGGCCCGATCGAGCCCCCGGTCGTAGCCGCGCAGACTGGTGGAGACGGCGACCACCACGAACGGCACGGCCAGCGCGGTGTGCGCCACCACGAAGCCCACGAGCGTGCCCGAGAGGCCCCAGTTCAAGAAGGCCGCGTACACGGCGATGGCGGCGACGATCTGCGGTACCACCATCGGTGCCATCAGAAGCCCCTGGATCAGACCCTTGCCGGGGATGCGACCACGGTCCAGGGCCATCGCCGCCAAGGTCCCCAGCACCGTGGCCAACACGGCGACCGCCAGGGCGATCTGGAGCGAGGTCAGCAGGGAGTCACGCCACAGGGGATTGGAGAAGAAGTTCCGGTACCACTGGAGCGACCACTCCTCGGGCGGAAAGGTGAAGCTGCGCTTTCCGGTGAAGGACAACGGAATGACGATGAGCGTGGGGGCGACCAGAACGGCTCCCACCATCGCGGCCCACAGCCGCAGCCCTATCCCACCGCGGAACTGGTGGTTCTCCATCGGTCAGTCCTCCTTCGCGGACAGGCCGAGCGCGGCCCCGGCACGGCTGACCCGGGAGACCAGCACCAGCAGCAGCGCGGTCAGGGCGAGCAGGATCACCGAGAACGCTCCTGCGCCCCCGAAGTCGAGCAGCTTCTCGACCTTGGTGCCGATCACCTGCGCCACCATGGACTCCTTTGGCGAGCCGAGGAGCTTGGGGGTGACGTAGAAGCCGAGGGCCAGGACGAACACCAGCGTCGTACCGGAGATCACACCGGGCATGGACAGCGGCAGGTAGATGCGTCGGAAGCAGGTGAAGCGTCCCGCGCCGAGGCCGGACGCGGCACTCATCAGGCGCCGGTCGATTCCGCTCATCACGCTGTACAGCGGCAGCACCATGTACGGCAGCAGCACCTGCACCATGCCGATCGCCACGCCCGGTGCGGTTCCCAGCAGTCCACCGTCCCGTCCGAAGAGCGATCCGAGCATCCCGAGCGGGCCACCGTCCTGGAGCAGCACGATCCACGCGAAGTTGCGCGCCATCAGACTGGTCCAGAACGGCAGCAGCACCAGCGCCATCAACACTGCACGCATCCGCGGCCCCGTCACCGTCATCAGATAGGCGTAGGGGTAGGCGAGCAGCAGTGTGGTCACCGCCACCACCAGGGAGGTGAGGAGCGTACGCCCCATCACCCGACCGGTGGTCGGATCGGCTAGCAGGTCGGAGAAGTTGCCCACGCCCGGCTCCGGGTCGGTGAACGCCCGCCACACGATGTCCGCCAGCGGATAGGCGAAGAAGACCAGCAGCATCAGCACGGCCGGTGCCAGCAGTAGCCACTGTCTGCCCTGTCCGCCGAGCACCCGTTGCAGCGGGCTCTTGGCGGGGCGCTTGGCGCGGTGCGCGTCCGGGCCCGGTGCCCGGGCCGCGGTACCGCTCAGGAGGTCGGTCATGGCTCAGCCCGTCGCCCAGCCGGTCCACCGCTTGGTGGCCTCGTCCTGGTTCTTGGCCCACCAGGCGACGTCCTGGTAGAAGCCCTTCTCCTGGATGTCGTCCCGAGCGGTGTTCCACTCCTCGGCGAGCGGCTCCAGTTGCGGCTTGGCGTCCGAGTTGACGGCCGCATACGGCTGGTCCTCGGCGAACGCGGCCTGGGACTTCGCGTTGGTGGCGTAGGCGATGAAGTCCATCGCCAGGTCCTTGTTCGGTGCGCCCTTGGGCACCATGAGCACCGCGTAGGCCAGCATGTTGTCCTGCCAGATCGGTACGTACTCGGTGCCGTTCTTGGCGGCCATGTAGGCGCGGCCCGACCAGACCAGCGCCATGTCGGCCTGCTGGGACTCCAGGGCCTGCTGGCTCTGCGCCGAGGTCTCCCAGAAGCTGAGGTTCTTGCCGAGGGTGTCGAGCTTCTTGAAGGCCCGGTCGTAGTCCAGCGGGTAGAGCGCGTTCGAGGCCACGCCGTCACCGAGCAGTGCGGCTTCGATGGCACCTCCGGTGGCGAAGCCGGGCGCGAGGCGCTTGCCGGGGAACTTCTTGGTGTCGAAGAAGTCTGAGATCGAGGCCGGCTTGGCGTTCGGGTACTTCTTGGGGTTGTAGACCAGGACGAGCGAGTACATCGCATCCGGTACGGCGCAGTCGGAGACGGTGCCCTCGGGGAACTTCGACTTGTCGATCTTCTTGAAGTCGAGCTTCTCGGCGTACTTGTCGCAGGCCCCGACCGGGAAGAACGGCTCGGTGTCCACGACGTCCCAGGTGACGCGCTTCGACTCGACCATCGTCTTTATCTTGGCGTAGTCGGTCGGCTGGTCCTGGACCGCTTTGACCTTGGCTTCCTTGGCCCACGGGGTGAGCCATGCCTTGGCCTGGGCCTCCTGGTAGCCGCTGCCGTAGGAGGTGAAGGTGAGTTGCTTGCCCCCGCTGTCGGAGCCGGAGCCACTGGAACAGCCCGCGGTGATCATGGTGAGGGCGATGGCGACAGTCGCCGCGCCTAGGCGTCGCGATGGGAAGTGCACGTCCGGTCCTCCATCGAAGTGGCAATAAGCGCTTATTATTGCGATGGAGTTCAGGTTGGCAATACCCTCCACCCAACAAGTGAGATCCAGGAGGGCACACAGATGGCTCCACAGAGCGCGCACGTCGAGGGCCGAGGAAGCTCCGTACGCGCCGGTGACGCAGCGACCGAGGTCGACCTCACCGCGCTGCGCAGACTCCAACTCATCGGCGCGGCAAGCGAAGTGATCTGCCGCAACGGTGTGGACGGGGCCAGGCTGAAGGACATCGCCCAGGAGGCGGGCGTCTCCCTCGGCATGGTCCAGCACTACTTCCGTCGACGGGAGGAACTGATCAGCGAGACGATCAGCGCGATGCTGGAGCTGACGTTGGCCACCTGGCGCTCGGTGTCCGAGCGGGAGCCCGACCCGGTGCGGAGGCTGTTCGCCCTGCTGCGGTTCCAGGTCGCCGGCTGGGCCCCCTTCCCCAAGCGCTGGTCCTTCTGGATCGAGTTCTGGTCAGCAGCCAACCGCGACGACACCCTGCGGGCCTATGCGCAGAATGTCTACCAACGGTGGGAATTTCCCTTCCGTTCGGCTGTTGACGCGGGACTGGCCACCGGTGACTTCACACCCTCGGTGCCCGTGGACCGGGTCAGCGTCATCCTGATGTCCCTCGCCGACGGCGCGGCGGTGCACGTGCTGATGGCGGGTGACACGCTCGACGACGAGGGCATGTTCGACCTGCTCATCGACATGGCCTGCCGCATCCTCGGCATCAGCGACGAGGCCCGTGATCAGGCACTGAGGGACCTGCCGCGGATCATCAGCCCGCACTACCCCGAAGAGCCCGAACCGAGCGACGGCATCGACTGGAGCCCGCTGATCGGGGAACTGCCCGCATGACGTCCCGGCTGTCGATGCGGCACCGCCGGGTCGACAGGGCCGAACGGCCGCTCGCCCGAGGGGAGGGCTGAGGGGGGACGACCCGGGCTGTCCTGAGCCGGGCGCGCAGGAGGAGCGAGGGAGGTTGCCGGATCGCTCCGGGCAACACCGGGGCGCTGTCCATGGACAAGTGGCAACCTCGCCGACTCCTCCGTGGTTGGCTGCCGGGCATGCGACCGATCGGTGCGGCACTGATGACCCACGGCAGCCATGCCGTGTACGAGACGTACGAAGGCGTGGCGGACGAGGAGACAGGAGCGGTCTGCGGCCCCGACACCCGCTTCCAGATCGCCTCGCTCAGCAAACAGTTCGCCGCCGCTGCCGCCCTGCTCCTCGTCGAGGACGGCGTTCTCGCACTGACCGACCGGGTGTCCACCTGGTTGGCCGACGCTCCGGAGCAGTGGGCGGACATCACCCTGCACCGACTCCTGACCCACACCTCGGGTCTGCCGCACTGGCACGCGCTCCCCGCCCTCGACCGCGAGGAGCCACCGACACGCAAAGAGGTCGTGGCCGACATCATGGGCCTGCTGCCCCGGCCCGGGCGCCGAACCTGGCACTACAGCAGCCCGGGGTACGTCCTGGTCGCCCTGATGATCGAGCGGGCCAGTGGGTCCGACTACGGCGACTTCCTGCGTACGCGGATCCTCTCGCCGCTCGACCTGGCGGCCACGACCTTCGGGACTGCGCCGCCCGCGGTGGCCGCCCGTGGCCACCGGGGTCCAGCGGTCCGCGGTAGTGAGGACGTCTCCTGGATGCCCGGCAGCGGAGACCTGTGGTCGACCGCCCGTGATCTCGCCCGCTGGGCGCGCGCCGTGGAACGCGGGGAGCTGCTGGCCAATGGCTCCTTGCAGGCCATGGTCACCCAGCACTGCGGAGTGGAGATGCGCGAGGATCCGCTCACCGCCACCGGCTACGGCTACGGAGTGTTCCTCGGAGAGTTGGCCGGGCGGCCGGCCCGTTTCCACCACGGTGACAACCGGGGATACCGGTCGTTGCTCGTGCGACTGCCGGAGGCCGACACCGGGATTGTGGTGCTCACCCACGACGAGTGCGTCGATCCGTACGCCTGGCTGTCGGAGCTCGTCCAACTGCCGGCCTTCCCCAGTCGTGGCGCCGGGGGCCGCTGCTCTTGAGCCGTCAGCCACTGCCCGACGGAGTCGATGGGCCTGCGGCAAGGGCATCGTCGACCGAGGCGTGGAGATGCAGTACGCCATCCAGGCCGAGGAGGTCGATCAGGCGTCGCACCGGAGGTGAAGGCGCGGCCAGCCGGAATCTGGTGCCGAGGGCCCGGTGCGCCTGGAGGAGGAGGTTCACCATGGTGGAGTCGGCGAAGGAGACCTCCGCCAGATCGACCACCACCGCTTCCGGGCCCGTCATGGCCTGGTCGAAGGCGGCGGTGACCGGAGCGATGGTGTCCAGATCGAACTCTCCGCTCAAGATGAGGATCAAGGCTCCGCGGTCCCGTCGAGCAACGACGGGCGGTCTCTGATCAGCGCTCTGGGTCACGTACACCTTTCAGGTGGTATGGGGCGCCTTATGGCACTTTGGGTGGCGCCTCACGTGACTCCTGGAGTTGGCGAGGTCCACGCTAAAAGTAACAGTTGCCATTTGACAACATTATCCGTGAGGCAACAATCTGCTGTCATGAGTCACCTGATGACCGACCGCGGTGCACCGAGCGCGCACGGACACCAACGCGCGTGCGGCTACGCGCTGTCCGCGATGGGATGAGGGTCATGTTCCAGAAGCGGACGCCCGTCACTCCCCCGAAGCTCGGCGGCAGCTGCCTCATGGAAGGCGGCGAGCCCCTCCGCGAGTGCTTTCAGGGACACCGGTTCCATGACGGCGAGGACCGCTGCGACCTCGTCCATCCGAATCGCACGGTGCTCCGCCAACAGCGCCCGCCCGCGCGGGCTCAAGCGCAGCTCGACCTCGCGCCGACTCGTCGGGCTGGGACATCGTTCGACGAGGCCCATCGCCTCCATGCGGTCACAGAGCCGGCTCACCGAGGGCGGACGCGATCCGATCGCCTCGCCGAGCGCACGCAGGTTCGTCCCCTCATGCTTTTCGATGACCAACAGGGCACGCAGCTGAGAGGGCGAGACCGTTCCCGAGGGCGCGGCGTCCTGGCCGCGTCCCCACAGGACCTCAAGCAGCTCGGAGGCGGCGCAGACTGCCTCGGACAGCTGCTCGCGTGGACGGGACGGACCGGTGAAACGGGACACCCGCCCACTGTGTCACCCGACAGCCGAATCTGTCAGCCCAGGATCGCTCCCAACCAAGAACGAAGGACTCCCGAGAGACCGTGACCGAACGCTCAGAGATCGAGAGAGCGGTGCGCACCGCAGCGCCGTACGCCCTGGTGGAGACGGTTCGCGCCCAGCTCGCCGCATCCCACGGAGCCACCTCCGTGCGGCTGTTTCTAGCGGATTACGGGCTGACGGTGCTCAATCCGCTGGAAGCTCTCGACCAGGTCGCCGACCCGCCGCAGCCGCTGTCGATCCACAACAGTCCCGAAGGTCGGGCCTTCGGCAGCCAAGAACCGCGCGAACACCAGATCCGTCACGGGGACGCCGTCGACCACCATCTACCGGTGACCGTCCGTGGCGAACGCCTCGGCATCCTGACGGTACGGCTGCCAGGCGACCGCTCCACCCGACAGACCGTCGACGAGCTGACCCAGGTGGCCGACCTCCTCGGCCATGAGATCCTCGTCGCCGAACGTGACACCGATCTCTACCGACGCGCGCGACGCACCAGCCGGCTCACACTAGCCGCCGAGATGCAGTGGCAACTGCTGCCCGCCCGCGCGTGCAGCGCGCAGGAGTACGCGATCGGAGCGCAGCTCGAACCGGCCTACGCCATCCACGGCGACAACTACGACTGGGCGGCCGATCGGGACGAACTCACCCTGGCGCTCACCAACGGGATGGGTGACGGCATCCAGGCGTCGCTCCTGACCAATCTCGCGGTCAACGCGCTCCGCAACGCACGACGTGCCGGCATCCCCATCGCCGACCAGGCAGCGCTGGCCGACCAGGCACTCTACGAGCAGTACCGAGGGGCGTCCTACGTCTCCACACTCTTGCTGCGCTTCGAGTTGGCGACCGGCCGAGTCGAGATCGTGGACGCCGGCTCCCCGCAACTCTGGCGCCGCCGCGGTAGGACGGTCGAGCGGATCGATCTTGAGCCCCAACTCCCGCTCGGCATGTTCGAGGAGACGCAGTACGTCACTCAGGATCTACGGGTCCTGCCCGGCGACCGATTGCTCATCGTGAGCGACGGTGTCTTCGACGCAGCCTCGCCGACCGGCGAGTTCTACGGGGAGCGGGCATTGGCCCTCGCCATCCACGCCACGAGTCTGCTGCCGGCTGCCAACGTTCCGCGAGCCGTGTTGCGTGAGTTGGCGGAGTACCGCGAGACGGACACCACGGACGACGCCCTGGTGTTGTGCCTCGACTGGTTCGGCCGGGAGGGCGCCGCAGGAACCTGACGGACGCGAGCAACGGCGAACGACGTGCCCCCGGGGGTGAAGGGCGTGGCGCACGGCTGCTCCGGGGGATGCGGCCGAGGGCGTCGCACGGGACGGGCGAGCAGCGTCCGGGGGCACGGCAGGCCCGTCGGTGCGTTCGCCCGTGGTGCCTCGCGATCACATCAGACCGATGCGCTCCAACAGGGGTTCGCGGTTGTTCCGCCGATTCACATGGCCGCGCCACCCGGCCAGCAGCGCCATGGCGGTCCAACCGGACGTGCCCCACACCAGCATGGTGAGTCGCCCCGCGGAATCCACCTTGGACGCGTCCTTCAAGGGGGCCGCGCCCTCGGGGTCATAGACCACCTCGATGCGGTCACCGACCGCATAGTCGGGGGACTGGCCCCGGTACAACAGCTTCTCCTTCAACTCCCCGTCCTCGCCGACGAGGGTGAACTCATGGCGATTGCTCGTCGTGCCGGCCGCACTGTCCGCGGTGATCGTCACCTGCTCATGGACGCCGCGCACTTCCAAGGCGCTGTACGGGGCGTAGTCGCCCGAGCCCACCAGCACCATCAGCGCGGGCGCCAGGGAGAGCGCCGCGAGCCACCATGCCTCGTGGACTATGCGCAGGGCCACGACGAACGCAATGCCGAAAAGGACACCGGTGAAGATGGGTATGGCGTCAGTCGTCCCCAATGACGCATAGGCGATCAGGGTGTTGGTCCCGGCGAAGGCCCAGGCGATCACCACCAGCAACAGGGTACGGCGCAGGGATTTCCACGGGCTCACGCGCGCACCGCCATAGCTGTCCGCAGGGTGGGGAACGGCTCGCTCACGCCGTGGGTGCTGCTGCTCACATCACACATCCGACCAGCATAGACCGCGGTGAACAGCCCCTTTCCGGATGGTCCATGACGGGCCGTCCAGTGGGAACCGGGGCGGCCATGCTCGCGCCACTGCCCGTACGCGTGGCGGTGGTTGTGCGTCGGTGGCAGGCGCCCCGTACATCCTTCGACCGGCGAGACATGATGCGGGAGGCAGTGGCGCGCCGGTGCTCGCCGTGTCAATGACATGGGCGGGCCGGGCCACCGGTGGGCGTTCTCTCCGGGGTGTGTTCCGCACCGCGCATCCCGTGACATTCCTTGACATTCCTTGCGCGACGATGATCAGGCCCGTCGCACCACAGGTCCATGATCGTGACGGTGTATGGAGATCCGTTTGCGCGACCTCGCCGGCGCGCGTATCTCATCGCGTTCTGTTGGACCGGCTATCTGGGTGTCGCCCGACTGCTGGACCCCGATGTCTCGCACGGTCACTCCTCTGCGCTCCATACGGGGTTCATGGCCACCAGGACCACGGCCGACGGGTCGTAGTAGAGGTGGAAGGGAAGGCGCAGCGCCACCAGGACCAGTAGCTGGGCTCTGGATGGGCGGGCTGGTGGTTGTACCGACGTATCGGCTCGGTGTGGCCCTTCGTCGTCGCGCACAGCGCGTACAACCTGATGCTCGCCACGGCGCCGTTGCCCGATGGGCTCAGGGCATTGGCGGTCCTGGTGGCCGTCGGCCTGCTCGCCTACGGCCTGGTAACGCTCCTGCGCTGGCGGACCACCCTTCGGGATCAAGCCAGCTGAGCGCCGGGACATCAGCGGACGAAGCGCGGTCCGGTGGTGTGGCCCGGAGCGGGGTGCGTGCACGAGTGCGTTCACGTCGACGGTTCAGGGAGACGGCGCCCCCCTTGTGCGGCGGGCTCGGTACGGCTCCGGCCGGGGTACGGCCCGTCCGGTCGTCGTAGCTGACCTCCTCATTCGTCGATGCCGAATGCGGTCGACCGCGCCTTTTCGACCGCCGGGAGGCGCTGCTCTTTTGGTCACCCCCGCGCTCAGGGCGTCACTCTTCCCCCTCTCCTTTCTGTGTGACGCATGGGGCAAAAGAAGTCTTAAATTACTCCTGAGACTTTCTTTACATGCACATGGCGCTTCCTTCACCATGCGATGGCCCCGTACGAACACGCTCACAGCAAGGAGAGTTCGTGGCCAGACGCACCCAGGGACGGCGCAGGGCGCTCGGCGCCCTGACGGCCGTGGTCGTGGCGCTTCCCCTCGTGTTAGGCGCTGCCCCTGCCCAGGCGTTACCGGACCCCTCCGCGGGTTCCGCCGCCGCTCCCGCCGCCCTTCGGGCCAAGGCGGAGAACGTTGTCCGGGCGCAACTCGCAGCCAAGGACAAGACGACCTTCTGGATCGCTCTCTCCGACGAGGCGGACACCACGGCCGCCAGCGCGCAGCGCCATCGCACGGCCAAGACGCGCACGCTCCACCAGGTGAAACAGGCCCATGCGAAGAAGTCCCAGAAGTCGCTGAAGGCGTTGTTGGACCGCTCCGGCGCCCGGTACGAGTCGTTCTGGATCACCAACACGATCAAGGTGACCGCGGACGCGAAGCTGGCCGAGAAGATCGCCGCCCGCACCGACGTCGCCGCGTTGGAAGCGGACGAACCGATCCGCATGCCCCGACCAGCGACCGTGACCGCTCGAACCAAGGCACAGAGCGTCGGATGGAACATCGACCGGATCAACGCCCCCAAGGTGTGGTCCGAACTCGGAGTGCGCGGTGAGGGCATCGTCGTCGCCAGCATGGACTCGGGCGTCTCCCACACCCACCCGGCACTCCAGTCGAAGTACCGCGGATACCGCGCCGACGGCACCTTCGACCACGACTACAACTGGTTCGACCCGACCATGGGCTGCACCCCGCGCACCCCGTGCGACACCTCGGGCTACGGCACCCACGCCGTGGGCACCATGGTCGGCGACGACACCACTGCCAACCACACCGGCGTGGCCCCCGGAGCGAAGTGGATCGCTGCCAAGGGATGCGGTGAAACCTGCGCCCGATCGCATCTGCTGCGCGCCGCCGAGTGGATGGTCGCACCCACCGACTCGACCGGTGGCAACCCCCGACCGGAACTCGCCCCGCACGTCGTGAGCATCGCCTGGGGCAGCAGGGGGCACGACCCCTGGTTCAAGACCGTCGCCCAGGCATGGCGGGCAGCCGGCATCTTCCCCGCCATCGCCAGTGGCGACGAGGGCCCGGGATGCAACACCTCGGGATCGCCCGGCGACCACAGCACCTCGTTCTCCTCCGGTGCCTTCGACAGCACCAACACCGTCGCGACTTCCTCCTCGCGCGGCAGTGGGGACAACGGCGAGACCAAGCCCAACCTGGTCGCCCCCGGCGTCGACATCGTCTCCGCCTGGCCCGGTGGCCGCTACCTCTCCCTGTCCAGTACCGCCATGGCGTCCCCGCACACCGTCGCCACCGTCGCCCTGATGTGGTCGGCCGCACCGGCTCTGCGCGGCAATGTCGCCGAGACCGAGAAGCTGCTGAGCGCCACCGCCATCGATGTCGACGACACGTCCTGCGGTGGCACACCGGCCCACAACAATGTCGCGGGCGAAGGCCGTCTCGACGCCTACGCGGCCGTGTTGGCATCGCCCCGCGGACCCGTAGGCACCGTCTCCGGCCAGGTCAGCTCCGGTAGCAGTCCGCTGGCCGGGGCCACCCTGCGCTTCGCCGGACCGTCCAACACCACCACGGTCAGCGATGCGGCCGGCAACTACACCTCACCCAAGTTGATGGTCGGCACCTACACCGTCACCGCCGGCAAATACGGCTACGAGAACGCCGTCGCCACCGTGACCATCACCGAGAACGGCGGCGCGGCCGAGGACTTCACACTCACCGAAGCCACCTTCGGAGACCTCACCGGAAAGATCAGCAGCCACGCCGGAGGGGAGGAGAAGGCGACCGTCAAGGTCCAAGGCACCCCGGTCAGCGCCACCACGGCCGCCGACGGCACCTATGCGCTACGGCTGCCGCTGGGGACGTACGACATCACCGCCACGCCCAACCACCGGTGCGCCGGGGTGACATCCGCCCGAGTGACGGTCACCGCGAACACCACGCGGGCCATCACCCTTCCCGACCGAACGGATGCCTTCGGCACCGCCTGCACCGCCACCACCGGTGCCCCGTTCCCGCAGGGCACCACCAAACTGTCCTACCCCGGCATCGAATCCGGCTCGACCACGGTCGACCTGCCCTTCCCGGTGCCCTTCTACGGACGGACCCATCGGAAGGCCACGGTCTTCCAGTCCGGAGCGCTCGGCTTCACGACCACGAACCCCGCCACCCGTGCGGCCCCGCTGGTCGGCGGCAACGGACCCAACGGTTCGCTCCACCCGTTCTGGGAGAACCTCCGCTACGACGCCGAAGCCGGTGTCTACTGGACCGCCACCGGTACCGCGCCCCACCGTCGACTCGTCGTCGAATGGCGCAACGCCCTGCTCTACGACTCCTTCGGCGGCCCCGCGCAGCGGCTCTCCTTCGCTGCGGTCGTCGGTGAGGACGGCACCTCCTCCTTCCACTACAAGGACAGCAACGGCACCGGCCGGGAGAACGGCTCCAGGGCATCGGTTGGCATCAAGAACGCCACCGGGACCGACGCCCTGATCTACTCGTTCAACGAGGGCACCATCCGTGACGGGCTGGGCATCCACTTCCGCCCGACCAAGAGCTCGGTGATCACCGGTACCGTCACCGACGCCAACGACCGCAAGCCCGTGGTCGGAGCGACCGTCACCGCCAGCTCCGGTTCCACCGACAGCGGTGGGGACACCACCGACGCCCGGGGCGACTACCTCGTCCACGTGGCCGCTCCCGCCGCACACGACATCGCCGTCACCGCCCCGGAGTACACCGCACGGAAGACCAGCACCACCCCCGCTCCCGGCGACGCGGTGCTGGTGAACTACGCGCTCACGACCGGCCGCGTCACCGCGGACACCCCGTCACTCACCACCGTCGTTCCCACGGGAGAGCGGCGCAGCCGTACGCTCGACCTCGCCAACACCGGCTCCGCCACGGCCTATACCGTCGCCGAGAAGGACGGCAAGAGCTGGCTCACCGCCACCCCCGCCAGTGGTCAACTCGGCGCCGGTGGCCGTCAGACGCTCACGGTGACGGCGGACACGGCCGGTGTCGCGCCGGGCACGGTCCTCACGGGAACCCTGCGCGTCACCTCGCAGAGCGCACGCCAACCGGTGATCGACATCCCGGTCTCCGTCGTCGTACCGACTTATCGGACCGCCGTCGACATCGGTGCCACCCGCGGGCTGACCGACCGTTCCGGTGATGCCTGGAGCCCTGACCGGGCCTATGCAGCCGGCAGTTACGGACACCTCGGCACCAGTACCCGCAGCTCCACCGCCCGGGCCATCACCGGCGTCTCGGCGAGCAGCGATCCGACCCTGTACCGCAGCGCCCGCCAGGGCATGTCGGAGTACCGGTTCGACGGTGTGCCCAATGGAACCTACCGGGTCGAACTGGGCTTCGCTCAACTGACCAACCAGCGGCCCGCCAGCCGGGTCTTCGACGTCACCGCCGAAGGCACCCAGGTCGTCAGCAACCTCGATCTGGCACTGGAAGCGGGCGTACGGAGGGCCCATGACCGTGCCTTCACCGTCCAGGTCACCGATGGACAGCTCAATCTGCGGTTCACCCCCACCGTCGGGAAGGCCCTGGTGAACTCGATCAGGGTCACCGAACGCCCCGACCTGACCGGCTGACCGCCGTCGTACGACGGGGTCCGGTCCGCGGCGGCCGACCGGACCCCCACGCTTCGCCCGGCACAGGTCGCCGCTCCCGCGCGCTCGACCACCCGCGCCGGTGAACAACCACAGGCACAGGTCCCTTCAGATCTCCACCCGTCGAGGCACCGCACTCTGCGGTGCCCGCATGGACCCCACTCACAACAAGGAGAGTACGTGGCCAGACGCACACAGGGGCGGCACAGGGCGCTCGGCGCCCTGACCGCCGCAGTCGTGGCGCTCCCCCTCGCTCTGGGCGCTTCCCCCGCCCAGGCGTTACCGGACCCCTCGGCGGGTTCGGCCGCCGCGCCCTCCCCCCTCCGGAGCAAGGCGGAGGACAGCGTCCGCGCGCAACTCGCGGCCAAGGACAAGGCGACCTTCTGGGTCACCCTCGCCCAGGAGGCGAACACCGCAACCGCTCGCGTCCAGCGCACCAAGACCGAACGGGGCCGCGCGCTCTACACGGCCAAGCGGGCCCACGCGAACCGGACCCAGAAGTCGCTGAAGGCGCTCCTCGACCGTGCCGGCGCCCGGTACGAGTCGTTCTGGATCGCCAACATGGTCAAGGTGACCGCAGACGCGAAGCTGGCGGAGAAGATCGCCGCCCGTCCCGAGGTCGCCGCACTCGAAGCGGACGTTCCCCTCTCGCTGCCCAAGGCCCTTCCCACACAGGGCAAGGCGAAGACCGTCATCCCCGGCAACGGGGGATCGGCCCAGGGACCGGGTCAGGGTGCCGCCAAGATCCCGGCCAAGGTCTCGGAGGAGGGCGCCGCGCGCACCGCGTTGCGCACCTCCACTGAGGCACGGCCCGTCGACTGGAACGTGGACCGCATCAACGCCCCCAAGGTGTGGTCCGAGTTCGGGCTGCGCGGCGAAGGCGTCGTCATCGCCAGCATCGGCTCCGGTGTCGACGTCAACCACCCCAGCCTCAAGTCCAAGTACCGGGGGCTCAAGGCCGACGGCACCTACGACCACAACTACAACTGGTTCGACCCCCAGGGCGCGTGCACCGGCGGGGTGCCGTGCAACGTCGACGGCAACGGCTCTGTCGCCATGGGCGTCGCCGTCGGCGACGACGGCGCCGATCACCGGATCGGTGTGGCCCCCGGAGCGAAATGGGTGTCCGTCAACGCCTGTATGGGCTGGGCCTGCTCCACGGACACGGTGCTCCAGGCCGCCCAGTGGGTGATCGCACCCACCGACTCCAACGGCGCGAACCCCCGCCCCGACCTCGCCCCGCACGTCGTCAACCAGGTCGCGAGCGGCGCCTTCATCGGCACCTGGTTCAAAACGGTCGTCCAGGCATGGCGGGACGCTGGCATCTTCACCTCGTACCCCAACTCCAGCGTCGGTCCCCGCTGCAACACCGCGGACGTGCCCGGCTCCTTCAGCAATGCCTACACCACCGCCGCACTCGACTCCAACAACCTCATCGATCCGAGCTCCTCGCGCGGCACCGGTGAGAACGGCGGGATCAAACCCAACATCTCCGCCCCCGGCAACCACGTCCGATCCGCCGCGCGCAACGGCGAGTACGGCACCTGGGGCGGCTCCGCCCTGGCCGCCGTGCACACCATCGGCACCGTGGCGCTGATGTGGTCCGCAGCTCCCGAACTGCGCGGCAACATCGCCGAGACGGAACGCCTCCTCGACCTCTCCGCCATCGACGTCGACGACACCAGTTGCGGCGGCACGGCCGCCAAGAACAACGTCTACGGCGAAGGTCGGCTCGACGCGTACGCGGCCGTCACCGCGACCTCGCGGGGCACGATGGGAAGCGTCAGCGGCACGGTCACATCGGGCACCGGCGCGCTCGCCGACGCCACCCTTCGCTTCGCCGGGCCGACCGAGGCCCACACCGCTACCGATGCGACCGGCGCCTACACCGTCCCGCGACTGCTGCCCGGTAGCTACCGCGTCACCGCGTCCAAGTACGAATACCTCGATGCCACGGTCGACCTGACCGTCGCCCCGAACGGCACCGCCGTCAAGGACTTCGTCCTCCCGGACGCCCCGCTGGGCCAGTTCACCGGCAAGGTCACCGGCCACGGCGGACCCGAGGCCAACGCCACCGTCAAGGTCCAGGGCACCCCGGCCACCGCCACCACCACCGCCGACGGCACCTATGCGCTTCGGCTGCCGTTGGGCACGTACGACGTCACCGCCGCCCCCGGCCATCGCTGCGCCACCGCCACCACCGCCCGGATCACCATCACGGCAGCCACGGCGAAGGACTTCGCCCTGGACCGTCGGACCGACAACTTCGGCACCGCCTGCACGGTGACCACCGGCGCACCGTTCCCCCAGGGGACCACCAGGCTGACCTTCGCCAACAACCACGCCACCTACTCCATGACCACCTTCGACCTGCCCTTCCCGGTGCCGTTCTACGGGCAGACCTACCGCAAGGCCACCGTGTCCCTGGGCGGGGTGCTCGGCTTCGGTGAGATGACCACCAAGTCTGCCGGGGTACCGCTCCCGGACGCCCTGCGACCCAATGGCGCCCTGTATCCCTTCTGGGACGACTTCTGGCACGACGCCGAATCGGGTGTGTACTGGACCACCACCGGCACCGCGCCCCACCGTCAACTCGTCGTCGAGTGGCGCAACGCCCCGCTCGTCCTCGGGCGGCCGAACCAGCGACTCTCCTTCTCGGCGGTCGTCGGTGAGGACGGCAGTTCGTCCTTCCACTACAAGGACGTCTCGGGCACCGGCCAGGAGAACGCCTCCAGGGCGACCATCGGCATCGAGAACGCCACCGGCACCGACGGACTGACGTACTCGCACGAGGAAGCCACCGTCCACGACGGGATGAGCATCCACTTCCGGACCACCAAGACCGCCGTGGTCAGGGGGACCGTCACCGATGCCAACGACGGCAGGCCGGTGACCGGTGCGATCGCCACGAGCACCGGTACCGGCAGCGGTAGCGACACCACCGGCGCCGACGGCGGCTATCTCGTCCAGGTGCCGGTGACCGCCGGCTCGGAACTCACAGTGACCGCCCCGAACTACACCCGGGCGAACCGTCAGCCCCCGCGCAACGCGGGCGAGATCTCCACCGAGAACGTCGACCTGTCGACCGGTCGGATCGCCGCGGACACCACCGCGCTGAATGTGGTTGTGCCCGCCGGGCAGCAGCGCAGCCACACGCTCCAGCTGGCCAACACGGGCTCCAGCGTCGCCTACACCGTTGCCGAGAAGGACGGCAAGAGCTGGCTCAGCGCCACCCCCGCGAGCGGTCAACTGGCCGCAGGCGGACAGCAGGCCGTGTCGCTCACCGTGGACACGGCTGGAGTGGCCCCGGGCACCGTGCTCACGGGCACCGTACGGGTCGTCTCCCTGAGCGGGCGTCTACCGGTGATCGACATCCCCGTCTCCGTCGTCGTCCCCGCCTACCAGACGGCGATCGACGCGGGTGCCTTCCAGCCGCTGACCGATCAGCACGGTGACGCCTGGACGCCGGACCGCGTCTACACCACGGGAAGCCACGGCTACCTCGGCACCACCACCCGCCAATCGACGGTCCGCCCCGTCGCCGGGGTGCCCGCGTCCGGTGACGGAGCCCTTTACCAGACCGCCCGGCAGGGCATGCACGAGTACCGGTTCGACGCGCTGCCCACCGGGACCTACCGGGTGGAACTCGGCTTCGCCGAACTGGCCAACCAGGCGGTCGCAGGCCGGGTCTTCGACGTCATGGCCGAAGGCGCCGTCGTCGTACCGGATCTCGATCTCGCCCGCGAGCCGGGCGTACGGACGGCCCATGACCGGGCCTTCACCGTGCGGGTCACCGATGGACAGCTCAACCTGCGCTTCGTCGCCAGCGTCGGCAAGGCGCTCGTGAACTCGATCAGGGTCACCGAGCGTCCCGACCTCACCGGCTGACCTCGGGCACACCGTCAAGGGGCCTGTCCGACAGCCGTCGGACAGGCCCTCACCGCATATGGCGGCCGGTCCCCGGTACCTCCCGGCGTCCCCGTATGCAGTTGCTTGACCGGGCACCGGTGAGGGTCACCCGCCGGTGCGACCCGCGTGTCCGCACGGCATGCCTCGTCGTTGGTCGGTTCGACTCCGGGGTCCTCTCCTCTGAGTCGAACCGACGATCGGGACCTCCGGCTGCGGTCGGGTGACGGAAGGCGGACAACGTGGCTGGTGCGGGGCGTCAGACGATGGAGAGCAGTACGGCGAGGGTGAGCAAGCGTATGGCGGTGGTGGGCACGGCGCTCGGGGCGGCACTGGTGCCCGCCGGCGCGGCACAGGCGAACATCATCGCCATCGGGAACCCGGCATTCGGCAATACCTGCGCCAACCAGGGTGGGGCACAGACATCCGGAGCCACCGTCGCGGCCAGTGGGGCGGCCAGCGGAAACCAGGCCGGCCTGCCCCTGAGCCTGCCGAGGAACCACTGCGGCAACAGCGGGATCATCTGCACCGCGTTGTTCAGGCCAAGTGAGTAGCGCAGCAGACATGTCAACAGTTCCCGAAACGCGTGCTGCCGCGCGAGTGGCCGTCACCGGACGGGAACCAGCGGTGCGGGAGCTCCTGGCCCTGAGCGGGCAGGCCCTTCCACTCCTGCGCGCCTGGGTCGCGGAGAACCCCCGACTGGGCGTGGCGCGCGCCCTGCTGACGTTGGCGACCAGCGAGTCCTTCAGCGATGTGGCCTTGCGCGAGGAGTTGGTGATCGCCCATCGCGATGCCCAGGAGGTGGACGAGCGATCGGCCAGTCTGGTGTACGGGGCCTTCCTCCACACCCACCGCCAGTACCGGCTGACCGCCGATCACCTCATGGGGCACTTCGCGCGCTGGCCCGGCGACGAGGTGGCCTCGCTGATGCTCGACGCGTTCGCCGCGTGCGGAGATGACTCCTACCGGGCGGAAGGCGATGCGCTGATCGAACGCCAGTACGCCCAAGTGGGGCACGGCAGTTGGCCATGGCTCGGGCGACTGGCCTGGACCCGGGCGGAACAGGGGCGCCCGGAGGAAGCCTTCGCACTGTCGGCCCTCGCCCTAGAGCGCTTTCCCCGTGCCGGTCTCGCTGCCCATGCCCGCGCGCACGCAGAACAGGAATCGGGAGCGGGACCGGCCTCCACGGCCTTCCTCGACGGCTGGTTGGCCGCCGACCCCCAGGCGATCCAGTTCAAACACCTGAACTGGCACGCGGCCTTGCAATCGATCGCCTGCGGAGACTTCGCGGATGCCCGGAGACGGGCCGACGAAGTACTGGGGCGCGGCGATGTGGGCATGCGGTCGGCGACGAACTGGCGGCTGCTCCTGGCAGGTCAGGAACCCGCCGGCCGCTGCGATCTCGACCACGTCCGCGAACTGCTGGCCGCCCCGGGCGGCATGGCAGAGGTCTTCCACACCTTCAACCTGGCCCTCGCTCTGGCCGTGGAGGCAGCCACCGACGACCTCGTGGCACTGGCCCATAGAGCCGAGGACGACGCACGCCCCGAGTACCGGGACGTACTGGCCCCCGTGGTGCGCTCCCTGGCCGCGGTCACGGCAGGCCACTCCCAACGGGCCGTCACTCTGCTGACCTCTCTCGGCGCGGCTGTCCAGCGCATCGGGGGAGTACGGGTGGAGCGCGAAATCGTCCAGGACACCCTGGCCCGCGCCCTGGTCGACGTCGGGGAACACACCCGCGCGGCCGACCTCCTCCACCATCGCATCACCACGCGACGGCACCACAGCTATGAGGACCTCCTCCTCTCCTCGGCGACCTGACCCGACGGCCGCACCCCAGACCCGCCGTACCCCAGACCCGCCGCACCACAGCATCCCGGAGACAGTTCATGCTCACGCCCCAGGTCGTCGTCGTCTCCCTGCGCGGAAGCGGTACCCAACTCCTCGCCCAGGCCACCACCGCCCTCGGCTACACCCCGTACGGCACGATGGGAGGCACCCAGTCCGCACACGGCGATGGGCCCGGCCCCGGTGAGGTCCACCCCCTGCTCATGGCCGCCTACGGTCCAGACCGAACCCATCGGCTGCTCCAGGATCAGCACGTGGACTGTGCGGCACTGGAGGCCGCCTTCCAAGAGGCCGTCACCGCCCTGTGGCGGATCTGGTGGCTGCGCCTCGGGCAACCGGTCAGCCTGGGGTCACCCGTCGATCCCCACCTGGAGGGCCGCCTGGCCCGCGTACCCGACGCGGACCTGATCCGACTGCTACCGGGCCGCGGCTGCTGGTACGTCAACGCCCTCGACCTCCAGCGCGCCGACGGGGGCTTCCTGCGCGCCTGGCACACGACGGGGCGACCGGCACTCGTCCTCCACCACCGCGATGTGCGCGATCGGATCATCAGTCAGATCAAGCTGCTCTCCCAGCCCGTGGACCGGGTCGGAACCCAGCCCGAACACCTCATCTACCGCGACATCGTCACTGCCCTGCCCACCCTGGAGGAACGGATCACCCTCGCCCTGACCGACCCCGATTTTCCCGGGATGCGGGAGGCACGACACTGCCAATGGCTCCTGCACCACCCCGCCGTGCAGGTGATCGCACACGAGGACCTCGCCGGGCCCGACCACGGCGGTACCGACGAGGGGCGCACGGTAGCCCTCACCACGCTGCTGAATGCCGTCGGACATTCCGATCACCGCGCAGCGCTCACCGCACTGACCCCGGCACCTCCACCATGCGACGCCGAGGACCTGAGCGTGGGCACCTGGCGCACCAGTTTCACGCCGCACCACGAACGGCTCCTGCGCCAACACCATGGCGATCTGCTTCCGGCAGGACCTTCCCAGGTAACCGGCCAGGGCTTCAGTCCCGAGCCACTCCCGATGAGAGTGCGCCGCACGACGGACGGCTGCGCACCGGTACGTCGCATGGGGGCCGGATGGCTGGCCGCTGACCCGCACTCGTACGAGCCGCCCGCGCCGGAGACCGGCTGCTCCGTACCGTGAATCCCATGGTCGTACAGCATCGTGGGAACAGGCGGCCCGGCTATCTCCTGGCCGCCGGGGTGTTCGCCGTGGGGATGGCCGGCACCACCTTGCCGACACCGCTCTACGGCCTCTACCAGGAAGAGATCGGCTTCTCCGAGTTGATCGTGACGGTGGTGTTCGCCGTGTACGCGGTGGGCGTCATCACCGCACTGCTCCTGGCGGGCAATCAGTCCGACCAGGTGGGCCGTCGCCCCGTCATCCTCGTCGCACTGGGCCTGTCCGCGGCCAGTGACCTCTGCTTCCTGTTCCAGGACGGACTGCCGCTGCTGTTTGCGGGGCGCCTGCTGTCCGGTTTCTCGGCCGGTCTGCTCAGTGGTGCCGCGACCGCCGCCGTGTTGGAACTCGCACCGCCGAACCGCAGGACACGTGCGGGCTTCGCCGCCACCGCGGCCAACCTCGGCGGAGTCGGGTGCGGTCCCCTGCTCGCGGGGGTGCTCGCCCAATACGCACCGGAGCCGTTGCGTCTGCCGTTCGTGGTCCATCTGGCCCTGGTGGCGTTGGCGTGCATTCCGGCCTGGCTGCTACCGGAGACGGTCGCACATCCACGACGTCGGCCGCGGTGGCACCCTCAGGGGATGGCACTGCCTCCCGAGGTGCGGGGAGTCTTCCCCTCGGCAGCCATCGCCGCGTTCGCCGGCTTCGCCCTGCTGGGGCTGTTCACGGCAGTGGCGCCGAGCTTCGTCGCCGAGACCCTCCACGTACACAATCTGGCACTGTCAGGCGCCGTGACGTTCTCCGCCTTCCTCGCCTCGACCCTGGGGCAGTCCCTGACCAGCAGGATCGGCGCTCGCCGGTCCCTGCCCGTGGGATGTCTGACACTGGTGGTGGGACTCCTGCTGGTGGGTGCCTCCCTCCTCGTGGAGGCGCTGGCGCTGTTGCTGGCGGGTGCCCTGATCGGAGGGCTCGGCCAGGGGCTCGCCTTCCGGGCGGGATTGACGGCGGTCGGCGAAGCCGCGCCGAGCAAGCACCGAGGCGGAGCCATCTCGGCCTTCTTCGTCGTCGCCTACGCCGGTATCGCACTGCCCGTCGTCGGGGTCGGAGCCCTCACCCTCGCACTCGGACTGCGCAATGCGGGGCTGGTCTTCACCGTCGTGGTGACCGTCCTCGCACTGTGCGTCGGGCTGTACCTCCTGTACCGGCCGCCCGTACCCACTGCGACGAGCGAGAGGGGTGAATGAACCACAGCGCCCCGAGTCTCAGGACAGGGCTCGACGTCGACCCCCGACGCCACGGATCCGACGGGGGAGTAGGTCAGGGCGACGTGATGCTGCGGGCGACCCGAAACCCCAGGTCGTCGATGGCGAAGGACGGATGGCTACGCCGCCGCACCGAAGCCCCACAACCCCGTGCCGACTCGGCCCAGCCACCGCCGCGGAAGATGCGGTAGGACCCGTAGACCTCGGAGTCGTAGAGATCCCAGCACCACTCCCACACATTGCCCAACATGTCGTACAGACCGAAGTTGTTGGGTGCCTTGGCCCCCACCTCATGGGTGCGGCCGGCCGAGTTGTCCGCGTACCAGGCGATGTCGTCGATCTCACCGTAGCGATAGCCGCGGGTACCGGCCTTGCAGGCGTACTGCCACTCCGCCTCCGTCGGCAGACGGTAGCCGTCGGCCGACCCGATCGCGGTGACCTCGCCGCTCGTCGGATCGCTGGAGTACACCGGGTCCAGCCCCGAACGGATCGATAGCCGATTGCAGAACTCGATCGCATCCAGCCAACTGACCTCGGTCACCGGGGATTGATCGCCGGCCCCTGGTCGAAGGCCCACGTCCATCACCGCCCCATGGAGTTCGACCGTCATCGGATACCGGCCCAGGAGGAAAGGGGACACCTCCGACCGCCAACAGGTGCCGAGCCGGTCGTCGCGCAGTTCCACCGAGCCCCC
This sequence comes from Streptomyces sp. NBC_00690, assembly GCF_036226685.1. Lineage (NCBI taxonomy): Bacteria > Bacillati > Actinomycetota > Actinomycetes > Kitasatosporales > Streptomycetaceae > Streptomyces > Streptomyces sp. NBC_00690. The sequence goes on from NZ_CP109009.1 coordinate 8,642,804, forward strand.
GGGGACTGCAACCATCGAGGGGGCGGCTGGGGCGTCGACCGGTCGTTGCACGAGGGCCTCTCTGTTCATGGGCGTCCCTGCGAAGGGCGTGCCGTCCACGATACGGGCCGGCGGCCTGACCAGGGGCATCTACCGCCGGAGGAGGGGCCGTTGGCGCCCGCCCGGTGGATCGAGCCCGCGGCCGGTCCAAAGGCGCAGAGGCCAAGGGGTCGACGCACCCAACGGAACAACACACCCGACAGCCCGGGCCATTCGATGCAGCCCTTTCGGACCGACGTCCGCGGGACACCCGTCCCCGATCGCCCGCCCAGGAAACGGGGTCAACTGCCCACCCGGCTCGTTGATCGGTTGTTGATCGGGTACTGATCCGTCTCTGGCAACCTCAAGGGCATCCGCCTCGGTAGTCCCACTCCTCCGCCGAGTCGGTGGTGCGTGGACGGCCCCCCGCCGTCCACGCACCCCTCCTCACCTCACCCGACGCCCCTGCCCGTCGAACCACCACGCCTTCCGCCCCGATCCCCGACGCTCCGCACCGCCGCGCACCACGGAAAGAAGGCCGCCATGCACTGCGTCGTCGTCGAGATCCACACCGCCCTGGCGCCCACCCACCTCTGGTCTGCGGTCATCGACGTGGACCGACACAGCAACTGCTCGGAGAACATCGTCCTCGCCGACGTCGTGGAGCAGGCGGGGCCGGAGCACCGGATGACCGCCTGGCGCATGCAATGGGGCGATACCGGCCTCCAATGGACCCAGACCGAGCAGATCGACACCCGGGCCAGCCGGCTCTACTTCCACCGCATCGGCGGTGACCTGCGCTGTTTCACCGGTCACTGGGCCGTCCGCCCCGCAGGCATCGGGGGCAGCCTGCTCACGCTGTACGCCGAGTTCCAGATCGGCGATTCGTCGCTCGCCGAACGGCTCAGCCCCACATTGGCCAGCGGGCTCTGGGAGAACGCCCACCTCATGGTCGCCTCCCTCCAACCACGCCTGCTGTCGAGCGCGCTGCACTGATCCACTGCCCCTGCCCCGCCCGTACATCCGTAGCCCGCTCCCAGGAGGTCGCGCGTGGCCGCCAGCCCGCAGTCCCCGCCCAAGGTCGCCACCGCCCAGCCCGGCGCCACCTTCGACCGGCTTCGACGCCATCTGTCACGCGGGGTCGCGCTGGCCGCGGAATCGATGGGCAACGGAGCCGTGGAAGCCTTTGCCGCAGGAGCCTCGATCACCCTCTCGGACCGGCGCACCGCCCTGGACTTTGGGTCCTACTCGGTCGCCCTCCTCGGACACCGCCACCCCGGTGTCGTCGAGGCCGTGCACCGTCAGTTGGCGACGATGCCCACCTCCACCCGGGCGCTCGCCAACCCGGTCACCGCGGAGGCCGCCGCCACCCTTGTCGACTACTTCGGCGGCGCCCTGCCCAAGGTCCATTTCGGCTTGAACGGCTCCGACGCCGTGGAAGCGGCGGTCAAACTGGCCCGCCTCGCCACCGGTAGGGACCGGGTGCTGGCGGTACGGGGTGGCTACCACGGCACCTCCCTCGGCGCACTCGCGCTGACGCACCACCCCGGGTTGCGGGCCGGGTTGCGCGGCTGTGTGTCACAGACCGTCCACCTGGATCCGTTCGAACCCGCCGCCGTCATGGACGAGATCGCGCGGGGGCCGGTCGCGGCCCTCGTGTTCGAACCCGTACAGGGGGAGAACGGCGCCTTTCCCCTACCGACGGATGTGCTGCACCGCTGGGCCCTCGATGCCAGGGCCCACGGCGCCTTCGTCATCGCGGACGAGATCCAGAGCGGGCTGCGCCGGTGTGGCGAACGCTCGGTCGCCCTTGCCGAAGGGCTCCCCGTGGACGCCGTCCTGACCGGCGGACCGCTGGGCGGCGGAGTGATGCCTCTGTCCGCCGTGGTCTGTACGGAGGTGCTCTACCGACCGCTCGGCGCGGACCCCCTGCTGCACACCTCCACCTTCGGGGGGCACCCCCTCAGCTGCGCCGCGCTCCCGGCCGCGCTGGACGCGATCGAAGGACTCGCCGACCACGGTCGATCGCTGGCCGACGGGCTGGCCAACGGGTTGCGCGGACTCCACGATCTCCACCCCCGGATGCTCAGCGGATTCCGAGGCCGCGGGCTGCTCTGGAGCATCGGATTCACCGCCCCCCACATGGCCGGCGAGGTGATCGTGAGGCTGGCCGATGCGGGCCTCCTGGTATCGCCCTGCCTCAGCGATCCCCGGAGTGTACGGCTGCTCCCTCCGCTCACCACCACCCACGCCGAACTCGACCAGGCGCTCGGCATTCTCGACAGCGCACTGACCGACGTGGCCCGCCGAGGAACCTTCTGATGCATGGTCACCGTCCGATATGACGTCGGGTGCACCCTTCGTGGATCACTGTCCCGCGGTCAGCCGCCGCAGGGTCTGTTCGGCCTTGTCACCGTCGACCGCCCCGAGTCCGCGGTACAACGCCACCGACTCCCGTACACAGGCGATCGCGCGGTCGCGTTGTCCGAGTTCGGCGAGCGCCTCACCGAGCGTGGCCAGCGCGCGGGCCTCAGCCCTGGTCATCGCCGTCTCCCGACCGATCTCCACGGCCTGTTCGGCTGCCCCTGCCGCTGCCTGGGCGTCCGCGCACAACAGATGGGTCTCCGCGATCCGATGCAGGACGTGGGCCTCCAGATACCGCATGCCCAACTCTCGGCTCAGCTCCAAGGACGCCGCATAGCAACGCATGGCGGCCTCCGTGTCACCGAGCTGCCGCCACGCGGTGCCGCGATGGATCAGCGTCTGGGCCTCGCCCATGGAGTCACCGAGCCGTCGATACAGCGCGAGTCCATCCCCGCTGGTGACGATCGCCTCGCGGTGCTCCTCCATCATGACGTGGGAGAACGTCAGATTGCCGAGCGCGTTCGCCTCGGCCGACAGATTGCCGGTGGCCTGCTGCAGTTCCCGTGCCTGAGTCAGCAGGGCTACCGTCTTGGCGTCGTGGCCGTGGCGATGGGCCGTCACCAACGCTCGTACGATGAGCACCTCGGCGAGCACCAGCTGATCGTCCTGGCCGCGGCAGATCGCCTCTGCCCGTTCGATGGGGGCCTCGGCCTCTTCGGACCGACTGATCTGCCAGAGCCCACCGCCGAGCATGTAGAGCGCTCCGGCCTCCTCCCGCGCGAGTCCGGCGCGCCTGCTGCCGTCAGCGATCGCCTGGCCCAACTCCACGATGTCGTACCAGGCGTAGGTGCGCTCCAACAGCGGGTCCAGCCCCAACAGCAGGTCCGCGGCCGTGCCCATCAACGACGGCGCCCGCCTCACGGTCTGTCCCAGGACCCGCAGCACGAAGTCCCGTTCGCGATCGAACCACGCAAGGGCGGCGTGCGCATCGAGGAAACCGATCCCCTCCGATGCCTCAGGCGCCAGCCGTTCGGCTATCAGATGACCCGGCCGCACCACGCGATAGGCGTGACGGACGGTGGCGAGGAGGAAGTCGAGCAGATTCGCCAGACAGTGCGTGATCTCCGCGTCGGAGTCGGTCTCGGCGCTCAGATGGCGTGCGAACAACCGCAACAGATCGTGGTAGCGATAGCTTCCGGCCCGGGGTGACTGCAACAGGCTGGCATCGAGGAGGGCGTCGAGCACGTCTTCCGCGTCGTACTCGTCGACGCCGAGCAGCGCGGCAGCACAGCTCAGCGAGACGGTCGCCGCATCGGGCAGCGCCAGCAGCCGAAATGCTCGCGCGAGTACGGGATCGAGCTGGTCGTATCCGAGCCTGAAGCACGCCTGCACATTGAGGTCCCCGGTACGCAGCTGGTCGAGGCCGCGGCGCTCGTCCGCGAGCCTGCGCAGACACTCGGCGATGCTCGTACCGGGGCGGGCGAGCAACCGACAGGCGATCACGCGCACCGCCAGGGGCAGATGCCCACAGGCGGCCAGCAGTTCCTCGGCTGCTTCCGGTTCGGCGGCCACCCGCGCGGGGCCGACCACGGAGGTGAACAGCTCCAGGGACTCGGTGGGGGCGAGCGGGTCGAGATCGACGGGGTGCGCGGGGACGGCGGTCATCCGTGCGCGGCTCGTGACGATCACGGCACAGCCCGGATAGCCGGGGAGCAGTTGTCTGATCTGTTCCGCGTCGGTCGCGTTGTCCAACACCACCAGGACCCTGCGGCCGTGCAAGGTGGTGCGGTAGAGCGCGGCGCGTGCCTCCAAGCCCTCGGGTACGGCGGTCTCGGGGACGCCGAGTGCATGGAGGAACGCGGCCAGCACGGACGCGGGGTCCGCCGGATCCTCCTGGACGCCAGCGAGGTCCACGAAGAGTTGGCCGGCGGGGAAGTGGCCACGCACTTCATGGGCCACGTGGACCGCGAGTGAGGTCTTGCCCGCCCCGCCGATGCCGGAGATGGCGCAGATCCGCACCGCGGAACCGGCCGGTTGGGTGAGACGGGCCTTCAGTTCGGCGACCAGATCCACCCGGCCGGTGAAGTCGTCGATGTCGGTGGGTAGTTGCGCCGGCACGGGTACGGTCGCGGGGGCAGGAGCCCCCGAGGCGGCGCACAGCAGATCGGGGTCCGAGCGGAGGATCCGCTCATGGAGTTCGCCCAAGCGGGGGTCAGGGTCGATGCCCAGTTCGGTGGCGAGCGTCGTCCGGGTGTCCGCGAACACCGCCAGTGCCTCGGCCTGCCTGCCGCACTGGTAGAGCGCCCGCATCAGCAGGAGGCGCAGGCTCTCCCGCAACGGGTGCGCCGCGACGGCAGCGGTCAGGTCGGCGACGGCGGCGCCGGCATGGCCCAACTCCAGATCGAGTTCTATCCGCGACTCCAGGAGATCCAGGTACCGCTGGGTCAGCCGCTCCCGCTGTGACACCGCGAACGGCCCGGTCAGGCCGGTCAGCGGAGTCCCCTGCCAACGTCCGACGGCCTGGCGCAACAGTCCGTGAGCCCCCAGCGCATCACCCTCCTGCCTGGCTCGCGCAGCGGCTGCCGCCTCTCGATCCGCCTCCGTGACGTCGGCCCCGCCGGCTGGCAGATGGAGTGCGTACGTGGTGCCGACCGACACCAGAAGACCCGGGCCCGCCGCGACGCGGTGTTCGGGCTCCAGGACCGTGCGGATGCGGGAGATGTAGGTGCGGACCGTGGTGGCGGCGGCCTTGGGCGCCTGATGGCCCCACAGTCCGTCGATGAGTTCCTCGATGGCGACCGGTTGCCCCGCGGCCACCACCAGCATGGCCAGTGTCGCCCGCTGTTGCGGGCCGGCGAGTGCCAACTCCTCGCCACCGCGCCAGCCGCGCACGGCTCCGAGGAGGGAGAACCTCACCGCGGGGGAGTCGCCCATGCCCGTTCCTTCCGCGAGGTTGGCAGCCATGTCCTGAGTCGCCGGTGGTTGCCCGGTGCGTCGCCGACCGGGATGAGCGGACTCGGCCCCGCGGCCGACCTCACCGTGCACCGGTCGTCCCCGGAACGCTCATGCGACCACCATCCGTCCTCTGCGTATTCGGCACCGGATCATCTCAACGATCAACTGGCGGGTGCGGTCGGTTCCAGGCGGAATGGCCGGTTGCCGTACGTTTGAAATCTGTAGGAGGCATCTCGGCACCGACAGTGGAACGCTTCGTACCGGTCGGCGGGTACTTCCTGGCGCCTACAGAAGCCGGGTGCTGTACGGGATTTCCGGCGCGCGGGCTCCCAGCAGTGATCGGGACCGGCCGGTCGCTCCCGGGCAAGCGGGTGCACCACCCCCGACGGCGGGTTGCCGTCCCACCACTTCAGCCCCATCCGACGCGACGCCCCGTGCCGCACTCTCTCGCAACGCAGCGCCAGGTCACATCTTGAGAGCGATGGGGCGACTCGGGCCCGCCACGAGCCCCTCGACGTACAGACTGCGCAGCCAGGACGCCATACTGGAGTGCCGGGGAGGGCGGCAGTGGAGCGACGGGGGCAACAGGACGCGATGGCGGAATCCAGGCTGATCCAAGGCCGGTATCGGCTTCTCGACGTCATCGGACGCGGGGGCATGGGCGAGGTGTGGCGGGCCGTCGACGAGTCGTTGGGACGACGGGTCGCGGTCAAGTGCCTCAAGCCGATGGGCGCACAGCCCGACACGGGTATCGCACCCGTGCTGAGGGAACGGTTCCGCCGGGAGGCCCGGGTCGCCGCGTCCCTCCAACACCGCGGAGTCACGGTCGTCCATGACTTCGGCGAGTCCGACGGCGTCCTCTATCTCGTCATGGAACTGCTGGAAGGCCGCAACCTCAGCCAGCTGCTGGAGGAGAACAGACAGCGCCCGCTGCCGGTCCATGATGTCGTCGACATCGCGGAGCAGGTGGCCGACGCCCTCGCCTACACCCATGAGCGGGGAATCGTCCATCGCGACCTCAAGCCCGCCAACATCATGCGATTGACCGACGGCGAGGTGAAGATCTGCGACTTCGGCATCGCTCGACTCGGCGAGAGCATGGGACTGACCTCGCGACTCACCGGCACCGGCATCGCCATGGGCACCCCGCACTACATGTCGCCCGAGCAGATCGGCGGCGGCCCCGTCGACCACCGCAGCGACCTCTACTCGCTGGGATGCGTCCTGTACGAGATCGCCACCGGTGTTCCCCCCTTCGACCACGAGGACGCCTGGGCCGTACTGGTGGGTCATCGGGACACCCCGCCGCAGCCGCTGCGCACCCACCGGGACGACATCCCCGACCCCTTGCAGCGCATCGTGCTCGACCTGCTCGCCAAGGCGCCCGAGGGCCGTCCGGCCGACGCCAAGGACCTGCGCCGCCGCATCAGCACCTCGATCGATCGGGCAGTGCCGCACCTGACCCACAGCGGCCAGGCACCGTCGCCCGGCGTCCGGTTCGCCCCGCACTCAGGAGCGCTGCCGGCCCTGCCGACCTGGACCACGGGTATGACGGGCGGCCACCGCGCGACCGGTGGCGCGGCGCGCCCCGAACCGGTGGACCCCCCGGCCGGTCTGACCGGCGAGTGGACGACGGGGATCGACAGCCGCCGTGTCGCCGCCGCGCCGGTGCTCACCGCACCCAGGCGTCCCACCCCGTCCCCCGAGTCGCTGGCCGTACTCGCCAGTCGGCACAGCGCCGGACTCAGCCTCGGTCGCCTCGGTCGGTGGGAGGAAGCGGGCGAAGTACACAGGGCGGTTGCCGCCGAGCGCGAACACGCCCTGGGCCCTGACCACCCCGACACTCTCGCCAGCCGCTACGAGGTCGCCTTCACCCTCAGCAGGACCGGACGGGCCGCGGATGCCCTCCGCGAGTTCGAACGTGTGGCCGACGGCCGTGCACAGGCCCTTGGCGTCGATCATGCCGACACCCTGGCAGCACGTCAGGAATCGGCGTACGTGCTCGGACAACTCGGTCGCCACTTCGAGGCGCACGAGATCTATACGGCTGTGCTCGCCTCCCGTGAGCGAACCATGGGCCCCGATCATCCCGACACCCTGCGCTGCCGCCACAACCTGGGCTTCAGCCTTAGCCGGCTGGGCCGGTTGGAGGACTCGTTCGCGATGGCGGCCGATGTCGCGTCCGCCAGGGCCCGAGTGCTCGGCCCTGACCACCCCGACACCTTGGTCACCCGCTACGAGGTGGCGTACACCCTCGGTCAGTTGGGGCGCTGGCCCGAGGCGTTGGAGACCTACCGGCAGGTGGCGACCGCGCGTGCCCGTGCCCTGGGCGCCGACCATCCCGACACGCTCGCCGCCCGCTACGAGGTGGGCATCGGTCTCGGTCGCCTCGGCCACACCGACCAGGCGCTGGAGCTCTATCAGCGCCTGGTCGCGGACCGCAGCCGACTCAGCGGTCCGCGCCACCCCGAAACGCTTCGCGCCCGGCACGGTCTCGGCGTGAACCTGGGCCGGCTCGGCCGTTGGGAGGAGGCACTCACCGAGGCCAGGGAGGTCAGCTCCCTCAGATCAGGGGTCCTGGGCGCCGACCACCCCGACACCCTGGTGAGCCGCAGGGAGGTCGCCGTGTGCCTGGGCTGGTTGGGTCGCTGGAACGACGCACTGACCGTGTACGAAGGGGTGGCCCTGGCCCGGGAGCGCGTATTGGGCATCGACCACCCCGATGCGCTGGCGAGCCGCAATGACGAGGCGCACTGCCTGGAGCAGTTGGGTCGGCGCGCGGAAGCCGTGGAACTCTACCGTCGGGTTGCCGCACTGCGGGAGAGACGCGGCAGCTGAGAAGGGGAATCCCTGCGGCTGTGCCGCCGTTCCAGGACGCTGCGTCCGCGGCCGGCCCGGCCCTGTGGTCCCCCTGGCGAGCTCTGACCGGAGCCCCCGACCCGAGCCCCGACCCGAGCTCCGGACCGCGTGACGACGGCATCCCGTGATCACACCGCGACCAAGGTGTCGCCTTCCGTGGTGGTTCGACAGCGGCCCCAGCGGTTATGTTCCGGCCATGCCCGCACACACTTCGTACGACGTCGTGATCGTCGGTGGTGGCCACAACGGTCTGGTCGCCGCTGCCTATCTGGCCCGCGCCGGGCGCTCCGTCCTCGTGCTGGAACGCGGACCGCACACCGGGGGTGCCGCAGTCTCCGCGCGTCCCTTCGCCGGGATCGACGCCCGACTGTCCCGCTACTCCTATCTGGTGTCGCTGCTGCCGGAAAAGATCGTGCGCGACCTCGGGCTGCGCTTCTCCGTACGGCGGCGGCGCGTGTCCTCCTACACCCCCAGCGGCAACAGCGGACTCCTCGTGGGCGCCGGTCGCACCCAGGACTCCTTCGCCCAACTCACCGGAGGAGAGCGGGAATTCTCGGCCTGGCAGGAGTTCTACGGCATGACGAGCGCCCTGGCCGGCCGGGTTTTTCCCACCCTGACCGAACCGTTGCCCACCCGCGCGGAGCTGAAGGCCCGTATCGACGACGAAGTGGCCTGGCGAGTGCTGTTCGAAGAGCCCATCGGCGCGGCGATCGAAACGTACTTCCACCATGACCTGGTGCGGGGCGTGGTGCTCACCGATGCCCTGATCGGGACCTTCGCGGACGCCCATGACCCCGGCCTGAGCCAGAACCGTTGCTTCCTCTACCACGTGATCGGCGGTGGCACCGGAGAGTGGGACGTGCCCGTCGGTGGGATGGGCGCGCTCACCGACGCGCTCGCCCTCGCCGCGCGGAACGCGGGGGCCACGATCGCGACCCTGCACGAGGCCACCCGCATCGACACTGACGGCGAGCGGGCAGAGGTCACTTGCCGCTCGCCCCACGCCGAGGTGACGGTGGCCGCCCGTCATGTCCTGGTGAACGCCTCCCCGCAGGAGCTGGCCACTCTCTTGGGAACGTCGCCCCCGGAGCCCGCCGAGGGCGCGCAGTTCAAGGTCAACATGGTCCTGCGGCGCCTGCCCGGCTTGAGGGACCGGACGGTCGACCCCGCCGATGCCTTCGCAGGCACCTTCCATGTGTCCGAAGGGTACGGGCAGTTGGCTGCCGCCTATCGGGAAGCCGCATCGGGAACCATGCCCAGTGCACCCCCGTCCGAGATCTACTGTCACACGCTCACCGACCCCTCGATCCTCAGTTCGGATCTTGCGGCCCGCGGCTATCACACCCTCACCCTCTTCGGGCTCCACACTCCCGCGCGGCTGTTCGCCGCCGAGCCCGCGCGAGCCCGCGCCGAACTCCTCGAAGCGACCCTCGCAGAACTCGACACACACCTCGACGAGTCCATCCGGGACTGCCTCGCCACCGACGAGCGGGGCGAACCCTGTATCGAGGCCCGCAGCCCGCTTGACCTGGAGCAGGAACTTCGTCTTCCGGGTGGGCACATCTTCCACCGTGACCTCAGCTTCCCCTATGCCACCGACTCCAGCGGGCGTTGGGGCGTCGAGACGGAGCACCCCAATGTGCTGCTGTGCGGTGCCGGCGCGGTGCGCGGCGGGGGAGTCAGCGGAGTGCCCGGACACAATGCGGCCATGGCGGTACTGGGGCGGTGAGCCGTCAGCCGGGACCCAACACTGCGGCAGTTATTCGGCTCGGTGATACCGCGCACCGCGACGGCCGTGCACTCGGCTTCCGTTGGGGTTCAGTCCGCAGATGCGGTCCATCCGACGGTCTCGATCCGTGCCGTATCCGCCGGGCGCCGCTCGTCGAAGAGCGTGCGGACCCGGTCCTCGACCCTGATCGCGTCGACGTAGACTCCCCGCCCGACCGACCGCGAATCCGTGGTGTACCTCCAGCGGATCCGTACCGAGGTCTCCCGCCAGGCTGAGAGATCGGCAGTGAGTCGGTGCCACACCCGTTCGGACCAGCCGCCCGCCGACCCGTCCGGATGGTGCCCCGACGGCTGGCGCGCTCCCAGGCGTACGGTGTCGAAGGGCACCGGTCGCCAGGTGGCGCCGCCGTCGGCAGACGCCTCCAACCGGAGCCGGTCCGCTCCCGGGGTCATGTCCCACCACACGGAACTGACCAACCGGGTCGACGGCGAGTCCACGGCAAGCGCGGGCAGCGTCAGCGTCACGTCGGATGCGTTGGCCATCCCCGAGAACCAGGCGGTGCGTCCCCGTCGTGGGCGCACCGCGACGGCACGCGCCAAGCGGTCGGCCGTCGCCACCCGTGGCGCACTGCCCGACCGCCAGGTGCGAACGGGGTGCACGGAGTTGCCGAGGACGATCAGGAACGAGTCGGTACTGGGGTCGAGCACCAGGCTGGTGCCCGTGAATCCGGTGTGCCCGGCACTGAGCGGTGTCGCCATCGCCCCCATGTACCAGGGCTGGTACAACTCGAATCCGAGGCCGTGGGCGTTCCCCGGGAAGTCCGTGTTGGCGTCCTGGAACATCAGCTCGACCGATTCCGGTCGCAGGATGCGCGCGGCTCCATAGCTGCCGCCGTTCAGGAGCGCACGGGCCAGCACCGCCAGGTCCCAGGCGCAGGAGAACACTCCTGCATGCCCGGCGACACCGCCGAACGCGAAGGCGTTCTCGTCGTGCACCTCGCCCCAGACGAGCCCCCGGTCGAGACCGGACCAAGGCGGTCTGGAGTCCTCGGTGGCGGCGATCTTCGGCCGCCACGACGACGGCGGATTGAACCGGGTGCGCTGCATCCCCAGGGGAGCGGTGACGTCCTCGCGCAGGAGAACGTCCAACGACCGGCCGGTGATCCGCTCCAGCAGCAACTGGAGGGCGATCAGATTCAGATCGGAGTAGAGGTAGGTGCTCCCCGGAGGGCTCACGGGAGCCTCTTGCCAGAGCAGTCGCAGCATTCCCTCCCGGGTCGGTTCCCGGTAGAAGGCGATCCACGGCCGCAGTCCCGATGTGTGCGTCAACATCTGACGGACGGTGATCTCCTGCTTGCCCGCAGCCGCGAACTCCGGCAGATAGGAGGCGACGGTGGCGTCGAGCTTCAGCTCTCCTCGCTCGATCCGCTGCACGGCCAGCAGCGAGGTGAACAGCTTGGAAACCGAAGCCAGATCGAAGACGGTGTCTTCGGCCATGGGGATCTGCCGCTCGGCGGGCAGTTCGACACCCGTGTCGGACCGCTCGTCGTATCCGGCGTAGCGCACGGCCATGCCGATGGGGCGATGCAGTGCGACCGTGCCGCCACGCCCCGCCAGCAGCACCGCCCCCGCGTACCAGGGCTTGCGCGGGGAAGGACGGAGGAACGCTTCGGCTTCGGTGACCAACTGCTCCAGATGCGCCCCGATCAGACCGGCCCGTCCGGGCGTGCCGCGGCGCAGGGTGGGGCCGCTCCCGCGGAGGGCGGCGTCGGATGACAGGCCGTCGACGGGCCCGTCGTCCGAGCCCGCGGCGTCCGCGAAGGAAGCCGGCGCCAACGCGAACGCCCCGCCGAGGGCCAGTGCCCCGCTGCCGAGCCAACGTCTGCTGATTCCCGCGCCTGTCGTGTCCTCGGTCACCCGGAACCCCTCTCTCATGTGAATCCGCCGAGAATTCGCGGGTCCTCGAATAGCAGTGAAGCTTTCTTGCGGAAGTCGTGCGCTGTCAACACTCCGACCGGTTCGACACCGTCCGGCGGATTGCTGCTTCGTCTGCCCCGCAGGTCGACGGTTCATCAGAGCTGTCGAGGCATCGAGCCGCGACCCGATCCCACCCGGGGGATCGGGTGCCCCGTGCCGTGCGCAGGGACACGTCCCACGGCGCTCCGGCGCATTCGAGGGGTGGGGGCCTTACCGCGTCCGTGGCAGTGGGCGCAACAGCGCGTCCCACTGAGGACACGTGCGTATAGCCTGGCGACACGGAGCGGTACCTCTGCCGGGCGGCGGCGGGTACGGCCGGACTCCAGGGGCGGGATCGATGAGCAGGGCGACACCAGTCTGCTTCGGGGACAGGCTCTTCTGGGCCTACGACGTGGGGCTGGGCGTCCTCTTCGCCGAGGCGATCCGCGTTGCCGAGGAATCCACCGCGAAGCGGCATCCCCTGTGGTGGGGCGAGTTGGTGCACCAACTGCGGGTGCATGCGGTGGTGGGGGCGAGCATGGCCGTGCTCCTGGACGAGTTCAGCGCCGAGGAACAGCGGGCGTTGCTGGGGTGGGTCTCACGAGCGGGCGTGCAGCTGACCGAGCGGGGCGGTGTCGATCTCGCCGAGGTCGCCGGGTGGAACGTACTGGACGGCCAGACCATCGATCTGCGCGGCGCCCGCCATGTGGCCCCCGGCCCTCTGGTGGAGCTGGGGCAGGCCATGTCCGATCTGGTGGACGACACCCTGCCGCCACCCCCACCGGGGCGCCACTGGTACTTCGGCACACCTGCCGGTCGGGTCCTCCAGGGAGAGTGAGATCCCGGTGGGACCGGGGAGGGAATCGCACCCCCTGATCTCCGTATGTGCGTGGGGTGTTCTCTCCCCTGCAAACAGTCTGGTACCCCGTCGTCCGGCCCTGACCCGAACGACGGGCCACCGGGTGCGGACCGACCCCGTACGGGCCCGAACAGACTCGCATCAACACCGAACGTACATTCGGTCATTTATCCAATATTGCCGTGGTATTGCGGCAGTGTGGCGAAACGGGCGTCGCCCTTCCCGGTACCACCCCGGGTCGCTACGTTGCAGTGCACGATCTCTCGGGACCCCTCGGCCACCGGCAGCGGGAAGGGCACGCGGTTGAACGACGGCACCTCACGACGACGGCGATCCGCGCGCCGGCCGTCCGCACGCGATCGACCTCAGCCCGTCGGGAGACCTGCCGAGCCGGCCGCCGCTCCCGCTTCGACGTCCGGCCACCGCCGCGGTGGACCGCGCCCGTCGGCCCGGCGCTGCCACCGCGACCTCCGTCCGTGCTCCGACACCTCTTCGAGCACCGCAGCGGATGCCCCGGGAGTGCCACGCAACCTCACTCCGTCCGACACCGTCCACCACATCCGAAGGAAGAGCCATGAGCCAGCCCATCGACTCGGTCGCCGCCGGTCACACGCCCGACGACACCGCATCCGTACCCGGCCCGGGCTGGTCCTTCGAGACCAAGCAGGTCCACGCCGGCACCGCACCCGACCCCACCACCGGTGCGCGGGCCGTCCCGATCTACCAGACGACGTCCTTCGTCTTCCGTGACACCCAGCACGCGGCCGACCTCTTCTCGCTCGCGGAGCCCGGGAACATCTACACCCGGATCCACAACCCCACTCAGGACGCCCTGGAGCAGCGGGTCGCAGCCCTGGAGGGTGGGGTGGCCGCCGTTGCGCTCGCCTCCGGACAGGCCGCCGAGACCCTGGCGATCCTGACCCTGGCGAGCGCCGGCGACCACATCGTCTCCAGCACCTCCCTCTACGGAGGCACGTACAACCTCTTCCGCCACACCTTGCCCCGCTTCGGCATCGAGGTCTCCTTCGTCGACGACCCGGACGACCTCGACGCCTGGCGCGCCGCCGTCCGCCCCAACACCAAGGCGCTCTTCGCCGAAACGCTGGGCAATCCCCGCGGCAACGTCCTCGACGTACAGGGAGTGGCGGACACCGCCCACGCTGCCGGCGTCCCACTGATCGTCGACAACACGGTCCCCACGCCCTACCTGCTGCGGCCCATCGAGCACGGCGCCGACATCGTCGTCCACTCGGCGACCAAGTTCCTCGGCGGCCACGGCACCACCCTCGGCGGTGTCGTCGTGGACGGCGGCACCTTCGACTTCGGAGCGCACGCCGAGCGCTTCCCCGACTTCAACGAGCCTGACCCCAGCTACCACGGCCTGAGGTACTGGCCCGCCCTGGGGCCCAGCGCCTTTGCCATCAAGCTCCGCGTCCAACTCCTGCGGGACATCGGCCCCGCCATCGCACCGCACTCCGCCTTCCTCCTGCTCCAGGGCATCGAAACGCTCAGCCTGCGCATCGAGCGGCACTCCGCCAACGCCCAGGCGCTCGCCGAATGGCTGTCGCAGCGCGACGAAGTGGCCGCCGTCCACTACCCCGGCCTGCCCGGCAACCGGTGGCACGGGGCCGCCCAGCGCTATCTCCCGCGTGGCGCCGGTGCCGTCCTCTCCTTCGAACTGCGGGATGGGGTGGAAGCCGGCAAGCGCTTCGTCGACGCCGTGGAACTCTTCAGCCATCTCGCCAACATCGGCGATGTACGCAGCTTGATCATCCATCCGGCATCCACCACGCACAGCCAGCTCTCCCCCGAGCAGCTCGCCGCCACCGGAACCTCCCCCGGGCTGGTCCGACTCTCGGTGGGTGTTGAGAACATCGCCGACCTCAAGGCGGATCTGGAAGCAGGATTCCGCGCGGCGAAGGGCGCATCCTGAACCCTCAGGCCCACACGGTGTCCCGGAACGCCCTCCTGCCCCCCGCCACCGGGGCCTGGCAGGAGGGCGACCCGCCCGGCCGGCGACAGTGGGCCCGACTGCGCTCGGCACTGCCCCTGGAGAGCGGCGGGGAACTCCCGGGGGCCCGGATGGCGTACGAGACTTGGGGGCAGCTCGCCCCCGACGCATCCAACGCGGTACTCGTGCTCCACGCGCTGACCGGCGACAGCCACGTCAGCGGCCCGGCCGGCCCAGGCCATCTCACCGCGGGCTGGTGGGACGGGCTGATCGGGCCGGGACGCGCCCTCGACACCGACCGCTGGTTCGTGGTCGCCCCCAATGTGCTCGGCGGCTGTCAGGGCAGCACCGGCCCGTCCTCGCCCCACCCCGACGGCGGTCGTTGGGGCGGAGCCTTTCCCTTCGTGACCACCCGGGACCAGACCGAGGCTGAAGCACGCCTCGCGGATCAGTTGGGCATCGATCGCTGGGCCCTCGTGGTCGGCGGCTCGATGGGAGGGATGCGAGCGTTGGAGTGGGCGGTGTCCTGGCCGGACCGGGTGGCCTCGCTGCTCGTGCTCACCTCCACCGCGGCGGCGAGCGCGGAACAGATAGCCTGGGCGAGCGTGCAGTTGGGCGCGATCCGTAGCGACGCCAACTGGCGCGGCGGTGACTACCACGACGCCGGACCCGGGCGCGGACCCCACCAGGGCCTGGGGCTCGCCCGACGACTGGCGCATGTCACCTACCGCAGCGAGAGCGAACTCGACATCAGGTTCGGGCGCGCGGCGCAGGAAGCGGAAGACCCCTGGCGCGGCGGTCGCTACCAGGTTCAGTCGTATCTCGACCACCACGCCAGCAAACTGGTCCACCGCTTCGACGCCGGCAGCTACGTCGTCCTCACCGAGGCCATGAACAGCCATGACGTCGGTCGAGGCCGCGGCGGAACAGCAGCGGCCCTGGGCCGGGTCAGCGCCCGCACGCTGATTGCCGGCGTCGATTCCGACCGGCTCTATCCACTCGCGCAGCAACACCACCTCGCCGCACACATCCCTGGGGCCGACCGGGTACGCACCATCGCATCGCCCTGCGGCCACGACGGGTTCCTTGTAGAGGTCGAGCAGGTCGCCGCACTGGTCGGGGAACTGCTCGACACCGAGTGACCAGAGTGACCCGAGTGACCCGAGAGGCCGGGAACGTATCCACGGCCGCCACGTCCTTCCGTGCGCGGGTCTAGGGACTGAAGGAGAGGAAGATGAACGCGGCGAACAACACCAGGTGCACCCCGCCCTGGAGGAGCGTCGCCCGCCCCGGCACCACGGTCAGGGCGCTGACCACCGCGGTGAGCACCAGCAGCACCATATGGGTGGCGTCCTCGCCCAGTACCAGCGGTCCTTCGAGCCAGAGCGTCGCCAACGCGATGGCCGGAATGGTCAGACCGATGCTGGCGATCGCAGAGCCGTAGGCCAGATTGAGACTGGTCTGCATCCGGCCAAGACGGGCCGCTCGTGCGGCGGCGAGCGTCTCCGGAGCGAGCACCAGCAGGGCGATCACCACACCGACCACCGCCGTGGGCAATCCCGCCGACTCCACACCGTCCTCGATGGCCGGCGAGACCAGCTTCGCATTGCCGACCACGGCCACCAGCGCCAGTACCAACAGCGCGACGCTCGACCAGGTCTCACGGTCGTTCGGCAGCGGGGCGTGGTCATCGGGGTCGGCGGCCTGGTCCTGGGAGCGCACCGGAAGGAAGTAGTCCCGGTGGCGCACCGTCTGGACCCCGACGAACAACGCATACAGACACAGGGATGCCCCGGCGGCGAACGCCAACTGGCTTCCGGTGAACTCGGGGCCGGGCTGACCCGTAGTGAAGGTCGGCAGCACCAGGGTCATCGTGGCGAGCGTGCAGACGGTCGCCAGGGCGCCGCCGGAACCCTCGGCATTGAAGACGGCGACCCGATTGCGCAAGGCTCCGACCAGTACCGAGAAGCCGACGATCCCATTGCACGTGATCATGACGGCGGCGAAGACGGTGTCCCTGGCGTAGGTGGATGCCTTGGCGCCGCCCCCCGCCATCAACGTCACGATCAGCCCCACCTCGATGACGGTCACGGCAACGGCGAGGACGAGCGAGCCGAACGGCTCACCGACGCGGTGCGCCACCACCTCCGCATGGTGCACCGCGGCCAGCACGGCACCGATGAGACACACCCCGATGAGCGCAACGGCAGGACCGGGCAGCTCCCGACCCCACCCCAGTACGAGGGCGATCACCGCAATGGGCGGCACCCACGTGGTCCACTGGGATCTCAGCCGTGGTGCGCCAGTCTTCATGCACGCCACGCTGCCAGCAGCGAGGGCCGGGCGCGCGGGGTGCTGCGCCAACGGGGTGCGGAGCGCAACCCCTCACCGGCGCTTCGGAACGGACCGGCTGTCGACCTGCGCAACTGCTCGGGGCCGTCCACCCCGAGCAGTTCCGACGACCGGCTTCACCGCTGAGACGACCGCACCCGCCCGCAGCCGGTGGCCGGCCCGCTTCGAACGGTGTGCCTCATCGTTCGCGCACCTGCACCACCCGTAGGGCGGGCGAGCTCAGAATGTCCTTCTCGCAGAAACGGGAGGTCACCCACTTCCCGGCCGCGTACAACTTCGTCTGGTCCTGGTAGTGGGGCGAGAGCGGATTCGACGACTGGGAGTACGTCAGCGAGGTCCGCGCCACCGGGCACCGCCCCCCATCCCAGCCCACCGCCTGGATATGACTCGACCCCATGGCCACCTCCGCGTACCCGCCCCCCGCGGGATCCCATCGCGCCTCGACCTTGTTCCACACGCCGAGGGACTCCGTACCCCCGTGGACTGCGATGCGCTCGCCGTTGCGGACCACGAACTGGTGCCGTCCGAGCGGTGCGTCAAGGGCGATGCCGGCCTGGCGCAGTTCGGCCACCGCGGCGGTCAGTGCCTGTCCGAACAGGGCCGACTGGGTGTTGACCGTACGGGGCGTGCCCACCGGATCCGTCACCGAGAACGGCGTCCGCCAGAGCGTTGCCGCCGACTGGGCGCTCAACCGCCGCCAGAACCGGTCGAAGAGCAGTGCGCCGCGGCTGTCCGCGCCGACCGTGCGATCCCAGTTCGCCAGAGCCCGGCAGGCTTCCGTGTCATCGGGCAGGGCAGCAGGGCATGCCCGGACCACATCGGTGATCGCCAGGTCCGCGACCGGTACCCGATTGGCGAACTGCTGACGCTGGAGGTCCGCCACGGTGAGGCTGCCCCTGGCGGCCATGGCCGATACGTCCTCGATCCCACCGCGGGTGCGCAGCGATCGGGGAGTGCCGACGGTGCCGAAGATCCGCTCGTATCCGGTCAGCGGTTGATTCGCGTTGGCGAGCCAGGCGCTGTCGTTGGAGTTGGCGGCATAGGGAGCGTTGACCAGGGTGGGCATCCTGGAGGGGCCGAGGATGCCCGGTTGGACCGCGTCCTGGTCCGAGCCGAGAGCACATGCGTTCCGGGACCCGTCCAACACGGCCATGCCCGAGGCCGGGTACATGGCCTGCCCCAGAGGTGTCGAGCACTGTGTGACCAGCTCATCCGTCATACGGGGCAACACCTGAGACTGGGTGAACAGCGTGCCGCCCCTGGAGTCCGCGGCGATGGTGTTGACCCAGGGCAATCCCTGGGTCCGTCGTAGCGCGCGCAGGGCTTCGCCGGTGGAACGGGAGGCACCCAGGGCAAGCGCCGAGTCGGGCAGGCGCAGGTTGCTGGCGTTCGGGTCGTGCAGCGCGTACGCGACGTTCGTCGACCACGGCAGGGGCAGCGTCGGGCCGAGCGAGGTGATCACGGGGCCGTACCGCGTCCACCATTGCGTACGCGTGACGGGGGACGCGCCCTTCACCTCGACGGTGACCGTCCGCTGACGCATCCTCTCCCGCAGACCGTCCACGACGTACACGGTGGGATCGGCGGGGTCGAGCACCAACTGGTGCAGATTCATCGGTACGCCGGTGGAGACGGTGTGGCTCCACGCCATCTTCTCGTTGAAGCCGATGTTCACCACGGTGGTGCCCAACAGGGCACCGCCCGACACGTTCAACACGCCGGGAATGGTCTGCTGGACCTGCCAGAACCGTCGTCCGCCGTGCCAGGGGTAGTGGGGATTGCCCAGCAGCAGTCCACGTCCGTCGGCGGTCGTGTTGCCACTGAACGCGACGGCGTTGGAGCCCATCTCCGCACTCCGTGTGCTCTCGTCCGAGAACAGCCGACGTGCCGCCTCCGCTGCCGCTGTGGGGACGGGTACGGTCGCGGGTCCGCCCACCCGCTGGGGTGGCTGCGCCGAGGTGATGCTGTCGACGAGCCGTCCCTGACCGCCGAGCACCGCGAGGGCATGGTTTCGCCGCGCCACGTCAAGGGCGGACACCGGACGCACCCAGGCGGCGTTCTGGCAGGCCGGATCGGTGATCTGACGTTGCTTCAGCCAGGCGTTGTATCCGGCTGCCCAGCCGCGCATCAGCTCCTTCGATGCCCTGCTGGGTCCCCTCGGTGCGGGCGTGGCGAGAAGTTGTTCGACCGTCCTGCTGTCGCGCACCCCTCGGAAGTACAGATCGCTGGAGAGGTTGCTGGCAGCCGCCGACAGTGAATCGTCGGAGTCGGCTTCGGGGCCGAAGTGCAGGGACCGTTCCCCGCGCACCGTCAGGAAGCCGTCGGCGAGGACGCACACCTGATCGGCCGCCTGCGCCCAGCCGGTGCCGAAGCCGAGACCCGCGTAGTCCTTCGCCAGGACATGGGGGATGCCGTACTCGGTATACCGGATCACTGCGGACAGACCATCACCGGCCAAGCGGAGAGCAGGTGGTGCGGTGCTGCGGGCCGCGGCGCTGGTCGGCAGGAGGGTCGCCCCTATCGCCAGGGCGATGCCCACGAGTCCAAAGCGTCCGGTACGGGTACGGAGCAACACGGTGCCTCCCCAGAGGGGCGAACGACAAGGGGTCGCCCCATGCAGTCAGCCCGGGTATTTCCTGTCAACGGGGCGATCAGGCCAACCGAGGAGGGCGCGTGTCATCCCTTGCACGCCCCCGGTTTACCGAGGTCGGGGTTGTGTTGTGTGCGGGGCTTGGGCAGCCCTGGGGCTGGTGGGCTCCTGGGTTGCGTGCGCCCCCGTTGAGGGAGTCCGGAATCTATCGGTGCGAGGGTGTGGTCCGACCTCATCCCGGAGGGATTCGGATGACGCCGGGCCTGTCGACGGGCATCGTCGAGCCGCTGTTCGCTGGTCATCCATCGCTCGCTCAGGGCGCACTCTCAACCTCAAGTCTAGGGTGAGAGTTGTATGGGTCGCCCTCTGGTTCGGAAGCCCGTCGGAAGATGCCCCCTCCCTGTTTTCCATCGCGGAAAGACGAGGAGTCGGCCGAGCCGCCGAGGTGTCGGTGGCGTTGTCGAGCGCCAGATCCACCAGTTGGTGCCGGTCGTGAACCGCTGTCCCTGCACCGATCACGATCGATTCGCCTCGGATGCCCGGGCGTCTGGGCTGGTGGCCGGGCCGGTGGCTTCGGCACGCGATCGTGTGGTCCGCGCCGGGTGCGTCGGCGGCCTGTGCGGGAGGGCGGCAGGTGGCTACGCTGGCTCGGAACCCATGCGGGAGGAGCACGGACGTGGCCGAGAGCACCACCACCACGCAGATGTTTTCGAGTTGGGAGAAGCCTGAGCTCGACCTCAGCAGAGCGGATTGGCGCTCCGGTACCCAAGGGACCGGAGACGTTCAGATCGCCTTCGTCGAAGGCTTCATCGCCATGCGCAACGGCGGCCGACCCGAGAGCCCGTCACTGATCTTCACCCCGGCGGAGTGGCGGGCGTTCGTGCTGAACGCGCGGGAGGGGGAGTTCGACCTCACCTGACCTGCTGTACCGCCTCCAGCCGTGGGCGCGGTGCGATGGGACGGCGCTCTGTCCGTCGAGCTGAAACCCTGTTCGCCCGTCGATGGCACTCAGCCGTAGATCGTCCTCGGCTGCCTGGCGTGCTGGCAAGCACCGCGAAATGCACGAGCGCCCACAACAACCCGTGTGATAGGCACGGGAGCATGGCAGATCTGATCACAACGCGGTTACTTCTCCACCCACTGAGCATCGACGAGGCCCGGCGGTTGGTGGAGAGCACACCTCAGGGCGAGGACCATTGGGAGGCCGGATATCCCACCGACGGGGATGTGACGGGCGCTCGCAAGTTCCTCGACAACTGCGCCAGGACGGGTGATACAAGGCCGTACGGCCCGTACGAGCTCCGTCGTGCGGACAACGGCCGGGCCATCGGTGGCGTGGGCTTCCACGGCCCGCCGAACGCCGCCGGCACGGTGACGATCGGCTACGGACTGGCTCACTCGGCGCAGGGCAAGGGCTACGCCTCGGAGGCACTCCGGGGCCTCTTGGCGGCGGCGCGCGATTGGGGTGTGGCAGCAGTCGAAGGCGACGCCGATCGGGACAACATCGCATCCCGACGCGTGATGGAAGCCGTCGGGATGCGATGCGTCGCCGAGGACGAACGCCTGGCCTTCTACCGGATCACCTGGTCCGACGGGCCGGATGACGCGGGGGTTGGACCGTGACCCGCCGCCGCGGTGAGGCCGACGGTCGATGGCGGGCCACGGCCCGGTCGTACCCGGTGAGCGGCCCGACCGGGCGACGACCTGCGCGGATCCGTCAGGCGTCGACGGGGAAGCCGTAGCTGATCACTGTGCTCGGGTTCTTGAGCGCTGCCACGTCGTCGAGCGGGTCGCGATCGACCAGTACGGCGTCACCGCGGAAGCCGCGCGCCAGCCGTCCGGCGCTCCGTGACAGTCCCACCAGTCGTGCCGCACCCGTGGTCGCCGTACGGATCGCGTCCAACGCGGGCAGCCCGGCCTCGCGCAGCAGTTCGACCTCTCGGCCGATCGGATCGACCGCACCGGTGGAGGAGTCGGTTCCGGAAGCGATGGGAACCCCGAGCTCGTGAGCTCGTAGGGCGGCGCGCTGGGCGATGGGGAGGAAGCGTCTACCGCGCTCGGCGAGTATCGGGTCCGGATCGGCTGCGAGACTGGCCATGGCGGCGAGCGTGGGAGTGAAGTAGGTACCCCTCCTCCGCATTTCCCGCATGGTGCGCTCGCCGAGGTACACCCCGTGTTCGATGCTGCTGACCCCGGCCATCACCGCATCGTGGATGCCCTTCTCGCTGTAGCTGTGGCACAGCACGGTCGCGCCGCCCTTTCGGGCCGCAGCCACGGTCGTGGCGAGTTGATCGCGGTCGTACACCTGGGTCAGCGGATCCTCCGTCGGTGATCCGGCCCGCTCGTTTACCCGCGTCTTGATGACGTCGACGCCTCGGGACAGGTTCACTTCCACCACCCTGCGCAGCGCCTCGGCCGTGCGCACGCCGTCCTTGAGCCGGCTGAGCGGTGCGAGGTCCGGGTCGGCCAGGATCGTGTCCCCGAGCTTGGGTGTGACGAAGATGCCTGCCGCCCGTATCCGCGGCACGCGTCCGGGTGCCCAGCGCGCCAACTCTCGCAGCGCGATGTCCTGGTAGAAGCTGGTGCTTCCGCTCCTGATGCTCGTCGCTCCGAGCTTGATGGCCCGGTGGGCGTCGGTCTGGTTGCTCAAGTGGATGTGCGCGTCGATGAGTCCCGGCAGGATCCAGCGGCCGTTCGCCCGAATGACGCGAGCGACCTTGCGTACGGCCGCCACGTCGTTGCGCGTTGCCTTCCGGGTACCTGCCGCACGGACGGAACCGTCTTCGATGACCACCACGGCATCCTCGGTGACCCGACCCGTCAACGGGTCCAGCAGCGTACCGCCGTCGATGATCAAGGTGCCCCCGCGGGGCGGGCGGGACTGATGGGTGCGAGCGCCGTCCGCCGCCGAGGCGGTTCCCGCGGCCGTGCCGGTGAGTGCCGCCCCTCCCGCCAGGACGGCCGCGCCGGCGAGTACGCCGCGACGCGTGACCCGGGAGGGAGGGGGCGGGATGTTGGGGTCAACGCACATGGACATAGCTCCTTGAGGGTGTGGCTACGGCTCCGCGCTCGCTCTCCTGCTGCGCGATCAGTGCTCGATGGCCAGGACCCTAGCCGCATGTATGTGTGCAGACAACAGTTAATGCACGGGAGTGTGCAGTTCCGACTGGTGCGACGAAAGGGTCGTACCGTGCCTGCTCCTGCGGCCGGGGTGTTATGGCCCCGAAGGTCGAAGCCGTCATGAGATGGAGGCGCTGCTCGTCCGCCATGGGGCCAGAACCCTTTGCGTCTTCCGCTGTTCGGGAGCGGCGGCCGGCCAGGGGCCGCACGCCCTCGGGCAGCGGCGGGACCCAGGGCGAACACGTCGGTTCCCCGGCGCCGCCCAGAGGTGCCCCATCGAGATCGGGACAGTCGGTAGTGCAGTGGCGTAAGTCAACACGGTGATGACCTGCACGCCTTCCGAGCTGCCGGGATTGCACGCTGAACAATGCACAGTGCATTGTCGTGAAGTGCTCTGTGCACCCCACCTCACTCATGGCAAACTGCTTCCCAACGGGCCTACGGGCAGGGGTGTTTGACGGTGTGCCGGAGGGTCGGTGCCGTTTCGATGGATACCGGCCGGTCGAACGAATCGGCACGGCGGACCACGACACCGCGCGCCCTTGCCGCAGGGCGGACCCGGCCTCGAAAAGGCCGGCGATGCTCGTCGTCGGCCCGTGTCGACGGATGGTCTGCACGAAGGAGGGGGAGACGATGTGGTGGCCACCACCGAGCCTGGTAGACGGGCCGGCCACATCAGCATCCCCGACCGCGTTCGCCACCTTCCGCACTTCCACTCGCGCGACCGCCGCCCCGCCGAGCGTGACCGCAGCACACCCCCCAGCAAGTTCAGAGATGTCCCGGGGACGGACATCCACAAGGAGATGCAATGACCGCGCGTATCCACCATGTCGACCACGCCGCCGCAGACCTGGGCGACGAGAACTGGAACCGACCGTGGAGCGGACCCAACGGAGCCTCCTGCGTGGAGGCCAAGAAGCTCCCCGGAGGAAGGATCGCCCTGCGTCAATCCACCGACCCACACGGCCCGGCCCTGGTCTGCACCACGGAGGAGATGCGGGTCTTCATCCAGTGGACCAAGGACGGCGGCGCTGACTTCTTGATCTCTTGAGTGCCCACGGAGTCGTCTGACACCACATCCGAGGCACCCGCACCGACGAGAGACAAGGACGGGACATGACCGCAACGACGGACGACGGATCGCCCCAGTTAAACCCCCACCAACCCCATCCGGCCCGTATGTACGACTACTTCCTCAACGGGAAGGACCACCATGTCGTCGACGCTGCGGCAGCCGAACAGGTCCTGACCTTCTACCCTCAAGCCAAGGCCGCCGCGCAGGCCAACCGTCGCTTTATGCAGCGAGCCGTAGGGCAGCTCGCCCAAAGCGGTCTGCGACAGTTCCTGGACATCGGCACCGGCATCCCCACCGAGCCGAACCTCCATCAGATCGCCCAGGGCGTCATACCGGATGCACGGGTGGTCTACGTCGACAACGACCCCATCGTCCTACGCCATGCCGAAGCACTGCTGAACAGCCGTCCTGAAGGGCGCACCGAGTACGTCCAGGCGGACGTCCGCCATCCAGAGGCGATCCTCGACGCGGCTCGTGAAGTGCTCGACTTCGACGAACCCGTCGGGCTGTCCCTCGTGGCACTGCTGCACTTCATCGACGACGCACAGGACCCCCGCAGACTGGTACACGACCTCCTCGCGCCCCTGGCGCCCGGAAGTCATCTGGTGCTGTCCCATGGAACGGCCGACGTCGACCCCGAAACCATGGCACGGGTCATGGAGGTCTATCGAAGCGGCGGCGTCACGGTCCAACTGCGCACCAGGGACGAGATCGCCGCCTTCTTCGAGGAACTCGTACTCCTCGATCCAGGTCTGGCGCTGGCGGGGGACTGGCACCGACCGGTCGACACCCCGGAGAGCGACGACGTACAGGTCCCGCTCTACGTGGGCATCGCCCGCAAGCAGTAGGGCGGGCAGCCCGGCCGCGGCTCAGGAGGACGGGGCCGCAGCCAGCACACTGAGGATCACGGTGCGCCCATCGGGATCCGTCAGGCGGTGTTGGCCCGGGGCGTATGCCGACGCGCCCCGGGCCGCCCGCACCGTGAAGCCGAGTCGTAGACGTCCCGTGGCCGGGCGCCTACCGCTCGGATAGAGCTCCCACACGCATCCGTCCTGCGTCTGCGCGGCGTAGTGCTCGGGCCCGTCGCCGTGCTGCTCCTTGACGAAGTCGAACCCGAGACCGGTGTAGAAGGCGTGACACGCTTCGAGTCGATCGGTGTAGAGCACGGTCAAGGTGGTGTGCAAGTGGTGCATCTCCTCTGTGGCGCCGCGGTGGCCGCTTCCATCAGAGCATGGGCCGTCCGTTGAACTGTCGACAGGGGGCCTTTGAACGGGCCCCGTGTACGGATGCCCCCGGCGCCTGCCGACCATCGCGGATCATCGACATTTCTCCCCGGCCGATCGATGCGCGGCCGTGGGACCTGGTCGGACATGAGTGTGGGAAAACCATTGGCATGCACCGATACGTGCTTGCTAGCGTGCTCACCGCCTCATCAGGCAGCCGTTCCTCGATGCCATCGGACCGCTCGGCCCGAGAAAGTAGTTGATGTATGCCCCGGTCCGTGCCGAGAAGGCCCCGCCGAACCGTGAACCGGTCCGGTCGCTGACCACAGCCTGATCGCCGACCCGACCCCGCCTCTGTTGCAACGGGCCGTCGGTGAGTCCATCACGGTCTCCGACACCGCGATTCCGCTGGTGCGCCGTTTTGCCGCGCCCCGAGAACCGCGGCTCCCACCGCGCCTCACGGCCACGATTCGCCCAGGGCCGCTCGGCCTCCTCCTGCTGTCATCGCTTCATACCTTCAGCAAGGAGCACCGAGGGTGTCTTCACACAACTCGCATTCCCATGCCTCCGGCGGACCCGTTTTCACGCCGAGTCCCATCCAGCGGACGAAGACGTTCGCTTGTGTACGTTGCGGACTGACCGTCAGCGAACTCGGGCCCGACGGCACCGGGCGCAACCACTGCCCCAGCTGCCTGCACTCCCGACACGTCCACGACCACGTCGAGGGCGGTGCTTCCGACTGCCGATCACGGATGGCACCCATTTCCATCGCCGTCCTCAGAAACGGCGACTGGATGGTGATCCACCGCTGCACCCGCTGCGACGAGCTCACCTCCAGCGCCATCTGCACCGACGACAACCAGCTGATCCTCATGCGCATGGCCGTCAGACCACTGGCCCAGCCGCCCTTCCCACTCGAACTGTTCGCGGAACTGTGAGGGGACCGGAAGGACGGAGGACGACCATGCCACGACGCAAAGCACCCCAGAACCGCCAGCGCCCTGCGCGCACCCAACGACACAAGGACGTGCTCCACGGACGCAACGGCAGCCAGGGGGAGGCGTTCAGATGCGTCGGCTGCCGGCTCGACGTCTCCGTGAGTGCGCCCGGCACGGCCCATCGCAACCACTGCCCGCACTGTCTGACGAGCCTTCACGTCGACCGGCGGGTACCGGGCGACCGGGACGCCACGTGCCGCGGCCGGATGACGGTGCTGAGCATGGCCGCACGTGCAGATGGCGAATGGATGATCATCCATCAATGTCTGTCGTGCGGTGAACTCAGTGCCAACCGGATCGCCGGGGACGACAACGCCCTGGCCCTGGTACGGATCGCCGTACGGCCGCTCGCGGACGGCAGCATGCCCATCCGCGCGCTGCTCACCCTCTGAAGGACCAAGGGTCTCCCGGGTGCGGACCCCACCACAGCGGTGGGTCGCACCCGGGAAGTTTGAACGAGGACGGCACCACTACTGTGCCGATCTTGGTCGAGCACCACCCGGGAGTCATTCACCGCCCCCGGGCGCCCAGTGGGCGCAGCTTCTTCCTCCCGATACGGAATGGCATGTCTCGGCAGGCCAGACGGGGGAGGGATCATTCGATGCGTCCGCCCGGACGCGACCGCCCTGCCGATGGCGTACCGCTCCCGCACCCTCCTACTGCCGGAAAGAGATGCACGATGACCCAGTGGACCACCCGTGCCGAAGCCCCTGCGGACAGGGCGGCGATTCACCAGATCAATGCCGCCGCCTTCGACACCGAAGCCGAAGCGGATCTGGTGGATGCGCTCCGCGCCGATCCCGACGCATGGATCGACGGACTGTCCTGGGTTGCTGTCGCCCTGGACGGAACCCTTGCGGCACACGCCCTGCTCACGCGGTGCCATGTGGAGGGCCGGCCTGCGCTCGCCCTTGCACCGTGCGCGACTCTGCCCGTCCACCAGCGCCGAGGGGCGGCCTCCGCGGCCATCCGGGCCGCCCTCGACGCCGCGGCACGGATGGGGGAGAGCCTCGTGCTCGTCCTCGGGCACTCCGACTACTACCCGCGGTTCGGATTTCTGCCGGCTTCCCGATGGGGCATCCGCGCTCCGTTCGAGGTGCCCGACGAGGCGATGATGGCGCTCGTCCTGGATTCGGACCTACCAGTTCCGTCCGGTGTGATCAGATATGCCGCACCGTTCGGCGTCTGAACGCCTCGCACCACCTCACGCTTCGAACCAGCCGTCAACGGTGCAGCAGCTCGTTCCCCGGTGTTCCCCTCGTGGCACACGGTGCCCGAGCGGGCCCGCACACGGCCCGCTCGGGCAGGCCACGAGGCAAAGAGAGACCTCCGACGTGGGCGCGATACCCGTACGTCGGAGGTCTCAGCCGTACTCGGCGTCGTGGAACCCGTCGGCCTAGCTGATCAAGAGTCGGCTACGGCTTGACGGCCACGAAGCCCCACTGCTCCACCGGCTCTCCGGTCGGAGGCTGCTCGGGCCGCCACAGACTGATCGAGCCGAAACCAGGCTCCACCAGGTCGAGTCCAGCACTGAAGGTACGCATCACCTCGGCCGCACGAGACTTGTAGGGCAGCGCCCCACCGCTCTCGTACTCGTCCGAACCGGCGCTGGTCTCCGGCGTCTCGATCGTGTCGCACTGGATGAGGCAACTGCCGGAGGGGAAGGCTCCGAGATAGCTGTTCAACAGGGAGGCCGCCGCCTCGTCGTCCGTGACATGGCCAAGCGTCGACAACAACATCAGGGCCACGGGCTGCTTGAAATCGAGGGTGTTCTCCGCCTCGCGCAGGACGGCCGGGGCGTCCGTGAGATCGGCGTGGATGTAGTTGGTCGCGCCCTCGGGCTTGCTGACCAGCAGCGCACGGGCATGGGCCAGCACGATGGGATCGTTGTCCACATAGACGATGCGTGACTCCGGGGCGGATGCCTGGGCCACTTCATGGGTGGAGTTGGCGGTGGGCAGCCCGGTGCCGAGGTCGAGGAACTGCCGTATGCCGCGTTCCTCAGCCAGGTACCGCACGGCACGCGCCTGGAAGGCACGAGAAGCACGGGCGATGTCGATGATCTGCGGGAACATCTCCTCCATCCGTGCGCCCAGGGCCTGATCGACAGGGTAGTTGTCCTTCCCACCCAGCCAGTAGTTCCACACCCGCGCCGAATGCGGCGTACTCGTGTCGATCCGATCTGCCGGGGGCTGAGCCTGCTGCTCCGCGTTCATCGAACTCTCCTTGTGTCAGCCCCCGCACAGCACATACGGAGGCAGACCCATGGTTCACCAGACTTCCTGCATAAGCCAGCGGCAAAGGCACACAACTCCGTTACAGCGGTGCTCAAGTGGACTGCCGATCGGCGTCAAGGCCCCTCGAACTCGCCGACAGGGTCTGGAGGTCGGCGAGTGCACCGAGAAGGCTTCGAAGCGGCATTCATGACTCGCGGGACCGTTCGACCGTCAGATCCCCGAGGGGTAGGGCGAGGGGCAAGGCGCTCCGGTCCTGGAGGTCTGCGGAGCTCCTGTTCATGATCAGCAGGGCATCGGTTCGAGCATGGCCGGATCTGGAGGCAGCACGGGAGTCCCGGATGGAGACGCGCCCGTGCCCTGTCAGCAGCCCTCGACCACTTCGGGTACGGAGCCGGGCCTGCGGTGGTTGGGGGCGCCGACCTTTGAGGGGAGACACCCCAGGAAATGCAGATCAATTCCTCAATGGTCCATACCGGAGAAGCCAAAGAGAGAATGCTCAGATGCTCGCCGGCAACCTGGACGGTGCATCCGCGCTCCCCGGGACATGTAACTGCCGCACATCTGTCGTGCGTCGGCAGGAGGTGTGTGCTCATGGGGCCTCCGGTAACG
The DNA here is from genome assembly GCF_036226685.1 of Streptomyces sp. NBC_00690. Classification (NCBI taxonomy): domain Bacteria; kingdom Bacillati; phylum Actinomycetota; class Actinomycetes; order Kitasatosporales; family Streptomycetaceae; genus Streptomyces; species Streptomyces sp. NBC_00690. The sequence continues at coordinate 8,671,698 of NZ_CP109009.1, forward strand.
CACGCGTACTCCTGCCGTGAAAGGGCAGTCACAGGACGCGATAGGCCCGAAGGGTGAGGTGCAACCAGAGTGCACTGGCGTCGCGATCACCGAGACGAAGGACCCTACCAGCCCATGCGATCGCCGGAGAGAAACTCGGTCGCGAGAGCATCATCACCCCCTGACACCTCACATGACGCAAGGTCAAGTTCCGTCACCCAACGGAGTGTTGGGGCGCTCCAGACGTTCCGTTCGTGCGGGTTTCAAGGGTAGTCTCATCGTCCCAGGGGGCAGCCCCTGGTCTCGCGAGGAAGAAAGGCGGAGCACACAGCCGTGGCCAATGACCGTGGGGTCGAGAAGAACTCCATCCCTTTTGATGTACCCACCTCTGCCCGGGCCTACGGTTGGATGCTGGGCGGCAAGGACAATTACGAAGTCGATCGAAAATTCCTCCTCTCCACGCTCGCGGACTTCCCCGAGTGTGTGGACATCGCTCGACAGAACCGTGAGTTCCTCTACCGGGCGGTTCGCTATATGGCCGAAGAGCAGGGAATTCGGCAATTCATCGACATGGGCTGCGGTCTGCCGACCGACAATAACGTGCATCAGGTCGCCCAGCGATTTCAACCGGATGCCAGGGTCGTCTACGTGGACATCGATCCCATCGTGCTGGCCCACGGACAAGCCCTCCTCGCCGACGACGCGAGCACCACGGTCATCACTGGCGACATGCGCAACCAGCAGACCATTCTCAGCCATCCCGAGGTAGACCGTCTGATCGACCTCGATGAGCCGGTCGCCGTGCTGTTCCTGTCCGTGGTCCACCACCTGGCCGATGTGGACGACCCGCGCAGCGTGCTGCGAACGGTCATTGACAGTGCAGCCCCTGGTAGCTACCTCGGCCTGTCCCAGGTCGTCTGTGACGATCCGGTGGCCGGTGCCGCCATGTCCGCCCATATCTCGGGTCTCGGCATCCCCTGGCAGACCCGTACCCCCGGCGAGTTGGACGCGCTGCTCGACGGGTTGGATCCGGTCGACCCCGGCTTGGTGAACCTTGCCGACTGGCGCCCCGACCCCGAACAGCCGGCGCTCGCCTCCGTACACCCGGCGCTCGCTCCCTACTTGGGCGCGACCGCGTCCAACCAGCGGGTCTACGAGTACGGCGGGGTACTGCGCCGGCCGTAGCCTCCTGGGGCACGCATGACGTTCGCACCATGGCTGAGGGGCGACACCTGACACGGTGTCGCCCCTCAGCCATGAGGAGCCGCGAGCTGGTGGGAACCGCTCTTGGGTCTGGCTGATACCGACCACGTCACACCCTCCAAGGGTGTTCTGCGAGCGCCGCTGCCCGCCGCCTGTTATCCGCTCAGGGCCAGTCGACCTGCCCGATGAGCAGCAGGTGGGTCGGAACCGCACCGGCGACCAGAAGACAGTGGGCCGGTCGCATCGAGTGCCTCGTACCACCGTTCTCGGCCACTGCCCCTGTCACCCGGCCAGGCGGGACTTGTGCATGCGTGCCAGCAGATCAGGTGGGGAAGGGATCTTCGCGTCCGATGCCCTCCCGGTCCGACGATGTGAGCCTCGCACCCACGACGGGACGCTCACCTGCTTGGTACGGGTTGCCGGGCGGAGGACTGGGACCGCCGAGAACAGCACCAGCCGTTTCCCGTGGAAGGAACTCCGCCTGTGCACAGGAAGTCGTCCGTCGGTGTCGCCGAACCATCGCCCAGCCTGCTGGAGCGGATGCCGATCCTCCGGCGCTCGCTCGACCGACTGGAGAGCAAGCCCCTAGCCTTCGGCCTGGTCATGTGGGCGTTCGGGCTGGCACAACCGGTCTTCCTGGACCATGTCATCACCCCCGAGCCCCGCCATGAGCTCAGCGAGGTACGAACCCTGTTGGAGACGGGACGCCAACGCTACGGCGAACGCCTCACCGGCTTCCTCAAGCACTCCGAGCAGTTGGCACGCATCCCCCTGCACGGAGTGGAGAAGGGTGCCGTCCCCTACTGGGGCAACACCTGGTTACCGCCCCTCGACGCCCTGGCGCTCTATGGAATCCTGGCCGACGAGCGACCGGCCCGCTATCTGGAGATCGGGTCCGGCAACTCCACCAAGTTCGCCCGCCGTGCGATCGAGGACCTGGGGTTGACGACCCACGTCACCTCCATCGATCCCCAACCCCGTGCCACCATCGACCACCTGTGCGACCGTGTGCTGCGCGTTCCACTCCAGGAAGTCGATCTGTCGGTCTTCGCCGAACTGCAAGCGGGTGACGTCCTCTTCCTGGACGGCTCGCACCGGCTGCACATGGGATCGGACGTCATGCGGTTCTTCTTCGATGTCCTGCCGCGGCTGGCGCCCGGGGTCATCGTCCAGATCCACGACATCATGCTGCCCGGCGACTATCCGCCGTCGTGGCGCTGGCGCTACTACTCTGAGCAGTATCTGCTCGCGGCGCTCCTCACCGCGGCCCCCGGGCGGTTCGCGGTCGAACTGCCCAACGCCTTCATCCACACCGATCCTGAGCTGAGCCGCATCGCGGAGCCGCTCTGGCGCAAGCTGGGGGTGACGGACCACCAGAACCCCGGCTCCTTCTGGTGGCGTCACACCGGCTGACGACAGCAACGCTCCGCCGCCCGGGCTGCCGCGCTCTTGCCGCGGTGGCCCGGCTCGGGGCCATCTGCCCCGGACGCCTCCGCTCCGAGGAGCGATCCCACGGCACCCGACTAGCGCGAGCCGCTCCAGGCAGCCGGGACGAAGGTCCAGAGCACTTCCGCCACCGAGGTCCCCGTGTTGCGCCAGTTGTGCGGTTCGCGCCCGGAGAAGGTGAGCGTGTCCCCGGGGGCCAGGGGCAATGTGCGATCGGTGAAGAACACCGTGAGTTCCCCACTGATGACATGGAGCACCTCGACCTCACAGTTGATCGTGTAGAGGTCCTCGCCGCCGTCCGCCCCCGGTTCCAGCAGGGAGCGCAGTACCTGCACCCGTGACTGTGCGCGAGGTGTGATCATGCGGTCGGTGACGCCGCGACCACCCATGTTGATGTGGGGCGCGTCCGCCAGATGGACCACTTCGATCTCCGCGTCCTCGAAGAGCGAACCCACTGGCAAGGAGAGAACCTGGCAGAGAGTGACCAGGGTCGCCACGCTCGGTGAGGTCTCGTCCCGTTCGACCCGGCTGACGAAACCCCTGGTCAGACTGGTTGCTGCTGCCACCTGCTCAATGGTGAGGCCCTGTGCCTGGCGACAGGCGCGCAGCCGCGCACCGACACGGACCGGGAGCGCGGACGGCTTCGGATGCAGCGCTTTCATGAAGTCCTCGCGTCGGTCGGTCGATCCTCGGCCACCCTTGACAGGGTGATAACCCAGAGCAACACTACCGGAACGCGAGTTGTCTAATAGGCATTCTTTGTTGCCTATCAGTGACTCCCCGCACGTAGAGATCCGAGGCTCCGATGAATGCTCCCGAACCCCCCATCGGCCCACCCGACGCAAGCGTCAACCCCCGCTATGCGGGGATTGCCACGTTCGCCCGGCTACCGCGTCTGGAGGACGTCCCACGGGCCGACATCGCCGTCGTCGGAGTCCCTTTCGACAGTGGGGTGAGCTACCGTCCCGGAGCCCGGTTCGGCCCCGCGCACATCCGTGAGGCATCCCGACTCCTGCGTCCGTACAACCCGGAACAGGACGTCGAGCCCTTCGCCCAGCAGCAGATCGCGGATGCCGGAGACATCTCGGCCAACCCGTTCCATCTGACCGAGGCCGTGCAGCAGATCGAGACCGCCGCCGAGCAGCTCTCGGCCGACGGGAAGCGACTGCTGACCCTCGGTGGCGACCACACGATCGCCCTGCCGCTGCTGCGTGTCGCCGCCCGTCGCCATGGACCCGTCGCCGTCCTCCACTTCGATGCGCACCTCGACACCTGGGACACCTACTTCGGTGCTCCCGTCACCCACGGCACGCCGTTTCGCCGTGCGTCCGAGGAAGGGCTCATCGACCTCTCGGCCAGCACCCACGTCGGCATCCGCGGACCGCTCTACTCCCGCGACGACCTGCGGGACGACGAGCGACTCGGCTTCGCCGTCATCTCCAGCGTCGACATCGAGACCGAAGGTCTTCCCCGAGCCATCGAGCGCATGCTCACTCGTCTCGGCGACCGTCCGGTGTACCTTTCGATCGACATCGACGTACTCGATCCCGCCCATGCGCCCGGCACGGGGACTCCCGAGGCCGGTGGCATGACGAGCCGCGAGCTGCTCGCCATGATCCGCGCGCTGCGGGCGGTCAACCTCGTCGGTGCCGATGTGGTCGAGGTCGCGCCCGCCTATGACCACGCGCAACTCACGGCCGTCGCCGCCTCGCACGTCGCTTACGAGATCCTCTCGGCCATGACCCCAGCCAGCACCGTCCACGCCGGCTAACCGGCCTGTCCACCGGGAGGACAACGATGTCTTCGCCAGAGATCGCGCCCCAGCGCGACAGTGTGATCGAGCAGCACTCGATCGACTACGTACCCAGTTCAGAGCGCCATGGGAAGGTGTGGCACCAGGGCCCCTTCTGGTTCACCGGCAACTTCGTCCTGCCGACCATGGTCACCGGATTCGTCGGCCCCGCGATGGGGCTCAGCGTCGGATTCAGCGTGCTCGCCATCGTCCTCGGTGTCGGCTTCGGCACCTTCTTCATGGCTTTCCACGCCAATCAGGGTCCACGGATGGGCCTGCCGCAGATGATCCAGTCACGCGCCCAGTTCGGTAGCCGCGGTGCCTCCGTCCCGTTCGCCGCGACCGTGTTCGTCTACGTCGGCTTCCTGGTCTTCGACACCATCCTTGCGGCACAGGGCATCGGACTGCTGCTACCCGACAACAAGCTGTTCTGGTACCCGTTGCTCATCGCCGTCTCCATCGTCATCGCGGTGGTCGGCCATGATCTGCTCCACTTCGTCCAGCGCTGGCTGACCTATGCGCTGATCGTCGTCTTCGCGATCCTCACCGTGGTCGCCATCGTGCACTTCTCCTCCACTCCGCTCGCCGCGGGCGCCCCGGCTGCGGACGCGGGATGGAACACCACAGCGTTCCTGGTGCAGATCTCACTCGCAGCGGGATACAACATCAGCTATTCGGTGTACGTCTCCGACTACACCCGCTACCTGCCGGCGAAGGTGCCCGCGGGCAAGCTGATCACCGCGGTCTACGCGGGAGCCGCCTTCTCCGCGGTCTGGCTGATGTCCCTCGGTTCGATCCTCGCCAGCTACATTCCCAATCCCGACCCGATCCTCGCCCTGCGCGAGGTGGGAGACCTGCTCTTCCCCGGCTTCGGACTGATCGCAGTGATGGTCTCCGTACTGGCGCTGATCTCCATCATGGGAGTCAACGCCTACGGCGCCATGCTTACGGGAACCAGTGCGGTCGACGGGTTCAAGAAGGTCCGCCCGACTGTGCGCCTGCGGGTCATCGGACTCACCGTCGTCGGAATCGGCACCCTGATCGTCGCCCTGCTGATCCCCGACGACTACATCGGCAGCTTCAACAACTTCGTCCTGCTGATGCTGTACTTCCTCGTCCCCTGGACCGCGGTCAACCTCGTCGACTTCTACTTCGTGCGCCGGGGCGGATACGCCATCGCGGAGATCCTCAAGCCGAACGGCATCTACGGCTACTGGGCGTGGCAGGGAGTCGTCGCGTATATCGTGGGATTTGTGGCGATGATTCCGTTCTTCTCGACCAGTTTCTATGTGGGTCCGGTCGCTGACGCCCTGGGCGGAGCCGACTTCTCCTTCGCTGTCGGACTGGTCGTGGCCGGTGGGCTCTACGTCCTCCTGGCACGCACCATCGACCATGATGCGGAAGCCGTCGCACGTACGGCCAGCGAGGCAGAGCTGGAGGGAACGCACCGATGACCGCGGCATCCGCACCCACCACCGTCACTGTCGCGTGTTGTCAGCTGGCCCCACAGGTCGGTCGGACTAGGGACAACCGGGCGCGCATCGAGTCGGCCGTTCGGGCCGCTGCCGGGAAGGGCGCCGACATCGTCGTCCTTCCCGAGCTCGCCAACTCCGGCTACGTCTTCGAGGGAGCCGATGAACTGCTCTCCCTGGCCGAGCCGATCGACGGCCCGACCATCAGGGAGTGGGAGGCACTGGCGAGGGAACTGCGGCTGGTGATCGTCAGCGGCTTCGCCGAGCTGGGTGCGGACGGCCGTGCCTACAACAGCGGCGTCCTCATCGATGAGACGGGGCTCCGCGCCGCCTACCGCAAGGCGCATCTGTGGAACGCCGAGAAGACCTGGGGTTTCACTCCCGGCGACCAGCCACCCCCGGTCGTGGACACCCCCTTCGGCCGCATCGGGCTGATGGTCTGCTACGACCTGGAGTTTCCTGAGTGGGTCCGCAAGGTGGCGCTCGCCGGCGCCGAACTGCTGTGCGGACCGGTCAACTGGCCGTTGTACCCGCGCCCGGAAGGCGAACGACCGGGCGAGATCGTCCGGATCCAGGCGGATGCCGCGGTCAACCGGATGTTCGTCGCGGTCGCGGACCGCGCTGGCCCGGAGCGCGGACAGCACTGGCTGGGCGGCACGGTGATCGTGGACCCGGACGGCTATCCCCTCACCCCACTGCACCTGGGTGAGGAAGCGATCGTCACGGCGTCGGTGGTGATGTCCGAGGCGCGGAACAAGGCCATCAGCGAACGCAACGACGTACACGGCGACAGGCGTCCGGAACTGTACGAGCAGATCGGAACGGAACCGTCATGACCACCACCGTAGCCATCGTCCAGCAGCCACCGGCACTCCTCGACCTGGACGAGTCACTGCGCCGTGCCGCCGTCCATGTGACGGCCGCCGCCGAGGCGGGTGCGACCCTGGTGGTGTTCCCCGAGACCTGGCTGACGTGCTATCCCGCCTGGGTGTTCGGGCTGGCGGGTTGGCGGGACACCACGGCCCAGCAGTGGCACGCACGGCTACTGGAGCAGAGCCCGGTACTCGATCACACCGGGGGAGTGGACGACGACCTCGCCCCCGTTCGCGCGGCGGCGCGGGATGCCGGTGTGACCGTGGTGCTGGGACTGAACGAGCGGCCGGCACGGACCAGCGGCTCGCTCTACAACTCCCTCATCACCATCGGCCCCGACGGCCGGACGCTCAACCTGCATCGCAAGCTGACACCGACCCACACCGAACGCATCGTCTGGGCACCGGGCGACGGGGCGGGCCTCCAGGTCGTCGAAACCCCGGCCGGCCGCGTCGGCGGACTCATCTGTTGGGAGCACTTCAGTCCGCTGACACGCCAGGCCCTGCATGCGCAGAACGAGGAACTCCACGTCGCCGCATGGCCTGACATGCCCGACAGTCATACGATCGCAGCCCGCTCGTACGCACTGGAAGGACGCTGCTTCGTCGTCTCCGCAGGACAGATCCTGTCCACGGACGATCTGCCCGCCGATCTGTTCGACGCCTATCGCGCGGGGATCGGCCCGGACGCGGTGGACAGCGGACTGATCTTCACCGGTGGCTCCAGCGTGGCCGCGCCGGACGGGTCCTGGCTGGTAGAGCCGGTCTTCGACGAGGCGCGCATCATCACGGCGACGGTGGAGCTCGATCAGCGGTACCGGGAGTCGCTCGACCTCGACGTCGCGGGCCACTACGCCCGGCCGGATGTGTTCCAGCTCTCCATCGACCGCCGCAGGCGCGATACCGGAGTCACCTTCACCGACTGACGTACGGGCGGCTTGCCGGCGGTTCGGAGGCGCCCGCACGGGCTCTTCCCGTTCCCGACGAAGCGTGGGTGAGCCCGGCCGCCGTGCTGTCCGTCAGCCCCGGCAAACTGATGGGAACACCGCGCACAGCCCTGCGCCATCGGGCTGTGCGCGGTGCCGCCGCCCGGTGTGGTGCGGTCGACCGTGCGGCTTGAGTGCGGTCAGATGACGCCCTGCGCCAACATGGCCTCCGCGACCCGCTCGAAGCCCGCGATGTTCGCCCCGGTGACGTAGTTCCCGGGCTGTCCGTACCGCTCGGCCGTCTCGTGGCAAGCGTCATGGATGTGCCGCATGATCTCCGCGAGGCGCTCCTCCGTGTACTCGAACGACCATGAGTCGCGGGACGCGTTCTGCTGCATCTCCAACGCGCTCGTCGCAACTCCACCGGCGTTGGCCGCCTTGCCGGGGCCGAAAGCGACCCCCGCCTTCTGGAGCACCCGAACCCCTTCGGGGGTGGTGGGCATGTTCGCCCCCTCCGCGACGGCCTTGACCCCGTTGCGGACCAACGCGAGTGCATCGGTCTCGTACAACTCGTTCTGGGTCGCGCAGGGCAGGGCAACGTCGCACGGGACCTGCCACACCCCGGAACCCGCGATGAATCGGGCGCTGGTGCCGCGCCGCTCCGCGTACTCCGCCACCCGGCCCCGCTCCACGTTCTTGATCTGCTTCAGCAGGTCGAGGTCGATGCCCTTCTCGTCCACGATGAATCCATCCGAGTCCGAGCAGGTGACCACGGTGGCACCCAACTGCTGGGCCTTCTCGATGGCGTAGACGGCGACATTGCCCGAACCGGACACGGCGACCCGCTGCCCCTCGAAGTCCTCGCCGAACGTCTGCAACATCTGACGGGTGAAGAGGACGCAGCCGTATCCCGTGGCCTCGGTACGAGCTTGAGCGCCACCCCAGCCGGTGCCCTTGCCGGTGAGGACGCCCGACTCGTAGCGGTTGGTGATCCGCTTGTACTGGCCGAACAGATAGCCGATCTCGCGCTGGCCCACCCCGATGTCACCCGCCGGCACATCGGTGTACTCGCCGAGGTGACGATGGAGCTCGGTCATCAACGACTGACAGAACCGCATGATCTCCGCGTCCGAGCGGTTCTTGGGGTCGAAGTCGCTGCCGCCCTTGCCACCGCCGAGGGGCATTCCGGTCAGAGCATTCTTGAAGATCTGCTCGAACCCCAGGAACTTGACGATTCCGAGGTTCACCGACGGGTGGAACCGCAGACCGCCCTTGAAGGGACCGAGAGCGCTGTTGAACTCGATCCGAAAGCCCCGATTGACCTGGACCTCGCCGGAGTCGTCCACCCACGGCACCCGGAAGATCAACTGTCGCTCCGGCTCACAGATCCGCTCAATGATCTTTGCATCGGCGAACTCCGGGCGCTGGGTGAAGACCGGTCCCAGACTGTCCAGAACCTCCCGCACGGCCTGGTGGAACTCGGCCTCGCCGGGGTTGCGGTTCAGTACCTGCGTATACAGGGGTTCGAGCGCACGGGTCTGTGCCTCACTCGACAAATCGACAGAAGAACGTGAAGAACGTGAGGAATGCGAAGAAAGGGGAGATGACGCCATCTGCGATCGGGCTCCTCGGCACGTCAGTGAGGACAGCCGCGGCTGCGTGGCGCGACCGGTCGTCGTTGACCGGACCGCCCGTCCGTCCGGTGGACCGGGGTCGACGGCACAGGAGCGGCTCTCCCAGAGAAAGGATGTGCGTTGAAACGATACGCGCAGATGTTGCGATTGCGGCTGATGGGCGGCGTTTGTGCGATGGCGAACGGCCAGGTCAGCCATTTGGGTCGGCGCCGCAAGCCGGCCGGAGGCCGGTGGCCGCTGCCACGACGCCGTTGCAACCGTCCGTGGCACCGCACCTCGCGAGCGGTCCCATCAGCGTCGACCGGCGGCACGAGGAGGAATCCCGCACGCCCTGCACAAGCCGGCTCCAGGGCTGCCAGCCCTTGCCGCGGTCACACGCTCCGGTAGGGCGGAGCCGCCGGCGGCGGTCCCAGGGTGGTGGTGCCGGGCGCCGCCCGGTGACCGAGCCCGGTGCGATACACATCCAGGGCCGCTTCGACGCGTCCGCTTCGACGCAGGAGATCGCCGAGCAGTCGGCAGAGATCGGCGAGATCGCCGGTGGCCCCGCTGCGCTCCAGTAGTGCCAGGGCCACGACGTAGTGCTCCTCGGCCTCCTCGGCGTCACCGCGTTCTTCGGCGATCAACCCCAGGAGCCGGTGTGCACCCCCCGCATGGACCGCCCCGTGCCGGTCGCCCAACTCCAGGAGTGTGGCCACCAACTCGGCCGCTTCGTCGTACCGGCCCAAACGGCGCAGGACATCGGCCAACTCGACCTCGACCTGTGCGGTGTAGAGCGTGGCGCGCTTCTCGGTGAGCATGTCCCTCGCCGTCCGCAACTCATGCTCCGCCGAGGGCAGTTCGCCGTTCTGCGCATGGACGTAGCCGCGCATCCAGTGGCAGTGCGCCAGATCGGTGTGCAGTCTCAGTTGGCGGTAGATCGCCTGGGCCTTGGCCAGGGAGGCGTCGGCGTCGGCGATGCGCCCTTCGGCGAGGAAGGTCCGTGCGACCTGGCGGTGCATCCCCGCCACGAGCGCTGGATCGTTGACGTGCGGGGTCAGCGCCAGGGCGAGTTCGGCCGCGTGGGCGGCACGCGCGTGGGCGCCCATGTCGATGTAGGGACCGATGACGGCGGTGTAGAGCAGTACGAGTGCCTCGGGGTCGGCCAGACCGTTCGCGCTGAGCTCATCGATGGTGGATTCGAGCAGGTAGCAGGCGTACCTCAGCTCACCGGCCAGTAAATGCGCGACGGCCCGGCCACGGATCGCCCTGCATCTGCGGGGGAGCGACTGATCGCCCAGCAGGCGTTCTGCTTCCTCGAAGTGGCGTCGGGCGGCTTCCAGTTCGCCGGTCTCCAAGCCGCAGTCGCCCAGCCCCAGGAGCGCCTCGGCCTGTTCGGGGACGAGAGTCAAGTGCTCGGCGTCCGTGAGCAGCCGACGGTAGAGGACTGCGGCGTCGTCGGCTGCGCCCGTGGCGAGTTGCTGCTGTGCATCGGTCAGCGCCAGACGAAGCTCCGTCGCCAGTCGCGCCGGACGCCCGGTGGCCAGCTCCTCGAACGACGTCCCGAGACGTTCGGCGAAGAATCTGAGAGCGGTCTCCGACGGTCTGACCTTGCCCGACTCCAGGGTGGAGACGTACGCCGGAGTGTAGGAGGGGTGGGCCAGTTGTCGCTGTGTCAGACCCAGTTCCTTGCGCAGTCGCTGTACCCGGCGACCGATCTCGGCCGGCTCGTCCATGAGGACCCCCTCGTAGCGTGACTGCCCAGTATTCAGGGCCGGCGGAGCATTGCGCATGTCCCACCCACCCCCCTAACTTAAGCACCAAGTTCATTCCGTTTAACAAGTTGCTTAACTTCTTCTCGGGGAGAGGAACCGATGCGCTCACCCCTGCGCAGAGCCATGACCGCGGCCGGAGTGGTCACCGCGGTCGCCGCCGTACTGGCCGCCGCCCCCGGTGGGGCAGCCGCCGCTCCGACACCGACGGCACCGGCCGCCGTCGAGGTGGAGATACCCGGTCCGGAGCACGGCGCGGTAGCCGGCTCCGGCCATACTCTTGTTCCCCAACGTGGCCAGAACCGACCGCAATCCCGCCTCTCGGCAGTGGAGAAGGCCGAGGACGCTCAGGTCAGCAAGCTGGTGGACAACGGTTCCACGACGGATCGCCTGGACATCGTCATCGTCGGCGACGGCTACACGACCGCGGAGCTGTCGCAGTTCCACACCGACGCCAAGGCGATCTGGGACCAGACGGCAGCCGTCGAGCCGTACACGACGTACCGCAACCTCTTCAACATCTGGACGGTGGACGCCGTCTCCAACCAGTCCGGCGTCACCGGGGACCCCGATCGCGGCACGGTCCGCGACACGGCGCTCGGCTCCTATTTCTGGTGCGGTGACATCGAACGACTGCTCTGCATCGACCAGGAGAAGGTCGATCGCTATGTTGCCAAGGCACCCGAAGCCGACTTGGTGATCGTCCTCGCCAACAGCAAGAAGTACGGCGGCGCCGGCTACAACGTACCCAGCGCAACGCTTGGGTACGAAGGCATCTCCACCGCATCGGCGGGCAACGAACAATCCGGCCAGGTGGCCATCCACGAGACCGGGCACTCCCTCGGCAAGCTCGCCGACGAGTACTTCTACCCCGGCTACCCGGGCTACGAGCGGTACACCGGCCCCGAACCCGCCGACTCCAACATCTCCACGCTCACGGCCAAGGACATCGCCGCACAACGCACCAAGTGGCACCGTTGGCTCGGTGAGCCCTCCCCTGACGGCGGAACGATCGGAGCCTTCGAAGGCGGCGGCTACTTCGTCCAGGGGCTCTATCGGCCCACCGACAACTCCCTGATGCGTTCGGTCGGCAAGCCGTTCAACCTCCCGGGCGTCGAAGCGATGATCGCCGGCTTCTACCGTCATGCGAAGCCACTCACCGCCGTGACCCCGACGGACGGCACCCTGCGCTTGCGTCACACTGTCAAGACCACGGTTCCCGCGCTCACGGGCAAGGACGGGCGTCAGCTGAAGATCCGCTGGTACCTCGACGGCAAGGAGCTCAAGCGCCTTGCGGGCCGCACTCAGGTACGGGTCTCCGATGTGAGCCTGCGCCTGCTGGACCTGCGCACCCACCGACTGACGGTCACCGTGGACGACCACACCCCGGCCGTGCGTGACCCCAGGATCGCGGCGACCATGAAGTCCGCGATCACCTGGAAGGTCCGTCTCTGACGCCGTTCCTCCGAGTCGTTGACCGATGGCACAACAGCCGTCGGTCAACGACTCCGCTGGTTCGACACTCGCCCGAGCTGCCCGAGCCGAAGGAGTGACGCCGTCCGCCACCGTCCGTTGCGCTGGCCTCCTCGCCCGGCCCCCTTGCATCCGGTGGCCGGGAGGTGCCTCCCCGACGTTCGGCGCTCGCGCGGCTGTCGGGGCCGTGGTACGGAAAGCCGCTCGGATGATGGCAGTATCAGGGGATGACTGAGTTGATCGCGGCGTGTGACGGTGCATCGAAGGGCAACCCGGGTCCCGCCGCCTGGGCCTGGGTCATCGCCGACGCCACCGAGCACGGAGTGCACCGCTGGCAGGCCGGGCCACTGGGCAAGACCACGAACAATGTGGCGGAGTTGACCGCCCTGCTGGAACTGCTCCGGGCCACCGAACCCACGGCTGCACTCCAGGTGCGGATGGACTCGCAGTACGCGATGAAGGCGGTCACCACCTGGTTGCCCGGTTGGCGCCGCAACAACTGGCGTACCTCGTCCGGGAAGCCGGTGGCCAACCAGGAGTTGGTCGTCGCGATTGATGAACTGCTGACCGGGCGAAAGGTCGACTTCGTCTTCACACCGGCACACCAGGTGGACGGTGACCCCCTGAACGCCGCGGCCGACCGCGCCGCCAGCCACTGCGCCCGCACCCAGGAACCGATCGGCACCGTTCTGGGATCGCCGCTGCCGCCACCCGAGTCCACGCCCGCGCCCCGTGCGGGCACTCCTGGCGGCGGTGTACCCCGACCGGCCCGGTCGCGCCCCACGGGCTCCGGCGCTTCGGTGAAGGCCAGATTCGCCGGCCGCTGTCGCTGCGGTCAGCCCTACGCGAAGGGCGAGAGCATCAGCAAGAACCCGGAGGGCTGGGGCCACCCCGCCTGCGCCGTCTCCTCGACCCCTGCCTAGGCGGTACGGCACGGCTGGCCGGGGCTCCTGGAGGGACGTCGTTCCCCTACCGTCCGCCTGACACGTCCAGCACTGTGCCCGTCACATGGACGTACGTTCGTGGTGGGCCACTTCCCCTGCCAGCCGGCTCTTGGCGTCCGGACCCTGACACTCGCACCTTGCGGTACCGATCATGCCGCAGGGGGAGTGCGTTGCCGCGTACGGGAGGAGCGTCACCACGCCGCTACGACGATGCTGTCGGCTATCCGCCACGCGTCGGGCGGGGGGACGGGGCGTCGATCGGGCCGGGCGGTCGGGAACGGGATGGCGCTCAGGGGGATGCTCAGTGGGATAGGGAGGAAGGGCATCGACCCTCGTGCTGATCGTGCTTCACACGGCGGTGGTCGGGCCTGTTCCACGAGGCTCGGACGCACGGGTCCGGCCGCACTCGTGGTGCGCCCGGACCCGCCCAACTGCTCGGTCGTCCACCCCTGGTGCTCGACGGTTCCTTAGAACTTCACGTCAGAGCAGGAGTAGAAGGCGTTGTCGGTGTCCGCGATGGTCCACACACCGAGGATCAGGTGCCTGCCGGTCTTCTGCGGCAGGGTACCGGTGTGGGTGACCACGGCACCGGGCTGGCGACCGCCGAAGGGCACGGTCAGGAACGGCTGCGGCTCAAGGTCCGCCCGGGTCAGCTTCTTGTTCGGGTTGAAGCCGGCCTTGGTGATGTAGTAGCTGAAGTTGGTCGTGGCGTGGCGAGCCCTGATGTTCCACTTGAAGGTGAGGCTCTGACCACTGCTCAACGAGGTGGTGGGCCAGGCTCCGCCCCGCGGGTCGTCGAGCTCGGAGAAGCGGCCGTTGTCACCCGAGCAGATGCTGCCGTCGGCAGCTCCACGGGACGGGAAGCCCTTGGGGCCCTCGACGCTCCACGGCTCCCACTCGATCTGCCCGCAGTTCTGCACGGTTCCGTCGTAGCAGAGCTGCTGGCGGCTGATCGGCGAGTCGGGGGCGCCGTGGCTGTGTGCACTGCCGGATGCGGCGAGGAGGGAGGCACCGATCATGCCGATGCCGAGCAGTGACGAGGTGATCTTTCTGCGCATACTTCGCTCCTGGTGGAGGTGTGGGGGTGCTGCGAGTCTGGTGGGGCAGACGAGCTCAACGCAGTGGGGTCTAGACCTAATCCGGTCTAGACCAAGTTGGAGACTAGTCGCGCCTGTTGGGCGTGTCCACCGTCGGCGCCAGGGGTGATCCATCGCTCGGAGACGCTTGCGGATGGGGTCGACAAGAGCTCTCCGCGACCCAGAATGAATGATTCCAGTTCGATGGCCGCGAGGCCCCCGAAAGAGCGTAACTGCCCCGCTCTCATGGGGGACGAACTTCCCATGAGTGGCCAAAGCATCCATGTTGCGACCGGGGTGGGAGTTACTGATGAGGCCCAGTGGGCCTCATGGTTCGCCGCTCGTGCGGGCGGACCGAGCCGCCCGAAGACGTATCCACGCTTGCTTGAGGGCCTCGTCGGCAGCCGGACTCCGTAGCCGAACTCAGCCATTCGCGGCAGTCGCGGTGCACGCTGCGGATGACGCGGCTCACCTGAACCGAAGGTGATCGGCGGAGACGACACAAGGCGACACGGGAGACGAGGGCAGCGGAGACCGGTGTACCTCCCGGAGCCTCATTTCGCGGCGTGTCACGTTCTTTCGGGCCGAGTTGTCCGGCGGTTGTCCGCCGGTTGCCCGTGGTGACGATCGCAGGGAGGGGAACATGGCCTCACTGCGGGAGCGGACGAAGGGTATGTCGCGCCCCGGTCAGGCTGAACCGCGCGATGCCGAAGCAATGGTGGAGACCGTGCCCTCCCGGGTGCGAACTCCGGGGACCGACCTCCGCGGTGTGAGCCCCGAAGAGCATGGGACGGTCATGGGAGGCCAGGGGAGTGCATGAAGGGTTTCCGGATAGTGTGAAAACCCCTTGCGCTCCAGCTGCTCATCGGCTGTGTGGTGTGAAGATCCCCAGTTGGAAGCAGTTGCGTCGCCCTCAGCCGGCGCCTCCTCGGAACTCTTGGCGACTCCCCTTGTTCCAGGCCCCTGGAGTGTCGCAGCCGTTGCATCCCGCCGAGGGGTCCGCGCCTGGGGTGCAGGGCTTGTGGCGAGGTCAGCGTGATGGGAGTCTGCCTGCAAGGTAAAGCGAGCAGTCCATCGAGAAGGGGGAACGATGAGCAGGCGAGTGACTACCGTACTGTCAGCCGTCCTCGTGGCGGCCGTCGCCGTCGTGGGGTTCGGCTCATCGGCACAGGCGAAGTCCGCGGGTGACAAGAAGGTGGAAGTCATCAAGGGCGTGGTCACACCGGACGCATGAGGCCGGCCGCCCTACTGGCCGAGGCCCCAAGCGACAGAACTGCGCCGGCCGTCTGATGTCGGCCAGCGCAGTTCTGTCGAACCATCGGTCCATGGCGGGATAGAGAAGCAGCCAGCGCCACGGGACCGGGGGTCAGTTGTCGGAAGCCTGGTAGAGACCGCGGCCCGCGCGGTGTGCACGGGATGTGGCCACCAACCGGTCGAGAGTGCTGCGGACCGTGTTGATCGCGCCGGCGGACTCGTCGCGCCCCAGCGCCTGGGCCACGTCCCTGGCGCGCAGGGGCTTGTCCGCGTGCTGCACCAGGACCGCAATGACCTGGTCCGTCAGGCCGCTTGAGTCCTGAAGGGCCGCCGCCGGCTCGGCTGCCGCTACTGCGGTCGCCTTCTTCGCCTTCGCCGGCTTTGCCTCGACGACCTTCTTCACCGTACGACGCTTGGGCGCGGGCGCGACCTTGGTCTCGGCCTTCTTCGTGCTGGCAGGTGCCTTGCGGGACTTGCGGGGTGCCGCCTTCGCGGGCGCGGGGCTCTCCACGGCCGGGGCCGCTTCCGGCTCCGCGGGGGTGGAGACCTCGGGCGCGGCGGTGGGCTCCACGGCGGTGGGCGCGGGCGCGGCCACAACCTCCGCTCGCGGGGCGGGGATGGCCGCGGTGGAGAGGCTCTGGAGCGCGGCGAGCGCACCGCGGACCGATTCCAGCCGCTCAGTGACCGCGGCGAGTTCCTTCTCCAGGGCCTGCTGCTGCTCTTCCAGCTGCGGCAGTTCGTCCTGGAGCAACGCGGTGGTTGTCTCGATGCTGCCAGTTGCACTGTTCGACGATGTCATGGTGCCTTCCCGTGGGGGTCTTGTAGCGCGTGTGAAGCGAGGTGTGATGAAGAGTAGAGCTGAGGTGTTGTGACCGGCAAACGGCCGGTGTGCTCAGTCGTGCCGTGCGGGGCCGCGGTGACTGCCGAAGCGAGCCCCTGTCGGCACACGAGCCGTGCAAGGAAGTGAAGGGGGCGAGTGGATCGTAGCGACACGGAATCGATCCCCATGGTGGGGACGATGCGAAGTCAGCCTCTCACAGATACTTCCCGACAGTGGCAAGATGCCCCAGCCTCTCGAAAAGCATCGTTGAGCTGCGGTTTTCCGGAGTGGGTCGGAGACCTTGAGGGTAGGGACGGTGAGTTGAGCTGTTTCACCTGGGCTTCTGCACCTTCCCGTCCATGCTCGGGAAATCATGTGACTTGTTGTCCTGGGGGGCGTCGAGATGCCTTCTGGATGACGAACACAGAAGCGAGGGGGTGGGAAATTCACCGCCCTCCGGTGAGAGATACGCAACCATCTCCCCTTCGAGTGAACGTGCTGCAACTCACTTCCGTAAGCTGATGTACTGTCAACCGGAACCTCCCGATCACGCTTGGCGTGAACCATTTGCGGTGCCGGGCACTGCCCTGGGATCGCAGCGGAAGAACAGCTGGAGCGAGTCCGACGAACGACTCTGCCCATGTTCCGGAGCCGTGGTACCAACCGCCGCCCCATGGTTCGCCGCACCAGGAAATCCGCAGCGGCGCAAGGTGAGTCGCCATGCCTGTCGGAGTCTTGGGGCTGCTGGTGCCGGGAACGTCGACCCGATTCCTGGCAGCGGGACCGAGGGTCTTCCCGGCTTCCGTGACATCTGCTCGATCGGGTGGAGGCAACCGGGGCTGGGTCACGGCCCAGCGTGGTGAAAGGCCGAAGCGGAAGGCGCCGGCGAGCGGATATCCGTACACAATGCCCGGGAGCGGTCGGATTCATCAGGCTGTTTCAATGTGAAACGAGATCTTCGGGACGAGCATCGCGTCGGACGGCATCGGCGACGAGCGGTGGCACGCGCGGCGCGCCAGCAGGAACGTGAATGCAACCCGGTTCGGATCCCGCAGGCTGCAATGGACCGTGTCACCCGGCTCGGTGCCTCATGGCTGCGGCGAAGGCTCCGAAGCACCGGCCGGGTTCCGACGAGAGCTGCGGCGGGAGTGTGAAAACCGACCCTGCTTCTTTGTCGCAGCCAACCAGATCCAGGATCAACAGCGAGTGAGGCCCGGACCATCGGGTCCACCCGCACAACTCGTACAGGGAGAGCGCTCGTGCCCGTGACTTCCGGGATCGACCACCATGCCACCGGCTACAGCCCAACCCACGCCTACGGCCTGGTGCAGGCAGCAGCCCTGGCCTACGAAGACGAAACCGCCGTCGCGGAACAAGCCGAACAGTGGGGCTTCGAGCAGGTGCGTCACCATCGCTCACGGTTCACCCCGCCGTTCCCCCTCCCCGACACCCAGGCGTTCACCATCGCCAGCGACCGTATGATCATCACGGCCTTCCGGGGTACGGAGCCCCTACAGATCCGCGACTGGCTCTCCGACGCGACCACCCCGCCCTGGCCGGGGCCTGCGAGCACCGGGTACATCCACTACGGCTTCGGCGAAGCACTCGATTCGGTGTACCCGGCCGTGCGCAGCGCCATCGAAGAGTTCCGCACCGGGCGGCAGACGGTGTGGTTCACGGGCCACAGCCTAGGTGGCGCGCTTGCGATGCTGGCCGGTGCGCGTCTGCACCTGGAGCGACCGAAGCTGACCGCGGACGGCATCTACACCTTCGGTCAACCACGGACCTGTGACCGCCTCCTGGCCGCAGCCTGCAACCGGGGCCTCGCGCAGCGCCTCCATCGCTTCGTCAACAACAACGACATCGTCCCCCACTTGCCGCCCGAGCCCGCCTACACCCATACGGCGGGCATGCGCTACATCGACTCCCGGGGAGCCATCCACACCTCGACCTCCCTGCTCACGGGAATCGCCGACCGAGCCAGGGGGTTGACCGCCGACCCCCTGGCGCCGGCCAGTGACGGTGTCCGGGACCATGCGATCCTCAACTACGTGACCGCGCTCAAGAACAGCGTCGGCTGAGGACGTTCACATCCTTCCCCGGCACCCGGAGCGGCCGACTCGCCGCCCGGGTGTCGTCCAAGCAGGACCTTCACCCACACCGAAACCCGTCTGAAACCGGCAGCCGCGAACCCAGAACCGGGAATCGCGAAACCAGGGCGATTGCTGACCAGGACACGACCGTTGCGAGCGGTTACGACGAGGGCAGCGGAGTGTCGACGAGGTCGCCGACGAAGCTGCGTAACACGCCGCGTCTGACCGGAGAGACGCCGGGAACCAGTCGGGCCCCGTAGGCGATGGCCACCCCCGGTCCCGCGTAGCAGGTCCATCGGGTGCGAACCCGCGATGGGGCCGCGGCGGGGCCGTTGCCGTACGGGAGGGGCCCCGCCGCCGACCGTAGGGTCCCGGACGCACGCTCTGAATCGTCCGGACGAACCCCGGCAGGCAGGACCCCTCCGGACAAGGGCTCCACGGAGAACCGGCCACCTTCGTCCGCTTCGGAGATGACCACCCCGATTCGCCCGACCCGGGTGGGTGCCACGGCATCGTCGATGATGCCGTCGAGGTTCGCGGGTATCTCCTGCCCGGACGACAGATGTGTGTACGCCCACGAAGCTGCATCCGCGATCGACGGCATCGCCCGCTGGATGGCCGGCAGAGCCCGTGTCATCGCCTGACTGAGGATGTCCACCGCGAGTGCGGGAGCGGGGAGCACCGCGGCGTGGATCTCCGGTTCCCATGCGGCTGCCTCCCCGTCCATGATCTTGTTCAGACGGGAGAGCTCTTCCCAGTCGAGGAATCCCTCGACGCTCTGTAGAGCGAACATCTCACTGCGGTGGCTCATCAGTCTCCTTCGCACGACCTGTGGGGGCTTCGCATGGCCCTCCTACGATGATGTGACGCAGCCCCGATGCGTCAGGGCGCACACGGCGGCGTGCGGTGGTGTGTCACGAGCCCCGCGGAGCCCCTGAACGCACACAGCCCGTCGGCCATGAGCCGGTCGGTGTGATCCCGTAGTGAACACGGCCGGTACGCCTCCGCATGGGCATGACGAACCGGTGGCCCGGCGGCACGCCCTGCGGGGCGTACGCCTGCGCGCACCACATGACTCTCCGCCGTTCGGCCAGCGGCACCGTTGGTCCCTGACTCCGGCGAGCGCGTTGGCGGAGACTGGCGGGCCGAGCGTCGAGCGCTCGTCCGCGTCGGTGTGTGACGCATCGGCGTGGGCACGGCACTCGTCTCGGCGGCGTGCGCAGCCGCGCGGACCATGGCGGCCGAACCATGGGAACGGGCGGCGTCGTCCCGACAGCGTGCGGACCACGGGTCGCCGAACTGCTGGGCTGGCGCCGTCTCGTACCATCCGTTGGACCTGGTCCATGGCCCCGGTGTAACGGCTCTCGGCAACGAGAGGGGCGCGACTCAGCTCCGGAGGGACGCGGTGGGGAGATCTCCGTCATGGGCCTGGCGAGCCCGTTGGGTGAACATCTCCGCGAGTTCTTTGAGCTGCTTGTCGGTGTGAGGCTTGTGCGCAACGCCGCTGCTCGTCTTGATCGCGAGCAGCGTGGGGCCAACCTGGATCTGGATGTACGAGCCGAGGCCGTCGTTGTGCTCGCCGCGCCGGGCGCCGCTCTGATCCCCCAGTTTCCCGATCTTGGCCGTCTCCGCAGGAATGATCCAAGCCGTGGCGGCGTCCTTCCACAGGAAGGGGTAGGCGTTCCTCGCAGCCTCGGTGTCCCGATGGGCGAAGACGGTGAAACTGAAGTCACCTTCACCCTCCTTCGTCAGGACGGTGGTTCCCACTCCCTTCGCCGCCACGCACTTCCCCAGCTGACCGCCCGCGCACGGGCGCTTGTCGGAGCCCGCGCTCAAGTCCAGGACCGTCGAACTGTTCCTCTTGGCACCCGGAAGGTCGGATGCCTGCGGCAGGACGGCCTTGATCTCGGCCTGTGTCAGTGTCTTCGCCCGCTCATGCGTGCCCGAATCCGGCTGGCCGTCGTCCTTCCCGCTGCCGCCACACCCTGCCACCAGCAGCGCAGCCACCAACGCGGCTGCTGCTGCGCACCGTGCATCGAGCCTGACCATCATCCGCCCCCTGCATCATGTTCGTTCGCACATACGGACGCCTCATCATCCTCAGCGGTTGCGCGGGGAGTGGCGAGGGGTTGGCACGGAACCCGCGCGGGCCCGTGGGTCGCGCACCATCGAGGTGCAGCGGGCGAGCGGGGGGCTGGCGTCGGCTGCGGCGTCTCCGAGGAGCGCCAACCGTTGCGGGAGGGAGCCGATCGGTGTTCGCGGTGACGGGTCCGCTACCCCAGGGCCCGGCCCCGGCTCGGGAGCGGCGGAGGCATCGGCCTGGGCCAGAGCCGGTGTCCCGATCCGCCTCGAAACCATGGCATTCGGCATCTGTCCTGAATCCGTCCCGTTCGTCTTCAGGTCCGAACTACCTTTTATCGGACCGGAGTTCGAAAATTTCGTCCAAGGGTGAATGATGTGCCACAACGGCCCCGCCCCACCAGGGCCGACCTGTTTGACACGCCGAACGGAAGGATCGACGTCGTGCAGGTAAGACGTATGGCCCCCGCGCTTGCGGTGAGTTTGATGGCGACGCTGGCTCCAGCGCTCGTCACGGCCCCGGCTTCGGCCGCGCCCGCTCCCAGCGCGGTCCCCCCACCCGCCCACGCACCGCAGAAGCTCAGCTGGCAGGGATGCGGTCCCGCCCTGCCGGCCTCGCTGGAGTGCTCCACGGTCAAGGTGCCGCTGGACTACCGGCGACCGACCGGCAAGAAGCTCGACATAGCGATATCCAGGATCGCGGCGACCAACCCGGCCAAGCGCCGCGGGGTGCTCCTCATCAACCCCGGCGGCCCCGGCACCTGGGGTCTGGACATGCCCGCCTACCTCCAGGGGGCATTCCCCGCCTCCGTGCAGGAGCGGTACGACCTCATTGGGTTCGACCCCCGTGGCGTCGGCAGCAGCAGTCCCCTCACCTGTGGGCTCACCCCCGCGGAGCTGGACGGGGAGCGCGCCTACACACCGCAGGCATTCGACCAGCACGTCGCTGTGACCCGCAGCATCGCCGACAAGTGCCGCAACAAGTACGGCGAGGAGTTCCTCCAGCAGTTCAACACCCGCAACACCGCCCGCGATCTGGATGTGATCCGGGGCGCGCTGGGGGAGCGCAAGATCAGCCTCCTCGGGTACTCCTACGGCACCTACCTCGGAGCCGTCTACGCCCAGATGTTCCCCCGGGGTGTCGACCGGTTCATCCTCGACAGCGCGGTCGACCCCGCCGATGTGTGGCGCGACAGCTTCCGGACCTGGGCACCCGCGGCCGAGCAGGCATTCAAGCGGTGGGCGTCGTGGACCGCCGCGCGCTCAGCCACCTACGGGCTCGGCGACACCTCGGCAGAGGTCTCCCAGAGCTTCTGGCGCATCGTCGCCCAGGCCGACCGCGAACCCATCCGGGTCGGGAGCACCCTCCTCACGGGCACCCAGATCCGTGCCAACACGCGTACCGCCTTCTTCAAGGTGCGCGCAGGTGCCGAGGCCGTCGTGAACCTCAAGAAGGCCGCGGCCGGTGAACCCACGCCGGAACTGCCGCCCCTGTGGGGATGGGACGACAACGGCACCGCCATGTTCTGGACCGTCGCCTGCGGTGACGTGGCGTGGCAGAAGAACCCCGAGACCTACCGCAAGGACGCGGCCCGTGAGACGGTCCGCTACCCCCTCTACGGCGACTACAACTCCAACATCGCGCCGTGCGCGTTCTGGGGGAAGACGGCCGAGCCCACCACCGTCGTCGACAACGACGTACCAGCACTGATCCTCCAGAACGAGTGGGACTCCCAGACTCCGCTGAGCAACGGGCAGGGGTTGCGTCGAACGCTGGACGGGGCCCGCATGGTCACCGTCGACGAGGGCGAGGGCCACGGCGTTTATGGAACGGGCGTCAGCACCTGCGCCGAGGACATCGCGAACACCTATCTGACGACGGGCAAACTGCCCGCGAAGGACGTCAGCTGCCAGGCGACCCCGGCACAACAGCTGCGCAAGGGCGCGGCCGTCCCGAGGGCACTGCCGATCCGCTGACCCGCTCGGTTGACCCTGGTCCTGCGAGCCTGACGGAGACTGCGGTCCACCGGCCCGTCAGGCAGGGCGACTGACGAAGGACCGGTCGCAGATCTCGTTCCGAGGACTGCGACCGGTTCCGCCGCGGGTCGAGTTCTGCCCTGGACTCGCTCCCGCCGAGCCGGGCGAGGCAGTGGACCTCGCCCGGCTTTTGGGCCGGACGGCATCAGGACCGTCGAGCACGCCCTTCGGGCACCTGGTCGCTGACGGCTTCGGCCATCGCGTCCATACCCGCGTCGTTGGGGTGCAGTCCGTCCCCGGAGTCGTACACCGGAGCCAGTTCATCACCGTGGCCGGGGCGGGGATCGGCCAGTACCCGGTCGAAGTCCACCACCTCGTCGTACGCCCCGCTGGTCCTGATCCACCGATTCACGGCGTCGCGGACCTCCTCCTTCTGCGGGGTGTAGTAACCGGCGTACGTCTTGAAGGGCGTGAGAGTGGCGCCGATGACCGTGACCCCCCGCTGTCTGGCCGCCCGGATCAGCGCTCGATGACCCTCGATGACCTCGTTCGCAGTGACGACCGGGCGCACTCCACAACCCCAATCGGGGAGTCCACCGCCACCGATGTCATTGATGCCGATCAGGACCACCGCGGTATGGACCCCCGCCTGCCCCAGCACGTCATGACGAAATCGAGTGGTCCCCTTGTCGCCGTAGCAGAGCGAGTCGGTGAGGAGCATGTTCCCACTGATGCCGGCGTTGACGACACCGAGGCGCCGCCCGTCCGCCAGCAGCCGTTCGCTGAGCCGGTCGGGATAGCGGCGGTCGGTGTCGGGCGTGGAGCCCCAACCGTCGGTGATGGAATCCCCGAACGCGACGACACCTCCCTCGTTTCGCACTCCCCGCACATCGACCGAAGAGACGAGATAGCGCGACTGACCCGTGTCGTCGGCGAACGTCGTGCCCGTCGTGTCGTGCGTGAGGTCGCCCGTCGCACGATAGGACGTGGTGAGTCCGTCCTCGTGGAAGCTGACGGGCCCGGTGCCACCCGAAAAGTAGAGGGTGATGGTCAGGCTCTCCCCGGGCCGCACCGACAGTCGTACCGGGTCTGAGTACCGCTCCGCCCCCACGGGCACGACGGTGTCGGTGTGATGAGCGAACCGCAGTGACCGAGCGGTCCCCGGGACCACTGCCGCCCCTTCGGCGGTTCTCGCCACGGTCGCCCGGGTCAGGCGGAGCGCCTGTTGTCCGAACCGGTTGGACACCCGGACCCTGACCTCCGAGCCTGCGGTGCTCACCCGCATCACCTGGCGGACGCTCTGGTCGTTGAAGCCGTCCCACGACCAGTTGGGCCACGACCACGGCAGGGGCGCCGCCGGGCGGTAGAGGCTGGAACCCCAGGCTCCCGTCCAACTCTGCTTTCGCGCCGAGCGGTCCGATCCGGACGGGACCGAAGTGGCCGAGGCGGGGGTCGAAGCGACCGCCACGACGAGGGCGGCGGCGCCCAGGGCGGACAGACGGACGCCTCGATTCGACATGCGCAAGGGGACTCCTTCAGTCAATGGATGCGGCGAACCTATCGGCCCCGCCTCCATGAGCGGAATGGCTCACGGCGACCTCGGACGCGAAGGTATAAACCCCATACAAGGCAAGGCAGTTGGACCACCCGGAACATCCGGATTCGACGTGTCGCGATGTCGAATCCCCCTGCCCGGAGACGGCCGACCGGACCACCTCCCCCCGCAGGGAAGACGGGCGTCAACAGTTCAAGGCCGCTCTGCCGTAGCTCCACCACCGCACGAAACGTAACCGGGGACGGCGAACCGACGTTGGCCCTGCATGCGTCCACGTCACACCCCGCTGCCCGTACCCGGTCAGCGGCGGTCCCCCTCCATGCTGCGGCTCGCGTTCGCCTCGCTCGCCGGCACCGCCATCGAGTTCTACGACTTCTTCGCCTACGGCACCGCCGCCGCCCTCGTACTGGGGCCGTTGTTCTTTCCGTCCTTCTCGCCACTGGCCGGAACCCTTGCCGCCTTCGGCACCTTCGCCATCGGATTCATCGCACGCCCGGTCGGCTCCGTGGTCTTCGGCCACATCGGCGATCGATACGGACGTCGCCCGGTGCTGCTCGCCTCCCTGCTCACCACCGGGTGCGCGACCGTTGCAGTGGGCTGCGTACCGTCGTACGCATCCATCGGGCTGGCCGCTCCGATCCTGCTGCTCGCACTCCGCTTCCTTCAGGGGCTCGGACTCGGGGGAGAGTGGGGCGGAGCGGTGCTCCTGGTCGCCGAACACGCACCCCCCGGGCGACGGGCGCTCTGGGGCAGCTTTCCGCAGATGGGACCACCCCTGGGGTTCCTCCTGGCCAACGGCATGATGCTCACCCTGTCCGCCGTGCTCACCGAACGTCAGTTCCTCGACTGGGGTTGGCGGGTTCCGTTCTGGGCCGCCGGTGTGCTGGCCGTCGGTGGTTTGCTGCTGCGGACCTCACTGACCGAGACACCCCAGTTCCATGAGTTGGCCCGAAGCGGCGGTCGGGCCAATGCACCCGTCGCGGAAGTCCTACGGCACCACCGGCGACTCCTGCTGCTGACCGCGGGGGCGCTGTCGATCGGATACGCGGTCTTCTACGCGGTCAGCACCTGGGCGCTGTCCTACGGTACGGAACAACTGGGCGTCAGCCGTACCGTGATGCTGCTGCTCGTCATGGTCGCCGTTGCGGTGAAGGGCGCGCTGACACCCGTTGTGGCGCTCCTCGGTGACCGGTTCGGCCGTCGCCCGCTGTGCCTTGCGGGAAGCGCCCTCGCGGGTGTGTGGATGTTCCCCTTCGTTGGATTGCTGAGCACCGGGCAGCCAGCCCTGATGTTCGTCGGTCTGATGGTGGCGCTGCTCGCCTTCGTCACCATGTTCGCGGTGGTCGCCGCGTATCTACCGGAGTTGTACGAGCCACGGGTGCGCTGCACGGGCGCCGCGGTCGGCTACAACCTGGCCGGAGTCCTCGGTGGCGCACTGACCCCCATCGTGGCAACCGCGCTGTCGGATGGATCGGGACCGCCCTGGGGCGTGGCGATCTGGTTGACCGGCGTCGCGGTGCTCAGCACGGCATGTTTCGCGGCGCTGCCGGAGACCAAACCACGGTCCGCCGGCAGGGGGACACCGAAGCCTGTGGACGAACAGTCCGTGCCGGCTTGAGCGGGTGCGCAGGCCCGGAAGGGAGCGGTGTAGAGCAGTCGGTTCCGCGTCAGGCCGGGGCCGGCGTGTCGCCCGTAGAACCAGGCCCGATCGCGCTTCCGCCGCGGGGGCTTCGCCGAGTCCACTGGGCGGCACAGCCACGACGAGGAGACCGGTCGCCATCATCCCGTGTTCCGGCTGTTTGTGACGAGAATGTAGCAAACCGGTGGTCGGGCAACCTTTTGGGCTCACACTCCCTCTCTCCGAGCGATTCCCCATCGCCTGGAGGCACGAACCATGTTCAGCAAGCAGCAGCGCTTCGCCCCGTCCCGCAGCACGTCGGAGCCGGGCCGCACCACTGCGGGCCGCGATCGCCGGCTGCCTGCCATCGCCTCTGCCGGACTCGCGGTACTGCTGGTCGGCGCCTGTTCGGGCAATGGGTCACCGGACGATTCCCGCGGCGGCAAGAGCGTGGGGGAGGCACCCGCGCGGCCGGAGATCTCGGTCAACCTCCAGGGCCAGGGAGCTGCTCCGGGGAAGCCCGTCTTGGTCAAGCTGGCCCGCGGTGAATTGAAGGACGTGAAGGTCACCACGGGGAAGGGGGCCGTTCTGGGCGGCGCGGTGTCGAACGACGGCCGCACCTGGACCTCCCGACGCGCCGCCGCACCGGGCACCGCATACACGGTGCGGGCGACCACCGCGGACGGCGGCTCGGCACAGGCGACCTTCGCCACCGCCGCTGCCGAGAAGGTCAACAAGCTGGAGCTCAGCCCCGGCAAGGGCACCACCGTCGGCATAGCCCAGCCCGTCTCCATCGTCTTCGACAACCCGGTGAAGAACCGCGCCGCGGTGGAGCGTGCCTTGAAGGTGACCACCTCGAACAAGACCGTCGGTTCCTGGGGCTGGATGGAACACTACGACGGCAGGACCCGCATCGACTGGCGCCCCAAGGAGTACTGGCCGACGGGGACCAAGGTGCGGCTCCAAGCAGAGCTCAACGGCATCGACTCGGGCGCGACGGGCGGTTGGTTCGTCCGGGACTACGACATGGAGTTCACCATCGGAACCGCCCAGGTGGTGAAGGTCGACCTCGGGACGAAGAAGCTGACGCTGCTGCGCGACGGCAAGGTCGTCCGCTCGATCCCGGTGTCGGCGGGGACCCCCGGAGGCAAGAAGCGCTCCTGGGGCGGTACATCCGTACTGATGGCCAAGGAAGGCACCATCAACATGAATTCGGAGACCGTCGGCCTCGGGGACGCGTACAACAAGATGGTCGACTACTCGATGCGGTTGACCTGGTCGGGGATGTACGCCCATGCGGCACCCTGGAACTCCGCCCACTTCGGCAACGCGAACCGCAGCTCCGGCTGCATAGGGATGAGCACCTCGAACGCCTCCTGGCTGTACTCGCAGGTACGAGCCGGCGACCCCTTCGAGATATCGGGCCCCGGGCACAAGGGCGACCCCGCACCGGGCAATGGCTTCGGCGAGTGGAACCTGTCCTGGCAGGAATGGCAGACGAAGAGTGCCCTGTCCTGACCGGCATCGACCGGTCGGCGTATCGACTGGCTTCGACCCGCGACCGATCGTCACGTGGGAAGCCCGCCTGCGCGGGAGGTCAGGACCTGCTGTGGGTGTGCTCACGGCGGGCCTGCGCCCGCGCCTGGCGGTCGGCCGCGACCACTTTCAACCCCGCCTCGCGCAGGCGCCCGTATCCGGCCGGTTCGACGACGTACCAACAACGGCCGCACACATAGCCGCCCTCCGGCCCGGCCAGGCCGGTGAGATGGCCGCAGGTGTCACATCGAACGCGTTGAGTGCTCATGCGCGACCGCTTCCACGATCAGCGCAGGACCGCCGGTCCTCAAGGCCCTGCACCACGGTGGTGCGGCGGCGTGCACAACTCATCAGCCGGATCTCCTGAACTGGCGTCGGTGCTCCCTCAGGGGGCGACCCTACAGCCGTACCCGGGCTCCTGACAGGAACTCCCGTCAGGAACGTCGACCGGAATGCGGAGGAATCATCGCCGGGGCGCCCGCTGAGCCGGGGCAGCACTCCCGGGCGTGGCGCGCTCGCCAGACGGGCCTGTTCGCCCACTGCCGCGCAGACAGCAGCGTCCGTGGCGCACTCCCCGTTCGCATCCCATGACAAGCGAGGCAGACGACCCGAAACCGTGCCCGCCGACGCTCCGACCTGGCCGGTCACCGCCTGGAAAGACACCTCAACGGGTCCGCCCAGTGGATCGTCTGAGGGGGAATGAGCAGGGCCGACGACCTGTTGGGCAACACATGACCTCATACGTTGCCCTGCACAACGGCCGGCCCGCGAGCGCCGAGGACCTGGTGCCGCTCGCCTTCGCGGGCTATGCCCACTTCACGGCCTTCCAGGTCCGAGGAGGCCGGGTCCGCGGCCTCGATCTCCATCTCGATCGACTGCGATCGGCGTCGGTGGAACTGTTCGGCCGCGCACTGCCCGACGACCGGGTGCGCGCACACCTACGCGCGGCGATCGAAGCCGGTCCCGCAGACCTCTCGGTGGTGGCCACGGTGTACTCACCAGCAGGAGAGTTCACCGTGGCGGGGGACGACGTCGAGCCCGAGATGTTGGTCCGAACCGCGCCACCGGCATCCGGGCCCGAAGGGCCGTTGGCATTGGGCACCGTCGCCCATGAGCGGGTCGTCCCCGCCGTAAAACACGTCGGCGAGTTGGCCAAGACCTACTACCTGAGGAAGGCCGTCGAACAGGGCTTCGACGACGTGGCCTTCATCGACCGCCGAGGACGGCTGAGCGAGGCATCAATCTGGAATCTGGCCTTCTGGGACGGCTCGGCCGTGGTGTGGCCCGTGGCCGACATGCTCGGTGGTACGACGATGGGCATCGTGCGCAGGCAGTTGGAACACCTGGGCGTACCCCAAGGCGACCAGGAGGTCACAGCCGAAGATCTGCCCTCCCTGGCCGGCGCCGTCGTGATGAACTCATGGACACCGGGTGTTGCGGTGCACCGAATCGGCGCCACCCCGTTTCCGGATGCGTCACCCTTCAAGGAACTGCTGCACCGCGCCTACCGGGCGGAACCACTCGTATCCGTGTGAGACCGGGCCGTATTCCATCACCATCCAGGGGTGAACGGCAGAGCCAAGCGTCGTGCCTCACCCTGGACTCCGCGCGGCCGGGCAACCGCACTGAGACCTGCGAACGCTGAGCAACAGCCCCTGAACTGCGGGCATGAGGCGATGGGGGGGACTGGAGATCGAACGTGTTCGATCTTGCGCTAGCGTCCCCCGCATGATGAGTCGAACATGGGCCGCCGCGGCTGTCGCTCTGCTCAGCGTCGCAGGCGCAGCCCCCACTGCCGCTCACGCCTTAGCCCCCTCTGCCAACGAGCACTGGCAACCCGTTGGCACTGGGATGACCGGAGGCGTCAGCGGACTCGCAGTGATCGAGAACGGTACGAGCACCGAAGGGGCCCTCGACCTCGTGATGGTGCGGGACAACAAGAATCCCGGCGAGAATCGGATTGCCACCGTGCAGTACCGACCCGCCAGCCCTCCCGTGGTCAGAGAGCTTCCCTGGCGGGGAATGGACGAGCCGAGGGATCTCGAAGCAATCGACGCCGTACCTGGACAGCCGGGCGACTTCGTGGCCCTCTCCAGCGACGGCACCGCCTACCACCTCACTCTCGACCCCCATGCGGCCATGGTGTGGGGCAGCTCGCCCGTTCCCGGCCGCGCACCGGGAGACAACTACGAGAGCTTTGCCCTGACATACCAGCACGGCCGAACCGTCGCGGTGTGGTCGACCCGAGGGTCGAGTGACGCCCAACCCGCTCAGGTGCGCGCCGCGGTCTACGACCCCAACAGCGGAGTATTCGGTGCGGCGTCCGGACCGGTCGCCTTCAGTGTGCCCGACCCCTTGCCGGTGGACGGACAAGAGGTACGGCATGCCAGCGACATTAAGATCCACGACGATGGAACGGTGTTGCTGACTGCGGCCTCGGACCCGAACATCAACTCCGGACCGTTCGCCTCGGCTGTCTATCGCGCGGGCAGGGTGACCGTCGATTCCGCTGGCCGCATCGGCGTGAGCCTGAAGTCCAAGGGACAACTCGTGCCCCTCGTGACCTTCAACAAGGAAGTGGACAACCGCAAGATCGAAGCGGTGGCCTGCTCCAGCAACTCCAGCGTGGGCATCGTGGGCACGGATGACGAGGAACAGGGCGGCTCGCTCCTGCCGCTCGACATCTGTCCCCAGCCCAACCCCTGATCGAGCAGTTCTGGCCGCACACGGTCGTGTTGAACTCGTGTTCTGAACGAACCTTGCGGCTACGACGCTGAGGTCCCCGGGTGTTGTCCGTGCGTCCCCCGTCCCCCACGAAGGAACGAGTGGGCAACACCCGCGGGTCACTTCCACTGCCCGGGCGTGGGACATGTAGCGCTGTTGCTGGTGTCCTGGGCCGTGCCAGCCAGACCCCCGGGAACACCCTTCTCGATGGGGCTGCCTTCACATTGACCTCTACCGAGGTACGGCTGAAGCACACCCGGGGGACTTCGAAGACACGACCTATGACACGGCGATGGCGCGGCTGGGGAGAGGGCTGGAGTACACGACGCTGGTGGTCACGGACCCAAGACTCGCGATGCGCCCCGTGGTCGATTCCAGATGGCGCATGGAACGAGCGAGGACCTTGAGCACGAAGCAGTCCTCGCCGGTCACATGGTGGGCTTCCAGGATCTCGGGGGTGGTTGCGAGCAGGTCATGGAACGGTTTGTAGTTGCCCGTCGGGTAGCGAAGACGGACGAAGGCCAGGATGCCGAGTCCCAGTCGTTCCGGGTCCACCACGGCCGAGTAGCCGCTGATCACGCCGCTCTCCTCCAGCCGCCGTACCCGCTCGGTGACGGCACTCGCCGACATGGAGACCGACCGTGCCAGGTCCGCATAGCTGGCCCGCCCATCCTGTTGCAGGGCCTCCAGAATGCGCATATCGGTTTCATCAAGGGAATCATCGGCCATGGCCAACTTCTACCATGAATTTCGTGGCCCATTGATGGGAAGACCGATGATCATCGGTTCCAGTGCACAAGTCGGGCCCGTAGCGTCGTGCACATGACCGAAACCGCTCCAAGTCCAGTGCTCCGCACGCCTTTTGCGGCGCCCTCCGCAGCCGCCGCCTTCTTCGCCGCGCGGCTCGCGTTCCAGACGGACGTCGCCGATGTTCACGCCTCGATGCAATCGGCCGACGTTGGATTCGTTCTGGTCGACTCACGCGGGGCCGCCGGTTGGCAGCAGGGCCACGTTCCGGGCGCCGTCCACCTGCCCACCGCAGACATCCCCACTCGCGCCGCTGATGTACTGGACCCCGCACTCCTCGTCGTCACCTACTGCTGGGGTCCTGGTTGCGACGGCGCCACCCGCTCGGCGCTCGCCCTTGCGCAACTCGGATACCGGGTCAAGGAGATGATCGGGGGCATTGAGTACTGGATCCGAGAGGGCTTTCCGGTCGCCGGCGCCACCGGTACCGAGCAGCGGGCACCCGATCCTTTGACGTCGCCGATCAACGCTGCATCCTGCTCGTGCTGAGGTACTGAGTGGGTCCGGTCAGGGACCGCCCGACCACCGTGGTCGATCCGTCGATCCATCGACAGTTCGGTGTCATCGGTGTCATCAGGGTTCTCGGAATTCGGCGTCCTCGCATTCCACCCGGAGGATGGTCCGGTCCCAGCCTGGCCGGAGGTTTGTACCCCGTACGGTCAGGATGATGAAATAGGGGATGGCCTCGTTCTGGACCGGTAAACGGATACGTCTACGGGGCATCGAGCCCGACGATTGGGCGGCGTTCATGCGTATCGCCGTGGACGAGGAGCGGTTGGGAGACCTGCTCCAACCACCTCGCCCTGCCGAGAGCTACCGTGCCTGGGCGCAGGAGCAGGCCGCTGCCGCCAATAGGGGAGACTGCTTCCAGTTGGTTGTCGAAGCCGTAGAGACGGGCGAAGCGATCGGCGCCGTCGGCTCGCACCATGCCGACCCGCGTGCGGGATGGTTCGAGTACGGCGTCTCGATCGGAGCCGGCCACCGCCGAAAGGGGTATGCCGCAGAAGCCGCGGTTCTGTTGATGCGCTTCATGTTCGCCGAGCGGCGCTATCACAAGTGCCAAGCGAGGATCTTCGCAGACAATGAGGCGTCATTGGCGTTTCAGCGGCGGCTCGGCTTCGTCGAAGAGGGTCGACTTCGCGATCAGGTGTTCTTCGCTGGTCGGCACCACGATCTCGTCATGATGGGGCTTCTCGTTGACGAGTTCGACCGGATGCACTCACTCCGAAACCCATGACCCGAGCACCTCGTCACCCGCCCCGACGCCTCACACGGCCCACCAGCAGTACAGACGATGACCGGTCGATCGGGCGCGACCGGCCAGGGCCGACAGTAGAACCAGTGCCTCGACTGCGCGTTCGGCATCGACTCCGGATGCTTGAAGCTCATCGGTCTCGGACCAAGGCCCGGCGGCCTCGACGAGAGCGTCGGGGGTCGCGGATGCAAGCGCCTCCTGCACGGTGTCGGACACGCTCATGATGAATGCGCTCTCCGAGTCCGGGGACGACAGCAGTTGCCCCACGCGTGGACGCTGGCTCACTTCGTCGTAGGTGCAGTTGGTCAAGATCGCTTCGAGTTGGGCCATCACGACGACCGGATCGACGCCCTTCAACGCCACCACATCGAAATGCGAGGTGTTCGGTCCGCCGAACTGGTCGAGAACGTCGATGGCCGCGTCATCGTCGGACGCCGAGAAGTATTCACACATCACCATGCCGTGATCCTCTCACCGAGGACTGACAACGCAGCATTGGGGAAGTTCGCTGCGCAACCAGCAACCAGCAACCAGCAACCAGCAACCAGCAACCAGCAACCAGCAACCAGCGCACCCAGTCGTTCCCCCAGCCAGCCAGCCAGCCAGCCAGCCAGCCAGCCCTGCCACCCTCCACTCCAGCGCGCTGGGAGGCCGTCGATCGCGGCCGGCGTCCGCGAGGCATTCGGTCGCGTTCCGGCCGTGGTCCCTCCCTGCCGGCACATAGGATCGCAGGTATGGCACTGCGACCCGTCCAGGTGAACATCAAGGCTCTTGATCACTCGGCAGTCGGTCGGTTCTGGGCGGAGGCGCTCGGCTGGAGTGTCTACAGCGGGGAATCCGGAGAGACGACCTATGTCGGACCCGCCGGCGGCCTTGTCTGGCCGGACCCGGTCGCCGTCGGCGTCGACGTCGTCGCGGTCCCCGACCCCAAGACACAGACGAAGAACCGTGTGCATATCGATCTCGCCACCACCTCTGCGGCCCATCAGACGGAGTTGGTCGCATACCTCCGAGCTCTCGGTGCCACGCCCGCCCATGTGGGCCAGGGCGATGTGCCCTGGTCGGTCCTCGCCGACCCGGAGGGCAACGAGTTCTGTGTGCTGGAGCCTCGGGAGGTCTACCGGGACACCGGACCGATCGCCGCGGTGGTGGTGGACTGTGCGGATCCGCGGGCCATGGCCCACTTCTGGGGCGAGACCATGGACTGGGCCCTGCACGAGGTGTCCGACGACCATGCGGTGTTTCGCTCTGCCGAGGATGTCGGGCCCTATCTTGAGTTCCTGCGTACACCCGACGTGAAGACCGTGCCGGACCGGGTCCATCTCGATCTGCTGCCGCACCCCGGTGGTGACACGGCAGCGGAGGTGAATCGGTTGCGGTTTCTCGGCGCCATCGATCTCGACCTCGGCCAGGGGGACGTTCCATGGACGTGCCTGACCGACCCGGAGGGCCATGAGTTCTGTGTCCTCGCCCCGTACTGACCCATGACCGGTGTGACGGTTTGCCACGGACGGGACCGGCCGAACGCAACTTCGGGTGGAACCGCCCCGACCAGGGCAGCCGCTCGGCCGTCTCGCAAGGCCCGTGTTGATGACCTTTGCCCGAGAGCCGGACGGTCGCCGTGCCCACCTGCTAGGAAGGAAGGTCTGGTGCACACCGATCGAGAGGCCCGCCATGTCGGACGAGTTACTCCTCCAGAAGATCAGCCACGGTTTCGACCATCTCGACCGTGACGGTGACGACCGGCTCACGGAGCACGACCACATCCTGATGGGGAAGTCCGTCGCGGCTTCCCTCGGGCACGCCGAGGGTTCTGCGGCCGAGGAGCGTGTGGTCGCCGCGTACTTGGCGATCTGGCACAACTTGCATCTACCGCATCTGCCGCCTGGGGCGGATGCACTGAGCCGTGCGGAGTTCATCGCGTCCACCCGGACGTTGGCCGACGATCCGGCCGCGGCGACGGCGACCCTCGGTGCTCTGGCCGAGGCGTTCTTGGCGGTGGCCGACACGGATGGTGACGAAACGGTCGACGGGGAGGAGTTCTTCGCCTTCCAGCACGGGCACTTCCCCAACCTGACCCAGCAGGCGGCTGCCGTGGCATTCCAACACCTTGACCGTGACGGGGACGGCAGGCTGTCCCGGGATGAGTTCATCTCTGGAGTCATCGAGTTCTGGACGAGCCGTGATCCGCAGGCCCCGGGCACTTGGTGGACCGGGACGATCGACTTCGCCCCGATCTAGTCCCGCCGGAACCGGACGGACGGAGTGCGGCCCCGCGCGCATCGTTCGGCTCGGCCCGACACAGTGATCGGACCGTACTCGTGCTCGGGCCGATGCAGTCCATGAACGATGTCGGCAGGGGGCCCTCGGCATACCGACGGAGAAGCCCCGCGACGACGGCCTCCCACCGCTCCCGGGACGCTGTTGGCGAATGGTCCTTGCTTCGCCCCACCGATGTCATTCGGTGGGGCGAAGTGCTGCCAGGTGGCTGGTGCGGGTGCGGGCGTGGGGTGTCCCGGTGAGATGGGCGTCGATGCGGACGAGGTTGATCGCCGCGCCGGTGAGCTGGTGCTGAAGGCTGGTCTTGGCCAGGCCCCGGTAGCGGGATCTGCGCAGGCCGTGGGCGAGGACGCCTTGGGAGATGGTGCCCTCGACCCCGGCGCGGATCTTGTAACGGGCCTTCCAGTCATCGGTCTGCTGGAGAGCCCGGGCCTGGTGGATGGTGTCGTACTCGTTGCGGGGCCGCAGGGTGAGGTCGCGGCGGATGAGCTTGCGGCTGCCGGGCTTCGATTTGATGCAGTCAGGCCGCTGCGGGCAGGGGGTGCAGTCGCGTGGGGAGAACTGGACGCGGATGACCGGCGTCCCTCGCTGTGACATGGCCTGACGCCACACGGTGCTGGTGTGAGTGCCCGGACACGTCACCTGCTGCTGGTCCCAGTCGATGGTGAACGCATCCTGTCCGAAGGCCGCTTCACCTCTGGACTGGGCGGAAGTGACGGCCTTGAGCGGTCCGTGCAGGTCCACGCCGTGATCCTGGCGGGCTGCGCTCATCGCGGGACCGTTGGCATAGCCGGTGTCTACCCAGTGCTCGCCGGGCAGCAGGTCCCGTCCGGCGAGGGCACGGTGGACGACAGCGGCCATGCGGTCATCGCTGACCTCACCGGTCGTGGTGGCGACGTTGGTGATCAAGCGGACGGTATCCAGCTCGCAGGTCTCGGTCAGATGGACCTTGTAGCCGTCCCAGAACACGTCCCTCTTCCCGCCGTTGCGGGCCTCGGGGTCATACGGGGTGGCCAGGCGCGTGGCGCCCGGCGGACGGTCTTTTGGGCCTCGGCGAGCCACCTCGCCGTCGACCAGGTGGAAGTGCTGGCCCACACCTGCCGCAGGATCTCCGCCTCGGGCAGTGTCCGTAGTCCTGGCGGAGCACCGTTCGCCCAGATCTTCCGCAACAGGTGCATGCCGTCGGCGCCGATCCGCTCGTAGACGCGCGTGCGCTTCGTTCGGTCCTTGGGGAAACGGGATTCTTCGGCGCGGGTGGCATAGTGCCTGAACCATTCCGGCCGGGCACACTCACTCAGCCAGTCCGGCTCGGCGCGGGCCACCGCGTTCAGGGCTGCCCGCAGACTCTCCGCAACCAGCTCCAACTGGTTCAGCTCACGCACCGCAGACAGCACGTGCGTGGAGTCTGTCCGCGCTCTGCCGGCGGCGGTGATCAGTCCCCGATGCCGGGCCGCGGCCAGAATACCGTCCAGGATCTCCCGGCCGCCGTCCGCACCGATCAGCCGGTCCCTGAACTCTGAGAGAACCGAGTAGTCGAAGCCCGGGTCGGTGAGTTCCAGTCCGAGCGAGTACTTCCAGTCGATACGGGCCCGCACCGCCTCGGCGGCCTGCCGGTCCGTCAGGTTCTCCACGAACTGCAACACCAGCACTACAGCCAGCCGGCCTGGTGACCAGGCATTCTTGCCCCGCACCGGGAACAGATCGGCGAAGTCCTCGTCCTGGAACAACACCCCCACTTCGTTCCGGACCCTGATTGCCAGGCTGCCCTTCGGAAACGCAGCCCGTGCCACCCGCACGGTCTCCACCGGAACGTCTCCCGATACCTGCGGCCTCATCGACACGCGTACCCACCCCAAACAGCAACGTCGGCCTTCGAGACCACAACTGGGTCTCGAAGGCCGACGTCACGCGACAGGCCCTATTCGCCAACAGCGTCCCGCTCCCGGTGGGAGGCCGTCGTCGTCTTCACTCCTGGGGCTGAAGGAGTTCCGTCGTGCTCTGTTGCGTCACGGCTGCCAGGAGCCGGTCGATGCGCAGGGCCGCGGTGGTGGGGTCGGCGCCGGTCACCGCGATCATGCCCCAGCGCTCCGGTACACACGCGACCGCCCTGGCCAGACCTCCCGGCGATGCCATCGCGGTGACGTCCGCCTCCAGTTGGGTGAGCGTTTGATCGGCTGATGGCCTGAACACTCGCGTCGCCGCATACCGTTCGTCGATGCCGTGGTGGCGTGCGGTGTCCTGAAACGCTCGCAGGTACTCGGCTCCGTGTGAGGAGAGGTTGAAGTCGATCGCGCCTACCAGCAGCTGGTCACCGAACCGGCCGCCCAATCGGCCGACAGCGAAGTCGATCCCGCCCGTGGCCAGTCCTTCATGGCTGCCGTCCAGCACGCTCTGCGGCCCCAGGAAGGCCGCCCTGATCGCCTCCAACGCGGCCCGGATGGTCCGGTACGCCTCTTCGGGCAGGCCGAGGGACTTCCAGGCCCCTTCGTCGAGGTAGCTGTTGCCCATCCATGAGTACCCGTCCAGGACCTGGAGGGTGACGCCGTCGGCGACGCGGCCATGGCGGAAGTGGCCCGAAGGGATGACCGGCAGTGCCGTGTCGCCCAACTGGACGGAGAGGAAGTCGACCCATGCCTCCAACAGGTAGTCGTCGCCGAGTGGATGGGCGGCCCGTGCCTCCGCCGCCAGTCGTTCGACATCGGTGAGGTCGAGATTGCCGACGATCCGGGCTCCGTCCCCCGCCTCGCTCGGTTTGAGTGCTGCCCTGCCCAGTTCGTAGCGGGTACGAAGGAGCTCAGCGGCGTCCAGCACACCGGCGACGAAGGCGTCCTCGTCGACGCCGGCGCGCGGCACGGTGTATCCGGGAAGTACGGGCAGTTCGAGTCCGAGCCGTACATGGGCCTCGCTCAGGCGTTGTTCGGCTTCGAGGAGGGTGCCGGCGGGCAGTCCGTCGGCGTCGAGGGTCCGAGCGGCTTCGACGGTGGGATGGAGGTGGCGCTTGCGGTTCCACCGGGTGGCGACGGCCGGGCTGTTCGCGTCGGTGAGCAAGTGGGGGAGCCCGGTCCTGCGACGCAGCCACAACAGGAAGATCTGCATCTCCACATCGAGTGCGTACAACCGGATCAAGGCGTCGGGGCGTCCGCTCAGCCAACTGATGAGCTGGCCGAGCGGGGTGCCGACGCCCTGCTCGTGGGCGTCGGCCAGCAGCAGGAGGGCATGGGAGAGGTAGTAGTGGTCCCGGTCGCCCACGTCGACGGCGGGAACCCCCAGGTGGCCGACCGCCTCCGCCCATGGTGCGGTCCTGCCGACGGAGAGGTCCGCCGGTGCTCCGAGGAAGACCGATCGGGCCTCCACATAGGTCGCCACATCGTGCGGGACGCGGTTCGTCCGGAGCGCTGTCAGATCGCCGGCCAGCGCCCGTAGCGTGGGCGTCGCGGAGTGCAGGAGCAGCGCGGGACGGTCCCCGGTGGAGTCGGCGTAGTACGGGGACAACTCGTTCCGCGCCAACTCCGCGACGGCCGTGTGTTCCACGCCCAGGAGCCGTTGGGCCAGTTCGGCGATCTGTGCCTCGTCGAGGATGCGATGGCCGGTGAAGAAGCCCTCCCAACGAACGTCGCTGCCGTCCCGTGATCTGTACGTGGATGGTGGGACGGGAGTAAGCACGGGGGGCTCCTTCGCTGGCGGGCTGATACCGCTAGGACGTGAGACCGGCCTTGAAGACGACCGTCACATACGGTAGGTCAAACTCCTGTTGCCCGGCGAGGTCCGGGTGCGTGGCGGCGAGTTGCCTGATCTGTTGCGTCAGCTCCTCCTGGCGCTCGGCCGAGGCGTTCAGATAGTAGGAACGTGAGGTGATGAGCCCGATGAGGGTGTCCACCGTCTGGGGCGAGGCATGCTCGAAGTACCCGCGTTCGATGGCGTTGAACTCGGGGCCGAAGCTCGGATTCCTCAGCCAACCGGACAGTCGGGCCGCGTCGTTCGCCCGGAGTGCGGCGAGAGTGCCGTGCAGGAGGATCGCCGCGGAGGTCTCCGGGTCCGTTCCGGTGTCCT
Source organism: Streptomyces sp. NBC_00690 (assembly GCF_036226685.1). Taxonomy (NCBI): domain Bacteria; kingdom Bacillati; phylum Actinomycetota; class Actinomycetes; order Kitasatosporales; family Streptomycetaceae; genus Streptomyces; species Streptomyces sp. NBC_00690. The sequence goes on from NZ_CP109009.1 coordinate 8,710,311, forward strand.
CGTCGGCGAGGATCCGCGAGAGCTCCGCCGACCAGGGGACCTCTTCGTCGCGGAGGTTCCACAACGCTGCGAGGGTTCCGCCCGGGCGGAGCACTCGGGCCATCTCGGCATGCGCCGAATCGGGGTCGAACCAGTGGTACGCATGGCTGACCAGGATCGCATCGACGCTGTCGTCCGCCAGGGGGATGGCTTCGGCGCTGCCACCGAGTACGTTCGCTGACGGCGCGGAGTCGCTGATCACCTGCCGCATCTCGTGGTCCGGTTCGACGGCGGTCACCTGGTGGCCGTCCGCGAGCAGGGCTCGGGTGAGGATGCCCGTCCCGGCGCCGAGGTCGAGCACCGTCCGTGGTTTCTCGCCCAGTACCCATCGGAAGCTCGATACCGGGTAGTGGGGGCGAGTCCTGTCGTACTGCTCGGCGCCCCGGCCGAAGGAGGAGCCGCGCTTGTGCCAGTTGTCCGTGTCGGTCATGGGATGCCTCTTCCTCATCGCTGGCGATAGAACATGCGGAGCCGATCGGGGTGGTAGCGGATGTGGGTGGGGTGCGGCTCACCGCGCAGGGCGGCAGCGACGGCGTCGGCGGCCACCGGGGCTTGGGCGAACCCTCCGGTGTTGTGACCGCCGGTCACCACCACCAGACCGCCGTGAGCATTCGGTGCGATCTCCAGGACCGGCAGGCTGGACGCGGTCCAGGGGCGTACGCAGTGCCTCCTGCTCTCCTTCAGCAGCCCGGTTCTGCGCGCCTCCTCGTACGCCTCGGGAAAGAACCACGCGGCTGTGTCCTCGACCGCCATGTGGAGGGCTTCGAGTTGGATGGGGTCGATGTGCGCGGGGTCCGCTCCCGTCCATCCGTAGCCCGAACCCACCACGAGCAGCGGTTCGCCGTCGGGTCCGGTGGTGACGGTCACATTGGAGTCCTCCGCGAGGTGGCCGGATCTGCTGATCTTCACCGAGTTCATCAGTTGCGGTGCCAGGTTCGGCAGTGTGAGCCAGACGCCGATCACTCCGTGGATGAGTCCGTGGGTGGCGGTGCCCCGGAGGAGTTCGCCGCCGTACGCTCCAGGGGAGAGCACGTAGTGGTCAAAGCGCACGACCTCTTCTTGGCAACGCAGTCCGTCCGGGAGGCCGTTCGGGTCGGTGCGCAGACCCTCGACGGGTGTCTCCCAGTGGAAGACGGCCCCCTCCTCCTCCAACAGGCCGGTCAGCCGCGCAAGGAAGTCATGGATCTGGACGGTGAAGCCGACCACTTCCACGCCGCCGGCCAGGGCGCCCGCGGTGTGGGCGCCGGTCAGCGCCGGATGCCGCTTGGCCACCTCTGCCGGGGAGAGCACCGTACGGACGGCTCCGAGCGCCCACTGCCGTGCGGTCTGGGCGGACAGTCGGACGGGGTCGTTGTAGAGCCGCAGGATGCCGTCCCGCAGGCCGACGTCCCGGGAGAGCGTCGGCTCCGCGGTGAACAGCTCCTCCCAAGACCTCCGGGCGAACTGGTTGAAGAGGAGCACGTCGTCGGTGTACGCGCGGGCGAGCCAGGGAGGAATGCGCGTACTGTCGTGCACCCAGTCCAACTCCTCCTGCCGCAGCGCGGATGGTTCCGCCAGGCACCAGCCGTTGTCCACCAGCGGTCTGAGGTAGGGGATCGGCCCGGTCTGAGGGTTCCCGTGGTACCCGTCGGTCTCGGTGAGGGTGAACATACGACCGTCCCCGCCACCACGGCTGGTTCCGTAGACCGTCCAGTGGGCGTCCGCCCTGGGGTCCGGTGCACGGTCGTACACGGTGACCGCGTGCCCGGCTCGTACCAGCCGCAGGGCAGTGATCAGGTTCACCACTCCCGCACCCACCAGCGCCACCGAGCCGCGAAAGGGACGAACCGCAGAGAGCCGGGCGGCGAGGGCAGGTGCCGTGACGGCGGTGAGCCAGAGGCGTTCCGCGAGTGCCAGGGCCCGGGCGTACACGGCGCGTTCCGTGCCGTGCGGGTCCTTGAGACGGTGAACGGTCAGCCGTGGACACCCCGCGCCAGGCGTGGCCTGTCCACTCTCCTCCCGCGCATGCTCGTCATCGGCGTCGATGAGTACGACCAGGAGCGGCGCATCGGCGTCGGTCGCTTCGTACCAGGCCGCCGTTTCGGACGGATCGAGCATGGTGCGCGTCAGGAGCACGTCAGGGCGATGGCTGGCGAGCGCAGCGGCTCGTGCACCGTGCCGGCCGGCTGAGAGTTCGGGGTGGTGGAGCAGCCCCGGTCCGTGGAGGAAGGGCAGGACGTCGGCGGGCAGCGAGTGGTCCAGAAGTGTCAACAACAGCCGCTCCCGATTGTGTGGGGCGAAACGGGGGCGTCCTGGCGGCCCCTGTCCCGTAGCGCCGTGCGCGTGCGGGCTGGCATGCCGGAGGAGCTCGGCATCTTGGTCTGCTGTCGGTGTCTGTCCTGACCCGGGTACGAGGAAACGGCGACATTCGGCCCAGCGCCTGACGGGTTCGGGTCATGGATCGATCAGGACGCGTGGATCGATCGGGATGCACGCTGTCGCCGCAGGTGGCGCGTCCTGCATCGGACCCCAAGGACCGTCCCCGTAGTCCCCGCCGGCGGGCGTTCGACGACAGCTACGGCACGTCGCTACCAAAGGACGTCATTCGGATGGTGTACGTGGGTGCACGACCGACGGCGCTCTGCCCAGGGTTCTCCGCTGGATGCGTTGTCGGCTGCGCGGATTCCTCATGGTGATCCTTCCCGTTCCGCTGGGACGATTGCACCTCCGGGCAACCATGCAAGACCAACCGGGATGAGGAAAGGGAGCGTTCCGGCCGTACCCACAGTGGCCGGATCGAGTGCCCGTGGACGACTCGTCCTCAGGAGCGCGGCCGAAATCCCCCGACGACGTACCGGCATATGCCTGACGTCCATGGCGCCGGTGCTCCACCGACCACGTGCGTTCTTTGCCGCAGACTGACCGGAAAGTGGGGGCGCACCGATGCGGTGCGCCCCCTTGTCCGACCACCCTTTTGGAGCCTGAGGCATGGCGATGGAGCATGGGCACCGCATCCGAAGGGCACCGAGGTGTGTTCCGGGGGTACCGAGGTGTGTTACTGCCCTGCGGTGGTCTCCGATACGGTCGCGGCACAACGGCTGCCGTGCGGGGGAACCTTGAGCTCCAGGAGGTAGTCGTCCACGGCCTTGCGTGTGCAGGTGTTGCGGTTGTAGACGCTGTGGCCCGATCCCTCATAGGTGAGCAGGACGGTCGTCCTGCGGGTCTGCCGGTGGGCGTTGGTGGCCCATGCGTGGTTGTTCGCCGGGTCGTGCAGTGCATGGGACATCAGGATGGTGGGCGCGTCGGTGATGCGCAGTCGGTGCTGTGGGTTGTTCACCTCGTCCGGCCAGCCGATGCAGCCGGCTATCGCGGTGTGCATACGAGGAGAGCCGCGCATGTGCGGAGCCGCCCGAAGTTCGGCGTCGGTCAGTTTGGCGTACTCGCGGTAGTCCTTTGCCCGGATGCGCCAGTCCTGGCAGAACACGGCGTGGAACGGTGTGGGGTCCGTCGGCTCCGTCGCCCCTGGTCGCGCGTCAGGTTGGGGGAGTCGCAACGCCCTCGGCTCCTGTGCGTCGAGGCCCGCCACATAGCTGGCCAGCCGCTCCCAGTCGGGTCCGTAGAAGGCCCTGAAGGCATACTGCGTGATCTCATGCGCAGTGAGACCACGGTGTGGGGACTGCGGATCGCGGACTTCTCCCCGATCTGCCTTGGCGAGCAACGCGTCCCATACGACGGTGACGTTCCGGCCGTGGAGCGCGCAGGAACGGGTGCGGTCGCACCACTGCACGAACTGGTGGAACGAGTCCTCTGCCGTGGCGGCCGATGAGACGATGAAGTCCCGCGCTCCGAGACTGTGATCCATGTTCGCGGTGAGGGCCATGGCCCGGATCCGGTCGCCGAACTGTTCCGCGTACTGTTGGCCGATCAAAGTGCCGTAGGAGTGGCCAAAGTAGTTGATCTTCTTCTCGCCCAACGCGCGGCGTATCGCGTCCATGTCCCGGACGACGCTCAGGGTGTCGGCGTGATCGAAGACCGGACCACTGTGACGCCTGCAGTCCTGGCGTAATGCGCGGTTGTACGAGACGAGTTCAGCGAATTCGGCCTGGTTGCGGGGGTACACCGACGGCTGTTGCGCGAGCAGTCCCCTGGAACATCTCACCGGCTGGCTGCGGCCGACCCCTCTGGGGTCGAACCCGATGACGTCGAACCGTTTCTGGATGTCCGCGCTGAAGTGCGCCGTGGCCTTGTTGCGGACGAACTCCACACCCTGCTCACCCGGTCCGCCGGGGTTGACCAGCAGCACCCCGACACGGCGATCCGGATCGGTCGCCTTGCGGCGGGCCAGAGCGAGGTCGAATTTCTCACCCGTCGGGCGGGCCCAGTCCACGGGGAGGCGCAGACTGCCGCACTCGGCTGCTGTGTCGGAGGCACAGGGTTTCCAGTCGATGAATTCCCTGGCTGTTGGCCGTGTGTCGGGCGGGCCTGCGTCGGCCGTCTCCACGATCGGCGTCGGTGCTCCGGCGAGGAGTCCAGCGGTGAGCACTCCGATGAGGGCTCCATAGAGGGATTGCATCGAGTCCCTTCCCAGACGTCTACGCGATGGATGCGGGATGGCCCGCTGCACGAACATGGCAGCGGGCCACCGGCATCACAACGGCATACGACGGAGTTCAGGGAAGGTGCAGGGCAGAGGTAGGGGCGCCGTCAGGGTGGATGTCTGGGTTGCCTGGGGGATTCTGCTCGGGCAAGCGCTCCGCCGGCCCCGTTCTTGCCCGGGGGCGCGCGTCAGGAACGGGGGGACGCCCGGACGAGCTGGGCGAGATGCACGGCGGCGTCCTGGAGGGGGGTGTCGTCGGCGGTCACCCGGCTCAGCAGTTCGGCGCCCTCCAACGTGCTGATGACCGTTCCCGCGAGAGAGCGGGCCGCGGACGGGGCGATGCCACTGCTTTCCAGCTTGGCGGTCACGAGGCCCTGCCAGTGGGTGAGCGCCTGGATGGCTGCTTCTTGAAGGCCGGGGACGCGGCCGACGGTCTCCAGGGCGGTGACGGCCACGGGGCAGCCGTCCGCCCAGTCGGACTGCTTGAGGCTGTCGGCGATGATCAGGGCACACGCTGCCGTGGCCTCGGCGGGGTCCGCAGACGAAGAGAGCCCTTCCGCGAGCAGGTCGGCGAACTCCTGCGCGCCATGGCGCATCGCCTCGATCGCCAGCTGTTGCTTGCCGCCGGGGAAGAAGTGGTAGACGGAGCTCGGTGAGGCCGCTGCGGCGACGGCGATGCTCTTGACCGAGGTGCTCTCGTATCCCTGCTGCTGGAGCAGCCCTGCAGTGGCGAGGATGATCCTGCGGCGGGTGTCCGCCTCGGAGCGTTCGGCAGGCCGTGGTCTCGATTCCCTGGCGTTCATATCGCTCACCCTACCTGGTTGGAACGTTCGATCCAATGTGCTTATAGTCTGGACTGAACGTTCCAACCAGAAGGATGGATAGCGACCGATGACCACCACCACACCGGCACACTCATGGACGGAGCACCCCGGATACGGGCGCATGTTCGCCCCCGGAGAGCTGACTCTGGGCCTGTTCCTGCCCGTTCGCCCGTACGCGGGGGACATGACGGCCATGCGTGGTCACACCGCAGTCGTGCAACAGGCCGACCGCGCGGGTTTTGCGGCGGCCTGGGTGCGTGACGTACCCCTGGCCGACCCCGCCTTCGGCGATGTCGGGCAGGTGTACGACCCATGGACGGCCCTGACCTGGCTTGCGGCGCACACCTCCCGGATCGCCCTCGCGACCGGCAGCGTCGTCTTCCCCCTTCGCCATCCGATCGATCTGGCCAAGCAGGCGGCGTCGCTCGATCACCTCAGTGGTGGGCGACTCGTGCTCGGCGTGGCCTCCGGGGACCGCCCGACCGAGTTCCCGGCGTACGGCATCGATCACGGCACGCGCGGGGCGCGGTATCGGGAGACAGTCGATGCCTTCCGGGATCTGCTCGGCCCCGACGGCCCCAAGGAGCGGGCCCATGGAGCGGACCTACTGCCGAAACCCGTGCACGGACGGATCCCCCTGTTGGTCACCGGCTCCTCCCAGCAGTCCCCCGACTGGATAGCGAAGAACGCGGACGGCTGGCTCGTCTACCCGATGACGACTGCCACCGAGGAGGGCCCCCGCGCACTGGGGCACAAGATCGCCACCTGGCGGAACCTGCTGCCCGAAGGTGAGTTCCGTCCCGTCGCCACCAATGAGTGGATCGATCTCGTGGAGGACCCCGGTCACCCCCCGACTCCGCTGCGCGGCGGCTTCGTCCTGCGCACGGGTACAGCAGGACTCCTCGAACTCCTCGGCCGCTGGAAGGAGGCCGGGGTCAACCACGGTGCCCTCGGCGTCCAGCACGGCAGACGGCCGGCCGCCGAGGTGGTGGCGCAGCTAGGCGAAGAGGTCGTGCCGCACTTTCCCGCGCTCGCCGGGCCCGCACCGCTGGCGCCCTCATGGTGACCCCGTCACCGCCGCGGAACCAGCCATCCGGAACTTCCGCCAACCACTTCCAGAGCGCCATGCGCCTCTGGGCGACCGGAGTCGCCGTCGTCACCACCGACGGCCCCGACGGGCCACATGGAATCACCGTGAACTCCCTCCTCTCCGTATCGCTCGATCCGCCCACCTTGCTGATCTCGCTGAAGCGGGGGAGTCGCACCCAACGGATCCTCGTCGAGCACACCGACGGCTTCACGGTGAACGTCCTCGCCGGTGAACAGCGCTCCCTGGCCGATCGTTTCACCGGATGCCGTGACATGGGCGAATCCCAGTTCGCCGGCCTCGACCACCGCACGTCCGCCCACGGCGGGGGACCGGAGTTGGAAGACAGTCTCGCCGCGCTGACGTGCCATACGACCGAACGTATCGACGTCGCGGACCACACACTGATCATCGCCTCGGTCACCGGCATCCGGCTGCCGGCCGAAACCCGTCCGCACAGCCCGCTGATCTACACGGGCCGTCGCTACCACACCCTCCCTGGCTCCTGGAGTCAGTCCGATGGGAAGGCACCCGCACCCGCCCGGCCCTAAAGCGCGACCCTCCGCGCTGACGATCACAGCCACGGCGCGATCGCCGACCGGCGATCGCGCCGAGCGGCCATGGCTGCAGACCCGCCCGTTGTCCAGGAGGGTTTGGTGTGTCGCCATTGCCCCTTTTCGAGCTCGACTGGCTGCCTGCCGTCCGTGATGAACCTTGGCCTGCACCCCGCCGACACCGGCTCGGTCGGCCATGGGTGAGCGCAATCCCCCTGGTCACCAGATCGCACGGCAGCCACATGGTCTGAAACCACCTACTTCGAGATGAGCGTCCGTACTCATGTCCGAGCGCCCCAGGGGGTCCACGGTGGGGGAACACCACCCACACACCAACCGGAAGGGCCCCGCGATGCCGAACGACTCCCGTCCGCGACGCCTCCCGCGTCTGCGGAATCTCCTTGCGCTCGCTACGGACAACTGGCCCGCTCGCGGATACCTCGCGCTGGTCGCGGCAGCCCTGGGGTTCTTCCTGTACGCCGCGTACATCGCGCAGGACGCGGGATTCGCCGGTATCTGGCCGCTCATGGCGACGGTGCCGCTCGGGTTCCTCGCACTCCTGGTTCCGTCACCCGAGTGGGACTCCCCGCTCGCCTGGCTGACCCCCTTGATCTTCTCCGCCGGTTTCGCCCTGTCCGGACTCGTCAACGCCAGTGTGATTGGTCTTCTCGCACGGCTGGTGCGCCCGGGGCAGCCGCGCCCGGTCGACTGAGGTGTACGCCGGATCGACCGGTGCGGGGAGGGCGACTCATGGTCCGGGCCGTCCTCGCGGATGAAGGCGTTCGACCGCTGACCCCAAGGGCGTCGATCCGGGCCTCAGTCCTTGTCCGCGGCAGGTCGCATGGCGTTCTGTTTGAGCACCATCCGGGCACTGACCAACTCGGGCCCGTGCAGTGTCTGCCAGTAGGGGTGCGTCGACACGGCGGCAGACAGCTCAAGGAGCAGACCGCGCAGCCGCTTCTCCTCCTCTTTCTGTTGCTCGGTGTAGCCGGGGCTGTCCGGTAGGCCCGGCCTCCGGTCGCTGTGGAGTTGCTTGTCGCCTTCCCACCCCGGTGCGGGCTCGACCGACCACGGCAGTTCGCGGCACAGGGTCGCGTAGGCGGCCCGGGTCTGGTGGAGCCGCAGCTGCGCATCACGAAGATCGTGGGGGAAGTCGTATTCGGCCATGGCTGAAATGATACGCCTGTTCGATTAGCGGCGTCAGTCTGACCTTCCTCGGCCGTCCCGTTCCACGCCCGTCGCCGGTGATCGCCGTACAGTTTCTGCTGCCGCCCCACCCGGGCGGGAAAATGGCCGCGCACGGCGCATGGCCTCACCCAGCGGCAAGCGACAACCGCACTGAAGGTGCGCAGGTCGACGATCGTGTGGTGGGGTGACCGAACTGCTAGTTCACCCCTTCCCTGCTCGGGAACCGGAATAGGCGGCGGTGCAGGTTTCCCCGGACGCCCCGCGCAGCCGGTGAACCGGGAAATCCGTGTCGTTCCCCTCGGCTAGCCTCACCGCATGCCACTCACTGTTGATCAATTGACCGGGTATGTGGATCGAGATCTAAGCAGCGACCTCGCGCGCTGGTTTCCCACTGCGCCGCGGGTCGACATCCCTGTGTCGACCCGCCCGGTCGAACCATTCCTCGGCAGGCTTCCTCCCGACGCCGCAACTGCGTTGGCTGGCTTCGACCGTAGGGTCCGCTCGGGGTCCTTGCCGCAGTGCCTCGACATATACGACTGGTCCTACGCCTTCGACTTCGAGGCCAACGGCTGTCAGATCCTCGACTCCGACCATGAGACGGAGCTGTCCGACGACGATGTGTGGTCCATCGGTGCCGACGGAGGAGGCAACTACTACGTCGTGCTCACCAGCGGCCGGGTCGCGGTGTGGTTCCACGAGGAGGAGGTCATCGAGGCCAACACGCAGTTCGACAACCTCGATGTCTTCCTGTGGTCGATCGTCCGATACCGCGCCGTACGCGCCGGCGTCCTCGACCTGGCAGCGGTCGAATCGGACTTCCGTACCCTCGGCCAGCCCGGAGTCCTGGCACCGGAGATCGGGCTCCTCGCCCTGCTGTCCTGATATCCGGAGCCCCGGAATCCGGAGTGAGGTGCGGCCGGCGCCCGGTGACCCGGCTGTGAGCCCACCACATGTCGGCTCACACCAGAGATTGAAGCGGGCCCGAGGTACGAGAGTTTCTTGATGTAGGGGCGCGTGCGTTGGGGACGGGACCACCCGCCCCGATCTCGCGTGTCAGCGCTGCGCGGCAGGGCCCGGGCGGTCAGTTACCCGTGGGACTGCCCGGTGATTCAAACGCAACGGCCTAGCCGTTATTGCTGGAGTCCCGGTTCAGGCCCCGACTCCGGTTCTTCCCAGAACCGCGCACCACGTCGCCCACGGCGAGCGTCACGCTCGCCACGACACGGACCCAGCGGGGCCCGCCCCGCTCGGCCCACACCACACAGACGCACCCGGTGACGACGAGCGCCAAGATGCCCAGCAGAGCCAGAACGATCATGTTCTCCCACGTCCCCGCGTTCATCCATTCGGTCCTGGTGATCATCTCAGACCGGCTGTTCCCTCGTCAGGACCACCGCCCCGAAGGGGGCGCCCTACGCGACGATCCGTCCCACCTCGGGTCGGAACCTGGATCGGTCTGCCAACACCGGGGGAGACGCACGTCACATTCGCCGCTGTCACATCCTGCCGAGCTGTTCCGTCAGAGAGGTGTAACCACCCACAACGGCAAGGAGTGCACCATGGACGCCCGCTTGAACCTCCTCGGCAACCCGGTTGCAGCCAAGGCCCTCAGGCACATCATCTCTGCGGGAAAGGTGGTGTCGGACTCGACACTGCCCGCCGCCACGCAGGAGTTGGTGAAGATCCGCGCCAGCCAGATCAACGGCTGTGGCTTCTGCACCGACATGCACACCAAGGAGGCCGTGCACGCCGGCGAGACCTCGACCCGCCTCCATCTGATCGCGGCCTGGCGGGAGGCGAAGGTCTTCACCGATGCCGAACGTGCTGCACTGGAGTTGACGGAGCAGGGCACGCGTATCGCCGACGCAGCCGGAGGCGTCACGGATGAGGCATGGGAGAACGCCGCCAAGCACTATGACGAGGACCAACTCGCGGCCCTCGTGTCCCTCATCGCCCTGATCAACGCCTTCAACCGGGTGAACGTCATCGTTCAACAGCCGGCCGGCGACTACCAGGTCGGCCAGTTCGGATAGCGAGAAGCGCGGGCCTGCTCCGACGGTTCCTTCTGCCACTAGCACCCGGGCGCCATTCAGAGTGGCGCCCGGGTGTGTGGTCCATGAGTCGCTCGGTCGGCTTGCTGATCCACGCCGGTCGTCCAAGAGCAGCGGCCGATCGCTCGCTGCTCTGCGGAAACCATCGTCGGGGAACTCCACGATGGAGAAGGCCGTGTCGTCACCACGCGGACCATGGCACCGATCCCTCGTACGCCACCGGCAGCACGGGGGCGTACGGGCTCCGGCGCTGCTTCCGTGCTGCTCGTGTGCGCTCTTGGCGCTGATGGGCGAGAGGCTCGACGATGGCCTGCCGAGAAGGCGAAGTCGAAGGGTGGTGGACGCATGTCGACCAACGGCGTGGACGACAGGGCCGGAGTCAGCGGGATCGCACAGGAAGTGGGGGCCTTCTACGACGCCACTGAACTGGCCTGGGAGGCTGCACTGGGAAAGTCGACGCATCATGGATACTGGGACGATCCAGGTGATGCGTCGATCTCCCTGGAACAGGCGCAGGACCGACTGATCGATGTGGTGGCAGTGGCCACGGGGCTGGACGCCGGTCAACGACTCCTGGACGTGGGATGCGGGCGGGGCAGAGCGGCGCTACGGCTGGCAGCCATGACCGGGGCCCGTGCTGACGGAGTGTCGGTCAGCGCCTTCCAGATCTCCACCGCCACCGCAGCGGCGACCGAGGCCGGGCTGACCGACCAGGTGCGCTTCCGGGTCGCCGATGTGGTCAGTCTTCCCTACCCGGACGCCAGTTTCGATGTTGTGCTGCTGATGGAGTCCGCGTGTCATTTTGAGGACAAGACCCAAGCACTGAGGGAAATCCGTCGGGTCCTGGTGCCGGGCGGGCGGATCGTCCTGGAGGACGTACTGACCGCGCGAGGCGCGGACCCCGGACGTTGGGACGAGGTCAACCGCTTGATCCCCGTCTCCTTCATCACCAGCGACGCCTGGTCCGCGCTCCTGGAGACCGAGGGCTTCACCGGCGTGTCCGTGCACGACATCAAACCCCATGTCCGGCCCACCTACGCCGCCCAACTGGTCAATCTCGCCCGCAACCGTGACGACCTGGCCGGGAAGATCGGGGAAGAGCCCACGGCCCTGATGGAACATCTGTGCAGGGTCACGTCCGCGCTGGGCGAAGAGGGCGTGATGTCGGTGGAGATCATCGCAGCCCGCGCACCTGTGCATGCTCCCTGATCATGCACACACCGCACGCCGTAGGTGAGTGCCGAATGCCGAATCGATGTGGACGAGTTGGTGTCGGCCGATGCCGGACGGGGCAGGGCTGAGGAGGACACCGGTGGGGGGATGATGAGACTCGGGTCGGGTGCGCTGTTCGTCTTCTGTTTTCTTGATGTCTTCGTCGTGCTCTCGATGTTGGATGTCGTCAACGACGCCTGGCCGGCTGCCTTCGTCGGCAGCCTCATCGCCTTCGCGGTGGGACTGTGTGCGCCGACGGTCCATTCGTTCGTCATGCGCAGGACCCAGGAGTCAGGGCCCCAGTAGTCAGGTCCTTCCCGTGGCGGTTTCGTCCATCGATGAGTGATGCCCACGGGGAACGCTCGGGCCTCGCTCATCGAGGACGGTATGAAGTGACACCACGGGGGACCTACACCGCGGGGGTCGGTTGCCTCCTCGTGGGCAGGGTCATGCCCCAGCCGATGCCGATCCCCATCAGCGCCGCGGACACCGCCAGTGGCACTGCACCCTGACGGCTGTAGGACAGGGCGGCGCACGCGCCCACGATGCGGCTCGGCTGGCCGCGACCCTGAGCGCACTGCTACGCGGCCTCGCCCAGCAGAGTGCACTCGGTCTGCCCCCCGATGACCTGGACACCTGGGTACGGGCCGCGCGCGGTGTGACGGCCGGGCTCCTGCCCTAAGCCCCCCGGTGGGCAACTCGCCCCACGCCTTCCGGCCCTGCCGGCCGAGGTCAGGTGAGGGTTGTCGCACCCTTGTCGAACCGGCCGCGCCGGGCGCCCTCCACCTCGCCATCCCCAGTCCTGCGCACGGAAGCTGTGACGACTCGGTCCCAACAGTCAGTTCATCTGCCTGACGCAACCCGCCTGGCGGGACGAGCGGGTGGTTCACCGCGACTTGGGCGCACAGTCGGCCGCGCCTCCCCGCTCCTGCGTTCCGGGTGAGCCAACATGAGCCCCCGATGCTCTCGTCGGCCCCTTGCTGCCGGCTTGCCTGAGCGCGACGGAGACGGTCGAAGAGAGCGGAGGCGCCGGTGTGTTGAATGCATGGCCGCCGATTCTGTTGCTCCTCGGGGTGGCCTTGGCGGGGCTGGTGGCGGTCTACGCGCTGTCGATGTGGCTCGCACCTACCCGCTCCACCCTGGACGCACAACCATTCAGCGGAGGCTTCGCACCGGAACAGCATGCCTTCTCACGGTTCCATGTGCGCTGGTACCCCGTCACCATGATCTTCCTCGCCTTCGACATGGAGATGCTCTTCATGTACCCGTGGGTGAAGGTCGTGTCGGAAGTCGGTGTCGCAGCGGTCATCGAGATGTTCCTGTTCCTCGCGATCCTGTTCGCCGGCGTCCTGTACGCGGGGCGCGAGGGGGCGTTCCGGTGGACCTGAGAAGCCGACTGCGGCGCACGGCGGTGAAGCGCCCGGTGGTTCTGCTGGCGGTACTACCCGGAGCGACGGAACTGCGCCTCGAAGCCGAGTCAGAGCTGCGTCGACGGGGTTGGGACATCGCGGACGCTCCGGCGACCGCGAATGTGTTGCTCGTCTGCGGAAGCTCCTTCGCGGATGCGGACCCACAACTGGACATCGTGCAACGGACCATGCCGCACCCCGCGGTTCGCGTCGTCGTATCGCGCCCGGGGCACGCGGCACAGGCACTGGACGCGGGTCTCGCCCGGCTCCGAACAGGCGTAGCCGCCCAGTTTGACGCCCCGTCCGAGCACGGAGGCGAAGACGAAGCAGCGGACCAGTCGCCTCCCGTCGATAGATCCGCGCGCGCTGAGCACGGGCACGAGGACGAGCACGGGCACGAGGGGCACCATCCGCCGGGGCAGCCCGAAACCGAGGAAGAGGGCCACACCGAACTCAGCGCGCACGGTGGCCATCATCACGCGCACATGATGTCAACGGTGGCCGGCCTACCGATGGCCGATCGGGCGGACGACCGGGACGGGCTCCGACTGGATCAACTGCGCCTGCCCATCGGACCCTTGCTGACCGACTGGCCCACCGGGCTGATCCTGCACTGCGCGTTGCAGGGCGACATCGTGCAGGAGGTCCGCGTGGATCGCCTCCCTGCACCACCGGACAGCACGTCCTTCTGGAACGAACCATGGCTGCGGGCTTCTCGTGGTGAGCCGGTCACCCTTGGCGCCGGGGCGCGCCGACGTTGCGCGGCCCATCTGGACAGCCTCGGCCGGCTGCTCGCGCTCGCAGGCTGGGCAGACCCGGCAGCGCGGCTGAGGCGACTACGGGACGAGGTGCTGGCTGGCGCGCCAGCCGCGCACATCAGCGAGCGGCTACAAGCCCTGGCGGGCCGGATCCAACGCTCGCGCACCCTGCGTTGGAGCCTCGCCGGGCTGGGGCGCCTGTCCGCCGAGCGGGCACGGCAGTGGGGGGTGACCGGTCCCGCGCTGGCGGCCGACGGCGATGTCCACGACCGGCTTCTGGTGTGGTTGAGGGAGGCCGACCGAGCCGCCCGGGACTTCGACGATGTACGACTGATGCAGGTCGAACGGTTGATGGGCCCTCGGGGCGCGGTCGAGGGGACCGGACATCCGTCGCAGGCCCTTCTCGACGTCCTTCCTGAGTTGTTGACCGGTGTCGAGTTCACCTGTGCGCGGCTCGTCGTGGCGAGTTTGGACCCTGATCTGGACGAGCCCGTCGTCGTACCCGTCATGGGCGGTGCGCATGTTTGATGCCGCACCTCTGTGGGCGACGGTGATCCTGCCGGTCGCCCTGGTGTTCGCCGCCGCCGTCACGGCCGGATTCGATGCCGTGCTGTCCGCATCAGCCGCGCGGGGCCGCTCGGGATCGATGCGCGAGATGGGCACACGAGCGGCGGCACCCCTGCGCGAGGTGTTGCGGCTGCTCGTGCAACAACCGCGACGGACCGTAGCGGCCGACTCCGCGCTGGGCCGGACCGGAGTGGTTCTGGTGCCCGTGGCAGCCGTCCTGGCGGGGGCCGTACTGCCGCTGGGATTCCGTTCGGTCAGCGATCCCGCCGTCGGCATCGTGTGGTTCAACGCCATGGAGGCATTGGCCTGGGCCGCGGTGTGGTTGACCGGCTGGGGTCCCAACTCGGCCCTGTCGCTCATGGGCGGCTACCGGTTCCTGGCACAGGGCCTGGCGTACGAACTGCCCCATATGTTTGCCATCACCACCGCGGCCCTGGGCGCCGAATCACTCCGGGTCGGGGACGTGGTGGCGGCTCAGGACGGGCTGTGGTTCGCGGTGTGGATGCCGGTCGCATTCATCGTCTATCTGCTCAGCGCGATGGCCATGTCCTTCTGGGGGCCGTTCGACCATCCCCTGGGCCGCGATGCCGCCGGTGGGGCCGCCGCGGAGCTCGCGGGTGTCGATCGACTGGTCTTCCTGGGCGGCCGATGGCTGCTCATGGTGGTGACCGCGGGCGTCAGCGTGCCGCTGTTCCTCGGCGGCGGTCACGGTCCCCTCCTGCCCGCCTGGGCGTGGACCCTGGTCAAGACCGCCCTGGTCCTGGCGGCCCTGGTGGCCGGCCGCAGGCTTCTGCCCACCCTACGGATGGAGCGCTACACGGAGTTCGCCTGGCTGGTCCTGGTACCGGCGACGCTGTTGCAGGCCCTCGTCGTCGCCGTCGTCGTACTGAATCGCTGAGAGGAAGTGTCACCGGTGTCGGAGGACATCGTCTTCTGGGTCCTCGCGGTCATCGCCGTCGCCGCCGGGGTCATGGTGTTCCGGTTCGACTCGATGGCCCGTGCCACCTACGCATTGCTGTTGTCGCTGCTCTGCGTCGGTGGCGAGGTCCTCCTGCTGGGGCTCGACTACCTCGGTGTCGTCATCGTGCTGATGATGACCATCGAGATGGCCATCATGGCCGTGTTCATGGTGATGTACATGATGAATCCGGCCGGTTTGATGCCGATGTCGATGCTGCACAACACGAAGGGCGCGGCCGTCCTCTGCGCCCTGGTGTTCGCCGCACTCGCCACCGGGATCCTCCTGGTCCGATGGCCCGCTCGGAGGGGAAGACCACCCACCGACCCCACGATGGCGCTCGGCATGTCCCTCATGGGACCGCAGATGCTCACCATGGTGACCCTGGGCATGGCCCTCTTCGCCACCATCGTTTCGACCGTCGTCCTGGCCACCCGCCGCGGCCGTTACGACCGGTTCGGCGACGATCTGCGCAGCCGCCCCGCCGACGATCCGGTCCGGGGAGGCGGTGGCCGGTGAACCTTGACCCGATGCTCCTGCTCGCCGCTGCCCTGTTCAGCATCGGATTGTTCGGGGCCCTGACCCAACAGTCCATCGTGATGCTGATGATGGGGCTGGAGTTGATGTTGGGCGGGATCATCGTCGCCGCCGCGGCGATCTGGCACTACATCACCCCCGACACGGCGGAGGGCCAGGTGCTGGTCGTCCTGGCGGTGACGGTGATGGCGGTGGAAATGGCCGTCGGCTTCGCGGTGGTGACCGCACTGTTCCGTGCGCGCGAGGTCGATGTGACCGATCTGGCGACGGAGCTCAGACAGTGAGCGCGCTGCTGTGGGGCCTGATCGCCCTGCCCCTGGCGGTCGGTGCGCTGCTGACCGCTGCTGGACGGTACGCCGATTGCGCTGCCCCAGTGGTGGCCGTTGCCTGCGCCACAGCGACCTTCGGCCTCGCCGTCGCCGTCGCCTTCCGGCACCCGACGGCCGAGGCTCCCCTGCTGGAGAACCTACCCGTACGCCTGGCCGTGGACGGTCTGTCCGGGCTGATGGTGGTGACCGTCGCTGCTGTCACCACCGTCGTCCTGATCTTCAGCGTCGGCGACATCGGCCATGGAGAATCCCGTGCCCGATTCTTCGGTCTGATGCTCCTGTTCAGCGGCTCGATGCTCACCACCGTCACGGCCGCCACCCTGCCCGTCCTCATGATGGCCTGGGAGGTGATGGGAGCGACCTCCTGGGCCCTCATCGGCTACTGGTGGCGGGACCCGGCGCGCGGACGCGCGGCCAACACCGCCTTCCTCACCACCCGCGCCGCCGATCTCGGCCTCTATCTGGCCGCCGGCGCCGCCCTTGCGAGCGGACAGGCGAACTCCCTCGCCCTCAGCGAACTCCCTCACACCGCCGACCCCTGGCTCTCGGCCATCACCGCCGGAGTGATCGTTGCGGCACTGGGTAAATCCGCTCAGCTCCCCTTCAGCTTCTGGCTCTCACGCGCCATGCAGGGTCCGAGCCCGGTCTCTGCCCTGTTGCACTCCGCGACCATGGTGGTCGCCGGCGCATATCTCCTCCTGCGGCTGGAGCCGCTGCTCACCGCATCGGGCTGGGGCGGCCCGGTCGTCGCGTGGACCGGCGCCGCCACCGCGGTACTGCTCGGTTTGGTCGCCGTCGCCCAGAACGACCTCAAACAACTCCTCGCAGCCTCCAGTTGTGCCCAGATCGGCTTCATGGTGTTGGCAGCCGGGACGGGTGCCGTGACCGGTGGGGCCGCACAACTCATGGCCCACGCTGCCGCCAAGAGCCTGGCCTTCCTCGTGGCCGGTGTCTGGCTCAGTACCCTCGACGCCAAGACCCTGCCCGCCCTTCGCGGCGCGGCCCGCCGACACCGTACGGCCGGTCTCGCCTTCACCGTATCCGCGCTGACCCTCGCCGGGGTCCCACCGCTCTCCCTCTGGGCGGCCAAGGACCTCCTGCTGGCCGGGGCACTGGCACAGAGCAGCTGGTTGTACGCGGTGGGACTGGCGGCGGGGGTGATCTCCGCGATGTACGCAGTGAAGGCGCTCTGGTTCGTATGGCGTCGGGCACCCGTGGCCGATGGCCGCCGCCCAACGGGCTCCGAGGCGCTGCCACTGGTCCTGCTCGCCCTGGCCTGTATCGGCCTCGCGGTCCTGGCCGTGCCTCCGGTACGGGAAGCGGTCGCACGGGTCCTCGGGACCACCACGGAACCGGTCCCGGTCGCCTGGGAGTTCGTCCTCTCCGGTGCCCTCGCACTCATCGCATCGGCGGTGGTGTGGATCCGTGGCACGCCCACCATGGGAGCGCTGTGGAAGGACTGGCTTCACCTGGAACCGGGAGTGCGGCGCCTCCTCGTACGCCCGACGGATCGGCTCGCCCGGGCGCTGGCCGCCTTCGACGACCGAGTGGTGGACCGGACCGTCGACAGTGCAGCACACGGTGTCCTCGCTCTCGCCCGCTGGACCGACCGTCGGATCGAAAAGGACGTCGACGCGGCAGTCGAGGGCGTCGCGTCGGCCACCCGCACGCTGGGCCGATGGGCCCGCAGACCACAGGGCGGACAACTCCACCAGTACCTCGCCCAGGCCGTCGCCGCGTTCACCGCCCTCGCCATCGCACTCGTCTTCGTGAGGTAACCGCATTGCTCACGGCTCTGATCCTGCTGCCCACCGCCGTCGCCACGCTGCTGCTGTGCCTACCGCGCACCACTCCGCGCCGTCTCATCCTCGCCCTGTGGACGGCGACGACGGCCGTCGAACTCGCCCTCACGATGACCGTGTGGGCCGGCTACCAACCCGACGGCGCGATGCAGTACGAAACACACGTCGAGTGGATCCCCAGCGCTGGGGTGAGCTACCACATCGGCATCGACGGGCTCTCGCTCCCGCTGATGGCCATGACCTGCGTGCTGTTCCTCGCATGCGCCGTCTACGCACTGCGGGAGACCCGGCGGGTACGGGAGTTCGCCGCGCTCTTCCTCTTCCTCCAGACGACCTGCCTCGGGCTCTTCGCCGCCCTCGACCTGATCCTCTTCTTCCTCTTCTTCGACCTCTCCATCGTGGCGATGTACTTCATCATCGCCGGCTGGGGGCACACCGCAGCACACAGGGCCGCCCTGAAGTTCTTCCTCTACACCTTCCTCGGCTCCCTCGCCCTGCTGCTCGGCTTCATCGGCCTCTACCTCGCCGCGGATCCGCACACCTTCGACATCGTCGAGCTCACCGAGGAGAACCCCCTCAGCGGACGGTCGTTGTACGGCGCGTTGGTGCTGCTCGCCATCGGTGTGGGCCTGGCGGTGAAGACCCCCACCATCCCCTTCCACACCTGGCTGCCCCCCGCTCACACCGAGGCGCCCACCATCGGATCGGTCGTCCTCGCCGGCGTCCTGCTGAAAATGGGCACCTACGGCTTCCTCCGTATCGCGATGCCCGTACTTCCCGGTGCCTGGCGGGAGTACGCCCTGGTCTTCGTCGTCGTCGGCGTGGTCTCCGTGCTGTACGGGGCACTGGTCGCCATGGCCCAGACCGACTTCAAACGGATGATCGCCTACACCTCGGTCAACCACATGGGCTACATCCTGCTGGCGATCGGTGCGGCAGCGGCGGTGGACGCCAGTGCGCAGTCCCGCCAACTCGCCATGTCCGGCGCAGTGTTCCAGATGGTCAGCCACGGGCTGCTCACGGGAGCGCTCTTCCTGCTCTCGGGAGTCCTGTACGAACGCGGGCGCACCTACGAGATGACCCGGTACTCAGGAGTCGCCGATCGCGCCCCCGTCTTCGCGGCACTGACCGGGGTGGCAGCCTTCGCCTCCCTGGGACTACCCGGCTTCTCGGGCTTCATCGCCGAGTTCCAGATCCTCGCCGGGAGCCTCGGCCCCCAGCCCGTGGCGACCGGACTGGCGCTGCTGGGCATCCTGATCACCGCCGCACTCCTGCTGCGCGCGATGCAACAGGTCTTCCTGGGTCCGACACGACTTCCCGCCCTGGCCCCCGGTGCGGCGAAGGCGTTCCCCGACCTCCGTCCGCACGAGAGCGCCGCCATCGTGCCCCTCCTCGCCCTGGGCACCGTCCTGGGTCTCCTGCCCCGTTTCGTCCTCGACGTGGTCGAACCCACCTCCCGCACCCTGCTGGAGCTGCTCGCGCGATGAACGAAATGAACGAGAACCCCCTCGACATCCTCCCCGAGGTGATGCTCGCCGCGTCCGCCGTCATCGGCCTGCTCCTCGGCGCCTGGCTGCCCCGACACCGACAGTGGATGGTCGGAGCCCTCGCCGTCGCGGCCTGCGCGGCGGGCATCGCGGCAGCCGCGGTGGCCGCGGCCGGTCCGGTCACCACCGCGTTCGGGGAGTCCTTCACCGTCGACCCCGTCACCGGCGCGAGCAGGATCATCATCCTCGCCGGGACCCTCCTCGTCCTCGGCCTGGCCATCGGCCCGCTCAAGGCGAACCCCCGCGAAGGCGAGTTCTACGTCCTCATCCAACTCGCCACCCTCGGCACCCTGATGCTCGCCGGAGCCCAGGACCTGCTGCTGCTTGCCGCCGCGTACCTACTGGCCAGTGTTCCCGCCTACACGCTCGCCGGATTCCGCAAGGACTCCGCGGGGACCGAAGCGGCCCTCAAGTACTACGTCATGGGCGCACTGCTCGGGGTGGTGATGCTCGGGGGAATCACCGTGCTGCTCGCTGCCGGACGGGCGACCATGTACCCGATGCTGCGGACCGAACTCCCGGCGGCATCCGTCGGACTGGTGATGGTCGGGACGGTCGCACTGGTGGCCGGCGTCCTCTTCAAGATCGGGGGAGTACCGGCGCACTTCTGGGTTCCGGATGCGGTGCAGGGCAGCACCGCCCCTGTGGCGGCCTTTTTGACGACCGTCCCGAAGATCGGTGCGCTCGCCGCTCTCTACCGACTCGTCGCGGTGCCCCTCGCCGACACCTCGATCCCGTGGCCGGACCTCGTGGCGGTGATCGCAGCCGCCTCGATGACCCTGGGAAACCTGGCGGCCTTCTTCCAACAGGACGTCACACGCCTGCTCGCGTACTCGACCATCAGCCAGGTCGGCTATCTGCTGATGCCCATCGCGGTCGTCGGCGCCACGGACCTCGACCAGCGGGCGTTGCTCTTCTACCTGGCCGGGTACACCATCACCAACATCGGAGCGTTCGCCGTCGTCTGCGCCGTCCCCCACGCACGGAACATCGAGGACTACCGGGGTCTGGCCCGAGAACGGCCGGTCCTCACCGCATCCCTCGTCGTCTGTCTGCTCGGCCTGGTCGGTACGCCACCCACCGCCGTGTTCCTCGGCAAGGTCCAGGTGTTCAGTGCCGCGTTCGACGGCGGGTACGCCTGGCTGACGGTCCTGGCCGCCGTCAACACGGTCGCCTCGCTCTTCTACTATCTGCGCTGGATCGCCCCGACGGTCTCGCAACGATCCCACCGATCCGCCTTCACCGGCCCCAGGACGGCTACCGGCGTAGCGTGCGGGGCGGCTGCCGCCTCCATCGCACTCGGTGTCCTGGCCAACCCCGTCCTGGAACTGCTCACAACCCCCTTGGCGCCCTGACAGCCAGGGCAGGGAGGCCAAGGCGGGCCGTGCGGGCTCGACTCTCCGCCAGTGGCCGCATTGTCACACCCCCGTCCTACGCTTCTGTCATGAGCGTCTCTCTCTACTACAGCGCGCACCGCGCGACACCTCTGACCGAAACCGAGTCGGCCTCTGTCGCACGCGCCGTTGCCGCGCACAGGGCGTCCTTTCCCTACGAGGACGAGGAAAGCCTGTACCTGTACGACCAAGATGCGGACGAGCCCGAGAGCATCATCAACGGGTCCACCAAGATGCCGTTCAATCCGGGGCGTCTGATGCCTGTGATCGCTCATGTGCTCGATGCCGTGACGGAGCTGCGCCGGGCCATACCGGGTGCCGAGTGGCGCGTACACATGGATGATCTCGACGTTGCGTGGGACGAGGTGGAGGGATACTCCCTGCCGGGGATGCGCGACGCGGATCTGATTGCGGAGCTTGAGGCTGCCCATGAAGGGTACTGAGCAGCGTTTCGAGTCTGAGGGAAGACTGCGGGCCGGCTTGCCACGTACATAGGAACAGCGGCGCCTCGTCGGTTCCGGCGAGGCGTTCTGGGCAACTCCGTTGCCATTCCTGCTACTTCTTGCGGTTGGCCGCCCAGGCCCGGCCCCGAACACACCTGAGTGTGGAGGATCATGCATGCATGGCACTCATGGACACGCTCGCTCGTGTGGAAGCGGACCTTGCCGCCTGCCGGGTCCCGATGGCGAGACAGCGTTTGCGCGGCCTGGTGGGCTCATTCCCGCAGGACTTGACACTTCGGCGGCGATTGGGCGAGGTGTACCGCCTGTACGGCGAACCGGCGGAGGCGGGGCGCTGGTCGTATCTCGAAGAGGATCGGGACCCGCTGGAGACCGCAGCATTTGAGAAGAGGTACTCCACTCCGCTGGCGCGGATGCGGGCGTTGTCCTGGCGTGCGCCCGAGTCCCTTGCGAGCACCGCATTCGCGGCCCGACAGTTGGCGGCTCTACGAGAGGCCGGCTCGACCCAGGTCGGACGAACGGTCGCGTGGACCGAGATCCCCCTGGACCGCGAAGACACCCTGGAGGCCACTGAGAACTCGGCGGCCGCTTGGCTGGGCGGCTTGGGCATGGTCCTGATGGTCGTGGGGTTCTTCGCCATCTGGGTGATCGGCTTTATCGCGTTCGTTCGTTGGGTCTGGGCGTAGCGCACGAGAGCGGCGGCCCACGCTCCAGCCGGTGTCGCCCGGTCGACGCCCTCAGCGCCTGCGGAGAACCTTCTCCATTGCGCGATGATGTCACTTAGTGACACAATGTCTCTTGGTGACGTTCGCTGGAGCGTGGTGAGAGGTGTGATGACGGCCGAAGGAAGCAAGGGCGGAGGCATGAGCGAGCAGCGGCGTGCCCGGTTGCGGCTTGAGATCTCCCGGGAGGCGGCTCGCCTGTTCTGGGAACAGGGCGTGGCCGGGACGAGCGGTGATCAGATCGCAGAGGCCGTGGGACTGTCCACGCGTACCATCTGGCGACACTTTCGCAGCAAGGAGAGCTGCGCGGAGCCGATCGTCATGCAGGGCGTCGTCACCTTGCTGGGAGTGCTGCGCGACTGGCCGCAGGAGAGCTCCCTCGAAGAGCACCTGACCGAGGAGCTGACGAAACTCAGGCTCGGCCACAAAGTGCCGCCCGTCGATCCGGCCGACGAGATGCTCGCCATGAAGATGATTCGGCTGGCCGACACCGAGCCGGCGATCCGCACGGCGTGGTTGATGGCCTGCGACCACACGGAACACGAGCTGGGCATGATCATTGCCGCCCGGCTCAGACGGCCGGCCACGGACCTGGACGTGCGATTGCATGCCGCCACGGCGGCGTCCGTGTTGCGAGTGCTCGACGAGCACTTGGGTGCGGCCATTCTCGCCGGCGACGATCTTGGCGAGTTCATGGATGTCCCAGCTGCCGCTCGGCGCTACGCCCATGCGATCCGCGCCGCCACCGGCGGAGCCGTCGGCGACCCCACTGACTGAGGGCGGCATTGCCCCTGCCGGCCGGTCGGCGATCACTACAGTAAGGAGTACCCCATGCCTGCCCGCTCCCATGACATCCCACAGCTCGATGTCGAGGAACTGTTCAGCTCGCCCGCCCGCATCGGCGCCTCGATCTCGCCGGACGGTACCCGGATCGCCTACCTCGCACCGTGGCGGGACCGGCTCAACGTCTGGGTGCAGAGCCTCGATCCCGATGCCCAAGCGCGGTGCGTGACCGCGGACGGTAACCGCAGTGTGCTCACCTACCACTGGACTGCGAATCCACGCTGGCTTCTGTACGAGCAGGACGGAGACGGCAACGAGCAGTGGCACATCTACCGGGTCGACCTGGACGACCCGGACGCGGACGCAGTCGATCTCACGCCCTTTCCCGGTGCCACGGCCATCGGTTTCGAGACGATGGTCACCCGGCCGGGCAAGGCATTCCTCCACCTGAACCACCGCAACCCCGTCGAGTTCGACCTCTACGAACTCGACGTCAGCACCGGTGAGCTGACGATGCTCGCGCAGAACCCCGGCCATGTCGCCGGTTGGCTGTACACGCCCGATGGCGCCCTGTACGCCCTGACCGCGACAGACGACGACGACATCGAACTGGCGCAGTGGGACCGCGAGGCAGGGAAGCTGCGTACAGTCACCACGTTCGACGGCACCGACTACCCACTGTTCGTCCATCCGTTCGCGCTCACCCCGGACGGCACCGGCGTCTGGCTGGGCTCCAACCGCAACAGCGACCGGACCCGACTGGTCCGGCTCGATCTTGCCACCGGTGAGGAGATCGGCGTCGACAGCCATCCGGTCTTCGACCTCGACACGCGATGCGCCGTCTTCCCCACGCTGCCGTCGCCCCTCATCCGCAATGAGCACACCGGAGCGCTGCTCGGGGCGCGCTACCTCGGTGAGCGCCAGGTGATCCACCCTCTGGACCCGCACTTCGCCGCGGTCCTGAAGAATCTGGAGAAACTGTCCGACGGCGATCTGGCTGCCGTCTCCTGCGACGCGCGGGGGCGACACTGGGTCGCCGCGTTCAACCACGACCGCGACCCCCATGCGACCTACCACTACGACCACATCACCGGCCGGAGTCGGCTGCTCCACCGGCCCTATCCGCATCTGGCCCCCGAGGTCCTGGCCCCGATGAGCCCGGCTACCATCCCGGCGCGCGACGGTCTGCGCCTGCCCGCCTATCTGACCCTGCCCGTCGGGGTCGAGCCCACCGGGCTGCCAACCGTCCTACTGGTTCACGGCGGTCCGTGGATGCGCGACAGTTGGGGTTTCCACCCCGCCGTGCAACTGCTGGCCAACCGGGGTTACGCGGTACTCCAGGTCAACTTCCGCGGCTCGATGGGCTACGGCAAGGCGTTCCTCAAGGCGGGCATCGGGGAACTCGCCCGCAAGATGCACGACGACCTCATTGACGCCGTTGACTGGGCCGTCGGCGAAGGCTATTCGGACCGAGACCGAGTAGCCGTCTTCGGCGCGTCCTACGGTGGCTACGCCGCGCTGGTCGGCGTGTCCTTCACCCCCGACGTCTTCGCCGCCGCGATCGATGTGTGCGGCCCGTCGAACCTGGTGACCTATTTGGGGTCCTTGCCCGATTTTGTTAAGCCACAACTAGCCAACAACTGGACTCTCTACGCCGGAGACCCGGACGACCCGGAACAGGCGGCGGACCTGCTGGCGCGCTCACCCATCAGCAGGGTGGACCAGATCCGCACCCCGCTGATGGTGGCCCAGGGCGCCAATGACATCCGCGTCGTGAAGGCCGAGTCCGACCGAATTGTTGACGCCCTGCGCGCACGAGGCGTCGACGTTGAGTACATGGTGAAGGACAACGAAGGCCACGGCTTCCTCAACCCGGACAACAACATCGACCTGTTCCGCGCGGCTGATCGCTTCCTCGCTCGACACCTGGCCTGAGCCGTCCCGAGCGCGAACACCTGCAACAACCACAGCGCTGCCACTGACGGCCACGTGCCGGTCCGAGACGGTCATGCACGAAAAGGCTTCATCCAAGGCGTCTCCGTTCCCGGGGGCGCGGCCAGCTTCGCCCCATGGCTGCCACCACAGCCTTTGGCCATGGTCGAGTACGGCATCCCCGCAGGCCCGCACCGCGCCCGTCGCATCGATGAAAAATTCTGCAGGCGGGCTGAAACATTCTTCTTCGGTCACCGCGTCGATGAAGAGAACAGGGACGAGAGCCCTGGTCGACTACGGCGAATGAACGGGGAAGGATGAGACAGTGCCGGGCGGACGAGTTTTTGGCATTCACAGAGGGTCGGGTCGGCCACATGTTTCGCTCCGCGTGCCTGCTCACGGGTGGCGATACGCATCTCGCAGAAGACCTCGTGCAGGAAACGCTGGGCAGGATGTACGCGAAGTGGGCGCGGGTCTCGGCGGCTGACAATCCGGCTGCCTATGCGCAGACGATGCTGGTACGTACGTACCTCACCTACAGACGACGTAGGTCCGCCGGCGAGTGCCCGGTTGATGAAGTCCCCGACAACGCCCTGACCCCGCGTGAGGATCTCACGCTGCGTGTCACCCTGCTGGCCGCGCTCAGAATGCTCGCACCGAAGGACAGGGCCGTGCTGGTGCTCCGGTACTGGGATGACCGCAGCGTTGAGGAGACCGCTCACGCCATGAACGTCAGCTCCGCAGCTGTACGCACCAGATCGACGCGGGCACTCGCGAGGCTGCGTGACCAACTCGGCGGCAGCATCGTCGACTTCACCTCCGTGTGAACTCCCCCGCAGCCGTTCCATGATCCAGAAGTGGTGGTTTTCCCCATGTCTTTCGAAGACGAGATGAGTGATGCGTTCCGCCGCACCGGCGAGGAGTTCCGCCTGAGAAACGCGGGAACCCTGGTGGAGGGAGGGTTGACCCGCGGACACCGGCGGGTCGCTCGCCGGCGGGTCGCTGTGACCGCCGGTGTACTTGCTGTGGCTCTGACGACCGGTGGGGGGCTGTACGTCGGCTCGAAGGAGCGGCGGACGGACACGGCGGCGAAGCCCTTCAAGGTCAGTGCTCCACAGATCGAGAACATCCTCGACAACGCTATCCAACGAATGGGGCTCGCGGTCGACGACCGGAGGCTCTCCGGCCGTGGCAGCTCCACCGCGCTCACCCCCGCCAGGGCTTCCGTCAACTACGACGACGGCTGGGGCCGTGCGTCCACCGTGCTCACAGTGCGCCGTGTCGATGCCACGGACCCGAGTCTCACCGATCTGATCACCTGCCCACCGGAGGGTTCCTCACCGTATGAGGAGTGCACGACCAGACCCGGTGACCGGGTCGTGAAGGGGTACACGGATGCTGGCAGGGCGGGCGGTGTCAAGAAGTGGGTGGTCACCATGGTCTCGACGAAGGGCTATCTGATCGAGATCGCCACCAACAATGTGAAGGCGTCGCCGGGCGACCGGAAGGGCGAGGCACCCCAGAACCGCAATCCACGGCTCGGTGCACAGAAACTGCGACTCATGGCCGCGTTCGTGGAGTCGTCGTTCACCCGTGAGGGCGCACCCAACAAATTCGGGACCACGTTGTACGGCTCCGAGAGCAAATCGGGAGACTTCGTGGCCATGATCAAGTACCTGCTCCCCAAGCGCTTCCAGGTGGTCTCCCAGGGCGACGGGGACGCCTCAGGCCACGTCGTCGTGAAGGAAGGGAACAGCCCCGAGCGTACGTATATCGAGGCGACCCGTACCGCTGCCGTCCTGGAGGGGCAGGTGAGGAATCTGCCGCACGGGGTCAAGGTGGGCACACAGGAACTGCCCGGCAGGGAGCCTGGCGTGGTCCAATTGCGGGCCGACGCCCAGTGGCCCGACTACATGTCGATCTCGGTCTCCGCCTACAACGCCACTTCGCCCAAGTCCGGCAAGGCGGCTGCCGAGCCGATGATCACCTTGGACGAGCTGACGAACATCGCCGCGGACGGTGTCTGGCACGTGGCCCGGTCCGTGATGACCCCCGCGTCAAAAACAGATCCTGGTGCCGCACCGAAGACGCGTGGTCGGTTTTACCAGTTTCACTCCTGGGCGCCGACCCCATAGCGGGTACCACGGCACCCATGTGTTCATGACTGGGGCCTCGCCGTCCCTCCACCACACAGGCCCGGCCACCGCAGACTCTCGAAGCCCGACAGGCCGTATCGGATGCCCCTACTATGTGGCGGTCCGATCACCATGACGTGTCGGTATGTCGGGAGAGCATATGGAGTCTGCCTCAGGCGAGGTCACCTTACATGCGGAGGGCATGTGCGAGGACGGGTTCGGCGGGTGGGCGGCGGTCCTGGTCCACAACTCCCGCCAGCGCACGATCGTCGGCATGGATACAGGTGTGACGCCCGGTCAGATGGCGTTGAAGGCGGTCGTCGAAGGGCTTGAGGCTCTGACCCGACCCTGTCGGGTGCGGATCTGCGTGGAGGACGAGACCCTGCGTGAGCACCGCGCCATGCGCACTCTTCCCGATGAGCCCGATCTACGGCGACGACTGCGTCCGCTGCTCGCCCAGCACCATGTCATATGGGACGAAGGGGATGACGAGTCCGAACGGTGGGACGAGGCGGTGTGCGAGTTGGCCGCGGAACTGGCCCACCACCAGGTCCGCGGCGCCTCGCTCACCGGGCCGGCGGAGGACGGCGTGGAAGCCACACTGGCCGCCGTGCTGTCGTCCTATCTTGTCGAGCAGTGGGATGACATGGATGCGTTCAAGGAGGCCGACGCCGCCATCGGGACGCTGCGCTTCAGTATCGGTTGGTACGGCGACAAGCCGTCCGCCGAGATGGCGCCCGCCGAGATCGTCGAGCATCTGTCCACCTTCTTCCACACGACGCTGCCCCATAAGCAGCATGCGTCGCCGCACGAGATCCGTACTGCCGGCAAGGTGGTATCCGACCTGCTGGAATGGCTCGTTGTGAAAGGCCACCTCGACGCTGGCGCAGCCCGGAGCGCCGTCGAGGACATCGACACCGGCGTGGATGAGCTGGCACCCATCGCAGCGTTCGTCAGCGCGTTCGAGAGTGACGATCTCGTGCCCTGGCCGGAGAACTCCCTGATCGAAGAACATGTCGACTGCGAGTATCTGACGATCGACGAAGTGAGCACGAGATCGATCACCCTCCACGGCGACGATGGCAGGGTGGTGGGCCCGGTCACGGTACGACCCGGTATCGCCGTTCAAGCGCAGACCGGTTGGCGGATCTTGTTGTCCGCGGTGAAGGTGCGGGGTCGCTGGGGGCTCGTGCAGGTGGTCAGCGGCGACCCGTGAGTGGCGCCACCGGGTAGGCATCAGTCGCCCTCACCCATCGCACAGTGCGGTGAGTGCTCGTCACGCACCGCCGAACGATCCAGCCAGCAGTTCATCTTGCGTCTTCGTGCTGTCTGCGGCCATTTCTCTCTCGTCGGATCGGGGTCCACCTGGCCTCATTGAGCATGCCTCCAACTTCGGCATCGACATGAAGAACACCGCCCGCGCCCCGGGACCAGGGACTTCACCCCCGATACCGAAGGGGTGATCGGTGGAGCAGACCTACGGACGGCCTCTCAGCCGGTGCAGACTCGCTTCGCAAGGGAGCGGCCGGGCCGGAGCTGTGTGGGCAACCCGCTGGCGGGGCGTGCTCTAACCGGCGTCTGCCCGCGGTGGCCGGAACCGATCGGCCAGTCTTCGATGAGTTCCGGGTCGTGGGGCGGTCCATAACTTAGAGGACCGCCGGCCGGCGGACATACAACGTTCCTGAAGGAGTCTCATGGCCAAGCTCATCTACTCGATGGTCACCTCGCTCGACGGCTACGCCGAGGCGTTGGAGGGCGACCTGGGCACCGGGGCCGATGACCAAGAGGTCCATACCTTCATCAACGATCTCTTCCGTCCCGTCGGCACTTATCTCTATGGCCGACGGATGTACGAGACGATGGTCTACTGGGAGACCGCGCACACCGAGCCCGACCAACCGCCGCACATCCTGCAGTACGCCCTCGACTGGCAGACCGCGGAGAAGGTCGTGTACTCCACCACACTTGAGTCGGTGTCCAGTGCGAAGACCCGGATCGAGCGCACCTTCGACCCGGACGCCGTGCGCAAGCTCAAGGCCGAGGCCGAACACGACCTCACCGTCGACGGCCCGAACCTCGCGGCCCAGGCGATCGCGGCCGGTCTGGTGGACGAGTACCACCTCTTCATCACGACGAGCGTGGTCGGCGGCGGCAAGCGGTTCTTCCCCGACGGCGTGCGCCTCGATCTCGAACTGGTTGAGGAGCGTTCCTTCGACAGCGGACTGATCTATGCGCGCTACCGGACCCGCTGATCCGCGCCGGTGTCACCTGCCGAGCGGCCGAGCTGTGCCTGGGGCGAAGCTGGATTCGGCCATCCACACTCCTGAACCGGTCCCACGGGTACGGATGGCACCAGGCCGGCGCTTTCCGTAGCCGCGACCGCGTTCTGCACAGCGAGGTCACCGCGGCCCCCGGTGCCGCTCGTCGGGTCAACCGCCGGACATGAGTGTGGTCTGTTCGCTGCCGACCTCGGTGATGCGTTCCAGGTACCGCTCGACCACCGTGAG
Organism: Streptomyces sp. NBC_00690; assembly: GCF_036226685.1. Classification (NCBI taxonomy): domain Bacteria; kingdom Bacillati; phylum Actinomycetota; class Actinomycetes; order Kitasatosporales; family Streptomycetaceae; genus Streptomyces; species Streptomyces sp. NBC_00690. The sequence continues at coordinate 8,739,683 of NZ_CP109009.1, forward strand.
TTCCTCGTCGGTGAAGTCGTTCAGGGCCTGGTCGAAGGCACGGGCGGGAGTCGCCCAAGCAGCCTCGATGTCCGGCGAACGGTGAATGGTGAGGGAGACGAGCGTTCTGCGCCGGTCGCGCGAGTCGGATGTGCGCTCCACCAGGCCGGCCCGCTCAAGCCGGTCCACCAGGCGGGTGGCGGATCCGGAGGTCAGGCCGGTCAACTTCGCGATTTCACCGGTGGTTCGCGGCCTGGTCTCCAGCCTGAGAAGGCTCACGCATTGCAGATCGGTCGGGTGTAGGCCCAGTTGCTCGGCCATGGCCTGATTGAACAACGTGTAGACGGCGTGGTGCCGCCGAGCTGCCGCAGTGACCCCTGCGAGGGCTTCCGTGCGGGTTCGGTCTGACATGAATCAACCCTTGCGAGAATCATTATCTGCGTCGCGCAGATACTGTCTGATGCAGATGATTCCTACCACGACATACGGAGAGCTTCATGTCCACCGACCACTCCGAGCAACTGAGTTCCCTCTACGGCCGCTGGAGCGAGATGTGGCGCGGCGACTTCAGTCACGCCCGAGCCATCCTCGCTCCCGACTTCCTCGTCCACCAGGCGCGCCCCGACGGCAGCGATTCCGAGGCAATCACCGGCCCGGCGCGCATACTGCCCGAGATTGAGCAGACCATGGCCGCCTTCGGTGACATCACCATCACGGTCGACCTTGGTCCGATCGTCGACGGCGACCTGATTGCCGCCCGCTGGACCATGCGCGCTGCCTACACCGGCGGTATCCCACACGCCACCGCGCCCATCGGAACGAGGATCGCCTTCAGCGGCCACGACATCCTGCGCGTAGCCGATGGCAAGTTCGTCGAGTACTGGACCTGCACGGACATACTGGATGGTCTCGCTCAACTCGGAGCTGTCGCCGGCCCCAACGGCCCCGCTCGGCACTGATCATCACCAGGGCTATGGACCTGCAGTCCGTCCCCCTTCTGTGCTGTATCGGAGTGTGCGTGAGGCTTTCACCCCTCGTGGCGGCGGTACTCCAGGTGGTGGGGCCGTCGTGTCCGGTGCTCTCGTTCGTCTTGCGTTCTCGGAAGGTCTTGTGTGCACTGCGTGAGTGGGGGTGTGTTCGGGGTTCTATCCGAACGCGGTGAGTTCCGGGGCCGGTTGTTGTGTAGCCCGGGGGCTTGGCTCTGGGTCTGAGGGCCGGCCCGCTCTTGTTTACCTTACGGGACGACCCGTAAGGTAAATGCTATGAGCTCCTCTCTGCCCTCCAGGGGGCGTCCCAGGGACCCGCGATCGCATGAGGCGATCATCGGCGCGACAACAGAGCTGGTGGTCGAGGTCGGCTACGCCGCGACATCGATCGGAGCGGTGGCCGCGCGGGCCGGCGTCGGCAAGGACACGATCTACCGGCGGTGGTCGGGCAAACCTGAGTTGGTCTTCGAGGCCGCCTTCACGACCACCGACGATGCTCCACCCCCCGACACCGGAACGCTGGCCGGGGATCTGACCGTGCTGCTGCAGGGCCTGGTCGACGAATTTCGTGCGCCTGCCGCCGCGGCGGCACTCCCGGGGCTGCTCGCCGACTTCGCCGCCGATCCGGAACTGAAGGCACGCATCCGCGGCGACTTCCTGGCCCCGTCGAAGCAGCGGCTGTTGTCGGTCTTCGAACGCGCAGTGCTGCGCGGGGAGATCGCGGCCGAAACCCCAGTGGACCTGATCCTGGACACACTGGCGGGAGCCGTGTTCTTCCACGTAGGGCTGGTCGGGGAGCACCCTGACCAGCATCTGGCTGCGCTGCTGGCCGCTGTTGTGGCCAAGGGAATCGAGGTCCGATGAACGGCTGGCTTCTCGCGGCCGGCATCACCGCGCTCGGCGTGGCCGCGGTGCACACCGTCGGCGGGCACCGGGACGTGGTGCGCCCGCTGCTGTCCTGCAAGCTCGCGGACGAACCCAGGCGTGTCCTGCATGCGGTGTGGCACATGGTGAGCGTCGACTTGGTGCTCTCCGGACTGGCCCTGCTCCACCTCTCCCTGACGGACGGTACGCCGGGTGCAAGCCTGGTGGCGTGGTTCGTGGCCGCGCACTTCATCGCGTACGCGGCAGCCTTCCTGGTCATCACCCTGTCCGTCGGCTGGCCCAGACCCCTGCTCCGCCTGCCCCAGTGGATTCTGCTCCTGCCGGTCGCGGCGCTGGCAGCGGCGGGGGCCGCGTGACCTTGCCCACCGACCCCGCCCCCACTCGGTGGGAAAGAGCCGACCGTGCGCACGCCGCGTACCGGGTGACGACCCCGTTCGTGACCGTCTCTGAGCTCTGCGCCCAGCTCGCTTGACGACCACGGGTCGGCAACGCCGGCCGGCTGGCCATCATGCCGTCGGTCTTCGCGCCACCGCTGGCAAAGGATGAACCGCTGGTGAGTACGTTCTCCCAGGGCTCCACCTGCCGAGGGGTCACGGTTGCCTCTTCACCGGAGGCTTCACCTTGCGGAAGGGGCGGGCCGGAGTCACCTGCCGCAGATGGACGAGTACGTCGAACCACTCGGCCAGAGAACCGCCCGTCATGTGGTGATCGGTGTCGCGTCGCGGGTCGTGGCCTGGTCCGACAAGCCTGGAATGGGTGGTCCGGGCGAGCCAATCGGCAACCTGCTGCGGCGTGTCCGTGCGGAGGTTCAGCAGGTAGTCGCCCAGGGCCTCGTCGTCCAGCACTGACTCCACCAAGGGTGGTACGGGTCGGGGCACCCGGTAGGCCGGGGCGCCGGTGTAGGTGGCCAGTTCCCCCGCACCGAAGGTGAGACCGATCGACAGGTACCGGGCGCCCAGGTGTTCTCGCAGATAGCTCCCCGCGTTTCGGGACGGAGTGGCGGCCGGGTCCGGCGGAAAGCTGACGACCCTGGTGCGCGCATGGGCGGTGTGGGAGCTGGACGACCAGAACAGCACCTTGTGGCCGGTGTGCTGCTGCCACCACAGGACGTTCTCGGCGAACAACCGCTCGTAGGCCGTCATGTTGTGCGGGTCCAATGGATCGTCATCGTGGTCGTGCAGCTCGTAGTACTGGACAATCAGCCGTGCGTTCTGGAGCGCCCACGCATGTCCGGCGCGGCCCGGCGCTCCCGCCACCAGGTCGTGTGCCGCCTGCGCGCGGTCGCGGCAGGACCGCCTGTCGGACAGGGCTCGGAATCGGCTTGTGTGCGCGGACACCTCGCCTTCGGGCCGAAGGCCGGCGTAGCAGCGCTCCAGTTCGTCCATCAGCCCGGGTTGAGCCGTGCGCACATAGCGAGCCACCGTGTCGTATGCCAGTACCCCCGTCTCATGAGGGCTGACCCCGATCAAGCGGACCGGATCACTTGGGTGAGTCTCATTGAAGGCACGCATCCACTGGACGAGGGCGAGGATCTCCTCAGTGCGGGAGAACGGCTCGGCGGCCTCCAGCAGTGCCACGGGGTCCCCGGTGCCGGTGCGGACATGGGCGTCGAGCCGGGCGACGAGCGTCCAGTCCTGGTCGAGTGCGACAGCGCGGAAGCCTGCCTCCCCGACCAGCAGTCGGGCAACGCGCGTCTGGAGAGCGAAAAGCTGGTGTGCACCACGCGTCCCGGCACCGTAGCCCACCACAACCGTCCGCTCGCGGAGCATGCCGAGCAGCGGTCGCAGGTCGTCCAGTGGCTCCGATGCGTCCACGGTGGTCAGCGGGTGTGCCGTCTCCCTGATCCAGTTCTGAACCGCCGCACGCTGTTCCGATGAGGTCGTCATGGCGTCACCTTCGGACATCAACCTCGGTTGAGGTCAAGCCCGTCCGAGCGGGCCGGTGGGCCGAACGAGGCCCGGCGGGTGAGCACCGCGCGACAGGGTGCCGGGGTGACCACGACACCATCCGGTACATCACCTGCCGCAGCTCTCCACGATCTCCCGTCTTGTCCGCCAAGGCCGTGCCACCGGATCCGTACACACGCCGTAGCAGCGTGAACTAGTGCTGACGCCAGCTGCCCAAGAGCCGCCAGAACACTGACACTGCGACGTGGTTCAGGCTACGAGCAGGCGGAGGCCGAGATCTGCCGTGTCGCGGTCGGCGAGGTCGCTGTTGAGTTCGGCCCACCGGCCGGAGTCGAGGTCGTCGCTGAGGCTTCGCACCGCCCGCTGCTCGGCCTCCGGCCCGACCCTCGTCCACACCGACATCGCACGGCGGACGTGGTCCTCCAGATAGGCTCCCGGTCGGCGCCAGTACGCCTCGAACAGCCCGTCAGCGCAGTCCCACGGGATGGGCACCGGCTCAGCCCTGGCGCCGATCGCGTCGGTCATCCCCGCGAGTGAGGGAAATTCTGCGAGGACGCCGGCGAACTCGGGCAGGTAGTCGCGGGTAAGCCAGAACCGGTCCTGCCATCCGGGCTCGTCGGTGTCGAATGTCAGCACCACCACGCGGCGGGCCACGCGGCGCATCTCGCGCAGCCCCGCTATCGGGTCCCCCCAATGGTGAACGGTGGAGACGGCCATGGCGACGTCGAAGGAGTGGTCTTCGAACGGCAGGCTCTCCGCAGCGGCGGCGAGGCACGGTGCCGAGCCGGGAGGGCGCTGCCCCCGCATGACCGCTGATGGCTCTACCGCGGTCACATCGCGATCAGCAGGCTCGTAGGAGCCGGTGCCGGCCCCGACGTTCAGCACCGTCTGGGCGTCGCCGAGCGCGTCCCAGATCTGCGTGGCGATCCGCGGCTCGGTACGCCGTGTCGCACGGTAAGCGCTGCCGATCGCGTCGTACAGCCGTGCGCCGAGCATCCCCAGTTGTTCCTCCGGTGTCACCATCAGTCCCTTCGCCCGTGTCTTAAGTTCCCTGTCGATGGCCGCCACCATGGCGTCAGCGCGATCACGCCGCTCCCGCAGCAGGCCGCGCAGTCGGCGTAGGTGCGCGACCGCGTCGGTGGACGAGTCGTCGACCAGTTCTGCAACTTCCCGTAGCCCGAAGCCCAACCGCCGATAGGCCAGCACCTCCCGCAGCCGCTCCACATCGACTGCCGAGTAGGCCCGGTATCCGGCCCCGGTCCGCGCTGAAGGACGTACGAGCCCGATCTCGTCATAGTGATGCAGTGTGCGGACGCTCACCCCGGCCAGCTCGGCCACGCGTCCCACTGTCCAGTGATCCTCCACGGCACCGACTATGCAGCCTGACGCCACGTGAGGGTCAAGGGCCGCACTCGCGGCAGCACGAACGGAACGCGGAGCAACCGGCCGAGACGACTTCTGCAAGCCGGAGCGATGACCCGCTCGGAGAAGCCTCCATCCGCCAGGACACCTGTCGCACACCGGACACCGGACTGTTCATGCCACCGACCAGGAAGAACATGGTGCCGCCGGCGTTCACGCGATCCCCAAGCCCGAGAGAAGGGCAGTGGGGCGGCAGACACCGTCGCGCAACGGCCACCCATCTCCGGACTCAGGGGCCTTCAGGGCTGAGGATCGTTCCAGACTGAACGCCCACACGACGTGCAGGACGAGCGGCCTCTTCGCTCCACCAACAGGTGGCGGCCCGGAGGAACCTGGTTTGCTCGCCACGGTGGCCTGCGCATCCGGACCGCTGTTCAAGGGCGCTTCTTCTCCTCGGTGCGCTTGGCGCGTTCGTGCGGGGCGAGGAACGCCGACAGCGCGGCGCGTGCGGCAGGCCATTCCGCGGTGAACTCGGTTCGGTCCGGGTCGCGCAGCGCACGCATCCGCAGGCCGTCGATGATCAGGTGCAGCAGGAGGAGCACCGCGTCGGGATCGTCCACATGGGACGACTACGCGGACCGCCTCCCCACTCAGTCCACGGCTTGGGACCGCCGCGGCTGGACCTGGTTCCGCTCGTCCCTCGTCGCCTGGAAGCCGAGCGGAGTGGGAGTCGACGCCTGACATTCCGGTAGGACTTCGCAGACCGGTACGTCGGTTCCACCGGGCGGCCGGCTCGTAGCGGGTTGCGGGATGGTTGGGGGCTGTCCCAGAAGGCCGCCCCCAATCTGCGACAACGCGGCAGACAGGGACGGTGACGGGCGACTGCCTGATCTGTCGGCACCAGGTGGACCACGACTCATCGCACGGCGTCGACCTCGGCGCATGGCGCAGGTGCGGGAGTGGGGGCGGCAGGCTTCCAGGAGCCGACGAACCCTTCTCTCGGCCGGACTCCGCTGCCTGGCTGTGCCGTTGGTCTGCGCGCGCCGCCCGTGGGACCGGACCCGGTCCGGACGGCCCGACAGGGCGACGGTTTCGTGACGAGAGACCGCGTACTCAGACCGTGTTCTAACGAGCTGGTGCGTGATTGCGTTTGAGACGTGGATGCCTGACCGGGGGGTTTTTGTCAGTCGGTGGTGTTGCGGTCGGAGACGAGGCCGGCGATGGCCCGGTAGGTGGCGGGCAGATTCTCCCGGCGGTGGGTCCAGCGGACCAATTGCTTCCAGCGTTTGTGATCGGCGAGGGCGTGTTCGACGGTGATGCGCTTCGAGGAGTGCCGGTGCCGGGCTCGTAGGCGGGCTTCGAGGACCTCGGGAGGGCTGATCTTGTTTCCCTTCCTCGGCGGCGTCACCGCTTGGCCGGGATGGTCGCGGCGGAGTCCGAGGTAGCCGTCGTCCAGAAGGACTTCAACGTCGGAGAAGCGCTGGAAACAGGTACCGATGCCCTCGTTGCGTGCAGCGGTCGCGTCATGCATCCGCCCTGGTCGCAGGGCGTCGGTCCAGAGCGTGCGGCCCTCATGGTCGGCGACGACGGTGGCCTTCATCGTGTTCTGCTTCTTCTTCCCCGAGACGAAGGCACGGCGTCCGCCGCGGCCGGCCGGGGGCCGACGGACCTGGACTTCGGTGGCGTCCAGCCGCAGCTCGATGCCTTCGGCCTGGGCGTATGCGAACACATCCGCCAAGGTCCGCAGCCGCAGGCCGGGCCGGTCCGGGACCGCACATCCCCGCTCGGCCAGCAGCCCTCGCATCTCGCCGATCGCACGGGTGATGGTGGAGCGATCGACGCCGAACAGCAGCCCCAACGCCGCATGCGGCAAATCGTGCCGCAGATGAATCAGCGTGGCCACGAGCCGGTCGACGAACACCAGCCGATGCCGGACACCGGCTCCTGCTTCACGTCGCCTGGCCCCGCCGCGGGCTCTGTGACGACGCCCCTCGACCACCGCCTGCCAAGGGTCGGCCAACTCCTCAATCAGGTAAGCGAGATGCCCCCGAGAGACACCTGTGAACACCTGATGCGCGAGAACCGTCCGACTGACCATGATCGCCACATCCGGATCATGCCACCCACCAGCAAGAACACCTCACGCGCAATCACGCACCAGCTCGTAAGTGGTGAGGCGTCCTGGTCCTCGGCATGGGGCGGGGTACGTGGAGTTGGATCCGGACGGGTTGTGGGAGATCGCGGAGCCGCTGGTCCCACCGTCGAGGGTGCGGCCTCGTCATCAGTGGCGCCGGTCCATCCTGGGAACGATGATGCCAGGAATCCGCGAGTACACCCCTGCCAACCGCGGACAGTGCATCAACCACACCGACGGCGGCCACGCCTCCTACCTGCAACTCCCCGTCAAGACCGCGTGATCCGACCGGCCCACCTGCAGGCAGGGCGGACTTGTAGGCCCCGGCCGCGCCAACGAACCCGAACCCGCCCTATCCAAAGATCACTGACTTTCCCAATGGCAAGCGACAACCCGCTCGGTGCACTCAGGGTTCGTGTCGCTTGCCGCGCTCACGTCAGTAGTTCTGCCACGCGAAGTGTCAGTGGAGCAGGAGTTCGGAGAGCAGGTCGTGGACGCGCTGCTCGATCTCGTCACGGATCGGTCGGACCGCTTCGACGCCCTGTCCGGCGGGATCGTCGAGCTTCCAGTCGAGGTAGCGCTTGCCGGGGAAGATGGGGCAGGTGTCGCCGCAACCCATCGTGATCACCACGTCGGACGCTTGTACGGCTTCCATCGTCAGGATCTTCGGGGTCTCGGTGGACATATCGATGCCGACCTCGGCCATCGCTTCGACGGCGGCGGGGTTCACGGCGTCGGCCGGCGCCGATCCGGCGGAGCGGACCTCGACCCGGCCTTGGGAGAGGTGGGTGAGGAAGGCACCGGCCATTTGCGAGCGGCCCGCGTTGTGGACGCACACGAACAGCACCGACGGCTTGGGCTGGAGGTCAGACACGGGCGGGGCTTTCCGGGGAGAGGGCGGGGGCGGTCGCCGCTTTGGGCTGGGGGAAGTAGCGGCGGACAGCGAGGGCGACGTAGACGAGGCCGATGAGGACGGGGACCTCGATGAGGGGGCCTACGACTCCGGCGAGGGCCTGGCCGGAGGTGGCGCCGAACGTGGCGATGGCGACCGCGATGGCGAGTTCGAAATTGTTGCCCGCCGCGGTGAAGGCGAGCGTCGTCGCCTTCGCGTAGTCGAGGCCGACCGCGCGGCCGGCGGCCAGGGACCCGGCCCACATGATCGCGAAGTACACGAGTAGGGGCAGCGCGATCCGGGCGACGTCCAGGGGCTTGGAGGTGATGGCGTCGCCCTGGAGGGCGAAGAGCACCACGATGGTGAACAGCAGCCCATATAGGGCGAACGGGCCGAGCCGCGGGATCAGCTTCGTCTCGTACCAGGTGCGGCCCTTGGCCCTCTCTCCCAGGCGGCGGGTGAGGAACCCGGCCAGCAGCGGGATGCCGAGGAAGACGAGGACGGAGCGGGCGATCTCCCACACCGACACGTCCAGCGCGGTCTGTTCCAGACCGAGCCAGCCGGGCAGCACGTTCAGGTAGAACCAGCCGAGTCCGGCGAACGCGATCACCTGGAACACCGAGTTGAGGGCGACGAGAACGGCGGCGGCCTCGCGGTCGCCGCAGGCGAGGTCGTTCCAGATGATGACCATGGCGATGCAGCGGGCCAGGCCGACGATGATCAGGCCAGTGCGGTACTCGGGCAGGTCCGGCAGAAAGATCCACGCCAGGGCGAACATCAGGGCCGGGCCGACGATCCAGTTCAGGACCAGGGACGAGATGAGCAGGCGGCGGTCGCGGGTGACGGCGTCGAGACGGTCGTAGCGGACCTTGGCGAGGACCGGATACATCATCACGAGCAGGCCGAGCGCGATCGGCAGCGAGACGCCGGTGACGGTGACCTTCGCGAGCGCGTCGCCCAGGCCGGGCATAAGCCGTCCCAGCCCGAGGCCGGCGGCCATCGCGGCCAGAATCCACACAGCGAGGTAGCGGTCCAGGAAGGACAGGCGGCCCGCGATAGGGCCGGTCGCCGGGGCGGCCGTCTCGTTCACGAAATGCCCTCCAGGGTCTCGGCCGGGACGGCGGGGCGGGTCAGGACGGCCGCGAGGCGGTCGGTCATCGCTGGCAGCAGCCGGTAGTACACCCACGTCCCGCGGCGTTCGGAGTCGATCAGCCCGGCCTGCTTGAGCAGCTTCAGGTGGTGGGAGATCGTCGGCTGGGAGAGCTCGAACGCGGGAGTGAGGTCGCACACGCAGGTCTCCCCGCCGTCCCCTGAGGCGATCATCGACAGCAGCCGCAGCCGTACCGGGTCCCCGAGCGCCTTGAACACCTGTGCCAGATCGGCCGCTGACTGTGCATCCAGGGGTGCGGTCAGCAGGGTCGGGCAGCAGCCGTCGGGGCTGTCCTGTCCGCGGAGCGCGAGTTCTTGTTTCGACATACTTCTATGTTGACATTTTTCGATCCAAGTCGCAAGGTTGAATCGAAGAATGTGAATGTCAGCAGGTCCGGGCCGAGTGAGGCCCCGTCATCAAGGAGCCAGTCATGACCGAGCAGTCCAACAACCTGCGCGAGACCGTCCGCCAACGGTACGCCGCCGCCGCGGTCCAGGTCACCGAAGGCGGCACCACGTGCTGCGGGCCGGCCGCGATCGAGATCGACGACAACTTCGGCTCCGGCCTCTACACCGGCGCCGAGCGCGACGAACTGCCCGCCGAGGCCGTCGCCGCCTCCCTTGGTTGCGGCAACCCCACCGCCGTCGCCGACCTGCACGAGGGCGACCGCGTCCTGGACCTCGGCTCCGGCGGCGGTATCGACGTCCTGCTCTCCGCCCGCCGCGTCGGCCCGATGGGGAAGGCGTACGGCCTGGACATGACGGAGGAGATGCTTGCTCTGGCCCTCGCGAACCAGAAGAAGGCCCGGGCGACCAACGTCGAGTTCCTCAAGGGCACCATCGAGGCCATCCCCCTCCCCGCCGCGACGATCGACGTGGTGATCTCCAACTGTGTGATCAACCTGTCGACCGACAAGCAGGCGGTCTTCGCCGAGATGCATCGCGTCCTCGTCCCCGGCGGTCGGATCGGCGTCTCAGATGTCGTCGCCGACGACACCCTCACCCCCGCCCAGCGGGCCGAGCGCGGCGACTACGTCGGATGCATCGCGGGCGCCCTGTCTTTCACCGAATACCGTGCGGGGCTCGAAGCGGCCGGCTTCACCGGCGTCGAAGTCACTCCGACTCACGCGGTCGCGGACGGGATGCACTCCGCCATCGTCCGAGCCGTCAAGCCTCAGGACACCGCCGTCATCGCGGCGGATGACGCGACTGCGTCGGCCGAGTGCTGCGGTGTCACCGCCTGCTGCACCCCCGCCGAGCAGTCCACCGACTCCACGGCCACTCCTGCCGAGGTGAAGTCCGCGGCGGGCTGTGGCTGCGGAAGCTGACCGGGGCCGGCCGGTGTATTGATCACTTGAGAGCCCGCTGTGGCGACCCTTCGATGATGCGCATGCCGGCAGCTCCCTGGTGGTCGATCGGCGGCCAAGTGCCCGCCTTGCTCGGGGGCTTTATCTAAGGGGAGCAGCTTTGCGCAAGGCTCTCTGATTTCGGGTGGTCTTTTGCGTTAGCGTGATGTGTGCGGGGTACGGGTCTCGCTGATACGGCGTAACCGGCGTCCCCAGGGGATTGGCCGCACCCCAGGCGGAGGGTCAGCGCAGGGCACCCGGTCGTCATACCCGCGGCTCGGCAGACGGGATGATGAGTAACATTCCATGTCTGTGTTGTATCGGCGAAGGTTCCTGGAATTGAGGCTTGCGTGGCGATAGGAAGGGATGCCCGGAGAGCGGAGCGTGAGGCGAGGGTGGAGTCGGCTGTCGGCAAGGAAGCTGCCGACGCGGCTCTCGATCTCCTGGAATTGGTGGAGTACGCCTGGCATGACTGCTACGGCGAGGTCACGCCGCCTGAGGAGATCGTCGACGACATCTTGACGTGCGCTCAGGGAGATCTCGCGGAGATGATCCGTTTTGCCCTGATGGCGGTTGAGGATTCGCGCGATCTTCATGTGGCCGCTCGTCAGATTGAGGCTGATGGAACTCCGTAGCGAGTAGGCCCCGGCGGGTACTTGTTGGCGAACCCTGCCGACGGCACCACCGAGATCGGTGGTGTTGGCACACTCCCCACCGCCCGCCGCCAGGGTCGGGCCGCAGCCGTCACGGCGGCCCTGGCCATCCACGCCCGCGGCGCGGAGTGCACACCATCTTTCTCGCCTATGCGGAGGACCACGTCGCTCGAATCTACCGCCGCCTGGGCTTCCGCGCCGCCGATGTCGCCCTGCTGATCGCCAATCACCTCGCACGGTCGTAGATTCTCGGCCCGCCATGGTGGGAGGGCCCCGGCTGCCAGATTCTGGGGGACACATCGGGGCGTGCTTGGACGTCCAGCTGTCTGTCCGAAAGTGGGCAGGCCCCAGTGAGTGACCGTGGGTTTGAGGGCTGTGAAGAGGAAGCGCGCGTACTCCCAGCAGATGGACATAGCCTGATGGTGGCAGCCACTAACAATCCCTCTTGGCGCCTGAGTCGACTGTCTCGATGGCGTCAGTCGCCACCGACAAGGGAGGGCAGGGCGCCAGAGCTCTGACCGACTCCGCCCGCTCCCGCGTCGTCACCCTTGGGCCGGGCCTGAGACCAGGGGGCTCAGCCTCATCACTGTGATCTCGATCTGCCCGTGGCCGTCTTCCCATCCCGCGATCGGCTCGCAGCCCTCGTCCTCCAGGACGGTCGTCGTCTCATCCTGATAGAGCGGCATCAGGCCCTCCGCGCCGTCCGTGCAGAAGTAGGCGAGGTGCGTGCGCAGCGCGGGGTGCTCGATCGTGGCCAGGTCCTGCTCCCACTCCTCCTCCGGCTCCGTGGGGACGGTGAGGGTGAGGGGGACCAGTTCCTCAGGGGTGCGGCCGGTGTCCAGGGCGACACGGAGGGCGTCGAGAAGGGTGCCGTCGCAGACCAGGCGGGGAAAGTAGATCTCCCAGGTGTCCTTGAGGGCGGGGGTGGTGAGATCGACGCCGAACCGGTCCAGCAGAGGTGCTATGTCGGCGCCTCTGACCAGGCTCCCCGCGAAACAGACCGACTTCAGGGCCGTTGTGAAGTCCTTAGGGAGCGGTGATTGCGGGCTGTCGCACCGCCCGAAGTCGAAGATCGAGGTACTCGGGTCGAACAGCGGCTGCCGGTCGGGCTCGCCGCTCAGACCGAAGGGGCAGGGGATCGGCCTGGCGCCGCTCAGGGCCTTTGGGTGCACCCAGTCGGGCTCCCGCAGGAACCCGCTCTCGTTCAGCGCATTGCCCTGGAGGCCGACTGCGTAGACCGCGGCGGGGTCGAACTCGTCCAGTGGGCGGCCGACCAGGACGCCGAAGGCGTGGACCAGTTGGCGGTCCCAGTCGGATAGGGAGGCTTCAGGGGTTTTTCGGGATTCTGCTGTCATGGCGGCACCGTAGTGCCGCTCACTGACAATCTGAGGCCCACCCACAACTGGGCGCCCGGGCAACCCCGCCGCACGCGTGCAGAACCTGTGCGCTGAGCCGTGGGGGGCGTGGCTTAACCGGTCATAGACCGGTGATGTCCCGAGCCCTTTTCAGCACGGAGCCGAGTGTGTCCACCGCGGCGCCGTGCCGCTTCTCGCGCGCCGCCCGGTCCGCCGGTACTAGCCGCGCGGCAGTCTGCACGGCATAGGCGTCCGGGTCGCCGAACGCAGTCCGCGGGTCCACGTCCATATCCGTGCAGTGCGCCGTGACTTCTTTCACCGCCTGGAGCACCACTGCACGATCCACGCCCGGCTGCCTGGCCAGCCGTACCTGGAATCGAGCCAGCCACTTCTCGCGGTCCTCCGCCGCGTCCGTTGTCCGGTCCTTCTTCGCCACGTGCCCTCCCGAATAGTCGGCAGCCGTCCGTCAAAGGGGTCGTACGCCTACAGCTTCCAGCCGCGCCTGCCCGGAAGTCCTGATGGCAGACCTCCCGCCCTATTGAGAGCTATCATGTTTCGGCTCACCAACGCCAACGACAGTCCACCGAGGCGCCTGGCGGCTTGAGTCCGTCAGCTTCCATCCCGACGGGGACACCCTGACAACCGCTGGTAACGGCAGCACAGTCCGTCACTGGGACGTCAGGGACCCCCGCCGTCCGCAGGCTCGGGCAACACTGACCGCACCATCAACAGCGTCTACTCGGCTGTCTTCAGCCCTGACGGTCGCACCCTGGCCACTGTCAGTACCGACCACACCACCCGCCTCGGGGATTGCGCTGACCTCCACCGCCCCCAAGCGCTGGCCACCCTCAACGGCCACACCGGCGCCGTCGTTGGCCGGGTGGGGTGACAAGTGGGCCAGGATAGGGGCTACTCCTGTCTCATCCCAGGATGTCCGCGCGTACGGCTGCGGGCTTCCGCCGTCGACGTCGCACGTCTGGGCGCGCCCGGTTCTGGGCGGTACGGCGGAAAAATGTCTGAGCGGTGTCCGTATTCAGGTGATCTGTTCGATGTGCGCTGGGAGCTGATGAGTCGGTCCGGTCGGCATAGCGTTTCGAGCGCGCTGCGGTCGGGCCGCCGCCTTTCCCTCGGGCGGCCACCCGGCGCCAATCGAAGACCCGGGACACGGAGTCGGCCGCTTCGACGCCGGGGTCCAGCATGAACGACGGCCGCCCCGCCCACGACCGTCGGGCCTCCGCCACGGCTTCGGCCGGTACCGCTCCACCTTCGCGAGATCGCACCCACTCCGGCCGCGCTCATCCCAGCCGCCGGTGTTGAGACGATGCCGGGCCCTGGTACGCGGGTGGCGGCTGGGCAGGCTAGTTTGCTTGGATGAGTCTTCTTGATGATGTAGCCGAGCGTGACGGCTGGCGGTGCTGGGTGTGTGACGAACCCGTCGACCCTGACGAGTCGGTCAACGACCCGCGGGGCCCCAGTGTCGACAGCCGGACCGCCGACCGGAAGGCCAAAGTCGCCGAGCGGCTCGCGCACCGCGGGTGCAATACCCGCAAGGGCGCGGTCAAGGTGGTCATCGCCTGGCCGGAGCGCCTGTACGTAGTCGAACCTGCGCCGCTGATCGCCGTTGCCGACAGGCTGGAGCGCAAGGGAGGCCGCGAGATGGTGGGCCGTTGTCCGACCAGGAAGGACGCCCAAGAAGCGGCGGATTGGCTGGTGGACCGGTTCTCCCGACTCGTACCAGGACTTCCGGTGACCGCCGGCATCGAGGCGGGCGGCGGCCAGTTCCTCGTCATCCTGGCCACCGGCCGCCGCTGACCGGGACCACTCGCGCACACCGAGGTACCCGCACATGACACTGCCATTGCCGGCCCCTCGTGCCCTTCTTCTGGTGCGTTAGTGAGCTTTTGGGCCTCAACCACACAGCAGGCCGCAGCCCCGGTGCACCCGGTGCTGAGAAATGAGCACGTTGCCCGGTGTTTCCAGGACCTCCTGGACCTAGTCGACGTCTGACAGTCACAAGGGCTCGGGCTTGGTCCAGGTGGGGACACGGGTTGGAGTCGGGACATCAGTTGCGGGTGCTCACCGACCAGGGCCACAAGGAGGCCCGACTGCCGCTGCCGGAGCACGCAGGGGTCTCCGCGCTGAGCAAGCCGAACTTCGACAGCGATGGCGGGCCAGACGACGGCGACGGTTGCACGAACATTCCGCTGCCGTCATGTCGACGGGAGCGGGGTTCGGTACGCCGTTGTCGTGGCAAAAGAAGCCGGGCCCCCCGTGCCCTCGGGTCCGAACCCTCCAGTAGCCATGGATGGGGCGGCGCTCATGGCTGATGCCTCGAACGAGGTGTCGCCATTGAGGTAGCGTCCCGGGGAAGTGCCGACGGTTCGCCGGAACGCCGCGAGGAAGGCGCTCGACGTTGCGTATCCCACGGTGTGTGCGACCCGGGAAACAGGCTGACCTTCGGCCAGCAGGGGAAGCGCGGCACGCAGTCGCACATGGGTGCGCCAGCGGTCAAAGTGCATGCCGGTGTCGTGGACGAACAGCCGGGTCAGGGTGCGTCGGCTGACCCCGATCGCCCGGGCGTGCGCCTCAAGGCTCCGTGGGTCCGCGGGGTTGAGGAGCAGCGCGGCGGCCACGGTGCGCACCCGGTCGTCGGTGGAGTGCGGGACGATGATGGGGGCGGTCGGCAAGGGGCGCAGCAGATCCAGGACGACCGTCTCGGCACACAGCCGTAGGTCATCGCGAAGGTCGTTGCGGCCGAGGTAGGCGATGAGGTGGGCCAGCAGCCCGTCGACGCCGACCGGAGTGGGGTCCGCCCAGTCCAGATTGCACCTGTCTGGTTCGAAGTAGAGGCTGCACAGCTCCGCTTCACGGGTCGCGCCGGTCCGGTGGACCACCCCCGCGGGCAGCCATAGCGCACGCGACGGTGGCAGGACCCAGTAGGCGTCGTCGACGGCGACGCCGAGCACACCGCGCCGCGCCCAGACCAACTGGTGCTGTGGGTGGCTGTGCGGGATGAACCACTGCCCGTACGCCAACGGAAAGTTTCCGACAACGATTGCGCCCACTCCGGGCGGGACGGCTCCCACAACGGCCTCGTTCATGATCCCTAGCCTATGTCCCCAACGCGATACAGCATGGCCTGGTAACGCATCGCGGTCGTCGTAGCCGGTGCATAGCGTCATTTGCATGTTGAAGAGTCACCCACCGCGCCATGGGCGCTACCCCAGTTCACCATGGCCGTTCACGAGTACGGGGCGTCCGTCATGAAGCCGGTACCAACCACCCTCACTGCTAAAGCCGTTGGGCGACGTGGACCGGCCCTGGTAGTGCTGTGTTTCGTGCAGTTCATGCTGGTCCTGGATGACAACGTGGTGAGCGTGGCGCTCCCCAGCATGCGGGAGGATCTCGGCTTCTCCACCGCGGGCCTTGCCTGGGTCGTCAACGCCTACTTCCTCGCCTTCGGCGGGCTGTTGTTGCTGTTCGGCCGCATGGCCGACCTGCTGGGCCGCAGGCGCGTCTTCCTGACCGGTGTGGCGCTGTTCGGCGGGGCGAGCCTGGTCTGCGGGCTTGCGCAAGAACCCTGGCACCTCGTGACCGGACGATTCGTCCAGGGCGCGGGCGCGGCCATGGCCAGCCCGGCCGCGCTGGCACTGATCACACTGCTGTTCCCCGGCGACAAGGAACGCGCCAAGGCGTTTGGCATCTGGGGTGGCATCGCGGGCCTGGGCGGGACGATGGGCCTAGTGATCTCCGGCGCGCTGACCGGCCTGGCGTCCTGGCGCTGGATCTTCCTGATCAACCTCCCCGTTGCCCTCGCGGCCGTGGTGCTGCTCCCGCGCTTGGTCCCCGAGAGTCGGGCCGGACACGCGGTGCGCCTCGACGTACCCGGTGCAGTACTCGGAACCGGTGCCCTGGTGTCCCTGGTCTATGGACTGCTCCGGGCCGGGGAGTCCGGCTGGAGTGACACGGCCGCCGTCGGGCCGTTGGCTCTGTCCATGCTCCTGGCCGTCGCCTTCGTCGTGGCCGAGACACGGGCCGCCGAGCCACTGGTGTCGTTGTCGTTCCTGTCCTATCGCATCCGCGCCGTAGCCAACGGGGCGACTCTGCTCTTCTCTGCCGCCATGTACGCGATGGCCTTCCTGCTGATGGTGCACCTACAGACCGTGCTGGGCTACCGCCCGCTCGCGGCTGGCGTCGCCTACCTGCCCTTCGGCGCCGGCATCCTTGCTGGCATGTGGCTTTCCTCCCGAGCGGTGGCAAGGCTCGGCGTGCGCCCGGCCCTCGTCATGGCGTTCCTGATCACCGCGGCAGGACTGCTCCTGCTGTCCGGCGTGGCCCCGAGCGACGGCTACGCCTCCGGGGTGCTGCCCGGCATGCTCGTCACGAGCCTCGGATGCGGACTGAGTCTGCCCGCTCTGACCGTCGCCGCGCTCACAGGCACCACCGAGGAGAACGCCGGGGTCGGCTCGGCCGTCCTGAGCTCCGTTCAACAAGTCGGCGGCGCCGTGGGGGTGGCGGTGCTTGTCGCTCTGGCTTCGCGCCGCAGCGATGCCGTGGCGGCACAGGACGACCCCCTGCACGCCGCGACGGAAGGCTTCTCACTCGCGCTCGCCGTCGCCGCCGCTCTCCTCACGCTCGGCGCTGTCCTCATAGGCACCCTGCTAGGGAAGAGGCACCGCCCGGAAGAGGCGCTCGACGCCGCAGAAGCTCCAGCTGACCACGCAAACCGCAGGTAACCATCACTTTGGCGGGCCCCTATCGGTACGTGCCTGTCTCACCAGGCAACTGCCGGGCGTCCCACCGATGTACGAGGCCGAGGACAAGGGGCCGCAGCGAGGTGCCGTCGAGGCTTGCTTCGCCGTAAGCGGTTGCTTCTGAGCCTCCGGTGACGTTGCTGGGTCGGGGGTTGAACGGGAGACGTGGCCCGTCATCCAGCCGAATCTTCGAGCTTGTCGGTTCAGCTGCGTGGCGGGAAGCGGGATCCGCCCACGGGGGCATGGAGATCCACCGCAAGCTCGTTGGCACCGTTTTTCGGGCCCAGGAGTGGTAGGACCGCCGCTGCCACCGGGCGGCGTGGGAAGGGAGCCACAAGATGATCACGGATCCGATCATCATCCGGATTGGTCAGGCTGTGCAGCTCAGCCACCAGGGCGAGCGGGAGGCCGCTCGCCTTCAGCTTGAAGAGATGTGGGAGGAGATCGGGGGTGAGCAAGGGGGACCCCCTGCAGCGTTGCCAGCTGGCGCACGCGATGGCCGATGTCCAGGACGACGTACGCCAGGAACTGCTCTGGGACCAGCGAGCGTTGGTGGCCGCAGGCATGATCACCGAGGCGCGAGTCGAGGAGGCCGGGGTGTCGGTTTCGGCGGCCGGTCTGTACCCCTCGTTGCACCTGAACCTGAGCGAGTGCCATCGCAAGCTGGGCGACCTCGATCGTGCTCGTGATCACCTTGAGCGTGCGCAGGCGACGATCGACGCGCTCGGCGATGACGAGTACGGACAGATGATCAAGAAAGGTCTGGATCAGGTGGCTCAACGGCTACGCTGATCTGCACGTTTCCGCAACTGTGGTCTCTCGGTCTCGGTTTCCCTCGGCTCGCCAACTCCTAGGGTCTGACGCCCAGGAGGCTAGAGGGCTGCTGCGGGCCTGGGGTACCGGTGGGTGTGGAGATGGGATTTGGGTTGACCTGAAGTGCACTTGAGGTAGCAGGCTTGCGGACATGGATGATGAAGCGATGCAACGCCAGCTGCGTGACCTGATCGACCGCGCCGCGATCGGCGACTTGTTGGACCGCTATCTGCTTTCCTTGGATGAGGGGGTCTTCGACGAGGAGTGGGCCCGCGCTTTTCATACCGAGAACGTCACCGCGGCGATGCCTATCGGCACCGTCCACGGCCGGGATGCCCTGCTGGCGCGCGTCCGGCGCGGGATGGCACTGTTCGATCGGACCGTACATTTGGGGACCAACGCCGTCATCGAGATCAACGGCGACCAAGCCACCGCCCGCGGCGCCCAACTGAGCACCCATGTGCTGGCAGATGGCTCAGGCAGCGTCTTCACCTCCGCTGGCCACACCGACACCGAACTGGTCAGAACCGCTGACGGCTGGCGGGTCTCGTCCTCTTCGCTGCGCGTGACATGGACCCAGGGCACTCCACCGCAACTGCCCGACGACCTCTCCCCAACAACCACGTCCTAAATCCGGGCGGGTCGGAGAACGAGCCCCGGCACCATCAAGTACTCAGCGGGGGACGAGCGGGGTGATGCTCACCGTGCTGTCGTTGTCGAGCTGGGTGTGTTGGCGAGTTGGGTCAGGAGTTGCTCGGGTGTGGTCTCGGCGTTGCCACATAGGGCTCGCATCCGGCGGCTGGTGTTGGTGGTGAGCCAGATCTTGGTCCGGATCCCCACTGCCGTGACGCGTCGCTCTTCCTCGACGGGTTGGAGCCGGTCGGTGGTGGCCTGCCCGCCAGGAACCCGTTCGGCTCAGGCCAGGAATCCTGCCACCAGCTCCGCCACCTCCAACGGTTCCTCCAGCAGCATGGCATGCGTTGCGTCGAGTTCCACGACCCGCACCCGTTCCACCCCTCGGGCGGCGGTGAGCGCGGCCAGGTCCTCGTCCAGCCCCTTCCCGTACTCGACGAGCAGCTCGTCGAGCCACTCCATACCGGGGCACTGGAGGTAGCGCCCACCCTGCCCGGACCACCAACAGCGGGCACGGCACCCGGCGCAGCAGCGCGAAGACGTCCAGGGCATCCAGCGCTTCCAGCATCTCCAGCGCCGCTGTCCGCTCGGGCAGCGTCTGCCACCGCCCGTTGTCCCGCGGGTGTATCGCAGCCCGCGCTCGTTCGGCGGGAATGCTGAACTGCCCGGCGTACTCGACCTGCTGTTGAAGGTATTCGTGCGCTACCACGGCTCCGGTCCTACCCAGCTCCCGCACTCGATCCGCCGCTGCGTACCGGCCGGGCACGCCCCAGCCAAAGCCGTCCAGGTTCACCGCGGCGGGGGTGATTCCAGGGTACGCCGCCGCTAGAGGGCAGCGATCCCTCCGCCCAGGGAGTGGCCGACGACGGCTGCGCCGGGTATCGCGTGCTCGTCGAGGGTCTCTTCGATGTCCCGCAGGACACACCGTCGAAGTTCCAGGGGGAGAGCTCGGGGGAGCAGCCGTGGCCGGGGAGATCGACGGCGAGCGAACGCCCCGCGCCGTGGAGCAACAGAACGGGGGGAGTCAGCCTCTCGGTAACCGAGCATGTTGAAGCGGCAGTCGCTGGAAAGTGCGATGGCCGCGCAGGACTCGCTTGCCCTTACATCGCCGACGACTGGGCAGGGTCCGAGGGGAATATTTCCGATCTTCGATGGCACAAAGATCCTTGGTTCAACTCCAGTGACACATGCCCCGTCTGTTATGGCACAGGTCACCGGAGGCTCAGACGGACCCTTACTGGCGCCTGGAGTTGGCCTCACCGCGCTATGGCGGATGGGCGTAGTGGGTGGCGGAGCAAAGCACTTGAGTTGACGGATGCGTGGTCTGCGCCCTCGGGTGGCTCGGGAACCTGTGTCGCGGGTCGAGGGAAGCGCGCCTGGAGCTGTGGGCGCCTGGGACCGTGCACAAGTGAAGGCAGGTGCTCAATAGACGCCTACGGACTGGGCGACGGCGGCTGCTGCTAGGCCGCGGATGAGGGGGTGTGGGCGGGTGCCGTCGCCGGCGAGTTCCGGCTGGAAGAGAGTGGCGAGGAAGAACGGGTGCCCCGGCAGTTCGGCGATCCGCACTTCGCCATCGGTGTCGGTGCCGGTGAAGTGCAGCCCGTGGTTGCGCAGCAGTTGAACGTGGTGGGGGCTGGCGCCAAAGTTGCAGTGGTAGCGCTCGGTGGATCGCTCGGCGCCGATGAGCGCTTCGGCGAGGGAGCCTGCGGTTAGCTCGATCGTGCCCTCGTGACCGAGCAGGGAGCACGCAAGCGGTACCACCACGGCGTCGGCCGCTGATGTGTCCGGCGCGTTCTCCGCGTGACTGGCCGTTGCGAGCCCGGCCACGTTGCGGGCGTATTCGAGCAGGACATGCTGGAAGCCGGCGCAGGTGCCGAGCAGGGGGATGCGGTCCTCGCGGGCGGTGCGGATGGCCGCGAGCGCGCCGGCCTCGCTGCGGTAGGGACTGCCGGGCAGTACCCAGATCGCGTCAAACCCGGCCAGAGTTGTGTGGTCCGCAACATCCTGGGTGGGGATCCAGTAGGCGTCCAGGTCCAGACCGTCACGCTCACGCAGCCCGTCGAGTAGACCCGGGATGCGAGCGTGGGAGCGAATCTGGAGCGAGCGGTCGCCGACCAAAGCGACGCGGGCGGTGTGTGTCATGCAGCCATCCTCAGCCGCCCGTCTGCATCACGTCCAACGATGATTTATGCATCCACTATCAGAGATACTCATACTCATGGATCCGCAGCAGCTGCGTACTTTTGTCGCCGTGGTCGACCACCGCTCCTTCTCCGCCGCAGCCCAGGCCCTTGGATACACCCAGTCCGCGATTTCGCAGCACATTGCCGCCCTCGAAGCCGATCTGGAGGCGCCGCTACTCTCCCGCCGCCCGGTAGCGCCGACCGAGGCCGGCGAGCGTCTGCTGGAGCACGCCCGGCCGCTGCTGCTGCGCCTGCACGCGGCGCGGGCCGACATTGCGCGCCTGCGGCAGGTGCGCCCGGGGCGACTCGCGTTGGCCTGCACGCCGGGTGCGCTGACGCCCGCCACCGCGCTCGCGCTGGTACGCGCCCGCACCGCGACCCCGCAACTCGTGGCCTCGGTGCGGATGTGCGGCCGAGCCGAGGCCGTCCAGGCCGTGCTGACCGGCACGGCGGATCTGGCGCTGGTCGATGGCGCGGTGGCGCCAAGCGATCCGCTGCCGCTCTCCGACGCCGCCCCTCTGCCCGCCTTTCCCGTGAGCGAGGAACCTCTCGCGGTACTCATGCCCGACACCCATCCGCTCGCTGGCCGTTCGGCGCTACAGCTGGCCGACCTCGCCGCCGCCCGCTGGATCGACGCACCCGACGCTGCCGTACCCCTGGCCCAACTCCGGTCCGCCACCCAGTCCGACGGCTTCGGCCATCAACTCACCTACACCGGATGCGACATCCGCGGGTTGGCCCTCCTGGTCGCCGCCGGAGCCGGCCTCACCACTGCCGCCCTGCCCGCCGCCGAAGGCATCCCCGGCATCGCGGCCATACCCATCACCGAGCCCCGCATCGTGCACCGCACCGAACTTCTTCACCCCCGCACCCCCACCGCTCCCGCCGCCGAACTCCTCGACGCCCTGCGCCCAAAGTGATCACAGTGAAGCCAGCACTCAGCGTGTCCGACCCCCGCAGGGATGAAACTCCAAGCGAGGAAATCGCACAGCCGCTCTACCCGTAAACTCCAACGACCCCGCTAGCGTCCACGCGGCACCATAGAAAATCCTGACGGCACACATCGCACAAGGGATTGGCCGGGGCCTTGAAGCGATCCGCTCCTGCGCTTCTCCTGGCCCCGCCGTATATCGGGCCGACGACTGGACCGCCTGGCCCGCGCCGTCCTCATCCCCGACTCCTGGTGCACCCGCAGCTCACCTGGCTCAGCTTCCTTGGCAGGCACATCTGGTGCTACCTGAGCACTGCAACCGAAACCGCGGCCCAGGCCAGACGCTGCTGCGCCTCTATCCGCGCGGCCGGCCCCTCGTCGTCACCAACGGATTCCCCTACGGGGGCCTCCATCACTACGCCCACTCCTCCGACAGACTCCTCCTCTGACCTAGTGCGGCACCGCGTTGATCTTTAAGGGGTACGAGGTGGGGCGGACGAAATGGAGTACTGGTTCCCCGCTGTCGAGCAGGAGGGTGCGTCCGCTGGGAGTGAAGCCTGCACGGCGGTAGAGGTGTTGCGCCCGGTCGTTGCTCTCGCCGGTCCATACCTGGATGTGTGTGTACCCCTGCTTGTTAGCGTGTCCGGAGATGCCTTCGAGGAGGAGCAGACCTATGCGCCGTCCCCAGTGGTCGGGGTGGACAAAAACCATGGAGATGTGGCACAGGTCTTCCAGCCGCGCTCCGTGGCCGTCCTGGTTGCGTCCCGGTTCGGCCAAGGTCATGCCGACCACCTCATCGCCGATTGAGGCCACCAGGACGAGGGCGTCGGGATCGGTGAGCTTGTCTTCTACCCGGGCGACGCGCTGCTCGGTGGGCGGCCGCCCACGGGCGATGTTGGCTTGTTGCCAGATGCCCACCACGGCGGCCAAATCCTCCCCGCGTGCGAGGCGTGCTGTGAGCGGGGCGCCGAGACGCAGGCCGCAGGACTGGTCAAGAGCTTCCTCGGGGGTTCCGGCAGGGTGACCGGTCGGCAGCACGGTGTCCTCATAGCGGCCGGTGCTGTCGGTGTAGAGGGCGAAACCCCACCGGTCGGGGTCGCCGGTGTCGCGTAGGCGACACAGCGGGAGCTCTTCGCCGTTGTCGAGCAGCGCGTCGAGGTAGGCGAACCCTGCACGGTAGCGGACGGTGAGCTCGGCGATGGGCGGCCAGCGCCCGGCCCGCTTGGCAAGGCGTTGTTGCAGTGCTTGGGCCTGCGCTGTGTCCTGGATCGCCATGGCTCCCATCATGCCGGGGACACTCCGCCCGGATCACCGGCTGGACTCTCACGATCTGCGGATCGGTGGGCTGATCTAGGAGTGGGGCAATGGCGCTGGCGAATCCGTTCCTGATCCCTTTGGAGATGTGAGTGGGTGGCGGTGGGTGGGTGTCAGCGGGATCGTGGTGTGGACGCTTTGGTAGGGGGTGTGGGCGGGGCTGGCGGGGTCGGGTGGGCTGGGCTGTATGACGGTTCGCGGTGTTTCGGCGGGTGAGGCCGGGTCAGGATGATCGGCTGCTGTGGGGTCGGTCGAGGGTGTGCTGTTGCTACGCGTGTGGTGGTGGCGGTGGTGCACCGGCTGCTGGTGGTGGACCGGGGCGAGGGTGATCTGTCGTCGTTGCGGGAACGTCGCCGAGCTGTTCCGCAGGACGCGGCAGGCGCAGGACGAGGGCGTGCTGGAGGAACGGGAGCGGAGTTTGTGCCGTCGACTGCGACGCCGCACCGTGTGCGGTGAACGACGAGTTGCGGGCAGGCCGAGTACTCCTGGTCGCCCCCGCAGCGGCGGGCCAGGTGGAACCGAGCCGGTACGACCGGGCACCGGCCGAACTCGGTTTTGCGAAAGGGGCGAACGGTCCGCCGGTCGTGGACGGCCCGGATGCCATGCCGTCCGGGCCGGGCGTGAGGAATAGCCCGACGCGACGAGGATTGCGGCGCGTACCCCGGGTACCCGGCAGGGTGAGGTTGTACGCGCAGGGGCCGTCTGGTGTCCAGAGGGCAGGTGGCCGGGGTGACTGGAGGCCGGGGTGACTGGAGGCGGTGGGTCACACGGTTGCCGCGCGGGGGATCGGCTGTGTGTACGGGGACGCGGAGCTAGAGAAGACGGTCGCGACCCAGTAGGCCCTGTACCACCTGCTGCCCGGCCGGGTGCCGGTGTCGCGGGCGGTGGTGGGTGTCAGGACCGGACTGTCGCAGGTGCGGGCCGCGTTGTGCGAGGCGCTGGGGCTGCCGTTCGGATCACCTACTCACCGGGCCGGCCGGCTGACCAGGCATTGGCGGGGGCGCTGGCCGAGCCGGGTGTGCTCTTCCTCGACAACGCGCAGCGTCTGTCGCCGCCGATTCTGGACTACCGGCGGCAATTGTGGCACTCGCCGGGCTGCGTGGCCGCTCTGGTGCGGGCGGACGAGTAGACCGACTGTGGCAACTTCCGTCCGTGGGCACGCCTCTTTCTGGAGGCTGCCGTGTGTTTCGCCCGGCCCGGACCAGCATCTGCTGGCCGGCCCCACGACCGCACGCACCTGGTGCGCATGGCGGAGGTAGCAAGGCTTCGCCCGCCGCAGTCGCCCGCCAGCCAACGCACAGCGGCGTCGCTCGTAGGTACGGGACGGGTCAGCAACGCCGGCCCGAGCCCTTTGACGATCCCACCATGTTCGCCCCCGAGCGTTCTGCCACCGCGATGGTTGGTGCAAGGCGGCCCTCTGCTCTCCAGGATTTCTCACACCAAGCCGCTCTCCCCGGCCAGTTCACGCATGGCCAAGATATCCACTGCGGTCCTCGGCTAGAGAGCCAGTAGTAGCCCAAGCTCGAGAACTTCCTTCCCGAAGCAACCGTGAACCCACCAACCGCGATTTACGCCATCCGTACGTGTTTGGTACGGCTGATCCGTTGCTGGTGTTCACCGAGGCCGCGTTGGAGCGCTATGGCCTCCCAATCGCACTCTCTGAGGAGGAGCGGCTCGCTGGCAGGTTGCCGGAGGGCCACAAGGTCGTCAAGCAGCTGGTCCGCGCGGAGTGGAAGCTCACGAAAAGGGGCTTCGGGCCGTGGGCGCGGATCTACCGTCCCGCAACCGGTTCGGAGCGGGCCTGTGTGCAGCTGTGCATCCCGTCCTGGCACGCACTGGACATCCGTCACTGGGACACCGCCGCGCAGCTTCCGCCGGCGGAACTCGCTCGTGTCCTGGGTGTGTACGCGTCCCGGGTGATGACGCCACGCGGTTCCACGGCCGTCACGGGGCTGGAGTTGATGACCGCGTTGCACCCGGCGACTCGGGCTTCCGAGCCGGACGCGGACGGCAAGCGCACCTCGGAGCACAACCCCGGCAGTCTGGGCAAGGACCCGGTCGACTGCGCCCCGTGCGAGGCCCCCGACGGGCACCCCCTTCTCAAGGATCTGCCGCGCTTCCATGTCCGCGGCCCGGGGGAGAAGCTGTTCGAGGAGGCGTACGACTGGGCTCGGCCGATGACCGATGCCGAATGCATGCGCCGCCACCTCGTGGGTCTGGACGTGAATATGGCGTTCGCTGCCGGAGCGAACGGCCTGTACGTCGGTCTGGGAGCCCCCACGCACGTCAAGGCCCCGGTGTTCGACCCGAAGCTCCCCGGCTCGTGGCTGGTCGACCTCTCGCATGTCGATCTGTCCCGGGTGAAGGTCGGCAAGGACAAGTGGGCGGACCTGGACGGCAGTCTGTTGCCTTCCCCGTTCACGCCGAAGGGCGAGCGTCCGACCGGCCCGGCCTGGTACGCGACCCCGACGGTGGCGTACGCGGTGGAGCTCGGCTACGACGTGACGCCGACCGAGGCATGGGCGCGGTACGAGAACGGCCGCTATCTCGACGGCTGGTACCAGCGGCTGCGCGATGCCTACCTCGCCACGATGGCCGACCTCGGCGTCCACACCGACACAGAGCCGACGGACTTCCTGGCCGCGATGAACGGCTACAAGAGCCGTGACCCGGAGCTCGCGATCGTCGTCGCGGCGGTCAAGGCGACGGTGAAGGGCGGCCTCGGCAAGCTCCGCGAACGGCCCCGGGGTGAGGGCTGGCGGCCGGGCGAGCCGTGGCGCGCGCTGTCCCGCCCGACGTGGCGGCCCGACATTCGAGCGGCGGTCATCTCCCGCACCCGGATCAACCTCCACCGCAAGATCGTCAAGCACGCGGCGTTCACCGGGCAGTACCCGGTCGCGATCCTCTCCGACTGCGTCGTCTACGCCGCCGACGGCGAAAGCCCCCTCGACTTCCTCCCCTACCGCGAGGGTAAGCCACTGCCCGGTGGGTTCAAGCTCGGCATCAACCCGGGTCTGGTCAAACACGAGGGCACCCAGAGCGTCCTGTGGGGTGAGGAGGTCCGCGAGCGGTTCAACGCACCGGAGCTCAACCTCGCCCGGTACATCAAGGACGGCACCGTCACCGACGTCGACAACGGAGAATAGGGCAGGCGATGAGTCTGATCGGGGACGGCCTCAACAAAGCGGTGCAGAAGGCGTTCACCCGCCCGGCACCCAAGACCGCGGGCCCGCAGATGCGGTACCTGGTCAAGCAGTACAAGGGTACGAAGGCCGTCGCCGAACTACTCGGCATCTCCCAGCGCACCGTCGAGCGGTACGTCAAGGACCAGATCAAAACACCCCGCAAGAACCTCGCCGCGCGCATGGAACACGAGGTCAAGAAGCGGTGGCAGCCCCAAATCCGCGCCAAAGCTAAGGAGAAGGCGGCCAGCACGGGCGGCATCGTCATCGACACCCGCGCCCGCATGGGCTACACAGCCCCCATCGGAACCACCGACCAAGACCGCATCCGCCACCTCACCATCGCCCTGCCACCCCACTACGCCGCCCGCCTCTTCGACGCCCAGGAGGCCGGCGTCAGCGACGCCCGACTCCAGGAGATCGCTGCCGAAGCCCTCAAAGAGGTCTACTTCCAAGATGGGGGCCGCCGCGCCGGAAGCCTGGAAGAGGTCCGGTTCACGGACATCGAACACCTCGAATTCGACCTCTAGCAGGGGCCGTACCCCGAACACCCTGCTTGTGGTCGAGCGCTTCATCCGGGGTCGACACCTACGACTCGGATGCCGACCCGCTTGCCCAGACGGAGCGCGCCGACCGGTCCGCGCTCGACGCGGACCGCCTGGACGAGCTGGATGCCTTGGCCCTGTCGCCGACCGCCCCGGCGCACAGCGCGCCCTGGGCCGTCCGCACAGTGTTCACGAGGCCGCCCACACCAGTCCGGAAGCGACACCACGATCGTGTTCTCTCACCAGTCGTCGGGTGCGCTGCCCACCCACGCGATCGGATGGCCCTCGCTGTTGCGGCCCCAGTGCGGTTCCTCCGTAGAGGTCTCGTTGCTGTCGTCCAGGGCGCAGCTCCGTCCCCAACGGCCGTGCTTGCCCGCACAGACCCCGGGGAGCCGCCGCCTCGGCGGCGCGCGGGCCCGGTCGTACGGGTCCTGGAAGGGCTGGAGGCGGGCGCACAGCTTCATGCCGATCTGCGTCTCCGCCGGCGCCTCGGCCTGTGCTCGCGGCTGCTGCACCTGCGGGTCGGAGACGCGAACGAGAGGACATCCTCCGCCTCCGTAAAGGTACTGCTCCGGACGTGCCGCCGCACGGCCGCCTGCGCGCACTGCTCTTCCTGCTCCTCTCCACCAGGGAGAGCGGGAGGGGGGCCGGCTGTGCTGGTCGGGCTCCGGTCGGAGCGGCGGCAGCGCACACTCCGCGACTGCGGCCCCGGCGCCCTTGCGGTCCGTTCGGGAGGCCGGTTCAACTTCGCGCACCGCCTACGTGGATGACTTTCCGCAGACTGGTGAGACTGCGGTCCGCGTGTCCCGCCGCCACACCGTGCCGGAACATGTCGAGCACCGCTTCGGGTAGCGCGGGGTCCACCCCGGCGGCCCGCACTGTGTCTACCACGTGCTCCATGCTGGCCAGCCCCATGGCCAGTCGGTCCACATCGCCGGTGTCGTTCCCGGCCGCGAGCCGCGGTGCGTAGAAGCGGAAGAAGTCCGACAGCGAGTCAGCCACATCCACCGAGTACGGCAGGATCTCCTCGACGGTGACGCCGTTTGCCTCGGCCAGCGCCATCGAGTGGAGCCAGGCGGTCATGCTCGTCCAGAACAGATCCATCTGGATCTGGTAGTACAGGGCCGCGAGTCCCGGGTCCTCGCCCCGGTACTCGACCCTGCTGATCACCTCGAACGTGTCCCGGTACGCCTCGATCAGGTCCTGGGGACCGCTGTAGTACGCATAGCCTTCCGGCGTTCCCACCAGGGCCGGTGACACCGCCACCCCGGCGGTGAGAAAACGCGCCCCGTGCCCGGCCGCCCACGCCGAGGCTTCGCGCGCCCGTTGCGGCGTATCTGAGCTGAGATTGGCGATGACCTTACCCGGCAACGCGGTGGTCGCCGGTTCGAGGATGGCGTACATCGCGTCGTAATCCGTCAGGCTCAGGATCACCAGGTCATTGGCGGCCAGGGCCTCTTCGACCGAGGGAGCGAGCGCCGCACCGCCTGCCACGAGGCCGTCCGCCTTGCTCGCAGTTCGGTTCCACACGGTCACCTCGAATCCGCGCGCCAGGAACGCCCGCACCATCGCCTGGCCCATCGGCCCCAGACCAACCACCGTCACCGACCGTCCACCCACACCCATGAGGATTCCCTTCAGATAGAACTAGAATGAACGCTCTATTTAGAGCCAGAGGCAACGTAGCACGGCACTGAAACGAACGCTCTATTCGGTAAGATGATCCGTGTGAGCACGAAGACGAAAACAGCGGCGACCCCCGGCACCCGCACGCGCATCGTTCACGCGGCCTCATCATTGATGCAGCGGCAGGGCTACGACGGCACAGGGATCAAGCAGATCGCCCAGGAGGCGCAGGCCACGCTGGGCTCCGTCTACCACTTCTTCCCGGGCGGGAAGCAGGAGCTGGCGGTCGCCGCGATCCACCACGGCGACCAGGAGTTCTTCGACCTGCTGCGGGCCACACTCGACAACGAGAACGACCCTGCTCAGGCCATCGCCACCCTCTGCGGCACCCTCGCCGAAGGCATGTCCGCCTCCGACTGGATCGATGGCTGCCCGATCACCACAACCTCACTTGGCACGGCCGGCCGCGCCCCAGACATCCAGGCAGCCGCCGCGCATGCGTTCGCCCGCTGGCGGGGTCTCGTCCACGACAAGCTGCGCGCCTCAGGCATGAGCGAACGCGACGCACACGACCTCGCCCACACGGTGATCAGCCTGGTGGAAGGCGCCGAACTGGCAGCTCAGGTGTCGCGAAGCAAGGAGCCTCTGGAGATCGCTGGCAAGCACCTGGCCCGACTGATCGCTCTCCACCGCTAGGGCCGTTCCTCTGGGGCACACGGGCGGCTTGCGGCCGCCGTTGCGGAGATGGCCGCCCAGCTCCAGAAGGGCGTGAAAGACCGAGCTGCCGCGCACCGCTCCGGCTCGTGGCTCACGGCGCCACCGGACCCGACGCATACCCAGCGGCCCGCCCCTGCCCGGTCCGGTGGGGCGACACCTACGGGAGGAGTCGGATGACCATGCGGTCCCCGGACTCGAGCATCGAAGTCATCGCCGCCCGGTTGAGGAAGGACCTTCAGGAGCGCGCTGATACATACGGTCCGGCGTCGCTCTGGGAGCCGATCTGGAAGCGGACCCGGAATCCGAAGTCGAAAGCAGCGAAGAAGGCGGAGCCCGGCAGGCAACGCAAGCGACTCCAAATGGCAGGACAGCGACGCTTCTTCGCCGGGCAGTCGCGCCGGCCGTCGGTCCCAGCAGAACCGGATCGGCAACGCGGCCGCGCCCCGCGCCCTATCCCGGCTGCGGCACTCGAACGCCTGGCTGTGGAAACGATGCCGGGCATCGTCGACCGACGAGCGTGGAGTTCACCGACGTGGAGCGGCTCGACATCGAGCTGTGATTGTCCGCCGTGCCGAAGGAGCCTCGAACTGTGCGCCGGTTCGAGGCCCCTTCGGCACGCCCGGCTCGTCGCGGACACGAGCCGGGCCGGGACGACGGGCCTGCGGCGGGTCCGGGTCCACTTCGCCTGGTGCTCCCGCCGTACGACGGGAGCACCAGCGGATGACGTCGGATCCTTACCGCGAGCGTCAACATCCGGCTGGTCGTCGTGACGCCCGAGGTGCTGGGACGCGGCGCCCGTGACCGGCGCCTCGATCTGCGTACCGTCGAACTGGCCAAGGACCTCGGCGAGATCGGCGTGGCGGGGCGCGAGGGCCTGCTGGACGAACCGCTCTGGTACTGGCCGAAGCGGCAGCCCCGCAGACCCTCAGGTCAGGCCTGGCCTGGTGCCCTGCCCCGGACGCGGTGCACCGCGTAGGCGACGGCGAACACCGCGGCGTCCAGCACCCCCGTGAACAGCAGCAGCTCACGCGCCTCGTGGATGGCGAACTCGTACACCAGCAGCCAGGGCAGCGTCGCGATCAGCGCGCCTGCCACCCGTACGTCCTTCGGGCCGCCGCGGACAACGGCGACGGACAGCGCCCCTGCCAGGACGACGGACGGCCATACGACCGCGCCGCCGAATTCCGGCTGGACCCCCAGCAGATCCATGGCGAGCAGCGGAACCGCGGTGAGCGCCGCAAGCCAGGTCAGCGTGCTGCGGTCCTTGGCCGAGACGGGCGGCAGGTCCGGCGGGCAGCCGAGTACGACCAGAGCGACGAGCAGACCGGCCGGCCCCCGGGTCCAGCCGAAGCCGAACATCAGCAACTCCGCTGCCACCACCACCGCGGCGACCGCGACCAGGACCTTCGCTGTGCGCCAGCGGCCGGCCATGGCGCACAGCGCGGCGAGCGCCATCAGCGCGCTCTCCGCCGCCGCGAGTATCCAGACGGGCTCGGTCACCATGTTCCGGGAGTGGAACAGGAATAGCAGGATGAACAGGGCGTACCCCGCCGTCCCCGCCAGGATGTACGGCGTGGCTGCGGCCAGCGCCCTGCCTCCCTGATCGGCCGAGGTGGTCCGCAGCCGTACCCGCAAGGCGTGCGCGACGAGGTCGGCGCCCTCCCGCAGTCGGGCTGGACGGTCGGCGTCGGCGGTGGCTTCTGCGTAGAGCGCGGCGATCTCGTCGCCGTGGGCGCGCCGGTAGCCGGCGGGGTAGAACGACAGCAACCGGGTCACGCGAGTGCCCCCTTCGGGTTCGGGCCGGGGCGGAGGGAGAGTAGCCCGAGGCGGCGTTCGGCTTCGGCTGCGGTGGAGCGCAGCCGCGCCGCCTCGGCGCCGAGCACGTCGCGCCCAGCGGCGGTGAGGGCGTAGCTGATGCGCGTCCGGCCGTCGACGATCTCCTCGCTGTGCACCTGGATCAACTCCTGCTGCACCAGCCGGTCGAGGGCGCCGTAGAGGGTGCCGGTGCGCAGCCGGACCCGGCCGCCGGAAATGCCGAGGACTTCCTTGACGATGGCGTACCCGTGCCGCGGCTGGTCCGCCAGGGCGGTGAGCAGCAGCAGGGTCGGTTCCTGCATCGGTCGGTCTGTCATGACAGCACTATAGGTCGACCAGCGACATATGTCATCTACCGACCTATAGAACCTGCCAACAACCCCGACGAACCGAACCCGCGAACCGAATCTACGAGATGACGCTCGGAGTCCCGCCCGGTGGTCCTTCGGGAGAGGAGAGGGCGAGCGGGCCCGGGAGGTTGCCCCGGCGGCCGAGCGCACAACGCGCGTCCCGGAGACGGTGGAGGGTCGTGACCGTCACGTTCCGGCCGGTCTCCACCACCAGCCGGCGAGGAGACCGCACGCGACCGGTACTGCGGCGTGGACTGACCTGGGCGGTGCGAACTGGTCTTCGCTCGGCCAGTCCCAGGGGATCGGGACACGGACCCGGAACAGGACGTCTCCGGCGTCCTGGACGGACAGGAACGCGACCGCGGTGTCCTCCCGTACGGGCCGCGGGGTGAGCGGATCGGTGGTGACCGCCTCGGCCCCAGCCCGCCACAGTAGATAGGCCGACGCGTCCGACTCGACCAGCATCTCCACTCGGGATCCAGCACGGGCACACACTCTCCAACGTTGAGGGGGGACTTCCCCGGCAGCGTCACCGATCCGCTGGCCCCGTACAGGCAGGGAGACCACAACCCTTGCCCGTTCTCCCGCCGGGCGGGCAGCAAACCCCTCGCCAGGTCCACCCGGCGGGCATCCGTCCCCGGCGGAACCGCACCAGTAGTGCCGCCCTGCGTCGTGACGTGATGCGCGCGCCCTGTTTCGGATGCGGCACTTCACCGCCGAACTGTGGCGACGATGTCGCGCACTCTTGTGCGCACCACGAAGTTCAACACCCAATGTGCGCACCGCGCCCGGCGCGCACCTGTTCGGTCCGGGTGCGCACCAGCCGCCACTTGTCCAGGTTCGGCCAGGAGCGCGTTGTCCCTTGACCGGGTTCGCTACGTGCGGCATACCACCCATACCGATGAGGGAGATGTCCCTGTCCCGACCAGGCGCGACGGCCCGAGGGAGAGCCACGGCCGCCCGGGGCGTGTCGGCGGACTTCGCGGATAGCCACGCAGCGGCTGCCGTTCCCGGTCGTGCCCATCTTTTCGTCGGCAGTTGAGACGACATGCGCGATCTCGTTGAGAGCCTGGCCGCGCCCAACGGCATGCCGCCTATGCTGCGATTCTTGCCGCTCAGCCCGAATCCCCGCCCGGACTGTCCGTCAGTGAAACTGGGCCTATCAGGTGGGCCCGCCGCAATGTCCGCGACTACGAGCACGTCTGCCCAGCATGCCGAAGCCCACCTGCACTGGGCCTTCACCACCTTCATGACAAGGCGCCTCACCCGCAAGCACGACCTTGTCGCACGGCACCACTGCGGGCGTCCGGTGATACGGCGAGGGTGCCGTCCCGCATGCCTCGTGAGTGCGAGAGGGGTCCCGGTCGGGCTGCGAACGGCCTCCGTCCACAGCCCGGACACGGAGAAGGGTCAGACGGTGGCGGCGATCCAGCCGATCGTCTCCTCGGCGTGTGTGCCGTCGGAGGTGACCTTGCCGGCGGCGTGGAGCTCGTTGATGCGGATCTTGAATCCGCTGACGGTGACGTCCGCGATCCGCAGCCCGGGTGTCTCGGGCCCGTTGAACGTCTGGACGAAGGGGGTGACGATTACCGTGGACCCGGCGGGGAACGGGGTGGGGAAGGTGACCTGGGTGAAGGTCGACGTGTCGCCGCCCGTGACGGCGACGGGGTGCGTGGAGTTCAACTGCAGCTTGCCCGTCTGAATCAGACTCATGGTCATCCACCTCTCGAAGACCGGCCACCGCGTCCGGGCCTGAACCCACCCGCAGTGCCGGACAATTGACGCCTCTCCTGAGACGCCGCGAGGAGACTGCCCGACCGCTCGTCAGTTTAGTGACAATGTCACTACATATAGTGATCATTTCTGAGGGGCCTGCGCCGCGCACCCGGATCTGTTCCGGCGCCAACCGGCCGCTGAGGTTGCGCGCGGCGCCGGGCACGGTTCGATCTGCCTGCTCTGCGCGGGAGCCGGTTGGTTTCCTCTCCCTCCCGTGGGGGAGGTGCCTGCCGCGCCCGGGGGATGTACGGCTCGGGTGTCCGCAGTTCTCTGGGAGGTATGAAAGACACGATGAAGCGCCTGCTCGCACCGGCTCTGCTGACCGCGCTTGCGGTGTCCGGGCTGTCCGCCTCGGCCTCCTGGGCCCGGCGCGAGTCTCGGGGCGAGAGTACGGCTCCGAGCCGGTCCGGTGCTCCCGGAGACGACGTCCGAGCCCGGATCGCGGCCATTCCCGGGATGCGGGTACTCGGTGAACGGCCCGCGGCCCCGGGGCAGATCGTCCTCGATCTCGCCTACCGGCAGCCGGTCGACCACGGGCACCCCCGTCAGGGCTCCTTCGATCAGCGGCTGCCCCTGGTGCACTGGTCGACCTGGCGTCCCATGGTGCTCTACTCCGGCGGCTACGACCTCGGCCCGTCACCGGAGCGCCGGTCCGAACCGGCCGTACTGCTGGACGCCAACCAGATCACCACCGAGCACCGGTACTTCGGGAACTCCCGGCCCCAGAAGCCGGACTGGTCCAGGCCCACCATTCGGCAGGCGGCCGACGATCATCACCGGATCGTCACCGCTCTCAAGAAGGTGTACCGCGCCCCCTGGATCTCCACCGGCGGCGCCGCGCTCAAGTCCGTCCAGCGTGCGGCGCTGAGCCGGCGCGCAGCGATGACCGAGCGGTACGACCGCTGGGCCGAGGCCGAGGGGAAACCTTCCACACCATCGGCAGCACGGACCGCGCCTTCGAACTCGCCGTCCTGCGGCTGCCGGCGATGTTCTGGATGCACCAGCCGACAGGCCGCTGCGACTTCGTGCCCACGATGGCGACCGATGACGACGCGCTGTTCAGCTGGATCGACCGGGTGACCGCGCTCCCGGTCTACACCGACCAGTCCCTCGACCCCCTTACCCCCTACTTCTACCAACTGGGCACCGAGCTCGGCTATCCGCAGTACACCACTCCGCACCTGACCGGGCTGCTGCGCCATCCAGGCGTGCAGGATGTCCGCTCCTATGTGCCGCGGGAGATCTCGCTGCGCCCTCTCCTCCAGCGATTCGAAGCCGTGCTTCCGCCCCGTCGAGACCAGGAACTCCAGCCGCGGACGATGCCTCTGCTTCGTCCTCCAAGTGAAACCATGGACCGGCTTCGACGACAGCACCGGCACCGAACCCAGATCCCGGACCTGCCAGACGACCTCCGACCCGTTGATCTGCCAAGCGGCCGTCCAGCGACTCGCCCAGTTGTCCCGCATCACCAGCCGCGTACGGGCCTCATCCAGGCTCCCGTACGACGACATCAGCCCGTCCAGGACGCACGAATCGGAACGGACCTGGGGGACAGCCTTCGGATTCACCGCACCAGACCACCAGCTCGTACGGCACCCCGCAGCGGTTGATCACAACTGATCACTTCGCAGAGCAATGAGCCGGGACGCGGTAGTTGGAATCGGTGCGGCGAGGTGACCTGGCAGTTTTGACCTGCTGGGGCGAGCATGTTGGAACCATCGGGTCAGACTTCTTGCAAGCTTCGGTGAATTGCCAGTCATGTTGGGACCAGTTCCGGGCATCGCAGGCATGTAGCATCCGTAGTCGCTTTCCCGAGAGGTACGGAACCGAGCGAGCGCGTGCGCAGGGCCGCGGGTGGGGCGGTGGCGACGGCGGCGGGCGGACAGCTGGTTCTAGCTCTTACGCCCGGGCCCTGTGAACGACTACGCAGCTCTACGAGAGCTCCTTTCAGCAAGGTGACCCACTCGCCAAGAAGATCGACGTCGTGGGTGCCACTTGATCAACCGGAAGCGCTGAAGCCAGCATTTTCGCCAGGGCCGGCACCGCCTCATCTTCGGGCAAGAGAAGTACGTCGACGCCGGCTGGATCGAAGGCGCGCGGGCCCGGGGCGGAACCGTCTCGCACTCAGAAGTCCACGTCGCTGCTGGCCTTGTCGGCTCCTCCGCGTCGGGCTGTGCTCGGCAGGGCGTGCGCGAGCAGGGTCTTTGCTGCCGTCCGTGCGTGTCGGCCGTAGTCCGCTTCGCCGAGCACCATGGCGCGACTGGCCGCCCCGTCCGCGAGGGTGACCAGTTGTTCGGCGAGCGCGGCGGGTTCGTAGCAGCCCAGTTCCGTCACCAGCGCGGTGACCAGCCGTACCATCTGCAGTTTCTGTTCGCGGGCGTAGGAGTGGACCGCGCTCTCGGGGTCGGGGAACTCCGCTGCGGCGTCGATGAATGGGCATCCTCGTACCGGTGTTGCATCCGGCACGGGGTCGAACAGCCCGAGGATCCGCTCCAGCGGGGGGATGTCCTCGCGGTTCAGTACGTCTTCCAGAGTGGCACCCGACGCGGTGAGGTCCTGGAGGTGGGCGATCACCAGGTCGCTCTTGGTCCGGAAATGCGCGTAGAGCGTGCGTTTAGACACGGGTGCCGCCTCCGCGACCTGCTCCATTCCGGTCGCGTTGATGCCGTGGGTCGCGAACAGCTCGGCGGCGGCGGCCAGGATGCGCTCCCGTCCGCCCCGCCCCCGCCCCCTCGCGGATTCCGTAGTCGTCGCACTCATGCATCAAGTATACGGAAGCGTTTACTTCGAGAGGTGACGCCTGCTAGGTTCACGCAATGTAAACGGCTGCGTTTACATCGAGCGCTGTCGAGGAGTCTTTCGTGAGCCTGTTGGCCCCCACCGAACTGAGTGACTGTGCGGAGAAGCTGATACGTGGCCGTCACTCGACCCGCGCGTTCCGTCCGGAGGGTCCTCCAGGCGCGCCGGGCGGCGTTCGGTACCCAGCTGTACGGAGCGCTGGGCATCGCAGCCGACAATCACGAGGCGCGGGCGGCCTACAACGCGGAAAGCCTGCGCTTCTACGGCGCGCCGCACGCCGCGTTCCTGTTCGTCACCGGGGACGGCGGGGCCCGGCTGGCCGCTGACGTCGGTGCCTACATGCAGACCCTGCTCCTGGCAATGACCGCCTACGGCGTGGCGAGTTGTCCGCAGGGGCTGCTGAGCTTCTATGCCGACACAGTCCGCGCCGAACTCGCAGTCGGCGAAGGGCAACTACTCGTGGGCATCTCCTTCGGCTACGCCGACGGAACGGCACCCGTCAACCACATCAGGACCGAGAGGGCTGCGCTCGAAGCGATCACGACTTTCCACAGCTAGTCGGTTCGCGCGTGCCCACTACTCCTGGCTGCGGCAGCCCCCCTGCCGGGGGGTGCCCCTATGGGTTTGGTCAAGCTGATGGGGCGGGTTGGGGTTCGTAGAAGGTGCCGTCGCAGGGCATGGCGAAGAGCACGTCGGCTCGTCGTCGGGCGAGGCAGAGGAGAGCTTGGGTGTGGTGTTTGCCCTGGCTGATCTTCTTGTCGTAGTAGGCCCTGGAGACCGGGTCGGCCAGGGCGGCGAACGCGGAGAGGAAGAAGGCCCGTTTGAGCTGCTTGTTTCCCCTCCTGGACGGTTGCTCACCACGGATTGACGAGCCCGAGCTGCGGGTCGCTGGGGCGAGGCCGGCGTAGGCGGCGAGGTGGGCGGCGGACGGGAACGAGCTGCCGTCGCCGACGTCGATGAGGATGCGTGCTCCGGTCCTGACGCCGATCCCCGGCATGGACGTCAGGACCTTGGAAAGAGGGTGGTCCTCCAGCAGCTCCTCGATCCGGGCGGCGAGGAGTTTGCGCTGGTCAAGAACTGCCTGGAGCGAGTTGGCGAGGCTGGGAACGATCAGTGCAGCC
This sequence comes from Streptomyces sp. NBC_00690, assembly GCF_036226685.1. Lineage (NCBI taxonomy): Bacteria > Bacillati > Actinomycetota > Actinomycetes > Kitasatosporales > Streptomycetaceae > Streptomyces > Streptomyces sp. NBC_00690. Next base: position 8,776,890 of record NZ_CP109009.1, read on the forward strand.
GCGTCGGTGCCCGGAACGACGACGGTCTGTTCATCCAGTGCCGTGAAGATGTCATCGACAAGACGCTCGGCCATCCGCGGGGCCTTCGGACGGATCAGCGTCACGAGCCGACGCCGTCCGGCCTTGCGTATCTGGGCGGGCGAGCCGAAATGGTCGAGCAGCCTGAGCACGGCCGGGTGCTGCACTCGCGGCCCCAGAACCCGTTCCAGCGACGGATGGATCTGCGTCAGCAGGCCCCGAAGCCGGTTGCTGATCCGCGTCGCTTCACCGGCCAGGTCGTCGTCGAAGCCGACGATCATCTCCAGCTCGGCGATGGTCTCGTCCTCGAGATCGACCGAGCGGAGCGTGTGAGGCATGACGCGGGCCGCGTCCGCGATGACGAACGCGTCGCGGGCATCGGTCTTGGCCTCGCCCGGGTAGAGATCGGCGATCCGCCGCATCGTCAGCCCCGGCAGATAGGCGACCGGGCAGCCCATGTCTCTCGCGACGGCCAGCGGCAGTGCGCCGATGGAGGCCGGCTGGTCGACCACGACGAGCACGGTTCCGTGCTTGGCCTGCAGTTTCCCGAACACCTCGCGGAGCTTGGGCTCACTGTTGGGCAGCCGCTTGTCGAAGGCTTTCTTCCCGGCCGGGGTGACGGCGGTGGCGTGGTGTTCGCCCTTACCGACGTCCAGGCCGAGGAAGGCGCCGATGCCGCTGATGTCGATCACGTGCGTCCTCCGGTCGTCCCTGCCGCCCGGCCGTCCCACGGCACCGATCGCCACATCCACATTACGAAGAGCCTCCCGACCTGCGGAAAGGCCGGTGGTCATGCCCCTAATCAGCGGTCTGTCGATGCCTCCGGGGCCGGTGACACCACCCCCCAAGACATGCGATCGACAGGGGGAGAAAGTCATGCCAACTCCGGAGGCCGGGCGCCCCATTGCGGGGCAACCAAAACGGTAATGGGGGGGGCTGCCGCAGCACCTTGGGCTTACCGGCCGCGATGGCACAGCAGGCTGTCACGATGGTCGTCGACCGACGCCCCCGACTGCGGACCTGCCCTCGTCGGAACCCGAGAAGATCTCGCCGCCCACGACGCCGCGATCCTGCCTGCCCGCGAACCCCGAGATCCCAGGCCCCAACCGCTCCACAACCTGATCTTGGTTCCAACCGCTGTGGCCCGGTTCCAACTATCGCGTCCCGGCTCAAGTAACCACAGAGTGACGTCGGCGTCGTTTGCCAATAAGCGTGCTGATTTGCCAACTGTGCTGCGTCGTCACACGGATTCCCTATTCACAACCGCCCCGGAAGTCGATGAGATCTATCCACAGGTGCCCTGTTCTACGGTCGTGTCTGCTTCTTGGCGTTGTGTGCTCGGAACACGTCGGACAGGCGGAGGTTGCGACGGCTATGGGGCAGAGCAGGTTCGACAGGGAACTGAAGCAGACGGCCGGTTCGCTGGTGGTCGGGATCGGGATTCTGGCGGGCCGGCGATCTGGACGGGGTGCGCAGGACGGAGGCGACGTTCTGGCGGGCCGGGACCCGCGTCCTGCCGAAGACCGAGGGCAAGGTGCACCCCCGCTCTTACCGGACCGGGTGGCAGCGTCTGGCCTCCCGTATGCGGTCGTGGGAGCACCAGTTGCAAGCGGCTACCTGACCACCCAGGACCTCGACGCCACAGAGCGGACTGTCCGCGAGCTGGGGGGACAAGCGGGACCAGAGTCTTCGCAACTCTTCAGACGAGCGGCATCATCACCGCCACGCCGCGGGTGAGATCGCCTACGGAATTCTCGGACGCTGGCCCTGGGAGCCGCCGCGAGTGGATCGAGTTGCTGTACCAGGAGCTCGCGCGGCCTTTGGGGATTGCGGAGCAGACCGACCCGCGCCGCTACCTCCACATCCCGAAGATTTTCTCCGACGACGCGGGGATACGGGTCGATCTGCTGGTGCATCTGCGGTTCTCCCGCGATGTGGTCGCCCGGCTCGTTGCCGAGATCTGTTGGCGCCGGCTGGTCATCGGTGTTGGGTATGACGCTTTGGGGCCCCGGGCGGGCCCGGGGGAGACGTCGGGGTGTGGCGTACTGGACCCGCACCGACCGGGCTCCTGCGGATGGCGGCGTACCGGACCTTGGGGAGACGGGCGCCGCCCCCGTGCCCGGGTCGGCTCTCACCTGATGGTCTGCTGTGCCGGAAGGGGTTGTGTGTCCGGGCGGGCCGTCACAGGACGCCGGCCTGGCCGGCGGCGGTGATCCAGGAGGGGAACTCGGAGAGCAAGCGGTCGTAGAGCTCGGTGTCGGGCATGTCTTCGATACGGTCGACCGCGAAGAAGCCGACGTTGTCGACCCGGCGGCCCTGCATGGTGTCCAATCGGGACAGGATTCCGTACTCCGACCGTCCCAGCCCGACGAACTGCCAGAACACCGGTTCTTCGGCCGCCTCCCGCAGTTCCCGCTCGATCTCGGCGTTGCGGTGAACGCCGCCGTCGGAGAAGAACAGCACCAGGGTGGGAACGGGAACCGGGTTGCGCCGGACGAAGTCACGGACCTCGGCGATCACCTTCTGTTCCTCGTTCTGGATGCCGACGTCGCGCATGTCCACCTGACCGGGCTCCAGGCCCTTCCTCGACTTCCTCCGGAAGAAGCTTATTTGCCCGACGCGGACATGGAGCCGCAGCCACTCCGGCAGCTCTCCCAGCGTCAGATCCGGCAGCCGGGCCGGATTCGAGGCGAAGGTCCACGCTTGCATATCGCCGTCGTCGTCCAGCTTCGCGGCGACGGCGGCCATGCGCTCCACGACCTCGGCCACGGTGCCCCTGGTGTAGAGGGCAGCCATGGAGCCGGACGCGTCGAGCACCAGGACGACGCGGGCCGACACCCCTTCCGCGCGGTGCTTGCGGAGGCTGACGGCCACCTGCTCCTTGCGCAGCGACAGACGCTTGCGCATATCGACGGGCAGCCGCTCCTCTCCGTTCACCCGCCCCAGCCCGGGAGCGCCGGGGGCCGGCGCGGGCGGCACGGGTGCGTCGGCAGGGGGAGCGGCGAGGGTTGCGGCCGGTGGTTCGGCGGGGGGCTGGGGCTCTTCGTCGACGCTGATGCCGAAGTCGGTGGCGAGTCCGGCGAGACCGGAGGCGTACCCCTGCCCCACCGCGCGGAACTTCCACCGCCCGCCCCGCAGATACAGTTCACCGCCGATGAAAGCCGTCTCGGTCGTCGCCTCCATCGCGAATCGCGCCAGCTCGCTCCGCGTCCCGGCGTCCAGCAGTCGCAGCGTCAGCCCGGACAGCCGGCCGAACGGCCCGCCGTCCGCCGACGCGGCCAGCACGACCCGCTCAATGCCCTGCTCCAACCGCCCGAGGTTCACTTCGAGGGTGTCGGACACCGTGCCGGACACCTGCTGCTTCCCCAGGTGGCGCACCGCGCCGCGGGGATGCTCCGGCTGGTTGTAGAAGACGAAGTCCCCGTCGTCGCGCACCCGTCCGTCGCCGCCAAGCAGGAGCGCTGAGGCGTCCGCGGCCGGTATGCCGGGGTGGTCGGCCCAGGAGAGCACGGCGTGCACCACAGCGGAGTCAACGGGCAGGTTCGCGCCCTTGTCCAGGGAAGTCGTCGTCATGCGCCCCAGTCTGCCCAGCCGCGTGCGGATCCGGCAAAGGCCCCCCGGAGACCCGCCCCGGCCAGCGGCGGGCCCGATGCGGGGGACAACCCCAACTGGACCCACGGGCTGGCGGATGGGCCTGCACCGCTCCCGGCCCTAGCGTCGAGCCGACAGGGCCAACTTCTTCCGAGGAGCAACATGCGCATGAATGGGCGCTCTTTCAGCAGACGTTCGGAGATGACGGGAGTGGCCGTTGCCGCGATGACCGTCGCCGCCGGGGCGGGCCGGCCCGCCGCCTCAGTTACCCACCGGACGGGAGGGGCCCTTCAAACGGACGCCGACGCGATCCAGGCCGCCGGTACCACTGGCGACCCCGCAGCCGTCGTCATGCTCGCCCGCGCTCTGCGCTAGGCGGCACCTGTTCTGGAGCTGCCGGAAGACGACGCCCTTGAGTTCACGCAACTCGCCACACGTCTCGAAACCGAGGCCGCCAACGGATCTCCCGACCCGGCCAGACTCCAGCGCTGGGGCGGATCCATCGTCGGCATCCTCAACTCCCCAGTCGTCAGCGGAGCGCTGGGAAGCGTGCTCGCCGCATACACCGGGTCGGTACTTCCGGGCCTTCTTCCCGCGTAGCACCGCAGCCCAGAATTTCGAGAGATACCACCGCCGGACGATGGGTAACTGTTTCCGGTCACGGGCGTTCCACAGGACGGACCGCCCTTGCGGCGACGGTCCCGGCTGTGCTCTGTCGGCCCGTGAACGGCGAGCTGGGGCTGTTGGTGCCTGGCCACGATCACGGCGTCTCTCTTTGGGCTGCTGCCGCATCGAACGTGTGGCGTGTTCGTGGGTGGGGCGTGTTGGCGCGGTGCTTGTCGGGGGCGTTTGTTGGGTGCGTCACCCGGCGGGTCAGGAGGGCGGGCGATAGCGTGCGCGCATGATGCCGGAGGAGTACCGCGACTTCTTCACCGCGGCGGCTGGGGCCACGGGTGCCTTGGCCGGATTGCTCTTCGTCGCGCTCTCACTGCCTGCGCAGCAGGTGGCCGGGACAACGGGGCGCACGGGTTTCCGCACCTTGGCCTCGGCGGCCCTGCTGGTCTTCACCGATGCCCTGGTGCTCTCCCTGGCGTCCCTGGTGCCCGGGGTCGATCTGGGCTGGTGGTCCGCCGCCGGGGGAGTCTGCGTTCTTGCCTTCGCGCTCGCCGCGCTACGCGTTCGGGACGGCGTCGCGGGACGGCCGTACGGGCTGGCTGCCGGCCTGCTGTGCATCGTGGTCTTCGAGATCTGGGCCGGAGTCCGTCTGGTGCGCGCTCCGTCGGACCTCGGTGCCGTACGGGTCCTGTGCTATTTGGTCGTCGCTGACCTGATCTGCGGGATGGCCTGGGCGTGGCAGCTCGCGAGCATGCGGGACACCGGGCTGGTCGCCTCTCTGCGTCTGCTGGCCCGGGGCGAGGAGACCGACCCCGCCATGGTCGCGCGCCAGGCACCGGACGACCCGGAGGACGAACGCCCACCGGGTGGCTGACCACGCGGCACCCGGCGGGTGCGCGGTCGATGACGATGACGCGCCGCGTCCGGCCCGGAGGCGGCGCACGAAGCGCACGAGATACTCCGCGCGTTGTCCGACGGCCTCACCTGTACCCACTTCGCCGGCTGGCGCCCGCCCGGTGGAAGGCAGTGCGTAGCGGTAGCGCACCTGCTGGGAGATCTGTGTTCTGCCGCGGCATCCAGCTGGCAGGCATCGGCGGACGTCTGTGTGGTCGCTGGTGAGGATCTCCTGCGCTAGGCGGGGGGAGGGGAGTGCCTCCCTTGCTGTTCGAGGTCGATTACCTCTTTGTCAGGCACGCAGAAATCTATCTTGGCCGGAGTAGACATTGGGTGGTGGTGTGGTTATGGTTTCTCTCGTAGCCGAGATCAGCAAGGCCCGGCAGAGACGAACTGCCGAGCAGCAGTGCAGGTAGTTGCAGTACGCAGGACGGTGCGGTGGTGGAGTTTCGAAGCCAGAGCGGTTGTAGGACGGCGACGGGACTGACGACCGGACCGGGTGGCCCGCGGTGATGAGGGGCCACCGTCAGCGGGACCGCAGTGGCGGTACCCCGTGAGCGCTGTTCGTAGGACCAGCAGTGAAGTCAGTGAGTAGCACCTTGGTGAAGGCGTCGGCTGCGGGCGCGCGCATCAGGAGGTTCGGCAGTGGGGTTCTAAGCCAGAGCAGACGCAGGATGGGCGACGGGGCTGGCTGCCGAAGAGTGGCGCTTGGTCAGGTCACAGAGCAGTACGCAGGAGAGCAGTACCAGCAGTAGTAGTTAGGTAAGTGATGGATCCCAGAGGGAAGAAACGGAGGGATTCGGCGCCATCAGGATCGCCCGGGCGGAAGTTGGAGTCCGGGTACCGCAGGACATCGTGAGTGAGGTGGTCTCCGGTCAAGCAACCGCGATCCCCGCAGTGCCAGCCCTCTCCCGGGTGGCCGTGCGGAACAAGTAGACCGGCGCAGTATCAGGGCCGGTAGGTGGTGTAGCAGTTCCTTCGGGGCCCTGGTGCCAATGGCGCCAGGGCCCCTCCACGCGTTCACGATGATGAGAGGTGCAGATGACAGCGGACGACTCGTTCGGCCGGCTCGATGATGATGACTACCCGGCCTACACCATGGGACGGGCAGCCGAAATCCTCGGCACCACTCAGGGCTTCCTCCGCGCGATCGGGGAGGCCCGCCTCATCACCCCGCTGCGCTCCGCGGGTGGGCACCGCCGCTACTCCCGCTACCAGCTGCGCATCGCCGCCCGAGCCCGGGAACTCGTCGACCAGGGAACCCCCGTCGAAGCCGCCTGCCGCATCATCATCCTCGAAGACCAACTCGAAGAAGCGCAACGCATCAACGCCGAACACCACCGCCACGCACTCGGAACGGTGAACCCGCAGGCCGCGGCGTAAGGTGGCGCGTGTCCGCCGGTTAGCGGCGCGCGCCTTTGTGCGGGTCTGTCAGAACGGTTTCGCGGTCCCCCTGTGCACGGATACCGAGGTGTGGCGTGCGGGTGGCTTTTCGTGGTGACGGGGTGCGTGGGCGTGTAGCGTCCAAGGCAGCTGTCGTGGTTCGGACCCCCCATTTTTTGCCCACGCCCTCGGCGTGGGCGTTTTGCTGTGCTCTGCCGTAGGAACCAGGGCGATCACCTCCGCCTCCCGCGCGTTGCGGGAGGCGTTCATCGACTGGAAGGCATCAGACATGGCTACGGGAACGGTTAAGTGGTTCCACGCGGAGAAGGGCTTCGGCTTCCTCGCTCAGGACGGCGGCGGCCCGGACGTCTTCGCCCACTACTCGGCGATCAACTCCACGGGCTTCCGTGAGCTCCAGGAAGGCCAGGCAGTGACGTTCGACATCACCCAGGGCCAGAAAGGCCCCCAGGCGGAGAACATCAACCTGACCTGACCCCTTCTTCCCCGATCGGCCCGCGCTGGGAGCGTACGGCTGCCCCGGACGGGCCCTGCCGTCCAGCCGGGTTCTCCCGAAGCAGGGAGCACCGGCCCTCAGACGACGGTGGCGGGATCTGGGGCGCACGTGATCAGGGCCGCGCAGCACCAGCTGCCCGGCCCTGACCTATGTCGGGACCGGGATACGGGCTGATGCGGCGGCGTCGGGTAGGGACGGTGCCACGGGGGTAGCGGTGTCCTGTGAGCGGTGAACTGCGATCACTGTTCTTGAAATGCTGTGCGACGGGCGGACTAATATCTATGACCGCGGGGTGAGGGTTTATCACGCCATGCGGGGAGTGTTTTTTACCGCAACAAATAGAGTGGAATTATTTAACATACACAGGCCCCTACCGCATGCTACTGTCGGTCTCAGTTGCAGTTGTGGTTCCCAAAACTTCAAGCGCCTTCGTCGGTATTTTTCAGCCGCTGGAAGCGTTTTCTGTATTTCCGGTTAATTTCCGGGCGGGGCATCATCGCGGCGACCCGGTACCCGTGCATTGCGGGCGCCGGTGTACTGCCCCAAAGGAGATATGACATGGCGTCTGGCACTGTGAAGTGGTTCAACGCGGCCAAGGGATTCGGCTTCATCGAGCAGGACGATGGCGGCGCTGACGTGTTCGCCCACTTCTCGAACATAGCCGCCCAGGGCTTCCGCGAGTTGCTCGAAGGCCAGAAGGTCACCTTCGACATCGCACCCGGCCAGAAGGGCCCGACGGCCGAGAATATCGTTCCCTCCTGACACGCACTTCGTAGCTGGGGCCCGTATCCCTCGGGGTGCGGGCCCCAGCTACGGGCATGTCCCGCACAGGTCCCCTCCGGGAGAACCACCGCCCCTTTTCCCGGTGCACCTCTTCACAGTCGCGCCCGTCAGCGTCCTGAATTTCACGTCCCGCGTGACGTCACCTGTTTCCTTTCTTGCGTCTGCACCGGATTCATTACATGCCAGGATCCACTTTCGCATTCCATCCGGCCCGTTCTCGTGATTCCCCCGTGCTGCTTTTCCGCTGCGGGAATTCCTTGGTACGTGCCGTATCAAGGAAGGTTCTGAATGAACCCCACACGTATAGACGACCGCTCCTCCCGCACCCGCAGCCGTACCGGCGGCCCCGCTTCCGGCTCAGGCCGGCCGGGCGGCCACGGCCGGCGACCGCTCTCGCTGCCCGCCTTCTCCGAGCCCGCTTCCGGCGCTCCCGTACCCGCCCAGGCGGGTGGGCCCCGGCTGATGCCGGTCGAGCAGGGTGCCGACTTCCGCCAGCCGCCCGGCGAGCCCGAGCCCGCACCCGCCCCGGCCCGACGTCCGCTCGCCCCCGGCGGCCTCATCTTCTCTGACCCGGACCGTCGTATCTGAGCGCTACCACCACGGGTTGCGCCACGTTCAGGAACCGCTCACCACCTAGTCCCACTGCCCGGTGTGGCAGCGCCTCCACCTGGACAGTGCTCGTAGCCGGCCCCGGCTCCCGCCTCGGATACCGTGTTCCTCTACGGGGTGCCATAACGGATGTGACGCCCCCTACCGAAGGTAGTCAGCGTATGAGTTCAAAGCGCAGCAAGAATCCAGCCCTGCCCATACTTGACGACGCATTCCGACTCGCGTCGGTCAAGGACGCCGAAGAGTCCACCCGTGACTTGGCCGCGCGGCTGGCCACCACCGAGCTGCGCCGCGTTTCCCACCCGGGCCGGGTCACCTGGGATCCCACCGATCAGGCCGAGCCCGTACCGGTCCCGCCGACTGTGGTCGACGGTGACGGGGACCTGTGGCTGCGGGACCGGGGCACTGGCACCTGGACCATGCCCGAGTTCAACCCGAAGGAGTTCCTGGCCCGCTGTGGCGAGGTTCTGACGTGGAGCCAGCTTGCCCGCGAGTTCGGCCCGCTTACCGCACTGGCCGACGACCGCCGCATCGGCGGCGGCCGGCGCTGACCGCGCAGCCTTCTGGGTTACGGGTAGCTGGGAGCTCCAGCTACCCGCCGAGCTCGACGATGGCGGCGTGCAGGTGAGCGTGGTGGTGGCGTGCGACGGCCTCGAGCAGCGTGGTGCGGGCTTGGCACCACCCGATGTCCTCGGTGCGGCCGGCGTCGGTGGACCAGCCGGGTAGCGGTCGGCCTTCAGTTGCCTCAGGGCATACGGTCAAGGGGAGCCGACCATGCCGATTCACTGAGGGCCCCTTTCCGGACCTGGTGAGGCTTCGACTACCCCACCCCCTCCAGAGAGTTTGACGGTCACCGGCTCCGGCTCGCGGTCGACCGTGGTGTGCTCGCTGTGCCCCCTTGGTACGGGTCGGTCCGGTCCTTCGCGTTCTACCCATTGCGTGAGGGCCGCCAGGCCCCGTTGGAACGACTGCTGAGCTTTCCCCGCCCCCCTTCCGCCGCGCTGCCCGTCGCCGTCGCCGGGGCGGTAGAAGGGGCCTTGGCAGCCTCGATGCCGAGCGCGGTCAGCCGGTCCTGCCCTGATGTGACGGGTCAGTGATGTTCAGGGAGTTGGACTGTTTTGGTCTGGTGTCCCGTCTTTGGGGTGGGACTCAGGATGGCTGAAGGGGCTGCGTTCGGGCGTGATGGGCGTGGTCTGCCGGCGTGTTCGGTTTGGTTGTTCGGGGGCTTGGTCTGTGGTCCGGTAGTTGTGTGGGATTGATCTTGGGTTTCTCGTGGGTGTGGTGGCACGTCTTAGAAGACATCTCATTTGGTGAGTCTGCGGTAGCAGATGAGGGTGCAGGCGATGCTGGTGAAGGCGAGGAAGTGGTCGGCTTTGCGTTCGTAGCGGCGGTGGAGGCGGCGGCAGCCGGCGAGCCAGGCCATGGTGCGTTCGATGGTCCAGTGGTGGCGGCCCAGTCGCTGCGAGGACTCGATGCCCCTGCGGGCTATGCGGTGCTTGATACCACGTCCGCGTGACCATCTCCGCAGGTGGGCATAGTCGTAGCCCTTGTCCGCGTGGAGCTTGCCGGGCCTACGCCGTCGGCGGCCGCGGCGCGACCGGATGGGCGGAATCCCGCGGACGAGGGGCTCAAGAGCCTGGCTGTCGTGCAGGTTCGCCCCCGAGATTCCGACAGAAAGGGGCAGACCGGTCCGCTCCGTGATTAAGTGAATCTTCGACCCGAACTTGCCCCGGTCAACAGGATTCGGACCCGTCAGGTCCCCCTTTTCAGGGCCCGCATGTTTACCGAGTCGATCGCACAGCGGGACCAGTCCAGTTCACCGCGAGCGCCGAGCTCGTCAAGGACCAGGCGGTGGAGCCTGGCCCACACCCGCGCCTTGCTCCACTCGGTGAACCGTCGGTGAGCTGTCGCCCCCGACGGCCCGAACGACGCCGTCGGCAACTGTTGCCAGGTGCAGCCCGACGTGGCCACGAACACGATCGCGGCGAGCACTTCCCGGTCACCGTGCCGGCGCCGACCACCACCCTGAGGCCGCGACGGCGCTTCCGGCACCACCCGTTGGAACAGTACCCACAACTCATCCGGCACAAGCCGCTCAACAATGCCCGCCACGACCGACAGCCTACCCAACGCACCAAATGAGATGACGACTTAAGGCGGCGGTCGCGAGAAAATTCCAGGCATTCATGCGGGCGAACGCGTGCTCAACGCATGTCCGGACCTGCTTACAGACCTTGTTGTGTTGCTTCCAGTCGGACAGTTCCGCGCCCTCGCGCGGCGGCGGTGAGGCGTCCCAAGGCCGGTGCCCGGGGATAGCCGCGGTCGGTGGCCGTCGTCGTGTTGCCGACGGCGGCCTTGGCCCCGGGCTCCTCCCAGGCTTTGCAGCCATTCGCGGTTGCCCGGAAGCGGTCGGCCTACCGTAACGACGCGCCAGGTGTGGGCGTCGACGAGCACGGCGCCCCTGACGAACGCCTTGCGGGGCTGAAGCTCGGGCATGGGACCGAGACCCGATCACACGGTCCGCCGGGGATGTCGCCGCCTCGAACAGCGGCGCGAGCTGGCGCATCGTCACGCCAGCGCCAGTACGCCGCGACCAGCAGCGTCCAGCCCTCCAGGAACAGGCCCCACGGTCGCCCCTTGAGGGCCGCGTCCGCACCGTCGCAACGCAGCATGATCACCAGCACGCGGGCTCAGCCTGGTGAACGGGGCTATCAGGACGACTCCGACGCCGTGATCACACCCGCCACGTCGGGATCATCGCCCCCGCCCGGCTGCTGCCCCAGCGTCCCTCTCCGCCTCAGCGGAACTCGTGGACCACCTGGATCTCGCCAACGATGTGGGCGTTGAAGTCGTCCAGCTCCTCGGCTGGAACCCAGAGCTCGAGGATCGTCTGCCCGCCGGCCTGCTGGATGGGATACCGGCTCAGGAACTCCGACTCGGCCTCAAAACGAGTGACGAAGCCTGCGCCGTCGTACTTCACGTTCCAGTCCCGGGTGATCCTGATCGCGTAGTCCTCGTTCAGGACTGGATAGAAGATCGGCTGCTCGGGCAGTCGGGGCGGCCACGCACGCCAGTTCAGCTCCCGAACCAGATCCAGCTCTTTGGGGCCGGTGGGGCGCCATAGAGTCGTCGTTGCCTGCTGGCTGGCCATGGGATCGCTCTCTGAACGTAGGGCGCTGGTACGGCGGATCGAGAGACCGGACGATACCGGCACCCGAACTCAGTAGCTACGCGATTTCCGCAGGCTGGGCGCCGCGTCAATGACGACCTGGTGGTCGGTGGAGTACCGGTGGTTCTTCGACCGCTCCGCGAAGGTGCGGTCGCGGGTAGGGGCCAGGGCGCCGGCGTCGATGAGCACGGCGTCCTTCGCGAACCACTCCCGTGGGTGAAGGGCGAGCATCGGCCCGAGGTGGTCGATGATCCGGTCCGCCACCGACTTGGACACTCCGATCTGCGCACGAGCTGGCGCATCGTGAGGTTCGTTCGCCTATACGCCGCGACCAGCAGGGCCGGTCCTCCAGCGGAAGGCTCTACGGCCGACCTTCGCGGACCATGTCCGCGCCCTGGCGTCGCAGAACCGTCACCAGCCTCCCCAAGCCGCGAGGGCTCAAGCCGGAGGGCTATCCAGGAAGGTCCCAACGCCGAAGTCACAGCAGCCATACCGAGATCACTACATCGCTGACCAGCAGCCGGTCCGTCTCTCAGCCGCCGCTCAGCGGAGACGCCCACGTGGGGTCGTGTCGGGATCTCCTCGTGAGGTGTGCCAGCAGATGCTCCGCCGTGATGGAGATAGTGCCTGGCGGCGCGCCGATTGCGGCCAGGGCGGCGATGAGCCTTGCCGATGCTGTCTCCGGCACGTCCGGGTCGGTGAGGAGAGGAAGGAGCAGCAGAAAGCGAGCCGCCGTGTCCTGGACGCCTTCGGCCGCACAGGCGGGACTGTCGGCGATCCGGATCAGTTCGCGCCATGTCAGCCCGGTGCCCGAGAAATCTCCATCCCAGCTGGCGATCTGCTCGACACTGCTCCTTCCTGGATCGGTGAGGAGATAGTCGGTGCCGTGGTCGCCATCCAGGTTGCGGTAGACCACCACGACTCCGGGGCCGTCTTGTGCCGGCACCCTGAACACTGGCCAGCGTTCAGGATCGAAGAGAACTTCGGACAGCGCGTCGACATCGGCGCCGTCGTCGCCGAACCACTCCGGCACCGGGCGCTCGGCACACCATCCGTCGCTGCACATCGCCAAAAGGTAGTTCGACCAGAAACCCGGTTGGACCACCAGTGACTCGCCCGGCACCAACGGGCCGACGTCGTATCCCTTGCCCAGCACCCCTCGATCCTGTCACCAGCCACTGACACGGTTCGATCCGGCACCGGCCGATTCCGTACTTCGCAGACGACGGATAGGGTTGAAGGTCCTGTTGTGTTACCAGATGCCTTGTTCGAGTTCTTCGAGTGAGAGGTTCCATTGGGAGTCTTCGTCGGTGAACGGGGTGGGGTCGAAGGCTTCGACGGTCTCGCGGAATCGGGTTGCCAGGTCTTCAGGGTCGGCGTCGTTGTCGTGGTCGATCTCGACTTTGCGTAGCTCGATGAGGGCGAAGGCGAGGGATTCGATGTCCCGGTGCAGCTCGATGTAGCCAAGGGATCCTTCGGGGAAGGCGTAGACCTTCCCTGTCGCGGGGTCGAGTGCGAGGAGTGAGGTGAACAGGTAGCCCAGGCTCCACCATGTCCGGCTTTCCGGGGGGCACTGCAGTCCGTGCAGGTCGAAGCGGCTTCCGATGGTGATGGCGCCGGTGTCGGGGCCGTAGGGGTCGGTGACGTCCATGCGGGAGGTGAAGACGTCCGAGGTGGGCAGTCCGACGGTGCTCAGGAAGTTGGCTGTGCGCGCGTCGAATCCGGTGACATCGTTGCGGGGGAAGTAAGTGACGCCGTATGCCTGGATCGTCTTTTCTGGGGTGATGGTGAAGTTCACTGTGCAGCTGCCTCGTTTGCTATTGATTCGTGTGTCTGGGACCGGATCGTGAAGACGGACAGTCTCACGTGGAACTCCCGGTACGTGCTGGGGCATCAACCGGTTCGATACGCGCCGTCCTCGCGGCTCGCTTCCACCCGTATCCAGATCAGTCACGCCTCTCAGGCAGACCTTCCTGCGGCCTACGAGATGCTGGCCGCTCTCACCGAGGGATTCCCCATGACTGCCTCCGACCTCGCCTACCTTCATCACAGCCTGCAGATCCGCACCATCGACCTCTTCGCTCCCCGCGGGGAGAAGGGCCCCCGGCCACCCAATCCGAAGGCCGGGTTCACCCAGTCCGGCCTTCCCATCCGCAACCCCCGACGCTACGGCCCCAAGAAGCCTCGAACGGGACCAGTCCTACGGCTCCCACCCACCTCAAACACCGACCCCACCCAGCCCAGCACATAGCAACAAGAAGGGCATCTGTCCCAACCACCGAGGTCGCGCTTCCTGCAAGGCGGCGCGACCTGGAAGGTCGTGGACATGACGCCCACGCGAGACGCTGACCCACGTTCCAGCGCTGCACGCTGTCAACCGAACGAAAGCAGAAGCTGACTGCGTGAGTACCGCTGATCTAAGGCTGTTGTGTCCCGGGCGTAGGATCGCTGTGTGCAGCCTGTGGTGCTCTTCGATGTGGACAACACTTTGGTGGATCGGCAGCTCGCACTGGCCCGCTGGGCGGCGTCCTTCCGAAGCCGATACAGCCTCGGCCAGGAGGAAGAAGCATGGCTTACGGATCTGCTGGTCGAACGTGCTGCCCCTGGTGACTTCGAGGCGATCCGGGAGCGGTTCCAACTGACCGAGCCGACTGCTGCCTTGTGGGATCAGTACTGTACGGACATCGCTGCTGCGGTCGATCGATCGCGGTGCCGTGTGGCCGCGAGAGCTGCCGGAGCCGGACCATCAGGTTCCCGACGCCCGCACCGCCATCGATCTGCTGTACTCGCTCGGACCGAGGAGGAGCCCCCTATGAAGCCGGTGTCCCAGACGACGGTGGGGATCCTGCACCCCGGAAGCATGGGAGCCGCGGTGGCTGCCCAACTGCGTCGCGCGGGCGCGCGGGTGCTGTGGAATCCTGCCGGCCGCAGTTCGGCCACCGTCCGCCGTGCGCGGCAGGCCGGGCTGACGGCGGCCGACGGTATGGCGGAACTCGTCACGCGCTGCGATGTGGTGATCTCCCTCTGCCCGCCGGCAGCCGCCGAGGACATCGCCTTCGAGGTGGCCGGCCACGGCCCGGAGGGCAAGGTCTACGTCGAGGCGAACGCTATTGCTCCCCAGCGCGTCCGGCGCATCGCGCAGGCCCTACCGGGAACAGTCGTGGTCGACGCCGCCGTGGTCGGCTCACCACCGGTCGGAGGCAAGCAGCCGCGCCTCTATACGTCCGGCCCATCCGACGCCGTCGACTGTGTGAAACGGATCTTCGCCGACACGGACGTAACCGTCCGTCCACTGGGCGAGGAGATCGGTAAGGCATCCGCTCTCAAACTTACCTACACCAGCTACCAGAAAGCGTCCCGCGTTCTCGCGGCCATCGCCTACGGAGCGGCCGAAGCCAACGGCGTCGCCGACGAGCTTCTCGACATCGCTGGGCTGCGCACGGACAGCTATCTCACCGAACCGGGCTACATCCCCAAGACCGCTTCACGTGCCTGGCGCTGGGCTCCGGAGATGCGGGAGGCGGCAACGCTGGTCCACGCGGCCGGCCTGCCGGACGACCTGCTGCATGCCACGGCTGCCGTCCTCGCACACTGGGAGGACGCCCGCGACGCGGACCTGAGTATCGAGGAGGCGCTTGACCAGCTCCGGCACCGAAGTGCCGGAACAGTCATCTCGCCGCGGTGACCAGGGCGTGTATCCGCTCGGCGGCATCCCGAGCGGGCACACCATCGGTGTGCACCACAAGATCCCACCTGATGCCCGGGTTGTCCGCGACATCGCGCTCCGTCGCGTCCCATGCTGCGAGCCGCGCAGCCGTATCCCCATCACCCCGCCCGATGGAGCGCTGCTCGGTGATGGCACGCGGGCACCACAACAGCACGCGCCACCACCGGGCCGCGAAGCCGTCGGCCACCGCACGCACCCCGGCGATCTGACCGAGATGGACCACCGGCACCCGCCCCCCGGAGGTGACCTCCCATAGGCCCGGCCGGTCCACGACGTAGGTGTTGCCGTACCGGTCATTGCGGTAGACGACTTCGTCGCGCTCCTCCAGTTGCCGCAGGTGCTCCCGTGATGCCATCCGGTATCCGTGGGTGCGGCCGGTGCCGACCTTCAGCCGGGTGAAGGGGACGTATCGCCGGTCCAGGTCGGCGAGGGCCGAGGTGATGGTGTCTTTGCCCGACGCGGGCGGCCCGTAGAGGAGGATTCCCCGCTCCATCAGAACACCGTCCCAAAGACTTGGCGGACCTGATCGGTCAGCGATATCGCGGCACCGAGGCGGTTGTCGACGACCAGGTGGGGCACGACCGGCCGCAGGTCGGGGTCGATGGTGGCCACGTAGTCCTCCCAGTGCTGGAGCTTCCACGAGTCGCGGGCGGCGGAGCGGAAACTGACGTACTCGTGCATCGTCTCGACGTCGCAATGGATCCAGATGGGAGAGACCGAAACCCCTCGGGCCTCACACCGGTTGACCAGCCGTTGCAACCAGCGCTCGTCCGTGAGCTCGGCGACGAACGGCGCGGTGACCACCGTGCTGATCGTGCAGTCCACGTTCGCGTAAGCCGCCTCAAGCAGGCACTGGTACTCAAGAGGCCGTACCTGCTCCCGGTACAACCTGGTGTGGCGGTCGTTCGGGTCGCTGCCGAGGGTGATGAGGAGTCGCTCCACCAAGGGCCGTGTGAGCGGGTCCTTGTCGAAGACCGGCCAGCCGGTGAGCTGGGACAGGAACCGCGCGAACTCGGACTTGCCGCTGCCGGCGTAGCCGCCGACCAGGACCAGAGTGGGGCGGTTCGGGTCCCCGCCCGTATGCCGCCTCTTCCAGGCATCCAGGATGCGCTGATGGAGCATCTTGCTGTCAGTGTCCTCGGTGCCCGGCCTGATCTGCAGCAACGCACGCTCGACAGCAAGGACATGCGCTCCGTTGTGCAGCCCATCTGCCCCAGCATCGGACGGCGTGAACTGTATCCGCGTCTTCTCCCCCGGAAGGCCGTGGCGGAAGCCGAGTTCGGGCTCGGTGGCCCGGTAGAGCAGGCAGTACGCACGCCGGTAATGCGGACCCGGATAGACCTCACCCTGCTCGTGCTGCCACAGAGTCTGAAAGTTTGCCGCGGGAACGGCCACCCCCGCTGCCCTCGCTACGTCACGCAGCCGCTCGCCAGCACCCTCCAGGGTCAGCCCGTGGGCCTCCCTCTGTTCCCGCAGCCTCTCCGGCCGCCAGCCCGCGCGGACCTTCACCACGTCTCCTACCGCCCGTCCCACCCTCGTCATGATCCGGAGCCTAAGTCTGCCCTTCATGAACGCGTGTGAAAGCGGATGTTGAAAAGGCACGCGATCGAACGGCGAACCGACCGGCTAACAGAACGTGATACCGGGCTGACTGCCCGGACGGTGTGATGGTCCAACACAGCAAGCCACCCGGTCCCGGACCCCCGCGCAAGGCTTCGGCCCGGGTGCCTCAACGGCGCCGTACGAGAAAGGGAGAACCTCACACGGCCTCCCTGCGCCTCAAGGACGGCGCCCATCACCCGCACCCATCGAACCCGCACCACTCAAGGAGAAGACTCATGGAGCAGTCCAAGTCCGCCATCGCCGCCGCCAACTCGCCGATACCGGCGCACGAAGCGGCGGACATCACCAGGCCTGTGGTGATCGCCGTCGACGTCGAAGACGAGGAGTAGACCTTCCCCACGTCCTGAACCCGGCGCCCCTGCCCGCACCTACCCACTTCGGGGAGGGGCGCCCCTGACGCTGGCCTCCTGGAGAGCGCAGTGATCCACGTCTTCACCGGGCCGACACTGCCCGCATCCGAACCTCAGCTCGCCACACCAGACATCCGGATCCGCCCACCCGCGCGGCACGGAGACCTGTTCGACACCGCGATCCGCCCCGGCGACACCGTGCTGATCATCGACGGGCTCTATCACCAGACCCCAGCCCTGCGGCACAAAGAGATCCTCGCCGCGATCGCCCGCGGCGTCCACATGATCGGAGCGGCAAGCATCGGCGCATTGAGAGCAGCCGAACTCGCACCGTTCGGGATGCTCGGCATCGGCAGCATCTACACCTCCTACGCCCGGGGAGAGATCCACGGCGACGACGAAGTAGCGGTCGGACAGGCCCCCGACGGCGAAGAGGAGTCGCTGACCTGGCCGGTCGTCAACCTCCGACACACCCTCCAACTGGCCCGTACCGCCGGCATCGTCGACGGCGAACGGGCCACGGGACTTCTCACCGAACTCCACGCGGTCTACTACCCGCAGCGCACCACAGCCGCCATACGCGCCGTCTGCCGCCGCCGAAACGAGACGCAGTTCGCCCAGTGGCTGACCGACCAGCGCCGAACAGACCCGCACTTCGGCGACCTCAAACGAGCCGACGCCCTCACCGCGGTACGCACCGCCCTCAACAACAGCGCAACACCGACCGACCAGACCCCCCACCGGCCACCCGTATGGGACACGGCCTACTACAGACGATGGTCCAACACCTTCGCCCACGACCGCGTGTGCGGACTGGACCTGCCCACCGAGGATCGCCTGATCTACCAGCAGGTCTTCGACCCGGCGTTCCCCACACGCTGGACGGCCTACCTCGAACACCGCTCCCTCCAACCCCCCGACGGCGCGCCAGGCCTACCGCTGAGGGTGCGCCTGGCCCAGGTCACCGACGGCCTGCCGGCCCACCGTGTCTTCCGCCCTCCGGTAGACCTGCGAGACCAAACCACCCTCGCCCTGCTCCTGGCAGGCGAGAGCGAACAAGACCGCCAAGCCGTCGCCCACTACGCACGAACCCTCGCCTACGCCCGCCACAGCCGACCCGGATTCCAGATCGCAGCAGTACGCGACGACCTCACCCGCAGCCTCCTGCAACGCATGTGGCACTGCCCCGCCCTCCAACTCGATACAGAAGCCTCCGCACGAGGACTGGACTGCGCCGCCCGCGCCGTCGAGAAAGCCAAACGACTCGTGCCCGGACTGCTGGACGAGATGAACCAGGCCACCAAGCTGACGGAGACGGCCCATGACTGACGAACCGGTCAAACTGCCTGGCACAGTCCGCTCCCGCGCCCCCGAGTCGACCTGGGAGACCATTGCCAGCCACCTGCCCCACTACGGCATCACCCGCCTTGCCGACCTCACCGGCCTCGACTGCATCGGACTACCCGTCTGGACAGCGATCCGGCCCGACTCACTGACCCTGAGCACAACCCAGGGCAAGGGAGCCACCCACCTCCTGGCCAAACTGTCGGCCGTCATGGAAGCGATCGAACTCTGGCACGCCGAGCAGCCGCTGCCCATCACCGCCCGCGGACCGGCCGCCGAGGTCGCCCCCGACTGCCCCGTCACCGCACTCCCACTGACCGCACCGCACCCCGGGCCCACCGTCACCCGCATGCAGTGGGATTGGACACCCGCCACCGGCCTGATCAGCCACAAGGACACCCTCCTGCCCGTCGACCTGGTACGCCGCCGGGCACAGCGACCACCATGGAGCCCGGACCTGCTGCGCGCCACCAGCACCGGACTGGCATGCGGCAACAGCCGGGATGAGGCACTGCTCCACGCACTGCTGGAAGTAGTGGAGCGAGACGTCCTGTTCCGGGACGGGCAATCCGGCGGCCGGCACCGCACCCTCATCGAGCCCGCAACGGTCCAAGACCCCCACGGCCGACAGGTGATCGACCGGATCACGGCCGCGGGCATGGCACTGGAGATCGCCCTGGTGGACGGCCCCTACGAACTCCCGGTGTGCGTGGCCTACCTGTGGTCGGAGGACTATCCGGCTGTCTTCGCCGGCGGCGGCTGCCACACCACCCCGGAGATCGCACTGACCCGTGCCTTGACCGAGGCCGCACAGTCTCGGCTGACCGCCATCGCCGGCACCCGGGACGACCTCCCCAGCGACCGGGCCCACATTGACACCCCACCCATTCACCCGCCCACAAACACCAGGCTCGCACCGTGGCCAGAGCCTGCGGACACTTCCACGACGGCCGGTGGCAGTTTCGCCGAACAGACCATCGACGTGGCCCGGCGCCTCGCCCGTGTCACCGGGCACGAGCCACTGGCCCTGCACTTGTCCGACCCAGCCGCACCGGTCCAGGCCGTGCAGGCCATCTGCCCCGGCACCCGCTCCCGGACCAGAAGGTCGATGCCCCGATGAACCCCACCACCCCGACGACCCCCGGCATACACCCCATACATACCGGACAGCGCTCAGCCTCCTACGACGCCTTCCACACCGCCCGCGCCCACAGCGACCTCGTCTCCCGCCTCTACGCCCAAGCTCTAGGTGAGGACTACCCGACCGAGATCGCCGCCTCCAGCTCCTGCGACATACCCCTGCTCGGACTCATGACCGCCCGCCTGAGGATGCGCCCGGGCCAGCTCCTCGTCGACGCGGGCTGCGGGACCGGAGGCATCGGCCTCTGGCTCGCCCGAGCCCTGAACCTGCGCCTCGAAGGCTTCGACCTGTCCCCAGCGGCCATCGCCCAAGCCACCGCCCGGCGCCCCCGATTCGGCCTGCCCGCCGACCGGGCCGCATTCCGGACCGCCGACCTGGAAGACACCGGCCTGCCCGACTCCCTCGCCCAGGGCATCGTGTGCGTGGACGCCCTCGGCCGCGCCACCGACCGCCAAGCCGCGCTGCGCGAACTCGCCCGCATCCTGGCCCCGGGCGGCCGCCTGGTCCTCACCCGGGCCTCACGGCAGAACACAGCCACCGCCTGGGAGAAACAAGCCCGCACCGTAGGCCTCACCGTGGAGCACGTGGACGAGCGCCCCCACGAGCCCGCGATGTGGGACCGGCTCTACCGCCTGTGGATCGCCCACGCCGACGAACTACGCCATGAACTGGGAGAAACACCGGCGCGGAACATGCTCCACGAAGCGCACCACACACTGCCCACGCTGCCGGGCCGCCGAGCGGTCCTGCTGACCCTGCTGCGCTCCGAAGATGTTCGGAGCAGGGACTGCGCGGCCGATACGATGTCCGGGCCCGCTCGACGCTCTGGGAGCGGGCACGAGCCCAGGGAGAGGACCCCGCAGTGAGCCAGCACCGTTTTGGCCGAGCGGCAGTATTCTCGGCCGGGTCCTGGGGCACTGCCGTCGCCAAGGTCATGGCCGATGCCGGCACCGATGTCGTCGTGCACGCCCGCCGTAGCGAGATCGCGGACGCGATCAACACCCGCCACCGCAACCCCGGCTACTTCCCCGACATCGACCTACCCGCCTCCCTGACGGCCACGACCGAACCGGCCGCCGCGCTGCACGGCGCGGACTTCCTGGTGCTCTCCATCCCTGCGCAGTCCCTCCGGGCCAGCCTCGCTGTATGGGCACCGCACATCGCGCCCGGCACGGTGATCGTGTCGCTGATGAAGGGCATCGAGCTGGGTAGCGGGGAGCGGGCGAGCCAGGTCATCACCGAGGTCACCGGCGTGCGCGCGGACCGGGTCGCGGTGCTGTCGGGGCCGAACCTGGCGCGCGAGATCATGAACGGCCTACCCGCGGCCGCCACCGTCGCCTGCCCCGACGAGCACACTGCCCGACGCATTCAGCAGGCCTGCCACACCCCGTACTTCCGGCCCTACACCAGCAGCGACGTCATCGGCTGCGAACTGGGCGGCGCGGTGAAGAACGTCATCGCGCTGGCGGTCGGTATCGCCTCGGGCATGGGCATGGGGGACAACGCCGCGGCCATGCTCATCACCCGGGGACTGGCGGAGACCACCCGGCTGGCCGTGGCCATGGGCGCTCACCCGGCCACCCTCTCCGGCCTTGCCGGCCTGGGTGACCTGGTGGCCACCTGCACCTCGCCGCTCTCTCGCAACCGCACCTTCGGTACCCATCTCGGCCAGGGCCTGAGCGTTGAGGAAGCGACAGCCGCTACCCGGCAGACCACCGAGGGCGTCAAGTCCGCGGACGCGATCCTCGCCCTGGCCCATGCCCACAACGTCGAGATGCCGATCACAGAAGTGATCTCCGCCCTGCTCCACGAGAAGGTCACCCTCGATGAGGCCGGGGCCGCGCTGATGCAGCGGCCTCCCAAGCCCGAGCACTGACCCCCGGGCGCCCCACCACGGGGCCAGCCCCCCAGCACCTTCACCCTCCACATCCGGAGGCTCCTTGCCATGCACCCATCCGTGCTGTCCGCTGTCCAGATC
The DNA here is from genome assembly GCF_036226685.1 of Streptomyces sp. NBC_00690. Classification (NCBI taxonomy): domain Bacteria; kingdom Bacillati; phylum Actinomycetota; class Actinomycetes; order Kitasatosporales; family Streptomycetaceae; genus Streptomyces; species Streptomyces sp. NBC_00690. The sequence continues at coordinate 8,798,629 of NZ_CP109009.1, forward strand.
GCCGCCACCCTCGCCCTGACCACCTGGATGATCACCGGCTTCACCCGCCTGCCCGGCCGCTGGCTGCGCTGGAAAATGTTCTGCCGGGCCACCTTCACCATCGTCACTCTCACCGGCACCACCAAGGACGGGCGCACCGAGCCTGTCAACGCCTACCACTACCTCTCCCCAGGCAGCTTCATCCTCGGCCCTCCCCAACTCCAGGTGATCATCGCCCACCTCACCTCCAGCGGCCACTACAGCCGCATCGACGGACACGGCCGCGTCCTGTCCGCCCACGGAGACCAGCCCATGGAAGTGAGGCACAACCGTGTGGTTCTTTGACGCCCTCGCCTCAGGCTTCCAACACCCCACCGACCCCGCACGCCTCCAGTGGTTCCGCATTGTCTTCGGCACCGTATGCACCCTGCGCTTCGCCCTCGCCTTCGGCCAGGGAGGCTGGAACCGATTCACCCCCGACTCACTCAGCACCCACCTGGCAGAACAACGCCTCGGACCAGCCAGGGCCCGACTGTTGACCACCTGCTACAGACCCGCACTGATCATCCGCACAGCCGCCGCCCTCGCCCTGACCGTCGGTCCCGCACCCAGGCCGGCCCTCCTGCTCACCCTGGCCGGTGCCGCCATGGAACTCCTCTACCTCAAGAGCCCCAACGCCGTCCGCTACACCCTGCTGACCGGCACCTGCCTCCTGCTCGCCGGGGATCTGGGCCACGGCCTCCACATCGAACAAGGCCATAGCACCGCGAACACCTGGGCCCAGTGCCTCCTCGTCCTCGTCACCACCGACATCTACTGGAACAGCGCCTGGCAGAAGTTCCGCTCTCCGCAGTTCCGCAGCGGCCTCTACCTCGCTCAGTGGGTCCACGTCTACACCCAGATCAGAAACCAGCTCCCTTACCGGCGCCAATACGCCCTCCCCAGCCCAATTCGCCGCCACGGGGGCAACCTCACGCACCGGGACATCCAGATCTGGCGCGTAGTCGCCGCCACCGTCATCGCAGCAGAGATCGCGCTGCCACCCGCACTGCTCATCCCACAGACGATGCCGTACGCCGTCATCGCTGGCATAGGTATGCACGCAGCCTTCACCTGCCTCAAGCCCCGCCAGCTCATCACCTTCTCCGGCCTCACCCTCGGCACCTACTTCGCCTTCGCGGCCTGACTGACTGCCAGTCGATGAAGGCGCTGCGCGGTGGGTTTCGCTCACTCTGGACGGTCTGTCCCGTTGCTGGGCTGGCGGCCGGTTGCTCTGACGGTCTGAACGGTGCCCCGCCTCTATGACGCTCGTTGTCACCTGCTGACTCGCAACAGACGCCCTGCCCAAGGGTTTTCTGTGTGCGGGTTAAGGAAGTGGGGGTGGGGCAGCCCAATCGAGGACGTGGATCCCGGCGCTCTTGATGAGATCGCCGTCCAAGCCCAAGTGCAGGATTCGGATGGGGGAGTGTCCATGTCGGTGTAGCCACCGGCGGCGGCGTATCTGCTCTGCCTCGCTCAACTGGTGCCATTGGTCGTAGTGCACCCCCGGCTGGTCGTAGTGCACCCCCGGCGTATCGTGGAAGCTCTCGTTGGCCCAGGCACGGACCAGATCAGCTTCGTCCGGAGCACTGACCAGGGTAATCAGTGCCCACGCCGTGTCGTATGGCAGCGTTGACCCGTGTTGAGCCATAAGGCGACGCGTGCGCCACTGTCGTAGTGGAGCCAGCAGCCATCTGGTGGTGCATAGGTTCATGGCGGTGTGCTCCCCGGTTCTTCTTGGGTCTGCCATCGGGTAGCGGATGTTTGCAGGTCGTGGTGGCCGAGTGTGCGCAATGCCTGGGTGAGGGCTTTGAGGAAGACGTGCAGCTGTTCGGGTGTGTGGAGGACGGTGACGAGCTGCTCGGTGAAGCGCCTGATGTCGCTGCGGACACCGTCCTCTTCGGGCTCGTACGGGCTTGCCAAGCCCTCCAGGGCTTGGGCCAGTTGATCCAGTTCGCTGAACCGGTCCGGGTACTGGGCAATCCACCACACCCGACGCAGGTCGGGATCGGCGAGCACGTGCTGCAGGTGAGCCAGACGGTTGAGTTCGTTCTCGTGCTCAAGATCGGCGGTGCGCCGTTGGCGCAGGTGCTTCTCCGCCAGGTCACGGTCCTGGGGCGAGGCGGTGAGCTGTACCGACCCGGTCAGCTCAGGCCCGGTGTCCGGGCTTTGCCATGGCATCAGAGCGGTGTTGGCCGCGTCTTGGGCCGCAGCGAGGTGGAGAACGGAGTGTCGGACTAGGACGCGGCCGACGCGTTGGCGGAGGTGGTGGCGTGCCTGTGTCGCGAGTTGATGGTGGTCGGATGCTTCGCCGTCCGTCGGACGCCACGCTCCGTTGATCCCCACAGTGAAGAACACACTGGAGACCTGGCTGGGTATCCGCTCGTCCTTCACGATGACCGGATGGGTCGAGTCGGTGTCGGGCGAGGTTGACTTGAGGGTTCGGCGGGGCCAAAAGGGGATGCTCACGACGCCGAGGAGGCATCTTGGGTAACGAGTTCGATGTGTTGTTCGAGCCCCGTTGCGGGGGTTGCTTGCTCGGAGAGCAGTTGGTCGAGCAGCGCCCGGCGCCGGTCCTGGCCTAGTCCGGTGCTGGCTGAGGAGCCCACCAGCAACTCCGCGGCCCGCGGCCGGCCCAAGCGTCCTCGGAGCACTGCCGCTGCCAAGGGGAGGACTTGGTCGTCAGAGAGCTTGGGGGAGTCCAGCCAAGCCGACAGACGGTCGTGGGCCGCGTCGGCTGTGGCGGGCTCCAGCAGTGCGGCGCGCCACCCTCGGGTGAACAGATGCTCGGCCGGTGTATTGGTCGAGGTGCCAGAGGTTTCCTCGGAGGCAGGTAGTGGGAAGAGTTGGTCGCTGGTGATGTCGGTCAGCGCCAGGAACGTACCCGCTCCTGCCTGGCGCATGATTCCGTCCGGCGACTCGGACCAGGCGACGATCTCGGACAGGACGAGGACCCGTTTCTCAGCGGCGCCTGCCAGGATGCGTACTGCGTCGGCGGCCGCTTCGCGGCCTCTTCCGTCGGGCCTCGTGGCCAGCAGGCGTAGCCGTGTCATGGCCACACGCGGATAGGTCTCGCCCAGCCTGCCGGAGCAGATCTCGGCTACCGCTGTGGCCAGCGCTTCGCTGGTGTTCTTCTGATGCGCCCAGTCGTACAGTTGCTTGCGCACTCCGACGCCGGTGACGGGATGAAGGGCCATGGCCTCCAGGATTTCGACGGCGAGTCGTCGATGGGCGGTCCGTCCCGTTTCAATCCACCCGCTCGCTACGGACTGCACGGTTGTGCCTCCTGGGAGCAGGGACATCCGTGCCAGGGATCCCGCGATGCGCTGGAGATGCTGCACGGCAACTCCTTGTGGAGCGCTGATGTCCGAAGCCCACTCCAGGAGCGCCTGCCGCAGTGGTGGCCGCTGCTGCCAGACATGCTTCAAAACGGCTTCGGCCAGCCCGTGACGCTTGGCGTCCAGTGAGATGCCCTCGCCGACCTGGCAGGCGCCAATCGCATTGAGCCGCCCGTCCAGGTCTTGGCCGGCAAGTGCACCGCCTGGCGGTAGGACCCCTTTGACCTTCACAAAGAGTTGGTCGGCCGCCCTCATGACGATGTCGGCGGGCACGCCTTCCAGCAGAGCCGTAGCAATCAACAGGGCACGCTCACGCAGGTCCTCAGGGCCGCAATGCCGCTCGAACCAGTCCCGCAAGTGCGCCTTCCACTCCGTGAATTCCTCCTCGATCGATTCTGGGGCGTCTCCTTGCGCCTCGGTGACAAGCGTCGCCAAGCGAGCGGCGTCGGAGGGATGCGCCGATTCCGTGAGCAGGTTGCCGAGCGGAGCCTTCACTAGCCAATCAAGTCGTTCGGGCGCCAGATGCCGTAGATGGGCCTCGGCGACATCCTTGGCCGCTGGACGGGACAGGCGCACGCTGGGCACCGTGGACAAGGGCCCTGGAGCCCACGTTTCTGGGACGGCAAGGATGATCAGTACAGCTTCAGCGGCTGCCGCTTCCCTCTGGTAGTCAGCCAGCCCTGTGTAGAAGTCCTCGGCAAGCGACCGGTAGCCCGTCAGATCCAGTACGAAGCCATGTCCCTTGGTGTGGGGGATCTGATCAATGCGCGGACGGTCCCAGTCCAGCATCAGCCAGCGGATCCGCTCCTTGGCCACACCCACTTCACGAAGCACCCGCAGCGCCGCGGTGCGCCGGCCCGAGCCCGCGTCGCCGACCAGGGTCAACACATTGCACCGCCTGTCCGGGCGGCGGAGCAAACGCACCGCTTCAGCCACCTGGCCCTGCCCGCTGGCACCTGGTGCGTCGACGAAGGTGTGTTTCAGGCGATCCAACTCGTGACTGTCCACTCGGGTACTGCCCAGGTAGTCCCAACCGCGCACGTACTGGTGGTGGTGCTCCTCGTAGTCTCCGGCTACCTGCGTCACGTGCGCATGCCCAGAGGCCTTGGCTCGCTGCACCGTCCCGGTCTCGATGCCTTTTTGTGCACTCATGACCGCTCTCCTTTGTTGGTGATCTGATTGCCTCCTACCTGCACCACCCGCGCACGGCCCTTCGCCTTGGCCTTCTGCTTCACCACGCTCTGAGGCTTGAGGGCAGCGGTAGGCCCGTTCTCACTCGGCTGGGCGTCGAAGGTCTGCTGCGACGGGGACGCCTCCTCCTTCCTGCCGGTGAGGTGGAGACTGATCTCGGCAGGTGTCACGTGGGGTACGAAGATCCTGCAGGGTTGTTCGAAACCTCCTTTGCTGAGGACGCGTGCCGTGGCTTTAAGGAAGTGGCGCTTGTCCAGGGATGGTGTGCGGCCGGCGCTGACTGTTCGACGAAACGCCGCCTCAGAGATGACAGCGGCAAGGAAGGAGCTGTTGGCGATGGCTGCCGCCAACGCCTGGCGTGCTTCCTGACTGTCCACCAGTCGGCAGGCCTCGTTGATCGCGTCACCGCGGTGGTCGTCGGGCGTGAGCGGGCCAACGTGAACGCTGGCCCGCAGCCGGATCGCTGGGGCGCTGGCCAGCCGCATCCTGTGGTACCGACCAAGAGCGTCGTTCAGATGTCCGAGCAGCGGGTCGACGAGCCGTGCCACCTGCCGGGCGGGCAGCACAATGATGGCGCCATCGCCAGTGTCCTTGTACGCGTTGCCGAGCGAGCGCGGGTCGGGCAGGTCGCTCTCGATGAACACGGTGGCCAAGACGTCATCGAGATCCGAGCGCACGACTGCCATTTTCGCTTCGGGGAGTTGGCTGTAGTTCTTCATGTCGATGACCAGGAGAGAGTGCTCTGGCGGTACATCGAACTCTGCGGACGCATCAGCGGTCTTCAAGGAGTCACCAGACTTTCGAAAAACAGGAGTTGGCCTGCGTCGCTGATGCTGGCGTAGCCGTCAGTGTGGTGATGCCCTCCATTGGGCACCACCACGGTGTCCTCCGTCACCTCTGCCGATCGGCGTGTTCCTGGATGGAAGCCATGTCGCGGATGAGGAGTCCGCCACCGGCCTCGGTGTCGAGCCAACCCTGCTCCCGCCACGGCTTGATGGCAGAGCCCACGGCGTTGCGGGACGCGCCGATGAGCTGGGACAGTTCTTCCTGCGTCAGCCTCACCACATGCTCGGAGCCAGTGGCAGAGGAAGAACGAGCCAGCCGAGCCAGTGCACCTGACAGCCGCACGGGTACAGGAGCTGTCGCAAACTCAAGCCTGACTGCCTCTGCCTCACGGACACGGGCAATGGCATGTCGCAGCAGTGGAGCCAGGAGCCCGTGCTTCTCCACGAAGGTGAGAAAGTCGGATGCCGGGATGATATGAACACGGCACGGCTCGGCCGCTATGACCGAAGCCGTGCGCGGTTGCGCATCGAGAACCGCCAGCTCACCCAGTAACTCCCCGGCACCACGCACGGCCAGCAGGGTCCTTTGCCCGTGCGCTCCGACCAGGGTGACGAGCGTCGACCCGGAAGCCAACAGGATCACCTGTGTTCCCGGGTCTCCCTGGCGCAGGAGCATGCTTCGGGCTGGTCGTAGGCGCTCAGGTGCCAGCGCACGCAGCTTTGCCCACAACCGGTCACCGATCACGCTTGCATGTGGCTGATACATGATCCCCCTGACGTGCGGTACCCGTCACGGAGAATGCTCTCAAGCAGTGACATAGGTGATCAACAGCCCGATTCCGGCCACTAGGATTGCCGCCACGATCAGATCAACAGACACCTTGATCGCCCAGAACTTCCTCGCAGCGAGACCAGCCAGCAGCGACAAGCGGTCTGCTTCCAGCTGTAGATGATCCCGACAACTCATGGCGTGAAATGCCGCCACGATCTCCTCGGCAGCCGACCCAGCACTAACCCTCTCCAACCCCGTCAGAGCACGGCCACTAGGAAGCACTGGGCGGATAGCGAGCAACGCGGCCACTAACGCCGAACCGAGAAGAACACAAGAACACGCCAAGACGGCCATGAGCAGGCCTGAATTGGCAGCCAGCCCCGACATGCCGGCACCCGCGACAGCCAGTAGGCCTCCGGCGACCGCGCACAGAGCCGCCGCCTTCCCATCGGCCCGCTGCACCTCCATAAACATCTCCGCACCCCTAGTGCCGAGCTTCCTCTCCGCCAGGTTGTACGCGACCACTCGTGACTCTTCGCCCGCTTCGGACAAGGAATTCCTCCCACCAACGCAGAACCGTTGCGACATGTGTCCACGGTGGGGGCATGCTCCCGGCGAGGGTGCCCATCAGTAGGCACCAGCCATGTTCGGCGGATCACAATGCTGTCAGCCGATGGATCCCCGAGATCGCCAACAGGAGTTTGGGCAGATTCCCAAGCCGGGAGTGCGGTTATTTCATGCCATCCAGTGCAACCTTTAGTGATGGTCTGCGTCAGCAAGAACGGATTGATCGCTAGAAGCTTTCAGCAGTCACCGTGATCTGGCTCCCGGTCATTGTCGGCATTCCCCACACCCGATACCGCCGCAGTCCCCGGACTCGTTCCTTCGCGGAATTTTGGGCGGGGGTTGAAGGTCCTGTTGTGTTACCAGATGCCTTGTTCGAGTTCTTCGAGTGAGAGGTTCCATTGGGAGTCTTCGTCGGTGAACGGGGTGGGGTCGAAGGCTTCGACGGTCTCGCGGAATCGGGTTGCCAGGTCTTCAGGGTCGGCGTCGTTGTCGTGGTCGATCTCGACTTTGCGTAGCTCGATGAGGGCGAAGGCGAGGGATTCGATGTCCCGGTGCAGCTCGATGTAGCCAAGGGATCCTTCGGGGAAGGCGTAGACCTTCCCTGTCGCGGGGTCGAGTGCGAGGAGTGAGGTGAACAGGTAGCCCAGGCTCCACCATGTCCGGCTTTCCGGGGGGCACTGCAGTCCGTGCAGGTCGAAGCGGCTTCCGATGGTGATGGCGCCGCCCCCTTGCCCCGGCGAGCGGTGACCGGGGCAAGGGAGCTTCTTTGGGATCTTGGTCCAGGCGGACTTCGCACGTTGCTGCCCGCGCATATATTGGCGAGATGGACGAAGCCGAGGCGAGTGGCCAGGCATGGAGGGTCGAGGTCCGAGCCCGTCCGACAGCTGATCAGGATCGGGACGCCCTGGCCCGGCTCGTCGAGGCGGACGCGGACCCTTTCGAGGTTGAGCTGTACGAGCGCGCGACGGACCCCCAGGTGCTTTCGATTGATCGTGCACAGAGGTCGCAGGCTGGGCAGCACGCCAGGCGTGTGCGACGACTTCGAGAGCGTCAGCAGCGCCAAGACAGTTGAGCAGTAGCCTTCAGGTCATCTGGTCGTTGGTTGATGTGTGTCGGTGGCTGACGCCCAGTGGGCGAGGATCGAGCCGATACTGCCGGACCGGCCTCCGAAGCAGGGTGGCCGTTGGAGTGATCACCGGCAGGTGATCGACGCGATCGCCTTCAAGTTCCGCACCGGGAACCCGCGGATGGACCTGCCCGAGCACTTTGGCTCGTGGAAGGGTGCCCACAACCGGCTGCGGAAGTGGGCCGCCGACGGCACCCTGGGCGCGTGTGTTCACCGCCCTGCTCGCCCAGGCCGACACCGTGATGTTGAACGCCGCAGCAGGGATACACCGGTGTGCAACCCTCGGCGCCTCTCGACGTGACCGGTCGCACGAGGGCCGCTCGCTGCACTCTCTGTGCCCGCCCCGGGTTCTGGGCTACACCAGCCGTGCCTCGGCCAGTCGCCAGCGGCGTCTGCTCAGATGTCCACCGGAACCGTGCTGTCGCGGGGTTCTGCGCCGACGATCAGTTCCCCGTGTCCTGTGTCGACGGCCAGTGATGCCCTCCAGATACGTTCCTTCCACTCCGCAGGCCAGTTGGTGGCTGTGTCCCACCGAATGCCCTCAAGGTCGACTCCGTCCAAGTCGACCGACTGAAGGTCGGCTCCCCGGAAGTCGGTGCTTGCTTCTTCCACGGCAGCCACCGCCGTGGACAGTGCCAGAGCTTCCCGGCAGGCCAGGTCGAGGTCGTCGGCTAGGTCCTGCGACACCTCAAGCGCGCCGAGCAGTGACGTGTCCGTCCAGCGGAAATGCAAAAGCAACTCATCGTCGAGCAACTGCTTTGAGCGGCGGGTCTCCGCCACGAGCCGCCATGCGCAAGTGGCTAGGAACTCCTCCACTTCCTCCATGTAGCTGTATCCACCCAGGGCCGGTTGGGGCAATTGCGCCGGCTGCGGCAGGGCAAGTACGTGGCCCATGCCGCTGCTATGCGGGCTTGGTCGGCATGTTCCGGTATCGTGAATGTTCTCGGCTCAGGAGGGCCGTGGATCCTCAGAGTGTCGCGGCCCATGAGACGCTCGACGCAGGACCGAAAGAGCACGGCTTTGCTCCGCGAGCACTCTGCTTGGATTTCTGTACGGGAACGGCATCTACGCGCCGTGCCGCGGGCCGCAGGTACGGGAGCAAGGATCTCCCATGCGAAATCGAGCAAGCCGAACAGCCGACCGCCGCCGTTGCTTCACTGGCGAGAACCACCAGCTCGCCTACTCCGGGCTCAGGTTGGGGCAGCCGCCTATTCCACCGGCCTCCACCTTTGAGCAGCAGAAATTCGAGGCCGACGTATTCGGCACCATTCTCACATCCCACAACAGGTTCACCGAGTTCCCGTTCGGGATCCGCAGCGTCCGTCCCCGCCCGACCAGCCTGGAAGTTGAGGTCGAGGTCGAGAGTCGCGGCAAGACCCTGCTGATTGCGCTCCTGCCGGACTACGAGGTGGACACCGCCGAGGTCGCTGGTATGCCGGGGCTGCGCATCCGCCAGATCACTGAGCGCGGCCTCGAACTCCACCTCGCCGGTCGGCGGACGTCGCTGTGGTTGACAGGGATGCCCCGAAGTGCCTGGCGTCGGATCGCGAAGGACCGGGCCGCCCAATCCGTTCCCGGCTGGCGCCAGCTCTGGAGGGAGACAGAGGCCTGGGCCGCTGAGGAAACCGCCTACGACGCCCAATGGAACACCGACCAATGGAGCAAGGGTTTCTACGACGGGGCATGGTGCGCGAGCGCGTTCCTGCGCCGCATCGCCGTCCTTCGCAACGCCGCTCCCATCTACGCGGTCTCGGGATGGCAAGGCTTGGGCACTGATCCCGTCCGATGGTGCATGGAGATCGATTTCCGCCCTGGGACACCCCAGTACCGGGACCAGCTCGTCGCAGCGCTGATGGACCCGGTGTTCGGGCTGCCTGTCGCTCCTGACCTTGGCGCGAGCGGGGGGCCGCTTCCCGCGCACATGATGCGATTTGCTGACGCGGGGCGGACAGCCCTCATTGAGCTCCGGTTCTCCTCCGGAATGTTCCGTTCCTACGGGAAGGAGCACCCTGACCTGCATGCCCGGATTGAGGACCGGATCGAGCGGATCCTAGCCCGGCACGAGGCTCGGTACCGCGCGATGTGAGACCGCCCTGTCCCACCGCGCCCGCCGGCTTGACCGGGCGCGGTGCTTGGTTGAGCCGTGATTCGCCCCGCGTAGCGGTTCGAGTATCCATCCTTGGTGAGACCGAGGGTGAGGCCAGCGTTGGACACCGGAGTTCGACCGGCAATCGGTACATCCAGTACCGCGGCCACCTCGGCCCGGCTGACTGCCGCGTCACCGCCTGCGGAGGTGGGCGCCAGCATGGGCGGCCACGGAGTGATCTGCGCCCACCGGCCGGGCGTGTAGCGGACTGTGTGCGCGCTGGGCGTCCCGTCCGCGTAAGTCGACGCGTTCGCCTTCCGCCAGCGGCCCAGCGCCCGCACAGCGGCATCGGGCAGCAGACGTGCGGCCATCTTGCGGTCCACCGCGTCCACGCGGTTCTGGCGGCCCTGCTTGTCTTCTTCGATCACGAGCCGTTCTCTGCCTGACGTTCCGCCGGGCCCGGGGAGGATGCGGAGGATTCCTTCGATGCGGACTGCTGCGGTACGTCCCCGCTTGCGCACGGCCCGCATCTCGGCCTCGGCTTCCGCGCCCGTTTTCATCATGTGAGGGATCCGGATAGAGACGTCGTTGAGGCTCCCGGCCACGAGATCGATATCCAGGAAATTGATTGCGTCGGCGCAGGTCGTTCCAGCTCTCAACATGCCCTTTGTCCCCCCGGGACGGGGGATCGGTGCGCCCCGTCCCGGCCCATCCTGCCAGCGTTGAGTACGTCCGATGCGAGTTCCGCCAGCGCGTGGCCGATTGGTGACTTCGCCCGCGAGGCCCGGCGAGCGGGACTGAGAATCGGGGGCGTTGGCACCCGGGCCTGCTCAGCGTCGCCGACGATCTCGCCCGCGGCCTGTCGGCGGGCCTCCGCCCAGTGCGGCGACCAGCCCCGCCTCGCCAGCACGTCACGGGCTTTCTCGGGGCTCACGAGGGAGGTCTTCGGCTCCGCGCAGAAGGCCACGGGCAACAACACGAATACACCGAGTTGCTGGGCGCCCAATGCTCGCACAGCGCGCAGGGAGCCCGTCCACGCCGAGCCCGCCCGCCGACTCGCCGTCTCACGGGCTGAAGGAAGAGGAGTTGACGCTTACGGTAACTCTCAACGTTACATCTTCCACGAAGGTATAAACCCTCTATTTCAAGGGACTTGCTCCTAGGTTCAGTAGCAGCATTCAACATGTGCGGTAGGGTTGCGTTACATCATGAAGGGTGAGGGAGTGGGATGTCTGACACTGTGAGGCCGGAGTCGGGTTCGCCGTTGGGGGTGGACAGGGCCCGCAAGTTGTTCACGCGGCTGGTGAGGATGGCCGAGGAAGGGCACTCGACGCTGCTGCACTTGGAGCGGGAGGGGTACAGGGCGCTGCTGGCGCCGTTGTCCCAGCTGGACGCTGACGCGGTGGCCCGGCTGCGGCGGGTGTCCTTGACCGCTGCCCGGCCCAAGCTCGGAGCCTTGGTGAAGGAGGCGGCCGGCGGCGCTCCGTGTGTGCTGGAGCGCAAGGGCACCGGGCCTGTCGCGCTCCTGGTGGCCGAGCCCGCACAACGGCTTGCTCCGCAGGATCCGGCCGCTCGGGCGGTGCCGATCGGCGAGGTCCTGCGTTTGGCCCCCGAGCCGGGCGGGGACGTGATGTTCGGATTGCCGTCCCTGGACACCGCGGTGCGGGGGCTGACCGCCGGACGCCACGTCGTGTTGGCCGCCGCCCCCGGAGCCGGGGGAAGCCTGCTGGCCGCTGCTGCCGCCCGCACCACAGCCCTCGACTACGACCGGCCGGTGCTGTATGCGGCCTCCGGGCTGCGCCGGGATGTGGTGGCCGACCGTATGGTCGCGGGTCACCTCGCGCTCAACTACCAGTCCCTGCGGGCCCGGGCGCTGCCCGCCGCGCAGCAGCAGGCGGCCGACGCCTACGCATCCAGGCTGTATGCCCCGCTCTACATCGACGACGCGGAGCTGAGCGCAGACATCATCGCGGACAGTGCCTCCCGCATCGGTGAGCTGGCGCTGGTGGTGGTCGACCGGCTCCAGTACGCCGAGCGCGAGGGCGTTGCGCTGTCGGGCGCTGGGCTGCCTGCCGCCGCGCGGATACTGTCCGCCCTCGCGCACCGACTGCGCGTGCCGGTCCTGACGGTCGTGGACAGCGACGACCCTCAGGTCCTCGCCTCCCTGCACGCTGACATCGCGCTCACCCTCACCCGCGAGGGCTCCCGGGCCGAAGTGGCGCTGTGGGAGCGTGACTTCGGCGCCCTCGCACCCGTACGCCTCGGCACCGACTTGGCCTGCGCCCGTTTCATCGAGGCCCCTGCCGCTGAGGGAATCGCCCACAGACCCGCCGGAACCGCCGCTCCGGTCGCGCAGCTACCCGCCTCTCGGCAGGCGCTGGCCGCCGAGTGCGAGCAGCCCAGGGACGGGGTACCGCGCCCAACCGCCACCGCGCCCCCGGCAGCGATGCCGAAGACGCCTGCCCGGCAGGAGGCCGCGCTCCCCGAGGCCCCTCCTCTGTCCATGCCTGCCCCGGACGCACAGCGCCGCCCAGGCGCCTGGCCGAAGGGGACAGGCGGCCCTCCGGCTGCCCCCGCCGCTTCCACCGCTGCGGCCTTGTCGGCAGCCACCCTCGTTGTGCCCGTCAACTCGGAGGGCGTGTCGGAGGACGAACAGCCGGAATCCGCCGAGAGGCCCTCCCGTAAGCGCCGCTTCGACTACGGCCCCTTCGCCGTCCTCGACGGTGAGGGCTTCGCCTACCTCGCGGGCGGCCGTTCCCAGGCATGCAAGGCCACCACGGTGCTGGAAGTCGCCGAGTGGGCGCTGGCCCGGCCTTTCGGCACCCCCCGGGCCCGGCCGCACAGTTTCGACCGTGACCCGCTGATCGTGCTGATGCCCAGGGCCGCAGAACAACTTGGACTGCCTCCCTTCCCCGACCCCGGCACCCGCGCGCTGCCCGCCGACCACCCGCTCCTGGCTCAGATCGACGCGGCGGGATGGAAGGTCACCAGGCGGGGCGAGGACCCGTGGTTCAGCACCTGGCCGCGTGTCTACCAGCCGATGACCGATCAGGGAGAGCGCCGCTCGGTGCAGTTCGCGATCCTGTCCTGGGGCGCGCTGAGCAAGGACGGCTGGCCGCTGCCCTTCGACGATGACACCGGTACCTTCCCCCTCCCCGCGGGCGACGTCGTCGCGTTCCTCGACGCCTACAGCCGGACGGCGATCACTCCGGCCAGCTCGACCGGAGCCACCTCGCATGAGCTGATGAAGCAGACGAGGCCCCGGACGCGGCCCTGGAACTATGCCAAGGCCGGGCAGAAGCCAGATGTGCGTCCGGCGTGGGTGAAGGGCGCCCTGCACGCCGCGGTGGACCCGGCTCCGTGCGAGGTGCCCCCCGGGCACCCGCTCGCCAAGGGCCGCGACGACCGCGACCCGGCGCAGGTCCTCAACGAGGAAGCCCTGAACTGGTGGCGCAAGCCCACCCAGGCCGAGAGACGGTTCCCGTACGTGGTGACGGTCGACGTCTCCGCAGCCTTCGGCGCGGCCGCCAACAGGCTCCGGGTCGGCCTGTGCGCGCCCTACCACCTGCCGCAGACGCCCTTCGACAAGGACCTGCCCGGCAGCTGGCTCGCCGACCTTTCCCACGTCGAGACGCCCAAAGGCATGCCCAGCCCCTTCACCCCGGACGGCACCACCCCCACCGGCCCCGCCTGGTACGAGACCCGCACCATCGCCTACGCCACCGAACTCGGCTTCGAACCCGGCCTGATGGAGGCGCAGGTGCGTCCCTCAGCCCAGCAAGCTGCGGCTCTCGGCATCGAACCGCACCCCCCGACGCTCGTCGCCCCGGACGACAACGGCGTCAGCAAGTACCCGCCCGCCCCGCCGTTCGGCAACGGCCTCTACCTCACCCCCTGGTACGAGCAGCTGCGTGACGCGCTCCTTGCCACCTACGCCCGCATGGACGTGACACCGAAGCACAAGGACGAAGACCCGGCCCTCTACGCGGAGCGGTTCCTGGCCGCCATGGCCCGCCTTCAGGACGACGAGTTCCGCGACCGGCACGCCACCGACCTGAGGGTGCTGAAAGCGGTCAAGGACACGTTCAAGAGCGGTATCGGCAAGCTCCGCGAGCGCGACCACCGCACCGGGGCACGTTCCCGCGACTCCCACGCCCCGTGGCCCGCGCTCAAGCGCCCGGAGTGGCGGCCGGACATCCGGGCCGCGGTCATCGCCCGCTCCCGGGTCAATCTCCACCGCAAGATCGCCGCCACGATGGAGGCCACCGGCGCGGTGCCGCTGGCCATCCGCACGGACTCCGTCACCTACGCCTCGGCCACCGACGACGTCCTCGGACTCACCGGGCACAAAGGCGGCTTCACCCTCGGCCCCAACCCCGGCCACGTCAAACCCGAACCGGCCCACACCATGGACTGGTACCAGCACTGGGCCGACCAAGGCGTCAACCCCGCCGGCAAGATCAAGCACCTCGACAAGGACGGGGACGAGTGATGGCCCTGCAGTTCATGAGCCCCGACCGCCAGCGCGCGGCCGAACACCGGCTTTTCACGGCCCTGGCAAAGACCGCCGACCAGGTCCGGGCAGGCATCATCGCCACCGCCCGCCGCAGCCTCCCCACCCGGCTGCGCACCCCCCACGCACAGGTTACCTACCTCCACCGCCGCACCGGCAGCACCCGCGCCGTCGCCGACCTCCTCGGGGTGCACCCCGAGACCGTTCGCCGCTACCTCAAGGGCCTGCGTAAACATCCACCGGCCGCCTTCGCCGCGCGTCTCGAGACCGCCGTACGGTCCCTGTACCGGCCCCGGCCGCGGATCAGCCGGGCCCAGATCGACGCGGCGATGTGCGCGCGCGGCCTGCGGGCCAACGTCCGCGGCACCTTCGGCTTCTCCTCAACCGGGGTCGGCTCCAGCGACGACCCCCGCGAGCGCTGGCTCAACGAGGACCTCACCCGCGAGACGAGCCGCGCCCTGGTGGCCGCCTGGCACGCCAGTGACGGCGCCCGCGCCCTCGACATCGTCAGCCAGGGCGTCTGCGAGGCGTACTTCCGCTTCGACCCCGGCATGGTAGCCGAGATGTCCCACCTCGCCTACATCGACTTCGAACACTGACCCCCGGGCCGCGCCCGCCCCCGAGGCCCTGGAGGACCTCCGCGTATGTTCATCCCTCACCAGCCGCCCCCGGCGGAGCGCAAGAGGCTGAAAAAGCATCAGAAGACCGCGGTCCAGGCCGCGGCGCACACCCTGCGCGAGGAAGACTCCCGCTGCCACATCGTCGCTCCCTGCGGCACCGGCAAAACACTGATCTGCGCCCGCCTGTGCGAGGAACTCGCCGCCTCCGGCCACGCCGACCGGCGCCTGATCCTCTTCCCCACCCTCGACCTGCTCCTGCAAACCATCCGCGTCTTCCAGACCGACAGCGCCCACGCGGGCGCCCTCATCGCCGTCTGCGCCCCCCTCGACGACCTCACCTCCCTCGGCGTACCCCGCGCCGGCAACCCCGACGAACTCACCGACATGCTCACCGGACTTACCCACTACACCGTCTTCGCCACCTACGCCCACCTCGTCGACAGCGGCAACTTCCACGGCACCCTCATCACCGCCCACCGCAACGGAGCCATCCCACCCTGGGACCTGATCATCTGCGACGAAGCCCACCGCACCTCCGGCAGCCTCGACAAAGCCTGGTCCATCGTCCACAACGACGACGAGATCCCCGCCGCCCGCCGCTTCTACTGCACCGCCACCCCCCGCATCTGGTCCGCCGACCCCACCTACGCCGAAACCCTCACCCCCCGCGAGAACGGCCTCTACCTCGTCGCCAGCATGGACGATCCCGACCTCTACGGCCCCCGCGTCTTCGACATGCAACTCTCCACCGCCATCTCCCAAAAACTCGCCCGCGACTACCGCATCGTCCTCGTCGCCGTCGACCACCCCGACCTCCAACCCCGACTGCGCCGCACCCGCACCGCCCGCGCCACCGACACCGTCGCCCTCACCAGCCTGGCCACCGCCGTCCTCAAAACCTGCGCCACCCACCACGTCCGCAAAATGATCACCTTCCACAAAGCGATCGCCGACGCCCGCGCCTTCACCACCACCCTCACCCAAACAGCGAACGCCCTGGACGGCGAGACCACCGAAACCGCACACGGCCCCGTCCCACTGCGCCCCGAGAGCCTGTGGGCCCACGCGGTCTACGGACAAGACCCCGACCGCTTCGACAAACTGGCCACCTTCCGCACCGAACCCGCCCCCGCGCACCTCAACATCCTGGCCAACTCCCGCCTCCTGGCCGAAGGCTACGACGTACCCAGCGTGGACGCCCTGTGCTTCGCCGCCCCCAAAGCCAGCGTCACCGACGTCGTCCAAGCACTCGGCCGCGCCCTGCGACCGCACCCCGACGGCTCGGAGACGGCCACCATCCTCATCCCCGTCTACCTAGCCCCCGGCGAAGAACCCAAAGACCTCCTCCACGCCGACTCCTTCCAACCCCTCTACGACATGCTGATCGCCCTGAGCTCCCACGACCTGCGCATCGCCGACCGCATCCCCACCACCGAACTCCCCGCCGCCACCGCCCAAACCCCCGCAACCACCCCTGCCGACGGCACAGGCCAGAACACACCCCAGAGCGCGGAGCCCACCGTCCACCTCACCCCCGAAGACCGCACCACACCCCCCTTCGGCCCCAGCAGCGGCTTCCCCGAAATCGTCGGCACCGACGGGATCGCCCTGACCCCCCGCGAGATCCACCACGTCATGACCCTGCGCACCTTCAAACCCCACAACACGTCCAACGAATGGGCCGACATGATGCGCCAGGTCACCGCCTACTGGGACGAACACGGCCACCTCGCCATCACCCGCACCCAAGCCGCCACCCTGCACACCGACCCCCACCGCACCGACCTCCACACCTGGCTCGAATACCAACGCACAGCCCACCGCAAAGGCGAACTCGCCCCCTGGCAAACCGCCTTCCTTGACGCCCACGGCATGCTCTGGAACCCCGCCGAAGCCAGCCGCGACACCTTCATCACCTACGCCGAAGACTGCGCCCGCGACACCGGAGGACTCGCCGTCCCCGTCTCCTACACCGCCCCCGACGGCACCAAAGTCGGCGAACGCCTACGCAACTACCGCGCCAGCGCCAAAAACCACACCATCGACACCCGCCTGCGCACAGAACTCAACCGCATCGACCCCCACTGGTACCCCGCCTGGGACTTCCGCTGGCAGAGCAACTACCAGACCGCCGCCCACCGCCACCACCACGGCCAAAGCCTCACCCAGCCCGGCGACGGCCGCGCCTACCGCACCTGGCTCCGCAACCCCGGCGACCATCTCACCATCGACCAGGAACAACTCCTGAGAGAGATCGGCCTCACCGACGACGAGACCGTCCTGACCGGATAGTCAGTCCGGCATTTCTCGACGAGCACTGTCCAGGGCGGAACCCGCGCACCGCCTTCGCCCGGCAACCGAAACTCCTTCCGCCGGAAGCAGACATGTCCGGTGCAGCGCATCGGGATGACGAGAGACGGCCACGCCGAACAGTTCGACGGAGCGCACCGCGTCGCCGGGGCGTCGTGGGGCAGGTAGCGGCGCATCTCACCTGGTCCTTGGTGCGGAGGGTGGACCGCCAGTCCTTGCCGGGGGGCCCGAAGTAGGCCGCGGCGAGGGCCGGCTGGGTCTGGAGATGGTCGCTGTGAGAGAAGATCCCGGGAGGATGGCTCCCCGGCCGCGGCCGCCGCGCAGACGACGGCGTGGTGGTCGCGTGCGTCGCAGGCAGCCGGGCCAGGAACCCGCTTGCAGAACTCGGTACATCGCCCGCGAGCGGCGACGGTTCCCGAAATTGCGGCGTCGTCAGAGAAGTTGGTCAGCATCGCCGCGTTCAGCGTCAGGCTGGAGAATGCCTTGAGGGAAGGCCCGAGCGATCCAGCTTTCTGGTGCCCCGACCTCGCGCAGGGCCCCGATCCGCTCTTCGTGGTCGCATCGGCCCCGATCCGTATGGATCCGCAGATACAAGGGATCGTTTCGACGGGTGTCGCGGCTGCCGAAGTAGAAGGAGCACGTGTGCCCCCACTGGCCGGGGGTGTCCGGTTCACCGCAGAAGCAGAACCGGTCAGACACCTGTACCGGCAGCCCCCACCGCAGGTGGCACAGCCGCTCCAGGAGCCGGTCGTGCCCGAGAGCGTGAGGGCGCGCGGAGTGGGCGTCGATCTTCCATCCCTCGCCCTCGTCCCAACACTGGACACGGTAGAAGGCACCGACCGTGTGGAAGAGAGCGATCCGCCGTAGCAAGGCGTTTCCCACTTCCGCCCGTCTGGATCGCGCACACTGCAGACCGGGGCAGGCGTCGATGTACGCGGCCTCTACGGGATCAAGCCGCTGGCCCGTCCATAGCGGTCGCACACCATGGCCCACACACCAGCGCGCATGTCGTCGCAGAACCACCTCCCAGCTCTCTGCCTGCTTGCTGGGAAGGGCCAGGACAAGAGCCGCCGTTCGTCCGAGATCATTCACCATGTGCAGCCGTAGTTGCCGACCGCGGGCAACAACACCGCTCACCCGCAGTCCTGGAATACCGGCCGGTTCATCTTGCGTGCGCGGTGCGGGGGCCGTGGGCAGCAGACGACTCAGACAGTACTCAGGAAAGGAATACCGTTCCCGGCCGAGGTAAGCGTCGAGATGCAAGGTGACAGACATGGCGGAACTGGTCACCGACGCGATCCCAAACGGATGCGCACACAAGTCCGGGGACCGGCCGAGCTGCTCCAGCACGTAGCTCTCCAACAGCATCTGCGCTGGTGACGCCCACGCTGCTGGATGACTGCCCCGAAGGCCGGGGCGACGGGTGTGCCCCCCCGCATTCGGCCCAGTAGCGGAGCTTGCGGGGCTCCCACGAAGAGCGATGGCTCACGACAGTGCCTTTCCAGCGCGCCCTGCCCGATTCCGGCACGCCATGCACACTGACGGGCTGTCGTACGAACTCGGTGGTGCAGGCCGGTGCAGTCCCACGCTCCTTGCGCTCCAAAGACGCCGGATCGGGCGGCGTTCAGAACGTGGCCCGCCTCGGGCCGAGCCCATTATCGAGCAGCGCTGAGCAGCGCCTTGGTTGAGACAGGTGATATCGCCAGTACTTCACCCGCACGGCCCAGTCGAACTCGGACGGTGCGCGCAGGCGTAGGCCACCGACCAAAGCCAGCCCGGTCATGGGGGTCTGGCCGGCCTCGCCGTGTCGCAGAGGTGGGGAAGCGCGCCCGGGCGTAGGGGATCGGGGCGCTGACAGCCGCATCAAGAGCACTGCTCCCCGCCAGGTCTGCTCGACTGCGAGAGATGCGTGCCAGCCGGACGCTCGACGTCCATCAGGTCCCGAACTGTCCCGGGCCGGTCCTCAGAGGGCATAAAGAGCAACCGTAGGGGCGGGGGCGGCTGCCAGGGCCACTTCCCCCACGAACGCAGTGTGCAGATGGCCTCGCCTCGACTACCGACTGCCAACCCGCACCCGAGTCGTCCTTCATTCTGAAACGCCTGCCGCGTAGGCACGCCGAGACGGTTCGCCCGGGCGGATGCCGGACCTGGGCCGCAGGGAGTCCGGCCCTGCTCGTGTGTCACCACAGCACACCCGCCTCGGCGTCGGTGTATCCGAAGTGCCGGGCCATGTGGACCAGGGCTCGCCGTGTCAGGCCCTTGCGCGCCTTGCGTTCCATCACGGGTACGGCGGTGATCGTGACGGCCATCTCCGACCGGGCGTCACTGTCGGTGGGGCCGAAGGGCTTCAGGTCGATGAACGAGTTCAGGGGGGCAAGACGCCGCTCGGCGCGAGTTGTTCGCAAGTCAGGCGCAGTTCTGTGGTGGGCGGTGCCGCCCAATGCATGGCCGACGGGCCGCCGAGGCAGCGAAGTAGGACGCCGGCGGTGGTCTCCCACGAGCCGAACAGGACGGGCCTGGACCTCGTCGAGTACGAGCTGCGTACCCCCGCCTGCGCCGAGAAGAACGGCCCATGCCGCCGTGTCCTCGACGAGGACCTCCCCACAGCCGACCACGTTCGACTCCATAGCAGTCGGCAGGGCGAGCATCACCGCGACCCTCAGGGCCGCTCCGCCGTCCGGCCCGGCGATCCGTGCACATGTAGCCCGCAGAACGGCCCGAGTTGCCGTGCGGCACCCTGGTCCAAGACATGGCAGGCAGCAGTATCCCCGCCCTCCGAACCGACGAGGAGGCCTCAAGAGACTATGACGCTCGCCAACCCGGAGTGGGAGGCGTGCCTGCACGACTTCCCACCCTGTTTCGACGATGTCTTGGCGCCGTCCCCCACATCACCCGAGGAGGGTATGCGGGTGGATCTTGGCCACCCGCAGGGAAATCGCTGCGCTGGGGCGGTGTGGCAGAGCAGGATGAGGCATGGCCACGCACGATCCCGCCGGCGAAACCGACCGCCCCTCCGCCCCGGAGGCTGTCGGCTATTACGCAGGTGCGGCCGAGATCGCCCGGCATTTGGCGGATGCTGGCCTGACGCCACCCTCCCGATCCGGGCCGACCGGATGGCAGGGCGAGTTCTGCACCGTGGAAGCCCTCCCCGCGGACCAGTGGCCACCCGGCGTGCTCTGGACTGTTGAGGTCGTCCACCACCCCGATACGGCCTACCGGTGGCGCCTAGGACAGAGCGACCCACCCGGAGCAGCAGCACACCGCACCGAACGCCTCATGGCAGTCGCCGACACCCTCACCCACCTCGGCTACGCGGTCAACGTGGTGGACCGCCAGGGCTGGCGCCCGGGCCAACAGGCCCTCCGCGTCCACCGAACCGACCCACCCCCCCACCCCATCCCGCCCTCCGCACGCCCGACCGCCATCACCCGCCTCCACATCGTCACCGACCACCACCACGACACCCCGCCCCACTGACACCACCGACTCGAACGAACGGCGACGAAGCACCGCCCACAACCCGACGGCGTGGCTCGCCGAGGATGCCGACACCGACCCAACCGAACGGTCGGCATCCTCGGCGAGCCACGCCGCGAGGCTGGCAAAGGCCACATCACCCCACCACTCAGCAGAGCAGGTCTCTCCCGCCCCCCGAAACGCACACCAGCGACGACGTCACCAACGGGCCACCGAGAGACGCGCGCCCGCACACGAGTCGCCGACCCGCGTTACGCCCGCATGACGAGAACAAACCCAGGGCACGATGCGCGCTCAGACCGCCACCGCAAGACACACGCCCTCCGCTACGATGCCAACCTGCAGGACGCGCACCGCCGACCGCCAATGCCGCATCCCCGCCCGCGCCGCAGCAGCTCAGACGGCCAAGGGTCCCCACCCAGGCCCGCGACACCCACCCGCACCACTGCGGGCAGGCGCGGGCTGCCCGGAGAGCGGCAACAACCATGCCACGCAAACAGTCCCGCGCCGACCCACGCGCCCGCTCCGCGCAGAAGACCCCGGGCAACAACCACAAGTACACCGAGCCGCTGCGCGCCCATGCATATCGACCTCGCCGAACCGCGCGCGTCGAACCGGAAGGAGACCGACGCATGACCGCGACACCGACCCACGTCTACGTCCTCAGGCACAGCGCCACTCAGGTCGGAAAGGTGGGAATCGCCGCCCTGAACTCCACACGAATCGCTCAACACCAGCGAGAAGAGTGGAACTTGTACCGCGCCATGCTGCTCCCCTCCCGAGAGGCCGCACGGCAGGTCGAACGGTCCGTCTTGCGGCGACTCAAAGCTGACGGGATGGATGCGCACATGCCGGCAGCCCGCATGCCACAAGGAGGTCAGAGCGAGACCGTGAACCTTGACGAGGTACCGGAGGCTGACCTGTGGGACCGGGTGGTTACTGCGGCCCGCGAGGTTCAAGCTCAGGCGGACACCACCCGGGTAGTGTTGTACCTCGCCCGAATGGACGGCATCCCCGTCCTCGCTGCTGGGACTGATAAGCCCCTTGGCCGATCCAAAGGAAGCCCCGAGTGCGCCGTCGGGAAACAGCTTGGCGCTCACGGATGGCTGGTGTACGCGGCGAACATGACCGCAGCCAAGGCGGACGCCGCGCTACGCGGACTCAGGAGCTGGGCAGCCACGGCCGGTATGACCGACCTCAAGTCGCTGCGCAAAGTTGACTGGCCGACGCCGCTAGTACGCAACGTTTACCCCTTGAAGGGCCCGACGGACGAGAGCTTCAAGCAGGCGCGCATAGCGGTCGGAGTGCCGCTTTACCCGATCTCCGAAGACGATCCGGATGAGAACGACGACTGACATCCAGTGGCGTACGGCCCCGGGTTAAAGACTTCCACCACGGCGAGCGCCACTTCGCCGACTGACCGGCGCCCGGCGAAGTCACCGCGCGCCCGTTGGTGTTCGAGGGGTTCAACTTCGAGGCTGAAGCCCCGCGCGATGCGGCCGGAGTGCGTCTCAACGAGCGCCGTGCTCATCCTGGAGTCAGTGGGTCGGGTGGGGAGCGCAACCATTCCTGTGGCCCGATGGTCGTTTACATGCCATCCGTGTACCGGGTGGGCTTTGGTCGCTCCGCCTGGGGATGTTCCTGAGGCGCTGGACTGTGGGAGAACCCTTCATGCATCACCAGACCACCGTGGCAGCCCTCGCCGGGGCACTCGTCCTGTCCGCGTTCGTACTTCCGGGCGCCGCCCAGGCGGATGAGGTCTCGGGCAACATCAAGATCACGAAGGTGGTCGTCAACGGAGGGAAGGACATCGTCCTGGGGACCACGGATGTGAAGACGTTCACCATCGCGGTGACCGCCACGGACGACTCCGGCATCGAGGTCGGAAGAACCTACCCCATCATGTGGCACGGCCCCATCCACAAGCCGAGCGGCGACCCCTACGGTCTCGTGCTCCCCGACGACATCAGGGGCAAGTGCGTGAACCAGAGCCGCACCACGACCACCTGCACCTACACCTTCACCATGAACCCGCGCATCGAACCCCAGGACAACACCACGGCCGGAACCTGGACCGTGAGCGCCTATGCCCTGGCCAACGACGGCGACTACATCAGCAAGGACTCCGCCACGAAGGCAAGAGTCCTACGCAACTCCAAGCTCACGGCCAACGCCTCACCCGAACCGGTACACAAGAACAAGACGATCACCGTGACCGGCGCCCTGACCCGCGCCAACTGGGAGACCTACACGTACGGGGGCTATACCAAGCAGCCGGTCACGCTCCAGTTCAAGAAGAAGGGCACCTCCACCTACACGACCCTCAAGACCGTCACGACGGACAGCAAGGGCAACCTGAAGACCACGACGAAAGCCACCGCGGACGGCTCCTTCCGCTACTCCTTCGCAGGCACGTCCACGACCCCCGCAGTCTTCTCCACGGCGGACTACATCGACGTGAAATAGCCCCACGAAGACCCGACCCGCTGAGCGAAATGGCCTGGGCCGAAGACCCATGAACTAGGCATACATGTCAGGACCAGCGCCGGTCAGGGCAGGAAGTTCTGCTGCCATTGGAGCGAGTCCATGCTCAACGCGGCGTCCGCGAATTGAGCGGCCTACTCACACAGCAAGCCCGCGAGCGGCCTGCCGCCCTCGCCGTCCAGCCCAGCCGCGATGATCCGGTCCGCGACGCCCTTACACATCCCCTCCACCTAACCGACAGCACCGGCAAGCTAGCCCGCCACCTTGAAGAGCGTCATAGGGGCACCCCCACCTTCTGCTCCGGGCCCGGGAGAGGGGAAAAGCCAGGACGTTTCGCCGGAGACTGCGCCCTCGCTGGGCGGGACGCGTAGGTACGGCAGGGGTGTGGGGCCGGCGAAATCCGCCGAGCCCCACACCCTTGCCCTACGCCCTTCGGCCCCGCGAGTGTCGTCATCGTCGGGTGGAAGGAAGCCCAGTGGCTGACCTATCGGCCGTTGCCACCTTGCGGAGGGCCGCTGCAACGGGGCCTCCTATTGTTCTGCGGTGCGTGTCCGGACCGTTGGACCTGCGCCTCTCTTGTACGCGTGCGCACGCGTCCGCGGACTCGTGCATCCACGCGAACGTGGGAACGAGTTCAAGCATGGGGGGACAACGAGTCCCGGCCAAGAGATGTAGGCAAATATTTTCTCGCGGCCCGGATAATCCGATGTGACCTGCGAATACGTGCCAGATTCGCGAGATATTAGATCCGGCGGCGAATCATCCATTGAACAATTCTATTCCGGACGTTAAATAACAGGGTAGTGCTTTATTTATGCTTTGCCTCCAATGGGAACTGGATCGGCATCTTCACGCGTATGCCTGGGTAATGTGGGCTTCGCCGACGCATGTGGCTGCAACCACGAGCGCGAAGCCCTGTGCCCTGCAAGGCACTTGAGCACCAACGTTCCGGACCACGAACCGACCACCCGCCTCCTGTTGGGAGTCAACTTCCTTGTCTTTCCTGCTTCCTGAGCCCGTTCCTGCTGAGCAGAACGGGCCGTGCGCGCACACCCCTGCGAGCACCACGCAGTCCTCGCCGCTGGCCTCTTTACTCTTGCTCGTCATCCTCCTGGGCGCACTGGTCGTCCTGCTCGCCCGGGGAATGAAGCTGGAGGAGGCCCTGGCCATCCTGGGCGTCGCCGGTTTGATGGCCACCGAACTCCGCCAGCGGCTGCTCTGACCCGCCCCCCCCGGCCGGGCCCGTCCCACCGACGGGCCCGGCCCTGCTTCCGGGCTCGGGAAGGAGATGGACACCGTGGCCCGCCCCATGAACCCCTTACCCCCCAGCGACGACCCGCTGATCACCTTCGCCCGCGACCTCCAAACGCTGCGCAAGAAGGCCGGCGACCCACAGCTGGCGACGATGGCCCAGCAGAGCGGGATATCCACCGCGACACTGTCAAACGCCCACGCGGGCAAGAAACTGCCCACCTGGACCACCGTCAACGGCTACGTCCTGGCCTGCGGCGGCAACCCCGAGGACTGGAGCGCGCGCTGGGAAAGCCTCCGCCTGGCAACCGCCACACCCCCCGCCGATCTGTGCCGCGAGGCACTGCACCGATGGGAGCGCACCGCCGACCTCACCCCGCCGCAGGTCACCCACGAAAGCGAACTGCGCGAACTCCTCACGACGCTGCTCAACTTCAACGGTCTCAGCCACCGCACCCTCGCCCAACAGGCCCCCGGCTACTCCCACGTCACCTACAGGGCCGTCCTACGCGGCACGCGCCCACTGCGAGCCAAGATCCTCTACCAAATCCTCATCGGCTGCGGCGTCCACTCCCTGCGCAGCCAGGAGGCATGGTTCCACCTCCTGGGCCGCTTCTCCGCGCGGGAAGCCGTGGAGGGCGGCAAGCTGCTGGCCCGCGTGCAGCAACCCCTGCGATACGCCGGCGACATCAACATGAAAATGCTCAAGGACATCCTCGAACGCCTGGAGCGCGGCCGCGGCCTATCCGCCCTCAACAACATCTCCCACGACAACATCAGCGCCCTGCACACCGCCTACGAGGACATGCTGGCGCTGCTGCTGTCCTCCCTACAACGCTCCGACACCCAACTACCGAACAAACTCGGCTACGCCTTCAACCAGGTCGTGCGCGAGCTGCACAACAGCTCGATTCCCCATCCGGCCGCCATCACCGCCCTCGTCCCACTCGCCATGCCGTTCCACCCCCGCCTGTGCACCCGGGTCACCATGGCACTGAAGAACGGGGGCGAGCTGCTGCGCCGGGCGAACAACGGCGAACTCGGTGTCCACGGCCCCTCCGGGCTCCGGATGCCTCCGCTAGCACCCAGTACACCGTCCCAGCACACCGCACAGGCAGTCCGTAAGCCAGTTCCCCAGGGCGCGGGCAGCTGGCGACAGAGCACAAACCCAGCGCTCCGGTTCACATGGGCCACCTGAGCTTGGTCTGTCCCCGCGCCATCGGGCGCGGGGACAATTGTCGGTCAGGAAGCGTGGCCCCGTCATGCCGACTCCTAGATTGATCAATTGCAAGGGGTGCCTGCGGAGGGTGTGGGTGTGGGCGGCGGCCGAAGCCACCGCGAGACTCGGGTGGCGGGCTGCCGGCCGCTGGTTGTCGAGTGGCAGCGGGCGGTCAGGCGTCAGGGTTGACTTCGGGGTGCGTGAACCGCACGGGCTTGCCCAGCGACGGGGCGTAGGCGATTTCGGCTCGGGTGCTGTCTCCGATGTAGTCGCCGACTACGAGCACCTCATCAGCGAGTCGGATCTTCGCCTGGTGCAGATCGTCGAGTCGAATCTTCAGCGCCTCGACCTCGACGGGATCGGACCATAGTTCGGTGCGCTCACGATGAGGTCTCCTCCGCAGCGAGAGCAGGACGGAATGTCAGAAGAGCGTTTGACCTGGAAGTTGTTCAACGGCCCTCCCGAGTGTGGGTTCACCAGCCGTCTAACGCCCGTTTCCAGCCACCAGTCCATGCCCCTGCACGCGCCATTCCCCCGATACCACCCAAGCCGTGGGGCTCTGGCTGGACAGGGTCTGGCCGAAGCACTCGAAGCGAAGAAGTCGACAGACAGCCGCAAGCCGTGGGCTCCCACTCCCTTAGACCGTGTCTCACGTGGTGATCTTGGAGAGCTTGTTGTAGCAGGTCATGGCTGCGGCGAGGCCGAGGAAGGCTAGGAAGTGACCGCCCTTGCGTTCATAGCGGACGGTCAGGCGGCGGTATCCGAAGAGCCATGAGATCGACCTCTCGATCTTCCACCGGTGCCTTCCGAGGCGTTCTGAAGACTCCACACCCGGCCGGGCGATCCGTGGAACGATGTTGCGCTCGCGTAGCCACGCCAGGTTGCCTGCCGAGTGGTACGCCTTGCCGGCCCGGACCTTGTCGGGGCGTCGCCGACGGGGGCCGCGACGTGAGCGGACAGCCGGGATCCCGAGGATGAGCGGGCGAAGCGCTTGGACATCGTTGACGTTTGCGGCAGACACCCCGACGACCACAGGCAGCCCCTGCGCATCGGTCAGAACGTGCAGTTTGCTGCCCGATTTGCCTCGGTCAACCGGATTCGGCTCCGTCTGCGGACCCCCCTTTTCGCGCGCACCGAGGCAGCGTCGACGATCACAGAGCTCCAGTCGAGCCCGCCACGGGCTCCGATGTCGTCCAGAACCACCCGGTGCAGGCGACGCCACACTCCGGATGCGGTCCAGACGGAGAACCTCCGGTGAGCCGTCGCCGGCGACACTCCGAATGACGGTGGCAGATACCGCCACGCGCACCCGCTGGTCAGCACGTACACGACGGCCGTGAACACGGCACGCTGGTCGATCGACGCGGTGCCACCGCCTTGCGGGCGCGAGCGGAAGGACGGCAGTACCGGCTCGACCATGGCCCATAGATCATCCGGCACGAGCCGCTGCGACAGATCCCCACCCATGAACGATCATGATGCCGCTGCCGGGCGGCGGCCCCCGGCGACGGTCGGTGTAAACGTTGGGCTGGTTGCCCTTGCCGCCTCAGAATGGGTGCATGGCTCCTCCTTCCGTCGACCCGCGCCCGTTGAACGCCGGTGAGCGCGCAGTGCTTCAACACGTCCTGTCGGCGGAGTTCGTCGGCGCGTCGCAACTGCGGAGTCAACTGGACCGCACCGAGGTGACCGCTGTCTGGGGGCCCGACTCGGTGAGCGTCGACCTGCAGGTCCGAGAAACTTGCCAGCATGCAGCACTGCCGACAGAGCTCGTACCCGTAGACGCGCACGTCCATGACCCGTCCGGCGCCTACGTCGGCACGATCCTCGTATGGACGGACCAGGGAGCCACGCTCGCAGCCCTGGAGTTTGCCTGGATCACCGACGAGATGCCCACGTCTCTCCCGGCCATCGTGGACGGCCGACTCAGCTGGCCAGCCTGACAGGGCTGTCCCCCTGAGCACCTATGGCCCTGCGGCGAGCAAGATCGCCACGTGAGACACCGTCTTAGGTCGCCTTAGCCCGACATTCGAACCGGCTTATGTCGCCTCAGCTTGACACTTGACCGGCTTATGTCGCCCCTGGGGCGACATAAGCCGGTCAAGTGTCGGGAAATCCCGACACAGTTCAGCGGCGCTCAGCGCCCCGCCCCCGCCCCTGCCCCTGCCCCTGGCCGTTTCGAGTTCGTGCTGGCCGCCGGAGTCGACGTCCTCGCGGCCAAGGCGGCATCGAGCCGGGCAGATAGTTCCACCAGTTCCGTGTGTTGCTCACCAGTTGGATTCTCGCCTACGGCGACCCTAGGCACGGCTCCCCGACCACTCACTCCGCTGGTGCGCGCACCGTTTGGAACCCTGCTCCCGTGGCATCCCGGCCCCGAAGCCGAACCCCATCCTGATTCTGAGCCCGGGGTCACCTCGAGTACCAGGGCTCTGCCGGTGTGGCGGAACGGAGAGCTGTGTATTGAGCAATCTCTTCAAGGTGGCAACCAGTTAGGCACTGGTCTCAGCGGCTAACGCATCCTGGCATTGGCGCAGGATCGGCTCAAGTTTTTCCGCCTCGACGGGCAGCGCTCGTTGTAGATCGTTCAGGTCGTCCACGAGCTCCTGGACCCGAAACGCAGATGGACCTGCCGCGAGGAATTGGACCGTCATCTCGTACGCCCGGCCCCAATCAGGTACCGCACATAGCACTACCACCAGATTTCCCTGTGCTGAGAGGGTTTCCTCGTTGTTGCTACTGCCTTCGATCGTGGCGAGATAGACCGCTACCGCACTGGCTAGATGTTCAGCGGCTCCGCCGGCCCCAGAACAACGCAACGCAATCGCGTACTGGTACCGGCACCAGCCCTCGTCCATGCCGAGCTCAATGGCACGGCTAAGATCGGCCAGTGCTTCGTCGTATCGGCCCATGTGGCGGTGGGTCTCGCTGCGGTAGACGGCAGCCCAACCATTCTGTGGGTGGAGTTCGAGGACGTGGTTGTAGTCGGTGAGTGCTTCGTCGTATCGGCCCATGAGGTGGTAGGTGAGGCCGCGTTCGTTGATGGCCCAGGTGTCCTGCGGGTCCATCTCGATGCCGCGGTCGAAGTCCACCAGTGCCTCGCCGTAACGACCCATCAGGCAATGGACCTGTCCGCGGGTTGAGAGCATCCAGCCCTCGTCCGGCTCAAGCGAGATAGCACGGTTGAGATCCAGGAGAGCATCCTCATATCTGCCCGCCAGCCGGTGAAGAGCTCCCCGACGCTTGATGGCGGCAGTGTCCTGTGGGTGGAGTTCGAGGACGTGGTTGTAGTCGGTGAGTGCTTCGTCGTATCGGCCCATGAGGTGGTAGGTGAGGCCGCGTTCGTTGATGGCCCAGGTGTCCTGCGGGTCCATCTCGATGCCGCGGTCGAAGTCCACCAGTGCCTCGCCGTAACGACCCAGGACCCCATACGTCAGGGCGCGACCTGCATAGGCACGGGCGAGGGCCGGGTTGATGCGCAGTGCGGCCGTGTAGTCGCCAAGGGCGCTGCTGTGGCGGCCATGGTTGTGGTGGTCGCTGGCGCGCACCGCGTGGGCCAGCGCCCGCCCAGTAGTTCTGAGCTCGGGGAGGGACAGCAAGACGGCGACGCTGTCCGCGCTGTCGTTGCTGGTGCCGACAGCGTCGTGAAGCCGCCGCCCGATGTCGGCAAGAGTGCTGGATTCGCTGTCGTCGCCGGCCTGGATGAGCATGCGTGCCCAGCGTCTGCAGACCTCCGGACCGTGGTCGCAAGCATGAACGGTCTGCTCGAGAGCTTCCGCCAGCGCGTGCCGGGGGCGGGCGCACAACTGGTGGTACGTCTCGTTCAATAGGTGTTCCCGCCAAGCACGGTCGTCCCAAAAATTGCGTGGCTCAAGGCCTTGCTCCTGAGCGGTCCGCCACTGACGGAAGGCCTCCGACAACCTGGCATGCCGATCGGCCCACTGGGCCGGGGAATGGGTGCGCTGGAGCCGCAGCACCTGCGAGCGAATAACATCGTGGTACCTGCACGCGCCGGCTTCCTCAGTGACGAACGGCAAACGGCGCAGCCACCCGTAGCCCTCGTCTCCCGGCTCGGACGCAGGCATGGCCGCCTGGTAGATGTCCGCATTCAGCTGCAGAGGCAGAGCGCAGGCAAGGATCGCCGCCCGCCGCTGAGGGTCGTTCTCCCACTTGAGGAACCGACTGACCACAGTATCGGCGGGATCACCGACCTCCTCCAACGCCTGCGGACGACCCAGTGCCAAGGCATCCAGAAGTACCGGCAGCCGTCCCGAAGCACGCAGGATGACCTCAGTCACCTCCTCATCGATCACCCCCCGCGCGGCGAGCAGAGCACGGGCCTCGTCATCGGTGAACACATCCAGCGGCACCTCACAAACCAGATCCAGGTGATCACCCCAGCAGACCGGATCCAGCCGTCCCTGACCGGCAATCACGGTCACCACGTTCACCGGCACCTCCCCGTACACCTCACTGACCATCACATCCCGCAGCCAACGATCCAGAAGAGGAGCCGTCCGTTCGTATGTGTCGAAGAACAGCACCACCCACGGACGACGCCCCACAACCGCTCCGAGATCCTCAAGAAGAACCGGACTCAACACCTCTACCGGCGAGAGGACCAGCCGCACATCATCAGCGCTGCGCAGCCGAGCACTGAGAACGGCCCGCGCTCGATCCATCCCCGCCGCCACCAACTGCGGGTTGACCGCACTTGCTAGAGCCCCCACCCCCGGCACCAACCCCAGACCCACCAGGCTGGACTGCGCGATGAACAGACTCGACCCCGACGCCGGAATGACCTCCGCGCCCTCGCCGCTGCTGGCCCCAGACTCCGACCCCTGCGCCGCCGCAATCTCCTGGAGAACCGAAGCGGCATCAACTTCATGTTGCTTCTGCCGATACACGGCCAAGTGCTTGTCAAACCCCTTCAGCACACAACCCTGCTGCCCGAACTGCGTACTGATGGCCTCCATAGCCTCCGGCACACTGTGCACCCCGTCACCCACCACCGCAGTCACCGCGCCCATCTCACGCGCTAACTCCTCCCACCGCCGCACCAGCGTCGACTTGCCCACGCCGGCAAGACCCCGCACATGGAAGAGAAACTGATACCCCTCGCTCCCAGCTCCTTCAGAGAGGTTCTCCCGGAACACCGCCAGCTCATGCCGTCGACCCATGAACCTGCCACTGCGCCGCCGCTGGATCATCTCCCGCCGCGACACTGTTCTCCCTGCCATACCAAACCCCCGTGCCGGACGTATCAACCCTGCGGGCCCAAAGGGCGCACAGCCTCACTGATCGCTGGACTCTACGACTACCAGCCCGGGGCCCCCGCCGGGGAGTTCTGCTGACATCTAGGCCATCCGGCTATTGAACCCAACACGAGAGCTGGAAGGCCGCCCATAGAAGAGGAGGTCACGTCTGACCTCTTGACGCTGCCGTGACGGCGGGCAGATTGTGTTCATTCGCGTCACCGTTCCACCCCGATAGGGGGCTTTTGCATGTCGTTCACCTGGCGCTACGTGGTGCGCCCCGATGGTTCCTTCTGCCGCATCGGCAACCTCGACGGCAGCTTCGACAATGTGCCCGATGCAACGCGCTCACTATGCCGACTCCTCGCAGCGCGGCGCTCGCTGGCCGGACCCCCGCATATGTTGTGAACCCGCTTGAGGGCACCGCCTGGGGCAGGGCAAGGGCCTGACTCACCCACCAGCGCGGGTGAGTGACTCAGGCCCTGGAGATTGTTCGAGTGTCAGCTGAGTACCAGGTCCTTACCAAAAGCGATCTTGGTGGTCCTGGTGGGTGGGGTGCTGTGGGGTTCAACGTCGTGTGGCCATAGCTGTGCCCGCATAGGGGTTCGAAGCGGTAGTGGGGGAGGCGGCGTCTCCGCGGTCGAGTGCTTCGCGGTCGGTTCGGGCCGCCGCAGCGCAGTGAGCTCGGAGAGGGGGTAGTCGTCGACGTTCATGCTGCTGGGTTGAACAGCTTCCAGTGCCCTTCGGAGACGACCTCGACGCTGCCGTCGGTCACCGTGATGGCGGTCTGAGCGTCAATGGCGTATGCCCGGCCGTTCATTCCGGCGGCCCACCTTTCCGCGTCGGCCATGGTGTTGTCGGGACAGCCGGGGCTGTCGAGGTGCGGGAAGATGGAGAAATCGACGACTCCCAGCGTGCTGTCGTCACCGGTGTGCGGCTTCCAGCCGACGAAGTGCTCCCCGATGCGGGGAGTGAGCACCATGCTCCCGGCACTGAGCCCGACGTAGACCGTGTCGCGCAGTGACGGGAAGAGGTCGGCCAGTCCGGATTCCCGCATCCAGTGGCACAGGTACAGGGCGTCGCCGCCGTTCACCAGCAGGGCGTCTGCCTCTTGGACCCAGGAGACCCAGCGTTCCTTGTCGATGCTGGAAAGTGCGCTCAGCTCCAGCACGCCCACCGAATTCCACCCCAACTCGGTCATGGGGCTGGGGGACCGCCCGCTGATGAAGCGCCAGGGCCCGCCCGGATCTCCGTAGGGGCCCCCGTATCCCGCGGTAGGGATACAGAGGGCGCTGGCCTCGGCAATCGGTTTGCCCAGGAGATCGACCAGAGCCGCCAGCATGCTGGAGTTCCTGACACCGGAATCGGTAAGGAGAAGCTTCATCACGCCACCCTAGGACGATGACCACGTCAGCAGCTGCCCGAACGGGGCAGCTGCTGGGCGGACCGGCTGGCCGTTGTCGCCTCGTCCACGTCCGTGGCGGCAACGGCTGCAAGTAGTCCCTCTGGCGCCGTTTTGGGTGGTCCGGCGAGCAGGCCGGGCCGAAGCCCCAGCCGAGCAGAATCGCCAGATCCTGGCCCTCGCCTTGAGCCACCGGGTCGAGCACGAGACATCCCCGGGCCCGATTGTCACCCGCCTCCAAGGACTCGGCGCCGTCAGCTGCGGTACAGAGACCAGCACCGAAGGCCGGCAAGTGGTGGTCCAGCGCGGGTCGATGTGGTCCAGCCAGGCGTCGCTTACCTGTCAAGTTGCAACATCATCAGAACTCTGACCTGGGATGTGGTAGTTGTATCGACTGGAATTCACCCCTCGTGTGACCTGCCACTACACGATTGCCCTTGACCTAATCAGGTCGCTGACCTGGGGTGCGGTATTTCAAACGGGAGGCCGTGCTGGAGACTTCCTCGTTGACCATGTAGGCGGCTGCATGGCCGAGGGCGAGGTGGCAGGGCTGGAAGCCAGCACCTGCATTGACCCGTTCTTTCGACAGACCGAGCCCATCTGAACGCCCAGCATCACTGGGTGCTCCCCGGAATATGGGCGGTGGGTGCAGGTGCCGACATGTCCTCCGCCGTGTCGGCTGCACGTCGTGGGTCGACGGTACGCACCCGGGTGGCGAGATGGAGGTCGGCCTGCGCGGCGGACCAGAAGGCATGATCCACGACGGGGTCAAGGGAACCGCGCGGATCCGCCTGCGACTGGAAGCAACCGCAGACCCCCATGACAACGCCTACGAGGCCATCCTGGTACCCGCCGCCCACGGACAACTGTTCTTCAAAAACGAGACGGTAGAGTTTCACGACACCTCGCGCTTCACCAAGCCGTGGAGCGAATCCCTCGGCCGCGGACACCGCGAGTCGCTGCTCCCTCAAATAGCCGCTGAAGGACCACGGGGAGGAAGCGGCGTCGCCGGGCACACACTGAGAATCCTGCGGGGCTGCCGGGTCTACCACTTCCATGACACGACCCCCAACGCACCAGTGAAACAAGCCGGCTACACCTCCGATTCGGAAACCCTGCACCCCGACGCCCGGAACCTGGCCGCCTTCCTTCTCCGCTTGCGGGAGGACCATCCAGCCGTCTACCAGAAGATCGTGCGCACAGTCCGGTCCGTCGCACCGTTCTTCCGCGACTTCGTCCTGTCCGAAGACACCCAAGAACGGGTGCGCCTGCGGTGGAAACAAACGGACTCCGACACCGTCTTCCCAGCCGGCGCCCTATCCGACGGCGCCCTGCGCTTCATCTGCCTGACCACGCTCCTGCTCCAGCCAGACCCTCCGGCGCTCCTGGTCCTCGACGAGCCCGAACTGGGGCTCCACCCGTTCGCAATCACTATCCTCGCGGACATGCTGCGCTCGGCCACCGCCCGCAGCCAGGTCCTCGCGGCCACCCAGTCCGTCACCCTGCTCGACCAGTTCGACGTCAATGAGCTCGTCGTCGCCGAACGCGTCGACGGTTCAACGCAGTTGCGTCGGCCGGACCCCGAGACTCTGACGGCGTGGCTGGAGGCATACTCACTCGGCGACCTGTGGCTGAAAAACCTTCTAGGTGGTCGCCCCGCCCCCGAGCCGGAGCAGCAAGACTGACCGAATGCGACAGATCCACATCCTCGTCGAGGGCCAGACCGAGGAACGCCTCGTTCTCCGAGTCTTCCAACGGGAACTGGCAGACCGTGGGGTCTGGCTCACTCCGATCGTGCTCAAGACGAGCTGGGCGCCGGGCAGGCCGACCCATTGGGGAGGAGTGAGCAAGTGGTCCAACAAGTAGCACAGGAGATCGGCCGAAAGCCCAACAGCCGAACCGCACCTCCTGCCGGCGGGCAGAAGGCTGGCGAGCACTCCTCCCGCTGAACCCCCAAAGGGGTACCCGTCGATCTCAGAAGTTCAACCAAAACGACACCTCCAAGATCTGACGCACCCTCACCACAATGATCCGACCCATGACCAAACCAACAGAACCCCCGCCCCTCCTCGCTGCCCGAAGTAACCGCAACACAAGACAAACTGAAAGCCTCTCAATCCAGAGAAACCCCATACCAGAGCACGCCGCGCAGCAGAGTGCTCAGTCCGAAGCGCAGCGCAGGACACGGGTCGCAGACCCGCCCTGTAGTGTGTTGGGTCGCAGACCCAACCACGGCCGCTTTGCGGCCGCTTCAGCGAAGGGCGCAGCCCGTAGTCAC